>CAVTXN010000016.1:0-195009 GCA_963738555.1 Terriglobia bacterium
TGAAATTGGTTATTGATGGGATCAACGACCCACCACGTAGAAGAGTTAGGCTTTGTAGAGGTCCAAACGCCACCAACGACGGGGCTGGCTCCTGAGCACGCTCTAGTCCAATCCCAAAAGCCCAAACTAGCCGGGGATTCGTCGTCGGTGGTCTTTGTCTGCTGGATGAGCCAATCCCGCCACTGCCCCGCCCCGTTTGTGGGGAAGAGGGAGACTGCGGCCTGCCAGTTGCCATAGGAGGCAATCCCCCAATTGGTGAAGCCGGCATACGGAATTATGATCCAAATGAGGCCGGGGATGGTGGGTCCGTCCACTGAGACGTAACATTGCGGTAAGTTCTGGTAGACCGGATGGTAGTTGCCCGGTGCCAGATAATCGGTAGGCACCCACGGTAAAAGGGCCAACATCGTGTGATCCTGGGTGCTGATGACCGTTGCGCCGCCAGTCAGTGGGTCGATGGGCACTCGCGGGAACATTAGCCTCAGGTTCGCGGCTGGTCAGCCTGGAAGGTGCCCGTGGTGGGCGGGTTCGCGTTAGGGTTGCCCATGAACGCGATGAGCTGGTTCCCGCCCTGATTCTGTTCCCCTAGTCTGTGGAGACGCTCGATTTTCAAGTCTGCCGCTTGCGTCAGCACCCCATTCCAGTAGTCGTACAGGTTCTGCATTTTAGTGGAGTCCGCCGGGCGGAAGAACTGCTTGCTCTGACCGAGCCAGAGACTATACAGGTGGAGCATGCCCTCGAGACCGAGCGGGGCGTTGTTGGCCTTGTTGTTGTCTTTGACGTAGCTCTCCACGTTGGTGTAGGCCGAGTACATCGGCTGAGTACCTAGGTCGATCATGATATCCGCCCGTTCGCCGTCGCAGTAGCTGCCGGGGGCCGGCGGTGCCGGAGTAGACCCGGCGGGCAAGGGCGGGCAATCTTGTGCGAAAAACATCAGCCTGTCCTCCTCGTCATAGACGTCGTTTGCGAAGGGTTGGGCCTGGGACGTGATGATGTAATAGAGAGTCTGGTCCGATTTGGCCTGCACGAGCGAGTTGAGCTGGGAGACCTGAGTGCTCAAATTGTCGACACTGCTCTGGAGATCGGCTAGCGCACTTGTTACAGCGTCGATGTCTGTTTGAATGGTATCGGGTGTGGGCACGAGTCCTGCTAGCGACAGCGCCCAGCCAACAGTGTTATACAGATTTTCGCTACCGGCGTAGTCCAGTACGCCGGCGTACAAGCCCGCCTGAATGACGCCGATTGCCGGGCTGCTCGGCGGCACTCCCCAGCAGCTGCGCGGCATCGCTGGCGCCGGTACTCCCCAGCAGCTGCGGCGGGGGACGGAACGCGTGGGTTGCTGAGGGCGAGGCGAGCAGCTCCTGGAGCAGCTCCCGGAGCAGCAGGTGCTCGAAGGCGTCCAGCCCTCCCGCATCCCGAGCCTCCGCCATAAAGGCGACAGCGCTGAAGAACGGAGATACGTAGTGCGGACTTTGCCGCAAAGCGAGGCCCAGACTATAGTTCGCAGGGAGCTTCAGGAACCGCCGGACAATCGCCTCGGCTTTATCCAGCTTGAGTTCCGGCCGGTCGTCTAGGACGCGGCTGACCAGGCTGGTCACGGGGTTGACTACCAGGATCTGGTGAGCCGGATCGGTGACCACGACGTCGGCGGTGAGATGACCCAGAAACCGATTGCCATCGATCGTTCCGCCCGAGATGCTGATCCGGACGAATGATCGCCCATTCGCGCCTCCGGCCCCTTCGCGAAGAATCGATAGGCTCCGTACGGGCGCGGGGAACACACCCTGGCGATTCGTGGCCGCCTTTGCATCGGCCAATACCGGGCCGCGGGGGCCGCCCAGAGTGATGCGTATATCCGCTCCGACAACCGGAGCGTCGGTGAACGCCATGATCTTCAGCCATACCTTGCCGTTCTCTTGGGCGCGAGTGCCTGCCGGCAGGAATAGGCCGAGCAGGAACGCTGCCAGCAGAGCCGCAGGCCCGGTCGAATTGAGAAAGCTTCGCTTCATACGATCTCTGATCTCCTGAAAGAATTGCGGCGGCCTGTATTCACGTAATCCTATTCGTGCAGCGCCGTCATCTCAATACGCAAGATCGGCCGCCAAAACCCGTAACGGGTACAACTTTTTTGAAAGTAGACGGCGGCCGTGCCTTTCAAAATCGGCTGTCCGGTTCTTCGATTTCGGCAGCGGGAAGATCGTTCGGGTTGCGACCGTGGGCCGGCTCGATTATCGAACGTAGTAACTGTTCAGATCAGCAGTTCCTGCTCGAGCCAGGCATCTTGCTGCAAGGCAATTAGGATTCGCACCGCGGCTGTCTGGACATTCTGGTCGGCATCCCGCACCAGGGGCTTCACTGTATCGGCTGCGGCTGTGCCCAAAGTGATCAGGCAGCCCGCAGCTAGCCGCACGCATCTGCCAGTCGCCCGAACGGAGAAAATCAATCAGGTACGGGATCGCTTGCTCGCATTCCCTCTTCGCGAGTTGCACCATGGCTTCCGATCGAACCGCGTTATTGGTTTCACAAGCGAGAAATTCGCGCCAGTTTACCTTAGCGGGGGCAGCGGCGACAGCCGCCTGTCTCACAGCCGGGTCCGGATCAGACAGAAATGTCACTGCCAAGCCCCTGATCGGTTCGGGCACGATGTTCTCTCCGGCGTCTGCCATGGCCCGCAGAGCTTCGAGAACGAGATTATGATCGCCGCTGCTGAGCGCCTGGGGCAGCAGACCCGGAAGCATGGCCTGAAATTCGCGAGATCCCCATTGGACCAGCCAGATTTGCAGCCGTACCTCAAGTTGGTTCCACAGCAGCGCGAGCCGTATCCACGCGCGCTCTCCTTGCGCCTGCAGGGCGCTCATGGCCTCCAGTTGAAAAGCGCCGTTCAGTTCCTCGAGCCAGGTTTCCGAGGTGTCGGGACCGAGTGCCGGAGTGGGAACTTTGCCCCCGGATAACAGCGCCAGCCTGATGCGGATCCGGGACGCTCGTCGCTTGCGAGTTCTCAAGCACAAGCGCTGCCGCTCGCGCGCGCATCGGATTCTCGTTGGTCAGAAGGAGATCGTAAATGCTTTCGGGATGTGACGTGACCGGTGTGCGTGCCAGATGACGCGCCGCCGCAAAGAGCACCATCGCTTCATCATTTTCACAGAGAAGGCGCAAGAAAAAATCCCTCGCGCGCGGGTCTTCAAAACAATCGAGCGTTCCAAGCCATTGCATCCACTCCAAGGTGCCGGCTCCACGGTGCGATTCCCGGATCAAAGCGTCGATAACATCCTGGCCCTCGAAAATGCCGAACGAGAGCGCCACGGCGGGCTCATTCTGAATCGCCCTGAGCACCTCCACGCGATCAAAGGGATCCGGAGCCCGTAAACCTTCAAAGAGGCTGCGCGCGCTGCGGATCGCGCGGGGCGGGGGAGAGACAGCGGCAGCCGAACTCATGACCAGTTCCAGATATGGAGCCAGAATTCCGATTGGCCGTAAATGCCGCCGGCATCCAGGATCAGGAAAAACAGACTGGAATAGTTCGTTTCAGGGCCTGTTGAGCGCCATTCGAGCCTAAAGTTATTACCGTCGAGGTCGAGCGGGACCTTTACCGTAGCTGGGCTGGAGAGGTTTGCCGTCGCGCCGGAATCGAAAGTGACGATGACGTTGCTGCCGTTGTGCGGGTTCCGGTCGGCGTCAAGCAGGTACATCTTCATCTGGACTCCGTTCGCCGCGGCGCTCCCCGGAGCGTAGGGGAACTCGTACTTAGCGATGACGTACGAGGCGACCGCTTTGCCTGGGTTCTTCGATTGGTCCGCGTTCAGCTCCGCTCCGGCCTGCGGATTATAGGCAGGTCCGATAGCCTGAGTGCCGGCCTGAAAACCGGTTTGCAGGGACCGGTTTTGGACCATTACCGGCACAGTGACTTCCCAATCGGCACAGGGATGAGCGGTATCGTGCGGGAGACTCGCCCTTACGAGATAGGTTGCATATGGCGAGGTCTCGCTGGGAGAAATAGTGCTGCTAGGATTGTTCGGATCGCCGGTCGGGATGGGATTGTTGTAAAACGTGTAAGCGAAGCTTGCGTTGAAGGCCCCGGTAAGGATATTTGTCGACTTAGGAAATCCGTCGATTTGGGGGTTCGTCTCGATCGTAATCGACGCTGGCGGGCCTTGCCACGCCTCCTCGAAAGCAATAATTCCTTTGAATTGAACGTCAGTTACAACCGTGTTTGCGGGTAAATGATAGCGAGGGTCTGGTCCTGACACGAAACTCATTGTCATCTGCGGCAAGAGAACACAGCCGCTCTGCAGATCCGTGCTGACGGACCCTGGGATGGTGCCCGTGCCTGGCCTCGGGAGACGCATCAGCTCCAGGAGATCGAGCGAGCGCGTGGTGAGGGCTTTGTCGAGGAACTTGCAAACGGTAATCCTCAAGAAGAACTGGAGTGAGATGGTGAAACTGGTTGTGTAACTTACATTGGTAGTGAGCCGTGAGGGGTTGCTCCCCGTGAAGAAGGCCGGACCCTTCGCCTTAGCGGTGGAATTGTCGTAAGTGATCGGCTGGTATCTGGCGATGTCTCCGGGTTTCTGCCCGCCCGTCACGTCGAAGCTATCAAGCGATAACGTAACCGGCATGAGAACGCTGACCTGCGTACCGAACTGGACGCCGCCGGTGATTTTGGCCATGGACTTATTAAACGCTTTGAGGACTGGGACGAAACTGAAAAAATCGATCGGTAAGACCCACTTCGCGGTAGCCGTGGTCTTCTGATTGGGGCCGAACCCCGACGAGTTGCCCCAAAAGCTGAATCCCTCAACCGCTGCGATTCCATTGTCCAGGTATTTATCAAATTTGTCTGCGGTCTTGCCTTCAATTTTCTCGAGTTTGTTTGCGGCGCCTATCAAAATCTGGATCAGGAGAAAAAGAAGCTTGATAACGTCTACATTGAACTGAACACTCAGGTCTAGAGCCGTCTTCCATGCAAACTTCCAGGGAGAGTACCATTTTTCCGGAAGGTAGAATTGCTGGAACAGAGAAAAGCCCGCTCCGGCGCCGAGTCCGACTCCCAATCCGGCTATGACATTCTGGTTGGACTGCAGGGCAGCGTCGACCTCCCCATTTTTGCCGTTATCAATGTTGTTGAATGTGACATTGGCAGGCAGATCAAACGCGATGGCGGGGCCCAGGACCCCCATGAGATACGTGTAAAAAGAGTGAAATTTGGTTCGAGAAAACAGGATTGTTATCTCGAAATCCAAGATTGAGGCAGACCGGTCGGTATTCGAGATGCCGGCTCGCGCGGTGCCGATAGCCGGGAAAAGCGGCAGCCCGTAAGCTAAATTCGCCTGTTCTCCGGTGCCAATTGTGACGGCATTGCCGGCTGCGGCAGAGACGTTCGATTGTGAAGTGCTCGAAGTGGTATTTTCCATTTATTTTCCTCCTTCGCTCGCGTGTTAGATCGGGATGCCTATAACCAGGCAGCTTACGACGCTGCTGTCAGCCTGTGGGTTATTGGGGTTCGTGAGGAACTCGGCGGCAAAAGCCAGTCTGCCTGCGGGGTCGACCTGGGCGGGATGGTATCCGTGAAGAATCTCCGTGATCGGGAGTCCTTGAACTTTATCTCCGCTGCGGAGGATTACCTTTTCGTCTTGGCTTTGATTGACTACGACGAGCTCGGTGGAGCCGTCCGCCAGAACCCGTATGACGTAGGTTAGCCCGGTTGTGGGGCTGACGACAGGTCCACCCAAAGCCGTGGCGGTGTTCGCGGCCGTATCGCCCGCTGTGAAGATAAGGTCGCGGCCGCGCCGTCCCCAGGTACTTAAGCGCTGCAAATCGAGCGCGCCCCCGCTCGCCACTGAACGTGAAGCGTGAGTCACGATCGCTGTGAGGCCGTCGAAGCCGATACGTGGTCCAAAGAAGGTCTCGCCCACGAGTGTGTCAGGGTGGGTCGGAACTCCGTTCGCGAACAGGCCGTGTGAACCCGTGAGCAAATGCAAATCGGACGGGCCGGCGGCGTCGCTTGGCTGCAGCCGCCCTCGCACCACGGCCGTCCCCCGCAACGCATTTAGAACGTCGAGCCGTCTGACGTTCACCTGAGCGACAAACAACTCTCCACGATTCACGTCGATCAACCCGATGCTCTCGACCACCGCTGCCGTCCCGGGCAGCCGATCTCCGGTTTTCAAGACGACGTATGAATTGCCCGGACTTCCGGCCGGTGCGTGAATCAAGGCGTGCGTAGCGGCGGTCCAAGGTACGCGCGAGCGAGTGGCGGCAGCGCTGGTGGCGCTGACCGCGGGCGCGGGAGGCATGTTAGTCGTCGCCGCGACGAGGTCCACTGAGTTGTCTTCGTTCAAGTGCACATCGCCAAAAAATCCGCCATACTGCGCCCCGTCGGGAGATGGATCGCCCAGGCGAGCAACCTTCGACCAGCCAAGGGTTGGGTCTAACAGGTACACCCCGGGGGCGGCCTTCGCCGAAACGCTGTAGTCTTCGCTTTCCGCCGATCCATAATCGTTCACGGTAATGGTGGTGGCATAGAAAGCACTGGAATTAGCGGAGCCGATTCCCAGCTTTCCGACGACAAGCGGTAACTGGTCGCTGGGAACGCCGTCCACCCTATCCAGCGAATCCCCCTCCGCGACTTGGACATAGACAGTGCTCACGTACGGCTTACCGCTGGAATAGTCGATCTGGCCGCGAAAGAGGGCCTGCGGCGAGCCGGCGTGCGCCTTCTCTGTTGTTGTGCCGTGAAAATACATCACGTCGGCCTGCGGCTTTCCCTCAACCTCGAAGGTTCCCAGCATCACCGCTGCGCCCAGGCCGCCTACGGGGTTAATGCTCCCGCCGTACGACACCCCATCGCCGGCCGTCAGGACACGATAGAAGTTGTAACCGCTTGGTAGCGGGGTTTGACCGAAGAGCGGGCCGACGGCGCCGCCGCCGGTAAGTGCGACACCTCCCAGAGCGGTTCCCAGTTTTCGGAGGAACTCGCGCCTGCTGTCGGGTTCGCGGATATCGCCGGAAGCTTTCCGATTCTTCATCGTGGGGCATTTATGATCCTTGCTAAGAATTCGTCCGGCAAGCCGGGTAGACAGAGCGTTGCGAGTTGCCCAGTTGTGAGTTGAGCTGGATAAGAAGTTGTGCTTGTCAAATTCTGCAATTTGGCGTGGGACAGACGATCGTTTTATGTCGTCTGCCTAGCCGTGCCTAGCCGAACTTCGTCACAACCACTCGCTTGCAAGGAAGCGGTTTCAATATTCAACGTGACGAAGTTCGGCCAGCACGCGCGCTACATCCAGGGCGATACGCTACTCAACCTTTACGATGGGCGGAGGCACATATGTGCCATCCAGAACGCTTCCCAGTGGGCCGTAATCACGGAGCATCACATTGAAAGGCCCTGGCGGAATGGGAAGCCAGTTAGCAGCGGGAACTCCTGGAGGGAGCTGTCTCGCCAGATAAATCGAGATAGAGCCGTCTCGATTCTTCTTCGGGTTTGTATAACTGGCGACCAGGTATTTGTTTGCCGGGTTGGGTACTAGCTCAACGGCCTCTGGAGTGTAGGCTGTAAGTGACCAAAAGCGCTTGGTAGCAGGAATCTCCTGAGCCGAAAAGGTCAAAACATAGCCATTGGGATCGGTTCCGTTCAACCGCGAACCGTCACGATCCTTGAAGGCGTGGAAATAAGCCGCTGCTTCATGATCGTTTGCATACTGGATAAATTCTGTTATTGAGGACCGTTGGACGGCTAAAGAGGATCCCGGGTCGGGGTTGAAGCAAAAATCATCGGGATTGGGGCACCAATGCCCAATGTTCTCGTAAGTGATCCAGTTTGTCTCGCCTCTATTGCGAAGGTACTGGTTGATAATCCGATGGTGCGCCGCCCTCGCGCCCCCCGCAAATTCGGACCTGTTCTGCGCTGTCATGCTTGCAAACAGCGCGTTGAAAGTGGTCGATAGGGTTTGCACCGCTGGCGACATCGTTGGGGTCTTAGGAGAGTCCACCGCTCTCTGGAGCTGCCGTAAAAAGGCGATTGGATCCAGCGCGATCAAGTTGTCAGCGATCGTCTTGAACGGTAACGCGAACTCGATTTCTGGCACGATCCTGGTTGGGCCTCCCAGAGGCACTCCGGCCGGGCAGGTATGTTCCAGATAGGCGCAGAGCGGCATGGTGGACATTCCCCGCCTGAAGGTATCGGCTTCCTTAGTCACGTCCTGCTCAACACCGTTGACAAGCTTGAACCGATCCGCTCGGAAAATAAGCGCCATGTAGTCGAAAGGCAATGGGACCGGGGTAACTGTGATAGGAAGATTGTTCGGGTCGAATCCGGGCCCGTAGAGCGCGTACGTTCCTGGCGTGTTAGCAGGCAGCTCGGAATGGAATATGTCACAGTAGCGATCAAGCGTGAGCACCGAGTAGTTGACAGGCGTCGGCGGGATCGTTACGATAACCGGCTCCATCGACAGGTCAAGAAACGAACTCGCATAGACCGTATCGTTATTGATCGCAACTACATAGTGGTATATGGGAGAGATCTTGTTGGGGCCGACCATGCGATTGGGAGTGCCAAACGAGGTCTGATAGTAGGTGAACCACAGCGGATAGAATTGTTCCACGTATCTGACGGTTGTCTCAAATACATCCCCGCTTAACTGTGCTGCCTTGGTACTGGGCGGCGCGTTTTGTGCGCCAACATTTGCCGCCAAGAGCACTACGCCTGCCAGTAGCGGGAAACAGTAAAGACGTTTCATTTCAACTCCTTTATTCAGCGTTTGGACGGTTACTCGTGCTGCGCCAGGTAGATCTTACTCATCCTTCTGTTCCGATAACCTATAGAACCTGGTAATTGCCGAGCGCATCCTGTTCAATCAATACGCAACGTCCTGGCGCAAAACCCGTAACTCGGATCGAAAAAAGTTTGAGAGCCCGCCGGGTCATTCTGCGGATCGTTCACGTTCTGCGTTCAGGGCAGAATTGAGGCGGCAACGTATGAACAGGCATCGCACTATCCATTTCCTAAGAGCTTTGTGGCACCCGCTGGATTCGCGCTGGAGAGACTAAGATATGCGAAAAGGGTTTACGAGAAAACCGCAAGGTGACGAACCCGCGACCCAAAGCAAGAACTACATAACGCCGGGCGGCCTGCAGCGCCTCAAAGATGAGCACCGGTTTCTGATCACCAGGGAACGCCCGGCCGTGACGGAGGTGGTAGCGTGGGCTGCGAGCAACGGCGATCGCAGTGAAAACGCCGACTATCAGTACGGCAAGCGGCGGCTGCGCCAGATCGATGGGCGGATTCGTTTTCTCACGAAGCAAATCGAATCCGCGGAAGTAATTGACCCGGAAACTCCGCGAGCGGGGCAGGCGGCGGCGATGGCATTCTTCGGAGCGACCGTACGCTATGCCAATGCTGCGGGAACGGAGCGAGTGGTGAGCATCGTAGGCACTGACGAGGTCGATCTCAACCGCAACCACATCAGTTGGGTATCGCCTCTGGGGCGCGCGTTGATGAAGTCGACAGCCGGCGATCGCGTCGTTCTCCAAGCTCCGAGCGGCACAGAATACCTGACCGTGCTGGAAGTGTGTTACCAGCGCATTTCGGTGGAACCGTTCCATGAACCACCTGGAGCCGAGTCCTCGGCAAAGGGACTCCCTCGCGGACGCCAATCCACCTGAGCGAGGTTAGCGAAGCGGCACATGAACATGCAAGGCCACGAGTATGCTGACCGTGCTTTGTACCTTCAGGGTTGGCGATCCCTCCGTCCAGCCCACCGTTCCGGCTCCGTTCGAGCCGGCGGTGGACCAAGCCTGAGAGGATAGGAGTGCAAAGTATGTCTAAACGAGACATCATCGTGGTCGGCGCCTCTGCAGGTGGGGTAGAAGCACTAAAGGTTGTCGTTGCCGGCTTGCCTGCTGATCTGCCCGCTTCGGTACTTATTGTGCTGCACATAGGGAACGGCATCAATGGGCAAAGCTTTCTGCCGGACATTCTTACCAGAGCCGGTCCTCTGCCCGCTATCCGTCCAACTGATGGAGAACAATTGCGGCGCGGAACGATTTACGTTGCTCCCCCTGACTACCACCTGCTTGTGGCACCGGGACACGTTCACCTGTCGCACGGGCCCAAAGAGAACCGAACAAGGCCGGCTATCAACCCGCTTTTTCGTTCGGCCGCGGCTGCCTACGGTGAACGCGTGACAGGTGTGATTCTGACTGGTGCGCTCGATGACGGCGTTGCAGGTCTGGCGGAAATAAAGCGGCAGGGTGGTATCGCCGTAGCTGAAGATCCGGCGACCGCATTATTTCCCAGCATGCCCTACCACGCCACATTGAAGGTTGACGTGGATTTTGTAGTGCCGCTACCGGAAGTCCCAGAGGTTGTCTCTGCCCTTGCGATTACGGAGCGTGGCTCGAAAAAGACCGAGGAATCTATGGAAAGAATTCCCTCCCACTTGACTTGTCCTGACTGTCGGGGGCCGCTTAGCAGAGAGCGCCAAGGAAAAATCGTGGAGTATCGCTGCCGCGTGGGTCACGTATTCTCCCCTCTGGCAATGGCAGAAGAGCACCGGGATACTGTGGAGCGTTCACTGTGGATGTCCGTGCTTGCGTTGGAAGAGGCCGCGGAGATAGCTGAAGCGCTTGCCTCTGAGCTGGGACCTGATGCCTTGGAAGAAGCTCGGACAAAGCGAAAGCAATCCGCCGATCTAAAGGCTATGCTGAACAGTTCTTCACGGCGGCGGTAAGCTCGCGCGCCATGGTCTGAGACGTACGTGTGCGCGTCTGTGCCACCTAGATCTCGGCTGCAAACAGAAGCTGCGATCTGCTGTGAACGACCGCCCTTAGGGCTTTGTGGACGGCTGCCAGAGCTCAATCTTATTCCCATCCAGGTCATAGATCCAGGCAAAGCGACCGTAGGATTCATTCATTCGTTTGGCGTCAATCTTTACTCCCTCTTCTTTTAAGCGGTCGAGCAAAGCATCCAAATCGTCCACGATGTAGTTGATCATGAACGGTGCGTCGCTCGGATCGAAATAGTGAGTGGAGGTGGGAAAAACAGTCCAAACTGTAATGTGTTCCTTTTGCGGGTCGTCGTGTTCGCGCCACGGAAACATCACGCCTTGGCCTTTGTCCACGAGTCCAAGATGCTTCGAATACCATTCGCGCATCTGATCACGGTTAGCGGATTTGAAGAAGACACCGCCGATTCCAAGAATCCGCCCGCGCTGCTCCATTTTGACAGGTGGTTTCGACTTTTCAGGTTGCGGAGATTGCACTTCCTGTCCTCCTATTGAGCAGGCCGAGATGAGCAACAGCGAGCCGAGCGCAATTGTGCTCCAGGGTATTCCTTGCATGTTGGATTATACAAGTTTCGATTCGAATAGAGAAAACGGTTCGCTCACGGTTCGCCGCGACCTGGTTAGCTACGGGCGCTGCCAGCGAGTTCGAGACCGCTGTCTGTCCGGCTCCTCCGGCCGTGCCTATTTGTTAAGGTGCCGCATGCCATGACTGGTTAGTCGTGGGTCGCGGGAAGGAACAGCAGGCCCTTGGTGCAGCTCGTCGGTTCTGCGCTTCCCGTTAAGTAGCCGAAATCCTCGCCGGAAAACGGGCCGGTTGCGGTTGTCCGGGACATTTTGATGTAATCCGCTGCCTGCACGCCCGCACCGAGAAAATCAGGGTCGGCGCTGGAAACGCTGACCGTCAGCGCTTTGCTGTCGCTGGAGAGGCAGGCGGTACCGCTGGTGGTGAAGATGACGGTGGTACTGGTCTTGGTGTAGCCCGTCCATGGTGTGCACGTGCTCGCAGCCGGCATCGAGAAGTTGCGCGCTACGAAAGTCGAACCGCCACTGCTACTGCCGAAGCCTCCGTTCACCGCGATGCAGTAGGGCGCTGGCGCTGCGGTTGCGGCGAAGCTGTGGACGGGAGCGAGCACGGCCAACAGAACCGTGAGGGACGATTGAGCGATGGAAATGATTTTCATGAGATTCTCCTTTGGGGTTCCTTGCAGTGGAACCAGATTCACAGGATTTATCGTCCGGTCCATTCTAAAGTTGCTAATGAACTCGTTGCGACTGCCACGAATGCATGGAAAGCTGGAAGTTGGCACTGTGGCCGACCGCGTAGCCGCACTGTTTTTTCTACGTGAGGACACTCAAGCCCAAGGTGATCTGGGAAGCTGTGCAACAGGCGGCACGGAAAGCCGGAATCCAAAAACACGTCACACCCCACGGCACCAAGTCTTAAATCGGCAATTACTGAATCATGACGTATTCTGCCTTGGCTTGCTTAAGGATCGGGATATCCAGGTCGGCGTCCTTCCAGACTGTAAGCAAATCCTGGTAAACTCCTTTTGCCTTTGTCCGGTCGCCTGCAGATACCAACGCGCGACCCAATTGCAATCGTGCCGCGACTCGCACCGGGTCTACGAAAACAATACCAGGATGGTCGAGGATCTTCTGGAACTCGCCGACAGCTTCGGTGTACCGGCGCCCAGCGAGATAAGCCTCCCCACGTACGTACGGCGCATAGAGGATTTCCGAAGTAGCCAAACCAACTGCAAGGTACACCGAGGTCGTACGGAGCGGCGAGCTGTAGCTGCTCTATCGCGCCGGAGTGGTCATGCTGATTCAATGCTAAAAGTGCACGATGAACCGGCAAGTACGTGAATTGGACGCACGTATCTTCCGGGAAACGCTGCTCCAGATCCGTGGCAATGATTTGGGCGTCAGCCGCATCGCCGGACACCATCAACGCAAAAGCAGCGCCATATTCGACATCACGGCTTTTCGATAGTTCAAGTGCTGCCTTGGCCTCTTTCCGTGCTTCGTGCCCGTTGCCGAAGAACGCCTCCCGAACAGCAGATCCGGCGGCGAACATAGCCGTTCTTTCCTGCTGGTGAGCCTGCCGCGCCAGGTCCATCGCCCGGCGTGTCAAGCTTCTTGCGTGTTCCAGGTGGCCCGAATACGCTTCCACAACCGCCTCGGTATTGGTCATCCAGTCCGCAGTTTCGGGGTTGTCCCGTCCCAGAGCGGCGGTGCGATCCATTGCCGCCTGGTCTCCGCGATCAAAAGCCAAGACGTAAGGCAGGATTAAGAAATCAGGAACCCCTAAATTGCGTTGCGACGCTTGCCGGACGGTGCTCTCGGCATTCCCATAACGCTCCATGAACAGATAACTCCAGGCAAGATTGACAGGCGACGGAGCGAAATAGGGGTCGAGTGCAACTGCACGTTTCAAAACTAAGACCGACTTTCCATGTTTGCCAAGAAACTGATATGTGAGGCCCAAAGCAGTGAGAGCTTCCGCCGCTCGAGGATAGGTTTGGGCCCAGGTCTCACCGATCCGTTGCGCTTCTTCCAGGTTCCCCGTCACCTGAAGGGCGTAAGACCATGTGATGAAGAAGCGTTCCGGATCGCTGGACCGATCGCGCAGCTCGTAAGCCTTGCGAACGTTTTGCGCCGCAAGCACAGGATCCTGGGTGTCGCCGTAAACGCGCCCAAGGAACGCATAGGCCATGGCGAACCTGGGATCGATTTGAATGGCCCTCTGAAGGAGCGGCACGACTCCGGCGACGTTTTCCGACGTGCTCATCTTCACCGCCGCGCTATACAGTTTCCAGGCTTCGAGCGATGGTGTGGTGGCATCTGCAAATGGGGCCGCATGTTGTTTGACCGTAGCGAGCGATTCGCCGGCCTTGCTCCTGAATCTGCTGGCCACCCTACTCAAAAGGTTCAGGACCTCTTCCTTTTTTGGCCGCCTGAACTTGTTCGTCATCCAGAACCTCGCCGTTAGTGCAATTCGTGGCGCGCAGGCCCAGTACGTACTGGCTCCCGAGGCTGGAGATCGACCCTTCCACGACGGCCGCACTGGATGTGCGCTCGCAGATTTCACGCGCCACCTCGGCTGTGAGCATCGTATTCCCGGGACGACCCATCAGATGGAGCGTACCCTGTATCCGTTGATCCGGGATGAGGCTGAGGTAAGGTGATTGGCCGAGCTCCACCGCGAGGCCTTGGCGGAGCGTCTCGTCAAAGTCGGCATCGCCGGTCTTATTGTTAAAGTCTGCGAGAACAATAGTGTCTTTGCCGGTCAGTTTAGGCGCACGATGAGAGTAGAAGTAACCTGCTACTCCCACTCCAGCTATCGCCACGGCAGCGAACAGCGCCGCCCGCAGGCGTTTCGAACCCCACGTTCGTCGATGATCCCGTGGGGTCGGCCGCGCGGAATCGATATTTTGCTTCAGCCGCTGTAGATCGGCCCGAATCCCGGAAGTGTGCTGATACCGGACGTCCCGATCCTTTTCCAGGCACTTCAGGATGATGCTCTCCAACTCCGCCGGTAAATCGGGGTTCAGAAGTACGGGGGACACAGGCGGGCGATTCAGAATCGAATCAATAACGCTACCCTGGGCTACTCCGTCAAAGGGCAGCTTGCCCGTGGACATTTCGTACAGCACGATACCGAATGAAAATAAGTCCGTCCGTGGGTCCAGCCGCTCGCCCCGAATCTGCTCGGGCGACATGTATGATGCGGTTCCCAGGATGTTACCGGTGCCAGTCAATTGATCGTCGATCGTGCGACCGGGGGCGCCCGCCCGAATGCTGCCAGGGGGATAGTCAACAGATTCAAGTTTCGCCAATCCGAAATCGAGAATCTTCGCGTGGCCGTGCGCGGTCACAAACAGGTTGGCAGGCTTGATGTCGCGATGGATGATTCCGGCGGAATGGGCTGCCTCCAGCCCATCGGCGATGTCGATCGCAAGCGGAAGCAGAGTGTCGATGGAAAGTGGTCTTCCCCCAATCCGATGCTTCAGCGTTGTTCCTTCCAGGAACTCCATAACGATGAACGATCGTTCGTCGTGGCACTCGATCTCGTAGATCGTGCAAATGTTGGGATGGTTGAGAGAGGAGGCAGTACGCGCCTCGCGTCGCAAACGATCGATTGCACGCGGATCCCGGGCCAATTCCTCCGGCAGAAACTTCAGGGCCACAGCGCGGCCCAATTCCAGGTCCGCGGCTTTGTACACGACGCCCATGCCGCCGCCGCCAAGCTTCGCCAGGATACTGTAATGCGAGACAAAAAGAAGAACCGCGTCCGTGGCGAGGACACCCATGTCTTCGCGCTCGTCGCTCTGCTCCCGAACGGCAATTTGCGCGGCTATTTCAATTGCCGGTCTGTCGAGAAATCCTTCTGCCGCTTGTTCCAGGTTCAGCAATATGCGCGCTTCGCGCCCCAACTCTTCGTCCCCGGCGCATGCTTCGAAGAGAAACGCGTCTCGCTCTTCCGGCCTGCGCTGTAAAGCCTCCTGCAGGAATTTATCGAGTTGCTTCCACTGGTCGGAGTCCATCGCCATCCCCGCCGCCGAGTTCGCGATACAGCCACAGCTTGGCGATGCTCCACTCGCGTCTAACCGTCGCGGGCGACACATTCAGCACTTCCGCCGTCTCTTCCGCGCTGAGTCCGCCAAAAAAGCGCATCTCGATGATTTGTACTTTGCGCGGATCGAGACCTGCCAATGCGTTCAAAGCATCATCCAGCGCAACCAGGTCGCCGGTTCGATCGACACTCACTACCGCGACCTCATCCAGGGTGACATGCGGCACGCCCTCTCCGCGCTTGATGTTGTGCCTGCGAGCATAGTCGACCAGTATGCGCCTCATCACCTGGGCCGAAACTGCGAAAAAATGAGCCCGGTTCTGCCACTGCATGCGCCGATAATCCACCAGGCGCATATAAGCCTCGTTGACGAGCGCGGTCGTTTGAAGGGAATGGCCAGGGCGCTCGCGTTCCATCTGGCTGTGAGCAAGGCGGCGAAGTTCGTTATAAACGATCGGCGTGAGCCCCTGAAGCGCGCTCTGGTCTCCCGTGCTCCAGGCGCGGAGGAGCGTGCTTATCTCCTGGGTATCGGGTTCGCCAGGCACTTTGCCGTCCCCCCATCCGTTCCCGGTGATTATATCGCGCCCGTTCCGGTTTCGAAAAATTTTGCCTCGGCGGTTAGCAAGTCCTGCTGGATTCTCCGCCTATTGGAAGTGAGGACATATGAAACTCATTCTGACTTCGTTCATGGTGGGCAGTCTGCTCGCCACGCTTGCAGTAGCACAACCACAACGCTCAATTCCAGTCGACAACGCCCCAGATGCATTCGGCCAGGCTGGAGCTCAATCTGCCTCGTCCAAGGCCGATGCCATGGCGCAGTTATTCCATCGGCGGGCACTTCATGACAGCGCAGGCCATCGACCCGTTACTCTTTGCGGATGCGACCGCCCCTGCCTGCCGGTGTACGTAATCACCGTTGGTTTCGAATTTGGCGCAGTCGACTTGCGCAGAGGCAAATTCCAGCCGATCGGTCCTGCATTACCGGGCGATGTGGGAGTCGGGCTGGTGCCGGGCCGCGGCACTTCCCTGGTCAGCCTCGGCTTCTCGGGTAACCTGTGGGCGATTGATCCCTTTACAGGATCAACCTCCATCGTCGGCCCAACAGGCTTAGGTGACTGTTCGATGCCAGGCTCTTACGCTCCAAATTGTGCCAACGTGATTGGCCGCCGGGATGAAACTCTCTATGCAACCGACTTCGCACAGAACCTCTATTCGGTGCATCCCGTGACCGGCCTCGCCAAACTTATTGGCCCCACCGGCATTCCGCCGATTACAGTTGCCCCTTTCAGCCAAAATCCAGATGGCTCGTTTAATGTCTACGCTGAAAGTCTGTTCAGCTTTCACGGCAGGCTTTACGCCCTGTTTTCTACGTCGGAGGTTACCTTCGGAAGCGATCCGGGCGCGACACCCGCGACTTTCACGCCCCTGATTCCAGCTGCGCTCTACGAAGTCAACACCAGGATAGGAGAGGCGACTTGGATAGCGCCCACGGACCAGGGTCTCAGCAGTATCGTCAATGTGAGCGATAGACTCTACGGTTTTGATGCGGTAGCGGCTCAAGTCGTCACTCTCGACTTGGAGAACGGGCATACCACCGAAGTAAGTGAGGTTGACCCGGCTGCGGGGGTGATTGCGGGAGCGACACCAGCGCGGCCAGATCGGGCGGGAAAGCGTTAATCGGAATATCAGCGCTGTCGAGCTGCTTGCGGCGGGGCCGGTCAATGTTGGCCCCGCTTCACTGTTCCTGCGTCCCTCAGGGCTGTCTATCCATAATCCTTCTGGCGCCGAACCCGATGGTGGCGCCGACCGGAGTGCTGCCCGATTAGTAACGGTAAGTCAGCTTGTATCCGGCGATTCGTTCAGACGTCAATTGTCCGTTTCAAGAGGCATGATCGCCCCTGCAATGTTCCGGACGATTGAACACCCATAGTCTGCCGCGTCCGCCGCAAACGCGGGCGGCTCCCTTCAAAACGTCTCTATCCAAAGTGACCCAGCGCTCCGCCTTTCGCCACAACCCAGCCTTCCTGTGCCGCTTCACTCGAGATAGAGTCATAGCGTTTGCCGGTACTAATCCTAACCGGTGTGAATCAAGGTCGTTTGACCTCACTACACTTAGGGCATCCGGGAAGCGTTTCGCTACTGGACTGGGGTCATCTGCGTCCATGTTCCCACTTCCCCCGCCTTTTCTGGTGTGGCGTTGGGATCATCGTACGTGCGGTAATTCCCAAAGCCGTCCGTGAAATGATACTGCCCGGCGTTGCTGAGCTGGATCGTGCCTCCAGTGCTGGGATCGTTGACGGTATCGACGCCTCGGACATTGTCGTCGAAGTGATCGGCGCTGCTGCGAGTGGGGGCGCCGTCGCTGCCGCCTCCGCTGGTGGTGCGAAGCCAGCTATCGTCGAAGCCGGGGGAGCGCATGGCTTCGCTCTGCTTTGCGATACCGGCATTAAAGGCGCGTTCCTGCGCCTGCATCTGCGCCACGGCCGCCTGCCCGGCGCGAATCTGATCGTAACCCTGCTGGAGCTTCTGGTTGAAGGCGGCGAGCATCTGCTCCTGGATGGTGTGGCTCAGTTGCTCCCATTGGGGGTTGAAGGACAATGACTTGGCGATCAGGCAGAAGACGGGCATGCGCTTGTCGAGCGTGCCGGCAGGAGCGCGGAAGCTCAGCAGACCGCGGAATCCCCAGTTGGTCTGCTTGATCATGTTTGCGGCCATGTGGAGCTGGCCGACGCTCTTGTCTTCGTTGCCACCTTGGGAGTAGTAATAAATGCCGAAGAACGCCTCTTCGACTGGTTGGCCGTTGAGCTCGTAGCCGACCTTGATGGCCACGCCATGATCGTTTGGCCAAGGGGTAAGCCTGAGAGCCTGGGCGAGTCCAGGCAGATCCTGCTGGCCGATCCATTTAAAGTTGGCGACGTTGGGGCGCATTTGCTTGATGAACATGGCGAGCGCCTGCACCGGCGGCTGAAGCGGCATGTTGATAGCGCCGGTGGACATACGTTCGCCGGGCTGGGACTGCTTGCCGCGCAGATACTGACGATATTGAGGAGCGACTTCGATCGACTCCAGGCGCAGCAACGGATAAAGGTAGAAAGCCTCGGAGTTGTCAGGATTAACGGCTTGGGTGCCAAAAATGAGCGGGTTTTCAATCCAGTCGTAATGCCACTCAACCTTGCTGTCGAGCGTCCACTTCTCGGGCAGACGAATGGTCGCCGCAGCCATGTTGACATGGGCCGGGTCGGGAATGACGCGTCGGACAAATTCCTCTCCGGCGACCTTGGTGGGCTGGCTGATCGCAGGCCCAGCGTGGGTGAGGCTGTTCTCCGGAGCCCCGGGTGCAGTCACCACCGATGAAGAGGAAGAGGACGCAGGCTGCGAAGGCGTAGCGCTGGACTTTGGTGGGAGACCGGCGGCCTGGCGGCACCGGTCGGAGAGCTCGTCCTGATGCTGCTTGAGGCAGGCGACGATGCGGCCGCCGCCGGGTTGAACACCGGCGCAGAGGCGGGCGGCATCATCGGAGCAGGCGGTGCGGAGGGCGTCGAGTGAGGCCTGATTGTCGGACACCTGCGCGGCGGCACTTGCGAGACAGACTCCAAGCGCGATGATCGGCGAGGAATAACGGACCACGCGGCTGAACTTCATAAAACTCTCCGAGAATGACGAGCTGCTGATAGAACCATCGAGGGTGCCGGGCGTCAGCATCGGCTCCGGAAACGCCGTGTTTGGCGGATTCGCCGCATGATTCCGGCCGCAATAACACCCGTGCCGAAAAGCATAAGCGAGGCTGGTTCTGGAACAGCAGAACCCGGAACCGAACCAGGGGGTCCATTCACGATATCTTCGCTGAAGGCGAGCGAATATCCGGCCGCAACTTCGGCCGGGCTAAAGTAAAAGTACGGGTCGATGAGAGCGACGCCGGTAGGTCCGCCGTTCTGCGAATATGCGCCCACCCCCAATTTGATCGACAGAAGCTGGCCCGACCGCACATCGGTACTTCCACTAAATCCACCGGAACTACAGACGACTCCACAATTCTTAGTAAAAATGATGTCGCTAACGTTTGCCGTCACCTGGTTGTCCGGCCCATAGAGGCCGCCGGCGGCGCCGGAAAGGGTATATCGACCCTCCCAGGACAGCGGCACTGGCATCCGGGTGGGCGGGCCGATCACTTTTGCGTAAAACTGGAGCACGGCGTCTACCAACGTACCGTTCGGCACGTCCGGGTTCGAGGCCGCCACTGACGGGGCCGCCGCATAAACAGAATCCACCTCTTCGCCGTAAACATTCTCGACCGCGATCACCTTTGCGGTACCCGGACCCGATGGATTGGTGAAGGTGATGGCATTGTTGTTGAATAGTGGGGCCCAGAAATTGGGGTCGACTGGGCCGCTGATGCCCCCGATAGTGGTCCCGTTCTGCGTCTGGAATGTCCAGGAGATCGAGATGTCGTAGGCCGGGGCCAAGGGCGGGTTTACCGTTGTGCCGAAGGCGGAGCTGGCAAACAAGGCAACAGGCAGTAGCGCCAGGATCTTCCAACTGCTAGATCTCATGAGCGCCCTCCGGGTTTGAGAAACGATCCACAACGATTGCTTCATGGCCAATCCTTTCATGGTTGACAAGCCGTTTTGGGACACAATCGCCCCCAAATATTTACACGCCGAAACGGACAATCACAGGACATTTCCCGGTACTGGAGGTCCTATCCGCTAGACTTCAGCTTTAGCCGCGCCACAACCAGTGATACAAACAGGTGACGAAGGGCTACCGGAACTAGCGATGCCGAACGACGAGGAGGATCGAATCACCAACCACCTCAATCGGGCCGATACGTCTGTCCGATCACGGTGGAAGCGAATCGCGCCTCTGGTGGATCGGGAACTTCGGAAATTAGCCGCCGCCGCGCTGCACCAATTTAGCGCGGTAAACTGGCGCCCCACGCTCCAACCGGAAGAACTGGTGAACGAGTTCTATCTTCGTCTGCTGCGCGCCGATGCCCGGCCTTGGGAAAACCGGAAGCATTTCTTTTCTTACGCTTCAATCACCATGCGCAGCATTTTGATCGACCACCATCGGTCGCGGAAAGCTGACAAGCGCCCACCAGCCGGCGGAAGCGTCGCATTCGATGAACTTCTGGCCGGTCAGGAGCCAGCCTACCCGCCCCCCTCCGCGCAGATAACAGAGATTGGACTCGCCATTGAACGGCTCCAAATGTTGAGTCCTCGACAGGCGCAGATTATCGACTTACGTTTCTTTGCAGGTATGGAAATCTCGGAAATTTCCGCGAAACTGGAGCTTTCCGAGAAGACTGTCCAGCGGGACTGGATTGCAGCGCGCGCCTTCCTCTATGCGGAATTGAGCGGCGTTGAGGGACCGAGCGACGCGGTATGACCGCACCCGAATGGTCGCGGATCACTGATCTGTTTGAGGTCTTAGTGGCGGACCCAGAACGCAAGCCTGCTCTGCTCGAGACGGAGCCTGCGCACATCCGCCAGGAGGTCTCTCGACTGCTCGCGGCGCATGAAGCTCTGGAAACGGCTCGGCCCGAGGCTGGGTCCGGTCGAATCTTGTGCGGCCGCTACCAAACGCAAACTCTGCTCGGTACTGGCGGCAGCGGCGAGGCGTGGCTATGCCGCGACCGGGAAAGCGGTGACCTGGTGGTCGTGAAAGTGGCGCGCCATTGGGAATGGTTCCGCGCCGATCTCAAGCAACGCTTTCAAGCGGAAGTGGAGATATTGCGGGTTTTCCAGCATCCTGGCGTGATTCGAGTTCTGGATTCGGGCGAAACCGAAGGCGGCGCTCCGTTTCTCGTCATGCCCTTCATCGACGGGTTTACTCTGCGCGCTCTTCTCGAAGTTGGTCCTCTCAATCCAGAGCCGGCAGCTTCGATTCTGGAACAGTTAGGCGAGGCGATTGCTGCCGCCCATCAAGCAAACGTTACGCATCGGGATATCAAGCCGGAAAATATCATGGTACAGACGCACGCCGACGGTTCATCACGCGTGTTTCTGATCGATTTCGGTATTGCGTTATTCGCGGACCTCGAGCAGCAATGCGGCACCACAACTCGATTTTTCGGCACAACCCAATATATGGCGCCCGAGCAATTATTGGGAAAGCCGGTACCGGCGAGCGACACCTATGCTCTGGCTCTGGTGGCCTATGAGATGCTTTGCGGCGAGTCCTTATTGAAAGCCGACACGCCGGTGGGGCTTTATGATGAGGCACGCCGGTTAAAGGAGTCGTGCATGGATACGCGGCTGGCTGGCACCGTGCGGCGCCTCTTGTTAGAGGCTCTGAATCCGAATCCTGAAAAGAGACCTGCCGATGCTGCAACGTTTTCGAAAAAGCTAGCGGCCGAGATCCGCCAACCTGGGCGGCGTTTACCGTTGCGCCGGTCTGTACTCAAAGTCGCGCTGGCATCGGCGGTTGTGGTTGTGCCAGGAGCTGCCTGGCTGAACCACGAGTATGGTCCGCCGCAGGCCTCGGAAAAAACAGTGACTTACAGGGCTGGCCAGACATTCGAGCAAGTCGGGTGGAGAAAGGCGGGACGGGTCGACGAGAATGTGGTGGTGTTTGATCGCCTCAACGGCAACGTCGTGGGCAACTCGCTGACGAGCGCTAAACAAGGCGGTTACGTTTTCCCGTTCTCCAAACGTATGCAACGTGCTGGCCTGAAGCGCTCGTGGCGCGCGATTTTTTTCATCCGGCCAGTACACGGAGACAGCGCGTTTGCAGTCTGCTTCCGTGAGGCCGGTTTGCGATTTGTCGGAACCGCGACGGTACCAGATGAAGGGGAACCCTTTGCGCGATTGATCCAGTTCTACATTCCCGTTCTAAAAGACATGAGAGCGCCTATCCGGCTGAGAGCGGACCGGCTGATGAAATTCGAATTGAGTTTTGATCCGTCTAAACGCCGGGCCTCACTCGCGGTCGACGGAAAATTAGTTCTCGATGGGTACGCCGGCACATCTGAATATCTCGAGTCGCCCGGTCTCAGCATTGGGTTTGGCGCCTCTCAAAGCAAGATGGGGGAAGGAGTCTTCGGCGATATCAGTTTCGTAATGGAGTAACGGAATAGCGGCAAACGCTATGTTTCTCCTTAGCCTGAAAACAGAGGAGACGCGAGAAGTCATGCAAAAACGCACACTCGGGAATCATGGTTTGGAAGTGTCAGCCCTCGGCTTCGGCTGTATGGGGCTGAGTTCCGCTTACGGCCCGCCGGCGGAGCGACAGGAGGGCATCAAGATCATTCGCGCAGCAGTAGAGCGTGGCGTTACACTCTTTGACACTGCCGAGGCCTATGGTCCGTTCACAAACGAAGAACTGGTGGGAGAAGCGCTCGCGCCTTTTCGCGATCGCGTAATCATTGCCACTAAGTTTGGATTTGGAATTAACCCGGACGGCACTCGCTATGGTCTCGACAGCCGGCCGGACCACATCCGGCAGGTCACGGAGGCAGCGTTAAACCGATTGAAGATAGAAGCAATCGATCTGCTATATCAGCATCGTGTCGATCCCAACGTACCGATTGAAGATGTTGCCGGCACGGTCAAGGAACTGATCCAGCAAGGCAAGGTCAAGCACTTCGGCCTATCGGAGGCGGGCGCTCAAACGATCCGGCGTGCACACTCTGTTCAGCCGGTCACAGCCGTGCAGAGCGAATATTCGCTGTGGACCCGGGATCCCGAACAAAACGGCGTGCTTGCCGTGTGCGAGGAATTGGGAATTGGTTTCGTGCCGTTCAGTCCTCTGGGCGCCGGATTTCTGACGGGGAAGATTGGGACGGCCACAGAGTTTCACAGCACCGATTTCCGTAATATGTCTCCGCGCTTCACGCCTGAGGCGCGAGCAGCCAATCTGGCGCTTGTCGATCTGCTGAAGCGCATCGCCGAAAGAAAGCAGGCGTCGCCGGCGCAGATTGCGCTCGCATGGCTCCTGGCGCAGAAGCCCTGGATCGTGCCCATTCCAGGAACGACAAAGCTTCACCGTCTTGACGAGAACCTGGGCGCAGCAACCGTCGAGCTCATTCCCGACGATCTACGCGAAATCGAAGATGCCGCCTCTAAGATTACGATCCAAGGTGCTCGGCTTCCTGAGGCAGTTCTAAAAATGTCGGAGCGCTGAAAGGAATGAAACCGCTCGCTGCGACCGTCTTGCCGAACGCTTCATTCTTGCCCGCCGAAACGTCGAAGAATCCATACCGCCGGCCCCTTTTTGTAGACGGTAAAAACTCCGCACGGAAGCTAACGGATCGAAGCCTCAAATAATCGGAACCTCTTCTCGAGTTCCCACTCCTCCCGTGCCTTCTCGCTGCCGCTCAGGAATGCCGCGCACGTCTTGGACGGATTATCACCACCTGCTGTGGTACCCGAACACGCCGGCGTCGTCGCTCGGAAAAGGTCGGCGGTGCGCCAGAGCTCAGCTCCAGGAAGAAAGCTGTGTTCGATGCTTGTTCTGGCCATGTTCTTCAAATCTTCATAGCTCAATCCGAAGTCTTCCACCGCGCGCTGATACTCGTGCGTGAGATCGATCCGTGAAACGCCCTCGTCATCCGTTGAGAGCGCGACCGGAATCTGCGCTGATCGGTAGATCGGCAAAGGGTGATTCTTGCCTCTAACTCCAAGAATGACGTCATTGCTGGTGAGATTGATCTCAACCATGACATGTCGCGCGGCCATCTCCCTTAATAGCTGCTGTGGGTCGTTTTCATACATCACGTCTACTCCATGACCGATTCGCTCGGCATGTCCTAATTGCACCGCCTCTCGAATGTGAAACTTGAGTCCATCAGGCGCCACCAGTCCTGGCGCCAGCTCGCCTGCATGAAGGCTGATGTGGACCGCCGGGTAGACCGAGTGCAGATAGTCCAGCATTTCCATTTGACGATGATATTCAGCCATTGATAAGTACCAGTCCTCCGGCATCACGAAATTAATGCCAACGACATCCGGGTCGGTCGAGGCTAGTTCAAACGCCAGCAGCGCCTGTGCGAAAACCCGCTCTGGCGGATGCGCGCGCAGCACCTGGAACAGAAAACGAATCTGCACACCGCAGGCCGGCTCTCGGTCTCTTTCAGAACATCGCTCCCGTTGTTGCCGGTCTTTCTCTGCATCGTCTAATTCGGCCCGATCAATTTCAATGTTTCGACGTAGCCCTTTGGCCAGCAGAGCATCCCGCGTAGCCGCCAGATTTCCCGTCCACTCCGTTTCCCGGCCGAGCCGGATCGCCTCCGAGGAGTCCGGCGTGTGCATGATCTCGAGATACTGTTCGTTCTGTGCGGCCGCTCGCTTAGCTACTTCGTCAAGCCATTCGCCCAAATGCGCTTTGTCGTTGATATTGCCGAACCGCGCGAATGTCGCGAAGAAGTGGTCGTGCGCGCTCACGCCATTTGACGGAACAAACGCGCGCATCGAGAACGCGTCGATGAGCAGAGGCGTAAAGGTCTGGATTGTCGAACGCGCTCCCCGCCGCTACTGAGTTGCCGCCGCAAGTTGGCATGGAGTCGTGACGCGGTACAAGTGTCATCGAGGCCGTATCGACGCACAGATGATCTTCCGCCGCATCGTGGATTAACGTTTCGGCGTAGATCGCGCCGGCCAAATGCGTGTGCAGGTCTGCTCCTTTCGGCATTTTTTCCAAAAAGGCCCTGAGCTCCAGCGGATTATTACGAATGCGCTGTAGAGTCCTGCTTGCCGTTTGATCTGATGTGGTCGCTCTAACGCGGGCCGGTTGTCCTGCTAATGGCAACCTGAGGCAAATCGCTAATACAAGCGGGCAGATTTTGGTGAAGCCGTTATGCAATACGTGATCTCCTGATGAATCGGTTCTTGCGTTCTTTTACCGGATTTTAGAACGCAGTGAAATTTTCACCCTTGCGACTCTAATGTTGCGGGCTTAATCAACCGATGTGTCTGTTGTGTATAGCTCATTGGACACGAACATCGAAACCGCGGTCTTGAACCTGCCTTCCCCCAGTCCATCCATACAACGGCGGAGTATGCCTTGTTTGTTCCACGGTATAGAAGGCCAACGCCTGACCGTGGAGTCTCAGGAACGCGTACCCTTGTCCGCGGTAGTTAGCATTGAACGCAATGACGTTCTCTTTCTGGGGGAGGTCATCACATCTCTTCCCACACCAGAAGGATCGTGGCGCTCGGAGGTCAAGGTCCAGCAAATTCTCAGCGGTTTGCAGAGCCTGATGAACCTGCGTTCCCATCTGGTGACTCACGGTGTCGGAGCGGCGCCAGAGCGTATTCACTCCCCGGTATTCGCCTGAGGCCTATCCAGACTGTGGCTCTGGGATAAATGAGCTCTCTGATGTGATCAGCTATGCTGCAAAATGATGCAGCAGAGGGTCGCAATCTTCGGCGGCGGTGGCCAGCTCGGGATAGAACTGTGTAGAGTGTTCGAGCATCGAAAATGGGAGATTCAGCGCTTCGATCGTCAGTCTCTTGATGTCACCGATGCCGGTCGCGTAGAACATGCCATTGGGAAGGTGAATCCGAGCCTGGTGATAAACGCCGCAGCTTACAACCAGGTTGATATTGCCGAGCAGGAGCCGCTAGCAGCGTATCAGGCAAATGCGCTGGCAGTGCGTAATCTGGCGATGGCCTGCCGTCAGTCTGGCGCGCAATTGATCCATTATTCGACGGATTATGTCTTCGACGGCACCAAAGGAAGTCCTTATGTCGAAACGGACCCCACCCATCCGCTGGGTGCTTACGCGGTATCTAAACTCGCCGGCGAACTCTACGCTCAAGCCTATTTGTCTGATCCATTAATCATTCGGACCTCCGGAGTTTTCGGAACCGGCGGGATGTTTACGCCGCGCGGCAACTTTGTCGAGCTCATGTTACGGCTCGGCAAAAGCAACAATCCAATTCGCGTCGTAGAAGATCATTTCGCATCTCCGACTTATGCCCCTGCAATCGCAGTTCGTACGGCTGAGATGGTGGAAAAAGGGCTGAGCGGCGTCTTTCACATGGGCGGAGGCGAGCCGATCTCCTGGTACAACTACGCCAAGCTCATTTTCGAACTGGCCGGCATTTCTCCTGCTCTTCAGCCGAGCGACGAACGGCAATATCGAACTGCCGCACGAAGACCCAAGTTTTCCGCGCTAAGTAATCAGAAGCTGGAGCGCGCCGGAATAGCACCCATGCCTCCTTTGCGGGAAGCAGTATCAGAATACCTGGAGGCCCGGAAGCACACTACTGCGCATCGTTCGGCGTAGCGTAGTATCCGCTGCGCGCCTGAACACGGTAATCCTTGTTGTCTGCCTGAATTTCGATATGCCGGAAGCTGCCGTCCCGATTAGTGTTCGTCGGCACATAACCGATCGAATACTGATTGCGCAGCTCATCCTGAATTTCCTTGAAAATCTCGTTCAGCGGGTGCTTCTTATCCACGGAAAACACATGGCCGCCGGTCTCGGCCGACATTTTTCGGAGGTCTCCCTCGCCGCCTCCGCCAAACATTCCTGCCTGCATGTAGAATCCGCGATCGACGTAATAGATGCTGTAGATAATCGCATCCGCCTTTTGCGCTGCCTCAATCGCGGTTCGGATATTGTACGTACTTCCCTGATCGTCACCATCGGTGATCAGAATGAGAGCCTTTCTTCCGACCTCCGTGCGCAATTTCTCATCGGAAGCCAGGTAGACGGCGTCGAATAGAAGTGTTCCCTTGGGAGCGCCAACCTGCGGTACCGGTCCCTGATTCGGAATCGGTACCGGGCCTAGCCCGGGAGACTGTCCGTCGCCGCGCAGATCGTTCAATGCTGCAGTCAGTAAACGAGGGGAGTTCGTATAGTCCTGAAGCAGGTCGGTGCTCTTACCAAACGAAATCAGAAACGCTTCATCCTTCTTGCGGATGACACTGGAGAAGAAAGCGGCAGCGGCGTCGCGTTCGATATCGATCAGCCGCTCCTGGCTTGCGCTGATATCGATCAGCAGACCGAGCGTCAGTGGCAAGTCGTTTTCCCGGGAAAAATGTTGAATCGTCTGTTGCTTCCCGTCTTCCTGAACGGTGAAGTTGTTCTTTTCCAGGTTGGGAATGAGCGCGCCGCCCTTCTTTGCGCGAACCGTAAAGAAGATATTCACTAGATCCACTCCCACACGAATGGTGGGTTCCTGGCTGGGCGCCGCCTGATCCTGCTCGGGACCGGGTGCCTGAGGCGATGCGAGCAGAGCGCAGCTGAAAAGAATCGCGATTGCAAGGAGCCCGCGCTGGCGGGTACTTTTGCGAACTGAACTGCCCATCTGAACTAGATTATCTCCGGCGCGGTGCGCTGGATTTGTGGCTTAGGATGGAATCGTCCTCCCAAAAAACTGACTAATGAAAGCCGCAACCTTGCACCTTCGCTCAGCCGATCCTGTAATGGCCGGGATCATTGATCGCGTTGGACCGTGTCTCATGGCTAAACGAGAGCCAACTTTCGAGACGCTAGCCCGCTCGATCACGTTCCAACAACTGCACGGTAAGGCCGCGGCAACCATCTTCGGCAGGCTGCAAAAAGCGGTGGGTAGGAGATTTACTCCCGCCGGCTTTCTCAGGTTGACCCCCGAAGAACTACGCGCCTGCGGCCTGTCACGGCAGAAGATCGCGTCCCTGACGGATCTGGCCGAGAGAGTGGCGAAAAAGGAGATTCGATTCGCCCAACTCTCGCGCCTCTCTGACGATGAGGTCGTGGTTTTGCTCTCTCGAGTACGCGGAGTGGGTGTCTGGACAGCGCAAATGTTTCTGATGTTTGCCCTCGAACGGCCAAACATCATGCCGCTCGGAGATCTCGGCATCCGCAGCGCCGTGCGCAAAGCCTACGGACTCGAAGCTTTACCCAAACCGGCAGAGCTGGCTAAGATCGCCGAAAAGTGGCGCCCCTATTGCACTATCGCGAGTTGGTATCTCTGGCGTAGCCTCGAAGGCATGGCCGAACTCTGAGCTTCTAGCCGCGATCGGGTTTAAACACCACCACGCCCAGCGGAGGCATCACAATCTCGGCAGAAGCTGGTCTGCCGTGCGAAGGTACTTTATGAGCGTAAATGGAGCCACCGTTGCCCAGATTGCTCCCACCGAATATCTCCGCATCGGAATTGAAAATCTCTCGATAAGTACCGGGTTCCGGGAAGCCGATCCGATACTTCGAGTGTGGCGTCGGGGTGAAGTTACACGCGAATACCAGATGATCTTCCTCCCGGCGGGCGCGCCGTACGAACACTACGATGGAATTGTCGGCATCGTGGAAATCAACCCATTCGAAGCCTTTGTAATTAAAGTCAATTTCGTACATTGCAGGTTGGCTCCGATACAACTGATTTATGGCGCCGCAAAATGTCTTCAGCTTCTGATGTACGGGAAACTGCAGCAACCACCATTCGATCTGATCCTCCGAGTTCCATTCCGCGGTCTGGCCGAATTCGCAACCCATGAACAGCAGCTTCTTTCCGGGATGTCCGTACATGTAGCTTAGGAAAGCGCGCACGTTCGCAAAGCGTTGCCACTCGTCGCCCGGCATCTTGTCCAGCAGCGCCCTTTTGCCGTAGACGACCTCATCGTGCGAGATAGGCAGCACGAAATTTTCGGTGAACGCATAGATCATGCTGAACGTGATTTCATTCTGGTGATAACGGCGGTAGATCGGGTCGTGCTCAAAGTAGTGCAGCATATCGTGCATCCAACCCATATTCCACTTCATGGTGAATCCCAGTCCGTTGAGATAAACCGGGCGCGAGACACCAGAGAAGGCTGTGGATTCCTCCGCCACGGTAATCGCGCCGGGCACCTGGTGGACCAACTCATTCGTCTTGCGCAAAAAACTGATGGCTTCGAGGTTTTCGTTTCCGCCGTAAATGTTGGGTATCCATTCGCCCGCTTTCCGCGAGTAGTCGAGATAAAGCATCGAAGCTACCGCATCCACTCGCAAACCGTCGATGTGGTACATCTTCAACCAGAACATCGCGTTTGAAATGAGGAATGACCGCACTTCATTGCGCCCGAAGTTGAAGATCAGAGTGCCCCAATCGCGATGCTCGCCAAGCCGCGGATCCTGATGTTCATAAAGAGCGGTACCGTCAAAATAAGCCAGGCCGTGAGCGTCTTTGGGGAAGTGCGCCGGCACCCAGTCCATGATCACCCCGATTTCTGCCACGTGACAGCGATCGATGAAATACATGAAGTCTTCTGGCGGCCCGAAGCGCGAGGTGGGAGCGAAGTAACCGGTTACCTGATAACCCCACGATGGCGAGTAGGGGTGTTCGGCGATAGGCATCAATTCGATATGCGTATAACCGAGCTCCTTGACGTAGGGCACTAACTTGTCGGCCAGTTGTCTGTAAGAGAGCGGCTGATTATGCGCATCGCGCATCCATGAACCCAGGTGTACTTCATAGACTGCCACCGGAGAATCCAGGAGATTCGTCTCCGCGCGACGCTGCATCCAAGCCTGGTCTCGCCAGGTGTGCTTGGAAAGGTCTGCTACCCGGCTCGCTGACTTAGGCGGCGTTTCCATCCAGAACCCAAAAGGATCGGCCTTTTGTTGGCTGTAACCTCGGAAGCGCGACTGTACAGCGAACTTGTACGGCATACCCACCTTCGCATCCGGAATAAAAATCTCCCAAACGCCCCCGGTCCGCGCCCGCATCGGATTCTGGCGCGTGTCCCAGCCGTTGAAGTCGCCCACGACGCTCACCACGATTGCGTTCGGCGCCCATACTGCGAAACGGACTCCTTCGACTCCGTCCACGGTAGCGAGATGGCTACCGAGCATGTTGTATTCTTCGAAGTTTGTTCCTTCCGAGTGCAGGTGAAGATCGAAATCGGAGATGATCGGCGGAAATCGGTAGACATCTTCGACTACTGAGACATGACCGCTATCACTCGTGAGCCGGAACTTATAAGGCGCCGGAGCGCTGTGCGAGCGAAACGTGAAAATCCCAGTCGGGTGAGCGCGCTTCATCGGCGTGGTTGACCCGTTGCTGATGACGTCCACCGCCTTCGCTTGTGGAAAGAACGCTCTGATTTCCCACTCGCCAGTTTTGTCGCGGCCGTCCTCAGCCAGGGCGTGTGGCCCTAGAACAGCAAAGGCATCTCCGTGGTATCCACCTGCTATCGCTTCCATCTCGTGTTCAGTCATCGCACGTTTATTATGGCAAGGGAGAAGGCGCCGCCGAACACCAGATTGGAAAATCACGCAAGCTTGCGGGAATTCATCCTGTCTTTGCCGAAAGCTGAATTGCATGTACATCTGGAGGGCACGGTAGCGCCCGAAACGATCCGCGAACTTGACCCGCGCCTGACGATCGCGGAAATTCGGACCGCTCTTCACTACTCAGACTTTGCGGGTTTTCTGAAAGCCTACGTCTGGGTTTCGCAAAAGCTGAACTCGCCCGAAGCTTACGCGCTCGCAACCCGTCGCTTTCTTGAAAAACTTGCGGCGCAAAATGTCCGCTATGCCGAGATCACGCTTTCCGTGGGCGTGATTCTGTGGAAAGAACAGCAGTTTGAACCCGTTTTTGAAGCGGTGCATGCGGAAGCGAGCCGCTTCCCTGCTGTTACTGTCTCCTGGATCTTCGACGCGATCAGGCAATTTGGAGTGGAGCCGGCTTCCCGCGTTTTCGCATTGGCCAGGGAATACCGCCCGCACGGCGTGGTGGCTATCGGAATCGGTGGAGATGAGGAGCGAGGGCCGGCTTCGTGGTTCGCGGATCTCTACGGGCAGGCCAAAGATGCGGGTCTGGGTTTGACTTGTCACGCCGGCGAGGTATCGAATGCGCAGAGCGTCTGGCAAGCCATTGAAATCGGCGCACAGCGCATCGGGCACGGTATCCGTTCGGTCGACGATCCGCGGCTACTCCAGATTCTCAAACAGCTCGACATCCCGCTCGAAGTATGCCCTTCCAGTAACGTTTGCACTGGCGCGGTAGCGAGTCTCGAGGACCACCCTCTTCGGCTTCTGTGGGATGCGGGCGTTCCGCTTGTCTTAGGAACCGACGATCCAGCTTTATTTTCTACGGATGTCTTGCACGAATATACGCTGGCCGCTGAAACCTTTGGTTTCTCGCGGGAAGAAATCGCCAGGCTGGCCGGTAACAGCCTGAAATACCGCTTTCAAAATGGTCGATTAGCCGCGAGTCTGCCCGACGCGGTCGTCCAACAATAGCCGGAGAAGAGCTTCCAACTCGCGAATGCGATCCGTAAGCTGCTCGATATCCGCTATTTCGGTCTCGCCACAGGCCGCTACTTCGCCGTGCTCCAGGGTTCCCATGCTTTCGCCGCGTGCCTTGACTACACGGCCTGGAATTCCAACGACCGTCGCGCCTTCCGGAACCGAGTGCACGACCACCGAGCCGGCGCCTACCTTCGCATCATCGCCGAGCCTGATGTTCCCTAGGATCGATGCTCCCGTTCCCACCACCACGCGGTGTCCAAGGGTAGGGTGCCGTTTGCCGCCCTTATTGCCGGTGCCCCCTAAAGTTACTCCTTGATAGAGCAATACGTCGTCCCCGACCTCCGCGGTTTCGCCGATCACCACGCCGAGCCCGTGGTCGATAAATAACCGCTCGCCTATCGTTGCGCCCGGGTGAATTTCGATTCCGGTCAAGAAACGGGCAAACTGGGAGATGAAACGCCCAACGACGTAAAATTTCCGCTGATAGAACCAGTGCGATACGCGGTGAAACAGGACTGCGTGTAGCCCCGGATAACACAGCAAAATCTCCAGAGTGCTTTTCGCGGCGGGATCTTCGCGTTTGATCGCGTTGACGTGGTCGCGCAACGGCATAGCTCCCATTGTCCCTTACCTGATGCTGATGACTCTACTCAGGATGCCAGACCAGCCAAATTTGATGATTGAAGCGCCCCAGGGAGGCGTCCGCGGCGAACTCGCTAAGTCGCCAGGGCGCTCCCAGCCAGCACCAGGCCTATTACAAAGCAGGAAAGGCTTGTCATGAGCCCTACCCACCCTTTTCGCGGTGCTCTGGCGAATTCCTTCCAGATGCGAACACCCAGCCAGACACACGCCACGCACGAGAGAAAAGGGATGATCAGGATCAACGCCTGCTGAGGAGCCTCATCCCCCTGTGCACCCATCGCGAGCAAGACGGCTACACCGCCAATCGCGAATATGGCACCCCCCAAAGCGCCCTTGAAATGCGGGCGGATTCCACCGGTGATGTAGCTTCGAAGGTTTATAGGCTCACCAGTTATCTTTATGTTCATAAAGAAAAAGTTTAATAGTGGAGTGAAAATCAGCATTCCAATGAAAAGGAGCAAAATCGTGGCGTAAGCTCCCGGGCCAAAATCGGGATTTGAGGTCCGCTTGAGAAGCCAATGAACAAATCCAAGAGCGCAGCCGGCCAGAATTGCGAGAACTCTACCCTTGGTTCGCTGGCTTTGCTGATTCGTTAAAGAGGCCTGCCGCTTAGGGCCTGTGATAAGCGCTCGTTCAACACGGATCCCCACAATCACGCCCGCCAGCAGCAGGAAAATCGCTATCGCCATCAGCGCGCGCTCGGGCGAAGACAGGAAATGGGATAGCGCCGTCAGCACGCACGCCATACCGAAGGTAACAGGAACCGCCACGGATATGCCGAGCAGCGTAATGCTGCCCAGCAGCAGCAGGTTGGCAAAGGCGAGTACAAAACCCGTTCCTATCACCCAAATCTCTGCTTCTCGTCCCGCTATCACGAGCCGGTCCGAGAAGGACATCTCGGGTCCCAATACCCCAAGAGTGTTAGCCGCCAGGACAGCGAAGAGCAGGCCGCCAATGGCGAAATCAAGAGAAAAGAGCTCGAAGCGCCAGTTAGCCTCGCAACTCTTATACAGATTGGGCCAGATGGTAAAGCAAATTAAAGAGAGAAGAAGAAGCAACAGGCTGGAAGTGTAAGTTGTTGGAACAACCACTCAATATGCCAGAGCCCCGTAATGTGGCAGCCGAACTCTACTGCGTGTAGCTGCTCTGTAGCGAAACAAGCGCGGTCGGAACCGAGGCAGATTGCTGACCAGCCCCGAAATAGTTTTCCAGCGCCAGATTGTGATAGACATTGCCCGCGACGCCCGAGGCGACGGGACCACTAACCCCTCTGCCTCCGGTTAGCAGGACCACCACGACTAATCTCTTTTGGCCGACATCGTTGAAAGAGCCAAACCAACCCAAGTGAACTCCGGGGCGCGCCGTGTCTGTGCAGGTCCCTGTTTTTCCGTAAATGGTCTGATCGCCGTCTGTAAAGCTCACGCGGCGGGCCGTCCCATATTCAGTGGCGCCCATCATTCCAGCCTTTACTGCAGGAACCAGGTCAGTCATTTCCAGCTCGCGCTTGATTCGAGGGACCAGCTTCTGGGCTTCTTCCTGGTTCTTCGGATATTGCAGGTAGTACATCGTCCCGCCGTTGGCCACGGTAGCGACAAGGCTGGTCAATTCGAGAGGCGTGAGGCGGATTCCGTCGCCGAAACTGGTCATCATGCCGATCCCGCTCGGAGGTACTTCGTCAGCCAGGTCGCCCGGCTCTTCTCCCGGAATGTCCAGCCCCGCTTTTTCCCCCAGTCCGAAGAGCTTACCGTACTTCTCGACGCGGTCAAATCCAAGCTCCTGCCCGAGACGAGCGAAATAGAAATTGTTCGATACCGCGAGCGCTCGCGTCATGTCCATCGAGGAATGTCGTGAGATACGTACCGCAGAAGTAGGATCCACGACCTGTTCTTTCAGAGACGCGAGCGAAACCATTAGCTTGACCGTTGAGCAGGGCTGATAGGCGCCCTGCAAGGCGAGCTTCTGATTGACCATAGTCAGAATCCGCCCGGTTTGCGCATCCGCCACAACTACACTTCCGTTGAAAGGACCGAGCGCATCCACTGCGGCTTTACGGACTACCAGATCTTCGCCATCGACGTTGTCACCGAGGGTTGAGTCGGCAAAGGTCGGTTCCGTCCACGGATTGAAGTAAACCCGCCGCCGGCCCCGCAGGCGCCGGTGCGCGGTGGCCGCGATCACGGTCGATTTTGCCGTAGTGTGGATTACCGCAGCCTGCGTCGTATTGCGGGATGTCGCACGACCCGTTTTCCGGGAAACCACGGTCGTACTCGCGGGAACCACGGCCCGATGTTTCCTTACAACCCGGTGTCTCCTCGCGATTGGCTTGACGGGCGTCGCGTTCTGAGAGAACGCAGGCCGAATGCCAACCAGGGTGAAGGCTGCCAGCACCGTCAGCAATAGAGAAATTCGATTGCGCCAGCCGGCGTGCTCCATTGGTACGCTATCTCTTCCGAAAAACATTAATATCCATCAAACTACTAAACTAAGTGCAATCCGGCAGCCGAATTTCGCTAGACAAACTGGCGGAACACACGGCGACCCGCTGCAATTGAGATTACCTATATAGTAAGGATTCCCGCAGTTTACGTCAACTGAAAGATTTTGCGGCAGTTAAATCCGCCAACCGCCTAGGCGGCAGTCCAACCCCCGTCGATCGTAACTACCGAACCGTTCATAAAAGCGGCCGCTGGCGAGCTGATGTAAACCGCCAAGTCGGCGATCTCATCCGGTTTTGCCAATCGACCTAACGGCTGCCGCTGGTTCAGCTCAGCTCGTACCTTTTCTTTCTCGTGCCGGTGGTACTTCTCCAGGTAGGCTTCGACGAAAGGAGTATCCACAGTCCCCGGCGCGATGCAGTTCACCCGAATTTCGGTTGGATAGTCGACCGCCAGTTGCCTGGTCATGGCATGCACCGCGCCCTTTGTCGCGCAGTAGGCAAATCGACGCCTTACCCCGACCATGCCGGCCACTGAACCGATATTCACAATGGAACCATGCGACTCGATCAGCAACGGTAAAGCTGCCCTGATTGCCAGAAAAGTTCCCTCGACATTAACTCGAAAAAGCCTCTCGAATTCAGCGACATCCGTCTCTTCCACGCTGCCAACCAGGCCAATGCCCGCGGAGTTTACCAGGATGTCGAGCTGAGAAAGCTGGGCGAACGTCTGGCCGATTTGGCGTTCATCAGTAATGTCACATACGTACGACTGGACGTTTGGAACTGAGCTTAATACTTCCTGGATTCGTTTTGCATCCACGTCCAGAACGATCGCAGAAGCACCTGCCTCGATGAATTTCTTCACGATGGAGTGGCCGATGCCGCTAGCTCCGCCGGTAACCAGAGCAATTTTGCCGTCCAGTCGAAAAGCTTCAGACATGTGGACCATGTTCGCATCCGGCATTCAAACTGCTCGACTTAAATGCGCGAAGCCAGCCGTGCCTGGAGATCATCCTGGGTTGTCGTATCGAGCTTGCCGCCCTTCTGAGTTACGTAGAGCACATCGATGGCTTGATGCCCTTCTGTATTTACCAGGACGACCTCGATATTGCAGTCTGCCTCAGTCAGGGCCGAAGCTAAATCGAATAGCAAGCCTGGCCGGTCTTCTCCGGTGAAGTTGAGCAGGGTGGACGAATCTGAAGCGAGGTTATCGAACCGGACTACAGATACCATACGCGAAGCCGCCGGCCGGCTTTTCGTGCGACGTCTTTTCAGAAGATCGCTCACCTCGATGGCGCCTCTGACCACGCACTCAACCGTCCAGCGCAAGCGCTCGACTTCATCCGGGTTCAGTTCCAGCGTGCGTGACGGGTCCGTAAAATGAAATTCATCGAGCGCGCATCCGCTGGAATTCGATGCAGCCTCCGCCTTCACGATATTCATGCCGAAGCTGGCCAAGGTCCCGCACAGGGAGGCAAACAAGCCGGCTTGGTCGGCCGCAAGCACAGTCATTACGTAAGCGCCCGGCTCGCGGCGTATTTCAAGGGCTACGCCGTCGCGCAGCCTCAGCTGCTCCAAGCGGAAGTGTTCCTCAATTTGCGCATCCGAGTGAATACGGCCGTACCGGATTGGAAAGCCCTCCAGAAAGCGCGCCAGTTCGGGACGAGAGCGAGCCGTGAGAGCGGGCTCGGCGGCTTGATGAATGCGCTGCGAAGCCAGCTCTTTTGTGAGCTGGGCGGCTGCTACCGAGTAGACACGCCACAATTGTTCCACGCGCCACGGCGTCATTGCCGTCGGATTGACAGCTGAAACATCGGCATACGTGAGGAGCGTCAGCTTGCGCAGATCTTCGTAGGTACCTATCTGCGAACTCAGGAAACGCCCGGTTGCGGGATCATCCAGATCACGGCCGTTCATCACGAGCGAGAGATCCAGGTGATGCGCAATCAAAAACTGGATGGTGCGTTGTTCGGCTTCGGGAGCTCCGATGGCAGCGAGAAACCCGGTAGCCGTTTCACAGGATCCGAGGACGTGATTGCCCGGAGTGGTTCCTTTCCCGAGGTCATGCAGAAGGAGAGCCATACGCAAGACAGACAGATCGTCATCTTCGAGCGCGAGCTGTCGAAAACGCGGCGATGTGTCTTCTCTGTTCGTGACAAGGTCATCGATCGATTGAATCGCGAGCAGGGTATGCTCGTCGACGGTGTAGCGATGGTAAAAATCCCGGACGACCAGACTGTCGACGCTTTTCCATTGCGGAAGAACGGTAGCGAGCACACCGCAATCCTGCATATTGTGCAAAGCCAGCGCCGCGTGCGGTTGCTCGAGGAGCGTGCGCCAATGGCTCCAGCGCGGCATTTGCTCTGCTTGTTGCGCTAATACGGCAATACGTTCGCGCACGCGCCGTTCAGCGTCCCAGGAAAGCGGAATGCCATGCCGCCCGGTAAAAATAAAAACACTGAACAGGGACGTAAGCGACGCCAGCGTGGCCGCCGGATTTCGCAGGAGCACTCGATTGTGCGCCACAGTGAATTCTGAGGTGGAAAGCCTATCGCGGCGATCAAAGAACTGCCGCACCAGTCCAATTTCACTGCGACTGATAAAATCGAGCGCCTGGAGACTCGGCTGAAAACAGGAGCGCGCGTGCCGGTAATACTCCCTCATCCATTCTTCCGGCGCTAGCGGCTTGGCGGGCAGCGTCGTCGCAGCATCATCCTGAAGCTCGAACGACAAAAGGTTGTTATCCCGGCCGGAGCGCTCGTGCAGGAAAAATCGCAGACGATACAGGAAACCGCGAGCATCGCTAACCCCGGCTGCGGCATGACGCAGCGGTTCTTTCTCAGGCGCCAGCTGCGCCGCCCACTGAAGAAAATGGACATCGCGAATCCCGCCCGGCGATTCCTTTATATTCGGTTCCAGGTGATATACCGTATTGCTGAATTTTGAATGGCGCGTGGTGGTTAAATCGGACAGACCCCGCAGTAACGGGCGCGCGTAGCGCTTGAAGAATTCGGGCAGCTTTGCGGCGAGAGATGTGAACAGCTCGGAATCGCCGCAGAGGAAGCGAACATCGAGAAGGCTGATCGAGAGGTGAATATTGTTCTCGTTGAACTGACAGCACTCGTCGACGGTTCGCACGGAATGACTCGCCTTCACAGATGAGTCCCACAAGGCCCGTAGAAACTGGCTTAATGGCTCTTTTAACTGCGCATCCGGCTCGCGTTCGAGCAGTACCAGGAGATCCACATCGGAAAACGGGAAGAGCTCGCCGCGACCGTAACCACCCACGGCCAGAACAGCAAAGGGAGTCAAGATGTTGCCACTGAGGAAATCACTGGCAGTAGTTGTGACTACTCGATCGACTTCTTCAGTTCGGGGAAAAGAGAGTGCAGCCAATGTTTTTTCTTACAGCGCTGCTTCGCCGGTATCGTCATTCCGGATGCGGATCGCCTCAAGCACATCGTAGACGAAGATCTTGCCGTCGCCGAGCTTTCCGGTCCGCGCGGCAGAGGCGATAGAGCGGGTGATTTCGTCCAAACGGGAATCGGGGACGACGGTCTCGATCCTGATTTTCGGCAGGAGGTCCACTTCATATTCCATTCCGCGATAGACTTCCTTGTGACCTTTCTGCCGCCCATGCCCGCGCACTTCGGTAATGGTAAGGCCGTCGATACCGATCGCTTTGAGAGCTTCTTTCACGTCGTCGAGTTTGAACGGCTGGATAATAGCCTCAATTTTTTTCATCTCAGTGATTACGCCTCGAAGTTATAACCTTCCTCGTCATGCATGGCGAGATCGAGACCCTCCCGCTCCTGGTCGGCAGAAACTCTGACTCCAACCGTAGCATCCACTATTTTCAGGATGATGAAGGTAGCGACGAGCGCCAGGGCCCAGGAGATCGCCACCGCTGCCAACTGATTCAAAACCTGGTGCGGATTGCCGTCCACCCAACCGAGCGGAAGAACCTTTCCGGAGGCATCTTTTAAACCGCTGTTCACCAGATTGGTTGCGAAAACGCCGGTGAGAATCGCGCCCAGAGTTCCGCCTGCTCCGTGAACGCCGAAAGCATCGAGCGTGTCATCGTAGCCGAACTTACCTTTCACCGCGGTGACCATAAAGAAGCAGAGGACGCCAGCCAGAAAACCGATCAGCAGCGCCGGGAAGGGTTGTACAAAACCGGAAGCCGGCGTGATAGCAACGAGTCCGGCGACGCAGCCCGAGATACCTCCAAGCATGCTGGGCTTACCGTGTTTTAGCCATTCTGCAAACATCCATCCAAGAGCAGCCGCAGCCGCCCCGAAATGAGTTGCAACGAAAGCGCTGGTTGCCAGAGCGGTGGCGTTAACCGCGCTTCCCGCGTTGAATCCGAACCAGCCCACCCAAAGCAAACATGCTCCAATCACGCTCACCACCAGATTGTGCGGCTTCATCGGCTCGCGAGGAAATCCGATACGCTTGCCCAGATAAAGAGCGCATACCAGCGCACTCACACCTGATGTAATGTGCACAACTGTGCCCCCGGCGAAATCGAAACAGGGAATTTTGCCGCCGAGAAATGCGTTGAGCAGTCCTCCGGTACCCCACACCATGTGCGCCATAGGAAAATAGACGAACGTCGACCAGAGACAAGTGAACAACAACATTGCGCTAAATTTCATGCGCTCGGCGAACGCTCCGGAGATGAGCGCGGGCGTGATGATGGCGAACATGAGTTGGTAGATCATATAGGTTTCGTGCGGTACGGTGGCTCCGTAATCGGCATTAGGCGCCGAGCCAACACCGCGCAGAAACAAGTAGCTGAAGTTTCCTAGGAAAGAATTGCCCGGCGCAAACGAAAGACTGTAGCCGTAGATCGCCCAGAGCACGGTAACCACACCCATCAGCGCAAAGCTGTGCATCATGGTGCTGAGCACGTTCTTGCGGCGCACAAGTCCGCAATAAAAGAGCGCCAGCCCCGGACCCGTCATCATCAGCACCAGCGCGGCGCTCGTTAACATCCAGGCGTTGTCGCCGGAGAGTTGCGCAGCCTTGGTAGCGGCCTCGAGCGCGTTCAGCCGCGCCTCCGTTGTTTGCGCCGCCTGTGCGAACAATTGACCACTGCACAACACAGCGAGGAGAATCGAAATCCTGCTTACGCGAATCATAGAATGGTTAGTCGTTGTTTTCAAAGCCTACAGAGTAACAGCTCCGGGGTTCTAGCCGGGCACGCAGTTTTTTATCCAGCGTATCCAAACCTTCTATTCAAGCTATGGCGGCCCGAGACACATCACAACAAAATTTACAACCGGCAGTGAATCCCTGGTTGATTGCGATTGCCGTGATACTGCCGGCTTTTATGGAAGTAATCGATACCTCGATCGCTTCTGTTTGCTTGCCCTATATTGCCGGGAGTCTTTCCGTTTCGAACGATGAAGCGACCTGGGTCCTGACGTTTTATCTCCTCTCGAATGCTGTCGTGCTCCCGGCGAGTGCGTGGTTCTCTTTGCGTTTCGGGCGGCGGCGTTTCTTAATCTGGTCGATTATTATTTTCACGATTTCCTCGTTTTTTTGCGGGGCCGCTCAGAGCCTGCTGGTGATCCTGATCGCGCGCCTGGTACAGGGCGCGGGCGGAGGCGGATTACAACCGCTTTCGCAGGCAATTCTCACCGAGAGTTTCCCGCCTGAAAAACGCGGGTTGGCCATGGCGATGTTCGGCCTCGGGGTAGTGGTGGCTCCTGTGCTAGGCCCCACTCTGGGGGGCTGGTTAACCGACCAATACTCCTGGCGCTGGGCGTTCTACATCAATATCCCCGTGGGCGTCGTCGCGATCCTGCTTATCATGCGCTACGTGAACGACCCGCCTTATATCACCAACGCCAAGCCCGGCAAGCTCGACACTATCGGTTTCGGTCTCCTTGCAATTGCGCTTGGCTGCATGCAAATCATCCTCGATCGCGGCCAGCAGGACGACTGGTTCGGCGCGACCTGGATCCGTTACGCCTTTGTGCTGATGGTTGTTTGCGCGATCTGTTTCGTTTATGTCCAACTCACCCGCGAAAAGCCCATTGTCGATCTCAAGGTTTTCAAGAATCGCAATTTCACCATGGGTTGCATTCTTATTTTCATGTTCGGTGCATCGGTTTATGCGGCCGTGACACTGCTTCCTCTTTACTTTCAGTCCATGATGGATTACTCGGCTTGGTGGGCCGGCCTGGCAGTCGCGCCGCGCGGCATTGGATCGATTCTTGCGATGCCGCTGGTCGGCCTTCTTGTCTCGCGCGTGGACACTCGCATCCTGGTCTCTTGCGGATTCGGAGTGTTCGCGGTATGCAGTCTGATCTGGGCCACTCTCACCTTGCAAATGTCCCCCTGGTCCATGACGATACCCATTGTTGTCAGCGGATTCTCTCTCGGGTTGGTATTCGTACCTCTATCAGTCGTCACATTGGGAGATTTGCCTCCGCAAGCCGTAGGTAATGGGAGCGGCCTCTATAACCTGATGCGCAATATCGGCGGCAGTGTGGGGATATCGATTGTTGACACGCTCCTGGTGCGCCATCAACAGCTGCACCAGAACGAAATGGTGCAACACACCGTGCCGATGTCATCTACCTACCAACAGTATTTGCAACAGTACACTCAGACGTTCTCTAATTACGCAAGCCACGCGACGGCCCAGACTCAGGCACTCGGACAAGTCGGACGGGTACTTGGCCAGCAGGCGCAACTCTGGTCGTACGTGGACGATTTCCGCTACATGGCGCTGACGTGTTTGTGTTGCGTTCCGCTTGTATGGGGTCTGAAAAAAGTACGCGCACGAGCCGGAGCCGCGGCGGGCGCGCATTAAGCGGTTTTCGGAGAAAGGCCGTCGCTGGACGCTCCGGGTTCTGTTCAAGCCGACTACCTGCTTCAACGCGATGCCGCGAGAGCTGAAATATCGAAGCCAAACTTCTTAAGGGCCGCTATGGCGCCGGTGTTCGGTATCGGGGCGGTTGCTTTCGCGTACAGCTCCTCGAGGAATGCGATATCGACCCCGCCGGCTGGGGCAGCAATATTTGCCGGTGCGATTTGGGGCTGCTCGGCCTGGCGGCGCTCCTGCTGTAATTCGCACAGTTCGGCCATGTCCTTCTGGCGCTGGCGCTGCAGGCGGCCTTCCTGGATCTGCAGATTACGCAAGGGCTTCTGGTGTTGGAGGAAGGTTTCGAGATCGATGCGGGCAGCGCGGGCGGCGGGCTCGAGTTCTTCGAATTGTCCGGCAAATTCGTCGCGGCCGCGGGCATAGATCGCCATTTCGAGACCGGGGATGCGCTGCAGGCGCCATTGGATATCGGCGAGCGACTGAACCAGTTCACGTTCGCGCAGACCGAGCGGTTTATATTCGGCTTCATAAGCGGCGAGGTGCTGCTGGTAGGCTTCGACGTCGTCGGAGGGGAGCAGGACGGTGCGGCCGGTAAGACCGGTTTTCACGGCATTCATGGAGGAGACGGTTTTCCCTTGGGTTGTACGTGGACCCGTGGAGAGTTGGGCATTGGCGCGATTGGCGGTTAGCTTCGCTTCGGAAACAGTGGGTTCGGTCTCGGCGGACGGCTGCTGGAAACGGGCTTCTTTTTCGGCGGCTTTTCTGGCTTTGCGCTCTTGTGCGCGGCGGATCGATCGTGCGGTCATGGGGCAGTCTCCTAAATGGAAATGGCTCGTCACGGTCGGGGTAACGATTTAATCCGTAGCTGAAGCTACGCGCGGGCTGAACGCCCACCTTCCGGGATCGGAAAGCGTTCAAAGTTCAGAAACGGTCGAACGGCCGAGTACGAGCCTGCCGGAACATAGCATGCGAGAGGGCGAAAACGAACTTCGGGGGTTGTGGAAAACCGGGTTAAGGATTTTGGAATGAAGAGGAAGGCGATATTTCGCTGGGGCGTGATCCGGGTTTAGGGGGCAAGGAAACCGGCCAGAAGATCAGATAGTTGTCGTAGTAAGCGAACTCTGAAGCTCCTCGCTTGCTCGACAGGGCTGCTTCCGGATCGGTTGTCGAGATCTTCATCGGTGGCGAGTTTCGATACGTGCGGCGCAGCTCGAGCTTATCTTCCGCTTCGGATGCAAATGGATCAGCGGCCTGTGCCGGCTCCGCGATGACGTTCTCGCGCTCGACCTGCTCGACATACTCGCGTACGGTGCGATTGACTTTGGCAACTTCCGGCAGTTGCTCAGGAGTGATCGTTCGGTCAGGACTGGCGTCGGCGCGAATTTGCGTGCTGTCCACGGAGAGATCGACACCTTTCAACAGCGCGACGTTACATACATGGCTGGACGATGCGCTCGAAGAGTTCAAGGAAAAGCGGGGACTCTTGAGAAACGGCCGTGTCGATTCTTGGAGAATGTCGAGTGATGCGGGACCTGTTGATCAAAGCCCAAACCGGTAAACCAACGGTAAGCCAAGTGCAACGCGATCGTACTGGATCAAGCGGCGTTCACTCGTGATGCCGTACAGATATCCGATCAATAGAATGCGGAGCAGGACTTCGGGATCAATCGAAGGACGACCTGTGTGGCTGTAGCTCGCCTTCAAGGTCTCGCGGACAAAACCAAAGTCGATATGCCGATCAACGAGCCGTAAGAGATGATCTGCGGGAATATGATCTTCGATTCGGAAGTAGTAGAACAGCGATTCAGAACGAGTTTGTTGACCCATCATGGTGAGCAGCACGCCTCCAAGAAAGTTGATCCAGAACGACATCAAGGAACTCTCTGTAAAGACGTTCTCGAAGACGCGAACGTCACCGAAACATAAGACAATCTATTTGATTTTTGGAAGCTGATCACTCCTTTTCGGTTCGAGATATGCTCCTGGATACTCGCACCAACGAGTCCGATCGCATGATCTCAGCGCAGTTCACAGATGGAGTCATTCTTCTCCGCCCGTTGCACATGGGCGATGCAGCTGACCATCTTGCCGGCGAAGACGAAGCAATCGCGAGATGGCTAAGCGGCGGACGCAGCACAATCGAAACCGTGCAGACCTACATTAATTCGTGTGAGGAGCAGTGGCGAAACAACGGCCCACGAAAAGCATTCGGAATATTCACTCTTGATACCGGAAAGCTGATTGGTTGCATCGAAGCTAACCTGGATCTGCCGGTCACCCCCGGCCAGGCGAACGTCTCGTTTGGGATCTTCCCCGCTTGGAGAGGAAAGGGCATTGTCGGACGTGCGATCAATCTAATGAGCGAGTACTTACGAGGAGCGACTCAGATAGGTCAGATGGTGGCCAGAATCTCGCTGCTGAACGAGGCCTCTCTCAGGGCAGTTCAAAGGGCTGGTTTCCGGCTCGTACGAGTCGTCGGGGAACCGGAGGGCGGCGAGATGGCTCTTTTCGTGCGGGATCTCTGACCACGGTGAGTTTTTCAACAGGATCCCGAGCATAGGGGCTGTGACGATGCGCGGCCGACTGGGGGTCCGATCGATTCGATGACTTCACATACCGCGGTCACCACTACAGCGCGAGTTATGAAAGGTACCGCGGATTTCAAGAGTCTCTGTTCAACGACAATTTGCAAACCGACCGTGATTTCACGGTGACTCATCTCGCAACGGGAAAGAAATTGAGCTTTTCCCCTTTGGTGCCTTACTACATTGCCCGGTATGGCTTCTATGAAGGCAAGACGCCTTATCGGGTGGAACCAGCCGCCATCATTGAAACCTTTCAGCTTCTATCCAGGCATTAGAGAACTACACGGGCTAGCATTGGCTCCGAATGACTTTCTTTCATTCTCATACCTGCCTCATTGCCTCAGCGGGTTGAATGCTGGCTGCACGCCGAGCAGGAACCCACGCAGCAGCGACCGCTATCGCCAATAGGCATGTGACCGCGCCTAGTATTGTCGCAGGGTCATGAGCACCTACTGCATACAGCATTGATCTTATGAGGCCCGTAAGCACCAACGCGCTTACCACGCCGATAGCAATAGAGATCATAGCTAATAGGCCGCTCTCGCGTAAAATCATGGATCGTATTTCTCTGGGCTGCGCTCCCAAAACAAGCCGGATGCTCAATTCCTTCGTGCGGCTCGCAACAGAGTAGGTCATGATTCCGTAAACGCCGATGCTGGCAAGAATTAGTGCCATTAGCGCAAAACCTAGGGTAAGGGCGCCAAAGGCCCGTTCCACGTGCATGCTCTCATTAATCTGCTGTTGTTGCGTGCGCACGTTCGCCAGGGGCAAATTGGGGTCTACCTTCGCGGCGGCGCGCCGCAGCGAGGCTAGAATGGCGGAAGTGCTCAAGTCCGTGCGCACGGCATAAGTCATTCCCTCCGATACCACCGCATCCTCCGGACGCTGTGCGTAAGGAACAAAAAATTGAGGCGGTGGCGATTGGCGCAATGACATGTATTGCGTATCGCCACACACCCCAACTACCTCCACCCACTTATTCTCAATTGGAATGCCAAACCTGAATCTTTGTCCGATGGGATTCAGTTTCGGAAAGCGGCGGTGCGCGAGGCTACTGTTTATGACTGCGACGGGTTGCCCTGTTGCCGTGTCCCGCTCCGTAAAGCCCCGCCCAGTGACAAGGGGAATCCCCATTGTTTGAAAAAAACTATTACCGACCCCGGTAATCCGTTCACCAGGCTGCCGCTCTTGGGTAGCAGCTTCTGCCTCGGTTTCAAACATCGTGTCTAGCGTCCAATCTGCAACCAAAGGGACCGACATCGCAGTGACTGCTTTCACTCCAGGTACTGCGGAAAACGCGTCCTCCAAAGACTTATATAGCTGCACTTTTTTTCTAAGCGTGTACTCAGATGATGGTGGATTGACCTGGAGTAATAGGAGATGTTCGGCATTGAAGCCGACGTGCACGGAAGTCAGAGCTATGACAGTGCGAAGAAAAAGACCTGCACCAATAGATAAGCACGTGGCCAAGGCTAGTTGGATTCCTACAATAGCTTTGGAGCCTACTCCTCTCCGGCGAGATGCCGTGTGCGCGGTTTCTTTCAGGCTGCTGGCTGGCTCGACCCACGATAGCGCCATCGCTGGTACCCACCCAAAAAACATGCCCGTGCCGATTGTCACAGTTGCCACAAAGGCATAAACACGCCAGTCGAAAGGTACGTTGAATGGCATGCTTTCGGGATCGACCAGTAAGCGTGGTATAAGATTTCGCGTAGAATAGCCCAGCAAAAGGCCGCCCGCTCCTCCCAGGAAGGCTAGAAGCATACTCTCGGTTAGTGATTGCCTTAATAGCCGCCGGCGGTTGGCGCCGAGCGCGAGTCTGATGCCAACCTCGCGCTGTCGCTCCGAAGCGCGGGCCAGCAGCAAAGTGGCAACATTCGCACACGCTAGCAGGAGGACCAATAGAAGCATCGCAGCCATTACGTTCAGTGGCTTTTTCACAGCGGCGATCCGATGGAGGCCGTGGCTTCCAAGTATGAGCAGTAAACGCGGGATATGATCGCCCGGCTTCAGGGTCATGGTTGCTCTTACGGCCGAAGCCAGCTCCACCTCGAGTGCGGCCGAAGCACGGGCGTCCTTAATTTCCGGCGCCATGCGGGCCATGATACTGACCCACCATAGATTCGGGTCGCGCAGTGCGGAGGCTGTCCCTCCCAGTCCCGGCAGAACCTCAGGTTGCATCGATAAGGGCAAAAAAATCGCGGGGGATTGCGCGACGCTTGCAGTACCGGTAAATCCTCTCGGATTGACACCGATCACAGTGAACGGTATCCGGTTGATGACGATGGTCTGTCCGATTACCCTGGGCGAAGCAACGAAGTCGCGGTGCCACAACTCGTCGCTGATGACCGCAACCGCGCCTCCACCGGGTATCGCAGCATCAGTATTCTGGATCGCGCGGCCGATCTGAGGCACGACTTCAAGGCTGGAGTAGTAGTTTCCGGAAACCATGACCGCTTTAAGCCGCTCGGCCGTTCCGTTAATCGTGGCGTTCGCATCGAAATCGCTGAAGGCGAACAAGGCAGCAAAGTGTTGCTGCAACATTTTGTATACGGGAAAGGAGAAGGAGCCGCTTTCCACGTTCGTGCCCTGAGTTTCAACGTCCCCGAGGAAGCTATGAACTACAACGTTCTCGTCGCCAATCCAGTGCAGGATTCTTAGTTCCTGTGGACGCGGAACATTCAATCGATCATAGAGAAGTCGCTTTGCGGCAGAGAAAGTTGCGGTACTTGCGCCAATCCCGATGGTGAGCGAAAGCAGGGCGACTGCTGTAAGCGCTACGATTTCTGCGGAGCATACGGGCGCCGTAGATGATGTCCGTCAAAAGGCTGTGGCCGAATTCCCGTGCGAAATACATCTTATTCGCTCCCTTTTTTAAGTCAACGACATACGACACCGTCGATGCAACGGTATCGCGACGCAAATGGAAGAATTCACCGCAGCTTGGCAGCGCGGTATGCATTTTCGGCGGAAACCAGTGTCCAGCTATGGGAGACGCGGCGCGTGTCCGGGCTACGTGATCGATCATGTGAAGCCGCTTGCGTGTGGCAGAGCGGACGGACCGGCCAACATGCAGTGGCAGAATCGGCGGGCGGCAGCGGCCAAAGACGTTGGGAGCAGGTCTGCGGCGGTCAGTAGGACGGGTCTTTTTGGGGTTGCAGGTTAACCTATTCTAGGCTGATTTCCAAACGATTCGAAGAGACCACCTCGCCTGCAATTCCAGTCCGTATCTTCTTTCTGACCTTTATAAAATAATGCCCCGGCGTAACAAAATCGAACAAATCATCAATTGACTACGTGTCGACTCTGGTTTCTCCGGGGCTTAGCGACACTGCAACGTACATGGTCGAGCGAATCTGGTCTTTGGAAAACACTTTCATTCCGCGTTTCGAAAGCGGAACCGGAATGCCCCCAGAATTGGTCACAATGACTTCGTAGTCCATCAAAGGACCTCCTACACCGATTGTGATGTTACGTTTAGAGACATTTTTGACAGTTCCTTTCAGGGTTACTGAGCTCGACGCTGCGTCGCTGGCGCGCTCAAGCGTAATAGTCAGCGGAGAATCCACCGCAACTGCGGTTGTCGGCCCCACGATCGATACGAGCAAGCCACACCATAAGCAAATCCGCACTAGCTTAAACACTGAGAGTCGGCGTGCCCCACAAAATCATTGTTGGACTCCTATCCTCTCCAGTCTCGTACGTCTTGCGGTGTTAATAGTCCCTCCATGGTACGGCTCGCCGCAAGGGATTGAATTGATAGTTAAAACTGAGGTCCAGGAGGGCCACCAATTTCCGGCGTCTTGAAGATAGTTCGGTCCAGTGGAAGAATGTGGAACCCATTTACCGGATTGAAAATACGTGTCTCGCTCCATGTCCAGTTTATTCCACCCAAAAGAACAACTATCACGCCTCGCGTCAGCGGCCTCAAAATGAGATGAATAAGGTCAAGCTCACTCACGCTCGCCGCTCCGTTTCAAGATTTCAAACGCTGGGACGGTATCTCCATGTCGAGCACGCGCCTTAAGTAAACGACACTGGGCTGACGCCTCGCGTCAGCGCCCCAACCTCGCTGACGCTCGGTGCTCCGTTTCAAGATTTCAAAACGCCGGGACGGTATCTCGATGTCGAGCACGCGCCTTAAATAAACGACACTGGGCTCTTGGCCTGACACATATAGCGTGTGCTCTGCAGCCTGTCCGGTCGCCGCATCATGCTAATTGGATCAGCTATCTCGTCTTCGCCGTCTTGTGCTACCGGTAGCCCAGACTCGGACGCGGCCCTGCTTGACACGCCAGAATTGGTTCCCGATTCGCACCTCTATATCGCTGTTTAAGGAGAACCAGCCCAACATACCCCAGTGCTCTATGGCCTTGTAGGCCGCGTCGAAAAGGCTGTTCGCATCGGCTTCCAGAATGTGCCGCTCGCCGTCTTTACCGACGACCGAAACGATGCAGCGACGCATGTGGTGAGACTATCATATTCGCCTAATATTCGCCATAGAAAAGTCGCCTATCCGCGGGCCCGAGCCCGAATCAATTAGAATGGCCTTCATGTACTAGCCGATTCAACGGCTGTGGAGGGCGCTGTGTCGAAAATTCTGGAAGAGGTTCTTAACGCGAATAAGTCGTATGCCGAGACCTTTGGCGAAAAGGCAAAGCTCTCGATGCCGCCGGCTCGTCATTTCGCGATTTTGACGTGCATGGATGCGCGGCTCGATCCGGCGAAATTTGCTGGCTTAGCTGAAGGTGACGCCCATGTGATCCGGAACGCAGGGGGTAGAGCGAGCGAGGACGCAATCCGTTCGCTCGTGATCTCCTACAAGCTGCTGGGGACGAAAGAGTGGTTCGTGGTTCACCACAGCGATTGCGGGATGCTGACCTTCACGAACGACATCATGCGCGATCTTTTAGCTAAGAGCCTCGAAACGGCGCGCATCGAAGATGGAGAGTGGAAAGACGTGGAAAGCGGCCGGGGGTCCAACGCCGGCGAGTATATCGAGTGGCTCACGATAAAGGATTTGAAGCAGAGCGTTGTTTTCGACGTGACCAGAATCCGCACTCATCCGTTAGTGCCCAATACAATTCCGATCTACGGGTATGTGTACGACGTGAGCACGGGCAAACTCATCGAGGTGCCCGAGGCGATCGAAGCGGGTAGACCGGAAGCTCAGGCGCGCGCGGCGAGAAACTGACGGGCTTGCGGCCCCGTTCACCGTTCGTCAGGAATTTCACGGGATTCCGAGTCTTCGAACTTGGTTTTCAGTTGACGAGTCGTCTGACCGTTCACCCGCAACCTCAGATCAGGCCGCTTTGTCGCGAGAAATCCGCCGAATGCCTTCCGCCCCGGTGCGAAACATCGCAAACGACTACCAGAGTTGTGAGAAAGACTTATCAGACGCTGTCAACAACAGTGCCGACGATGAATGTCGCATGATTCGCCTTCAATTTTGAGACTGAATTTGAGACACTGAAACGCTTAATTTCGGGGCGTTCCAGATTTTCTCAAAACGTACCCCTTTCGGGACGCCCCGCTGGAGGTTGCAAACCACAGCCTCTAGCATCAGGCTATCGGCCAAATCCATTTCTGATAACGCGCATGGCCATAGCAGCAAGGCACGTAGTCGGTCTAAAGTCTGGTATAGTACGCAGTCGCATGAGTGTCCTTGCTCTGCTAACTATCCCCGCGATAATCGGCCCGCTCATTCCCGTTCCAAATTGTTATAAGCGAAACCACCCTTTTGGGAACGTCACTTTGGCGGCTGCGGTGTCAACACACGGCGGATGGTAGCGACAAAGTTGCGGGCCACTCCGATAGCATCGATGGCTTCTTCGGATGAAACCTCGGCAATGGGGCCGGTATCATAATCCGCGACAGCTTTGAAGTCGTAGGCTTGAGAAAGAAAGCCGCGCTGGTCCGGCGTAAAGGCTGGATCGTCCTTGGTGAGGCGGAGAAATTCGATGTTAACGCCTTTATGGGTCTTGACCACTTTGCCGCTGCGCTCGAATATAACGGCTTGTGCAGCGTGGAATGCGGCGAGATAAGCAGCGCGTCCTGCATCATAGTTAAGACCGGCTGCGAGCATAGTCTGACCGCGTTCCAGGTGGTCATCGGCGTTTTGTAAAAATCGTGCAGCTTCCGGGGTCACAGGTCCAACCCCTCGCGCCGGATTTCGTGCATGAGCGGCGAACGCTCGCGGTATGCGCCTGCCGGATAAGGTTTGGCGTCAAAGAAAGCGCCGGTTTCATCAATGAACTTGACCCGCAATGCTGCGAGCTTATGGAATTCGGCCCAACGGTCGGCTGAGCCATTCAGGCCGTTGAGAAAAACCGCTACATCGTAATCGGAATCCGGGCGAGCTTCGCCCCGCGCTTGCGAACCGAACAAGACAACCCGCTCCAGCCGCGCCCCGTACATCTCATCAAGTGCGGCGCGGAATTTGGCGAGGTCGGGATTAGCTCGCAATGGTGCAATATCGGCTATCATGGGCCTTCTTTAGCATGGCTGAGGTTGTGCCGCAAATTCAAATGTCTCGCAAAGGACCCTTTGTGGAACGTGGGCCGCGACACTAAAGCATGGACACCGAAGCGTGAAAGATAACCGCGACACCCCCGACAACGAGGTATTTAACGCCATGGGCATGGAAGGCGGACAAAAGGTCTTTGTGATCTTGGTACATCCGGCTTCATCTCCCGTCGCCACGGTCGGCAATCCTCAGGATTTGAGGTGTTTTCTGACATCCGTGATGCTGCGTCAATTTTCGCGAGGCCGGGCAGTATTAAGGTCGCGCGCAGCTTGGAGTGGGTGGCTCTGTGGCCAAGTGCGTCCACCGAACGACACAGTTGGCGCGACTGCAAAGAAGTTCCCTTTAAAAAGGGTACAACTTGGCTGCCGTCGGCGACGACGGTAAATCGCCAACCGAAGGGGGATAAAGCGGAGGCGATTGTATCGCAGTGACTCCGGCGCCGACTCCGGGCAGATTGTTATCGTTGTCATTTGGATCGTTTGGATCGGTATTGTTTGTAATGGTATCGCCCTGGGCAATAGAGCCGGCGTTTACAAAAGTCGGGCGTGGCCCCTGCCACTGCCCCCCTCTCCAAATTGAGTTGAAAGGGGTGAAGGTTGATATCGGCATTGAATTGTGTCCTTGCACCAGACTTATCGTATGCAGGTCCCTAAATGGTGCGTGCATCGAGCTATTTTCCGTTGCAAAATTCCGGATTCCCCTATTCGCCCCGGCGAAGCGTCGCAACGGGTTGAGTGTTTGTTCCCTTCAGCGAAAACCCCAAGCGGCTGCGGTCGCGGCGCTGAACGCATTCACGGCAGCCCGAGCCTTCGTCGCAGCCAGGCCCGATTCTTCAGCGCATACGAATTCGACGGCTCCAGCTTCACCGCTTCATCGAACTGAGCCAGTGCATTTGTGAAGTCGCCTTTCTGTGCCAGCAGTTCACCCAGCTCATTGTGCAAACGGCTGCTGTTCGGAAAGGCTTGAATTACTTCGCGAAAGTCGGTAATTGCTTCATCCAGCTTTCCTGCGCGCGCGAGCGTAGCCGCCAGGTTGTAACGCGCCTCCACGTAAGTGGGATCGATTTGGAGCGCGAGCCGGTATTGAACGATCGCGTCCGCAGAGCGGCCGACGCTACGCATGGCCGAACCGAGCATATCGTGAGCCTCAGGTTGGTTGGGGTTCAGCTTGATCGAGGTTTGCAGTTCAGTAATCGCCCCCTGAGTATCGAGCCGCGACATCATCAGCGCCCCAAGATTCAGATGCGCTTCGGGGTCATCCGGAGTTTTCTGCAGCCGATGGCGGATGAGTGCTTCCTGAAGTTCGCGCCGGCGATCCCCGGGGCCCCTGGGCAGGACCTGTAACCAGAGGTGACCCATTTCATCGACCGCCCGGTTGCCGGCCTGCACACGCTTCGGGGGCTGATTCGGATTGCGCGGATTCCCGCTCGAGTTGTCATAGGTGAAGCGCATCGAGATCACGCTGCCTTTCGGAAGAAATACCGGCTCGCAATAACGATAGACGGCTTGCCAGTTGAGGTTCCAGTCGGGAATGCGTATCAGCCAGATGCGCTTCTTATCGGGTGTGGTCGCATAGCCCTCCAGCAACTTGCCCAGATAGTGCGCGTGCGGATACACAGCCAGGACATTCACATCCATTGGCAAACGAAAATCATCGGAAACAACGAAATTCCTGGCGCCCGCCGGGATATTAAGGGCGTTGTCGTTTTCGAGCTCGATCAGTAACGGAAATTGAGCCGGCGGCTTATCGGTGAAATAGAGACCAACACTTGGCTGAATGATTTCCGATTTGCCGTTGGGTTGAAGATGGGTATTCAGAACGAGCTCGTTGCCTGGATCGAGCCGCCACGAAAAACCGTCTGGCTCTACGTAAGGCGCGCTGCCGGGTTTCCAAAAGAGGAAATGGCTCACGGGATCGAACGGGTTGCGGTTCAGACTGAGATCCATTCCCGGAAATCCCGCTCCCGGCTTCTTTTCGAGACGAGCCGCCGATCCGCTCCGGTCGACCAGCAGGTTTGCGTGGTGGACGATCCTGACGCTGTTCTGTTCCGGTGATCCGGTTGGCCGGATCTCGATCGCTTTCACATAATGCGCAGTCTTGAGCAGCGGCCTGAACGTAAAATTCCAGAACACATCTGAGCCGGCGGCGGGAACCGCAAAGGGAGATTGCGCAGTCACGATCAGATCCGGTTGGCCGAGTTGCCAGCCAGCCTGTATATGGGGCGGGGAAGGCAGATGGTCCTCGGATCCTTCTGGCTCTCCGGCCGCTACCCAGGCAGCGATCGTGCGGATCTGTGCAGCGGTAAGCCGCCGCTCCTCCTGAAAATGGCCGTAGCCGGGCTGCGGAAGCCAGGGCGGCATATAGCGGCTTCGCGTCACCTTCACGATCTCGCTTGCATGGCGCTTTGCGTCGGAGTAACTGAGTAGAGAAAAAGGACCGGATTGCCCCGGCTGATGGCACGGAGAACAATTTTGGAACAGGATCGGCGCTACGTCACGATTGAAAGTAACGGGCGGCGTTTGTGCCGGAAGAACGCTGGCGAAGAGAATTGCCAGCCAAGCCGGTTCTGGGAGGATTATTCGACGTCCGCCAGGGAACATCCAACTGCTTGCGTTACGGCTTGCCTCACTGGTTTGCCGGCGACTGTTGACGCTATGGCGTCTTCCAGATCGTGTACCGTCGCGGCAGCCCTGGATTTGCCGATATCGACATACAGATCATCGATACGGCCGTGATATACCAGCCTGTTCTCGCGGTCGAAGACGGCTGTCTCCGGTGCTACGGTGGCGTGTGCGATCCGCACCAACTCGTGCTTGGGATCGAGCAGCGGAGTCCCGGGGAATTTATACTCCGAGACAAGACTGCGGACGTCCTGCGGAGTCTCTGTTGCGTCAGGAAAAACCAGCCAGAATTGAACGGGAGCGCCTTCGAACTCCCGCGAAATACGCTGTAGCTCCGGCGCGTACCGTTTGGAAATCGGGCAGTCGCTGCGCACAAACATCAAAACGCGCACAGCTCCGGTGGAAGTAAACGGGTCCGCCGCGTGCTTCGACAAATCAGAAACACCGGGCGTCTGAATGGCGGCTGAGAAGCAATTATTTGCGGCCCAAACCAGGCAAAGCGCGGCGCATACTGCACGGAAAGACATCATCAAACTAGAAGGTAAACTTCAGTCCACCGCGAATCGCTCTCGGGGATTCCACGATAAGCAGCCTGCGCCCGTCCGGCGTATTTATGGGTGTGTATCCATCGGCGAGAAGGTTGCGAAGATCAGCGGTCAACTCGAAATGGCCAGGCATACCGAAGAAGGAAGGCAGAGGCTGCCGCAACAGAACATTGAAGCCCGGTAGAGCGGTCACGTTCTGGGTCGTGAAAACATGGATTGGAACTAGCGTTTGCGGATCAATCCATCCGTAATCCGCGGAAATCCGTGTGCCGGCATGCGGAACCGTGGCGATAACACTCACACTCGCCAAATTGCTCTGCTTTGCGGCCAAGAACCTGGAGGCATCCCACGGAACCTGGGAGAGCCCGTTGGAATTAGCTGTGAAGCCGCCCAGCCGGCCGTAGGCCATTGACACATCGAGCGCGCTATTCACGCGCTGGCTCGCGGACACCAGATACCCGGTGCGGTCATACCTGCCCATGTTATAAATCGAGGTCGTTGAAATTCCGTCCGAGAAAAGATTGCCGGAACTGAGACCCGAGAGGTCGCCCGCCACATTTAAGCGGCCATTCGAAACGGCTTCGTAGAAGCTGCTGGCGGCGAAAGTGCGTGAACCTACTGTTTTCTTCACGCCCAGCTCGTAGCTTTGCGTTTTCTCGAGTTCGAGCCGCCCATTGCGATCGGAGACTTGCGGCAGGCGGGAGATCGCTTGCAGCGCACCTCCCAAGTCGTTTAGCCCACCATCGAGCTCGGAATATTGATATTGCTGATGGGCCAGCAATTCATCGGGCCGGGCACCGTCACTGTACGACGCAATTACCGCGGCTCCCGATCCGATATTGATTGTGATCCGTCCAAACGGACTGATGCGGCTGGTGTGTTGTCCGTATTCGACCGATTCACCGGTCGCGCCGTATTCGATGTGGACATTGTCTAATGGGTCTGCCACCTGATAGATTCCGAGCGACATGGCCCGAAGGACGGGTGGTCCGGCGGTCGTGCTGTTCGCGCCATTGGGATTGCCCGAAAGCTGTGACACAATTCCGCCCCATTGCAGCATGCTGAAAGTGACTTCCGGCGGCGCGGCGAAGGGCGAATCATCTGTGCGGCTGTAAATCGCGGAGAGCGCCATCGCTGAAGGCGCGAACTCGGAAGTCTGGCCTAAACTACCGGCGAGCCGGACCTGATTGTTTCCAAAAACGTTGGTAGATATCGCGAAGGAGGTACCCATATCCCCCGATATCTCGTCCGAATCGATCAGGCCGGTATCCCCGCCCGAGACCGAGAGCATGGCATGGGTTCCCGAAAAGACATGCGAATAAAACTTTGCCTTCGTTTCGGGCAGATCTACTGAGGTAAGACGGTTGATCGGCCGCATCGCCGGCGCGGACCGCAGGACCCATTTCCAGTCGTCAGACATGGCGCTGTCAGGAATCCGGTAGCTGACCTCGATGTTGCTTAACAGCGTCGCCAAATGGATGCGCAGAACACTGTCGAAACCGGCCTTCACGAGCACTTTGTCGCGTGCTGCCGGAAGGAAACTGGCGAGTGAAACCCGCACCGAATAGCTGTCAGCGGCAAGCGCGGCGAACGCAAAGCGGCCGTCCATGTCCGTTATGCCGCGGGCAACAAATCGCTGATACTTATTGAAGACCTGAACGGAGGCGCCCATTTGCGGGATGCCGGCGCTATCCGTCACGGTGCCGATCAGCGCTCCGGTCACGGGCCAGGCAAAATCCCCGGGTTTGCCATCGCAAAAGGACGCAAAAAGTCCGACTGCTGCAACAGCTGTAGCGAATTGTCTGCCCGCGAAAATCAGCTTCAAGTGCACCTTTCGCGCTGACGTACTAACCTACGATGTTACCGTAAACTGGGCGGTCGGGCTTAAACTCTGGTTTCGGAGCTTATCCGTCACAGTCATTTTCAGAGTGTATTTCCCCGGAGTCAGCGTCCGGAGCGGCAGCTTCTTTTCCACTGTCACCAGGAAGGGCGACGCGTTTTGAATCTTTGTCAGGTCTTCCGTTTCTGAAAGAACCACTTTGTTCTGCGCGTCGACGACGTCCAGAGTGATCGTCCCGTCTGGCTTTTTGGTTTTCTGATCCATGCCGAAGTTATAGAACTCGGTATAGATACCCATCGTTTCGTTCTGCTTGAATATGTCGTTGATTCTCGGGCGGACCTTGGAACTGCGAATGACAAATTGGCCGGTTCCGATACTGTTCGTCGGCACGCGCTCCAGCTCGTCGGCCAGAATCACGCTGCTTGCTGCCAGCTGGTCCTCGTCATAGTGCGGCACTACGACCGCCTGTTCGTAGTTGTTGACGGTATTTGCCACCGTATCCTTCGCCACCACGTTCAGCCGATAGGTTCCCGGCGGCAACGGAATCCGCTTTGAATAAATCTGCGATCCATTCATCGCCTGCTGCAACATCTCGGCCGGTACTTCCGCGTTCACCGTGTCCTCAAACCACTGCACGGATTTGCGGGTCAAAGTGGTAAGCCTCCCGTACAAATTCACGGTCGCCTTCGCAATTTTGTCCTTCGTCGCAAAGTTCAGATCGCTGTTCTTGAATTGAATCGAGATGTTGGCATAGACCGTCGCGTCCGTCACACGGATGAAATCCACTCTCACCTGCATGGGCAGCGTGTTGTAACGGATATTCGACTGAACCACGGCATCCAGATCCTTGAACTTGATGGCGGGCGCCTTCATCAGATTGGCGTACTGTTCCAGACGCGTAAACTCGTTCATGCTCTCCGGCAGCGGCTGGTTTCCGGTACCCAGATGTGTTCCATCGGTACGCTGAAACCGCTGTGTCTTATCGGCCATACCCATCTGCTCGGACATGGTTAGACCGGCTCCGGGCACGTACAACAGAGCGTCCTTCTCTTCCGGATCGAGACTCATCTTGTATTCACCCGACATCGTGGTATCGACGAACTCGATGATGACGTTGGTACCCACTCCATCGATGTAGCGGTAGCGCCAATCTTCAAACGGAAAGGTGGAAGTCTCGCCGCCGCCTTCTTCGATCGGCCGCTCGTAGCTGCCACCGGAAGGATGTGAGTCAATCTCATCCGGCGCGCCGTATTTGATGTAGATCATTCCGCGATCGGTCTTCCAACCCGGTATTCCCGAAGCATAATGATCGTTGGCGTACGCGATTCTGCGGTAATGCTCTTCCTTATATTCGTTTTCTTCCGTGTCCGGAGTAGGATCGCGCCGTTGCCAGAAGCTCTCGACAAAGGACTGGCGCTCCTCGTCTGTCTTCAACTGCTTGAAAGCGCGCTTTTCCTCGTCGGTAATGATATAGACGACATCCTCGTTCAGCCACTTCTTCCAAGGTCCCTGGATCTCTTTCTCGAGTTCCTTCTGCTTCTTGGCTATCTGTTTCTTGGTAAGGGGTTTGGCGACGGTTTCGTTGGTTGCGCTGCTCGAACTCGAACTAGCGCTGGAGCTGGGGTTCTTGTCCTGGGCGATTAGAAAAGCAGCAAAGAGGGATATAGACGCCGCGCCTACCATAAAACGCAGGGAGGCAGAGGAAGACTTCATAGGAAAACCACCTTGTGAGGCTGTGCGAGCTTACAACCTTAGTCTAAGTGTGTTTCAATTCAACGTCAACGCCTCGGACGTATGGCCGGCCCGCGAAGTTTCAATATCAGCGATCAGGTAGCGGCAGGGTGGAAGACCTGCGCGGAGTGAACTCACGCTCCTCCCATGCAGGAGTCTATACACCTGCGGCCGGTGGCTTCCGCGCTTTCCCGAACTACGATATTCTGTAGCCAACCTTCCGTTTTGAAGAGTTTGCATCTCATGTTAGGGCGGAATAATGGTGGCGAGAGGTTGGTTCGACTGACAAAAACGGCCAGTTCCTGCGTAAAAACCGCTAATTCGAAAATAGGGCGGGGTTACGGACATGTGGCCGCTCACGTGCAAAGCACCATCTTTCTGTGTAGGGTGGGCATTGGTTAAGAGCGAATCCGATGAGTGAATCTCGAAACCAACTCGCTGGGACGCTCCTCCTGTTCATCACGGTCGCGGTAGCCGTCGCGGCCGGTCTCAGTTTTCAGCTCCTTCGTACTTATCCGCTCCATGATGATGGCGTTACCTGGGTGGACCAAGCTGTGCCGGGCGGTGGAAAACAGGTTCGGGCTGCCTACATTGTTCCTGACGGCCCCGGCGACAATGCCGGAATTCGGGTCGGCGATGGCCTGGTGGCGATTGGCGATACGCCGATTCATCAGGCTCTCGAGGTTCCACAGACGCTCTGGCGCATCCCAGTGCTCGGCCAGACCCGCTACACCCTCCGGCGCAGCGGCATTGATTTCCAAAAAGGCCCCATCTACATTCGTGCCGCGCCGCGTGACAGCGCTGTCTACTACCAATACCTGGTCGGCAGCTTTTATCTCTTCATCGGTCTCTTTGTCTACTATCGCCGGACGAGCGCGGCGAAATCCCGGCACTTCTACCTGCTCTGCCTTACCTCGTTTGCCGCCAGCTGCTTCCATTATTCCGGCAAACTAAATACTTTTGACGAGTTTATTTATTGGGGCAACCTGGCTGCCAACCTGATCGCTCCCGCCATTTTCCTTCACTTTTGCCTCACATTCCGCAGCCAGCCGCGCTGGCTCGAGGGCCGTTTCCGGTGGCTGCTGCTGTACCTCCCGTCGCTGATCCTGCTTGGCCTGACGGTCGCCACAGCCCAAGGCATCCTGCGCTTCCAGGTTCCCCTGTTCGAAGCGCACTGGCTGTTGGATCGCATCACAGTCGGTTTTTCAGTCCTTCTATATATGTTGGGCGCGGTGGCGCTGGCCGTCGATTTCGCCCGCACGGAAGATCCCATGGCCCGCAAACAGCTCAAATACCTCCGAAATGGCGCGTTCCTGGGCTTGATTCCTTTCGCATTCCTTTACGCTTTGCCGTACGCGGCTGGGTTCGTGCCCACTCACGTCATGAATTTGAGCGTGCTCTGTCTGGGACTGATCCCCCTGACCTGGGCCTATGCGATCACTCGCTACCGCCTGATGGACGTCGACATCATCTTCCAGCAAGGTTATGTCTATACACTGGCAACGCTGGCGGTTATCGGAACGTTTTACGGCCTGATCTTTTTGATTTTCCATACCCAAACCATTCCGCCTCCGGCATTCGTGGTGCTGATTGCCTTCGCCACGTTCGTCTTTCAACCGATCCGGCAATGGATTCAGGAGCGACTTGATCGCTGGGTGTTTTATCGCGACCGCTACGACGCGCGTGTGACGCTGATCGAATTTGCTCGCGAACTAAGCTCTGAGACCGATCAGGGCGTTATGCTCGCTAAGGTCTCCGACAGACTGCGGCGCACGCTATCCATCCAACAGATCGGTTTCTTTCTGCTGGATGAAGCTCTTGGAACTTTCCAGCTCCACTCTCTCTCCCAGCGCACTGGCCGCAACACGAAGAATCTTAGCGGGCAATTGGACCTGAGCTTTCTCGAAAGATCTTCCGACGCGCCCTATCTGTTCTTTGAGCAGCCAAAACATCTACGCGACATCGTTTTCAAAGAATGGCCCCAATCTATTCGCGAAACCATCGGCGAACTTGATTTCACCTACTATGTCGCCTGTAAATCGCGCGGGCGCACCATCGCGTATTTCGGCGTCAGCCGAACCACGGAAGGCGATTTTCTTTCCAAAGACGATGTGGAATTGCTGGTGACTCTCTCGAACTACGTCGCGATCGCCATCGAGAACTCCCGGCTCTATAGCTCGCTGCAGCAGAAAGTGGACGAGTACGAGCGGCTGAAGGAATTCAGCGAGAACATCGTAGAGTCGATTAACGTTGGCATCGTGGCTGCCGGTTTAGACAATCGGGTCGAAAGCTGGAACACGGAGATCGAGCGCTTGACCGGCATCCCGCGCCACGAAGCGATTGGGCAGTGTCTATCCGATCTCTTTCCGCGCCAGTTATGTGAACAGTTCGATGATATTCGCGCTGCTCAAGGTTTTCACGACGTGTACAAAGTTTCTCTCCGCCGGCGCTTATCCGCTGAAGAATCGAGCGCCACCGGTTCAAACGGGCGCAATGGGCTGGAGATCGCTAAACCGGCCGGATCTCTTCCCGAATCAATCGTCAATCTGGCGATCGCTCCACTGTTCTCCCGGGAAGGCAAACAGATTGGCCGTCTGATCATCTTCGACGATGTGACGGATCGCGCCGAGCTGGAACGCAAACTGGTCCAGGCGGACAAGCTTAGCTCTATAGGACTGCTGGCCGCCGGTGTTGCGCATGAGGTCAACACGCCGCTTGCCGTCATTTCCACCTACGCTCAACTCCTCTCGAAACAGGTTTCAGAAGACGATCAGAAATCGAAGCTGCTCGACAAAATCGCGAAGCAGACTTTCCGCGCCAGCGAGATCGTCAACTCATTGCTGAATTTTTCGCGCACCTCTCCCACCGAGTACACCGAGGTCGATCTGAATCGCGTGATCCGCGAAACAACTTCTCTGGTGGATCATCAGTTTCAAAAGGTGGGCGTGAGCACGCAGTTGAACCTGGCGGAAGATCTGCCTGCGGTTCGCGGCAACGCGGGCAAGTTGCAGCAGGTTTTCTTAAACCTCTTTATCAACGCTCGCGACGCCATGCCGGCCGGCGGTGCATTGATCGTTCGAACCTGGACCGAAAACGGATTCGCTCACATCGAGGTAGCCGATACGGGGCAGGGGATTCCTCCCGAGAATCTGTCGCGCATTTATGACCCGTTTTTCAGCACCAAAGGCGCGAAGAAGGGAACCGGCCTCGGCCTCTCGATCACGTACGGAATTGTGCAAGAGCACAAAGGCATTATCGAAGTGGAAAGCACTCTGCAACGCGGTACACGCTTCCGGTTGGAATTCCCCGGTGTTGGCAGCCGCGCGCTAGCCGGCGCCGGATCCCGCCGCGAAGCGCTGCCCGCCTGAGTCCTGAGCTGCTAATTTTTACTGTGAGCGGCGGTGAACAATCGCGCGCAATTTCTATAAATGGAACTCAATGCCACTGCTCTGTTCTTACCCGTTGGGCCTAGAGTTTTTCAGTGTGTTCCTGGTGGAGCCTTGGCCGGCGCATAAAAATCGACGAGATTTCCGTCCGGGTCACGAAAGTAAATAGAACGAGTGCCCCATGGCTGCGTTGTCGGAGGCTTGACCCATGTTTTCACCAGGCCTTGCAATCTCCGGTACTGCTGATCGACATCGGCGACCCTGAATTCCAAGATCACACTCCGGTTGGCAGTTACTTCGGCCGAACCTGGTATGTACTTTTCTTGAGCATTCGCCGAGAAAATCGCGAGCACCCCTACGTCCGTCGGAAACTCAGCGTAGTCTTCACCGGATTTGTTTGCCTTGAGTTCCAAGATGCGTTCGTAGAATTCCACGAGGCGTTTGACGTTCTTCGTGATCAGGCACGTATTGACCAGTTTTGGGGCGTGGCCAACATCTGGCGCACGATCAGGACTCAGGTGAGCATTTGCCGGCGATGCGCTGGCACTGTCGCGGAGCGCCTTGGTGATTCTTAGGTCAGCAAAATGGGCGATGGTTCCTTGCCCCACCCAGAGCGCAATCGCGCCACTCGAAACGGGCTGTTTGAGATCGTTGACAATCAGTGTCGGTCGCTCGGCGCCATTGACGTAGAGTCGGGCCACCTTTCCTATTACCTCCATCTTGACTTTTGTCCAATCTCCGGGGACGAGGTCGACATAGGACTCATATTTGCCAGGAGTTTCGCGGCGGAGCTTATCCCAAGGGAAGCCTGGAATCGAGATGTATTGGGTCGAATGATTCCGTTGCAGTTGGTCTTGTGATCGTCCATTCTTGGGTCGAATGTAAAAGCACTCGAAATGCGAAGCATCCTTCACACGGAACGCAATCCCCACGAAACCGCGCAACTCCGGCGGCGCATTTGGCGCGGTATCGCCAGACAGGATCACTTCAATGGTGCCGTCCTGGAACGATGTTCTACGCACGACGGCAAGACCGCCGCCATACTCGGGGTCTTGTGGTCCCGTGTTCGCGACACGCACGGCAGTATGTCCGCGATAGGTGACGACCTCCGCCTTTAGGTTCCGTAGATCGAGATTTTCGAGAGAATCGAGGCTGATTTCCTGCGTGGACTGGCCCCGGAGCCTCCCGAGGAGACACGCAGCTAAAACGGTGATTGCCCTTACCTGCTTGAGATTCAATTGGACTTACTTTTTTTCTCGCATCTGACGGAGTGAAAGTAAGCCCGACCAGCAGCCCATTTGGATCGAGAAATCGGCTCACAGTCTGACCCCATGGTTCCTTCTTATTCTTAATAAGCATCCGATACCCCTGCGATTCAAGCTCCGCTGTGGCGCTCTCGACATTATCTACATCGAACTCAAGCCAAGCGTGGGGCGGCGGCAGGCTATCCGGCCAGGTGCTGTTACCAAAACAAGACTCTGCAGCTTGAGAAAGTGGCCAAAGCGCGAACTCCTTTGCGCCTTGAAGGGCACTCGTATGGAGATAGCCGCCACTCTCCTCTTTGAATGGAATGTTGAGGGCTTCAACGTAAAGTTTGCGGCTCGCATCTGCATCGCGGACGATCGGCCCAAAACCTGCGACGAACAGAATTCTGATTTTTTCTAGTCCTTGCATAGCATCTCCTCTTCGCACGACGAAAGTTGCTCCCGCAACTGTCATAGCGCCAATGAGTTTTCTCCTCGTCATGCATCAAACGATAGCTGGTAGAGAGCGATTATGTCTTGAACAAATCGGACACCTGCGGGGTAGATTTGGTGGAGCGGAGCAGTAACGCCGGCCGGATGTTGGCGAAACGATGGACGTCACGAGTCATATGCGCTTGATCGGCGTAACCGGCGCTCAGGGCGAGATCTGCCAGGCTTTGTGCCGCACCCGTCTCGCGCGCGGTCTTGAGAAGACGCTGGAAGCGCAGCACTGATTGGAACACCTTGGGACTATAGCCAGTCTGAGCCGAAAATCGCCGATGCAGCTGGCGATCGCCTATTCCGAGCCACTGGCTCAACTGCCCGATCCGGCCATACGGATGGCTCGAGAGCCACTGAATACCTCTCCAGACGGCCTGGTCCACTGGAGCTGAGTATTCGATCATGGCAAGCAGAGCCTGGGCGAGAGCCGATCGCCGAGCGCCCGCGCCTCGTTGCTCGATCACCATCTCCGGCCGCATCCTTTGTATCGGGCCCTTGACGCTGGTAATGGGGACTGCCTGATTGAGCAACTCCGATACGGGCATGCCAAGCAGGCAGGGCGCGCAGCCGGGATGGAACCGCGCCCCGGTGATTGTAGTCCCGGCGGCCAATCGGGACACGAAGGGAACTGTCCAGGGGCCGAATACCGTCGCCGGCTCATCGTTGATGAAAACGATGTCGACACACGCGTCCGGCAGCACACGGTGCTCATATACACCGCGCGATCCAATGATCGTTTGAGTCCAGAGGCATACGAAACGAGCGGACAGCGGCGCGGGAGAGAGGAACTCTCTGTATTCCGAACCGGGATTCGCCGGCTGGTCCCTAAGACTCATAGCAATTCTGAACGGTAAACTCGTCTCGCGGTGTTCCGATGAGCGGATCTGCCGCTTGCAATTAGGTTATCGAGTGGCGCGTCACGCGGAAAGCTGGCCCGGCAGTCAGATCCCGCCGCGAAGCGCTGCTCGCCTGAGCCTGTGCCTTCGAAGCCATCAACTGCTCTTCGATCCCCAACCACCGCCGCCAGGAGTCTCAATCCGAATCACGTCGCCTTTTCTGGCAGAAATGTGGAATTTTCCGGGTAGTGGAAACGAGCCGTCCCTGGTGACCAGCGTCGCAAGGCCGAGCGCGCCTGGGTCGCCGCCCGCCAGTCCGTAGGACGGAAATTTACGCCTCTCGGCAAGCAAGGTTACCTGAGCATCGCTTAGCAACTCAATCTCGCGAACCAAGCCATCTCCTCCGCGATACTTGCCGGCGCCTCCCGACCCCGAGCGGTAACCGTATCGTGAGCTTTCGGTTAGCGTGCGCAACTCAGAGACAATAGCCCTGTGAGCAGCGGAAAGCAAGTAAAGCTGTTTCATCACAGTAATCCGATTGGCAATTTCAGGTGGTTTGACTTTAGTCCCATTCGGAAACAAAGGAGCGCCGCAAAAGTTTTTATGTCAAATGCGTTGCAAATATCGCGCCATCTCTGGCAATTGAAAATGATGGAATGGTCAACGCTTACTTGTTGGAAACAGATGATGGTTTGGTCCTGGTTGATGCCGGATGGCCGAATAAAATCGACGCCATATTCAAAGCGGTGCAAGAATCTGGACACAATCCCGCTGATATCCGGCATTTGGTTCTCACGCACGGTCATATAGACCATGCGGGCAGCGCTGCCGAAGTGCGGCGGCGCACGGGCGCACGCTCGTATGCCCATGCCGCTGACCTCGAATTAATCAATAACGGAAAAGCTGAGCGTCCCGGAACCACCGTTACGCCCGGAATGATTCCAGCCATCGCTTACTTGCTTTTTATTAAACCGGGTGGCACGACCTACGAATCTTTTCCGGTTGACCAAATACTGAAGGACGGTGACACGCTACCTATGGCGAATGATATAGAAATTATACATTCGCCCGGACATTGCGCCGGACACATCGCGCTGCTGTTGCGGCGGGAAGGAATCCTGATAGCGGGTGATATTTGTTCGAACATTATGGGCTTAGCCTATAGTGTCTTGAATGAAGACAGGGCTCTAGCGCGAGAGAAAGCGAAAAAGAAAAAGCATGTCACTTCTGCGCGTGGCGGCGCATCCGTTTGAGCGGGCTGTCTTTGGGCATGGCAAGCTGCTGGACAAACGGGCTAACCAATTATTGGAAGAAAGATTCTCGGATACAAAGCTGAGATAACTACATTACAAATGAGAGTTGCGCCGTGTACAGTTAAAGAGCAGTGCTCGGTCCCATGCTTGCATAGATCAAGATGAGTCGCCACTCCCAGCAGAGTTTGGCTCCATTTTACGTCGGTAAATGTGCCCCCTGGAAGCGTTTCGTCAGAACGGGAATCACTGGCCATCGTACTGAAATATTAATCGGCCGTGCGCGCGTCGGCTTCGAAACATAAAAAGATCAGCGTTGGAAAAGCCACTTGACCGGCAGTTTCTACGCGGCATAACGATCTGCCTAGACGCAGTCGATACCTTTCTCAGATCAAGTTTTCATGCAAGCTTGCCGAAAACTCACATTCCCCGGTGTTGGCAGCCGCGCGCTAGCCGGCGCCGGATCCCGCCGCGAAGCGCTGCCCGCCTGAGCCGTGCCTTAAGCCATCAACTGCTCTTCGATCCCCAACCGCCGCCGCCAGGAGTCTCAATCCGAATCACGTCGCCTTTTTTGGCAGAAATGTGGAATTTTCCGGGTAGCGGAAACGAGCCGTCCCTGGTGACCAGCGTCGCAAGGCCGAGCGCGCCTGGGTCGCCGCCCGCCAGTCCGTAGGGCGGAAATTTGCGTCTTTCCGCAAGGAGCGTGACTTGGGCATCGCTTAACAACTCAATCTCGCGAACCAAGCCATCTCCTCCGCGATACTTGCCGGCGCCTCCCGACCCCGAGCGGTAACCGTATCTCGTCACACGCAGCGGGTATGCATATTCGAGTGCTTCTACCGGAGTATTCAGAGAATTTGTCATATGCGTGTGAACACCTGAAATGCCGTCTGCGGCCGGGCGCGCACCCATGCCACCGGCCACCGTCTCGTAATACGCAAATGGCTTTTCCGTTCGCTGATCGATTCCGCCGATCGTGAGATTATTCATGGTTCCGGAACTGGCAGCGGGAATCCTTTCAGGGAGCGCCTCGGCCAAGGCGCGCATGACAACATCCACAATGCGCTGCGAAGTCTCCACATTCCCACCTGCCACTGGCGCGGGAGGAAGCGCATTCACAATGCTGCCTTCAGGGGCCACTACTTTGATGGGACGCATAATGCCCGCGGTAGCGGGTGTTTGTTCCGGCAACAGGCAACGAAAGACATAATAGATGGCCGAATAGGTGATCGCATACACCGCATTCACGCTACTCTGCACCTGCCGGCTCGAACCGGCAAAGTCTATGTGTGCGCGCCGCTCTTTCGGATCGAGGGTGATCGAAACCGCGATTCGGATTGGCTCATCGCTCAGCCCGTCGCCATCGAGAAAGTCTTCGGCTGAAAAACTTCCGGCCGGCATACCTGCCAGCTCGCTCCGCATGAGTTGTTCCGAGTAGTCCAGCAGTTGTTTCGTCAGTTTGGAAATGCGCGCCACGCCATAGCGCGCGATGACTTCCAGCAAACGCGCTTCGCCCACTTTGCATGCGCCAATCTGAGCAGTGAGATCACCCTCGCGTTCCACCGGTGTTCGCACGTTGTAAAGCAGCAGATCGAGGACATCGCGCGCGATAGCGCCGTTGCGCATAATCTTCACTGGGGGGATGCGCAGTCCCTCCTGGAAGATGTCGTTACAGAGGCCCATCGAGCCTGGGTAGCGCCCGCCGACATCGGCATGATGGGCGCGCGCCGCCACATAGAACACGGCAGCATCTGAGCCTTCCTGAAACACCGGAAGGACCATCGTTATATCCGGCAGATGTGTGCCTCCAGCATACGGATCGTTCAGAATTGCAACATCACCCCTGCCCGGCGCCGCTCGATCGATGGCAGCGCGCACCGACATGGGCATCGATCCCAGGTGTACGGGCATGTGGTCGCCCATCGCGATGACATCGCCGCTCGCATCGAAGACCGCGCACGAATAATCGCGGCGCTCCTTGATGTTCGGAGAAAAGGAAGTGCGCCTCAGCGCCGCTCCCATCTCTTCCGCAGCCGATCGGACGATGCTCTTGAAAATCATCAGCTCTATAGGATCGGCATCCATCATGGAACGATTCTTGCAGAAACTATCGATGCTATTGAAAACTCTGAACTGCGCGGGACAATCAACTCCTGCCCTCCTGTGCGATTACAGCATCACCATTTGCTAGGATGTGGCGTAACTACAGGAAAAACAGATGCGTAAACCCGCACCTGCCCGATCCGGCAGGGTCCAGCAATCACTCGAGCTGCAGCGCGAATCAGGCGGATTGCCCTGGCTCGACGTCTTGACACAGGATTTGCGTTTCACTTTCCGCACACTGAAGCGCGATTACGGCTTCACAATCGTCGCCGTGCTGATTCTCGCACTCGGGATAGCTGCGAATATCACAGTCTTCAGCGTGGTGAATACGATTTTGCTGCGACCGCTGCCATTTCCCGATTCGCAGCGACTGGTGCGAATTGTCGAAAAGCGCGCCGAGGCCGGCGAATCGAGCCGAACGTATACAGCCGATGCGACGCAAGATTTCCAAGAACAAAACCACTCTTTTCAGTCTGTCAGCGGCTACTTCGCCTTTACCGGACCTGACAACTTCAAGCTCATCGGATATAGCCAGCCGCTACCGGTGACGGGCATGCTTGTTGCCGAAGGGTTTTTTCAAACCCTGGGTGTAGAGCCTTCACTTGGACGATTATTCCGGTCTGAGGAATTCGTGAAACACGCGAAGCCAGTGGCGTTACTGAGTTATCCGTTTTGGAAACGGCAATTTGGAGGCGATCGCAATATTATCGGAAAGGCAATCGATCTGAGCAACAGCTCGGTGACAGTCATTGGAGTGTTGCCGAACACATTCGATTTTGGCTCGGTCTTCTCGCCGGGAGCGAAGGTCGATCTCTTCGTGCCCTACATCATGGATGATTTCCGCGAAGACGGAAATGACCTGGCGTTGATCGGCCGCTTGAAAGAAGGCGTGACATTAAGAGCAGCGCAGAGCGAGGCAGACCAAATCTTTCCGCGACTCCTTTTCGAGCATAAGCACCCGGAATTCAAGCCGGGCTACACAGGCGAACTTACCGGATTGAAAGACTACGTCAGCGGCAAGCTGCGGCGGTCACTGATTGTGCTGTGGTGCGCGGTTGGCCTGATTCTGCTAATTGTTTGCGTAAATCTGTCAAGCCTGCTGCTGGCGCGGTTGACGGCGCGCAGCAAGGAATTTGGAATGCGCAGCGCTTTGGGGGCAAAGCGAGGGCGGATCGCACGTCAACTGCTAACCGAAAGCATGGTACTCGCTATGGCAGGAGCTGCGTTCGGGTTGGGGTTTGCCTATTTCGCGATCCGGTATCTGGCTCATCAGGGATCGATTGCTCTGCCGCTGCTCAGCACGGTGCGTGTAGACGGAACAGTACTCGGATGGACGCTATTGATCGCAGTAGCCGCCGCAGTTCTTTTCGGGCCGGCGCCAGGACTGCGTATGGCGGGCGGCAATCTGCAGGAGCTGCTGAAAGATAGCGGAGGGCACGGAGCCAGTGAAGGCAGAAAACATGGCCGCCTGCGCTCGACGCTGGTGGTGACGGAGATTGCGCTGGCTTGCGTTCTACTGGTCGGAGCCGGGTTGTTACTGCGCAGTTTTCTGCGGGTCCTGGACGTTGATTTGGGTTTTGAGCCAAGTCATGCAGCCGCTATCAGTCTTGACTTTAACGATGGCGAAAAGGCGGCTACGCGCGCTGCGAAATGGCAGGATATTATCGCGCGCGCTGCGTCGATTCCAGGTGTCGAGAGCGCCGGTATATCCGATAACCTGCCCATGAGCCGCAACCGGAGCTGGGGGATCGCGGCAAAAGGCAAGCAGAAGATCAGCGATCGCGATTTCATTCCTGTGTTTGTCTACATTGTGTCGCCAGGTTACTTAAAAGCAATGGGAATGCGAATGCTGGAAGGCCGCGATATCGATTGGCACGACATCGTCGATAACAGGAACGTAGTCATCATTAATGAGACGGTCGCGCGAAGACTGTGGCCAGGCCAGAATCCCATCGGCCGTACAGCTTTGGCAGGCGGAACAGAGGCGCAGGTGATCGGTGTAATCGGCGATGTTCGCGAAACCAACGCCGAAGACAATGCCGGAGCGCAAATGTACCTACCCGCTACGAAACAGTTTGGGCCGGAGGGCGCTTACCTGGTGTTACGTTCGAAGCTGCCTTCCAGCGCGCTGGCAAGAAGTGTGATGATCACGCTACGGCGAATCAATCCCGGACAACCAGCAACAGAATTCAAATCCATTCAGGGGCTGGTGGACCACGCCACGTCTCCAAGGCGCTTCTTTGTTCTGCTGGTCGGAATCTTTGCGGGCCTCGGATTACTTTTGGCTGCGCTGGGAATTTATGGTGTGATCTCCTATTCCGTTACGCGCCAGAGACCGGAGATCGGTGTACGCATGGCCCTGGGCGCCACGGAAGCGCGTGTTCAGCTCGATGTGATCTGGAGGACCATGCGACTCACACTGGTTGGCATTTCCGTTGGGGTTCTCGTATCGCTGGCGATCTCGCGTCTTATCGCCGCCCTGCTGTTTCGGACCGCTCCGAGCGATCCGCTCACCTTCGCTGGCATGGCCGTTCTGCTTGGAGGTGTTGCGTTGCTGGCAGGATATCTACCCGCGCGAAGAGCTTCCAAGACCGATCCCATGATCGCGCTACGGTCAAACTGAGGTTCGAAGAGTCGTTGTTGGGACAGCAGAACCGTTGCTGCTCGACTCTTTAAAAGTCAAGACTGCTACATCCGCGGGTGGATCAGCGCTCCGTAAGAGGCGGGGTTGTGAAAAAATCTCCCACAGGCGGACGGCTCAACGACTGCACGGCCGGCCATCCTGGGCCGATCATCCTCTGGGTCATCCCGACGAAAATAAGGTCGTTTGTGGGGTCGGCCCAGAACCACGTATCGGCGGCGCCCCAACATTCGTGGATCAGATCGGTGTAACTGAGCACTCATCTTCTATCCACCAATAAAGCCGGAGTCGAATATTCAACAGAGTTTGTCGCGCGAGGTCACGTGCATAAACGAAGGATGCTGTTAAAAAATCGTCTCGGGGTTGGCAGCGCCGATTTCAGGGGATCAGAAATGTATGCTCAGCGATCCGCAATCGCTTATTGAGCGAAGTTTTTCAACGGTATCGCTGAAGGTTTACGCAACACTCGACGCGTTTAAAGCGTGTCACTCCATCCGTAGTTGTCGTCCTTCGTAACTTCAGAATAAGTATGGAGCTTGCAAGCAATGCGGCGCAGCCGTATCAGCGGAGAATGTTTTTCATTGCCTCAGTACTCACGAGACTGCACTACCTTTAAAGCACACAGGAATAGAATCGCTGAAACGAGGAGCGAAGTGCCCATTGCGGGCCAGGGCAACGTATGCGTCATAAGGGGAGAGGCGTCGCCCAAAAAACGAAAGACATTAAGGGAGGGCCGCAACGAAAGCCGGGAGAGACTCCACCACGCAACTACAACGAACAAAATACCGCCAAAAATATGCCAAGTGTCTTCTAGAAACGTAGCCAAACAAACAGAGACGAAGTAAATACAGGCGGTACAGACAGCGGCTGCCAGAATCGTTTTCAACAAGTCTAAGGCCGTCGAATTGGCGCGCACTAGTGGAAATAGAATCCAAGCCAAGCCAATCACAATAGCGTTTATGCCCGTTGTCTCCAAAAGCCCGCAACCAGCCCTCACCACAAGCAGCCGAAGCCGACTGACTGGTAGTGACAGCGTGTAATAAGTGGACCCCTGAAGGCCTTTTGTCATCTGAAAAGGTGATTGTGTTTTGACACCGGTGCCAGCTAGATAAAGCGCTGCAAAAATCGAGGACAACGATATCGCGGTCATCATTGTCGGCCCCGGTTTTGTCGAACCTATGCCGTTCAGCACAAAAAGGAGAAGCATCGCAAGCGGTAAGCCCAATGCGTATAGGAAGCGCCATTTTGTCTCGAGCCACGCCTTCATCCAAAGCATCAATTAGACCTCACGTGTTCAAGAAAAATCTCTTTAAGAGTTACGGGGAATTGCTCGACTGAGGTGCCCGGTATGGAGCGCGCTTGCTCGACAAGTTCTTCTACATTGCGGCTTGCCAATATCGAAATGGAGCGGCCGTTTTGATGAAGGTGCTCTACTCCATCGATCCAGCGAATTTCAGTACGGATTTCTTTGCCCAAAACAATATGCAGTCTTCTATAGTGCGCCTTCAAGTCGTCCAGTGATCCTTTAACGATTGCGCTTCCACGATCGATGATCAAAATATGATCCGCGATTTGTTCGACTTCAGCCAATTGATGCGATGAAAAGAAAATGGTGATGCCTTCGGAAGCCGCGAACGCGACGAGTTCACGGAGTACGTCCTCCACAACGGCTGGATCGAGGCCATCAGTTGGCTCGTCCAAAATCAAAAGCTCCGCACCGCGTGAAATCGCGAGTAACAGCATCAGCTTCGATCGCATACCTTTGGAGAGATCCGGGATCTTGCGGTTTAAAGGCAATTCAAACATTCGCAAATACCGCTGTTCGAGATCACTACGCCACCTCGGGAAGAATGGGCGGGTAAATTGAATTACCTGCTGTACGGTCATATATGGATATAGCTCTTTCTCCTCGGTGACGAAGCCAATGCGCCGGCGGGTAGTAACCGAGTTCCTGTCATCAGATACTGGCACCCCAAATACCTTTGCACGTCCACTATCGGCCTTTAATATGCTCATCAACAGCTTGATCGTAGTGGTCTTCCCAGCTCCATTGCGACCAAGAAACCCAAAGATACTTCCCAGCGGAACTTCAAGGTCGAGCCCCGTCAAAGCCGCCTCGCCTTTGAAAGACTTACGAAGCCCCACGGTTTCAATCACAAAATCATTCATTAAACCTCCTGTCTTATCTGCTCCGATCGGAGCAGCGCCAGTTCGTTCTCAACCAGCCTTCTCATCTCGTCTTCACTGAGATGTAGCGATGCCAGCCGGGCAATTGCCGATTGCACGATCACCTGGGCCTTTCGCATCTCTCTGGTTCGGACCACAACAGATTCACGGACAAAAGCGCCCAAACCGTGTCTGAGTTCGATGACTCCCTCATGCTCAAGTTCTCGGTATGCGCGCGCTACGGTATTGGGATTCATTACCAAATCCTCGGCGAGCTTGCGAATGGTCGGCAACTGGTCGCCAGCCTCCAGGTCACCTGTCTCAATCGCGTGCTTCAGCTGCTCCATGAGCTGTAGATAGAGCGGAATTCCAGAAGATTGGTTTAAACGAAGCAGCACGGATAGTGTATTAAGACATTAATACAGTACACACTGCTGTGTCAAGCTGCCAAAGGCAGCCATATTTGACATACACGGTCGGGGATCTGAGAAGAGCGCGTCGCCCGGCCAAGGCGGGCTGTTGCGCAAACCAGCGATGCTGTTGAAAAACTCTTTTCGACGAAGCGATCGAACCGGATCAAACATGATTTGGCACGGCTACCGTTTCGAGGAATGGCCTTCTCAGGCCGTTCCTAATGCCCTTTCTTTCGGTTTGGCTCATATACCTTATTAGCGTTTGACATTCTGGGCCGTTGCTGCCAAGGTGAATTGCTCTTTCGCGTTTTGCAGACCTCGCAGCCGTACCTTGCGAAGCCGGATTTGATTACGTAGTTCGGAGAATAGCGCCTCGATCTTGTTTCGAGCGCGGCGCGCAATCGCGAATTCCGGCGTTTGGCTTAGCTTACGAACGTGCTCGCGCACGTCCTCATACCAGTTGACTCTCAGCGTACGGTGATTCAATAGCGATTACGACTTTCCCCTTCGCATGTCCTGTTTCTCGATAACGAAGGGCTTCAGCTGCCTCGCTGAGCGAGTAGCGTCGATCAATGACGGGTGCAATCCCGCCCGCTTCCAGTAAGTCTTTGAGGAACACCAGATCGTTCGTATTTATCTTCGCAATGAAGAACCGTATCTTTTTGCTTCCAAGGCGGGATAGCAACGGCCCCAGCGACGCAGCTTGGAGAATTCGAGCCAAGCCACCTCCGACCATTACAAAAATCCCGTTTCGGCGGAGCGCGCGCCTGTAATCGAAGATCGAATGATGTGCGTTAGCCCCGAGAATGAGATCGTAACGCTCGCCACTTTGCGTGAAATCCTCCAGGGTGTAATCGATAACATGGTCTGCGCCAATCGATCGCGCCTTGTCGATATTCGCCGGACTGCACACGGCCGTCACTTCAGCTCCAAAGGATTTGGCGATCTGGACTGCGAATGTACCCACGCCACCTGACGCGCCATCGATCAGAACGCTTTGACTTCGCTCGATCTGCCCATGATCGCGAAGTCCCTGAAGGGCAGTGATTGCCGCCACTGGCACGGCTGCCGCCTCCTCAAACGATATATTGGCCGGTTTCGGTGCCAATCGATCTTCCGTAGTACAGACATACTCGGCAAACCCGCCCAGACCTTTTCCCTGGAAGGATGCCCCAAAGACTTCGTCGCCTGGATGAAACGTCTTTACATCTTTGCCAACGGACTCAACCCGCCCGGCGAAATCTGCGCCTATGACCGTGTGTTTCGGCTTGAGCAGCTTACCCACGCGCGGGAGAAAGAACAACGGCCCCCTCATCGTGAAACTGTCGAGAGGATTTACCGACGAGGCATACAGTTTGATCAGGACCTGGTCCACTGCAGGAGTCGGCGTTGCGATTTCCCTGAGTTGCAGCACTTCCGGTGGTCCGTATTTTGTAATGACAATCGCTTTCAATTAATTGCCTCTTCAATCTGAGAGGAACATAGCATGAAACGGCCGTCATACTGCGGATTTCGGTCACGTCGTAAAAGACGATTAATCATCCGGGAAACGTGAAGACGGTGGCGTGAGACTTCAAGGAGATACGGCAGGAGGAACTTTGCATAACGATTACGTCCTGTCTGTGGCCGAGCGTTTCCCGAATTCGGTGCGGCCAATATTCCGATATCTCAAGAGACTCGGCGTTACAGATCAAGAGATTCGCACGATCACTCTCGATAATCCCAAACGCTTCTTTGGTCGCAGATAAGCGTTCAGTAGGTTCGCGGCATAAAAGTGAAGATTAGGCGGTGTGGCGGTGAGCCAAGTAATCCTCAAAACGATTGTTGAGGTGACAACAACGCAGAGCAATGATGGCGTTAGCGCGCGAACTGTCCAAGGAAGATAGCCGAGCGGGAGCCTCGATCTCTCTTGATCCGGCAATGCGGCTGATGACTGTGACTGGACTGGGCGGTACTGGGAAGACAGAGGCAGTTCATTCGAGACGGATCTCGACGGCGATTTTCGGGAGGCGTCTGATTCGTGAATCTGGCTCTCATCTCGGATATTAAGCTGGTGGCGCAGCGATTGTACGAGCTTGAATATTCGCGAAATGCAGGACGCGTATAGCTGGATTTGGTACAGGAACGCTTACGTGACGAGGTCAACGCTTCTGGTGTTGGACAACTTCGAGCAGCTTGCGGGGCGGCGCAGTCGTATCGGAGATCTGGATGCTGTCCGCAGTGAAAGCGTTGTGACAGCGCGTGGTGCTGCGGGTTTATGGCGAACAGGAGTTCCCGGTTCTTGCGCTGATGATGATGCTGAAGCGAAGCTCTCTCCGTTTCGTCGGCTGGCTTTACCATCGATCGATTATTTGTACAGCGCGCTACGGCAGTCAAGCCGGATTTTTGTTTGACGGCGCAGAATGCAAGCGCGGTGGTCGAAATCTGCCGGCGGCTGGACGGACTGCCGCTGGCAATCGAACTGGCGCGGCGCGAGAGAAGGTTTTGTCGACTGCCGGAATGCTGGCACGAATCGCGAGCAGACTCGAACTGCTTACGGGAGGAGCACGAGATTTACCCGAGCGGCAGCGCACACTCCGCCGCGCGAAGACTGGAGCTACGACTTACTGACACCCGTCGAGCAGAAGCTTTTCCGGCGGCTTTCTGTTTCGAGAGCGGCTGTACGCTCGAAGCGGCGAGGCGTCTGCAACACGCAAGAGGATTTGGATGGGGATCTGTTTGAAGCTGTGGCTTCGCTCGTAGATAAGAGTTAGCTCAGCCAGACCGGACCAAATGATGAGGAACCGCGCTTCACGATGCTGGAGACGATTCGGGAGTATGCTAGCGAACGCCTGGAACAGAGCGGCGAACTCCGTGAACCGGCGCGCCCAAGCCGCTATAGCTGGTAATGGCAGAGGAGGGGATGGCGGCGATGACTCCGCCGGAGCAGGAGGCTGGTTAGGCCGCTGTGATCCGAACAAGACAATTTCCGAGCGGCCATTGAGTACCTCGTAGCGGCTCAAAATGCCGATAGGGGATAGCGCCTCGGGGGCGCTCTCGTGGTCTGGGAATCGCGAGAACACCTGACGGAAGGCGCTTGGTGTTGGCGGTCCTGCTAGAGCTGCTGGCGCGAGTAATTTGAGTACCGCCGGGCTCAGGCGTTGTTAGCAGCAGGCCTGCTGGCGGACGCACAGTTCGATACGCATTGCTGACGAGATACCCGTCAAAGCTCGAGATGCATCGACAGCTCGGAGATAGACAGGGTATGGCGACAGTGATCAATGCTCTGGCGGGGCAGGCGACAAACGGGGCGAATATGCCAGGCCGATCCATATGGAACAAGCGTTGGCGATCTGAGAGGAGTTGGGAGCGGTCGCGTTGTCCTGGGTCTCAGCAATCCGGCAACATCGCTAAAAAGCACGGCGACTATGCGATGGCGCGGGCTACCTACGAGAAATGTTTAGAATGTTCCGCTCTAAAGGAGACGTGCGAGGCGCGGCAACCGCTCTGAATGGGTTGGGCGATGTTGCTTTGGCGGAGGGCGATTATATTGGAGCGCGCCGCTTATATGACGACAGCCTGACCAGGTTCAGCAGATCAAAGATGATCGGGGAGTCGCCGGAGGGCTACGCGACCTCGGCGACCTGGCGCGCCAGTCTGGAGACTATCCGGCGCTTGCGGCTACTATAAACAAGCGCTTGGCTTTCCGCCGACTGGATCATCGTCGTGGAATGGTGCGGGTACTGGAGCATCTGGCCTGCTGCTGCGTGTCGGAAGAGCGTCCGGAGCGTGCGTTGAGATAGGCCGGTGCTGGAGAGGAGAAGAGCATTATACTATTTGTGCAAAATTCGAGATATACTTGGCCCTGATCTAGAGGCGATGATTCCCCAGTGGGCCTTCGGCCTCGGATGATGGAGGGATGTACAAATGAAATCGTCAATTCTCGCGACCATGATCCTTTTCGGAGCCTTGACCCGCGCGGCTACCGTCACGACGACCGTGAACTGCTTTGCGGGCGATTTGAACGCGACTTCCTGCTCCGACGCCTCCGTGCCGCCTAATACCGTTACCGTAACCACGGCCTTTGACGCGACAAGCTTCAACAGTGAGACGAGCTACGATGAACCGAGTGGTGCCCCCTTACAGAGCACCGTAACCGCATCGCTCACCGCATATACTCTCGGCCCGGTTCGTTCCGGACTTTTATTCCCGATACTAACTCCCACAATCCTCACCCACACGATAATGCCTGGCTATGACGCAACCGTGGGAACGTATTGCTTCGGCACCGGCGTTTCGTGCGTTCTGTCCCCGCCGGTGTCAGTGCCCTTCACCCTGGGAACGTCATTCACGTTTGACGCGTTTTATCACTCTGAGACGACGCCCATCGTCGTGAGCACCAACACGGCAGACATCTGGAATTTTTCCTACAAGTTGACGGAAGCCGATGGAGTTACGCCGGTGCCGGTTTTTGCAACTCCCGAACCAGGCTCGTTGAGCCTGCTGGGAACGGCGCTGGCTGGCCTGGCGCTCCTTGCTCCAATTAGGGCCTACCGGCGGAAAACATAGCTTGCAACTTCGTCACTGAGGGCGTTCAGTAGGCCGATTGACTTAGCTGTTTCTGTTTCCCTACCTATCACGGTTGTTAACCGAACTTCGTCACGTTGAATATTGAAACCGCTTCCTTGCGGGTTTGTGAAAAAATCGAGCACACCAATCGCTGCGCTCATGGCTCCGATTCAAGAATCAACGACCTACGAAGAATGCGTTCATTCATGACGGATTTTTTCACGAACCCTGGCGCGCGCGGCTCGGTCCGTCGCTAGGGCTCCAATCGCATCGTGAAGAAATCGAGCACACCAATCGCACTTTGAAGCTTCGGCTCGCGGAGAGCATTACCAGGCATGATGCTGCCATTGCCGGCAGCGCTTATTCCGCTTTCAATACCTCTACCGGATTCAGCGAAGCTGCCCGACGCGCCGGAAGGAAACTCGCGAGTAAAACTGCCATTGCGAGGAGAAGCGGCACGGCGATAAACGTCAGAGGATCGAGCGGGCTGATCTCAAAAATCACCGATTTCATGAAGCGGGTGAGCCCGACTGCGATCACGAGCCCGATTAAGGCGCCCACGCTAGCGACCTTCAATGCGGACCAGACAAACATGATCTTTAGCTCTCCGGTCTGCGCGCCCAGCGCCATTCGAATCCCTATCTCGCGGCGCCGCTGGGACACAGCGTAGGCAATGACTCCATAAACACCAACCACGCCCAGGACAAGCGCTATCGCGCCTGCAATGCCCAGCATCACGAGAGTGAACGAGGGACGCGCAAGCGATTGATCGTAGATCTCCTGCATGGTGCGAATGGATGCGACGGGGAGTTCGGCTTCCACGGACCAGACCGCATGCTGTACCTGATGCACGAAGCTTGCTGTTCCAGCGCGCTGGCTGCGCAGGATAAACGTGACTGCCCGTGTGGGGTGCAGCATCTTCGACCCGAAGAGGTCTCGCATAAGAGGAGGCCAGTAGATGGTTTCCGGGGCATCCTGCGCGACGCCATTTTCGCGAACATTTTCTACCACACCGATCACCTCGTGCCACGGCAAAGGTGGGAATTCGCGCATATGCTTGCCGATCGCCGCCGCCGGAGTACCCCAGAATTGCCGGGCCAGATTTTCAGAAACCAGAATGACGTGTCTGCCGTTGTAGATTTCGTTCCAGGTGATATCTCTTCCCGTGATGATTCGCGTGCCCGCGGTGTGAAAGAATCCCGGCGACGCGTACTTGTATAGGCGAAGCGGACCGACCGCTGGTTGAGGCCGGTCTTCGGCAAAGATCTCGTCCCAATCGGAGCCGAAGTCCTCCATCGGCATCTGGCTACCGAATGCGGCGGCGGTTACGCCGGGAATCGTGACCAGTTTGTCCGCGATCGCGTTCTGCATTCGTGTAACTCGCTCCGGATCCGGCACAAGGGAAGGCGGAATCGAGATTCGCATGGTTTGCAGGTGGCGCCCGTCAGAGAATCCGGGTTGGACAGACCGGAGGGCTTGAAATGTGCGAATCATGAGACCGGAACTGACCAGAAGCACAAGGGCGAGGGCGACCTGGGCCGCGACAAGGGCATTTCGGGTGCGATGGCGCTCGCGGCTGACTGTGATGGTCCGGCCGGCACTTCGGAGAGCTTCGACGACCTGCGGACGGGCATATTTCATCGCGGGGATCAAACCCAGGAAAAGACTCGCGAGAAGAGAGAGCAGCAGGGCAAACACAAGCGCCCGAGAATCGAGCGCAATCTCGTTGAGGCGGGGCAACTGGCCCGGACCGATCACCACTAAAAGATGCAGCCCCGCGTAGGCGAGCCCTGAGGCCAGCAAACCGCCGGTAAGGCCCAGCATTCCGCTCTCTGTAAGAAGTATGCGAAGTATTCGGGCTGAATTTGCGCCCAGCGCAGCGCGAACCGCTAGTTCCTGCTGCCGCCCCTCGATCCTCACCAGCATGAGATTCGTGACGTTGGCGCAGGCAATCAACATGACTAAGCCAATCGTCCCCATAACGATCCACAACACATTGCCTACACTGCCGATCACTTCTTGCTTTAGCGGCCGGATCGCGGGCGCGATTCGCCATTTTTCGTAGAAGTGCGGATTTGAGCCCGGTCCATTTGTCCAGGAATCCATCCAGACGGACAGCATTCGAGCGATATCCGCATTGGCGCGCGCAATCGTTACTCCGGGCTTGAGCCGGGCGATTCCTCGAAATCCGAATCCGGCCAACTTCAGGTTCGTGCGAGGAAAGAGCAGCGGCGTCAGCAAATCAAAATCCGCAGTGACGATTCGGAAGCCGCGCGGCATAACACCTACGATCTGCCAGGAACGAGAGTCGACCCGGATGGTTTCGCCGATCACCGCACGAGATCCTCCAAAGCGCCGTTGCCAATAACCGTATCCGAGCATGAGATTCAGCGGACCGTTCGGAATCTGATCCTGGGGCGACAGCCAGCGCCCGAGCGCCGGTGGAACGGCAAGAGCCTGCAGCACACCATCTGTGATGCCCACGTCGCGGACTTCCTCCGGTTCGCCTACTCCAGTGACATTCGCCCTATCGGCGGTCCACACGCCCATGGATTGAAAACTGCGGTTATGCTCCGCGTAAGTCACATACATCGAAGCCGAGAGCAAGAGCCCGTCGGACAAGTCCGCCAAGCCTTCCGCACCGGGCGCAATTTGCCGGATGGCGATCAGCTCATCCGGGTTGCGGTATGGGAGAGGCTTCAGCAGCACACTGTTCACCACACTGAAAACGGCCGTGTTGGCGCCGATGCCAATTGCGAGCGTCAGCAGAGCGGCAGCCGTGAACATGGGATTCTGACGCAACGTGCGCAGGCCGTAGCGGATATCGTGCAGAATTGTCTCGGCAAAGGTGGCCGTGTTCATGCGATAAATCTCTTCCCGGACGAGTGTCATGTTCCCGAACTTCCGCCGCGCCGCCGCGTACGCCTTGTCATAAGCCATTCCCCGCGCCATGTTTTCGTCTGTTTCAATCTGGACGTAGGACTCCATCTCGGTGAGCCGCTCTCTGTCCCATTGAGAGCGGCGAAAGAAGCGCTTCAGGCTCATCTATTCACTCCGCTGCGGGCGTAGAGCCAATATACCACTAGATGTTCTTCTGGAGAAGAATTCGGTATTTTATTGAATCGTTTGCTGATTCGTCAATTTACTTCGGTCGACCGGACATGGGAGTAATCTGAAGCATCAAGCGACCTCGATTACCAGGTTCTTGTACGCGTCTACCATTGCCGAACACTGCGGAGGCACAACCGTTGTGGCGCTGTACTCAACCACAATCGCAGGGCCACCGAACCTATCTCCGGCGCGCAACTGATCGCGTGCGTAAATGCCAGTCTGCACACGGTGCTCTCCGAAAAATACCGGGGCCGAATCCAGCAACGCTTGCCGGGCATCTCCATTGCGCAACTCGTAGCGCGGAAATTCGACCGGGTTCGCCTTTATCATCACGCGGAGGCGCACGTTGACGATCTCCACCGGCCTGCTCTCGTCTGCATAGCCGTATCGTCTGCGGTGCGCGGCATGAAAATTTTGGATCGCATTCCCACCCGCGGGCACGTTCAGTTCATATCCCTGGCCCACATAGCGCAAATCCAGAGATCTTTTCAATTCCGCTTGTGCGGCTTCGGGTCCCAATGCTTCCGCGCCGAGCCGTTCTAATTCCCGTAAATGATTCTCTACATCTTCATGCGCGGGTCGCATTACTGTTCTCGAATAGTCTCGGACCGTATCGGCGAGCAGAATGCCCACCGCAGAAAGCGCGCCCGGCAGTATGGGAATCAGCACACGTGGGATATGCAGCTCCTTCGCCAGAGCGCAGGCGTGCAGCGGCCCGGCTCCTCCAAATGCCACCAGCGCAAACTCTCTTGGATCGTAGCCGCGCTCCACCGAAATCACGCGAATCGCCTGCTCCATGGCCGTTTCTGCCAGCGAGATTATTCCCGCGGCAAACGCCTCCGCTGAATTCAGTCCACCGCGCGCGCGTTCCATGTAGTGCCGCGCGCGTTCTTCCTGAAGGCGCACCTCACCGCCAAGAAAGTGCTCGGCTCGCAACCGGCCGAGAATCAGGTTGGCGTCGCTTACGGTGGGCTGCAGGCCGCGTCCATAACAGATCGGGCCCGGATTGGAGCCTGCCGATTCGGGCCCCACATGCAGGAATCCGGCACCATCGAAACGGGCAATAGATCCTCCGCCCGCTCCGACAGTGTGAATATCGAGCATGGGGACGCTGACCGGCATGTTCGCGACGAGCGACTCGTTGGTGATTCTGGGGCCGCCCTCAGCCGCATCCACCAGGCAAACGTCAGTTGACGTTCCTCCCATGTCGAACGCAATAATCTTGTCGAAACCCGCCATTTTCGAAACAAGATGTGCGCCTATCACACCGCCCGCCGGACCCGAGAGTACGGTGCGCACCGGCTGCTCGGCAGCGAAGTCCGCCGGCACAATCCCGCCGGAAGACTGCATCACTTCGAATCGCGAATCTGAAGCCAATGCTGTTAATCCCGACTGTACAGACCGTAGATAGCGGCTCATCTTCGGCGCAAGATACGCGTTCACACTGACTGTAGATGCCCGCTCGTATTCCCGGAACTCAGGTAAAACTTGATGGGATGTGGATAGGAGCAAGCCAAGCTGCTTCAGGTAGTTAGCCACTTGTATCTCATTTTCCGGGTTAACAAATGAAAACAAGAGCGAGAGCGCAATTGACTGGGCGCCGCTTGCCCGTACTTTCTCGACTAGCGCCTCTAATTCTTCTTGCGTTGGCTTGCATATTACGCGGCCTTCCGGTGTGGTGCGCTCTTGCACGCCAAAGCGCATCCCGGGAGCGACGATACATTCCGGCGCCGGCGCAAGCCAGTCATAAAGACGGGCGCGGGCCTGCCTCCCGATAGCGATAGTGTCTTCGAAACCCGCGGTGGTAACGAATGCGATCCGGGCGCCGGTTCTTTCTAACACGGCGTTTGTTCCTACGGTTGTTCCATGGCGCACAGCAGGCGTCTCGCCGTCCGCGATGGTTCGCACACCCTCCAGCACGGCGATTCCCGGATCTTCGCGGGTGGAAAACAACTTCAAAACGTTGAGCTGGCCGCCTCGTAGATAGACACAGTCGGTGAACGTTCCACCAGTATCGATGCCGATCCGCAGCCGTGTCACTTCTCATGATGGTACGCTGCTGGTGCCGCGCCTCCGGTAAAACAAAATGAGTCGCAAGCTCTGGTTTCGCAACCTGTCCCGTGGAGAGCGAGCCGCCCTCTTCGCGACATTCGCCGGCTGGATGCTCGACGGTATGGATGTGATGATTTATAGCTTCGTTGTTCCGAGCCTGATCGCGCTATGGCACATTACCACTGGTCAGGCGGGCACGCTTGCAACTTCCGCGCTGCTCTTTTCCTCGGTTGGAGGCTGGTTCGCCGGACTGGCTGCCGATCGCTGCGGCCGCGTCAAATTACTGCAACTCTCGATCGCCTGGTTTGCCTTCTTCACGTTCCTCAGCGGGTTCACTGGCGGCTACCGGGAGTTGCTGGTTGTGCGCAGCCTCCAGGGATTGGGATTCGGGGGCGAATGGGCCGTGGGATCCGTACTGGTCGGCGAAACAATTCAGTCGCAGTATCGCGGCAGGGCGGTGGGTGTCGTTCAATCCGGATGGGCCCTTGGCTGGGGAGCCGCCGCGCTCTGCTTTGTTGTTCTGTTCTCCTTTCTATCACCGGCTCTGGCATGGCGTTGCATGTTCTGGGTAGGCATTCTTCCGGCGTTGCTGATTCTCTATATCCGGCGGCGCGTCTCGGAGCCGGAAATCTTTTCGCAGGCCCGACCGGCTCGCTGGCCGCAGATTTTCTCTTCCGCCCTCCTGCGCATCACCGCGCTTACTTCTCTGTTATCGCTCGGGGCACAGGGCGGCTACTACGCGATCATGACCTGGCTGCCTTTGTTTCTCAAGAATTCCCGTGGCCTTTCAGTACTCGATAGCGGCGGGCATCTGGCGCTGATCATCGCGGGTGCGTTCTGCGGCTACCTTCTCAGCGCCTATCTGACTGACCGGCTCGGCCGCCGCGCCACGCTGGTGCTCTTTGCCGCCGGCTCGCTCATCACGGTCTGGAGCTATACGCTGCTGCCCCTCAGCAACTCCTCGCTTCTCCTGATCGGCTTCCCGCTCGGCTTCTTTCCCTCCGGCAGCTTCGGTCCTATGGGCGCCTTCTTCACCGAACTGTTCCCCACCGCTTCACGCGCTTCCGGTCAGGGTTTCTCGTATAACTTCGGCCGCGGCGTAGGCGCGCTTTTCCCGGCGTTGGTCGGCTATCTCGCCGCGCGCTTATCTCTCGCAATCTCGATCGGACTCTTTGCCTCGTCAGCCTACCTGCTGATGATCCTTGCCGCCCTCAGCCTTCCCGAAACTCGCGGCAAGAAACTGAGCGTTTGAGGGCTCATCACGGCCCCGCGGCCAGTGCAAACCCCTTATGAGTTAAGAAAAGCGGACAGCGACTTGGGCCTCTTCGCTTTTCTCAACTACTGAACGAACACGGTTGTTGGAATGCCATAGCGGGATGCTACCATCGTTGCGCAAAGGAACGTTTGCGCACGCCCTAGTGGCAATTCGTCGTGACGGCTTTGAGCCGGATCTAAGCGGGTGTGGCGCAGGCTGGTATTACGCTTGAGACAGCCGGTCGTCAGATTCGAGATTTTCGCGTGCCGTTCAGACACCCAAAGCACTGCGCTCATTCGTACCGAAGCGCGATCATAGGATCAACGTGTGAAGCTCTTCGGGCTGGCAAGTAACAGGCGAACAACGCCACGATTGTAAGCACCAGGGATGCGATTGCGATCACCACCGGATCGATGCTCGGGATGTCATATAGGAAGCCTGCAAACACCCGGCCGATTCCGATTGCAAGGAGCAGCCCGACACCGGCACCCACCGCGATTACTCGAATACCCTCGCCTAGGATCATCCGCAACGTCGAGGAAGCGCCGGCACCCAACGCCATTCGGATGCCAATCTCGCGTGTCCGGCGTGCCACCGTATAGGTATTGATCGCATAGAGGCCGATTACCGCGAGAAACACGGCGACCCCGCCGAAGATCTCGAGTATATGTGCGCCGGTGCGGACCACCCATATTTCGATCCCCGATTCCAGATGCTGTCGCATGGTGGTCAATGCGAGCAGCGGTAACCGCTCGTCAGTTGCGTGAATCTCGTGGCGGATCGTTTCGAGCATCCGCTTCTCTGCTTCGGGACCTCTCACCGCAATCTTCAGATGGATCTGCATATCGGCCTGATACTGCTGACCGAAAGGAATGTAAACGTGAGGCTCGGTCCGAGCGCCAAGAATGTGCTCGTGTATATTGCTCGCCACTCCCACCACTTCGCAGATTTCCGTCGGTCCGTCGGCGCCGCCTTCACCCAGGCGGATGTGCTTACCCACCGCATTGCCGCCCGGCCACAGCTTGTCTGCTGCAAGCTCGTCGAGAATAGCAACGCGGCTCTTTGATTCCGGCATACTCTCGGCGGACACAAAAGTTCGGCCGCGCAATAGCAGAATGCCGAGCGTCTTGAAATAATACGCGGTCACTATATTGGAGCGCGCGAATAAGGCCGGATGCTCCTTTGAAGCTAGAACGTCGGACGGAGTGATGCTTTTCCCCAGGTGCATCATCCCGAAAGGAACCGTTGCCGCCATCGCGACTGACTGGACGCCCGGTATTCGCCTTAGACGCTCTCTGAGCGTGCCGTAGAGCTGGCGTCCATGCGCTTCATCGTAATTGACCAGGCTCGCATCCACTTCGGCGAGAATTTCGTTATCGAGTGAGAAACCTGGCTGAATATTGGCCGCGTGCACAGCGCTGTGAACGAATAGACCTGCCGCGGCCAGCATCATTAATGACAACGATAGTTGCGCCATCACGAGCATGTTGCCGCGCGAGAAGAGCCGGTGTGCGCGGCCGGCAACATCCTCGCCCGTATTTTCCTTCAAGTCGAGCCACACATCCGGTTTAGAGAGCTTCCAGGCAGGAAAGAGCCCGAAGATGATTGTGCTCGCCATACAGAAAACAAGTGTGCCCGCAACGACACGTGCATCAGGCGCGGGGTTGTAAACGAAATCCATCGGAGCCAGGCGGGCCAGCGATCCGATCAGAAGGGTTGTACTCCAGGAGGCCAGGAAAAGCCCCGCTATACCGCCCAGACCCGACAGCAACAGTCCTTCGGTAAGCAATTGCTGCACGATCCGCCGTCGGCCGCCGCCAATCGCAAGCCGGATAGCAATTTCTCTTCGTCGTGTTGCGCCCTTGGCCATCATCATATTGGCCAGATTCAAAGAAGCGATCAGCAGCACGATGCCGGCGAGCGAGAGCAGCAGAATAGCTGGTAGGCGCAGTGAGCGGTCGTCCGTTGGATTTGTCGAGACATTTAGGCGCGACAATGGGTGAACCAAAAGCATCTGGTCTTTGTTTTCGGCTGGAAATGCCTTCTCCATTTGTGTGGCGACAACAGCGAGCCTGGCATCGGCCGTCTGCATCGTAATGCCTGGCTTTAAACGGCCGACCACAATCAAAGCATTGTAATCGCGCGCGGCCAGTTGCTTTCCCTGGTTTTCAAAGTCGTTCATCACTAGGTTGTAAGCGCCCAAGGGCACGAACATCTCGGGGCTCATGATCGCCATCGTTCCTGTGAAGCCTTTCGGAGTGATGCCAATTACCGTGAAGAGGTGGTCGTTAATCCGCAGTTTTCTGCCAAGCATCTGTGGATCCTCGCCAGTTCGCCTCCAGAATGAGTACGTAACGATGACTGTTAACTCTCCGCCCGGTTTTTCGTCATCAATGCTAAAAGGTCGGCCCTTGAGGAGCGGAACTCCCAGCGTTGAAAAGTAATTAGAGGAAACAATATCGGCAAAGGCTCGCCGGGTGTTGTCACCGTCTTTCACGCCGACCAAGGCGGGTTGGTGCGCCATCAGGCTGGAAAAGGCCGGGTTGTTGTCGCGAATATCGACATAGTTCGGATAGGAGAACGCCCGATAGCTGTCGGGATGCTTTGTGTCGCGGCTATAAAGGCCGGTCAACCGTTCGGGGTTGGTAACGGCCAACGGCTTCAGCAACAAGGCATTAATCAGGCTAAACACGGCGCTGTTGGCGCCAATGCCTAGGGCCAGCACCAACAGGGCTGCCGCCGTAAAGCCCGGAGTCTTCCGTAGAGCGCGAATAGCATAGCGGCAATCCTGCCAGATTCGTTCCATCATCGCTCCTGTTCGAACATCCCTTACGGCATCTTTTACCGAACCAACACTCCCAAGTTCGAGGCGTGCAACTCTTCTCGCCTCCTGTTCGCTCAGGCCCGCGGCTACTCCCTGCTGCGTCAACGTTTCGAGGTAGAAGTGTATCTCGTCATCCAGGTCTCGCTCGACCCGTTTTTTATGGATAACGTTGCGCAGAAGTTTGGTGATATTTGGCACAATCACTCGGAGGTGGCCTCGATCGCCCAGGTAATCGCGGCGGAAACCCGGTTCCAATTTGCCATCTCGCTTTCAATCTGTTTTCTGCCCATTTTGGTGAGCTTGTAATATTTCGCGCGCCGGAGATTTTCCGACTCGCCCCACTCGGCGGCAAGCCATCCTTTCTCCTCAAGCCGATGCAAGGCCGGAAACAGCGAGCCCGGCTTGACATCAAACGTTCCCTTGGTAATCTGCTGAATTCTGCGAGCTATGCCTACACCGTGATCCCGATTTAGCGTGAGCGTCCTTAGAATGAGCAGATCCAGTGTGCCGCGCAACAACTCAGTTTTGGGTTCTGACATTGCTACCTATCGAATTCCTGTATGAATGGTAGGTCAAGGACCTACAGAATGTCAATAGGTCGGCGCGGCAAGGGCCAAATCGCGCGTAGTCGGCGAAAGAATTAGAGAGCTTTAAATGAAGGCACTCCGACACTCCGCAGGTTGGAGGACGGAGAAACAGGGTTTACCGGAGCGGGCCGGATCTGGAGGTGCAGTACTCGATATAGCCCATTGCGAAAACCAGGGTTTGCGCAACAAAGCAGCGCTGATCGTGTTTTCTCGATTTCCGTGTTGCAAAATTGTGTTGCTCAACGAACTCGCTCGGCAACAGCTTTGCGAAACATCTGAACACCGGTGCATAGAAGCGGGTTCCAAGGAATCCTCATCGCCGCCATATAGAAGCCCTCGCAGGCCTGCGAACAGCGTTACCGCCCAATACCGGATATGACGGCGATGATTACAGCGGCGGTGTCTGTCGTTGGAGCGGCAGCAAGTATTCTGATCGCCAAGCTCATACACAGTTCGCTATGTAGCACCTCACAGCGGTTAACTCACTTCTACTTGTTTGCTCCATCGGAATACTTGCGTATGTGCGTAGCTGCTGGTCTTCTTCCTGCAAGCTGATGCTCACTGCAAAACCCGCAACGCCGGACCTTGCTGCGGTGGCTCGGGTCTGAACCGTGCCGCGAGTTGACCGATCTTGAGCGAAGTCTTGAAAATCGCTCCCACGGGAATAACGCCGCCCAGCTTGTAAGCGGCAACCGCCTCTAATCCCATCGATGCGATACACCCGCAGGACGAGCAGTCAGGATTCCCGCCGAATTGGCAGGGAGTGATTTTCGTCCTTAGATCCGCCGAGATCGTTTGCGTGGTCAAGGCGAACACGCACTCCTTGGGATTGCGAGGCGGTCTCGCCAGCTGCTGAATCAACAGGTCGGGCATATCCAGTTTCGAGAACTCTTTTCGCAGTTGAAGCAACTCGGCTATCACTCGCTTTCTCTCATCCGATGTCAACATCTCAGGCAGACTATCCCCAATCTGCGGCGTAAACAAGCTGAACCAAACTCTGCGAATTTCCGGCCTCGGTGTCCAGAACGTCAGGAACTCCTGCAGGTACCCGGGCCGCTTCATCATGTGCCCGGTGATAGTGCAATGAATCGTAATTCTTTGTCCGGCGATATTTCGAAGAATTCGGTCGTACGTAGCCGGTTTCCTGCGGGCATCGTGCTCCGGTTGCAACCCATCGATCGACACCACAACATTCAGGTCCGCGAGATTTGCCCAGGACTCAGGAATTGGCCGGAACGCGCTCGTCACGATCTGCACGTGAACGCCCCGAGCGAGTAGCAGCGGCACCATGGTTTCCAACTCGCGATAGCGCACCATAGGATCTCCCCCGACCAGAGACAGATGCAGCGGTTTGAACCTGTCAACTACTTCTAAGACTCCGTTCACCAGCTCTTGACCCTTACGATCGTTCAGCTCGCGCAATGTCACTCCGCCGCCTAAGTGTGCGTCTTCGTACGCATAACATCCCGGGCATCGCAGCGGACACTCGCGCGTAATCTCAATCGACAGGGAAGGCCGCTCGCCCTTAAGAATCTTGTTCCAGCCTCTAAGAATTTCTGATGTGGTCACCCTTCGCTCTTTCTATATCGATATGTATGGCCAGCAAGTGTTTGGCTTGGAAACATACTTGGTCGCCAGGTCAGAAAAATGCATAAGCTCTCGCGCCCTGCGATGCGCTCTGCCGTTTTGGTCTGCGCGGACGGTCAACCCAGACCGCCGTCGCGATGAATCAGCGGCTCGGTAGAAGAATCGTGCTAGCGATCATGGCGAGAGTGCGAGCTTTAGACGTAAGACGAGCCGCGCACTGATCGCAGGTACACGAAACGATTACCCGTACCGGAATGATTTCAACTCAATTTTAATCTCGCGCTATCCACCCGGCCAGTCTGGTAAAACCACAGTAGTGCCTATTACCAGTGATGTTTTACCGGTTGACCGCGTCAGTGCCCCGGCGAAGCGCCGTATTCTCGTCATAGATGATGAAATAGACATTCGCGAGAGCCTGGAACTTCTGCTCACTGGCGAGGATTACGACGTCGATCTCGCCGAGACCGCCGCAATCGGCCTGCAGAAATTTGAATCCGGCTCCTACGATTTAGTGCTACTTGATCTGATGCTTCCGGACCGCTCCGGGATGGAAGTTCTGGCCGATATTCGCCAACAGGATCCCGAAACTCCCATCTTCATGTTAACCGCCTATGGGTCCGTTGAAGTCGCCGTGCGAGCTCTCAAAGCGCGTGCCAACGATTACTTTGCGAAGCCGTGGGATAACGAAAAACTCCTCATCGAGATCGACCGCATGATCTCGAAAGGACGTCTCGAGCGCGAAAACACCCAGCTCAAACGCGCCCTCAAGCAGCGCTATGCGTTCCCCAACATCGTAGGCAAAAGCGAGCGCATGATTCGCTTGCTCGACCAGGTTGCTCAGGTCGCCTCGAGCCGCGCCACTATCTTGATCACCGGCGAGACCGGCACGGGAAAAGAGCTGATCGCGAAAGCCATTCACTCTCATTCCGCGCGCGCCGATCAGGCATTCATTCCCGTCAATAGCGGATCGCTGCCGTCTGAGATGCTCGAATCGCTGCTCTTCGGGCACCTCAAAGGCTCCTTTACCGGCGCAATCTCCAACCGTAAGGGATATTTCGAGCACGCTAATCGTGGAACAATTTTTTTTGACGAAGTCGGAACGGTTGGTCCCGAAATTCAGGTGAAGTTGCTGCGGGTCTTGCAGGATCGCGAATTCATGCCACTCGGCTCGAACGATACCGTTCGCGTTGATGTGCGCATTATCGCGGCCACCAATTCGGATCTCAGAAAGCTGGTCGAAGAAGGCAAGTTCCGCGAGGATCTTTATTACCGGCTGAACGTAATCAATCTAAGCCTGCCGCCTCTGCGGGACCGCAAAGACGATATACCGCTCCTGGTCGATTTCTTTTTCACTCGCTTCTGCCGCGAAAACGAAAAGTATCTTACCAGTGACGGCGGTTCCTCGCTGAGCTTCGAACCGGAGGCATTACAAATTCTTTTAGAGCACAATTGGCCCGGCAATGTGCGGGAGTTGGAGAACGTTGTCGAGCGGGCCGTGGTCCTTGCCACGTCTTCGTCGGTGCCCGCTCACGTCCTGCCGGACTACCTTCAACAGGCTAGCGGCATGCGCATTTCGCGTGACATCAACGGCGCTTTAACGCCTGATGCTTCCTTGTTTGAAATTGTTGCCGATTTTGAACGCCGCAAAATTATAGAAGCGCTAGAGGCGGTCAACAATAGCCAAACAGAGGCCGCCGAAGCCCTTCGCATCCCGCTTTCCACCCTCAACCAGAAGATCAAGCGGCTCAATATAGACGTCAAGCGCCGTCCGGCCGGTTAGCGGCCGGCGAAGCACCCGTCTTGCAGGACCGTGCTTCACTCATATCGTAAGGCTTTCACGGGATCTACTCTTACGGCGCGGCGGGCAGGCAGATAGCCGGAGAGCGCTGCGACGAGGACAATGCAGAGAGTCGCGCTCGAGATCGTGACCGGATCGGATGGCGAGACTCCGTAGAGCTGGCTTGAAACCAGGCGCGCCGCCACCAGGGCGACGGGGAGCCCGAGCAGGATGCCGATGCCGGCTACGGTGAGAACTTCGCGCAGAACGAGCCAAAGCACGTCACTCGACAACGCTCCAAGCGCCATCCGCACTCCGATCTCGCGAGTGCGCCGCGCCACCAGAAACGCCATGACTCCATACAGCCCGATCGCGGCAAGAATGGTAGCGAGAGCTCCAAAGACCGTAGAAAGAGCCGCGACCAGCCGCTCAACGACCAATACATCGTCAACCTGCCGCACTTCTGTTTTCATGTTGTAAATAGGCAGATTGGAATCCAACTGCTTTACGGCGGCGCGGAAGGCCGGGAACATCTGCTCCGGAGATGAAGTTGTGCGCACAAAAACCGTCATCTCGTTGGCCCAATCATTTTGCAGGTAGGGAATGAAGACCTGTTTCTGTATCTTCTCGCGCATCGTCTGATACTTCGTATCGCGGACGACGCCGACGATCTGAATATCCGTCTTGGTGCCCGGGTCGCCGCCCATGCCGATGCGCCGGCCGATCGCGCTTTGCTTTCCGAAGTAACGGCGAGCGAATGTCTCGTTGACGATCGCCACTTTGGGGACGCCGAGTGTGTCGCGATCCGTAAACGCACGGCCTTCGAAGATCGGAATCCTGAGCGCATCGAAGAAATGCGGGGAGACATAGTTCGTGTACGGGTTCATGTCCTCTCCCGGTTTGGCCACATAGCCTTCTACAGTCATCGTGTTGTCCCACTCGTCGAAACTGAGCGGAGTAACTACCGAGAGAGCGGCAGAGCGCACGCCGGGCAGAGCGGATAATTTCTCATCGAGCTGGCGGTAAAACAACTTGGCACGATTCTTGTCATAGCCGCTCAGAGTGGGGTCGACGGTGAAGGAAAGCAGATTGTTGACTTCAAAGCCCGGGTTTAGTTCTTTGAGATTCTTCAGCGTTCCAATGAAAAGGCCCGCGCCAATAAGCAGAAGAAGTGAGAGACTGACCTGGGCGCACACAAGCAGCTTGCGCCAGGCGGTCTGGCCGCCTCCAGCTATTGCGTTGGCCTGATCTTTGAGCGTTGGGGCCAGATCGGGGCGGGTAGCCTGAAGAGCCGGTACCAAGCCGAATATCATCGCGGTCAGCACGGAAACAAGCAGAGCAAAGGTAAGCACACGCCAGTCCGGCGTGTTGCTGAGCTGAATCGGCGGGCTCATCTGAGGCATGATGTCGCTCAGCAAGGGGATTGTCCAGAACGAGAGCGCAAGTCCGATTGCGCCGCCCGCCAACGATAACAGCAAGCTTTCCAGAAGCAATTGGCGGATGATCCGCCAGCGGCTGGCGCCGATCGCAAGGCGCACCGCGATCTCTTTCTGCCGCGAGCCGGCGCGGGCAATGATCAGATTGGCGACGTTGGCGCAGGCGATCAAAAGCACCAGGCCGACCATAGCCATCATCGCCCACAGAGGCGCTTCGAGAAATTGTTTCGCTATCGATTGACCGGCCCCGCCCGGCGAAAGATCCAGCTTCAGCCGCAAAAACGTCTGCCGCGTGTACGGCGAGGAATGTGCAAATCGCTTTTCGCGGACTTCGCTTTCAATGATGCGATGGAACAGGGGCGCGAGTGAAGCCTTTGCAACGGCAATGGTCACGCCCGGTTTCAGACGTGCAAACACCTGGAGGTAACGGCGGCCGCGGTCGTCAAACGGTTTGTCTTCCTGGGTGACTTGGGCGGCCATCATGATCGGTACGTAAATGTTCGATGTGACCAGCGACTCCATGCCCGCAAAGTGTTGGCCCGCAACACCGACAATGGTCAGTTCGTGGTTGTTAACCAGGATCTGTTTGCCGATGATGGAAGGGTCGCCGCCAAAACGGTTCTGCCAGAAATCGTAGCCGAGCACGGCGAAGGGAGCGCCGCCCCGCGTCCGGTCTTCGGCCGCAGTGAACAGGCGGCCCAGAGCAGGCTTCACGCCCAATACGGGGAAATACGTGCCGGAAACAATTTCACCGGCAGTGCGCTCGCTACGCCCCGCGAAACTCAGGCTGAACGGCACGCTACGGCGGCAAAGCATCCCGCTGAACACCTGGTTCTGCTGGCTGAGGTCGCGGTAAAGAGGGTAGGAGAGCGCGTTGATCCCGGAATTTGAACCATAGAAGTGTCCCACTTCGTAGAGCTGGACAAGGTCCTGCGGATTCTCGACCGGCATAAAGCGCAGCAGCACCTGGTTCAACAAAGTGAAGACCGCAGTGTTCGCGCCAATTCCAAGCGCCAGAGAGAGAACCGCCACAAAGCTGAAAAGAGGAGAGCGGCGAAGAGAACGGAAAGTGAAGGTCAGATCAGCGGGCAGTTTCATTCAATCGGCTCCACGGTGGCAATACTCATTGGAGAGTATTACGAAACTGCCGCTGATTTGTTCTCGGATGTTTATTCTTCACGGGGTTCAGCTTCGGGAGGACTGCGCCGCGGCGGTGGAGTATTCGCTCGCTTGGTCGAGGCGCTCGATCGCCGTCCGGTCGAGCTTCAGATCAGCGGCCGCTAGCAGATCCTCGAGCTGCTCGGGGCTGGTTGCGCTAGCAATCGGCGCGGTGATGGCCGGCCTCGCCATGAGCCAGGCAAGGGCCACGCGAGTAGGATTTGAGCCAGTCTGTTTCGCTGTTTGATCGAGCGCGGCCAGAATTCGGAAGCCACGCTCATTCAGGTAGTTTCTTACTTTGCCGGCGCGCGCTTTGTCGTGCAGATCGGCTTCCGAGCGGTACTTGCCCGTCAGGAAACCTGCCGCCAATGAGAAGTACGGAATGACGCCGAGATCGTTTTTCTGGCACACCGCCTCCAACTCCGCCTCGAAGCCGGAGCGATCATACAAGTTGTATTCCGGTTGTAACGTTTCGTATCGAGAGAACCCGTGTTTGCCGCTGATGTCCAGCGCCGCCTGCAAGCGTTGCGCGCTGTAGTTCGAGGCGCCGATCGCACGCACTTTTCCTTGATTAATCAAATCTGAGAATGCGCCCAGAGTCTCTTCGAGTGGCGTCTGCTCATCATCTTTGTGAGCTTGATAGACATCGATGTAATCAGTTTGCAGGCGTTTGAGCGAGTCTTCCACTGCTTGCTGGATGTAAGCCTTCGAGAGCCCCTTCTTCCCGGGACCCATCTCCATCCCCACTTTGGTTGCGAGTACGACGTCTTTTCGTTTACCGCTGCGCTTGAACCATTTGCCGATGATCGTTTCCGAATCGCCGCCCTTGTTGCCAGGCACCCAGGTCGAGTAAACGTCGGCAGTGTCAATGAAATTACCGCCCGCATCGAGAAAAGCATCCAGGACGCGAAAAGATGCCGGCTCGCCGGCCGTCCATCCGAAGACGTTACCGCCCAAACAGAGTCGCGAAACTTCTAGATCCGAATTTCCAAGTTTTCTGTATTGCATGATCCTCTTCAGTATGATTCTCTGCTGTTGGATGCTGGAAAACACTTCAAATGACACAGGGAAAAACGGGATGGCAGGCCGCTAGCGAACTGGCACCCACTCAGAAGCCCGGTCAGAAGCTTGCCGCATCTCCGGGCGCACCGCAATGCCAGCCGGAATCCAGGAGCAGAATGCCTGAGCTGAAGAGATGCACTCCGCCGGCCTGCGCTCAATCACTTGTGTGAGGGATTCGAGTTTCGCGATTTGCCTCGCGGCGATCACCGCCATGTTGTGATCCGCGCGGCTCGCGCGCAACAGGTAAACCAACCGCACATATTTATCGCGCGGCGGGAAACGAAAGAGATCGATCATGGGCTCGGTCGCGGAAAGCGTTTGTCCGTTCTTTGTTGAAGTCGCCGAATCGAAACGGATATGAACGCCGCGACGATGCTTTGAAATGCTGTAGTATTGCGTCTCATACCCGAGGAAATCAGATTTGGCAGCTAAGGTAATGGTCTGATTCGCGCGATCTGCGCTGATCACAGATTCTGCTGCTGGTCCGAAACCGCCCGATTTCGTTATGGGCACGATTACGCGCAGACGCCATCCCGCTTGGAGGTCGATGTAACTGGGAAGCTCCCCCGAGGGCGGCGCAAGGGAAACCGGAGTACTGCGCGGACCGCACGCCAGCAGAAGGCAAAGCGGTAAGGCGAAAAGAAGCCGCATTTCTACTGGCAGACGTCTCCAGCCTGCTGGAAGTTGCTCCAAATCATGGTGTCATTAGTTATCTTGGCAAGAAGGAAGAATCACACTTGAGACGACGGTTTTATTTCTTAGCAGCGGTTCTCACTGGTTTGCTTGTTGCGGACCCGCAGAATCCTACTTTGCCTGCGCGCAAACGGCAGCCGACTCCGGAAAAGGTTGTGGAAGAGCACATGGCGGCTTTCAGTTCTTGCGATTGGAACCGGCTGATGGCTCAGTATCCGGATAACGTCGAGTTCTTTGGCCCGAACGGATTCACAGTGCGGGGCCGGCAGGCGCTTGGAGAGATGTTCGCGAAGATTATTAAACCGCCTTCTCAGGGAGGAACGTGCGGCTTGAAGATCATTACTGAGCATGTGTTCAAGGTGGGAGAAACGCTGAATGTGCAATGGCGTGCCGAGGCTCCCTTCATGACCGAAACTTATCGGGGCGTCGATGCTTATGAAACGCACGACGGTCTAATGGCAGCCCAGGTCACCACCTTCGATCAGGCAGCCTTGAAGATGAAAACGCAGAAGCCGTAAAGACGATCGTTTCACTGGTAGATATTCTTTAGAAAAGCTTCTACCAGAAGCTTCGTTTTTGTAGTAGAATGTCTGCCAGGAGAATAGATGGCCAAACGCCAGCCGTATCAGGATCGGATCGAGTTGCTGCAAGGCACTCTGGACATGTTGATCCTGCGAACGCTGCAGTGGGGTCCGCAACATGGACACGGCATCGGGCAGGCTCTGCGCGCCAGCTCGGCCGATCTGCTGCAGGTCGAGCATGGTTCTCTCTATCCAGCGTTGCATCGTATGGAGCGCCAGGGCTGGCTCAAGTCTGACTGGGGAGCGTCCGAAGCCAATCGGAAAGCGAAGTACTATAGCCTGACTGCAGCCGGCAAGAAGCAGCTCCTCCACGAGGAATCGAAATGGAACACTCTTGTCGCGACAATCGCGCGTGTGATGAAGCCTGCTTGAGGAGGCTCGATCCGTGATATGGCGTTCTTTCGTCTCTAAATTCCGTCGTCGTCTTGCAGCCGACGACGAGTTAGAGCAGGAAATCGCCGCTCATCTCGCCATCGAAACCAAACAGCGAATCGAAAGCGGGGAAACACCGGAAAACGCCCGGCGGGACGCATTGCGGGCCTTTGGCAATGTTGGTCTCGTCAAGGAGGTCACGCGAAGCATGTGGGGCTTAGGCCTGTTCGAGCGATTCATACAAAATCTGAAATACGCACTGAGAATGCTCGGCAAGACTCCAGGCTTTACTATTGTCGCGATTCTCACTCTGGCACTCGGCATCGGTGCTAACACAGCAATCTTCAGCATCGACTACGCTACGCTGCTGGCGCCGCTACCGTATCCGCAGCCGGAACAACTGGTGATTCTCTGGTCCAAATTTCAGCGTAGTAGCGGGATGACTTCGACGGCCGACTTCCTGGAATGGAAACGTCAGGCCACGGCATTCCAGGATCTGAACGCGTGGACCGAAGGAACCTTCAACATCGCTACACGCGAGCAACCGGAGAATATCACGGCCAGGGTCGTTACTCCCGGCCTGAATCGAATGCTGGGGATTCCTTTCACCTTAGGTCGTGATTTCGTCCCTGAAGAAGGACGGCCGGGTGCCGATCACGTTGTCATTCTCACGAACAAATTCTGGAAGCGGCTGGGCGGTAACCCGCACATTGTCGGCAGCGCGCTTCGAATGGATGGTGAGCCGTATACAGTTGTGGGGGTTTTTGGGCCCGGACTCACCGATCGCGGACAGGGAGAGATAGCCGTGCCTCTGGCTTTCCGGCCCGACCAGATCACTCATGAGAATCGCTGGCTCTGTGTCATGGGCCGCTTGAAGCCCGATGTGACACTCCGGCAGGCGCAGGCCGGAATGGATGCAGTTGCTGCGCACCTCGCTGAAATATATCCAAAGAGCAACAAAGGTTGGCGCGTTTCAGTTGAACCGTTCAAGAACGACTTCATCCCGAGCGAGCGCATTATGACGCTCTGGCTTTTGCTTGCCGCGGTCGGGTTTGTATTGCTGATTGCGTGTGGGAATGTGGCCAATTTACTGCTGGCCCGGAGCCTCAGCCGTCAGAAAGAGATGGCTGTGCGGAGTGCCCTCGGAGCAAAATCCGCGGCCTTGTTTTTGCAGCTTCTGGTCGAGAGCTTGTTGCTTGCCGTGGCGGGCGGGGCGCTCGGCATCGGCGCCGGCTACGGAATTTTGCAGGGTGTGATCGCAGTCACGCCGCCCGATACGCTGCCCAGCGAAGCGAACCTGCAGCTGAATCTGCCGGTTCTCCTTTTCACCTTGGCTGTCACCACGTTGGCCGGCATCCTCTTCGGTTGTGCGCCGGCATGGTTCGCGGCCCGCGCCGATGCGGCCGAAGCACTGAAGGAAGGTCAACGCGCTGGCACTGGTGTTGGTCGCCGCCGCTTGCGCCGTTCGCTCGTAGCCGGTGAGTTTGCTCTTGCTCTTACCCTGCTTGCCGGAGCCGGACTGGCAATTCACAGCTTTTGGAAACTGCTCCATGTCGATCTCGGCGTACGCACTGATCATGTTCTGACGTTCTATCTTTCCGTGCCCGACTCGCGCCCCAAGAATGCTGACGCAATCGAAGCGTACTACCGGCGTCTTCTCGCAAGGATCTCCGCGATTCCTGGCGTTTCCCGCGTCTCGGTGGAGACCGGAACACCCATGGAAGGACCGGGCTTCTCGAGGCCGTTCAGCATCGCCGGCCGGCGCGGTGACGTGGACCCCTCGCAGCTTCCGGTAGCCGGCTTCGGCATGGTGACACCTCAGTTCTTCCAGACCTTCGGCATCCGGCTCGTTAACGGACGCGCATTTACCGAGCGGGACAACAATTCCAGCGCGAAAGTCGCGATTGTAAACCAGGATTTCGTCAACAAATTCCTGAAAGGAGCTGACGTATTGCGGCAACAGGTGTTGGTGCAACGACCCGTTCCCGCCGTGTTTGAACCCGGGCCTCAGGTCGCATTCCAGATCGTCGGTGTCATTCACAACGTGCGCAGTCGCGGGCTTCGCCAGGACGTGCCTGAGATCTACGTGCCTTTTTGGCAGGCGCCGTGGCCGAGCGCTGCCATTGCAGTCCGTACTCTGCGCGACCCGGCCTCCATGACGAGCAGCATAGCGGCGGCGGTGCACGCGGTAGATCGGGAGATTGCTCTAGCGGGTCCGCGCACCATGGAGCAAGTTCGTGACGATGTTGTCGCCGGCGACCGTTTCACCGCCATTCTATTTACCAGCTTCGCGGGTATTGCGCTGCTGCTGGCCGGCATCGGCATCTACGGCGTGATGGCCTTCGCGGCAGTACAGCGTTCGCATGAGATCGCCCTCCGCATGGCGTTAGGCGCAACCCGCCGTGGCGTAATCGCGATGATGATGCGCGAAGGCGTGGCGCTGGCCTGCGGGGGAATGGCCATTGGAGTCATTGGCGCCTATTTTGTGGATCGCGCCATGCGCACTGCGCTGTTCGGTATCAGTTCGATGGATTTTGCCGCATTCGGCGGAGTTGGGCTCGTTCTCTTTACCGCGGCCATGTTGGCCTGCTATCTGCCGGCCCGCCGGGCCGCCTCCGCCGACCCCATGCACCTCTTACGAATAGAGTGATCGCCCAAAATCCATTGTTGGAGTAGCATGTGTCACATGAAGCTGGTGCTCGCTGTCCTCGCAGTGCTTGCCTTTCGCGGTATTTCTTCGGCTCAAGTCCATGCCTCTCACTGGTACGACCGGGCTGTAATCTATGAAATCTATCCGCGCAGTTTCCAGGACTCGAACGGCGATGGGATCGGCGACTTGAATGGAATCACGTCAAGGCTCGACTACCTAAAGCAACTCGGCATCGATGCGATTTGGATCACTCCTTTCTTCCCTTCACCCAATGCGGATTTCGGCTACGATGTCTCCGACTACGTCAACGTTGCCCCTGAATATGGAACGCTCCAGGACTGGGACAGGCTCGTTTCTGAGGCAAACAAGCGCGGCATTCGTATTCTCATCGACTTCGTGCTCAATCACACATCCGATCAGCATCCCTGGTTCAAAGAGTCCCGATCGTCCCGCGACAATCCGAAGCGAGACTGGTATGTGTGGCGCAGCGGCGGAGGCCCGAGTCAGCCGCCCACGCATTGGACGTCCATTTTCGGAGGCTACACCTGGACCTGGGATGCTCCGACTCAGCAATGGTATTACCACATCTTCCTGCCTCAGCAACCCGATGTGAACTGGGCGAACGCCGGGCTTCGTAAAGCGATGTTCGACGTCGTCCGGTTCTGGTTGGATCACGGCGCAAGCGGCTTCCGGCTGGATGCGACGCCCTACCTCTTCGAAGATCCCGCCTTTCCCGAAGATCCTCATCCGCCGCAAGCTGGGGGACCGGCGGCGCTCGAGCCTTACAACTCAGGACGGCCCGAGAATCATGAAGTGCTGCGAGAGATGCGCAAGATTTTAGACGGTTATCCCGGCGATCCCGTGCTTCTTGGCGAATCTTCAACCGCCACCATTCAGGATCTGGCCAACGTCTATGGGAGGAACCATGACGAGATACAGCTTCCCATGGATTTCCTGTTCGGCAATCTGAAAACCTTGGATGCCGGGCTTTTCAAAAAGCAGGTGGATGCTGCGCAACTCGAGCTGGGCGGTCAAACGCCCGTTTTCTTTCTCAGCAGTCACGATCACCCGCGTCAATGGAGCGTCTTTGGAGATGGCGTCCATAATGATCAGATCGCAAAACTGACCTCGGCCCTCACATTGACGCAGCGCGGTTGCGTCCTCTTGTATTACGGTGAGGAAATCGGAATGGCGACGATGCCCGCTGAGCAATTGAGTCTAGTACCGACTGGTCCGAAACGTCCTCGCGCAGACAATCGTGACGGAGAACGCACTCCCATGCAGTGGAACTCGGGCCTCAACGCGGGCTTCAGCCAGGGTTCGCCATGGCTGCCGGTCGAATCCGGTTACAAGAGCTACAACGTCGAGAGCGAAAAGAAAGATCCTGACTCCATTTACTCGTGGTACGCGAAACTTCTGAAGCTTCGGCATGAAAATGCGGCAATTCGTGACGGCGCTTATCTGCCGCTTGAATCCGGTAACCGGGACGTCTTCGCTTTCGGCCGAAAGACGACGGCCGGGGAAGTGGTTTTGGTGGTTTTAAACACGAGCCCGAAAGAACAGAACGTCTCGATTGCGGGAATGCCGGGTTCTTGGCCGGTTTTCAATGATGTGCTTCTGGCCAGCCCGCCCGCTCCCGCTCCCTCATCCCAGAGCTTCCGGATTGCTCCTTTTGGAGTGTTGATAGCCACCATGAAATGAATCAGCGGATCCTTTTCCAAAGTAGATCTTCATTGTTCCGGCGATCGATGAGCAAGTCAACGCGCCCGGAGGAGTCCCGGCGGAACAGTCGTCTCCCTTCGACACCAGGACGGAAGAACAGATCGGGAGACTCAGGCAACAATTGATACGGTTTTCCGTTGCCGCGCCGCGCAAAGAGCTGATCTCCCTTGCGCGTGACCGTCAACACAATTCCGGGCGCGAGCTGGTACATTCCCACGTAATCCTGTAGCAATGCTTCAGAGACCTGGCCGGCAGAGGGATCCTCATAATATCTAAGCGTCTGGCTCGCCGCCATCTGCCACCGGCGATCGCGATACAGCCAGGTGTCGGTCATGTGGTATCGAGCATGCAGCACCTGCCCGAAAACTTTCTCAGTCTCGAGCGCGTCGTAGCTCAGGATCGCGACTCCGGGTGCAAAGCGGGACTTCACGTCATTGATCTTGATTGCGCCATTATACCCGGAGGGCAGCGCTTGCAACCGCCTAAGAAACGCCTTCTTGTCCATCTGATGGCCCTCTTCATCACAGAAGAGAGCATCTTGTGCGAGGTAATCGTTCCACGGTGCACGATCCCCCGGTGCAAACGCGTCGAGCAGTCGTTGGGTTCGCCACATCAGCTCTTCTTGTGTGATCGCCGGCGAATCTGCCGCGCGAACCGTTGTGGAGCACGCAAGCAGCACGACCACAGCGAGCGCGTTTCGATTACTGCAAAGAATCACTGGCAGTCATTATGCGACGGACTCGGTGCGCCGCTCCGGCAATGCACGAATCGCGCTCAGAGCGCTGATTCTTAGCCCAGGTTGCTCATGACGCTCAACCCGCGTTATAAAGACATCACTCCGAGCTGAAAAAACCTTGACAACTGTACAGTGTCTGTGTACACTATACAGTGATGCCGGGCATCGCAACAATCCGATTCGACCCCCACTCCGGAGTACCTGCCGTCCGTCAGATTGCGGACAATCTACGCGTGCTGCTGGTTGAGCGAAAGCTTGCTCCAGGCGCGGCGCTCCCTTCTGTCCGGCGGCTGGCTATGGAGTTGGGCGTTCATTTCAACACTGTTGCGGAAGCGTACCGGCAACTGGCGACCGAAGGATGGCTGGATCTGCAACATGGGCGCGGAGCCGTGGTGATTGCCAGATCGGCCAGTACCGCGAAATCAAAAAATTGGGTTGATGGGTTCCGAAACAGATTGCGCAGCCTCGTTGCTCAGGTGAGGGCGGAGGGTGCTTCGATCGACGAACTGGCGACGGAACTGACAGCAATGGCAAAGGCGGTGAAAGAGAAATGAGACTAGGTATCTGCTTGATTTTCTGTATAGTGGGCATGGCAATCTTTGCCATTCCAAATATGACGCGGCGCGGCGTTCTATTTGGCCTCGCTGTACCGGCGGATTTCCGCCAGAGCGCTGCTGCACGGAGGAGCATCGCTTCGTTTCGTGTGTGGACGGCGCTCGCGCTCCTCGCGGCGCTGAGCGCGCTTTTCTTGTTGCCAGACGCTTTCCTCGGCTCCGTTTCGATGGCCGGTCCGCTCTTGATCCTTGTGGCTGGCGGCATTGGGTTCCTACAGGAACACCGAAAGCTCGCTCCCTTTGCAGTAGAGCCTACACCTCAGCGCCAAGCGGATCTCACCAACGCTCCGGAGCACCTGCCCTGGTTCGCTTGGCTTGCTCCGGGTCCGTTCGCGGTCCTCTTGGCGGCGGCTGTCTATCTTTACTTGAATTGGGCCAGCATTCCTATGCGCTTCCCCGTGCATTGGGGATTTGACGGGCAGCCCGACCGCTGGAACGCCCGAACGACTCGCGGGGTCTACGGGCCGATCGTCTTCGGGGCTGAGTTATGCGCGTGGATACTCATCAGTGCCCTTGCGACTTGGTTCGGAGCGCGCCGCTCCAGATTCCGCCGTGTAACTCTGGCAGCGCTGATCGCGTCCGAGTATGTGATCGGCTTACTATTCGCCGCGATGTCGACTGCGACTCTCACGCATGTTCCGGTATGGCTGATTGCTGTGGTTCCGCTTTTTGTTTTCGTGCCTATGATCGTCATGATGGCGCGCGCTATTGCCGATCCTGTCGACGCCGCGGAACCTACTCCGAACGAATGTTGGAAAGGGGGGATGATTTACTACAATCCGAACGATGCCGCTCTTTTCGTTGAGAAACGAGCGGGGCTCGGCTATACGTTCAACTTTGCTAATCGATGGTCCTGGGCACTGGCTTTCGGTTTGGCAGTGCTGCTGAGTACGGTGCCGCTCCTGATGTAAGCTTCTGACGGCTCATTTGAGCCTCTGTGCAAAGCTCAAAGCATTTCGCCAAGGCCCCGCCATCACATACCAGACGAACTCTTTCGAAGCAATACCGTCGACCGAGTCGCTCGAGCCAAGGTGAAAGCTGCGATTTCTCCACATGTAGTCGCTGTTGAACCCGCCGCTCACTTTCGCTTGAGGGAAATTGCTGCTCGGCATGGCGATTGCCAGGCCCGTCTCGCGCCCCTGGTCTGTGTACCATCCCCCGGCCATATACGTCACGGTACTTGAAGGGCACGGGCATTTCTCCGGACTCACGGCGCGAACCCCGAATTCCCACCGCATGTAATCGGCGAAATCGAACGAGAACGGCCCGATCTTTTCGTCCGCGACATGCACCAGTCTTTCCTTGAGCTCGAGATAATACTTCGGCTCTCCGGCCGGATTTGCAATCCACTGTGCGCGCGTCTCCAATGTGTAGGGAGAGAAGTAGCTGAGCGGCACCATGTCGTTGACCCGTCCGCCCCACACAGCGATGAGCGGTTTTTTGTAGAAGCCGTTATTGTGATTGAAGTCGAGCATCGCGGTCATGATGGTCACGCTATTCGTCCCATTGCACGCAATCCCGGTCACTGGCGAATTTGCTGATCCATCGCCCGCCTGAGTGGGATTGTAGTCGCCGTCCCACAAACCGTTCGTCATTCGATTGTGAAAAGCCATCTGTAAAAGCCCGCCGCCGTTATAGCCCCAGATATGCTCGCGCCCTTTGTATTCGAGGGACACGATCGCGCCGCCTTGCGTGGTGTCGAACAGGATCTTCTGTTCGCCCGCCGGGTCCTTCAGCACGATCGCCTGGTCGGTCTGATTCGGCTGCGGCTTAAACTCCGTCGTTTCGCAACTGATGCGGACGGCTTCCTTCGCCGCTATAGTGGGCGGCTGAGCAGGAGCGGCCGGCAGCAACTCTTTGTCCATTGGAGCTTGCGCCCGCGCCAAACCGACAGCTTGCTGCCAAGACCCCGCACAGACATACCAACTGAAATGAAACGCGCTCACACCGTCCAGCGGGCGCTCCAGAACTGCGGCGAAAGTATGTCGCGGAAAAGCCCAAACCGCGTTATACAGCAAAACGACGTACTCGGCATTCTCACGCGCATAGGCCCTTTTCGTCTGCCAGCCCGCAGTGGGAACAACGATCGCGATGCCGGAGGATCGGGTCTGATCTTCATAGCGGCCCGCCGCTATCGCTCCCGTCGTCCCGCTCGAGCAGGGCGTCTTTTCTGTGCAGGTATTCGGATAGCTGATCGCATCTCCGAACTCCCAGGGTGAAGCAGCGGTCAGATACCACTCCAAAGGTCCTGATCTTCCCGGACGTGTTCGAACCACATTCTGATCGAGCCGCAGATAGTATTTGGGCGAGCCGCCCGGATTTTCGACCCAACTCGCATCGGTCTCGATCACGTACGGCGTCGAATAACCCGGCGGAAAATTCGTGCTGATTTTCCCCTGATTGACGCCGAGCAGCGGTTCCGCTTGAAATGAATTATCCACTCCACGGTCAATCATGGTGGCAAAGGCGCGCATCGAGTTTCGCCCGTCGCAGGCCACGCCCTCTGTGATCGCTGGAATTCCCATGCTCGAGCCGCCTTGATCCGGACTGTACGCCGACCAGTAGGGCGTCAGCTCCTTCAACTCGGCCTCACTACCGTGACGAATGGCAAACATCGATACGCTGGCGCCCGCGGTTTGCCCGAACAGAGTTTCCTTGCTTTTATATCGAAGGGAAATCAGACTAGCCCCGTGCAGCAAGTCAAAACGCGCCTCCTGTTCGCCGCTCGGGTCGCGAAGCACAACAACCTGCACGCTCGACAACGTCTCCGGGAACTGCCAGGCCACAACCGCCTTCACGGGGTAATCTTCGGTTTCGCAGCGCACATCCGGAATTTTCTGCGCGACAGCCGGCAACGGCAACAGCATAAGCGCAAGCGCTTTCGACGCATTCATGTACATTTACCCTCAGGAGTATATGAAATCAGTCATCAGCGCATGGCTCGTGCGCGGTGTTGCTGTTGGCCTGCTGGTGTCTGGCGCTCTCGCTTCGGCCCAGAACGCCGCAACTTACGAGCTGCCCTCCGACACCGTGCGTTATTCTCAGAACCCGGGTACGCCGTGGCCCGCAGTCGACGAACTTGGCCGGGTCTTGCCTACGGCCGCCGAAGTTGGGCCGCCGCGGCCGAATCGCTTCACTGGCATCTTCTATTTCCTTTGGCTCGGCCAACACGACAAGACCGACAAGCAGCCCTTTGTAGTTACGCGACATACTGCGCCAGTTCCCCGACGCTCTGAAAAACCCTGGCTCTCCTCCCTGGGGTCCCGAAGGCAGTCCGCATTTCTGGGGCGAGCCGTTGTTCGGCTTTTATCTCGTCTCTGATCCTTGGGTGCTCCGCCGGCACGCGCACCTGCTCGCCGACGCGGGCATCGATACCTTGATCTTCGACGCGACGAATGCCGACTCCTACCATCAGGTTTATCTCCGGCTTTGCGAGACATTTCGCCAGGTACGCGCTGAGGGAGGCCGCACCCCACAGATCGCGTTCATGGTCAACACTGATGCAGCAGACAGGTCTGAGGAGATCTATGAAGATCTCTACAAGCCTGGTCTTTACCAGGACCTCTGGTTTTATTGGAAAGGCAAGCCTCTCATGATCTGCGATCCCGCGCAAGCCAGCCCCGAGCTTCGGTCATTCTTTACACTTCGCCGGGCGCATTGGCCCTTCACTCAGGTGAACACTTCCTACGCCTGGCACTGGGAGGCCGCCTATCCGCAACCCTACGGATTCACTGACGATCCTAAGGTCCCTGAGCAGGTGAATGTCTCAGTCGCCCAGAACCTGCGCCAGAGCGACGGCAAAGTAACCAATATGAGCAACGGCGATGCCCGCGGCCGCAGCTTCCATAACGGCTCCGAAGATCCTTCGCCGGATGCCATCGATCGCGGCTATAACTTTCAGGAACAGTGGCAGCGCGCTTTCGAACTCGACCCTCCATTCGTCATGGTGACCGGTTGGAACGAGTGGATTGCCGGACGCTTCGCGCGCCCCGGCCATGACGTCGTGTTTGTCGATCAGTTTAATGAAGAGTTCAGCCGCGATATCGAAATGATGCGCGGCGGACACGCCGATGACTACTACTATCAGCTCGTTTCCAATGTCCGGCGTTTGAAAGGTATGCCGCGAATCCGCAAGGCTTCGGCGCCGAAGTCAATAGACGTGAAGGCTGGCTTCTTTCAATGGCGTGATGCCGGTCCGGAATACTGGGATCACATCGGTGAAACGATCCCTCGCGACTATGACGGCGTCGCCAAACTGCATTACACAAACCGCACTGGCCGGAACGATTTCGAGCTGATGAAAGTTGCGAGAGACGACCAGAACGTCTATTTTTATGCCCGCACTCGCGAGCCCATCTCTTCCTGGAAAGGTCGAAACTGGATGATGCTGCTCATCGATATCGATTCGGATCCAAAAACAGGTTGGAAAGGATACGATTTCATCGTCAACCGCACTGTGCTCAACAACAATACGACGTTGTTGGAGAAGAACAATGGCGGTTGGAGTTGGACGAAATCAGCCGAGATTCCTTATCGCCTCGATGGCAGAGAGCTGCAGCTTGCCATCCCGCGCGCGGCCCTGGGGCTCCCCACCGGTAAATCAGAGTTTACGCTCGATTTCAAATGGCTCGACAACATCCAGCAGCCCGGTGACATTATGGACTTCTACATCAGCGGAGACGTAGCACCCGACGGCCGCTTCAATTACCGGTATGTCACGCATTAGGGCCGCTGACGCCGACAGATGAACATCAAAAGATATTGGCGATCGCGTCGGTGGCGAATACTTGTGGGCCCCCAGCTGCTAAGGTGACGTCGAAGTCTTGCCAGGCTCCATTAAAGATATAGAACTGATGCACGTCGGCATCGAAACCGACATAGTTCAGTCTCACCACGTTTTGAGATGTATCGACCACACCGGCAATGGACGACGCACCAGCAACTATGGTCGGTCCATTGGTTGCCATTGTGAGATCGAAGTCGTGCCAGGCATTACCCGCGATATAGAACTGATGAACGTGATTGTCGCTGCCGAAATAGTTCACTCTCAGCACGCCTTGAGTCGTGTCAACCACATTCGCAAGCGATATGGGAGCCGCCGCTTTCGGTCCGCCGGTGGCCGCCGTGAGATCGAAGTCGTGCCAGGCATTGCCGGCGATATAGAACTCATGCACGTGGGAGTCGTCTCCGACGTAGTGCACTCGCATGACGTTTTCAATGGTGTCAACCACATTCGTGAGCGATGTGTCGGTCGCAATGTTCGGGCCGCCGGTGGCCGCCGTAAGATCGAAATCATGCCAGGCATTGCCGGCGATATAGAACTCGTGCACGTGCGAATCAGCGCCAATATAATGCACTCTCGTGACGTTTTCAGTCGTGTCAACTATATCGGCGATCGGTGTGCCAGATGCAACCTGTGGGCCGCCGGTGGCCGCCGTGAGATCGAAGTCGTGCCAGGTATTGCCGGCGATATAGAACTCGTGCACGTGCGAATCGCCACCCACATAGTCCACTCTCAGCACATTTTGAATCGTGTCAACCACGTTGGCGATGAATGTGCCGGACGCAACCTGTGGCCCGCCGGTGGCCGCCGTCAGGTCGAAGTCGTGCCAACCGTTGTTGGAGAGATAGAACTCATGTACGTGCGAATCGGTTCCGGCATAGTTCACTCGCGTGACGTTTTGGATCGTATCGATCGCATCGGCGACTGGCGTTCCAATCATGACTGTCGGTCCCCCGGTGGCCGCCGTCAAATCGTAGTCGAACCACGCATTGTCAAAAATATAAAGCTCATGCCCATGCGAGCTGCCGCCCACGTAGTCTATTCTCACCACGGAAGCGCCGGGCGCTGCCTGCGGGCGAAACTCACTCCCGGCGATCTGTCCATCGCGCGCGAATACCGGCTGCACCAATCCGGCAAATAGCACGCTCGCCACGCAAACGGCCAGGAAATATGGTCGTCGATTCTTGAAAAAGTCGCCCGCAGACTCGCTTGCGCCGGCAGTTTCCCGGCATTGTTCTTTTTGTTGGTTAGAACGGCTCACTAAGTACATCGATGCTCCCTCACAATTGGCGATATATCGGCTAAGGAAGCCGACACCAGCACGCTAACTAGCCGGTAAGAGAGATACTATCGCAGATTGGCAGTGCGCGGTGAGAGTCGAACGAAACGCCGCCACATGTGCGCGCTATCCGAACTCGAAGCTCGACTGTACAGGCTGTGCCATAGTCCCTAGACGAAGTGGCGCCGATGCCGGTTGGCCCCACGCTTCGCGAATCCAGCTCTTTTCCCATTCCCAGTGCCGGAGATCAGCCGCCTCGCCATCGTTCCAGGCCCGTTTCGCTAGGATTTCGAGGATCTCGTAGGCTTCCGCCAGCCGTTTCTGGTGCCGGAGTAAGCCAAACATGTAAGCCGCCAGGCTCTTCACCGCGTGAGCGGTTTCCTGCGAGCAGGTGTGTTCGAGGATTTGAAGGTGCTGCCCGGCATCGCGTAAATGGTCCAGACAGCGCGCGGAATCGCTCTGCCAATGAGCGAAGAGCTCGACGGTTTGAGCGAGCGGCAGCATGCTGCTCTGCTCTGGCGGACCGGCGGTGAAAATCACGGATGCCCGGCCCTCGAGCTTCACCAAATCCCGATCTTCGACGGCTAATTGGTCAAAGACAAACAGGCAGCGCGGCCCGGCGCAGAATTCACGCAGTGAAATGCTGTTCTGCGCAATCGAACCAGTCAGCTTGATTCCAAGGGCGTGTGCCGTGTCACCGATTACTCCCGCCCGGCTTCGTCCTGCGCAATCGAGCCAAAATGTATCTTCGAAATCGCGACTGTAAGCGTGCGCGAAAGCGAGCGCCGTATCCCGGTGAACGTCGCACACCGTGCCCGGCTGGTCAACAATCCGCCGCTCCAGATCGAAGAGCAGTTCCCCGGATACGCCAGCCGTTGCCGGGCGAGGCGGCAGCAGGTCGCTTCTCTCCTGTTTCAGCGGATTCTGGTCCAGTAGCCAATGCCGTAGTTTGCGAATGCCGGCGCGCCAATCTCCGGATAAGTCAAAAAATCGTTGCTTGCGAAGCATCTCAGGAAAGCGGCACGGACGCATCAACAGAAACGCAAGCGCCGTATCCAGCTCGCGCGGTTGTTCAAGCAAAACCGGTTCCCACTCCTGGCGGGACCAAACGCCCGGGACGGCATCGGGCGAGAGCAGCAACAGCACAACATCTGCCGACAACGCCCGTCCCAGCATTTCGAGCAGTTCGCTTCCACATGGCACCAGGGCGTCGTCATGCACAGCGATTGACGGGCAGTTCCACTCTATATAGCGCCTGATCTTGATGGCAACCGGCTTGTCGACCACAGATGAGCAAATAACCAACGATTGCATCGGTACGATTTCACGCTAGCAGTATCACAGACGCGCATTACCGCCTAACTGAACGCTGCTATGAGGCTGAACCACGCGTCAACCCTGTACCTTTCGTCGAGGACCCAGGCGCCTGGGTCACAAGGACCTCATTCGATACGATATCTCTGGTAATCCGGCAGGTTCACCCGAAAGTCGCGTCATGAACCGCAGACGTTTTCTCTCCACCTCAGCGGCCGCTGGTATCGTGACCGGTATGCCATCGTTCGCTTTCCAGATTGAGAAGAGCAAACTGAAAATCACAAGCGTTCGCCTGGTGAACACACGTCCAAAGCATCCTTTGCCCAGCTATACGCCGGCCGCGAACGCCTGGTCGGTGGATGGTGTCGAAGTCGCAAGCCCGATGTCCATTTATCCCGAGTACAAGGCCAGGAGGTCTCTTTTTCTGCCGGATCCTGGAAAGGTGCCTGGCTTCACTGTCGAGATAGCGACAGACAAGGGCGTCAAAGGTTACGGCAGCGGAGGGCCGGGCGGCGGCAACATCGTCGAAGAGCATCTGGTCAAGTTGCTGGTGGGGCAGGATCCATTCGATGTGGAGCGTATCTGGGATGTTCTATGGCGCTCGACCGAGTCCTATGGGCGCACCGGAGTCACCATGAACGCTATCAGTGGAGTGGATCTCGCGCTTTGGGACCTTATTGGAATGGCTCTGGGCATGCCTGTTTATAGGCTGATCGGCGGTGCCACCAAGGAACGGATTCCCGCGTATTGCACGGCGAACGACATCGAGCAGCACATCGAGTTCGGCTTCAAGCGCTTGAAACTTGCCATTCCAAAAGGTCCGGCCGACGGGCAGGAAGGCATGAAGGTGAACGAAGCACTCGTGAAGCGGACACGAGACCTTCTCGGCCCCGATGGCGACATCATGCTCGATTGCTGGATGTCCTGGACCGAGCGCTACACGATCGAAATGGCTGAGCGGCTTGCGCCCTACCGCATTTATTGGATGGAAGAGTGCCTCCCGCCGTATGACTTCGAGGGCTTCGGCCGTCTGCACGCAGAGATCAAGTCCACCCGCATCGCGACCGGCGAACACGTATATGGGCGCTATGAGTTCAGGCGGTTGCAGGAAGTTAACGGAGCCGATATTTGGCAGCCCGATATTCACTGGTGCGGCGGTCTGACTGAGTTGCGAAAGATAGCCGCGCTGGCGGCTGCCTACGACACGCCCGTTATTCCGCACGTGGGTGGCGTCTCGGATTGCGTGCACTTCATCATGGCTACTACCAATGCGCCCTGGGCGGAACTGTTCATGCCGCCTCCTGGCGGACCGAAAGAAGTCTATCAGCGCTGGGAAGAAGATAACCACATCACCCGCGGTCCCGAAGGCATTTACACGAGACCGTCCGACGAGCCCGGTTTCGGCTGGGATCTGGAAATCATGTGAAAGTTCACGACCAATCTTAGGAGGGAATATGCTACGCAGAACTTTTCTTGCCGGTTCCGCTGCAGCGAGCTTGATTTTTGATGCCAATACTCCGGCGTCGGATGAGGTCAAACGCGGGGATATTCCGACGCGTATTTTTGGAAAGACGGGTGAACGGCTGACAATCATCGGGCAGGCCGGCGGACGTTTCCCTCTCTGCAGCTTCGAGGACGCGAAAGCGATCACCTTACGCGCCCACGAGCTCGGTATCAACTACTTCGATACAGCTCGCATTTATTGGAACGGCCGGTCCGAAGAGGTCTATGGCGCGGTTTTGCCGCCGTTCCGAAAGGATATTTTCCTCACGACGAAATCTCCCCAGCGTACGCGCCGCGGAGCGGAAATGGACTTGGAAAAATCTCTTCGTGCGCTGAAGACCGATCATGTGGACCTTTGGCAGATCCATCAGGTGAGCGAAATGGAGGAAGTGCATCAGATCTTTGCGCCAGGTGGCGCCATCGAAGCGTTCGAGGCTGCCAAGAAAGCCGGTAAGTGTCGCTTCATCGGTTTTACCGGGCACCACGATCCAGAGGTCCATCTCGCAATGCTCAAAAACTACGATCATTACGACAGCATCCTGATGCCTCTCAATCCAGCCGATCCCTCGTATTTGAGTTTTGAGAAGAATGTGCTTCCTGTTGCTTCGGCGCGCGGTATGGGAATCCAGGCCATGAAGAGCACCGCAAACGCAAAACTGCTGCAAGGGATGCACCTCAAAGATTGCCTCTCCTATGTGCTCAGCTTGCCGGTGCATTGTCTCGCTCTCGGCTGCACTACGATCGGCCAGCTCGAAGACGACGTTCGCATCGCGCAAAAGTTCAAACCGCTCAACGAAAATCAGATGGCTCAGCTTCGTGAAACGGGAGCCAAATTCCAAGGCCCGGCAGTGGAAGACTGGAAGCGGAACACCCGAACCGCCGCCGCCGGCATTCACCGGGACAGCTAAGCGAAATTATGAGGGCCGCCGGGCCCCTCCGTTACCATTCCCCAGTTCGAGGCAACGCCAGCCTGAACTCACTCCCAGGCGGTGGCGGAATGGAACCGCGGCCGTCAGGATCTGTGAAAAAATCGAGCACACCAATCGCTCTTTGAATCTTCGGCTCGCTGAGAACCGCGGCCTCATCGTCGCTCATGGCTCCGATTCAAGATCAACGACTACGAATAAGAAGTTGCGTTGGTACGGGATTTTTTTCACGAACCCGTCAGGGAGCGGCGTTTTCGGAGTCCTCACTTAGACTGCTAAAATTCCCAGGAGCGTCCTGTATGCGCTGGGTCCTCTGCCTGTTGTTTGCTGCCGCAAGTGCGACGGGATTTTGTGCTGATGGTATTCGCATGAGCGGCCTGGATGGCATTCAAGCGACCAGGCAGATCAAAGCGGCCGATCCAGCCGCCAAGATCGTGATCGTGACCGACTACGACGATGACGCATTGCGCGAAGCGGCGCTCGATTCCGGCGCCTGTGCCTACGCGCTCAAGGACAATCTGCTCGATCTGCTTCAACTGCTCGACACGATCAAGCAAAGCGAACCCGCCCCGTGATTCCAGGGCATTTTCAATTACATCCACCGGAGTATGTGAACGAGTCCGCGCTGAAGCGCTCGTTACTGATTCACTCCCGACGCCAGAAAGCCGCCATCCACGGCAATGCATTGGCCCGTAATAAACGACGAAGCGTCCGATGCAAGCAGGATCGCAACGCCTACCAATTCCGATATCCTGCCGAAGCGCTTCAGCGGTGTGCGCATCAAGAGCTCACGGCCTCGATCCGTGCCGTCCAGAAGTCCAGCGTTGAGCTCGGTGCGAAAGACGCCGGGAGCAATCGCGTTCACGTTGATTCCCTTGGAAGCCCATTCCACAGCCAGACTGCGCGTCAATCCCAGAACACCCGCCTTCGAGGCGGCATACGCGGTTACCTCGAGTAAGCTCACGTATGCATTCAATGAAGCGATGTTGATGATGCGACCTCGGCCGCTGCTGCGCAGTGGTTCATAGAAGCTCTGGCACGAACGAAGCGTGCCGCCCAGATTGACCTCCATCAGCTTGTTCCATTCGTCCTCGCTGATGTCGATCGTTGGTTTCCTGAAAATCTGTCCGGCAGCATTCACCAGGATGTCAGTGCGGCCAAATTCTTTGAGAACGGCTTCACGAAAGCTATCCACGGATTGCCGGCTCGCAGCATCCACACGCTGCCGCAAACTCCTGCGCCCGAGCTCCTCGATCTTACAGGCAACTTCATCAACCAAGGCTTCACGACGTCCGCTCGCGACGACATCGGCCCCGGCTTGGGCCAGACCCAATGCGAGCTCCCTTCCAATTCCGGACGTACCGCCCATCACCACCGCGACACGTCCAGTCAAGTCGAACATTTCGAGCGGCATTCTTTCAGGACCCGATAAACAGAGGTTCAATATGTCGTTGGTAAAGGTTTTCGGTTACGTTTTTCGCGATTGTGGCTTCGTTCGCGGAAAGTAACTCCAGGTAACGCGGCCCCATTTTCGCTGCGACCTTAAAGCCCACATGAAGAAGCTGGCGAATGCTGCTATTGTATGCCCGAGACTTTGGATCGTGACGGAGGGCGGACATAAATTGCTCCGATGACCACGAATTCACTTCTTCCGGTGCGGGAAGCTTAGCCGTATCAATATCGATCACGGCGGCATAGGGGCCGCATAACTCTTCGCGGTGCGCATAAGCTTGCGCGTAGATCTCCTTCGCTAAATCGAGCCCCGCGCCGCCCGCTTCCGCCAACCCGATCAGCTCTTCCAACCAGGTTGTCCCTGCGGTCTTGAGATGGACGCCGGCATTGAACTTCTTGCAGGTCCGGCGAATCGGCTCATAGATCGAAAACTTATCACTGCCCGAATGCACGCTCAGCTTTAGATTGGCTGGTAATCCATACTGCTTAACGGCAAACGCAATGACCCCAAGGTCGTTTGAAAACTCTTGAGTGAATTGCGCCAAATCCCCCGCGTAGTCTACGCCCTTATTGAAGCGCCCGGTGAACTTCGGTGCGATCGTTTGAATCGGGATGCCCTCATCCGCCACCGCCGCGAGGATGATCAGCAGTTCCACAGGAGTCTGTGGGGAATCGGTTTCATCCATCGAGATCTCAGGGACAAAAGTTCCTCTCCCCTTCTTCTCCTCGATGTGCCGGTAGATCCGGCCCGCTTCCTGTACCGCCGCGAGATATTTGTTCGCAACCTCCATTACGAGTTCGCGCGGGATTTGTAACCGTCCATCGATGCCGTCAATCCGCACCTCTCCCACGAGTTCCGGGTGGCGCTGTGCGAAGTCCTGAATGCTGCTCTCCCCGGCCCGCTTACCGATCCAATCTGCGACATCGATCGTGTAAAAATCGCACGGATTTATGAACCTGTCGACCGTCGACAAGTTGATGTGATCGGCATCCAGGAAATACGGTTTGGTCCATCCAAGGGCCTTTACAGCTTGGTCAGCTGCGGCTCTCGTCTCCGCCGGATCCGAACCGATAATCGTGTGCTCCCGGTTTGACTTATTCCAGACCGGGATCACCTCGACACCCTTCTTTACCGCTTTTGCACAAGCTGCGAGCTGCGCCTTCGCCTGGTGCGCAAATCTGTCACCAACTCCCAAAGAATACTTTGGCAGAGAGACTACATCGGTCATGAGATCACCTCAGTTATCGTCAACAGCTGTTCCTAGGTTACTGGCCGGCGTAGAATCGAAATGCCAAGCGTGAGCGCGGGGCCGGCCCGAACGCTGTCTCCGGAGCTACCTACGGCCGCTCCGTGACCTTCGAATAGCAGTCACGCGAGTTTTCTCTTTGGTTACTACGCAGGAGAGAGTCGATTCCTGAAGGCGCAATTCAGTAGGCAGCTCAATGCGAACGGGATCGGCCGCCAGTTCATCATCCAGACGTTGGATGAGTATCTCAGCGCCGCGAGCGCCGATTTCGTACGCAGGCTGCACGACGGTGGTCAGCGTGGGGTGAAAGGCGTCCGAGAAGACGAACCCATCGAACGTGGCGAGTGCAAAATCGTCGGGACAGCGCAGCCCGATATGGCTAAGCCCTTCAAGTGCGCCGATCGCCATCAAGTTGTTCGAGACGAACATGGCAGTGGGCCGCCGCTTGCCGGACGAAAACATTTCCTGGCAAATTCGCCGGCCGGTCTCCTGACGGAAGTCGCCTTCTTTGATGCGCTGCTCGGCGACTGGAAGGCCGGCCTCGGCAAAGGCGGCTTTGTAGCCTCTGAGGCGGTCGAGCGCGTTCTTGAGCGACAGCGGGCCCGTGACAATAGCGATGTCGCGATGACCCATGGCGATCAAGTGCCGGACGGCATCGCGGGAACCGCTGAAATTGTCAGCCGATACGGAATCGAGCGAGACCGAAGGCACGCGGTCCAGGCACACGACCGGGATCCCAGCATCGATCACACTCCCGATGTGGGAGTTATCCCTTCGACCTGGTGCAATTACCAGCAGAATTCCATCCACGCGTCTGGACCTGAGTATGGTCAGGGCTTCTTTTTCCCGTTGCAACTGATCGTCTGTATTGAAAGTGATTAGGGAAAAACCCGATTTCGTGACAACCGACTCGACTCCGCGGATCATTTGAGGAAAGAACGGATTCGCGATATCGGGTATTACCATCCCGAGGGTGTGCGTACGGCGAGTCGAGAGGCTGCGGGCGACTTGACTGGGATGGTAGTCAAGGTCGGCAATCGCCGCCTCGACTCTTTTCCGCAGTTTTTCACTGACCGGCACCTTGCCGTTTAGAACGTGGGACGCTGTTCCAACTGACACGCCTGCACGCCGGGCAACTTCCTTGATTGTCGGCATCTGGCCACAGCTACTTAGACGAGACCAGGATACGACAGCAGGCGGGGGCAGCGGCGCCTTTTTTCAGCCTGAAAGAATTTTCTTGAAACGGTTCAAGAATTCATGTTACTGTTCGACTCAGGAGCGCACAGGCCGCGATCTCGCGCCACTAAAGAAGGACTTGCGGTTCTGATGAACCGAGGTGTTGCTTTGCAAACAACTAAGTTCGTTGATCGGAGCAGATCGGGTTTTCCCGCCTGGTTGCGTTTTACCTGCCTGAGTCTGGGATTCTCTGTTGCCATAGCCGTTTTCGCCCAGACGCCCGCTAGCGGTCCCGCGGAGCACGCACAGGATAATAACAAGCTATATATCGAAGGTCTTGCCCTGGTGAAACAGGGCAAGCTGGATCACGCGATTACTACATTCCAGAAAGCGCTCGAGAGCAATGGTCACGACCCTTTGCTTTTGAGCGCTACTGGTGCAGCTTACAGCCTGAAAGGAAGTCTGCAAGAGGCCAAAGAATACTTTCTGAAGTGTTTGGAAGAGAACCCGGCTTTTGCTCCTGCACGCAAGAATCTCGCGATCACCTATTTCAGCCTGGGGCAGTACGATCTTGCCGCCGGTCAGTTTCAGAAGCTAAGAGATGTTTCGCCGGCTGCGGCTCCGGTTGCCAACCTTTTCCTGGGAATGATTGCGGAAAGGAAAGCCAATCACCTCCAGGCGGTGAACTTGCTGGAAGATTCAGGTGGGCTCCTGGACCAGTTTCCGGAGAGCGTTTTGGCCTTGGCGCAGGCTGAGCTTCAACTCGCGCGTCTACGGAAAGCGCAAGAAACGCTTGCCAAGTTTGGCACAGCTCCTGGGGTGACGGGCACGCACCAGCTGGAAGCGGCAGAACTCTACTCGCGGCTTGCGCATGCGGCGCAAAAAAAAGGTGAGTTAGCGTTAGCCATCGAATCGCTCCGGCAAGCAGCAAAACTAAACCCAGCGCGGGAGGATAACTATCTGGATTTCAGCAGTATCTGCGGCGATTACGGCAATTACCCGTTAGCTCTCGAAGGGGCAGATATTGGACTGGACCACATTCCAAACTCCTACCGCTTGTTGGTACAGAAAGGCGTTGTTTTAGAGAATCTGGGGCGACTGGAAGAGGCCGAGGCTGTTCTACGTAAAGCCGCCCAATTACAGAAGGATGATAGCGTGGCTTTGCTCAGCCTCGCAATTGTGCAAACTCACGCGGGCCAGTTACACGACGCCGAACTTACCCTTACTTCCGCACTCAAAGACTATCCGGACAACTACTACATGCATTACCACTTAGGCAAGGTTCTTCTTCAATTGCAGGAAGGAAATTCGGCTGATACCGATCTTAATACGAAAGCCGAACATGAGTTTGAGGAGGCGATTCGCTGCAATCCATCTTTTGCGGATTCTTATTACCAGTTGTCCAAGCTCCTTCTCCCGGAGTCTCCCAAGCGGGCCGAACAAAATCTCGCCAGGTGTTTGCAGCTGGATCCGAACCATGCACCTGCGGAATACTCACTCGCGAGGCTTTATCTGAGTACAGGAAGGCGCGCCGCCGGACAAGCTCTCATCGACCGCTTCGAGCGCCAGCGGCAAGCCGAGAAAGTCAAAGATAGTCGAAAACCCAGAATCGAATTAGCTAAAAATTAGCGGCGCTCGGATCGATTTAGGAGGCGCGATGACCCGAATAGAGAGTTTCAGAGTCGATACTTTCAGATTACTGACGTTGTTACACCGTGAATGCCGCAAGATACTGGTTGGCGCTTTCTGTTTTCTTGCTGCCGTGATTCCATCCTTTGGTCAGTTCAACAGCGGATTCACAGGTGTGGTAGTTGAACAAACCGGCGCTGTGGTTGTGGGGGCAAAAGTAACCGTGACGAACCAGGCGACCCAAGTCAGTTCGGTTGCCACCACCATGTCAAGCGGTGATTTTCGCGTCCCATCGCTACCGGGCGGTGTATACACGATTGTAGTTGAGGCGCCGGGATTTAAACAGTGGGTTCAGAAGAATGTAACTCTGGAATCGAACCAGGTGGAGACCCTTCATCCTTCCCTTAGTCTGGCGACCCAAAAAGTTGAGGTTTCCGTCTCCGCCGCGGTTGCCGCAGTGGAGACCGACCGTAGCGAGACCTCTCGTGAAATATCGGAGCGTCTCATCAATAACGCTCCACTGCTAGGGCGAAATGTATACACGAGCATGATCGAACTTGCGCCCGGTGTTACCGGGTCGGGATTGCCTAGCGGCGGCGCACTTGGGTCGGGGTCGAACAATAACGACAGTTTCGAGCAGGAACAAGGTTACCAACTCAATGCAGCGGGACAACGCCAGGAGAACAATGAATACGACGTGGATGGCGCGACCGTGAACAGCGCATCGCGCGACGGCGTGGTGAACTTAGCGCCGGAACCGGATTTCGTCCAGGCCATGCGCGTTTCGGGCGCGACGTTCGATGCCGCCAAGGGTCGTTATAGCGGGGCGTGGGTCCAGGTATTCACGAAACCCGGCACAAATCAGTTTCACGGCACGGTCTCCGAGTATCACACCAACAACGATCTTTCCGGACACACGATCTTTCAAAATTGCGCCGCCGGCGGATGCCCCGCTTTCCGCCGGAACGAGTTCGGCGGCACGTTTGGCGGCCCGATCGTGAAGGATAAGCTGTTCTTTTTTGTCGGGGCTTTTGGGTTGCTTTCTTCTACCGCAGCTACCACCGTGGCTCCTGTTGAGACCCAGCAATTCGCACAGTTTGTAGAGCAGAGCTTTCCGAATAGCATCGCCAGTTCGTTTTTCAAAGGCGCGCCGCCGACGGTTTATCCCACCGCGAATTTCTTGACCATAGGTCAGGTGGCAGCGGCCAACCCTGGGCTTTTGCCTCTGAGCGGGCTTTTTTTGCAGAATTCGAATCTGCCGGCAGTTGGCACCGTGGCGGTTCCCCAGAGCCTCACTCATAATGCCCGCCAGTGGCATGTGCGCACGGATTACGAGGTCAACCAGAACAATCGATTGTTTTTTGATTTTTTCCGCACAAACGTGAATCAGTTACAAGAGGACGCGCGCCCCCTCTTCCAGGTCGTTGTTCCTAATGCCGGTTTGTACGGCAAGCTTGATTGGACCCACTTATTCTCTCCCACGCTTCTCAATGAGGCGAGTTTCACGATTACGAGAGCGGTTGGGTCAAACCCGGCGACGACGAGTAACCGCGACCTTCCAAGCGTAGCTATCACCGGCATTGGTGATGCGTTCAATAACCAGTGGGGGCCTGCAGGATGGGTTCATGAGAATTTCAACTGGCACGATGTGCTCAGCTGGAACCACGGAAAGCACAACATCTCCGGCGGTGTCGACATCGACCGGCACCACGACGATGACAACTTCACTGATGCTCTTTTGCGGCCCAGCTTTTCGTTTGCTAATTTGATCGATTTTGCGCAGGATACGCCGTATTCGCAGAGCGGCCCCGCATTAACAGTCGCGGACAGTGGCTTGGCTTCGAACCTTTACCAGGTTTTGCGCTGGATCTATATCGGCGGCTTTGTGAAAGACGACTGGAAGGTAAGCCCCCGGTTCACTCTGAATCTGGGGCTCAGATACGATGATTTCGGCCACTGGGGGAATTATCACAATTCGACGACGCCTTTCCCCTTCTTTACTCCGGGATCAGGTTCCGATTTCGCGCAACAGGTCGCTTCCGGAGTTATGGAGGTTCGAGGCGGAAGCAATGCTTATGTGATTAATAACAGGCCCATGTACGCGAGCCCCCGTGTTGGTTTCGGTTGGGATGTGTTTGGTGACGGGAAAATGGCTGTGCGCGGTGGTTACGGGCTCTATTACAACATTGTTGCCGATGGCTCTTGGTCGTTCAACTCGCGCGCCAATCCGCCGGTGTGGGCTGTCCCTTCCTTTAACGTGACTAACACCGTTCATCCCTTCTCTTACGCATTGGGGAGTGGAAACGGAGCGATCTGGCCGATTCCTCCCGGGATCACATTCCAAACCAATGCCGCCGGAGGAATTGTCGGGCTTCCAGTGCTTACCTCGGGTGTCAATACTCCGCTTTCCCAGCCTCGGACGCACGTTTGGATGGCGGCCATACAGAGGGACCTTGGCCACAACTTGATTTTCGAAGCGGACTATAACGGCTCGCACAGCGATCATCTTTATACTCAAACCGATGTAAATCGCTTTCCAGGCGATTTAATTCAACACGCGGGCGTGCAGACGCGTCTCAACCCGAACTTCGGCGAGATAAACTTCGGCCGGACGATCGGGATCGCGGACGGTGATTATGCCACTTTCATGCTCAGCAAACAGATGAGTCATAACTGGCAAATGAGAGCTATTTATACCTTCGGTAAATCTACCGATTATTTAAGCAGTAACGATAACGGAACAAATAACTCGGAATCCGTGATAGATGCGCTCAACGTATCGGCTCAGCATGGCTTGTCAGATTTTAATGTGGCAAGGAGATTTACCCTGGATAGCGTATGGTCCTTGCCGTCGCCGTTTGCGCATGGCATAGGAAGGGCGGTACTTGGTGGTTGGCAAGTATCAGGCATTATGGTCCTGCAGGGTGGAACGCCATTTACCGTTTACACCAGCGCGCCGTTCGCGCCAATCATTACTAACGGTGTTGTGACCGGGCTAAAACCTGGAAGCGGCGATTTCAATGCTGACGGCTACAATTATGACGTTCCCAATGCGCCGGCCCCGGGGTCTGTGAAGACCGGCAACCGGTCCGACTTCGTCAATGGTTTTGCATTAGCTTCTGCCTTCCCCACGCCTGCTTTGGGAAGCGGGGGGAACCTGGGACGCAATACCTACTTTGGCCCAGGATTGGCGAACGTGAACGTTCAGTTTTCAAAAGCGTTTACGTATGAGCGCTACAGTTTTGAGATCCGTGCTGACTTATTCAATATCTTCAACCGGGTGAATCTTCTGGACTCGTCAGTTATCAGTAATCTGTCCAGCAGTGAATTCGGCCGCGCGACGGCACAAAACTTTCCTCGTTACGCCCAATTTGGGCTGCACTTCAGCTTCTGACTTACGGGCGCGAGGCGCTCCGGTAAACACGAATCCAATGGGTGCGGACTTTGGCTTGCAAGCGCTGATCCTCCGTATCCAAAACCAATGCGCTTGATGCTTGCACAGGCATATGGCAGTCGATACAGTTAGAGGCGATTCTGTTCCCGGTTTTGGGAAACATACCGCATTGATCCACTCGATGACAATCCAGGCATTTAGAAGAATATTCCGGCGCTGGGCGCTCCGGCCTGTGGACGTCGTGGCATGTGGAGCAGGACATTTCAGGCGACAATTGAAAACAGCGGCTTCGCTCGAGCAGATTCACCTGGTTGCCGTGGACATCCAGCCGGTCAGTGGCCCCAGGTGCCTGTAGTCTCACATACTCCGAAATCCTTTCACCGGGCCGAAATGAAAGTGCTGGCGCAACCGGTTCGCCGGCGCCAGCGTGGCACTGTGCGCAAATGTCAATCTGCCGGTCGCGGGTCAATCCGCGGGGTGGCATGGGGTGGCATGGTTTGAGGAGATATGGTTTTCTGTTCCAGTTGGCTGGTTGAAGTTGCCTGCTGCATTCGAACGTGTTTCGCTCCCGGACCATGGCACCGTTCACATGAGATTCCGAGAACAAGATTCTTTTGCTGGTAGTGATTCTCGGCAGGAGAGGAAGTAAGTGGCTGGAAGTAAGTTGCATGGCATTCCAGGCATCGCGGCACGACGGGCCGGTCAAAATCTGCCGAGCCGTCGACATATCCCGGGCTGTTCACCCATTTATCGACCTGAGTCCAATATGAAACCGGGAGTTCGAAAAGCGCGTTCTGTTTCCAATAAAGATAAGTTTGGCCCTTCGTCGCCGAACCAATGACTAAGTCGATCTGTTCCGTATGTTTCTTTGTATTACCGTTTCTCCGCCATACAGCAGTTTCGAAAAAGCGACCGTTTCGCGCTTCCATCTGGAAAGTAAGCTCCGGGTTGAACGTTTTCATCACCTGCCGGCCGTTTGCGAAGCTTCCTGCGATGGAGGTTACCTCCGGGAGTCTTGAAGTACGATGATGAGCTGTCATCAGATAGTCAGAAAATTGGCCTTTGTGGCATGGACGGCAAGTGAGGTCTCCTACGAAGCCATTCGTTTGCTCCGGCAACGGGCTCGACGCCGATGGAGGCGAAGGTTGTTGACCATGGGCTCCGGAACACCCGGGCACAAGCGCGCCCGCAAGCCAGATCGCAATCAACAGACTCAGGGCTCGAAGCGAATTCGCCTTCGTTGGATTGACCTCCGACGTTCAAAGATAGCGCATTTGTTCACGATTGGCTTCGGGACGTCAGTCTGCGGGCGTTTTGTAAGTCGCGGCGTACTCCCGGCGGATTCCTTGAACCGGTTCAATCAGTTTATGTTATAGAATTCATTTCTAAGGACTTCACCTGATGAGTTATTACACTCGCAGCACTTTCTTGATCATGGCGCTGGGAATGCGGGCTTTGGCGCAAGATACGCACTTCGCTCCAAAGGGCCAGCTGATTCCACCGCCCGGATGTCTGACGCTGAAAGGCGCTTGGGAAGGCGAGTACATTCCGTGCACAGCGGCCACCCACGAGGCCTGGCTGAGAGATATCCAGCATTGGCGCGGGGAACGTGCCATTCGTACCGGCCTGAGGCTCGATGACTGGCGCTACAGCGAACCGGCCCTTAAGTGGACACAAAGCAGCTTCATGCAGCCGCAAATGATGGTGCACGACCGCTACTTCTACGATCCGGTTGCAGGCAAATACACTGTGGACCGCTATCTCGATGATTTGAGCAATCGTTACGGCGGGATTGATGCTGTGCTGATCTGGTCCACTTATCCGAATATGGGGATCGACGACCGCAACCAGTTAGACATGGTGGCCAGCATGCCTGGCGGTATTGACGGAGTAAAGCAAATGGTGGCCGACTTTCACCGCCGCGGCGTGCGCGTGCTGTTTCCGATGATGATGTGGGACCAAGGCACGCGAGACCCAAAGATGCCGTGGCCACAAGCGGTCGCAGAACTCATGAAGGCGATCGATGCCGACGGCATTAACGGCGATACCCAGGATGGCGTGCCACGCGTGTTCTCGGAAGCGGCGGAAAAAATCGGGCACCCGCTGGCGTTCGAGCCCGAAGGGACTCCCTCCGACGAAGCGCTGGCCTGGAACGTGCTCACGTGGGGTCAATACGGCAGCCAGTTTGATTTTGTGCCGGGAGTCGATCGATTTCGCTGGCTGGAGAGCCGCCATATGGTCAACATCTCCGACCGTTGGGCGCGCACTAAAACCGATGATCTCCAATACGCATTCTTTAACGGCGAGGGTTGGGAGAGCTGGGAAAACATCTGGGGGATCTGGAACGGCATAACTCCGCGCGACGCAGAAGCGACGCGGCGGGTAGCGATGATTGAGCGGGCGATTGCGCCCTTTCTGGTCAGCAAGGAGTGGGAGCCGTTCTATCCGATGAACCTATATGGAGTTTTTGCGAGCCGCTGGCCGCTAGGCGATCAAACAGTATGGACGATCGTCAACCGCAATGAATATGACATCAAGACGCGCCAGATGTCTGTGCCTGCCGGGAACGGAGCACGGTACTTCGATCTCTATCACGGCGTGGAGCTGAAACCCGAGGTCGAGAATGGTCAGGCTGTGCTGTCGTTTCCTCTCGAGGCGCATGGCTACGGCGCCATCTTATCTACTTCCGGCGAGCCGGCCCCGCAGATCGCCGAACTCATGGAAAAGATGAAACCATTGACTTCTTCGTCGCTTTCGAGTTTCTCCGCCGAGTGGAAAACGCTGCCACAGCACATGATTGACATCGCGCCCACGCAATCGCGGCCCGGTACACCGGAGGGTATGGTCAAGATCTCCGGCAGCTCTTATGTTTTCAAAGTGCAAGGGATCGAAATCGAAGGCTTCGATGATATCGGTGTTGACGTGCAGTACCCGTGGGAGGATATGCCGCGCCGCTTCCATGAACAGAAGATGGAAATCAAGCCGTTCTACATGGATAAGTACCCGGTTACAAATGCACAGTTCAAGAAGTTTCTCGATGCGACGAATTACCGGCCGGGCGATAACTTACACTTCTTGCGCGATTGGAAGAACGGAGCTTATCCGGATGGTTGGGCCAACAAGCCTGTAACCTGGGTATCTATCGAAGACGCGCGCGCGTACGCAAAATGGGCTGGCAAACGGTTGCCGCACGAGTGGGAATGGCAATTTGCCGCACAGAGCACGGATGGGCGTAAATTTCCGTGGGGCAACGAATGGAATGCATCTGCGGTTCCGGTCCCGGATGTTGGCCGAAGTTTGCGTGGACCCGATGACGTGGATGCACATCCGGCCGGCGCCAGTCCCTTCGGCGTGATGGATATGGTGGGCAATGTATGGCAGTGGACAGACGAGTACGTCGACGAGCATACTCGCGCGGCGATCCTTCGAGGCGGCAATTACTATCAGCCGCAGGGCTCGATCTGGTATTTTCCGGAAGCCTACAGAAACGATCAACATGGGAAATTGCTGTTGATGGCGCCCGGTTATGACCGTTCCGGAACGGTCGGATTCCGCTGTGCCGCGGACGCGCAATGATCGAACCGGTGACTCACCCTCGATATCTCCGCTGAACGTTTCGCTTAAGCGGATCTCCATTAATCTCGCGCCTGCGGCTTGGTCGTAGGGCCTGGCTTCAGAGCTCTGCACGACAATCTTTGCTTTAGCTTGTGCGCGCGGGTCTGTGAAAAGATCGACCACACCAATCGCTCTTTGAATCTTCGGCTCGCTGAGAACCGCGGCCTCATCCTCGCTCATGGCTCCGATTCAAGAATCAACGACCTACGAAGGAATACCTTCATTGATGACGGATTTTTTCACAAACCGTGCGTACGCGGTTCTGGTTGAGATTGTCTGGCCGCCTGAATAAATTTATCGTCCTTCATCTGCGGTCTGCTGTCGTTGTCGTCACTCAACTACTCCTCCCGTAGCGCCAGCATGGGATCGATTCGCGCCGCTCGGACGGATGGTAACCAGCACGCAACGCTCGCAACCGATAAAAGCAGAAACACAGACACCCCTAGCGTAATTGGATCACTGGGAGCAACTTCGTAAAGCAATTTGGATACTAACCGCGACAGCAATAAGGCAGCCGCCAGGCCCAACAGAGTTCCGACCACAGCGAGCACCAAGCCCTGACGGAGCACAAAAATCTGTACTTCAGCCGGTCTAGCGCCTAGTGCCATACGGACTGCAATTTCGTTTCTCCGTTGCGCAACCAGTTGATGCAAGAGCCCGTAGATGCCGATTGCAGAAAGAAACAAAGCGGTGAAGGCGAAACTGCCGATCAGGAGCGTGTTAAACCGCCGCTCGCTTGTTTGTTGGTCGAGTTCCTCGTCAACCGTCGAAATTTTAAACTTCGCTACCGTTTTGTCCAACGCTTGAATTTCACTACGGACCAAGGCCGCCATGCGCGCCGGGTCACCGGTCGTCCGAACAATCACGTCCATCATGTTGTCCTCGCCTTGCCGGTGAGGAAGGAAGACTTGTGGTGCAATGGGCCGTTCGATTCCTTGCCGACGCATATCACCCGCCACACCGACAACCATCAGCCATGGATCGGAAGGCTTGAAACGGAATCGTTTTCCAATTGGATCTTCATTGGGCCAATAGGTTCGGACCATCGCCTGATTAACTATCGCAACTGGCAGCGAGCCGCGGCGGTCTTCGATCGAGAAGACACGACCTCTCAACAAGGGAACTCCCGCGGTGCGAAAGTAGGGTCCGGTGATCAGGTCTTCGCAGGGACCGGGATGTTGCAGCGGACGCCCTTCAATTTGAATGGAGTCTTCGGGATCGGTTCTCAGAAAGCCCGAAACAGCCGCCGCGGAGCGTACATCAGGAAGCGACTCAGCGCGCTGGATTGCCTGCTCAAAATAGCTTGCCCGCTGCTCAAGCGTCTTTCCCACGTGGAGATCGATACGCATGACCAGCAGATGATCGGGGCGAAAACCCAATTCAGTCGCGCGAACACGCAGCAAGCTGTTGATTAACAGTCCCGCCGCGCTTATCAGGACCAGTGCTAGCGCGAATTCCCCAGTGACCAAAACGTTTCGCATGCGATGTGACGAGACGGAGGTCCACTGGCGCATGCCCAGTTGTGTCCGGCTGCTGCTGAACACGGGCCAGAGACTTGCGAACAGTGCTGTGAAAATAGTTATTCCTGCAGTAAATAGAATCACCTGCCAGTCAAGTTTCGCCTCCGAAAGGCGTGGAATATCGGCAGGGCCATATCGCGTTATCAGTCCCGAAATTCCACCGGCCAACAGCAATCCGAGCAGACCGCTGCAACTCGCGAGTACAAGGGTTTCTGTGACAAGCTGGGCAGCAATTCTTGTTCGCTTTGCGCCAAGCGCCTGGCGTACCCTAAACTCCCACTCACGCGCGGACCCTCGCGCGAGTAAAAGACCAGCGGTGTTGACGCACGCAATCACGAGCATCACAAGAACTGAACCAAACAGAAGCCAAAGCGAAAGCTGATGCTGGCCTGTTGCGACAGTTTTCAATGGGATTACGAAGACCTGTTCCGGTAATTGGCTGGTCGGATATTCGGCTTTTAACCGGCTCTCAATAGTGCTGATATCCTCCTGGGCTTGTCTCCGACTCACGCCGGACTTAAGCCGCGCCAGCACAAGCCAGCCAGCATTCGACCGCGGCGCTTTCGCGTCGCGCGTTGCCCAATATGGATGGGCTGTCAGTGGTTCCCAGACTCTTGTATCAGCGAACGGGAAACGAAATTCGGGCGGCATGACGCCAATTACCCGATAGTTTCTGCCATCCATTACCAGGTTCGCGCCGATTGCTCCTTTCAATCCGGCGAATTGCCGCTGCCACAACGAATAACTAAGGACGACCACTCTCTCGCTGCGTTTTTCTTCCTCCGAAGTAAAGGAGCGCCCCAGTATGGGAGAGACGCCGAGAACCCGCCAGAAACTTGCAGAAACGCGGGCCGAACGCAGCCGTTCCGGCGGCCCATCGGTTCCAAGTAGAAAAGTCTGCGGAGCGAAGACCGTCATCTCCTCGAAACTGCGATTTTCGTTCTTCCAGTCCGCAAAGTTCAGGAGCGATGTGCGGCCTTCGTGGAGTTCACGGGCCGGGTCGTCTGCAAACACCATCACAAGGCGGCCAGGATCCTTGTAGGGCAGCGGCCGCAGTAGAACGGCCCGGATCACGCTGAAGATAGCGGAATTGGCGCCGATGCCGAGACCCAATATCAAAATGAGCAGCGCACTGAAGCCAGGTCTCTTTTTCAGTTGACGTACAGCTTGGCGACAATCAATTCTCAGGTGATCGAACCACATCCAATGCCGCCGTTCGTAGCGCGTCTCCTCCAGCTTCGTGATGTTGCCGAAGGCGCGCCGGGCTGCTGCTTCGGGATCGGTACACCTGCTCGTATCGCGTACATCATCGGCTTCGTGCGCAAGGTGCGAAGCTATTTCCTGTTTGAAATCCTCTGGCGAACGCCGTCTCTTCCCGAACATGTCATGCCCCTGATTCTTCCGGGTCGAGAATGCGACCCATCGCGCGTGCGATCTTCCTCCACTGGCTTGTCTTATCTGTCAGTTGCCTCCGGCCTTTGGCCGTTAGCGTATAAAAGCGCGCTTTCCGATTGTTTTCAGAGATGCCCCATTTAGCGCTGACCAAGTCTTTCTCTTCGAGCCGCTGCAACGCCAGATAAAGAGACCCGTGGTCGACCAGGAACACGTCTTCCGATTGCTGTTGGATCAGCCGCGCAATGCCTTGTCCGTGCTGCGCTCCCAACACAAGAGTTCTGAGAATGAGCAGATCCAAAGTGCCTTGCAGCAGATTTGTTCGCTCGTCGTCTTTTCGGGAAGGCATCCGACATGAGTGTATAGGAACTTGGGTCGGATGTCAACATGAGCTCAGAGCAACGTTCCTTTGCTCTGGTAGTGCATGCGCCTGTCCAGTTCAGGGCCGTTCATCGCGCCGCGCCAACACGTCCAGACAGAAGAATAGTCAAGTCGCGTGGCAGGAAACGGAATCCGTTCCTCCCAGCCTGGAACCGATAACAGATTATCCAGCAGGAGTGGAACGCCCTTAAGGTAGTGAGTGCCTTCATTCGGCCGGTGCCTGATCGCAATCAAATCAGGAAACTTTACGTCGGTCTTGATTCCGGTCCGCGCTCCATGCTTCCAGTAGCCGAACAATCTGGTGATCGGCTCGCCGGTACCTTCGTAGAGCTCGCGCTCGAAAATTCTCGAAGGGTTCTCCTGAATCTCAAATGCCATTCTTAGCATGGGAGATTCGGAAGCATCGGGAATGAGCACCTGGGCGATGGCAAGCTTCTGCTGCCTGTCTCGATGAACAAGCATCAGCGTGACCCAGCCTTCAGCTGCAAACGTCGCAATCGAGGTTGTCAATCCACTCGCAAATGCGAACGTCGCGATCTTGCTGCCCGAAGCTCTGTTGAACCGGAACCGGTGAAACTCGTCGGCATTTCTTGACGACTCCTGCCAATTGGGGCTCTCCCCTTCATTGAGGCACGCAAATACAGCACCGCCGTCGACCTCGTTTGCCAGCAAGACGCGAATCTCCGGGCCTTCCCCTCTGCTCACCTTGACATCCGAGGCGATTGCGGTGTCTACCAGCCGTTTCCACGTAGTTCTTGTCTCAGTTTCAACATCCTCAATGCTGCTGGCGATCGGGACTGGCCCTCGTCCGGCAAGCGCATCCTGCGCGCGCTTTGTAAAGACAACGCGTCCTGCGCTGGAGAGGTCGATTTTTCCGGTGGGTATCAGCCGCGGCCATTCTTTCGCGCCATCGAACAAGCGAATGCCCCAATCGCCTTCCGGAACACTCAGCAAATATTTGGAGCCGGTGAAGTTAAAGCTACGCGTCTTCTCCTTCCTTTGCGCGCTGTGCAATACGACGCGATACTTTCCTCTCTTCTTGCCCTCATGAGCGACAATCTCGCAAACCGGCTTGCCTCTCTTTTTGGCGACAGCCTCGGCCAGAACGATCGCGCCCTGACCGTCTTCTTCCAGACTGCGCCCCAGCTTCGATTCCAGATACCGGCGCAGGCTGTGAAGTGTAACGTACCACTTTTCGTCAATGAACTCTGCAGCTTCGAGGCTCCCCCTGAGTCCTTCCAGAAGGGCCGCCGCAAAGCCGCTATCCACCATCGCCGGGCCGCCATTCACCGCGGAGTAGAGTGCATACCTCTCGCCCTTGCCTTTCGTCGCGAGTTCCAACTGTAGTCCGAGAATGCTGACTTCGCCCTCTACCTTCGTCCGGCAGGCATCGATGAAGTAGAAGTGACACTCGCCCCCGAGCCATAACTTCAGCTTCTTCTGCAACTCGTCGAGCCGGATAGGGAGGTCCATCGACTTCGTCTCATTTTCGAAATCCGCTGGCACCAATACATTCAGGCCGGGGTCCTGCGAGTTCAGGTACGCAAGAAAACCATGCCCTGAGTAGAAAACGTAAAGCTCCTCCGTTTGGTCCCGGCCATCCGCTACGAGGGAGCAGATCGCGTCCTTGATCCCTTTCCTGGTTGTCTCAAAGAGATTTGCGCCCGCCGGAAATTTGCCCCTCCTTGCACAAATGTAGAGCGATTTTGGATCGAGGCCTTTATCTTTCACGAGCCAGGTCGCGAAGTCTCTGGCGGATTTCGTAGTGCCGCGCAGCACGGATGCCTGCTGCATCGCCGGATACCGCTCAATCGCGATGATCAGCGCGCGCCGTGGCACACCCTCGCTCAGACCTTGCATTTCGACAGAAACGATATCAAAGGCTCGGTTCGGATTCCAGTGTTGCGCTCCAGGAAAAGGCCTTCCCGGTGTACGCCGACTACTTTCCCGGAGTCAATTGACACGATCGGCGACCCGGAGTTGCCGCCGAGAGTCGAGCAATCGTGATCGAACATGTCGGCATCGCCGTTGCGAGCAGGCGTAATCTCGCCGGGACTCGCACGCTTCACAAACAGCTTGTCTCCAAACACAGACGAGATAAATTTTGGATTCCGTTCCGAATCCTTGAACGGATGACCGATCGCAACCACCTGCATTTCGAGCTGAGCTCCGCTCTTATCAAGCTCCAGCGGTGTAGCGCTGCCTGCCACAGAAAGCTTCAATGCCGCCAGATCGTCCTTCGGCGCTACATAGATGGCTCTCTTGACGGTAATCACAGGCTCATTCTCGTAATTGTCATCTTCGAACAGGAACCGAACGCTTCCCTGCGGCGCGCCTCCATCTACCTTCAGAAGATTGAAGACGTGATAATTCGTCACCAGTACATCAGGCCTGACCAGAAATCCCGTTCCTATTCCCTTTCTCGAGCTAACGCGCCCGGTGCCCGGGAGAATCAGACCGACACTATGGATATACGGAGCAATTTTTGCCCGGAACGCCTTCCATCCCGGAAATTGCCTCGACGGCTTGCCCGACGGAAGCGGCTCTGGCACACCGCAGCGGATCAAGGCGGTCGGACGCGAAAGCCGGATCATCAACTCTAAAGCCTTCCATTCGGTTTCTGTGAGTCTCGCCCCAGCTTGCAGCTTTTCCCGTGCGAGCGCTGCTGCTTGGGGTGCGTTCTCATCTTTACCGCCGACGATTGCCCGAAAATTTTCTATCGTCCGCAGCTTGCCGTGCGTGCCGGCAATACGATTCAGCCGGCGCGCGAGATTCTCGTGCTGCTCATCCGTTCTCAAGGCTTTGCAGGCTTGTGTCCCTTAACCCAGATCTCGGCTGCGCCATAGCTATCGTGCACTCGCTCGGTCAGCTCCTCTCCATTGAACTCGAGCATGACGTAGCCATGCGGGCCGTATTCGTTCTCGTAGCCCACGACACAGGGGTTGGCTCCGTCGAGTGTCACGCAAGCCGGTGCCCCATTTCTCGCTCCCACTTTTACGAACGCGGGTTTTTTCGGCGGCTTGATGGATTTATCGCGGAAATAAGGGAATCCGCCGTGACCAACGCAGCGTCCGAACAGCCCCCACTCATCGCTCCAATCGTAAAAAGCGCAACGATGCTCATGGCCCCAATACCACCCGTAGAACTGCTTCCCAGCCACATGTTTCTGCATCGTCCGGCGAAGCAGCGCTCCCGCTTTCGCGGGCTCAAAGGCGGAAAACAAATAGTGATGTGAGAAGAGCAGGATTCGTTTGCCTGCCTGGATTATCACTTTGTTCAACCATTTGATCTGGGATTCGTTCAGATCGAATTGTGAAGGCAATATGTAGTTGTTATAGGACGTGTCCAGTCCAACGAGCGTCCAATTCTCGTTTTGAAACCAGAAGCACGAGGATGTTTGCTTCAGTTTTGGAATGGCTTTGGCGTACGCCCGTCCGCCCGCGTACATTTCATGGTTTCCATTGAGCGAGCGTGAGATCGCACCATCGCGGTGCGGCCAGATCCCAATCAGACGATCCTCAACCTCCTGCGGATAGCCGGCATAGTAAGTGTCGCCGAGATGAATAATCAAATCGATTCGTCCGCGATCGGCTTCAATGCACTGCTTTATCAGCGGCGCGCCATACATGCCGGTACCCCAGTCACCGAATAATGCAACCCGGAACTCCTTCGGCAACTCGGCTTCCGGTTTTTCGGGGGGAGCAATCCATCGGAATTTGCGCGGATACAGGATCTTCGCCGCCACTGTATCCAATTTGTAGTGGGGGTCCTTGTCATCGAATACGGCCTCCAGGGCGCCATCCTTCAACGGCCTTACATTGCCGCCCTTGGCTGCCGCTTCTGCGCAATGGCTTTGGAGCAGCGATGCGGCGCGATTTTTTGTCGTGAACATGACGCCCGGGCGTTTCGGCTCCGCCTCCAAATCGCTTATCGCCTTCGCATATGCAGCTTGGAGGCGCGCCTTATCATTCGCTGAATACCGGCGGCCTCCGTCCTGCCGCTTGGTCTTCGCAGCCGTTTCAAGCGTCGCGCTGGCGGCCTTCTTCAATACAGACATCGGAACAACATCCGCGGACCGCTTTTGCTGCATTTGAGCAACATACCAGAAAAGCCGTTCACCTGTAGAGATATAATCATCGGCCATCGCAAAGGAGTAATGAATGGCCGTAATTAAAACGCTGCAAGACTTTGTTGGGAGCAATGGATTAACTGCTTTTATAGAAAGCTTTATCCTCATCTTCTTTGTTGGAGCCGTTGTGAGCGCGATGATCGCCTCTTTTATGCCCGCTCCCGGCCCAGGAGCTGGAAATATACTGCAGAGATTTACATGGGCTAATAACTTCACTCAGGCGAGCACGATCGTTGCAGGTCTCGTCCTCACAGCGGCAACCGGTGTTCTCGGCACACCCGCAAACATAAAGATCGCTACGGTCTACACTCAACAATCAACACCAGTTCAGGCGCAACAACAGCCCTCAAAGCCGGCACAGTCTACCGCTCAGATACTGAGAGACCCTCAGCGTGACGCTTTCAAAAGAATCTGTGCCTGGCTGTACGTCGTGTTGGGAGCCGCATGCTTCTTTGTCTGGGTCATACCGACCGCGTCCAATCATGATCTGGTAAGAAGCGTCGGGCTGATCACGCTAGGATTCGGCACGTCCATCATCTCTAACCTCCAGCTACCGGCGGCACAGTGACGCTGTTTCCGGCTCGCTCGCGACACTAGCGCTCACCGGATGAGACCACGTCCGCGGCGGGTCCCGGAGCTATAATTCGGTGCGTGAGCAGCACTCGTTCTGCATATCGGGCAAATCGATGCAGTTTTGCGCCCGATCGACAGGACCCATATCTCCGCTTGGGCACTGCGACTATTTTCGTTCGGGATCAGGACCGAAGTCTTCGAGTTCTACGTTAGCCAGCTTGGATTCAACCTTGCCAACGACACTCGCCTTCCGTCCGGCGATCGGTGGTTGACAGTTGCCCCACCGGATGGCACTGCAATACTTTCATTAATCGCGCCAAAAGCTGATTCCAAGGAATACAGTCTGATTGGCCGGTCTACTCACATCGTTTTTGTAACCGAGAATGTTGTCGCGAAATTTGAAGAGTGGCGGCGTCGCGGCGTCCACTTTATCAATTCGCCAAGCCTGGAGCCGTGGGGCGAGATGTCCGCGCAGCTTTGAAGATGTGGACGGTAACTCGTTTACGCTTTTGTGCTCCGACGAGGTGATCCAGGAAATCGAACAGCAAAAACGTTCTCATGCCGAGAGATTGGAGTCGGAGCGCCGGCAGGCTCTGGAACTCGAAAACGCCAGAGCGGTGCAGGCAAGACTTTTCCCGCAGGTTCAGCCGGCCATCGCGACACTCGAATATACGGGCGTTTGCATCCAAGCACGCCAGGTGGGTGGCGACTATTACGACTTCCTTGATCTCGGCCGCGAGCGGCTGGCGCTGGTAATAGGCGATGTTGCGGGGAAAGGTACCCCCGCTGCTCTGCTAATGGCGAATTTGCAGGCACACATGAGGAATCAATGCGGAACGTACTGGAGCCGCCCGTTCACGCCGTTCGTATTAGATCAGCCGAAGCGATTCCTGCTCTCGGTAAACCGGCTCTTCGGTGAAAACGTAACCGAAGCGGCCTACGCCACGCTCTTTTTCGCCGAATATGATGATCGAACGCGACAGTTACGGTATGCGAATTGCGGTCATCCTCCAGGTATTCTCTTGCGTAACAACGATGAGGTTGAACGGCTCGACTCCACGTCAACGGTGTTGGGACTTTTCAAACAATGGGACTGCGATGTTGGGGAGCGTGTCCTTGCGCCGGGTGACACCTTGGCACTCTACAGCGACGGTATAACGGAAGCGCTCAACACGCAGGACGAGGAATTTGGCGAAGAGCGCCTCATTGAAAGGCTGCGCCAATGCCGCAACTTGCCTTCATCAGCCGTAGTTTCATGCCTGGTGGATGAAGTTCGGCAATTCAGTCCTTATGAACAATGCGATGACATAACACTGGTAGTTGCCCGCTGCCGGAGACAATAGCGTGTCACAAACTTACTCGCGACACCGTGCCGTCATGCAGGCGCCATCCGAATTTAATTAGATTTCGATCAGGCACATCCCGCAAACATTTTCCCTCGATCTAACCGCTGCGGGGGCGCAATGCCCGGGATTCCTTTAGAAATCAAACTGCCCGATATTCGCACGCGTAAGAATAAGCGGTGGGCCGAGAATAACGTCGGTTCCGGTGACTTGCATGGTTCCCAGCTTCCCCGCCTGGAAAGACGTTGGGTCTTGTGGCATCTGATCTCGAGCGAGTGCTGCTGCAACGGAGACGGTCAAGTAGCCAAGTCCTTTGGTGTCCCACAAAATGTCCGAGGCGACGATTCCTTCCTCCATGTACGACTTGCACAAAGAGGGCAGCGTCAGTCCGATGACCTTGACATCTTGCCGGCCAGACTGCTTCACCGCTTCCGCTGCCCCGGGCACCGCGGGAGTGGAAATCGCGACAATGACCCTCACTCGTGGGTATACCTTCAAGAGCGTCTGAGTTTCACTGAATGCTTTGTCGCGATCATCATCGCTCGGCCGTACCACACTCACTTTGATGTCCGGATACTGCGCGGCCACACGCTCCTTTATGTAGCGTATCCAGAGATTTTGATTTTCAGCGCTGAGCAGGCCGGTGATGATTGCGACCTCCCCGTGTTTGTTTATGAGGGATGCGGCAGTATCCGCTAATGTAGAGCCAATGGCTTGCGGTGTCGCCTGATTTACGAAATAGTCGCGTGAATCAGGCAAAGAGTCAGAATCCCACGTGACAACTTTGATCCCATGCTGCCGCGCTTTTTTCAAAACCGGATACACGCTGGCAGCATTGCCGACAGCAATCGCGATCGCATCGACCCGGCGTGTGATCCAGCTCTCGACGAATTCGCTCTGTTTGGCGGGATCCACGGTAGTCGGTCCGTCCCAGATCAAGTTCGCACCAAGTTCCCGAGCCGCTTCTTCTGCGCCTTTCCGGCAACTGATGAAGTAAGGATCGCCCTTCGCCTTAGGCATCATCGCAACGGTGATTGTCTTCTGCTTCGCTGGGCGAGTGTTGGGCGTGCCGGCAATTTCGCTTCGAAGTTCTCCGACGAGATACCAGTTTGTGCCCGCAACGATCAGAGCGCCGGCGATCACCGTGGCGCAAAGAACGGCTAATTGCGAATTTCTCAATTGGTCCCTTTCTATTTCAACAGCCGGACTGCGTAGACCTCAAGCTCAGCCGTTTGAACGCGATGGTAAGCAGGAGCAGAATCGCGGTCGTTATGCCGGAAAGTTCAGCCGGGAGCGCGGCTAAACGGAGCCCGTCTTCGAGAATGCCGATGGCTGCCAATCCCAGAACGGTTCCGCCGATCGTGCCCGAACCGCCTATTATTGAGGTGCCTCCTAGAACAACAGCGGTGATCGCGATTAGCTCATAACCAGTGCCTGCGTCCGATTTGGCCTGTCCGAGATGAGCGACATAAATAAGCCCCGCCAGGCTCGCTGTGAACCCGGAAAGAATGTAGATGAGCACCAGCCGTCCGCTTACCGGCAAGGCCGCATATCGCGCTCCACCGGGAGATAGCCCAATCGCATACAAGGCACGGCCGATCACGGACCGGTGCAGCATAAGCCAGTAAGCCAGAATCGCGAATAGCAGAATCAGTGTTTGGGTAGGAACAACTTTGAAAATGTAGCCCTGGCCGAGAAAAAGAAATCCAGCTGGAAAGTTGGAGTAAGTTACAGCCGCGCCTGTCATGCCTTCCGCAATTCCACGGAACAGTGAGTAGGTCCCCAACGTAACGATCAGCGGGGACACCTTGAGCTGCGCGATCAGCAAGGCGTTGATCAGGCCACCCAACAGCCCGACGATCAGCGCCAGCATCGCTGCGATGCCTATGGGTAGTCCGCAGGTTTGCCAGAGCCAACCCGTGACGACCGCACTCAATCCCATCATGGATCCGACGGACAAATCAATTCCGCCGGAGATGATCACCGGAGTCATTGCCAGCGAGATCAGCCCAACTTCGACCGTAAGCCGAATGCATTCGAACAGGTTTTCGACGGACAGGAAGTTTGGCCCAAAGCGGCCGAATAGCGCAATTTCAACCGCAATTAGCGCAATGAGTATGAATCCGTTCTTTCCGATCGATGAGATCATGCGAGCTGTTTAGACCGCTGACTCCTCCCTCTTCGCGAGCCCAGAGCATCGAACAGAACGGCTACCAGGATGACCGCTCCCTGGAACGCTTTCTCCCAATACGGATCGATCCTCAAAAACGTGAGGGCTGGACCAATACTGCCCATCAGCGCGACTCCGGCCACTGTTCCCGCTAAACTTCCTTTGCCGCCTGTGATGGGTGTTCCACCGACGACGACCGCCGCGATTGCCTTAAGCTCCAATCCAAGGCCCGTATTGGCGGGAACCTCAGAGAAGCGAACCGAGTTTAGAGCAGCCGCTAAGCCTGTCAATATTCCGGAAAGAAGAAACACACCAAACACAATGGCTTGTGTGTTGATGCCCAGGAGACGAGCTGCATCTGAATTGGAACCGACCGCGTATACGGCACGCACCAGCATCAGCTTTCGGGACGCCCACCACATCAGCAAGATTGTGATTCCGGTAATGCCAAAGAGCAGCACTTCACCCTGCGATTGAGGCAATCCAAACCATTGAAACTTTGACGGAAGGTTCTGGACCCAGGCGCCCTGGGTTATCCAGTTAAGGGCTTCTCGAAGAGCGATCATGGTCGCCAGAGTCACCACAATCGAGGGCGCTTTTAAAGATGAGACCAGCGCACCATTAACTGCTCCGAGTAAGGCGCCGGCTGCCATTCCCGCGATAGGCATAAGAAACATTGGTACTCCCGCCTTCGCGAATACTCCACAGCAAACTGCGCAGACCGCAAACATTGAGCCGACTGAAATATCTATTTCGGCGAGAACAATCACGAAGGTAGCGCCCGCCGCGACAATCAAAACAGAGATGTTGGATAGCGCAAGGTCGCGCAGATTGCCGGCCGAGTAGAACGATGGCGCAGTGAGAGCCAGGAACAGCAGAAAACAAACCAGTGTGACCGAGCCTGCGAATTCCCGGCGTAACAAAGAGGGCATCAGGATGAAGCTACTGTGTGTCCTAAAGCGAGCTCCATCACGCGATTCGCGGTGGCATCCTTTGCATCCAAAAGACCGGCGACTCTGCCTTCACGCATCACCAGGATACGATCGCTCATGCCAAGTACTTCCGGCATCTCTGAAGAAATCAGAAGGATCGCCAAGCCGCCGGCGGCAAGCTCTCTCATTGCCGCATAGATCTCGGCTTTCGCTCCGATATCGACACCCTGGGTAGGTTCGTCAAGAATAAGCGCGCGAGGGCTCGTCATCAACCAGCGCGCGATGGCCACCTTTTGCTGGTTACCGCCCGATAGTTCCTCGACCGGAGTCAGCACCGACTCAGCTTTGATCTGAAATCTTGAGCGATACCGTTCGGCCACCTGAAACTCCTCGCGAAATTTCAGAAAACCAGCACGCGAAACCTTCTTCAGGCTGGCTAGAGTCGTGTTCTGGCCGATGGACAGATCCATGATCACTCCATGTTTCCTGCGATCCTCCGGTACGTACGCCAGCCCTAAGCGAACAGCCTGCTGAGGAGATTCTACGCGGACCGATTCACCTCCGATCCGGATCGAGCCGCTGCTAGACGGCGTAAGTCCAAAGAGCGTCTCAGCCAGCTCTGTTCGGCCAGCACCAACCAGTCCCGCCAGCGCGAGTATTTCGCCGGAGTGCAAAGTAAATGAAATGCGGTGAATGCCTCGACTGGCGTTAGACAAATCCTCGACTTCGAGCACTGGAGCGCCTACCGGCGAGGTCCGGGCAGGGAAGACCGCTTCTAATTCGCGGCCGACCATCAAATGGATCAATTTCTGCTTCGCCAAGGTTTTGGCGTCGTACGTACCGACGCTTTCACCGTCGCGGAGTACCGTGATGCGATCTGCGAGGGCGTAAATCTCTTCAAACCGGTGCGAAATGTAAATTACTCCAACGCCCCGGCTACGCACCTGCCGGACGATGGCGAGCAGATTTTCCGTCTCTTTCTCGCCTAAGGAAGCCGTGGGCTCGTCCATGACGAGAATCTTCGCCTCCGCATCGAGCGCCTTTGCGATCTCGACGAGTTGTTGCTGCGGCATGGTCAAAGATCCGGCAATATTTTGCGGCCGAACATCAGCGCCTACTTCTTCCAGCACGGTTGCCGCACGGCGGTTCCACGTCCCCCAGCCGGCGAGATGATTTAATCGGCCGGCATCTCTTGCAAACGCCAGATTCTCCGCTACCGTCAAATGCGGAAACAGCGCGGGCTGTTGGTAGACGACAGCGATTCCTAAGGCGCGTGACAGCGCAGGAGTCATTCGCTCAAGAATCTGATCTCGAAGCCGGATGCTGCCAGCATCGGCCTCGAGAGCGCCGGCGAGAATCTTGATCAGGGTTGATTTTCCCGCTCCGTTCTCACCAACCAGCGCGTGAACCTCGCCAGGTTTTAGGTCAAACGAAACACCTCTCAGCGCGCGCACCCCGCCGAAGCGCTTTTGAATTCCCTCCATCTCCAGCAGGCGCGCGGAACCGTCGGGCTTGTAACGGCCGGTCATGAAGAGCCATCTTGCCACAGCCCGGCTTCTGTAAGCGTCCAGTTGAGCAACACGCAAGCGATCGCCAACGTGGACGGTCTCTAACCGGCGGCCCGTTTAAGCTACCATGGCGACTCTGCCTGTAGCGAGATCGTAAACTCCTCCGACTACCTTCACTTTCGCGTCCGCTATATATTGCGCGAGCGTTGGTTCCAGAGTTCTCAGCCTTTCAACCGATGCGCGTACATTCGCCACAATCGCTTTGTCCAGATCCTTCTCGCCGCCAGTATTCACGAGACGCACAAGGTCGAGAATCGATTGCGGCAGCGACTGTGGTTTGGTCTCCAGCGCCGATTTCACTGCTCCGCACTGGCTGTGCCCTAAAACCATCACCAAGCGTGCGCCTAGCGCCACCACCGCGTATGCGATGCTGCCCTTTACGGTTGGGCCCGCCCCGGTTACCACGTTGCCAGCTACTCTGATTACGAACAAGTCGCCTTTGCCTTGATCAAATAAAAGCTCAGGCGCAACTCGCGAATCCGAACAGCCTACAATCACTGCATCCGGCGTTTGCCCCGAAGCCAGTTTCGAAAAATCGGCGGGTGTCCGGCGCGGATTCATAGGCTTGCCATTTGCAAACCGCTCGTTACCAGCCAGTAACTCCTTCAATACCTGATCTGGTCCCGCTGCTGCCGCGGCCTTTGCCGCCAGCGCCGCGGCAGGTACAAGGGCCACAAAATCTCGTCTGCGCATAACACCTCCACATGGGCACTCTAATGCAAGTTCGCGAGATGCCCGGCTCGCGAAATCAATTCATGATAGGGCAGACAGCGACTCGGTTTCTCGCACATTGCAAGCTTGCCCTAACTGGTCAAGGCGTTGTTCATCGGACGCACACAAGCTTCTCGAGTAGCGCTGATCATTCGTAGATCCTGTGCAAACATCAATCTGAAGGAGGCTATGTGACGTTCACAGTCGCGATGCAAGGCTTCGCCGATGGAGCCGATATGCCGAGCCGGTTTACATGTGACGGGAAGAACGTGTCGCCGGCCATCAACTGGCAAGGTGAACCCGGCGAAGCCCGGAGCTTTGCCTTGATTATGGATGATCCCGACGCACCAGCCGGAACCTGGGATCACTGGCTTCTTTGGGATATTCCCGCTGATGTCCACTCATTGCCAGAGGGTGGGAAAGCGGATACATTCCGTGGGAAATCTGGAACCAATTCCTTTGGCAAGACGGGATACGGTGGCCCCTGTCCACCGAAAGGCAAAGGCTCGCACCGCTACTTCCTCCACATGTTCGCGTTGAACACCGAGACATTGGGATTGGAGGAAGGAGCCAAACGGCCGGCGCTCGACAAAGCTCTTCGCGAGCATTCGATTGCCGAAGCAACTTATATGGGCCGTTATGGGCGGCCCTGAGAAACAAGAGATCGAGAACGGGCGTCGAGCCGGCTAATTAGAATCGTCAGGAGTGCGTGAGGAGACCGTTGCCGAGCGGGTATCTTTCCAGTCGAGAGTAAACGAGCGGGAGGGAAGATGGTGCGCGACGGCGTATTGATTTCTCGCCTCAACGACAAGCTTTGCCCAATTATCGAGTGGATAGAGCAACTCGCGGTACACGAGATAACTCATGTCGACCGTGCGCACGGGTTGATGATCTTTGACATCGTCGACAACGTTGAGATAGTGTCTGCCGTTAGCTTCCGGCACGCGCGGGAACCAAGTCTTATACCACGTGCCGGTAGCATCCTGGAGAACCTGGTTGCGATACTGACGAATATTTTCTGCGATGTTCAGCGCCCGATCGAGTGCGGCCACAGCTTTCTCCGCTTGGGATGTGGCGAAGATACTGGGTTGCGACACGCCAGATTCAATATCGGATCGGCCCGCGGCAGCCTGGGCGCTCTGCAGGGACTCTGAAATTCGGCCGAGATCCTGCAACATCACCAGATTCTGGCGATACAAGTTTGCGATCGAGAGAAACACCTCCAGGTTGTAATGATTGAAGGCGACGCGGGACATGTTCATCCGGATCAAGTCTTGCAGTTCGTCGTTCTGAGCCATGAAATCACTAGCCAGAGCGACGCGCTTCGTATTTCCAGGAAGCCAATCGTAATCGAGGTGCAGAACAGGCGCTGACGGAACGGGCAGTGCCGGCAAATATTGATCGTGAGCGGGCCGGGGAGGATTGAATATGCCGTAGGACTCGCCCCAGATCGGTGTACGCGCCGAGGAAGCACCTTCCTCCCAGCTATCCTCCCAGAATTGAGCCTGTTCACTCATGAGCTGGTAAACGCGGCCGATGCCGGTTGCGCGTGATCCATAAAACAACTGATAGAAGCTGCTTTCCATTTCCTTCGGATCGGGAGCGGCTCGATGCCAGGCGGAGGCTGGACCGGTTGCATACCCGAGCCAGAATGTTTCCGGGTGAAGTCCGGGATCTGCCCAGCCGGCGACAAAGGCGCCCATCACGTCGGCCTGATTGGCTTGAGCGAAATCGGGCCTGGTGGATGAGAGACTCTCGAGCGATGTAAAGGAGTTCTGTTCAAAGATCTCCTGAACACGACCGATTTGAGCGGTCTGCGGGTGCAAACGCCTTGACGACGGCAGAATGTAGTATTGGGGGAAGAGCTGCTCTTCGCCTTCTGTAGAAGTGTAGATCATCTGGCGGATGCCGTGGGCGCGGAAGACCGGATCGAATTGGGGCCCGTAGAGCTCGCCATTAATCAGATAGTTGGGAAGCGCGTCGATATCGGCCGGCTTGAGAGGAAACTCTCCCCAGAAGATCACCTGCCGTCCTCGTTGATGCAGATAGCCGGCCGTTTTAGTGACGAACTCAGCTAACATCTTGCCTACACTACCGAGTTGCTTCGCGCGCGCCGCTTCACGGCACTGATCGTTATCGGCCAGCCCGACATAGTAGGGCTCGTCAGTGGAAAGTACGAAGTACTGCACGCCCTTATTGGCCGCGAGAAGATCGTCGAACATGCCATTGAAGAGCTGGTAGGTCTCTGGATTGACCGTACAGAATTCATAATTGCTGTCCGGAAACTCGCGCAGGCGCGAGTACTCGGGATGTTTCAAGATGAATGCATCATGCGCGGGGCCGTCTAAATAGGGAATGAGCTGGACATGATATTTCAAACCATAGTCGGTCAGTTCCTGCAGTTGGGCGGGACTTAAGGCATAAGGATCGACGATGGCGGGAGCGTGCTGGTATTCGAAATGGCCTTCGAGCTTGATTGAGAATCCATTGATCTTGTAGAAAGCGGCCTGCCGGAGGGCGGCTTTGAGGACGTCGAGATGCTCGAGGTGGTGGGCGTCGTCCCAGTAAATGACGCGAAGCTCGAGATCCGGCCAATCTTTGATCGTGCCTTCGGGGAGCATCAATTTCCCGTTTTCGGTTTTCAGCAACTGCAGTAAAGTCTGGACTCCGTAGAAGAGGCCGGTGGAGGTGTTGCCAGTGATGGCGATGCGGTTGTTCGACAGCTCGACTTTGTAGGCTTGCGCGGCGAGAGCGGCAGTGTTGCGGTCGGTAGTGGCGGCGATCGAAACAGAGTTCGGCGCGATGGCCAAAGATAAAGATTTGGCCGGCTTGGATGACCCGTCGAGCGCGAGATGAAATCTCTCCGACAAACCTTGCTTGACGCTCTCGACAGCGACATCTTCCGATTTGACTCCCGATCCGAGGTCGAGATGCCAGGACCGGTCGAACTCGAAATCGTTTGCGCCTAATTCGACGCTTTGCGGCGTAGGGAGGACGGTGTAGCCGCGAGCAAAGAGTGGGGAGGAAGTGGCGGCGTGGATCGATCCACAAAAGGCTAAAAGAAGGAAGAGCGGGGCCAGGAGCCCCGCGCAGACCGGGGGCCTGCCCCACGAATCAGCTTTCGGCAACGCCGCACCAGCGGCAGATAAACAAAAGCAGAGTTTTGGCGGCTTGCACGACCGAATCGATTTCAAGATATTCATCTGATCCATGTGTATTGGCTCCTTTCGCGCCCCAGAGGACAGCCGGGATTCCGAATCCCTGTTGAAAGACGTAGAGGTCGCAAGGCCCCTCGATGCCGACGACGGGAGGAGCCTCACCCAGAACCTCCGCAGCGCAGCGGGTCAGCTCGCGGACGACGGGCTCATCCTTTGAGATCGCCGAACCGGGAAGCCAGCGTATCGGGAAGGTAACCTGCGGGCGCTCTGAAAATGGACTGTGCGGCTGGTCAACGAGCGAATCCAGCCAGGCGAAAAACTCATCTTCGATCTGTACTTGCGTTTCGCCGGGCATCGTTTGCCAATAGAGCTCGATCTGGCAACGTTCCGGGATGGTGATCGGTTCAGTGCTTCCCCATGGGCTGGTCACGATTTTGGTAATGCTCACGGGAACGGGATCGACGTGATGGCGGTAGAGCTCATGCACCCGCACTCGGGAGCGACGTTGCTCGGCGAAATCCTTCAGCTTGGTGAGGAAGAAATTCAACTGTTCGATAATGCCGGATCCCAGCTTGTCTTCGCGCAGGACGCCGCCAGGAGCTTGCAAAAGGATATGAGCAGTTCTGCCGCCTCGCTGGGCAGGGCAGACGCGGAGGAAGGAGGGCTCGGAGATGATCGCTGCGTCGGCGGTGTAGCCGCGAAGACGACTGGCAAGGGTGCCGTTCGAACCGCCGAACTCTTCGTCTATTACGGACTCGAAGATCAGATCGCCAGCAAGGGAGAGTTTCATTTCACTGAGGGCTTCGAGGACGAACAGATTTGTTCCGATACCGCCCTTCATATCGTTGGCTCCGCGACCGAAGAGCCGGTTGCCGTGCACCTCTGCGCCGAATGCATTGTGATGCCAGGGCAGGGAACCGCGCGGTACGGTATCGATGTGACCAGAGAGAAGTAAAGAGCGACCCGCGCCGCCACCTGCTTTACGGACAGCTAAGTTCGGCCGATTGGAGTAGTCGCGGCCGCGGAAATACAAGGGATGTTCGAGAAGTCCCGGCACTTGATCGAGCGAATAGAGGTCGGGCTGAAGATCGATCTTACACAAAGCGGCGGCTATATACTGCTGGCAGGCTAATTCTGCGCCGAGAGGAGGTGTGTTTTCGGAAGGTATTCGAACCAGGTCGGAGATGATTTCTATCAGCCGCGGCGTTCTACGGTCGACGTATAAAGATATTTGTTCTTTCAGGGAACGATCTCCTATCTGATGTTCTGAGAGAGCAGGACAAATTCGTTGTCGTCCGAGTCGGCGTTCTGTTTAAGCGCTGTGAAGGCGGCGAGGAACCGGTCGGCGTCCTGCTTCTTCCCTTCACGGCGACAGAGTAAGGCGAGCTTGTACAGGGCGGCGGGTTCTGTGGGATCGAGACGGATCGCTTCGCGCAGCTGAGCTTCGGCTTCAGCGTTTTGACCGGCCGAAATTTGATTTTGTGCCAGAGCAACTCGCGGGGACGCGTGACCAGGGTCAAGAGCTACCGCATGGTGAAGTTCTTCGATGGCTTGAGAGCGAAGCGCCGCGCTCTGGTTCGTTTGAGAGCGATTCAGCGCAAGCGCATGGAAATAGTAACAGCGATAATCGTCCGGCGCGACTTGCTTAGCACGTCGAAAGACTTCGGCGGCATCATCAGCATTACCCGTCTGCAAATCGGTGATGCCGAGGGCAAGAAGAGGGAGAGACCAGTGCGGGTCCAGTGAAGTTGCCTGGCGGAATGCTTTTCTTGCCTGATCGAAGTCTCCCTGGAGTGCCGAGACCAGGCCTGTCTCGAGAGTTAATTTCGCTGAGCCCGGTAGTTGGGCCAGGCCGCGAGCTAATACATTACGCGCCATCGAGGCATTCTTGTGCTCGATGGCGAAGGCGGCTAGTGCGAGGTAATTATCTTCATTTCGCGGCGCTATCGCGATCGCCTGCGAGTAGGCATTCCATGCTTTCTGCAGCAGGTTTTGGCGGTCGTACGCATCGCCGAGCCAGCGGTAGATTTGCGGATCGGAATCAGAAGCGGCGCGTTTTTTGAGGATCATAACGGCCTGCTGAGCGCGGCCTGTGACGAGATAGGTGGTTACGACGACTGGAAGGACGTCCGGATTGTCAGAAGCGAGAGCGCCGGCCCGCTCGAAGTGCGCCGCGGCAGGTTCCATGTCTTTCAGATCGTAAGAGCGCAGGCCGAGATAGAGCTGCGGGACCGGATCGGCAGGGATCTTCTTTTCGAGCGAACGGAAAAGCGCGGCTGATTCTGCTTTTTGACCAGCAAACCAGAGAACGGTGGCGAGATTCTTGGCCGATGGAATGTTTTGCGGGTCGATGGCGAGCGCCTTGCGGAAGAACTCTGCGGCATGGCTGAAGTCATTCGCCTGCGTATAGGCCAACGCGATCTGCTGACAGAGTCGCGCGTTGGATGGTTCGGTTTTGTACTGGTCGAGAAGTTCAGTGAGCGAAGAACCCGACTGCTGCGCCTGTACCATTGCTGGAAGGCAAGGAGACAAGAGCAGCAGCAGTATCGTGCGGAAGAATTTCACCAGAGCAGCTTGAGAGCGAATTGGATCTGGCGGCCCGTGCCGGAGACTGTGGACTGAATCTGGCCGAAGGCGCCGCCGTTGGCAAGCGCACCGGTAGAGGTGACGAGAGCTGCGTTGGCGTAGGAGTTCGGAAGATTGAAATTGACCTGGTTGAACACGTTGAACATCTCGCTTCGAAATTGCAGTTTCAGGCGCTCTCCTAGCGGGAAGTCGCGCAAGACGCTGAAATCTGTGTTGGCAAAACCGGGACCACTGATGAGACCACGACCGGAGTTGCCGTAAGTTCCGGGAGGGACGAGGTTCGGGTTGACGAAAGCCGCAGCATTGAAAAAATCGTTTACGAAAGCATTGCGGTTGGGATGGTTGAGCGTGATGGTGGAGTCGGTAGCACCTGGAGCAAGCTCGGCATGCTGCTGGCTGTTTTGCGTGCCGTCCAAAGCGACATCCTGGCCCTGCCAGAAGGTGATTGGCAGACCGCTTTCGACACTTTGAATCGCGGTAAAGGTCCAGCCACCGAGGGCAAGATTGGCCAGCCGGTTTGAAAAGTGGACGGAGGGAGAGTAGAGCCAGGAGACGACGAACGAGTTTCGACGATCCCAATCGGAGCGGCCCCGCTCCTGGCGGAGGTTAAACGGATTAGCGACTTGAGCGCCGAGGTTATCTGTAGAGCTGCTGTCGATCGATTTCGCGAGCGTGTAGGAACCGACAACCGAGAGTCCCTGGCTGAATCGCTTTGTGACTTGCACCTGGAGGCTGTGATACCAGCTGCGAAAATCATTTCCTAACAGATATTCCTGGGGACCGAGAATGCCTGGCTCATAGATAGTGCGATCGTTCACGTTGGCCTCAGATGGCGGGGCGCCCGTGACGGGATCATTTTCAAACTTCGCGGGATTGTACGTGCGCAGAGCCTCGATTTTGGTGCCGATCTTGCCGGCGTAGGCGGCCTCTATCAGGACATTGGGTGTGAGTTGGTGCTGAATTGAGAAAGTCCATTCCTGTATGTAAGGCGAGACCAGATTGGCAGCCGTAAAGACGCCGGAAATCGGCAGAGGGAAGAGAGGGCAACTGTAACCGGGATAGGTCGCAATTTTCACGCAGCCAAATTTGCCGGTTACGGTTGCGGGAGGAGCGGTTTGCCCGATTGAGCCGAACGGGTCGGCGGCATTGCCTCCGGCTGCTGCCAGGAATCCCGCGAAAGGCGGATTCTCCTGGGCAATCGAATCGGCATTAACCGATTCGTAGAACCATCCGTAGCCGGCCCTGACACTGGTCTTTCCGTTACCGAAGACATCCCAGGCCAAACCGATCCGGGGCGCAAAATTGTTCAGATCGGCGGGGTCGAGCCCTCTGGTGATACCGGGATCGCCGGGGAAAACGATACCGGGAGGAGCGTCCGGAACCTTCACAGATTGTTGGTAGGGCCGGACCGTATCGATTGCGTTGTTCTTTTCGACCCACGGCAAAAAGGGTTCGTAGCGGAGCCCGAGCGTCAGTGTGAAACGTGGACTCACTTTGAACTCGTCCTGCGCATAAAAGGAGTTGTAAAAGGTGAATGCGTTCGTGTCGCGCACTCCGAAGGCGACATTCGTCGTGTCAAAGGCGCCGAGCATAAAGTCGGCGACGGGATCACCGCTGCGGGTGCCGTCGAAGGTCATGGAGGGCGCTTCTATGAAGATCTGGCGGAAGTTTAAGGGCAATACTTCAAAGCCGAATTTCAAGCTGTGCCGGCCCTTTGATCCAAGTAAGATCATCCCGAATCTGGTAGCTGACGCCGGTGAAGGCGGTTGGAATATCGGTGCTTAACGCAACATCGCTACCACCTCCGCCGATGTTGAACACCATTCCGCCATTCGGCAGATATTGCGGGAGATTGACGCCAAGAGAGCTGGGGTTGATGGTTTGGTTGTTTACTTCATTCGAATGGCTGTCGAGCACTGAGAAGATGGCCTGATTGATGATGTTGGGCGAGAAGGAATAAGTATCGTTCAGGGTCGCCTGCTTCGTCACGACAGAGAAGCTGGTACTGACGTATCCCGGAAGATTTCCGCCAGCGAACGGGTCGGAATTGTTGTTCTGATTCTGGTAGTAGTGACCGAAGAGATGATGCTTATCGCTTTGGCTCCAGTCGATACGAATCTCGCCCAGGTTCTCGGTGAGCGGGCTCGAGGCTAAAGAGACCACTTGTCCTGTGGGAGATTGCGGGATGTACTGCAACAGCTTGGTGGCTACGGGGCTGATGCAACCGGGCGCAATGACGTTCCCTACGACGCACGGCCGTCCGCTCGAATCGGTCAAAGGTTTTCCGGTCAAGGGATCCGTCGGATCTACGAGCACATTACCCAGAGCCGTGAAGTCGCCGGCTCGTTCGGCGGCCGTCGGAACGGTTGCGATGTGACTCTCAGCCTGTTGATGATTGGTTAAGCCCTGATACGAGCCGAACACGAAGAGCCTGTCTTTCAGGATGGGACCGCCCGGCCGCGCCGCCAAACTGATTCTGCCGTTCGGTGGGTACGCTTGGCGCAAAGAAGTCGCGCGCGTTGAGATCGTTATTGCGAAGAAATTCCCAAGCTGCGCCGTGGAAGGAATTCGTACCGGCTTTTGACAAAACCTCCACCTGCGAGCCGGGGCTGTGGCCGTATTCGGCGTTGAAGTTTTGCGTCAGTATTCGAACTTCCTGGATGGCATCAGGCGGCGGGTAATTAATTCCGGTGTTGCGCGATGGATTGTTGAAGTAGCCTCCATCCAAGGTGAAGAGATTCATGTTCGGACGGCCGCCGTTCACGTCCATAGTAGGGCCGCCACGAGCGTCGCTCATGGATTGCGGAGCGCTGACATTGGTGACGCCGGGTAGGATCCCGGCCAAGCCGATTACGTTCCGCCCGTTCAAGGGCAGATCGACTACGCGCCGGTCATCGATCAAACCGGAGAGAGTTGAGGAAACGGTATTGACTAAGGGCGCGGTTGTGCCGACATCGACCTTCGTCTGGACGGAGCCGATGACGAGCGACGCGTCAACGCGAAGATCCTGCCCGACGGTAAGCTCGATTCCGGAGCGCACTTGCTCCTGGAATCCTTTTGCCTGGAATGAGATCTGATAATGCCCGGGAAGCAAGCCGATGAAGCTGTAGAAGCCCTGATTATCGGCTTGTGCGACGCGCGTGACCTGTTGCTCGCTCATGAGCGCCGTCACAGTGACATTCGGAACGCTTGCTCCGCTCGCGTCGCGAACGTATCCCGAGATGTTTCCAGTGGCCTGGGCTCGGGCGGGACGGACCGAGAGACAAGAAACGGCGGCCATCGCTAAGCACGCGACTGAGCGCAGAACAAGGGCCGAAGATTTCTGAGCTGCGCGCAGACCGGGGAGATTGCCCGAAGTAAAGAATTGCATGGGATGATTCCTCCTTGCTACGAATGAGAGACGGAGGCGACATAGCTTCTATATGGAAGCGTCACCACTAGCCCATCGCTCCAATCGCTTTGCTCATGGCTCCGAGTGGGGCTACTACCTTACTCTCTTGCGCGCTGCAAGTTTGAATAAATATATCAGGCCGGGTTTGTGATCAACGCGACTCAGCTTGCGCGGCGCGCTTCCGCTCGCACGGGAAGCTTCCACTGAGGGCGAATGAAGTGACAGGTGTAGCCGTTGGGATAGCGTTCCAGGTAGTCCTGATGCTCCGGTTCGGCTTCCCAGAAGGGTCCGGCAGGAACCACTTCGGTTACCACTTTGCCGGGCCAAAGACCGGAGGCATTCACATCGGCGATGGTGTCGTTCGCAATCTGCTTCTGCTCGTCGCTGGTGTAAAAGATGGCGGAACGGTAGCTCATGCCCCTATCGTTGCCCTGACGATTCAACGTGGTGGGGTCGTGGATCTGGAAGAAGAATTCGAGAAGTTGGCGATAGCTGATCTTTTGAGGATCGAAGATAATCTCGATGGCTTCGGCGTGGGTTCCGTGATTGCGGTAAGTCGCGTTGGGCACGTCTCCGCCGGTATAGCCGACGCGTGTAGAAATCACTCCCGGATAGCGGCGCAGTAAATCCTGCATGCCCCAGAAGCACCCACCGGCAAGAACAGCCCGTTCAGTCGCTGTGCTCATTTCGTTAGCTCCTTCTCCTCAGTATTGAATAGCTTGCGATAAGCGCCGTAGCCTTCGCGTTCGAGATCGTCAAGCGGGATGAAGCGCAGCGAGGCGGAATTGATGCAGTAGCGAAGTCCGCCTTCCTGAGCGGGACCGTCGGGGAAAACGTGGCCGAGATGGCTGTCGCCATGACTCGAGCGAACCTCAGTCCGGATCATGCCGTGGCTGGTGTCGCTCTTCTCGACGACGTTTTCGGGCTCGAGAGGTTTGGTGAAACTCGGCCAGCCGCAGTGGCTATCGAACTTGGTCAGCGAAGAAAAAAGCGGCTCACCCGAAACCACGTCCACATAAATGCCGGGCTCTTTGTGATCCCAGTAAGAGTTTAAAAAGGGCCGCTCTGTTCCATTGTTCTGAGTCACACGAAATTGCTCAGGGGTGAGGCGAGATACGGCTTCCGGATCTTTGTTGTATTGGGGCATAGACTTACCAGGGTTGATTTGCGGCAGCGGTAATGGGGCTGCTAATGAGCAGTATAGTTCCCGGAAGGCGGCGATTCTTTTTGGGGCTGCGCCGCGATCCGCTGCGGAGGAATGTAGAGCGACACCATCAAGAGGTAGAGCGCGATGCCTGCGTAGATATTCAGAAACGAGATGCCGATCGCGATAAGGTAACCGAGCGGGCCGGCAATATAGAGGCGGAGTATCCGGGAAGACATCGGTTTGGCGAATCCTTTGTGTTGGGCGTAGGCAAGAATCGCAACATACAGAAAGCCATTGATGGTCCATACGATTCCGTAGATCGCAGAAGCTTTGGCGGCATCCGGAGTCAGCATGAACTTCGCGAGCATCGCCGCGGTGAACGGAACCAGACAGACGCCCATCAGCAAGAGTAAATTCAGAACGTTGAGCGTAGTATCGACTTCACGAATGAGATTGAAAAGCCGGTGATGATTCAACCATTTGATTCCCACCATGGCGAAGGTGAGAATGAACATGATGTAATTGGGAGCCTCCTTTGCAACCAGAGTTCGGAGTGAAGTCTCCTCGGGCGGCACTTGCAGATTCAAGACCAGCAGCGTGATGGCGACAGCGAAGACGCCGTCGCTAAATCCCACGAGACGGCTCGCTTCCAGCAGCTCACCCGTACCGGAAGTTTTGCCGCTCGGAACAGACAGGTTGGTCTCCATGGATACATCATCCATTACGGAATGGGAACGCGAAATTATAATTGCGGCGAGATTTTGACGTTCTTAAAATCACCGACCTCGTCAAAAGAGCCGAGGCCCACTTTCCCGCTCGAGAGACTCAAATCGACGGCGTGTAGGGCGGGAATGTCGATGCCATCTACTGAGACGTTCACTGATCCCTTCTCGCCGTCGTAATTGAGAACGACATGGTACCAATGGTTGGTCTGCGGGAAAGCTGCTCGTCCGGCGACGGAACTGATTCTCACCCGTTCGCCGTCGAAAACATGAAAGACGCCGTTGTGGTGCGGCTGCTTAATGGCGGTGTCGGTTGAGAGGTGGGCGTAGTCGAAATGAGCCGGGTCTCGGTAAGCGAAGACAATGATGAGCGAGAGCGCGCGGGGCCGCATGTCCAGTTCGATCTTTACGCGATTGAGGTCCTTTGTTTGAGCGAGCGCGAATTGGATGGGCCGCCGGGGTCCGGGCAACGGGCCGCGCGGAGTGAGTAGTTCGAGAACCGGGGAGCCATTTTGCGATTCGATTTTCCAGTCGGATGGATTGACCACGTCCCAGCGATGATCGAAGACGGAAAGAGTACCGGCTGCGAGCAACGTAGAAGCCAGCAAGCGGCAATACCATGGGCGATGACCTCAGGGGCAACAATCTCATGGTTCAGATGGTATCTGAAGCAGGTATCAGTTTCGACGCAGCGCGATGACGGGATCGACGGAAGCGGCGCGACGGGCAGGGAGCAGCATCGCGATGGCAGCAGCGATGGTCAGGACGGAGAGGACCGCCACGAAGGTGACGGGATCGGTCGGGCTTACACCATAGAGCATGGATTTCAAATAGCGAGTGAGCGCGATGACGCCAATCGAAGCCGCGCAAGCTCCAGCGAACACAAGCAGCATTCCTTCACGGAGAATCAGGGCGAGTATGCGGCGCGGTTCAGCTCCGAGCGCCATGCGTATGCCGATTTCCTGGGTTCGCTGAGCGACGGCGAAGGCGAGGACACCATAAACGCCAATCACGGCCATCAGGAAAGCGACGAGCGGCGAAGCTCGCCACAAGCATACCGTTAAAGCGCGGGCCGGCGGTCATATCCCCGATCGTTTGATCGAGTGTTTGAAACTTCGCGATAGCTGCGGGATCGAACGAGCGAAGTTTTCCGATCAGGGCGCTTTCGAGCATGTGTTGGTCCGCGATGCTGCGCACAATCAGTTGCAGTTCGGTTGCGTTCGGCCAGGTCACTCCGTTCACGTAGGCTTGCGGCGCAGGCACTGCATCAAGGCCTCGGTTCTTGGAGTCGGAGATAACACCGGCCACGGTTTTCCAGTCAGCTTGGCGACCGCCGAGAATGCGTTTTCCGACTGGATCTTCGCCCGGAAAATAAGCGCGGGCGGCGGTTTCATTGATGACGGCGAGGGTGCCGGGATGGGAGTTGTCGGCTTCGGTGAAGAAACGGCCGCGGATCAGATGGAGTCCAGAGGCCCCAGGATAGCCCGCGCCAGTGCCACAGAGATGGATGTCATCGCCGCGATGGAAAGCTTCCGGCAGCGGCCGATCGGAGCGCGAAAAAGTCAAATCAACGACGCCGCTATCGAGCGGCGTACACTCAGTCTGGGCGGCATCGACCGTTCCGGGAAGATGCCGGGCGAAATCGACGAGACCGGTTGCCAGCGTATCGCGACTGAGAGCTTCGAGCTTCGTACCTTTGAGCGGTATGGACATGGTGAAGGCATGCTCAGGCTGAAAACCGAGGCGATCGTTGCGAAGATGCCAGAGAGTCTGAAGCAGAAGCGCCGCGCCAGAAAGCAAAATCAAAGCGAGCGCCACTTCGACGACCACCAGAGCGCGTTTTGCGAAGCGGTAGCCGCTGGAGAGACCAGGGCGGCCAGCCTCCTGGAGCACGGATTGGATATCCAGACGTCCGGAACGAAAAGCGGGTAGAGTGCCGAAGAGCAGCGTTGTGAGAATCGCAAGGAATAGACCGACGGTGAATACGCGCACGTCTAAAGAGACCTCGCTCAATCGCGGCAGTTCACCGGCCGCGTAGTGAACGAAGCCGCGGAGCAGCGCTACTGCCAGAAGCGTAGCGAGAGCGCAGCCGATAACGGTGAGAAGAGCCGCTTCGGTGAATAGTTGACGCGCTAAGCGCGCCCGGCCGGCGCCGATAGCGGTTCGGACGGCAAATTCACCGCTGCGTGAAGACCAGCGTCCGAGCAGAAGATTGGACACGTTGGCGCACGCGATCAGGAGCAGGCAGGCGACGGCGGCGATCAGAACCGATAAGAGAAGACGCGCGTTGCCGACCCGGTGCTGCTGCAAAGGCTCGACAACGAGCTTGGTATCGGAGCGAAACATCAGCGGGAGATCGGCCTTACTCGAAGCGAACAGCCTTTCGACATCGGCTCGTGCCTGAGCGATGCTGACTCCGGGCTTTAACCTCCCGTAGACGGCCCAAGTGGACATGTTGCGATCATGATGGCTGGCGCTGGGAGAGACCGGAAGAGTAGTCATCGCGTCTACCTTGATGTCCATCGGAAAGGCGAATGACGCGGGAAGTACTCCGGCTACCGTGTACGGCTCACCGTCGAGACGAATGGTCTGCCCTGAAATATTCTTTGCCGCGCCAAAGCGATCGGTCCAGAGACGATAAGAAATTAGAACCGCTTTCGGGCCGTTTGGGAGCTCTTCGTTTTGCGTGAAGTCACGACCGATTACGGGACGGACGCCGAAAGTAGCAAGAAAGTTCGCAGAGACGCGTGCGGCGTGAAGCTGCGTAGATTGTGAGCCGTTTAAGAGCATGGCTTGGCCGCCGCCGGCCTGAGTCGCAGCAAGCTGCTGGAAAACGTGATTGTCACGCCGCCAGGCGACGTAGTCGGGTGAGGCCAAGAACTCGACATTCATCCCGGGAAACCTGTTACCCACCCAAAGCAATTCTTCGGGATGCGGGTAAGGCAGCGGGCGCAGGAAAACGGTATCGGCGATGCTGAATACGGCAGTGCCGGCGCCAATACCGAGAGCGAGTGATAAGACGGCGGCGGCGGTGTATGCGGGGTTGCGCAATAGCGTTCGAGCGGCGAAATGCAGATCCTGCGAGAGGCGCTCCAGCCACAACCAGCACCCGGCAGCGCAGGTCTGCTCTGCGGCGAGTGTTCTGTTGCCGAAGGATTTTCGGGCGCGCGACGGTACGCACTTGGCCAAGGTAAAATACCTCTGTAGAATACTATATCAGAGCAACTGCTGTGGTCAAACGGGCATGTACCGCAAAACGAAAAGGGCAGGACACTACTGTTAGTGGTCCTGCCTCAAGATTACTCAGCGCGCTGGTTCGTGATCAGCGATGGCCACCGCCACCGTGGAAGCCGCCTCCGCCGTGAAAACCACTGAAGCCATGGAAGGCCCCGCTGCCATGAAGGCCGCCACTGCTATGGAGGCCGCTTATTCTACCGGCGGAAGATCTGGAATGACCGTGCCATCCGGAACGGCCATGCCACCAACCGGGATGCCCGTACCAGCCATAGCCGCCGCCGTAATACCCAAAATAAAGCGGTGAATAGAAGCCCCAACCGAACGGGCTATAAAGGAATCCGTCAGCGGGCCAAAAACCATAGAAGCCGACATAGGGGTCCCAATACCAACCGGTATTTGCAGCGGCATAGTAAGTGGGATTGGTAGCAGCAACTTCGTTTGCTCGCGACTCGTCCTCGCTACGAGCTTTGCTCCAAACGTAGAGCGGCTCTGCCTCGAGAGCATTCTCATCGAAGCTTCTCTTTTTTAGAGGACGATTGCTCGCCAGCAAGACTTGATTGTGTTTGCCAAGCGTCTGACGATGAGAGCCTTGAACCACCGCCGCCTTACCATCCAGCACGCTTACTGCCTGCCGCGTGGCGTCGAAGTTATACAGACCTTTGTTCTCGATTTGAGTGGTGGTACCGTTCATCGCTACAGCCAGATGCGTGCCTTTGATCAGCTGGTCGACTTCGAGCATCGCCGAACCGCGTACCAGATTGAGTGTGGTATCGGCCAAGCCGGCGGATATCAGTCGGATTTCGCTACTGTGGCCGGCGCGCAGGAATGCTCCGGGCGTCAATAGGATTTCCACATAGCCATCATTCGTGATGAGCGACTGGCCGGGTTCCAAGGTTGTGGTGCCGATTGAGCTCTGCGAGAGTGCTTCATCGCCCAACGAGACCTGACCTTCAACGTAATTGATGGTGCCGGGTCCCACGGTCGCAGGAGGCGCCTGCACCGTATGATTCGCATAAGTATTGCCGTAATAGGGAACCTGGGCTGGCGCTGCAGGATCGGATAATGCGCCGGCTTGGGCAAACGCGAGAGCTGCCGACGCAAGTGCAACCGTAATCAACCTCCGACCGGTTATCATTTGCCCTTTCATTTTCTTTCTCCTAGCTATTGGACGCGCCAAAACACGCAAGGTCGCAACGGCTCGAGGAAAGGGGACGTGTTTTCTAGTGGATAGAGCTAGCCAGGTATCCCGGATTACTGGGAGACACCATTAAGCTGCGCGCCGCGTGACTACCGCGCAACGACGAAGCCGCATCAGTTTGGCTTCGAAGTCTGGCTGGTGCGCGGCCAGCCCCCGGTGTGAGGAGTTTGGGCCGGCGCCTGAGAAGGAGCGGACGTGGGCGGCTGACTAGGACTGGAATCGGTGGAATCAGTATCGAGGGTATTTACCGGAGTCTCGGAGTCTTCGTTGACCGCGACTTTACGATGAGGGCTCGTGTCCGGGGTTTGAGTGGTGGACGGCCCGGAATCGGGAGCGGCGTCATCGATTGCCTTTCCAACGCGGCTGACCACCATTGTGCCGGCGCGCTCGTCGGAGCCGCCGGAGAGGAAGACTCGGCGGTAGTGGATCTCGGCGTCGAAGTAACGCAACTTAGCCTCCTGCGAGAGATCGACGCGCACCGAAGTGGGATCACCGGGCTTCATCCCTTCAGGTAAGTAGAAGTTCAAAGCGTAGCGCTGGCGCAGTCTCGCCAAGGTATCCCGCAAAGCGGAGGCTTCGTCCACCTGAATGGTGTCGCCTCCCGAGTCCTGCGCGATGGTAGCAGTTCCTGCCGAGTGGGAGGGATCACCGCCGTAACCACCAGGGCCGCGTCCGAGCGGGCCGCCGCCTGGAAAACCGATTCCTCCGCCAGGCCAGCCGGTTCCGGGTATTCCGACGCCACCACCGCTGCCCCAAGTCCCGTGACGGCGGCCACCACCGGCCATCGTGGGCATTTCGTAGGGCGCCTGGAGAAAACTGAGAATCGTGTTTGAACGCGCGAGCGCGCTTTCGACAGCGGGTTCATCTTCTTCGTCTTGGGTCTCATCGTCGGTCAGGATGACGATGGCGCGACGGGCCTCCGGGCGTGCCTGGCGTCCCATATAGCTTGCAGCGCTCAGCAGCGCGCTGGTGATTCGGGTGCCCCCGTTGAATCTCTCCGACCGAAGAAGATGGTTCAGCTCGCTCGTCACTTCGTCGCGATCGCTACGGAAAGGCAAACGAACACGGGCCGAAGTATCGAAGATCATGATTGCGATCCGATCTTTGGGCGTCAGGATTCTAAGGGCTTGCTCGGAGGCATCGGCGATCCGCTCCACGTGCGGCCGCATGCTGCCGCTGACATCCAACAACAGAAGCACATCGAGCGGCGTATTCTCGCTCGAAAAGTTACGAATGGGAACCGTCTTGCCGTTCACGCGCAGGACGAAGTCGTTGACCTGTAATCCGGTGATGGCGCGTCCATTTTGATCTACAACTTGCGCGTCGACCCGGGTCAGGGCAACATCGCTTTTGAAAACAACGTCATCCGCAATCGCCGGCAGGCAAACTGCGAACGCCATAAACGCGGGAACCAGCAGCCGGATCATGGTGTCACTTCCGAATAACTCTCATCATGACGCACCCGGAGCGAGCCGCGTTTCGTGCAGAGCGGAAACGAAGACCTGTAAAATCTTGTGATTTAGCCTGAATAGGAAGATGCGACAAAGCCGACCGGGTCATTATGCAGCAACGCTGCTGCTGATAGCAGGCAGTCTATTACTTTTGGCCGCCAAAAAGGGCCAGCGCCAGATGCAGGACTGGGATGTAGTCGGGGGCGAGCGCGGAATGCACTATTCGCCGCTCGATCAAATTAATCGCAAGAACGTGAAAACGCTTCAGCGCGTCTGGCAGTTCGATTCGAACGATCAGTTCCAGGGATCGGAACTCGAATGCAATCCGCTTGTGGTGGATGGCGTGTTGTATGCCACGACGCCGCGCATTCGCGTCATTGCGCTGGATGCAGCTACCGGCAAAATGCTCTGGGACTTCGACGCTCACCGCGGCCAGCGCGTGATGGAGAAGCAGCGCAACCGGGGACTGACGATGTGGGGAAACGGCGACGAACGCCGCATTTTCGTAGGTATTGACCAGTATCTGTACGCGCTCAGCGCTAAGACAGGCCAGCCGGTTGCCGCGTTCGGTGATAACGGGCGAGTGGACTTGCACGAAGGGCTGGGCGAGGATTTCAAAGATCTGACGATTCAGGCGACGAGTCCTGGCGTCATCTATAAAGACCTGCTCATTCAGGGAAGCTTAGTCGCTGAAGATCTTCCCGCGGCGCCCGGCTACATTCGAGCATTCGATGTCAGGACAGGGAAGGTGCGCTGGATTTTCCACACGATTCCGCTGCCGGGCGAACCGGGCTATGAGACCTGGCCGAAAGACGCCTACAAGCGAATCGGGGGAGCGAATTCCTGGGCGGGCTTGACGCTCGATCGGGAACGGGGCCTGGTCTTCGCGCCCACGGGATCGGCCTCCTTCGATTTCTATGGATCGAACCGGCTGGGCAACGATCTTTATGCGAATTGCCTGCTCGCGCTCGAGGCGGAGACCGGGAAGCTGGTCTGGCACTTCCAACTGGTTCATCACGACTTGTGGGATCGAGATTTGCCGTCCGCGCCCACACTCGTGAAGCTGAAACAGCACGGGAAGACGATGGACGCTGTCGCACAGATCACCAAGTACGGCTATGTATGGCTGTTCGATGAGGCGACCGGCAAGCCGTTGGCGCCATTGCGAACGATTCAAGCGCAGAAGAGCGACGTAGATGGTGAAGTAGCCGCGGCAACACAGGTTTTGCCTACTGAACCCGCCCCATATGCCCGCCAGCAGGTGACACCGGAGTTGTTGACGGAGCGAACTCCACAGGCGCACGCGGCTGTTTTGGCGCAATACGAAAAGTTGCGCAGCGGCCCGCAGTTTACGCCCCCCAGTTTCCAGGGCACGGTGATCTTTCCTGGGTTCGATGGTGGCGGTGAATGGGGAGGAGCAGCCTGGGACCCGAAGACCGGAGTGCTGTATGTGAACTCGAACGAGATGGCTTGGATTCTCCGATTGATTCCGCGCAGCCTGGGAACTGGAGTGATCAGTGGATCGACATTGTACCGGCAGAACTGCTCAGGGTGCCACCGCCCGGATCTACGCGGCAGCCCGCCGGAATTTCCTTCGCTGATCGATATCGGTTCGAGGCTCACACGTGAGCAGGTCATCACGAGAATTCGGGAGGGCGGCGGGCGAATGCCGGGTTTTGCGCGTCTGGGCGCCGGTTCTGTTAACGTGATCGCGGAGTTTGTGATGACTGGAAAAGACGTTCGTCTCGATGGAGCGGAGCATCAGAACGCGATCAATCTGTCGCCATTGAAATACGGCATGGACGGCTATAATCGCTGGCTCGATCCGGATGGATATCCGGCGGTTAAACCGCCCTGGGGGACGCTCAACGCGATCAATCTGAATACGCTGCAATACGTTTGGAAAAAGCCGTTTGGAGAAATTCCTAAGCTGGCCGCGCAAGGAATGCACGATACCGGATCGGAGAATTATGGTGGCGGCGTGGTGACGTCGGGAGGGCTTCTCTTCATTGGCGCAACCACGCAAGACAACAAGTTTCGGGCGTTCGATAAAAAGACGGGCGAGTTGCTTTGGGAAACAACCTTGCCTGCGGGAGGAAATGCGACCCCAGCTGTCTACGCGCTGAACGGACGTGAGTACATCGTTATTGCGGCAGGCGGCGGAAAATGGGGCGCTCCGAGCGGCGGAAGTTACGTTGCATTCGCCTTGCCGCAAACGAAGTCACAGCCATCGCCATGATCAATCTGAAGGAGCAACCGCACCGGCGTTTCAATCCGCTTACAGGCGAATGGATTCAGGTTTCGCCGCATCGTACCCAAAGGCCGTGGCAAGGCCAGGTGGAGGCGGCGACCGCTCCTCCGCAGATTCGGTACGATCCGACTTGTTATTTGTGTCCCGGAAATCCCCGCGCGGGAGGAGCGCGGAATCCGCAATACACGTCGACCTTCGTTTTCGAGAATGATTATGCCGCGTTGCGTTCCGATGTGCCCGATGGCTCCTTGGATGAGCACGGCCTACTGATTGCCCGCACGGAAAAAGGCATTTGCCGTGTGATTTGCTTCTCGCCGGACCACAGTCTGACCGTCGCGCGCATGGCGATTCCTGAGCTCGAGAAGGTTGTCGAAGTCTGGATAGAACAATACGAAGATCTCGGCAACGTGCCTTTTGTCAACTCGGTACAGATCTTTGAAAATCGCGGCGAAATGATGGGCGCGAGCAACCCGCACCCACACTGCCAGATTTGGGCCAACGAATCGCTGCCAAACGAGATGTCGAAAGAGCAGACCAGTCAAGGAGCGTATTTAAACGAGCGAAAGAGCTGTCTGTTGTGCGATTATCTGAAACTCGAGCTGAGTGCTGCTGAGCGGGTCGTCTGCCAAAACGATTTCTTTGCGGTCATGGTGCCGTTCTGGGCTGTCTGGCCGTTTGAGACGATTGTCATCGCAAAAGAACATCTGCCGTCGGTGAGCGGCCTGGACGAGGCAGGTCGCCGGGGTTTGGCTGACATTCTGAAACGAATGACCACGCGCTATGACAATCTCTTCCAGATTTCGTTTCCGTATACGATGGGCTTTCACCAGCAGCCGACAGACCATCAACCGCATCCGGAGTGGCACTTACACGCCCACTACTATCCGCCATTATTGCGTTCGGCCACTGTGAAAAAGTTCATGGTGGGCTACGAGATGCTTGCCATGCCGCAGCGAGATATCACGGCTGAGTCCGCCGCCGAACGCCTGCGCAGCCTTTCCGAGAAGCGCTATGTTTGAATCGCGCACAAGTGGCACAAAACGCGCTGTGCGCCTCATTCAGCGCGTAATGATTTCGTTTAAGATGTGACTCAGTGCGCTGCAATGGGCTCCTGCTCTGTCTATTGAGGAAGGTCGCGCACAACGGTCACGGTGTCAAGCGCCCCGCCCGAAGATTTAACGAGTTCCTTTGCTGTTTGGCGGCGCGCATCCGTGCCCTGTGCGCTCATAAGAAATTCATAGCCGTATTTGCGGCTGCGGTGGTGGTGCTTGCAGCTGCCGGTTTCACCGTAAGGGCCTTCCGGAGGGCGCAGCGGGCTGTAACGAGTAGCGCAAAACAGGTCTCTGCGGCAAGCGATCTAGGTTTTGCAGTTGAACAGCTGGACGTCCGCCGCGAATCCCATTTTCATCGCGTGTTGGGCAGCCGCGAATTTCATTCGGCGGTTCCTTTTGCCGGCAACCTTTTTGTTTGCGGGCGCTCTTCTCTGACCCGGTACGGTGCGGATGGATTTCCGCAGCAAACCTGGTACGTAGGCGCTGAACTCCCCCCTTTTCCGTTGACGTCGCTTGCTGTGCGACGAGGAACTGGCAGCCCTGAACTTTGGATCGGTACCGGCGGTGCAGGCGTGCTCATATATGACGGCCAAAAACTGATGCAGATGTTACCGGCCGAGCCCGGCCGAAGAAAAATTTCCGCCATCTTGCCCTTGAGTAACGGCTACGTGTTGCTGGGCACGCCAAAGAATGGCCTGTACATAACCGACGGAAAACATCTCAAGCTGCTGCATCCACAATTCGCGTATACCGAGGTGACCGCTCTGGCGGGCGATGAAGATGAGATCTGGGTGGGAACTCGCCGCGAAGGAGTCTGGAGATGGCGCGCGGGCGAAGCGATCCAGTTCAAAGCTGAACTCCCCGATCCGCAGGTGCTCTCGCTATATGCAGATGCAGGCAGGGCCTGGGCCGGCACGCCACTCGGTGTAGCCGAGTTTGCAAATGGTCAATTTCGCAGGCCACTAGCAGAAGGCGTGTTCGCGCAGAGTCTGCTGGCGCGCTCGGGTTCGCTCTTTATTGGCACGGTCGATGAAGGCGTCGTTTCCGTTCCTTTGACGGCTCACACGATGCATGCGAATCTTCTGGCTCAACCATCGCCTTCGCTGCTCCAGGGCGAAAATGTTACAGCTTTGGCGGATACCGGAATCGATGTTCTGGCTATTGCAGGCTCGAACGTCACGCGGTTGCCTTCTGCCGAGCCGGTGATTGCGACTACGGACGAGGCGCTCAGCGCGGGACACATTTCCGCACTGCTGGTAGACAGCCGGGGCCGGCTTTGGATCGGATATTTCGATCGCGGGCTGGACCTTCTAGGGCAGGGAAGCAGCCCGCGTCTTCGCCACATTGAAGACGACCTGGTTTTCTGTGTGAATCGAATCAAAGAAGATCCTCGACAAGACAGGATCGTTGTCGCAGCCGCAAATGGTGTGGCTGTCTTCGATGCGGCAGCGGAACTGCGCGAGACGTTTACCGGTAAGAATGGCTTGGCTTCGAGCTATGTTAGCGATCTGTTGTTTCAGCCAAATGATTCCGCGAGCGAGAGCACGCTTCTAATCGCGACTCCCGCGGGTATCACTTTCGTTGAGCAAGGCTCGATATCAACTCTTTCCGCCTTCCAGGGCCTGGTGAACAATCATGTTTACACGCTGGCGGCCCGGGACCGAACGTTGCTTGCGGGCACTCTCGGCGGTTTCTCCGTTTTGCAAAACGGTTCGGTTAGCAGCAACTTTACCACTGCCAATTCGAGTCTGCGCCAAAACTGGATAACGGCGTCCGCTGTGGCGGGCAATGACATCTATCTGGGCACTTACGGATCAGGAGTGATTCGCGTGAGACGCGATTTGACTTTCACATCGTTCAAAGAATTTGCTAAACAGCGGATCGAGATCAATCCCAATGCGATGGTCACGACTGATCGAGCCATCTACGCCGGAACAGCTGGACAGGGTTTGGCCGTTCTGCGGGCGGGCGAGGAGCGATGGCATTTCATCCAGGCAGGATTACCTTCGCTCAATGTGACGGCGCTGGCGGCAAGAAATGGTGTTTTATACGTTGGAACCGACAACGGGCTGGTCAGCGCGATCGAGAGGGAGATCGATTGAGGATATCCGGCGTTGTTGCGGCCGCGATGCTTTGGACGGCTTGTGCCTCCTATGGGGACACTGGCCTCATCATTCCTTCGGATCGCCAGGCGCCCGATCCCGCGGAACTATCGATCGAGTCGCTGAAAATCCGCATCCTAATCGACAATGGCCACGCTCTCGTACATCTCGACGAAGTCTTTCGAAATAAAACGGAGCGCGTCCTCGAGGGTACCTACCTGCTTACGCTACCAGGCAATGCAGCGGTCTCCGAATTCGCCGTGTGGGACGATGTGACCCGCATCCCCGGCGTGATACTGGAGCGCAAACGCGCTGGTGAATTGTACACGCAAATCCGGAATGAGGCCATCGACCCTGGATTACTCGAGTCAGGAGAAGTGGCCGAGAGCACGGCTCCGGGCGAAGCAACACACTCCAGCCAGTTCTCCGTAAAAATTGTTCCTATTCCGGCGTATGGCTACAAACGAATCGAGGCCGAATACCGCCAGTCGCTTCCTTTAAGCCAGCTAGCCAGCGAATTGATTGTGCCGCTGAAGTCATCCGATCCAAACACCGGGGTGGTGAGCCATCTCTCAATTGATCTCGAATTGCGGAGCCCGGAACGCAGGGCGTCGTTTGAGGCATCGAGCGCCAGCTATTCGCTGAACATCGGTTCGCAGACGCCCAATTTGCTGAGGGCGTCTTACAAAGGTAATGATGTCCGTTTAAGCGATGATTTCACTGTCCGTTATGCGCTCGAGAACCAGATCAAGCCGGCAGTTCAGGCGTATCGCGATGCGCAAAGCTCAGATCCCGGCTTCTTTGAGGCCTCTTCGATTCTTCAAAACAATTCCAAAGCGGCTGCATCCGGGCAGCGAACCGTAATCGTGCTGTTCGATTCTTCCCTCTCCATGCAGTGGGGCAAATTGGAGCGCAGCTTTCAAGCGCTCGAGACCACATTACGCTCGTTGAAGCCCAGCGATTTATTCAATGTGCTAGTGTTCAACTCCGATGTGGCAAGCGCGAACCCAAAGCCGGTCGCCGCGACATCTGAGTCTGTCGCGAAGGCGTTTGACTTTGTGCGTGCGAGTCGCCTGCGCGGGGGCACAAATTTACAAAAAGCATTTGAACGCGCCTTCGACCAGGCAGGGCCGAATAGCTATGTCGTTCTGTTAAGCGACGGAGCGGCGACCGAGGGAGTTATTGCGCCCGCGCGGCTTTCGGCCTGGTTCAACCAAAGCTGGAATGCTCTTACGAAAGACCGGCGTCCGCGTATCTATACATTTGCCATCGGCGACGATGCGGATCGACGTTTTCTGCAGAATTTGGCCAGTCATGATGGCGTCTTCGAGGCCGTCGGATCCGCGGAGCCGCTCGAGTTCAAGCTGAACGGCTTTGTGCGCAAAATGGGGCTGGTTCCGCTGGACTCTGTTTCGCTGAGCGTGTCGGCCTCTGTCGGGCCGCGACTGGTGTATCGTCTGAACGGCGATAACTTCCCTGGGGCGCGCGCCTCCTGGGTCGGTGAATACGATAGGCCGGGCAAGGCCGAGTTTACGGTGAGCACGGCGGCCGAAAACAAAGGAAAGCGCGAATCGGTTCGGTCCAAGCTTCCTGCAAATGACACCGAGCATGTCTACTTACCGGCTACCTGGGCTCGGGCGCGAGTGGACGCGCTGCTCGAGAAGATGGATCGCGATGGAGAAGACAAGGCCAGCATCGACGAGATCATCCGACTCTCGCGCCGCTATCGTTTCGTCACGCCTTATACATCGTTCCTGGCGGCCCCGCGAGCGTTGCTGCGCCCGCGACTCATTCGACCCGGGGATCCGCTTCTTCGTGTTCGGACAGATGCTTCCATCCGGTCTGTCATCGCGCTTTTTCCGTTTGGCGTAGTGAAGCCACTGCGCTATTTGAAAGATGAAGACATCTGGCAGACGCGCTTTCTTGCGCCACAAGATATGCCGGACGGCACTCATCTCGTGCGGCTGATTATGCGTGACCGGGACGGCCATGTATTTCGTGAACAGAAGACATTTGTGATTGCAAGCGAGGCGCCTGTTCTACGGGTTCACCTCGATTCGGGCCGCGTGCGTGCGGGCGGCGCGCTTGTGCTACACGTTCAGGCTTCAGCAACGACGCGAACCATTGCTGTACGGATGTATGGCGCCGATCCGCTCTTTCTTCGCTGGAACGCGGCGGAGAAATCCAATACTGGAATTCTTAACGTGCCGGCTAATTTGCCGGGCGGCAGATATTCGCTCCACGTCACTGCGGAAGATATAGCACACAACGTGAGCCATCAGGAGGTGCCTGTTGAGGTGCTTCCGTAAGCTTCCGATCGCCGTTGCCTTAGCTATTCTGGTCAGCTCGCTGTTAGGCGTTACGCTGCACTATTGGTCAGACGATTCCGTCGCAGGAAGCAACATCGAACGCGCACTCTTCAGACCGATGGATCTTCCGGGCGGCGCAGTGCTTGCGCGGCGTCCTCCAGCCGAGGCCGCAGCACAACTCGGCGACCTCATCAAACAAACGCCGGATCGTGGCGACCTGTACGCCATCCGCGCGGAGGAGGAAGAGCGGAGCCTACAGATTGATGCGGCTGAGGCGGATTGGAGGAAGGCTGCGGAACTCGCAGCAGATCGCGAGAGTACTCTGATCGACCTAGCCGATTTTTATCAACGGCGTCTGGAGCCGCAAAAGGAAGTCGACACGCTGATCGAGGCCGGAAAGCTCGCCTCCCGCGGTATGGATCGGTACCGGCCCGAATCCACGCAACCGCAGTGGCAGGCCTTCGAGCGCGCGACTGTTGTCTGGAAGAATGCGCGTCTGGCAGCGGCGATTGAGGACGAGATTTATGAAGCGTGGATCGGGCGATATCCAACCAGTCGCGAACCGTATTCAGCATACCTGGATGCGCTGGTCCAGTCAAAGAACAAAGGCAGAGCACAGACGCTCGTAAACCAAATTTCGTCACAGTTTGCCGGTGAACCAGAGTTTCGCCTGCAAGCGCAGGCCAAACTAGCCAGTATCGACGGTGGGGCGGAGGCGGAACTCAACGTTTACTCGAAGCAGTTCTCCGCGCTGTGGCCCGCGCCGCTTCGCAGGCGCTACTACGGCCTGCTAACGAACGCACACCAGTTACGAAGCTTTTTGAGCGACGCGAAACGCGCTTCGGCTATAGTTCCGAATGATCTCGGACCCGTTCTCCGGCTATTTTTCTATTACGAACAAGGCGGGAAGCGCGAAACCGCAGATGCGGAGCTGCTGGCCTGGAGATCGCGGGTCGCCGGCATCCCGTGCGCCTCTCAGTTCGGATGACCTGCGCTCTGTCGCGGCGCTATTCGAGCGCGCGGGGAATTACGACGAAGCCGCGCGCGCTTCGTATGAACTTTACGAAAGCTCTTCAACCAACAGGCCCGACAAAGAAGAGGCGCTTGGGAATCTAATCGCGCTGTTGCTCGATGTTCCGGAACAACCGTTATATCTGGGCCAGCGCGATCTGAGTCTGTATCAAAACGTTGCGGAGATGGATCATCACCCAGGGTTCCTGAACGGCATTCTGTCGCTAGCGTTGAACACTACGTTTCCGCAATATGAGTATCAGAACGCTTCGCAGAATGCGTCGACTTATTTCCACCGCGCTGCAGCTGCCCGTCTACTCGAGGCCTTCAGGCAGCAGTTTCCCCAATCGGACAGGACCGGGCTTCTGGAGGCGAAGTTGTTTACCGCCTATGGCACTTACGGTCAGGATGACGCTGTGATTCGGTTTGTTCCGAATTGGTTGTCGCGCAATTCGGAATCGTCAGTTTATGTGAACTCGGCTCTGCTGCTTGCCGACGCGTACTCGCACGTGCATCGGACCGCAGACGAATTTGCGCTTTACGACAAGCTGCTTGCGGAGTTGGCGGCGAAGAGCGATCATCTCCCTCTCGGGCCGGATTCCGTCATTTCCGGGCAGCAGGGGAACCGTGGCAGCTCTCCGCAGGCTCGTTCCGCCGAGTATTCACGCGTTCTCGACCGCTACCTCTCCCGTTTGACGCAGTCGAATCGAGTTCCCGATGCGATAGCTCTTTATCGCAAGGAGATCAGCCGCAATCCGGACGATCCCGGACTCTACCAGCGGCTGGCGCTCTTTATCGAGCAGAATCGTCTCGACACAGAATTAGCTGAAACGTACCGGGCTGCATTCGATCGCTTCAAAGACAGCTCGTGGGCGAGCAAACTGGCAAGACTCTACTTAAGACAAAAGCAATATTCCGACTACGAAGCGCTTACACGCCAGGTAACCGGCACGTTTGAGGGCTCGGATCTGGCGAAGTTCATCACGGGAGTCGAGCCAAATGCAAAATTGAATCCGGAACTCTACCGGCAGATTAACCTCTACGCGCACGAGCGTTTCCCGCACAACCTGACGTTTGTACGAAATCTATTGACTGCGTACCGGACACAAGGTACAGCCGATCCCGCTGCCTACGAAAAGCTGCTTCGTGAAAACTGGTTTTACAATTCGGATCTTCGCCGGACCTTTTTCGAATATTTGAGCCGGACTGGCCAGTTGCGGAAAGAACTGGCGGCGTTACCAGCACTCGAAGCTGCCACCAACCAAGCGAACCTTGCAGCAATTCAGACGAAAGCCGAGGGCTCCGCGTGGCTCACCGATTTCGAATCGAGCAGTGGCGCGTTCGTAAAGCTAGCCGAATTCGCGCCGGGCGACCGAGTGTGGAACAGCCGCGCGATTTCGGTCGAACGCTCGCTCGCCGCGTCGGGGCCGGGCGATTTCGAGCGCGCGGTGGTGCTGGCCGAGCAGGATGTCAAAGCTGCGCCGGCGGACAGCGCAGCTATTACGCGCGTTGGAGAAATTTACGCGGATCGCGAATTATACGGAAAGGCAGCGCCGTGGTGGAACCGTCTCGCGATGGTGCATCCAGGTTCGCCGAACGGCTATCTGGAGGGAGCGACGGTTTTCTGGGATTACTATCAATACGACAGCGCGCTTAAGTTGATCGAATCGGCCCGTGCTTCGTTTCATCAGCCCGCGCTTTATGCATACGAAGCCGGCGCGATCTGCGAAAACCAGAACCATTTCGCTCCTGCTATCGACGAGTATGTCAAGGCGACGCTGCAAGCGCCTCCCACAGGAGAAAACAGCCTGGCTCAGAACCGTCTGATCACGTTGGCACGGCGGAAAGATACTTCTGGATTGGTCGAGAAGCGCACCGCTGCAATTGTGGCCGGCGGCTTCAATGGACCGGCTCTGCAACTTAGAATTGCGATTCTTGAGAATGAGGGTCGCAGAGAAGAAATCCATGCGCTCCTTGGGAATGAACTGGCGCGCGCAGACCGTCTCACAGATGTGGACGAAATCCGGCAGAGCGCCGATCATTTTGGTTTTGACGATACCGCGTCACAGGCACTTAGCCGCGTCATCGCTTTGACGACAGACCCTGTTGAAAAGCTGAAAGCCCGTGTAGATCTCGCGCTCTACAAGGAAACTCATCACGATGCGGCGGGAGCGGATCGGGACTTGACTGCGCTTCTGAACGAGAATCCGGAGCTGCTGGGAGTGATCCGCGCCGATGTAGGTTTTCTATGGCGGCAGCGAGAATACGGGAAAGCCGTTGCTGTTTTGACAGCCGCGGCATCCCGTGCTCAGCACGCCCTTTCAGGCGGAACTTCGTCGTGAAGCAGCTCAAAAAGCTGCCGATTCGGGTGAGTTTGCTACCGCGCGTAGCCTGCTTGATCAACTTCTGGCAGCCGATCCGTATAACGGAGACTTGCTTGCCCAAAAGGCCGCCACGTATGCTCGCGCACGTGACAATCCCGGCCTTGCACGTTTCTATTCGGAGGAGTTAAAGACGCTCGGCGACTCGAACTTGCCCGCGCAAGAGAAAGCGGATCGAATCGCGGCTCTCCGCCGGGGCTACATTCCGGCACTTATCGCAACCCGGCAGTTCGACGAGGCGCTCACACAATACGAGCAATTGCTCAATCAATTTCCTGAAGACGAGAACCTGGCAGGCGAGGCGGCTCACTTCGCAGATGGGCATCAGCTTGGCGATACGCTCGTGTTTTATTACCAAAAGGCTACGACGGATTCCCCGCGCAACTATCGCTGGCCTCTTGTACTCGCTCGCGTGAGCGCTGCTCTCGGGCAATATTCCAAAGCGGTCACGGCTTACGAGAAGGCGGCCTATGTACGGCCGGACCGAACCGACATCCTGGTTGCCAAAGCCGACCTCGAAACCAGACTGCTTCGATTCAAAGACGCTATCAAGACGAATCAGAGGCTGTATGAGCTGAGTTATCACGATACCCACTATTTAGCTGAGCAAGCATCGCTACAGGCGCGCTTGCAGAATACATCCGAAGCGTTACGGCTAATCCGGGCGGCTTACATTGACCCAAATCCAAAAGAGATGTCCGGTTACATTTCCGCAATGAATCAACTACTCGCCTGGCGTATGTTTGCCCAGGTGGACGGCGTCTACAAGGAACTGCAGCCGTTCATTCAGAGCGGAAATGGCTCGGCCGCGGATGCAGTGACGTTCGAAGCGCAGGCGCTCACTTCGCTTCATCGTCCGGAGGCTGCGATCCAATTCGTCACTGGAGCATGGGATCAGATCGAAAGCTTACGGACCGAGGGGAATGCCAATCGCTTTTCTAACGTGATCGGCTCGGCCATAAAAGAGTACCTGGAACCCGCCGAAAGAGCAGATTTTGCTGCGAAATTTGGGATTGACGCTCAACCTGGCATTGATACATATCAGCTCGCGAATGCAGCGGGGCTGTTCGACCTCGCTGCCGGCGCGCTCGTCCACAGCCTGGCTGGTAAAGCGGGTTACGGATGGAGTGCTCTCCAGCAGCTTCAAGACTCACGGCTTGACTACGGCACGTTGGGCCGCGAACTCGAGAGGCTTGCCGGAGCGGCTAAACAGGAAGAGCAGCGCGATGCGCTCCTTCAAGCCGCCCTAGAGGCCTATGGTATGGAGGGAGACTATGCTGCACAGCTCAGGATTGCAGCCTCCCTAGACGGCAACAAGCGTGTAATCGGCGCCGCGCAATATGCCGAGCTATTCATGCGCAGGCGCGATAATTTCTCTGTTCGACTGAGTGCCCTGGCCAAACGAAACCCGTCCTATGCTGACGCAATTATCCAGCGCCTGCTCACCACGGAATCGGAGCCCGAAGTGCTGGATGCCCTACGCACACGCGGGGCGAATCTGCCGCCGCCCTGGACCAATAGCTACAGCGCCCTTGCCGGGCTCTATTTTCTGTCTGCAGAGCCTTGGGCCGGCGAATCCTTTGATGCCATTCTCGGTCCGCGAACCGTCGGTGCGGAGCTTGCTCAGTCTGGCCGGGAGGATACCGCGATTTTGCGTGGCCAAACATGGTTCTACTACGCCGCGCGATACGGCGATTACCTGCACTATCGAGAGCTGGATGCTACCGATCTCTTGCCGGCATATCTGGAAGCGGCGCCTGCGGCCTCGAAGAGTTATGTCGATCTGGGCGACACCTATCTTGATACAAAACAGCTGACCCGCGCTCTTTCGCTATACCAGGATGCGCTTCAACTGAGCCCCGAGAGAGCCGATATCTACAATCGCTTAGCGGTTGTTGAGGCTCGGGCCGGTCGAACCGACGACGCGGTCACCAATTGGCGCGATGCGTTTCGCCTTCTCGCAGCACGCGTCGAGGAAGGCCCGTTGCCGCCAGATTACTGGCAAACCGCGCGAGACGTATTTATTCACGCGAATCACTTTAGAGTGATAGAAAGATTGCGTCCGGATGCCGGCGCGATGCTGCGCGCTTACGCCAAACGCAACGGAGCTTATAACTTCAGTCCTTTTATCGACGGCATTCTCAAGGACGCGCCCGATCAGGCTAGCGCCTTGGATTGGATCTTTCAGTTGGCGCGGGAAACAAATATCTTGAGCGCAATCGAGGAACTTGCGAATTCCCAGTGGATTCCCGAGGTCCGGAAGGATTCCGTTTACCGGTTTCTGCTCGAGCGAGCGCGTGTCCAGCTCTCAGCGTCTGCCGGGGATGCGGCTAGTTCGGCCACCGAACAGCTGCAACGAGCGCGAATTAACTACGTCACCTATTTGCTGGCACAGAACCGTCCACAAGAGGCATGGCAGATTTTACAGGAAATGCAGCCGCCAGAGAACCGGCCGCCGGCACTTCAATTGAAGTCTGCAGCTTTGACGGGCCGGCTCAATGAAGAGCTGGCTTCTTATCGCTCGCAACCTGCGAGTGCGCCCACAGGCGATCAGGTTCTTGTGGTTGCATCCGAACTTGAAACTGGCCATCCCGATCTCGCGTTAACTCTCAAAGAGTTTGAATATCAGCGCGAATTGGATGCGGGTGGGGCTCCGGCCTCGGCGTACTTCGGTTTAGCGCAAGTCCGCATCGCGCAGAAGAGGCCTGACGAAGCGAAGTCGCTTATAAGAATCGTCACAGTGAGCGTCGGCGCACCTTTCGAAAATCTACCGGAGGCGGTGAACGTTCTCGAAGAGGCAGGCCTGACCTCTGAAGCAAGCGCGTACGCTTCGGAATGGTGCACGGCAGAGCCCTGGAACGCGGAAGCACACGTTCGATCCACTCGCCTGAAGCACGATGCCGCGGGACTCGACGCCATTCGCCAGTCCACCGCGGCTCCTTATACGCTGCGGGCCCAAGCGGCGATAGCAATGCATTCGCTCAAGCATTCCGTTACCGGCACAGATGAACTCACCCTGTTGACCCACGATGCGATCACTCCGCAGGAAGCTTCGCAACCCTTCTATGTCTTTGCTCGGCTCCGTGCGGCGCAGACGGTAGCGAGCAACAACGAAAAACTCGCACTGCTTCGCCAAGCGGTTGCTCTTGATCCGGCGCTTCGGGATGAGAGACTTGATGTGGCGGCATCAGCTTTTCTCGCGCAGCAGATTCCGTTCGGTCTCGCCGCGCTGGAGAGCTATTCATCTGCGCCGGGTACCCCGACGGCACGCAGCACTCTATTGAGGCAGGTACAGGAGACGGCGGCTGCCGCGCTTGTTTCACAAGAGGAATTCGGCCGGGCGGTCGGGTTGTATGATCAGGTTCTCGCCGGGCTACCGCCGGGCAGCGAGCGTGTTCGGCTTACGAGGCTAAGGGATGCGGCTCAGGGAAAAAGCTCGCTCGAGATTCTCAATGAAGGCCGCCAGCCGGTGATTACGGAATCGCTCACCCAGCCCGCTAGGGTCAAACCACAACTGATGGAGTTGCCTGCAGAAGGAGTCGAACAATGATCCACCGCGTATTGACCGCTATGGCCCTGGCTATCGCGCTCATGCCCGGCGGATTCTGGCTGCGAGCACAACAGGAGGAGACGCGCGCTCTGCCCGGTCTGTTACCTCCTGGCGCGCTTCTTTATCTCGAGGCTAAAGATTTTCGAAACCTGCTCAACCGGTGGAATGTATCGACCGAGAAGAAGAATTGGGTAGCAAGCGATAACTTCGGAGTGCTTTCGCGTTCACGATTGGTGCAGAGATTGGGCCAGGCACAGGACGAATTCACCTCTGTAGCCGGACTTCCCATTCAGTTCAATCTGCTCAACGAAATCGCAGGTACCAGGGCTGCTTTTGCCTTCTACGATCTGGCAAATCTCAAATTCGTGTATATTGCCCGGCTTGAATCGTCGCGTTTGAAAACGAACGGGCTGTGGCGCAGCCGGGCGAAATATGAACCTCGGCAGACGGCGGGCGTTCCGTTCTATGTGAAATCGGATCCTGCCAGTCATCGTAGTGTCGCCTTCGCAAGTTACAAGAATTGGTTCATTGTCGCCACAGCCGAAGACCGCATGGCTCAGACCCTGGCCCTGCTCTCGGGCGCAAAGGCCGCGTCGCTAAACAGCGAGTCCTGGTTTTCTAATGTCGTTAAACGAAGTAGTTCGCAAGGCGATTTGCGGCTGGTCTACAACCTCGATGCGCTGCTCCCTACACCACAGTTCAGGACGTATTGGATTCAGCGCAACGGTTCCGAGCTGAAGGCGTTCACTTCCGGCATGGCCGATCTATTCGAAAACCAGAATGCTTTCGAGGAGCAGCGAATCCTGGTGCGGCGTGAGGGCGCACCGGCTTTGCCGCCGGCGCCATCGATTGCGGAAGTCTTGCGGTATACGCCGCCGGCGAGTTCCCTGTATCGAGCCTGGTCCCTGCCGGATCGCGCTCTCCTGACCCAAGTTCTTCAGCAAGTTGTGTTTGCCAGCGCGCCTAGGGAACAGAGTTTGGACCGGTTCGCACCGCAGGTAGCGACGGAAGCGTCTGAGACTGGGTCGGGTTCGGATTTTGAGACTCGCATCGACCAGGAACCCATGCAACGGGCTCAGTCTGCGTCAGTTGCAGCCGTGGCAGACACATTGATGCGCATGCAGCCAACCGCCATGGTCCATATCCAGGTGACGACGCTTCTCGGAGACAATGTTTTTGTGATTCCGCAGAGCGCTGCCGTTATCGAGTGCAAACATGCCGATCGCGCAGCGCTCGATAAGTCCCTGCAGGCTTCTACTACGATTCTTCAAACCGGCAGTCTTGACCCGCTCAACATTTCCGTCTTCGGTAACACGGTCATCCTTGCGCGATTGAATATCGCGCGATCTGATACGGCTCCGCAATTTCCTGCGGGGACAACCTATGCGGCGGTATTCGATAAATCGATCGAATGGCCGCGTTACAAGCAGTTGTTTGGCGTGATCGATCGTACTCCCATGAACCCGGAAGCAGTGACCGCGCCAAATGCCCCGACATTTTTCTCTGGCAATATCCGCAGTCTCGGCGATACCCTGTCTCGTCTTCAACGCGTCTCGATTACCGCTCAAGATACTACCAGCGAAACACGCGAGACCATTCGCTACGAAATGAGCGCGCCATGACACGCCGCTCGATTCTTCTCGCATCGCTTGTGGGGCTGCAAAGCAATCCTGTTCAGTGGATCGATAACAACCTGGAAAAACGAGAAGAATCTGCCCACTGGGAATCGCCCACGGCGCCTGTCAGTATGGGTTCGTTGCTGAAGCCATTCCTGGCTCTCGCTTATAAGGCGACGCATGCAGATTATCCGGTCATTTATTGCGCCGGTTCCTCTTCGGGCTGCTGGTATGCGTGCGGTCACCGCGAGCAGCATTTCGTGGATGCTCTTGCCAATTCCTGCAATACCTATTTCCTTGCCCTAACCGCGAAAATCGATCGAGCCGCCCTCGATACCGTCTGCCTCAACTACGGGCTGCAGGCTCCAGCGCGTTCTCTGGGCGCCACAGAGCTCATCGGATTAGACCGCGGCTGGCCGCAATCCCCGTTGAATGTTGCGCGCGCATTCGCGGTTCTTGCCGAGAATGCCAGCCAAGCGAGCGTGCGGACCGTTCTCGCCGGCATGGCACGCTGCGCAAAGACAGGGACCGCGCGCGCCGTTGGCGTAAGCTGCTATGCGAAAACGGGAACTGCTCCCTGCAGCCATTTTCCTCCCGCGTCGGGCGACGGTTTTGCGGTGGCAATCTATCCCTTAGATCAGCCGCGGCGTCTGGTGCTGCTGCAACATCACAACACAACCGGCGCCAATGCTGCTCGAGACGTGCGCGCGCTCACCGCCGCGACGGTGTAGAACCGTGCCGTATCGACCCACGCGCCGCGAAATCCTCGAATCCGTGAGTGCTTCCGCGCTCTGGAATTCCTGGGCGGGTTCCTCATTCTGCAATACGTTCTCTTTCTGGGTGTTCGGACTTTTGAAACCCAAGAGGCTATCCATTTCTCCACTCGGCGCGTCGCGCCTTCACTACACTGCAAACCAGGATGGTTCGATCCTCGAGCCTGGCCGCACACTGCTTGTGACGCGGGAATCGGTTCCCGTCCATTGTGCCGGCCCTGAAGGCGAGCCTGTAAATTTCGCTCTGGAAGTCCCTGGTCTTCTTCGACGTTCGTATTTCGGCACGCTGGCGATTGATTGGCAAAACGGCGTACTGGTTCCGGTCTTAACCATGGATCGCGAGACGGCCGTGAACTCGATTATTGGAGCGGAGCTTCCGATCGCGCGCGCCGGGAATCACGCTCTCATGGCGCAAGCGGTGGTGGCCCGTTCGTTTCTTACAGCAACTGTTGCGCCGCGGCATCCGGAAGCTTTTTTTTGCGACACGACACATTGCCAGTTCCTTCGCTCACCAGCGCCTTCACGCAGCTCTGTTGCCTTGGCGGTCGCCGAAACAAAGGGCATAGTCCTTTGTTCGAGGGATGCGGTCCTGCCTGCTTTCTACTCAGCAGCATGTGGCGGATTCACGGAGAGCGGCATTCGGGACGGGTACCTTTATCAGCGTGTCTTTTGTGAGACCTGCCGCAGACTTCACCTCGACCGCCGCGGTCATGGCTGGGGACTTTGCCAGGAGGGCGCGATCGACTTGTCTCAAAGAGGCCGCTCCTGGCCCGAGATTCTCAGCACGTATTTCCCCGGAACTGCTTTGCGCGACATCGTAGCAATAGCCGCTAATTTGCATTCAGGTTGACAAATTACCCGGAACCAGCTTATCTTCAGGTAAGATGCCGACCCATGAAGAAAAAGACCGCCTGGCTCTCCTGCAGGGCACTCTGGATTTATTGATACTTCGCACTCTCGTCTTCGGCCCGCAACATGGCCAGGGGATTGCGCGAGCAATTCAGGACCAGTCCGATGATGTACTGCTGGTAGAACATGGCGCGCTTTATCCGGCCCTTCAACGCCTGGAAGCGCAAGGTTGGATCTCGGCGAAATGGGGCGTTTCGTCGAATAATCGCAAGGCGCGCTTTTACACGCTCACCAAGGACGGCCGCAGACAACTCGTCAATGAAACCGGGCGCTGGCGCAAACTCGCGGGCGCGATTGCTCGCGTGCTCGGCCCCGAAGTCAGCGAGGGCTAAGGTCTATATTCAGATGGCGGCGGCGCACCGACGAGGACTTTCGCCAGGAAATAGACGCGCACGTGATGCTCGAAGCGGAGCGTCTGCGCGAAGCGGGTTTGCCGCCCGAAGAGGCTCTTGCGGCGGCACGGCGGGCATTTGGCAATCTGGGCCGGGCGCAAGAGGATTTCCATCAAAGAGGCCGGCCACAACGGCTCGATCATCTGGCGCAGGATCTTCGATACGCAGTGCGTTCCCTCCGTCATACACCGGCCTTCACACTGGTCGGCCGTGCTCACTCTCACCTTGGGCGTCGGCGCCACTACCGCGGTGTTCAGCGTCGTCAACACAGTGCTACTGAATCCTCTGCCTTTCAAGAATGCGCAGCGGCTGGTTTGGGCATCGGGACACTTTCAGGGCGGGGGAGAGCATGCCGCTGTCTCTCCTCGGGATTTCGTGGACTTTCGCGCGCTCAACCAGACATTCGAGTACTTGGGCGCCTTTTCGCCCTTCGGTTCGACTCAAAATTGGCGGCTTAAGGACCACTCCGAACAGTTGCAGGGAGCGATGACAAACACCGGGTTCTTTGAAGCTCTCGGCGTTACACCTCTTGCCGGGCGCATCTTCACACTCGCAGATGAACAGTTTCAGCAACCGCGCAGTGTGATTTTGAGCTATCGCTTCTGGAAACGCGCTTATGGGGGCGATCCTCGAGTAATCGGTCAGCAGGCACGAGTGAACAGCTCCGAAATGACAATCGTCGGCATCGCGCCACGCTCTTTTGACTATCCGCCTTCGACCGATTTCTGGTTTCCGGCGCCTATCTTGAATCCCGGCATGCAGCGACGGGTCAGCCACTTTATGCGGCCCATCGGTCTGTTGAAGCCAGGCGTCTCAATTGCCAGCGCGCAGGCCGACCTGGATCGTATCGCGTCACAACTTGCCCGTCTCTATCCCGAATCCAATAAGGGCTGGGGAGTCTGGCTCAGGGCTCTGCAGGAGGTGATTGTGGGACCCGTGCGGCGCAGTCTTCTCATTCTTTTTGGCGCCGTCCTATTCGTTTTGTTGATTGCTTGCGTGAATGTGGCCAATCTGTTGCTGGCCCGCAATACGGCCCGTCAAAGAGAGCTGGCAACCCGCATTGCCGTGGGCGCGAGCCGCCGGCGCATCCTGCAGCAGTTACTCGTCGAGAGTTTCGCATTAGGTTTGCTGGCAATTCCATGTGCCCTGTTGCTGGCTCAGTTTTCGATAGCGGCTGTACAACGGCTCGGGCCAGAGATCGTCCCACGACTCGAGGAGATCCGGCTCGATTCGCACGTAATGCTGTTTTCCGCAGCTTTACTCGTGGTTACTACTCTGTTCTTTGGTTTGCTTCCGGGCTGGCTTGCCACTCGAGCAGCGCCTAACCGCAGACTGGTTGAAAGCAATCGCACCGGCCTCTCGCGAAGGCGGCAGTTTCTCGGGTCATTACTCGTGGTGTCGCAAACCACCTTGGCGCTTTGCCTTCTGATTGCGGCCGCCCTCCTTCTCGAAAGCTTTTGGAGAGTACTGCACTCTCCTCCAGGATTCAGTGCTCAGAACGTCATGGTGAGCGATCTGATCCTGCCACAGAGCACCTATAAAGACGCCGCCATGCGCGACGCTTTTCTTTCGGAAATCTAGGTAAAGTGCGGCAATTACCAGGTGTTCAAGCAGCCGGCGCAATCAGCGAGATGCCGCTGAATGACGAGCCGAATGATACGTTCTTCACCACGCCAGGACATCCGCAGTACAGCGTTGATAACCAAAGCGATGAGGAATTTCGCATGATTACACCAGGCTACTTTCGTACCTTGCGTATCCCCCTTCTTCAAGGCAGATTTTTTCGCAACGGCGATCAGCCGCAGACCGCAAATGTCATGATTGTGGATTCACTGTTTGCTGCCAAGTATTTTCCGGGCCAAAATGCTCTCGGCAAGCACCTCCTGATTTATGAAGGATCCCCGCAGTATGTCAATCGCGAAATCGTAGGTATTGTCGCCCCGATACGCACCTTCAGTTTGCAATCGCCTCCGGTTCCTATGATGTATTTTCCGTTCGCGCAGTCCGGAGGCTCCGTAATGCACTTGCTGGTGAGGGCGGCGAATCCCTTGTCCCTGTCGGAAACGATCCGAAACTTCGTGACCGCTCGCGATCCGGACATCGCGATCGCCAACTTTCGCAAAATGGAACAGGTAATCACGCAATCCACCGCCGGTGACCGCTTTATGACTTGTCTGCTCGGATCGTTCGCCGCTTTGGCGTTAGCTCTCGCGGTGGCCGGAGTCTACGGAGTATTCAGCTACATAGTCGCGCAGCAGACACATGATCTGGGCGTTCGTATGGCGCTTGGCGCGCGGCCGGGGCAAGTACTCGGTCTCATCTTGCGGCGCGGCCTTCATCTCTCTTTATACGCTGCAATTCTTGGCCTGTTTTCGGCGTGGTTCCTGATGCAGGTTCTCTCGACTCAGCTTTACGAGGTGAAACCCCGAGACCCGGCAATCTACCTGGCTACCACTCTGCTGCTGATTCTCGTGGCGCTCGCCGCGTGTTATCTTCCAGCTCGCCGGGCAGCGAGGGTCGATCCCATGGCGGCTTTGCGGGTGGAATGAGTGCGCCAGGTCCCCTACAAGCGGCCCATTCGATAGTACGCCCGGTACTCCGCTTCAATAGCGTCCAGCAGGCTGCGTTCGCGCCGGCTTTCCCGTCTCCGTTCGATCGACTCAAAAACGATGATCAGGCTACCGAAAAGCAATGCCACTCCTAGCAGCAAGTTGCCCAGATCCAAAAACTTCAAACTCAGCATGCAGCTTGATTGAACCTTTCAGGCCATGTGTGCGTCTTAACGGGTTTCGGATCCCGATGCCCGCACGCCATACGGTCTACAAGATATCACCTTCTCCTGACTCCACGCTTGCCATCGAGATCAGGAAAACCGGTCTGGTCAAGCGAAAGCACTTGTTCGTATTCGAACAGTTTAGTGGCGAGTTAACCTACGACCCGGATCAACCGCTGGATTCAGCCTTGAATCTCAGCATAGAAGCGAACAGCCTGGTCTGCCGCGACTCGGATGCCAAGCCGAAAGTACGCCAGCGCCTCACGCAGTTTGCTTTGAAGCAGGCACTGCGGGCGGACGATCACCCGGTAGTGCTTATCCAGTCGCAGCGCTTCCTGGCCAAACCGTTGCGGGGCTTTATCGCCGAAGGAACCCTGCGGTTCCATGGTGTGGACAGGAACATTAAAGCCAATATCGGATTCGGCGTGCCGAAAAAGGATCGCGTGCAAGTCGATGCCGATGCCACGCTGCGTTTAAGCGACTACAATCTCCCGCGGCCTTCCCGGTTATTTGGGCTGATACGGACAGAAGATGAAGTCGTGCTGCATGCCCTAATCTGGGGAACGATGGGCGTGAATCCGCAGCCGAATTATTCCAACCAGCGTTGAATACCTTCCATCACTTTTCGAGCTGATTCGTTTAGTGACTCCAGATCTGTCCGCATTCGATTTCCGGCCTCAACCGGCAGAGCTGATTCCGGTCAGCCAGATTGCCAAGCCTTTTGAGCACTTCTCAAATATGCTACAGTCCACCTAAAATCTTATGAATCGACGATCTTTCTCGAAACAGCTTGCCGGTGCGGCAGCAGGAGCGTGCGCTTTTTCCACTACGCTCGCCGGGGCGCCGGATAATTCATCTCGTGCGCCCTACAAACTCTCGGTGATGCTCTGGACAGTGTTTACGAAAATGCCCTTTGAGCAGCGTCTGGAGAAGATCGTCGAGGCAGGCTACTCCAATGTGGAGCTGATCGGAGAGTACCAGAAGTGGTCCGAAGAGGAATGGAAACAAGCCATTCAAAAGAGCAGGCAGCTTGGCATCACCTTTGACGTTACGGCCGGCCTGGCTCACGGAGTGGCTAATCCGAACCAACGGGATGCGCTGCTGGCCGATCTACGCCATGAATTCGCCAGCATGCAGCGCCTCAATTGTCCTGCGCTGATCGTCATGTCCGGCAATGTGGTTCCGGGCATGCCGCGCGCCGTCCAGCATGAAAGCTGTATCGAAGGGCTCAAACGCGCAGTAACTCTGGTCGAAGGCAAGCAGATCAACGGCCAAACGGTGCGCCTGCTGCTTGAAAACATCGATCCGGAAGAGAACCCGAAATACTACATGACATCCGTCGCGGAGGGTTTTGAGATTGTGCGCGCTGTCAATCATCCGCAGGTGCGTCTGCTTTATGATTTCTTCCACGAACAAATCTCGGAAGGAAATCTGATCGAGAAACTCGAAAAAAATATCGACTACACGGGCCTTGTTCACATTGCCGATGTGCCCGGCCGTCACATCCCCGGTACCGGAGAAATCAATTACGACAACATCTATCGAAAGCTGGCCGAGTTGAAATACGATCGCACCGTCGCAATGGAATTTCTGCCCCTACACGACGGGGTCGCCGAATTGCGCCGCGCCAGGGAACAGGCGCTCAGAGCGGGCGGCACAGTGGCCTGAAACCGCTAGTAAATACGGAGCTGTCTACTGCGTTCACAGAGCGGGCCTACTGGTCCGCGCTTACAATCAAAACAGTGGCGGTCACGAATTCAAAGATTCTCAAAGTAGCCGGGCTGAGCTTGGTAGGTTTTTGTGCCGTGTCAATCGGCGTGGATCGTACAAATATTGGGCCGGTTGCTTCTCAAATAGCCGGTTTTTGCGGCGCATTTCTGGGAGGTTGGGTGGGGGCAAGGCGCCGCCGGTCGGCTCTGGTCGCCAAAAAACCACCTCCGGTTTCCAAGCCAGACCCGGCCCAGTGCAATCCGAACCCGTAAAAGGTGAGATATCAGAAGAAATTCATGAGGATTCACCAATCGAGCCCGCCCCCATTGCGGCCAATTCCATATCTTCTTCCTGAGGCAAACCGCTGACTGCCACCGCCCCGATCACCTTGCCGTCTTTCCATACCGGCACACCACCGCCCCATCCGGTAAATCTCGGGTCGCCAAAGTAGCCGATATCGAAACCTCTTTCGGGATTGCGGGACGCGCTGCCGATTTCCTTGCTGGGCTTGCGTTCTCGCGCCGCGCTATATGCTTTATTCATCGCAATCGTGATGGAAGAAAATGGAGCCCCATCCATCCGGGCGAATGCAATCAGTTCTCCATGCGCATCGCAGACCGCAACCACACCCGCCTTGCCGCGCCTGGAGATTTCGAGGCAGATCGCATCCAGCGCCTGCCTCGCTTCGCGATATTCCATCGTCAATTCATTGATCATGAGCCTAAAGATAGCCAAACGGAGATACCGGTGGACATGATACCCATATGTTGATGGAGGGGATTGCAAAACGGTTCTACATAGCCGCTTTTCACGGTCTGCAGCAAACATCATCCGCTCTTGGATTCGGCTTAGCTTCCTATCGTCAGCCAACACGCCTGGGCGATATGGAAATGGTTCGAGAACTTAAACGCAAAAGAGAAATGCTTCTTACGCCGCTCGAGGCGGCTCAGTTGATTTATCTGGTGCGGGCTACTGCGAAACTTGGGGGACATATCGCTGAGGTGGGCGTCTATCGCGGAGCATCGGCACGATTGATCCGCGAGAGCGATCAGAGTAGGCCGCTCCATCTATTTGACACGTTCACAGGATTGCCGCCAACTTCTGAAACTGATACAGAATTCCGGTTGGGTCGTTTCGAACAAGGGCAGTTTTCCTGTTCGCTTGAAGATGTCCAGCAGTATCTTCAGGATTTGCATAATGTGGAGTTCCATCCTGGATTCTTCCCGGACACAGGGGCAGCATTGGCGAACGAGAGATTTTCCTTCGTCCATCTCGACGTTGACCTTTATGAAAGTTCTAAGAGCGCCCTGGAGTGGTTCTATCCCAGAATGCTCAAGGGCGGGATAATTATCACTCACGATTTCGCATCATGCGTGGGGCCGCGTAAGGCTATGACCGAATTCTTCGAGCAGCATTTGGAGCCGGTCATTGAGCTCCCGGGCGATCAGGGCATGATCGTCAAACTCTAAGATCCTACTCCCACAAAAATCAAAACCGAAATAGAACCACCGCATAGTGGGACACCTTAAGAAACGGAAATTTACGTATGCTAAGTGCCGTGTTTTGGGAATTCGAAGCGGTCTGAAACCTCCTTTGGCCACTCTCTTGTCGCTGTGGCAGGTGTAGTCGCCAGTGAGGTTGATATGCTCTCAGCCGAGTGGGGAGACGTGCCCGAGCAGGGCGGGATTGAATGTACATGACTTCGCCAGCAGTTCTGCCGCCGTTCGAGGTAGACCGTATTCCAAAGCGTGATCGCAGCGACGAGTAGATTTAACCCGCTTGCCTATGGCGCTGATTCTCGAACGAGCGGTTGCGGATTTCGCCGAGTCTTTTAAAACAGATCGCCCTTGGGAGGGTATTATGGACTTCTCACCCTTTGTCAACTGGGCTGGGTAGCTTGAAACTGTCCGGCCAGTTGCAGTTGAGAATTCAAAGCGAAACGTTCTGCGGCCCAAACGTCAACCTTGCGAAAACGGATGGTTTTTTGCAAGGCATCGGCATTTTTAGCTAGCTGGCCCTATCGTCGACCAACTTAGCGACTAACAAAGTCATATCGTCATGCTGAGGTGCGTTTCCGGTGAATTGGTCGGCGGAGCGGAAGATGGTTCGCAGCACTTCCTGCGCGGTTTCTTGACTGTTGAGTTTAGCGGTCGAGATCATCCGGTCTTCGCCCCATTCTTCGTCTTCCGCGGCCATGGCCTCGCTGATGCCGTCAGTGTAGGCGATCAGCAAATCGCCTGATTTTAGAATTATCGAATCTTCTGTGTAAGAAACACTCGGAAGTAAGCCGACCACCATACCGCCGGCTTCGAGCCGTAGACATTCGAGCCCGTCTTCTGTCGAATTCCGCAGCAGCACGGGCGGATTATGGCCTGCATTCACATAGGTGAGCCTGCGATTCGACGGCTCGTAAATAGCGAAGAAGAACGTAGCATAACGATTCACCGCGGAAGCTTCGTAAACGAGCTGGTTCATCTTCTGCATCAGCGTTGCCAGATCCGCCGGCCCTACCAAGGTCATGGTTCGCAAGCAGGCGCGCAGACTCGCCATCAGCAACGCCGCGGAAATTCCCTTCCCCGAGACATCACCGATGGCCAATCCGAGACGGCCATCCGTTAACTCGAACGCGTCGTAATAATCTCCGCCTACGCCTTGCGCCGGGCGGCAGAATCCAGCCAGACTCAAGCCTGCTATGACGGGCATCTGCTGCGGGAACAAGCGTTCTTGCACTTCATGCGCAATTTCGAGTTCGCGGTCGGCGCGTGCGCGAATAGCAGCTTCTTTGGCAAGCGAATGGGCCAGTTCTGTCACTTCGAGCGCCAGGCCGGTCTGTGTCGCTACTGACTGCAGGACGCGCAGGTCGGTGGGCGTATATGGCTCTTCCGATTTCTTGGGTCCAAGAACCATCAAACCCATCAGCCGGTCTCGCCCAGGCAATGGAAGAAGCACTTCCGCTTGCAATTGATCCAAGGCCAGTCTCTCTTCTGGTCCGGCCTGGCTCAGCCACTCGGCGGGCCGGTCCCGATATACGGTAGCCGGCCGATTGGTGAGAGCCAGGTTCTCAACTGTTGCGGAAGTACCCGAAAACACCGGTTCGGCAAAAGGAAAACCAACTGCTTATTGTAAATGGAATGTACTGCTCTGCCGAAGCCAGACGGCCACTTGCGGGACATGTAGCACTTCGGAGATCCGGCGCGATACGGTCTCCAGGAGCGGACCCTTTTCTGTCAGTTTGCGGGCGTGCTCGGAAAGTTCGCTGAGCACGACCTCGGCGTCGTAGGCTTCACGGAAAAACTTTCGGTCCAGCCATTTTTGCAGCCGATTGCTCAGGCTGTTGCTTCCGGCAAACGCCCAAAGTAGCAGCCCAATAATTGCTCCAACCAGAATCAGGTTCGTCGTTTGGTGCTGCTTCTGCTGGATCATGGGAACTATAAAGCGCAGCACGAGAAATCCGGCGATCAAAACCAGCAATCCGTTCAGCGTCGCTTGCGCAAGTAAGTATTTCGTTCCCATTCGGACCAGGACCCGCAAATCCATGGCACGCTGTACGATCAGCACGTAAGCCAAGGTGAGAGGAAATAGGATGAAAAAGGGGATTGAGATTGAGAAAAGGAATCCACGGTGAAACGAGTAGCCAAAAAACGGCAGTACGCCAAACATGATCAGCAGCGGCACGAGCGATAACCCGCTTCCGATGGCCAAGACTCGCAGGCGCCGCCGCGCATCTGGCGTCGAAGCAGAACGTAACTTATCAAAGATCGCTACGAGGAAAAGAATAATGCATGCCGCTTGCCCCCCGCCGATAATTTGGTCTGTCCACCACTTGACTCCGATGAATCGCGGCATCCGGGCAATATCGAAGCCTTGCAGGTAACCGAACCAAAGATATAAGAGAAAGCCATACACCTGAGTCGCAAGGACGATCCATTTGAGCGCTGGCCACCTGCGGTCGATGCGCCCGCGCTCCGGAAAAAACAATCCGAACCAGAACAACGCGGGGAGAGCCCATAGTCCCACGGTCAGGCTCCAAAAACCGAACACGACATACCAAATACCGCCCCACCAAGGTGCAGCTATGTCGCCGAACGCGGTTTCTTGAAGAGTTAGTAAGATGAGCACGAGCCAGGCATTGTGATCTGTAGGTCGCGCCACCACTACCCAATAGCCGACCACCAGGCACAGCAGTGTCACTCCCAAAACCGCACCCAGGTAAGCGACGTATCCGCCAACGCTGAAACCCGGTCCTTGAAGAGGCTTTAACTTGACAGCCGCGTTCCTAATTTGCCCGTCAGGGCGGCGTACACTCACGTGCCAAACATCGCCCGGTTTGGAGTACGTGGAATAATTTGTAAGCTGAAAATCTCCGGTGAAAGGGCGTCCGTTCAGCGTTTCAAGAACATCGCCATCGCTAAGTCCCGCGGCCCTGGCCTCCTTGCCTACGTCGTAAAGAATAGGCCCGTTGCGAACATCGAATGGTGGGGTGCCATATCTCTCGCCATGAAACCACTTCTCATTCAGCGCGGCAGTACCAGCGATGTAATAGGCCGTGCTGATCGCCACCCAGATAAAGAGAAGTACATAGAGACCACGTGGAGCGCGCCGCGTCATTTCAGTGCTTGTAGATTACGCTATTCTCGCGCGCTTGCGTCCCATGCGGAAAAAGGTGGCCACGTCGGAACCAATCACCATCGGTACGCCGGCCCGGTAAGATTTGAGACAAAACCCATTTGATGCTGATCTTTAGCGAGCAGAACGGTCCCACTCGATTGCGCAAACCGAAAGGTTTATGCAATGAGCAAATGATTGTAGAAGAGCGCCGATTGCAGTGGACTCCGCGAGCGATTTGAGAAGCGACAGGCCACAGAAATCGCTGAATGCGGCGCACGAACCAAGCTCATTTCCTTGGGGGTAAAACTTGAAGGCCGCGAAAGTTCATACTGACTATTTGCAATGGGTCTACTTTGGTAACCTCCAATTCACCCACAGCTGTTTTAGAAACCTCAACCTGGCTAACCTGGAACTCGATATGCGTACGCTCGCTTTTATCAATCGAAAGGAGTTCGATGCGCCCTGTGGCAGCGCTAAATTGAAGGAATAGATCGACAGATTCTTTTGAAGCGAACTTCTGAATGAATGCTTGACTGAGCGCGCGGTCGCCACTATTGAACGCTTCTAACCAGGCTTTGAGTACGTAGCCAGCGCGAGTGTTGGGGATCGTTGCATTAGATGAGACTGTGTGATTTTGGCGGGAAACCAATTCTGCAGAAACGCCCTTTTTATAGTCGCTGGGCGATTCATTCGGCATCTCTCGGGCTGCCCTGGTGAGAGCTGGATTTGACGCTGCAGCAGACGAAGAAAGGTCGGCGATAGGGCGCTTCGGAGTTGTCGCTGGAGTTGCGTTCGCCTGTGAAAAGGCATTTTTAGCCGGATTGAGTTGGCGCTGAATTTCGAAAGGGTGCGGAGGGACCGTCGGCCGAGTACGCTCCAATCGACCCGCGGCCAGCAATGCGGACGCTGTTGTACACGCTAGAGCAGTACAAAGCATCCGAAAACGTGAAACTCGCGGCTCCACTCGGGCACAGATAATTTGCCTTAGACGACGCTGCAAAAGGCTCCCGGGCATCATCAACCCCGCGATGCTCAATCTGCTGCGTGCCTGCCTGACCGAATGACTGATCTCCAGAAGATATTCTGCATAGTTATGGGGGTCATACCCACGGGCAAGCACTCTGGTATCGCAAGCCCGCTCTGCAAGATATGAGAGCTGCCGTTCTAACCACCAAGTCAGCGGGTGAAACCAAAAAAGTGCGCGGCCTAGCAAAGCCGCCCAATGAACCAAGGGATCCCGGCGGCGAGCATGCTCGTTCTCGTGAATCAGCACGGCGCCAACCTTCTCCGGCGACCACTTGAGCCAGTCCGCGGGCAAGATAACGGTGGGACGGAACCAGCCAACTGCTATGGGGGCCGCGCAGGCGCTATTTGTAAGTCGTCCGCCATGGTGAACGGCCCGACGCACCAACAGGTTTGCACCAACGGTGCCAAATCCTAACCGGACCAGCAATATGCTCAGACCCGTGAGGTAAACAAACGCAAAGAGAATCTGCCAATCCGACGTTTGAAACTGTAGATGCATCGAGGTAGAACGACCTTCATTCCCTGTACGAGCGTCAGCAGCACGCCGTTGGCGGTCTGCTACATACGGCTTTTGCGGTCTGGCTTGTGTGCCGGCGGGCAACACGCGAATTGGCGTTTTCGGCCCCCAAGCCTCCCATGCGGGAAGTGCCAGCATGGCTACCAGCACGCCCGTCCAAGCCGTATGCTGGGTCGCCGCGTTCTTGATGCGCATCATCCAAAGCACAAGTGCGGTAGCTGCCGCGATCAGTGTTGCCCTGACTGTAAAGTCCAAAACCAGATGCAGCATTTACTTGGCCTGCTTCCGCCGACTGGCGACGAAATTTGCCAGACGATCTATCTCGGCTTTGCTCAACACTTTCGCTTCCACCATGCCGCTGACGAGTTCTTCCACTGATCCTCGGCAAAAACGATCAATGATTTGGCGAACCGCGCGAGCCGCTAGCTTGCGCGCGGGCTCAATGGGTCGGTAAACATACGCGCGTCCTTCCATGTTGTGCTTCAGATACCCTTTTTGCTCAAGTCGGCGCAAGAGGGTCCGTGTGCTTGTCTCCTTAAGGGTCCGATTCCGGGAGATGATTTGATGAACGGCATCGACCGAGCAAGCATTTTCGGAACCCCAGATTACAGTCATCACTTCGTTCTCCAATTCAGTGAGAGGAGCGCGAAACCTTGCACTGGAGCGAAGTGTCATGGTACAACTTGTACCAGACGATTTGGACTTGTGTCAAGCACGCGCGCATCTCTCAAATTCGTTCAGAAGTTCACGGATGATAGCAGGAATACAGGGGATGAGCCCAAGCCAGATGCTTCGCAGAATACTTATCACATGCTTTGTACTTCCATTGGTTAGTTTGAGCCCTGGCTCGGCTCAGATAACAATTCCCACCACGCCCGCCGGAACTGTTCTCTCTGCCTGGCTAGAGGCTTTCAACTCGGGCGATCGTGCACGCGTTGCAAGCTACCTAGCAAAATACGAACCCGATCATAAGGACAGGGTCGATGCCCTGATGAATTTTCGCGATCAGACTGGCGGCTTCGCCCTGATACGAATCGAAAAAAGTGAACCGCTGCACCTGGAGGCTTTGGTGAAGGAGCGTGAAAGCAGCAATTTCGCGCTTTTGCAGCTTGATTTGAGCAGCACGGAGCCTCCGGTTGTCAAGGGACTCGGGCTTCATGTCGTGCCGCGGCCGCCCGATGAGCCGGTCATCCCGCGGCTTTCCTTGGAGGAGGTAGTCAAGGCTCTTGATGTGCTAGCCGCGGAACTCACCTCGAAAGATAAATTCTCCGGCGATGTACTGATCGCTCGCTCCGGCAAGATCGTGCTTCAGAAAGCGTATGCTCTTGCAGACCGCGAGCAACACGTCACGAATACACTCGAGACGCGTTTCCGAATCGGGTCTATGAACAAGATGTTAACTGCGACGGCCATTTTGCAACTTGTGGGGCAGGGAAGAGTCGGTCTCGCAACGCCGCTCGGCAAGTACTTACCGGATTACCCGAACAAAGATGTAGCCAGTAAAGTAACTATCCGCCACCTGCTGACGCATACGGGCGGTACCGGCGACATCTTCACGCCCGAGTACCAGGCGCATCGTCTAGAAATCCGTGAGCTCGACGATTACGTGAAGCTCTACGGCTCCCGCGGACTACAGTTCGAGCCGGGCTCACGATGGGCCTACTCCAATTATGGCTTTTTGCTGCTCGGTGTCGTGGTTCAGAATGTATCGGGCATATCGTATTACAACTACGTTCGCAATCACATTTTTCTTCCGGCCGGTATGCACGATACGGATTCTCTTCCCGAATCAGAAAACGTCCCGAATCGCTCGGTAGGCTATATGCGAAAGGATGGCTCCTGGGTAAATAACGTCGAAATGCTGCCTTGGCGCGGCACATCCGCGGGTGGCGGCTATTCAAGCGTCGGGGATCTTTTCCGCTTTGCCGAAGCGCTTCGCACCGGTAAGCTGATCAAACCGGAGCTGTTCGCACAAATGACCTCCAGCCAGGCTCGGGATACCCAGATGCCGCCGGGCGAGGGATACGGTTTCGGCATGACCGTATCTGAAGAGCCACAAGGCAAACGCTTCGGTCATGGCGGAGGAGCGCCCGGAATGAACGGCGAACTACGCGTTTATACGGGTACAGACACCATCGTTATCGTGCTCGCAAATCTCGATCCGCCTGCGGACACACGCCTAGCCAATTTTTTCGATGAACGAATGCCGATCAATTAGCTTAAGTACTGTGATTCGGAATTGCGATGACGTATTCGCGTCGCTACCCAATCAATTTAGGCCGCTTACCTCGCTACGCTTCCGACGCTGTGTCAAGATTTTGGATCGTAGCAAGGTAGCCGGAATACGTCAGCGAATTTGCGAAATTGTGTACTTAGCTAGGTGCGCGTCATTGAGTACGCCCAATCCGCCATGAGACGGTTCCATCAGCATCTCTCAAACACCGATGAATCATGGATAGAGAAAGCCCGGAGGCGGTTGTGTCTAGCGCCTTCGTTTGCTAGTTTGGCGGAGATGCGGCCGCCTGTGCCCGAACAACTCAGCAAGACCATTGAGACGCTTTACCGGTCTGAATCGGGCCGGGTTCTGGCGACGCTCGTGCGCCTGCTGGGAGACTTGGATTTAGCCGAGGAGTCGATGCACGAGGCGTTCGCTGCCGCTCTGGAGTCCTGGACGCTGGCTGGCATTCCGGACAAGCCACGCCCCTGGCTCATTTCAACGGCACGCTTCAAGGCCATAGACGCTATGCGCCGGCGCGCGCGCTTCAACGGAGCACAGAGAGATCTTGTTGCCCATATGGAATCGCGCGTCAACGATTCTGCCCTTGAGGATGAAGCGATTGAGGACGATCGCCTCCGGCTTATTTTCACCTGCTGCCATCCCGCTCTGCCTCCGGAGGGACAGGTTGCGCTCACTCTTCGCGAAGTCTGCGGCCTGACCACGGAAGAGATCGCCCGCGCATTTCTCGTGACGCCAGCGACGCTCGCCCAACGCATCGTGCGCGCCAAGGCAAAGATTCGAGAGACGCCGATTCCGTACGAGGTGCCGACGCCGCAGGAACTGCCGGAGCGGCTGGACGCGGTGCTTCAGGTCATCTATCTCGTCTTTAACGAGGGTTACTCGGCTGCGGCGGGAGCGGAGGTAACGCGGGCCGAGCTAACTGCCGAGGCGATTCGATTGGGACGGCTGCTGACCGAGCTCCAGCCGGAGGCGGAAATCCCAAAGCCGGAAATCATGGGCCTGCTTGCTCTGATGCTGCTGCAGGAATCCCGCCGCGCCGCGAGAACCTCTCCGGCCGGAGAGCTGATTTTGCTGGAAAATCAAGACCGATCGCTCTGGAACCGGGAGCAGATCGCGGAGGGTGTGGCATTGGTGGAGAAAGCCCTGAACTCCCGCCGCTTCGGCTCATACACACTGCAGGCTGCGATCGCGGCCGTTCATGCGGAAGCCGAATCGGCCGCTGCCACCGACTGGCCGCAGATTGTTGCGCTTTACAACCAATTGGTGCGAATTCAGCCTTCGCCGGTTGTCCATCTCAACCGTGCCGTGGCAATTGCCATGCGCGATGGTCCAGAGGCCGGTCTGGCGCATATCGACGCGGTGTTGGAGCATGGCGAATTGGCAAATTACTACCTGGCGCATTCAGCCCGTGCCGAACTGTACCGCAGGCTGGGCAGGACAGCTGAGGCTCGGGCTTCTTATGAGAAAGCTCTGGCGCTGACCCAACAGGAACCGGAGCGGCAGTTCCTGCAGGAACGGATTCGGCAGCTGAAATAAAAATTGGGATAGCTGTCGATTTTGCGTCTCCCCAACGACTATAGGACAAAAGAACGATGAGCTACCGTTCCTGAGTGAACAGGAAACGAGTCATCGGAAAAAAACCACAGAAAACAAGGAGAAAAAGTCATGCCACAGTATCTGGTTGCTAACTACCTCCCCGACGACTTCGACCCATCCGCCGTAACCGAAGCGATGATGGAGGAGATCCACGCGCTCAACCGCGAAATGATTGCTGCCGGCGTGAGGAAGTTCGCTTGCGGAATTTCACCCGCCCGCAACGCAAAGACGGTGCGGAAGCAGCCTGATGGTACGGTGCTCGTCACCGATGGACCGTACACCGAGACCAAGGAGCACATGGGCGGTTTCTGGATACTGGAAGCCGCCGATATGGACGAGGCACTCGCGTGGGCGCGCAGGGGCGCCATCTCGTGCGATGCGGCGGGCGAGGTGCGCGAGCTTCTTTTCTACCCGGCTCCGGCACAAGAGCCCGGCGGAAGCCAGTAAACAACCAGGCCGCTGCGGCCTCGGAACACGCACCGTAGTGACTTCATGAACGAGCCGGCGCAACCGTCTTCTGCCGGCTCCGCCAATCCGTTATGAGGAGAAGAACAATGAAATACGTCTGTTTGGGATATTACGACAAAGCCAAATTTGATCGCATGACTGAGGTCGAACAAAACGCCATGTTCGACAGATGCTTTGAATACGACGATTATCTTCGCGCCAACGGGCACTGGGGTGGTGGTGAAGCCCTTCAGGGTCCGGAAACCGCCTTAACCCTGTCTTGGAAAAACGGCAAAGTGGCAACTACGGACGGTCCCTATGCGGAAACCAAGGAACAAATCGGCGGCATTCTCATCCTGGAGGCGCGAGACATGAATCAGGCTGTACAGCTCATCGGCCAGCATCCGGCGCTGACGTATGGCAACATTTTCGAGATTCGGCCAGCGGGGGACATCAACGAAATCATGAAGGCAAGTGAGCAGCGGCGCAGTCAGAATACTGCGCGCTGAATAGGGTTCTAGTTCAGTAAGAAGTCCGTTCAGCAAGAAGTCCGGCGCTCTAAACTGAGTTGGCAAGATGCAGCGCGTCGTAATCGTCGGCCCGGGAGCGTCCGGCAAGTCGACACTTGCCGGGCAACTCGGTGCAATCACGGGATTGCCTGTAGTGCAGCTAGATCAAATGTTCTGGCGGCCCGGTCTCAGCGCAACTCCGCGCGATCAGTGGCTAGAGATGCAAAAGAGGCTTGTCGCAGAAGAAAAGTGGATTCTGGATGGAGACCTTGGGCCGTATGATGCCGTCGATGTTCGATTGCGGGCCGCGGATACTGTCATTTTCCTGGACTTTTCGGTTACTAGGTGCGCTTGGCGGGCAGCCAGACGGTCCTGTGAGCGCCTCGACTTCTGGCTGTGGTTATTAGGGTATCGCTATAAAAGCCGGCCGTTCATGAGGAAAGCAATTCGCGACCATGCTACTCGAGCGACCTTATACGTGCTACGCAATCCAAAGGCGGTTACTGGATTCTTGGCAGATATCGCTGCCGGTAGTAGCGGCCGAGCCCACGACCTTGAAGCGCCGCGTGTCGCCACAAGAAAATCGGGTTCGACATTGCCACGCTCCTGAACCCTACCGTGCTCTCTTGGGCGCTATGACGACTTCGGTCTCGACCTGCTCATGAAAGACCCCAGCCGGGTTCAGGCTGCGCAGCGCATTGGTTAGTTTCGCCTCAAACGCCATAGCATTGTCGCCGAATAATGGCTTGGCGGAACTTGACATTGAATAGATGCATCCGATGATCGAATTTATGTCCCGCGTGATGGTGCTCGGAAATTCATGAGCTGTGAAATTGGAGAAGTATTCTGATCGGACCAGTGCTGGTTCGTGTTCAGGTTCTTGAGGATTGGACTTCGGATGCCGAGTTCGGGGCCCAAGGAATTTTGCAACGATCTGATCGGCTATCGGTTCCCAGCTCTCCTGTGGACGTCGCTTGCCTGCGTTCACGAGCGCCAGTCCTCCTCCATCTGCTATAAGGATCGCGAGCTTCCGGAGCACCTCGTCACGGTCCATCCAGTGAAAGGCGTTCCCAATTGTGGTGACTCGAAACGGCTCCGCCCCGAGCGAAACGTCCTCGGCCCTGGACCGCAGCCACAGGATGTTCTGTCGGCCCCGTGATGCGGCCAAACGTCGCCCCTCAGCGATCATGTCGGCATCCGGATCGACGGCGACAACCTCCCCGGCAGTGTAGGAAAGCGGGATTGCGATGGTGCCTGGACCGGATCCCAAATCTAGGACGCGCACACCCTTGCCGAGATGGTAACGCTCGACGATGAAATCGATCGCCGCCTGCGCGTATGGCGCGCGGAAACGGTCATAATACGGCGCCGTGCCGGCGAACGGCGAGGCGTCTGACGAAGCTGGCAATACTTGAGGCATAATATTTCATAGGCGAACATATGGCGAATATCGCTGCCTTGCCCTCAGCACGCTCGCTTTCTATCCAGCCCCAAAATCCGCCTCATTTTCCATCTCTTCAGGTGCCCGCTTTGCGGCTGTTCCGGAGCGGCCTGATGCGCGGCGCGATTACCGAAATCGTCGGCCGCCGCTCTTCAGGACGAATGACGGCCATCCTTCACATTCTGGCGCAGGCTACGGCACAAGGCGAGATCTGCGCTGTGGTCGATACAAACGATGAGTTTCATCCGGCATCGGCGGAGGCTGCCGGAGTAATACTGTCGCGGATCGTGTGGGTCCGCTGCAGTGCGAATGCGGAAAATGCTCTGCGCGTAACGGATCTGTTGCTTCACTCCGGCGGCTTTGGGGTGGTGGTCCTGGATCTGTGCGAAGTGAAGGCGCGAGTTCTCGACCGGATTCCGATTTCCTATTGGTATCGTTTTCGGCGCGCAATTGAGCACACCTCTACCATCCTGCTGGTTTGTGCTCAGTCCTCTCAAGCCAAGGCAGCGGCGAATTATTTGGAGCTGGCTGTCAAGCGTATCCGCTGGGTGGGAGTCTGGCCGTTTCGTTTATTACAAGGCGTGGAGGCAATCGCTCAATCGCGCAAGCCCATAAATTCTCAACCAGACCGGCTCTTACTGCAAACCAAAGCCTGATGTACGCCTGCCTTCATTTACCGGAAGCTTCTAATAGCGGGCAAAACTTGCTAGCCGGGCAGCCAAGCGACTCTACCAAACTCGCTTGCGCTCGTGGCTCAGAAAGCGCTCCCATATTTTCAACAGCTTGCCGAGCCGCGACCGCAAGGAAGCGGTTTCAATATTCAACGTGACGAAGTTCGGTTAGAAGATCTGGCCCGGCAGTTTTCGCCCGAAGTAGAGCAAACGTCGGTCGATACCGTCGTCTTTTCAATTACTCCGCTGCGTAAGATCCTCGGTTCATACCATCAGATTGCGTCCGAAATTTGCCGGTGCGGTTATGAATGGAAGCTACAGGCCCATCTTGCAGTGGCAGCCAATCCAGACACGGCTATTCTGCTGGCGCGACACGTCCCTGGAGTGACGCTGGTGACGCCCGGCGAGGAGCCTTCGGCCTTAGCGAGCCTTCCGTTAGAAGATTTATTTACACACGATCAGCCTCTGGATCCATGCTTGCTGGACACCCTTCAACAATGGGGGCTGAAGAACTGCGAAGATCTGGCAGCAATACCGGAAACCGGCCTCATCGAACGCCTGGGTATGGCCGGCATCTATCTTCGCAAATTGGCTTCGGGACGCCTGAATAGGCCTTTGCGTGTAGCTGCGCAAGAAGCCAGCTACGAACAACGAATGGAGTTGGACCATCCGTTGGACCGCCTGGAGCCGTTACTCTTTCTCTTCGGCCGCGCATTGAGCGATCTCTGCGGGCGCCTGCGCTCACAGTCGCAAGCGGCAAGAATTCTTGAAGTTCGGCTTTTTCTCGATCGCAAAGAAGAGTACAAATGCAGCCTTGAATTTCCTGTGCCGCTCACTGAAAGCCGCACGATGCTGAAGCTGCTGCAACTTCATCTGGAACGTCATTCTCCCGGAGCGCTGGTGCTGGGTTTTAGGCTGCGGATCGATCCAGTCGAACCGCGTCGTACGCAAAGTGGATTATTTCTGCCGCCCACTCCGCAGCCGGACAAACTCCAAGTGACCTTAGCGCGAATTGCGGGTTTGGTCGGAGAGGACAAAGTGGGTACACCGCAGCTTATGGACACTTTTCGACCTGATGCCTTTCGCCTGATGACGATCAATGACTCTTTTATTCAGCAGCCGGCGGAAGATTCCAGGCGGCAAATACTCCGCTTGTCGATGCGCATCTTTCGCCCCGCAATGGAGGCTCGGGTACACGTAGTGGATTCCGTTCCAAAGCGAGTTGTGGCGGCCGGAATGAAAGGCCGCGTTCTCGAATCGTCCGGGCCGTGGAAGACGTCAGGGGAATGGTGGTCTTCCTGCGCCTGGACGCGCGAGGAATGGGATGTGGAGCTCGATGACGGGGCGCTCTATCGCATTTACTGTGAGCTGCCTAAATGCAACTGGTATGTGCACGGTGTTTATGACTGAGCCTGTAGACTCTGACATTTTTCCGGCGCCTCGTCCGGCCGGTACCAAAGAATATGTCGAGCTTCATGCACGCTCGGCCTTCTCATTTCTGGAAGGGGCATCTCTTCCGGAAGAACTTGCCTCCCGCTGCGCGGAATTGCAACAACCGGCCATGGCGATGAGCGATGCGTACGGCGTCTACGGTGCGCCGCGATTTCACCTGGCTGCTAAGAAACTCGGCATTCGCGCGCTCATTGGCGCCGAAGTAGCCTCGACGGATGGTAGCCGGTACACTTTGCTGGCCGAGAACCGAAACGGGTATCAGAACCTTTGCCGCCTGATCACCCGCACAAAACTTCGTGATGGAAAGCCGGGAAAGCCTGAAAATCCGATGGCCACCACGGATGATTTTGCCGAGTTCGCAGGAGGATTAGTTTGTTTGACGGGCGGCGAAGAAGGCCCGCTTGCCCGGATTTTTTCTGAACACAATGGACCTTCCGCAACCGAAGCAGCTCGCCGGCAATTAGCGCAACTCACGAACATCTTCGGAAAGAAAAATGTCTTTGTCGAGTTGCAGCGTCACCATCGGCGCAAGCAAGAGGTGCGCAATCAGGCGCTCGTCGAAATAGCGCGCGATCTCCGGCTATCGCTGTTGGCTACCAACGGAGTCTCTCACGCCACTCAAGAAAAACGTGAACTGCGGGATGTACTCACCTGCGTAAAGCACAAAACCACCATATTCGAAGCGGGACGCCTGCTGAGTTACAACACGGAATGCCACCTGAAGACGTCTTCGGAGATGAAGCGGCTCTTTGCCGATCTGCCTGAAGCTTTTGCTCAGGCAGGAGAATTGGCCGCGCGGCTTTCTTTTACTCTCGAAGATCTGGGATATGAATTTCCACGCTATCCCGTGGCGGATGGCGAAACGGAAATGTCCTTTTTGCGCAAACGCACCGATGAAGGCGCTCGCCGGCGGTATCGGCCCTACAGCGATAAGGCAAGAAAACAGATTGAGCGCGAGTTAGCTCTCATCGAAAAGCTGAAGCTCGCGGGCTACTTTCTCATCGTTTGGGACATCGTCGAGTTCTGCAGGCGTAATGGCATTTTGGTGCAGGGGCGTGGCTCGGCGGCGAACAGTGCTGTCTGTTATTCGCTCGGCATCACAGCGGTCGATCCAGTCCGTATGGAACTGCTCTTTGAGCGTTTTCTTTCAGAAGAGCGTGGTGAATGGCCGGATATCGATATCGATTTGCCAAGCGGTGACCGGCGGGAAGAGGCCATTCATATGTCTACAAACGCTACGGTCAACTGGGCGCGGCGATGACGGCAAACGTGATCACGTATCGCAGCCGGTCTGCTGTTCGCGATGTGGGGAAAGCTCTCGGTTTCCCGGAGGCGGAGCTCAAGCGACTGGCCGAATTGATGCCTTATTTCGAATGGAAAGATCCTAACGATACGCTGGAACGGCGCTTTCGCGAAGCCGGTTTTTCTCTGCAAGACGCGCGCATCGCGCAGTTCTTTTCGTTAACCAGCGAGATTCTCGATCTGCCGCGGCATTTGGGCCAGCACTCGGGAGGCATGGTGATTTGCCAGGGGCAGCTCGATTCCATAGTGCCGCTCGAGCCTGCTACCATGCCCGGCCGCACAGTCGTGCAGTGGGACAAGGACGATTGTGCAGACATGAAAATCGTCAAGGTGGATCTCCTTGGTCTAGGCATGATGGCCGTGCTGCAGGATTGCCTGCAAGTGATCCGGGAGGATTATGAAACCGAGGTAGATCTGGCCCACTTGCCGGATGACGATGCCGTCTACCAGGCGCTGCAGCGAGCCGATACTCTGGGGCTCTTTCAAGTCGAAAGCCGTGCGCAGCAAGCTATTTTGCCGCGCATGAAGCCGAAGTGCTTCTACGATGTCGTGATTCAGGTGGCGATCATCCGGCCTGGCCCCATCGTCGGCGACATGCTGCATCCGTTTTTGAGACGCCGCCAGGGATTGGAAAAGCCCGTCTCCCTGCATCCTTCTCTCGATGAAGTTCTCAAACGGACTCTGGGGGTGCCGCTCTTTCAAGAGCAATTACTAAAAATGGCGATGATCGTGGCGAACTTTACCGGCGGCGAAGCGGAGGATCTGCGGCGCGCCATGGGATTTAAACGCTCGGAGAAGCGTATGCGCGATGTGGAGGCGAAACTTCGCCGCGGCATGACTCAAAATGCGATTCCGCCCGATGTGCAGGAACGAATCGTCCAAGCCATTACTTCGTTCGCCCTTTATGGGTTTCCGGAATCTCATGCGGCCAGTTTTGCCTTGCTTGCTTATGCGAGTGCCTATCTTAAATGTCATTATCTGGCGGCGTTCACGATCTGCATCTTGAATAACCAGCCAATGGGTTTCTATTCGCCTGCAACGCTGGTGAAAGATGCGCAGCGGCACGGGCAACGCTTTCGCCCAGTCGATATCTTGCGCTCGAACTATAAATGCACGATCAGAGAGAAGACGGGATAATGTATGTCCGCCTCGGTTTTAATTATGTTCGCGGGCTGCGCAGTGACGTCGCTAAGAGCATTGTTACTGCCCGGCAACAAAAATCCTTTACCTCAATGCGCGATTTGATTCTGCGGGTTCCGGATCTGAATAAGAAAGAAATCGCGGCCCTGGCAGAACTCGGCGCATTGAATGCTTTGCCGGAAAATGAAACGGATCGCCACCGGCGTGGAGCCATGTGGCAGGCGAGTGCCGCTGCCAAGCCGGTCGGGCCGCTTCTGGAACCAGCAATCGATGAAAGCAATCTGTCACCTCTGGCCGTCATGACGCCGTTGCAACGTATCTCTGCGGATTTCTCTACCAGCGGTCTTAGTATCGGGAAGCACCCCATGAGCTTTCACCGGGAACGGCTCCGGGCGATGGGCGTTCTGGATAACGGAAGCGTGAAAACACAGCGGAATGGCGCGGTGGTCAAGATTGCGGGCTGCGTCATCACCAGGCAAAGACCTGGAACGGCGAAGGGATTCGTGTTTTTGAGCTTGGAAGATGAAACGGGAATCGTGAACGTCATCGTTAACCCGAACCTCTTTGAGCAGAAGCGGCTCATTTGCGTCAGTGAGCCCTATGTACTCATCAAAGGAATCGTTCAAAACACATGGGATGTTATTCGGTGAAGGCGGCGGATATGAAAGGCTTATCTTTAGGAGCGCAAATCGTTCCATCCCACGATTTTCATTAAT
>CAVTXN010000017.1:0-142581 GCA_963738555.1 Terriglobia bacterium
TGGGCCCGAAATTAGAGGATCCGGAGGCTGAGCTTGATATTCGGATCGGTCCATTTCATGAGCTTCGCGCCTTCGAGGGCAAACTTGCCGTAGTCTTCAGCCGTGCGGTGGCCCATCTGCCAGGGGCCATCCATTTCATTGCCGAGACTCCAGTATTTGACTTTCCAGGGCTGCTCGCGGCCGTTCTTCTGGCGAAGCTTGGCGGTGGGGTACCGGCGGGAACATTGCAATACTCGACCACTGCTGCGCTTCGTCCCAGGTACCTGTGCCGAAGTTGGCGCAAAAAAAAGGTTCGGTCTTGATGGCCTCGCAATAATCGAGGAACTCGTGGGTTCCAAACCGGTTGTCTTCGATGGTCCCCCAGGCCATTTCGAGACGTGCCGGGCGGTCGTCCCGCGGACCAAAGCCATCGCGCCAGTTGTAATTAGAAGAGAAATTGCCGCCGGGCCAGCGAAGTATCGTCACGTGAAGATCCTGAACAGCTTTCAGGACATCTTTGCGAAACCCGTTTTGATCGGATAGAGGGGAGTTCTCTTCGAAGATGCCGCCCTCCATACAGCGGCCCAGATGCTCGGTAAAGTTGCCATAGATCTTTGGATCGATCTGGCCGATGATCCGTTCGGTGTCGATCTTGACGCGCGTTTCGCGTGATGACGGTTTAGCGCGCAGAACAAGAGGCGCGGAGAGGAGCGCCGAATGGAAAGCCCTGCGAGAAAGAGTCAGCCTAGACATTGGATGTTTGCCGGAAACGGCAACGCCTTTTATACCTTGCAGGAGGGCCAAAAGTCAACGAGAATGGAACCGCTTTCAGTGCTGCTGGGCGAGAAAATGCGGAAAAACTCAGCCGAACGGCAGAAGACAACCCGCATCCGGTCGGGGGATAATGATGCTGCAATCCCCGGAATCGAATGAGTCTAAAGGAAGTAGCCAACAAGCCAGGGTTTCGACAGCGACGGTGTCGCGAGTTCTTAATAACATCGGGCCTGTCAGGCCGTCGACGCGCGCGCGCGTAATCAAGGCTATTGAAGAACTTAAGTATCATCCGAATCTCCACGCCCGGAACCTTGCCGGCGGTAAAAGCCGGACATTCGGGATGATCGTCTCGAATCTTGAAAACCCTTTCTTTTTTGACGTTTTCAAGGCGGCCGAGGAGGGAGCGAGGAAGCACGGATTTGAAATCTTCCTAGCTAATACTGACTACAATCCTGAGCAACTGGTGCAGAGCATGCGTCTCATGCTGGGGCGCAGGGTGGCCGGCCTGGCGCTGGTGATCTCTGAGATGGATCCGATGCTGATACAGGAGCTGTCGGACCTCGATATCCCGGCCGTGTTCTACGACGTTGGCACGCCAAAGCACAATATATCTAACATTACCGTCAATTACGGCAAGGGCATTGAACGAGTTGTCCATTACCTGCACGAGCTGGGTCATAAGCGGATGGCATTCGTCAGCCATCATTCGAGCCTAGGCCCGCTTGGAATACGGGAACGCGTTTTCCGCGAGACGGTCGCCGAGTTCGCTTCCAATATCGACTGGAAAATCGTTGCCAGTACGGACGGTATCGAAGGCGGCAGGCAGGCAACACGCGAGATTCTGGCTTCAGATCTGCATCCTACCGCCATCATTTGCGTGAACGATTTCATGGCACTCGGTGTCCTGCACGAGCTTCGCGAATCCGGCATCCGGATTCCGGAGGACGTTTCGGTCACGGGCTTCGACAATATCAAGCTGGCCGAAGTGTCGTGCCCCTCGCTGACGACACTGCACATACCGCGTGACCGGATCGGCCAGCTTATGGTGCAGGTGTTGACACGTCCATCGGTGGCGCGGGAGGCGTGCGGGCGCAAAATCCTGATCGATCCGGAGTTTGTAGTACGGGGATCGACGGGCGTCGCGCGCGCCGCGACATAGCGCTTTGATACCATCTACGCTGAAAGCGATTACAGTCGGGATTCCAGGCTATCTGAAGACTGATCGTTTTCGCGAATCGATATAATCTGGCCCGTACCTGACTCTCCGTCTGAGGAGCCCATGCCGCCATTTTCTGTCTTTCTTTTTCAAACAACGCCCGCTAAGCTCCTGTCCCTGGCCCCAGTCGATCTGATTGTGATCGCTCTCTATTTCATCATGTGTTTGGGTATCGGCTTCTATTTGAAGCGATTCACGAATACGGGTGAAGAATTTTTCCTGGCGGGGCGCGACATGACTGCCTGGGTGGCGGGCCTGAGTTTCGTGGCAGCGAATCTGGGCTCGCTGGAATTGATGGGGTGGGCTGCTTCGGCATATCAATACGGCATCCTGGCGGCGCACTGGTATTGGGTGGGCGCGATTCCGGCGATGCTTTTTCTCGGCATCGTGATGATGCCGTTCTATTACATCTCTCGCACTCATTCAGTGCCCGGCTATTTGAAGCTGCGTTTCGGTGAACCGGCGCGCGCGCTTTCCGCGATCACCTTCGGCTTCATGACAGTGCTCATGAGCGGCATCAATATGTATTCGATGGCGCTGGTCATGAAGATCATTCTCGGCTGGGATATCTCGTTCAGTATCTGGGTGTCGTCATTGACCGTAGCTGCATATGTCTTCCTTGGCGGCCTGCTTTCCGCGATTTTCAATGAAGTATTGCAGTTCTTTCTCATCTGGCTCGGGGCGATTCTCATTTCGGTTCTGGGGCTGCTGGAAGCCGGAGGATGGAGCGGAATGGTTCAGCGCATCCACGCAAATTTCCCGCATCAGGATTTCACCCACATGTGGAAAACCCTCGGATCGTTCCGTGACAATCCGATGGGCATTCACTGGACGGGTATCGTCTTCGGGCTTGGATTCGTCATATCGTTTGGTTACTGGACGACCGATTTTCTGGTTGTCCAGCGCGTCCTGACGGCCAAAGATCTACGCAGCGCGAAGCTGGCTCCCGTCATCGGAGCGGCATTCAAGATGGCCGTTCCGTTTATTGTCATTCTGCCTGGCTTGCTTGCGCTGGCAGTGCTGCCCGAGCACCTGGTGGGCGAGTCACAGGCGCTCCAAACAGGGGGCCACAGCTACAACGAAGTCCTTCCAATTATGCTGGCGCGCTACTGCGGTCCCGGCCTGCTGGGCCTCGGCATAACGGCTCTAATTGCGGGATTCATGTCAGGCATGGCGGGCAATGTGAGCGCATTCGCTACTGTCTGGACGTACGACATCTATCGCGCGCTCATCCGTAAAGAAGCGCCGGATGCGCATTACGTCGCCATGGGCCGCTGGTGTACCGTGATCGGCGTGCTGATCAGCATAGGTACAGCGTATTTCGTAATGCAATTCCAAAGCATCATGGATTACGTCCAGGGGCTGTTCGCAACATTCATCGCGCCACTGTTCGGCACGGTATTGCTTGGAATGCTGTGGAAGCGGGCTACACCGGCGGCGGGATTTTGGGGGTTGCTCGCAGGTACGGTGTCTTCGCTCGCCATGTGGTTGTGGGTCTATTTCGAGCCGTACGCCTTACGTTACGTGGCGCTCTCACCGGCAGCGAAACCCATGGCGGAGGATATGTACCGCGCGCTGTGGGCGTGGGTGATTTGCGTGTCGGTCACTGTAATAGTCAGTGTGGCGGGTAAACCGAAGCCCGATTCCGAACTGGTGGGCCTGGTCTATGGGGCGACCGACATACCGCGCGAGACCGGTCTGGCAATTTATAAAAGGCCGCTGTTCTGGGCCGGTGTGGTGCTTGCCGTATTCTTGATTCTGCAAGTCGTCTTCTGGTAGAGGTCACAGCGATGCATGGCGAAGGTTTCATTTCCATCTGGTTCTTCATCGGAGTGCTGCTCACGGCATATGGCATCCTGATCACGGCGAGCGGTATTTACGAGCTGTTCTCGCCGCCCGAACATCCGGTTGTGCTGCAGAATTTGCATGCCGGAATCTGGTGGGGCGCGGTCTTGCTGATCATCGGCTTGTTTTACAGCATCAAATTCTTTCCAAAGAGCCGGTAGTACAATGAGCACGGTCGTCGCGGGAGTGGATTTCGGCACGTTAAGCGTTCGCGTTTCAATTTTCGATAGCGAGAAAGGCCGGTTGGGCGCAGCGAGCGCCGAGTATCCGCTGCACCGCAAAAGAAACGATCCCGATCATGCGACCGAAAGTCACGAAGACCATATCAGCGCGCTGATCGCAGCCATGGGGAAAGCGCTTCAGGACGCTGGGGTCAAGGGATCGGCGCTGAAGGCCCTGGCTATCGATACGACCGGATCGAGCGTCATCCCGGTGGACGACGAGATGCGGCCGCTCGACGAGTATTACCTGTGGTGCGATCACCGGGCCTGGCGAGAAGCCGCCGAAATCACGCGCAAGGCGCATGAATCCGGACTGGAGGCCATCGAGTGGTGCGGCGGCGTCTACTCTTCCGAGTGGGGGTTCTCAAAGCTACTGCACTGGTTGCGGCACAATCCGGATAAGCGGGAGAAACTCGGCTCGGCCTTCGAACACTGCGATTACATAGCCGCTGTTCTATGCGGCATCAGGAATCCCGCCAAGGCCAAACGCAGCATTTGCGCCATGGGCCACAAATGGATGTGGAACGCATCGCTCGGCGGACTTCCTCCGGAAGAATTTCTAGTATCCGTAGACCCGCTGTTCCAAGGCGTGCGCGCAAAGCTGGCCGGAGAATATGTGACGTCCGACGTTTTGGCGGGAAGGCTCGCGCCCGAGTGGGCAGAGCGACTTGGACTGACGGCGGAGATTCCGATTCCGGTGGGCGCGTTCGATGCGCACTGGGACGCGATTGCGGCCGGCGGCCAGCTCGGCGACATGGTGAATGTGATCGGCACGTCCACCTGCATCATCGGCCTCTCCGATACGACGACGCTGGTGCCTGGCCTTTGTGGAGTAGTGCATGGATCGGTCGATCCCAAACTGACCGGCATCGAGGCGGGTCTTTCGGCCGTCGGCGACATCTTCGACGCGATCGCGCGACGGGCGGGATCGAGCGTCAGCGAATTATCGAAAGAAATGACCAACTATCGCGCCGGCCAAACGGGTCTGTTGCGCCTCACATGGGACAACGGCGATCGAACAGTGCTGGTGAATCCGGAGCTGGGCGGAATCACGCTGAACTGGCATCTCACGAATACGGCAGCGGATGAGCTATTTGCGGCGATAGAAGGCACCGCGCTGCACACGCGCGTGATTCTGGAACGGATGGCAGAGCACGAAGTTCGTATAAACCGGGTAATTAACGGCGGCGGAATTCCGAAAAGAAACGAGACTCTGAATCAGATTTACGCAGACGCTCTGAAAAAACCGATTCTGGTGCCGCAAGGCGATGTGACGAGCCTCGGTTCGGCTATTTTTGCTTTTCTGGCTGCTGGAACGTTTGCAAATATTGTTGAAGCACAGCGGGTGCTCTGTCCGCCCTTCAAGACGTATGAACCGCGGGCAGAAGCGGCGGCCGTTTACGACCGGCTCTACGGAATGTATAAGCGTCTGTACTTCGGTTTTGGGCAACGCGGCTCGCAAGCTGTGCCACTGGGCGATATTCTGCCCGACCTGAGGGCGATAGCAACAGAAGCGAGGCAGTAATCCATGCTTTTGAAGATACTGCGGGAAGAAGTTCTGGAAGCGAATCTGGAACTGGTGCGAAGAGGATTAGTCATTTTCACCTTCGGCAATGCCAGCGCATGCGATCGCGCAAGTAATCTGGCGGTTATCAAGCCGAGCGGCGTGCCCTATGAACAGCTCAAACCGCAAGACCTGGTGGTGACGGACTTAGAGGGAACGGCAATCGAGGGATCGCTGAGGCCGTCTTCCGACCTCCCCACGCACCTCGCTTTGTACCGTGCCTGGAGCGGAGTGAACGGCGTGGTTCATACCCATTCGCGTTACGCGACGGCCTGGGCGCAGGCCAACCAGGAAATTCCATGCCTGGGAACCACTCACGCAGATTATTTTCGCGGCCCGCTGCCGGTGACGCGTCCGATGCGGCCGGACGAAATTGAGTCCGCGTACGAGCTGAATACGGGGCATGTGATTATCGAGCGCTTCGGAAATCTCGATCCGCTGCTGACGCCGGCAGTGCTGGTTTCCGGGCACGCCCCCTTCTGCTGGGGACCCACGGTGACGGAAGCGGCTCATACCGCTGCAATCGTGGAAGAACTCGCGCACATGGCGTTGCTGACCATCACTGTCAACGCCGAGGCTAAACCGATATCGCAAGCGCAGCACCACAAGCACTTTTTTCGCAAGCACGGAACGAGTGCTTACTATGGCCAGACAAAAGGCGCTCTGAAGGCAGAGGACTAAGCGACATGCCGGAAATACCGCGCAGAAATTTTCTACTTTCGAGCCTGGCGTTGCTCGCGCCGCGAACATCCGCAGCCGCTTCTGCGCGCATCGACATTCTGCCTGACGAGCCGATTGCGACGATCTCGCCCGAGATCTACGGCCATTTCACTGAACACATCGGCGGCGTTATTTATGGCGGGGTGTGGGTCGGCGAGAATTCAAAAATTCCCAACATACGAGGTATTCGCAAAGAACTCATTGACAATCTCAGGCGTTTAAAGCCACCGGTAATTCGCTGGCCCGGCGGATGCTTTGCCGATAGCTACAACTGGCGCGACGGCTTAGGACCACGCAGCGAACGGCCGACGCGAACCAACTTCTGGGCAAATACACCCTATCTGAAAGCAGCTCCGAACGGCCCGCAGAAGTATGATCCCAATGAGTTCGGCACAAACGAATTCGCATCTTTCTGCAAAGCAGTTGGAGCGGAACCGTATTTTGCAGGCAACGTGCGAAGCCTGAACCCATACGACTTCTACGAATGGATCGAGTACTGCAACTCCCCGGCTGGCACTACGTCGCTGGCCAAGCTGCGCGCGCAAGGCGGGGATTCCGATCCGTTTGAGGTAAAGCTATGGGGTGTCGGAAACGAGAGCTGGGGCTGTGGAGGCAGCTTCACAGGCGATGAATACGCGGTAGAATTTCGGCGCTTCACGGAGTGGCTTCCGGAATTTGGATTAGATTTGCGCCTGATCGCCTCCGGCCCCAATGTCGCGGATTATGCCTGGACGCAGAGCTTTTTTCAGAAGCTGACTGAAAAAGACAAGAATCAGTTGAAAAAGGTTTTCGGCACAGCTCTCCATTATTACTGTGGAACGACCGGGAACGGCGAGTCGACAAATTTTGATGACGCGGGCTGGTATGAGCTGCTCCGCAAGGCGAGCTACATGGAAGAACTGGTCACGAACCACTGGGCGATTATGGGCCAAGTCGACAGGCAGCACCAGGTCAAACTCGTGGTTGACGAGTGGGGCGCGTGGCATCACACCGATGCGAGTATCGATCCGAGCTATTTGTTTTGCTTTTATCCGACGCTCCGCGATGCACTCGTTTCAGGCATCACGCTCAATATCTTCAACCGGCACGCCGACAAAGTAACACTCGCATGCGCGGCCCAGCTCATAAACAACATTCACACTTCGTTCATCGCGGTTGGGGACCGTTTCACGGTGACGCCGGTGTTCCATGTCTTCGAAATGTACGCCGGTCATCAGGGCGGCACCTCGGTAAGAACTCTGATTTCAGCTGGTCCCTTGGGCATGGTGCCCGTGAGCTCTACGATCGACAGCCGGGAGGCAGCGGCCGCTTCCACTCCGCTCGCGAGCCTGTCCGGATCTTGTTCGATGCAAGGAAAGAAAGCGCTTCTGACGGTGGTCAATCCACATCTGAAGAACGCGCAGGAAACTGAAATTTCTTTCCGTGGAGCGCGCGTGGCCAGTATGACGGCCACAGTTCTGACGTCGACGGATCCGCGGGCGCACAACACGCTCGATCAACCACATGCGTTAGAACCGAAGAAAGAAGCAGCGCGGCCGGGCGCGACGCCGCTGATCTACACCTTTCCACCGGCTTCGGTCACGTCTTTGGAAATTACCCTCGGCTGAACCTACAGTTTGCTTGCAAAAGCGCCGATAGAACTTGCGGACATACAGTTCTATGAAGCGCAGATACAAAATTCGTACTCATGAAAGCGGGGACCGCGATGGCAGAACGGATGCCGGCACGATCGTTCTCCATATCGGGGGCAGTACGGCCGTTGAGGCCGCAAACCTGGAGGAGGCCGAAGCGTTCATTCGGAAGCAGTTAGCAGCGGGCAAGCTTCGACGCGGTTGCTTCTATCAGATTTGTCCGTCTCCGGGTAGTTCAGAGCCGATCCGGACCTTAGCGGTATCGGTCGATGGATCGATTGAGCCCTGTTTTCTCGATCCTGCTCGCGGCTTATATTCCGAGTTCCGGCGCGTTCGATTCCCTTCCTTGATTTCGCTAGAGGGCGAGCCTGAAATAGATAAGGTCTACTGCTCAACCACGTAGTGGATCGATGCGCTTCTGCCGAGCAGTGCGGGCTTCCTGACGCACAGGTCGTAAACGGCTTGCCATCGAGCTCTCGCAGTTTAGATCGCACTGTTCAAGCGATTACACGAATTATTCAGCTGGCGTGAAGGGATCTTTCATGTTTATCGGCGAATTTCGGCGCAGGGCAATGATACTCTTCCGAATCGGGCGATTCCGGAAGGAAATTGACGAAGAATTGCAATTGCATCTTGAGATGAAGGAGGCCGATCTCCGTGCCGCTGCAAATCGCCGAAGGAGGCCGCGCAATTAGCGCACGTCAAGCTTGGCAACAGCTCTGTGCTGCGTGAGAGGAGTGAAGACGCCTGGGTTGGACTGTTTTCGCGGCACTCTCGCAGGATCTGCGCTATGCGGTACGGATTCTGCGAAAGAACCCGGGTTTCACCGTTACCGCAGTACTCGTACTCGCGCGCTTCAGTGTACCTACAAACAAGGTACAGTTGAAAGAGAAACATGAATGGGGCCGGAGATCGAGTTCGATTGGGACGAAGCGAATATCGGCCACTTGGCTCGTCACAGCGTTTTGCCGGAAGAAGCGGAGCAATTCATCCGCAACGATCGGACGTTGGAATGGAAATCGTCAAAGGGGAGGAGCGCTATCTCAACCTTGGCGCGACAGCTCAAGGCCGCGTTCTTCTCTTGGTGACCACATGGCTGACTAGCCCGGATATCTCACAAAAGATCTAGCAAAAAGCCGTCTCGACTGGCATAAACATAAGTGCGAACCAATGTTTCAGGCCAAGGAGGAGACGGCTTTTCTATGAGAGTGTATTCAATCGCGGCTGGCATTCGCCAGTGAGGGCAAGCGGGAAGTGATAGCAGAGTTCAATGGTGGAACGATCAGTTCCGATGGCGGGGCGCTGCTGCTGCGAGAGACCGACGGAAGAATCAAGCTGCTGGGGAGGTTCAGTCAATGCTTTCTGGATGGCCGGAATCCGGCTTTGATAGAGCATCGTATCGAGCAGATGCTGGCCCAACGAGTGTATGGGCTGGCATTGGGGTATGAAGATCTGAATGATCACGAGCAACTGCGCCACGACCCGCTGATACAAGTATTGGCCGGCAAAGCGGAACCGGGCAAAGAGGCGCTGGCAGGTAAGAGCACGCTGAACCGCATGGAGTTGGGGGATGGCACTCCGAACCGCTACAAGAAGATCACCTTCTGGCGGGATGCGATTGACGATCTGCTGGTCGACGTTTTCCTGGAAGCGCACAGCGCAGCGCCCGAGCAGTGATGCTCGCTTGCATCGGCTTTTTCGGCGTAACGGCCTCTTACGTTGCTCGCCGCACGAATGAGTTCGGAACTCGCTACGCGTTGGCGGCGCAGCGAAAACATGTTTTCCAAACTGTACTGTTTGAAGTCGGGACAGTGGTAAGTGCTGGCATCGTTTTCGGATTGGCTGCTAGCGTGTCAGTGGCCGGCTTAGCGCGGAGGATGCTATTTGGGTTGAAACCAATCGATCCATTGACGTTCACTATAGCTGCACTAGTCCTGTTAGCGGCTGCACTTCTTGCGGGTTACGTCCCAGCATTGCGCGCCGCTAATGTTGATCCCACAGAAGCGCTGCGGGTTGAATGAGAACCACGCAGTCTTGTTGGCAAGGGTGCAAACTGTAGGAAGCGCCTGGCGACCGAGCCACGCCTTACTATCGCTTAGGGAGGATCGATTTGAATCGAACAGTAGTAGCGATCACCGGAGCCTCGAGCGGCATCGGCGAAGCTTTCGCGCGGAAATTCGCACCCGGACATAACCTGCTGCTGATTGCGCGGCGCAGGGACCGGCTCGAGGGCCTGGCTGACGAGTTCTCTAATAAATTCGGCACACACACCGACATTCTGCAAGCGGATCTGACGAAGGATGACGATTTGAATGCGGCGGCAGACCGTCTGGGGACTCAGCCGGGCCTATGCCTGTTGGTAAATAACGCCGGCTTCGGAATCAAGGGACGTTTCTGGGAAGCAGATCTCGCCGGACAAGAACAAATGCACAAGCTCCACATCGGAGCTACGGTACGCTTGACGCACGCAGCGCTGCGCAATATGGTGCTGCACGATTTCGGAGGAATCATCAACGTTGCATCGGTATCTTCCTTCGTGCGCAATCCGGGCAGCACCAGCTACTCCGCAACCAAAGCGTGGATGACTGCATTCACCGAAGGGCTTTACATCGATCTGCGGCAGATTCACTCGAATGTCATTGTTCAAGCGCTGTGTCCGGGCTTTACTTATTCGGAGTTCCACGAGACGATGGGCGCGGAACGGTACCGGATTGCGGGACCGGGATGGTGGCTGACCGCGGAAGAGGTGGTCGACGCCTCGATCGATGGCCTGAAGCGGCACAAATTGTTCGTCGTTCCGGGGTGGCGCTACAAGCTCGTGGTTGCGGCCTTCAACCGGCTGCCTCTCAGGCTGCGAGCAGGAGTGGAACTCGCCGCAGCGCGGGCAAGACCGCGCCAGATTCCGATCAGCGTGGACTCGCGGAAACAAATAGAGAGTGATCGCTAGAATGCGCGCAACATTTCTGTTTGTGTTTGGCGGTCTGCTACTTTTAAGCGCAGATCAGATGACTTTGCAGCAGACCCACGTAGAAGGTTTCTATGCAGCCGGCGTCGAGGCCCGGACTTCCAATGAACTCGAGATGCGGTCAAAGGGAAAGATCGCGGAACTGGTGGCTCGTGTGCGTAAGGACGGCATCCTCAAAAAGCTTTCGAACCGGGTGGGGCCAGATACGTACGCGCTATACACGGAGTACAAGAGCGATCACAATGGCCCATATACTTACTTTCTTGGCGCGAAGGTCAGCTCGGCGGCGGATGTCCCGCGCGGCTTGGTCTTGCGAAAAATACCCTCCGGAAATTATGCGATGTTCACGGGTGCGGGCGTACCCGCAGTGAACGTGGTGATCAAACTCTGGCAACACGTCTGGGACCTCGAGAACACCCATCAAATCGACAGAGCTTACAAAACCGATTTCGAAGTGCATCACGGGGTAGACGAAAACAGAGACCCGGGTGGCCGGATCGATCTCTATGTGGGGCTGAAGCAATAGTCCATGCCTGGGCGAAGGCGCTGGCGAATCGCGACCCTCCTCGGGATCGGAGTGCTGATCAACTACTTCGACCGAGTTAATTTGTCCGTCGCACACGACGCGCTGCACGCTGAATTCGGGCTTTCGAACGAGACGTATGGCTATTTGCTAAGCGCCTATGTGTGGACGTACGCCGCCCTGCAATTGCCGATGGGCGTGGTGCTGGATCGATTCGGCGTACGGCTGGTCGGACGGATCAGCGCATTCCTCTGGAGCGTGGCCTCTTTCGCGGCCGCCGGCGCATGGAGTATAGCGAGCTTTTTCGGAGCGCGGCTCCTGCTTGGAATCGGCGAAGCACCCACTTTTCCGGCAAACGCCAAGGCAATCGGTTACTGGTTTCCCTCGCAAGAGCGCAGCCTTCCAACCGCATTCTTCGATGCCGCGGCAAAGTTTGCCTCAGCGATAGGTGTGCCGCTGATCGGCGCCGTACTGATCAGCTTCGGGTGGCGGATCAGCTTCGCTCTGACAGGGGTTGTCAGTTTTCTATACTTTCTTGCCTTCTATTTCATCTACTACGATCCTCGCGAAGACCGGCATTTGAGCACCGAAGAGCTGGATTACATACAGCGATCAGACTCAGAGCATCCTGTGTCTACCGGTAAAGAGGAGTCCGCACGTCTCGGTTACCTGCTCAGGCAAACTAAGGTACTCGGGCTGGTTGCCGGCTTTTTCGCATACAACTACTGCTTCTATCTTTTTCTGACCTGGCTGCCGAGCTACTTCTCGGCAATGCACATGAATTTGGAACATTCGTTCCTCTTCACGAGCGTTCCCTGGTTCGTCGGAACGGCAACCGACCTGATCGTGGGCGGCTGGCTGGTGGATGCCCTGATTCAGCGCGGGTATGATCAGAGCGCCGTGCGTAAGACAGTACTGATCGGCGGAACCATTTTAGGTCTCGCGGTAGCGGGCGCGATGTTCACCCGCGATCCGGTTGTGGCGGTTTTCTGGATCAGCATTTCTCTCGGCGGACTCTCCGCAGCGGCGCCGGTGGGCTGGTCGCTGCCTTCGCTTATCGCGCCTCGCGACAGCGTCGGCAAAGTAGGCGGCATTCTGAATTTCGGCAACCAGCTCGCGGGAATCATCGCTCCGATTGCGACGGGCTACTTTGCCGGACCGACGAACTCATTCTCACGGGCGTTTGCGGCCGCCGCAGTCATTCTTATACTGGGAATTCTCGGCTACGTGCTGTTGCTTGGGAAGATCGAACCGGTACCGGAGCCGGCGCGCGGCTAGCGGACAGCTTACCGTATATAGAATGTGACTGAGAATTCAGGGCAGCGAGATTCGATATAGATTGCGATGCACGGTGGTGTTGACGTAGACGTAACGAGAAGGATCGAGGCCGGGGACGAGATCGGCGCGGGGGACGGATTGCGCGCCGGGGATTATGCTCGCATCGGCCTGCGGCGGAATGCCTCCTGGAGGGAATGGCGGCAGGGTCTCGCCGGGGCCGACAGGAATCGCGAGGCTTCGGCCCGGGCTGGTGTGGGTGGCCGCTTCGACCGAAATAAAAAGCCAGTTCCCGCTCGGCGACCATGTTGGGACGCAGTAGCTCGCACATATGATGCGCGGAGGTCCACCGCCTACCGGGATCGCCGTGACCGCCGCACCATTGCCATCTGGCAAGACAGCGACCGCCATTACCCAGCGCCGGCCGGGCGAGACGCCTTGAAAGTCGCCGATCGAATATGGTGCGACCTTCGACGCTCCCGAGCCGTCGGGATTCATCCGCTCCAGGTAGTTGAATTTGCCTTCTGTACGTAGAAACAGAATCTGACCCTGTGGGCCAAAGTGCGGCGACATTTCACCGGAATTGCCGATTCGTTTTGCGGGACGGCGTCTGTCGATCGGGGCTAGCCACAATTCGGACTTTCCGCCCGGAGCCGAAGCGGAATAGACCACTCGTTTGCCATCCGGCGATAGATCATAGTCCAGCATGGAAGTGCCGGGAAAGACCGCTTCACACGCGCAGCCCGGGTTGACGGCCATGGCTCACCAGGCGCTGCAGGCGGTCCGAGTGCGAGATGAGTCATTGGCGCCGCAACAGCTTCCGCTTTTGCAGCGTTGGCTGGCTGAACTACCTCTGCGATGAAGCGATAGCCTTGCTTGGGCAGGGTCTCGACGTAAGTGGGATTCAGGGCGTGGTCGCTTAGCGCCTGCCGGATGTGGCGAATGCAATAGTTGAGTCCCTGGTCGAACTCGACAAAAGTCGCGCCGTTCCAAATGTGGCTGCGCAAGTCTTCTCGGGAGATCGTCTCGCCGGAGCGTTCAACCAGGAGCTGGAGGGCGCGCAATGGCTGCGGCTGGATTTTTACCGGCTGACCGGCGCGAAAGAGTTTTTCGACTTGTGGGTCGAATTCGAAGTCGCCGAACCGTATCCGCCCGTTACCGTTCGCGCTCATAAAGATCCTGGCTTGTTATTGCAGTTTAGATCATTCGGTCGGGGGCGCTATCAAGCTGGCAGTAAGGGAGATTTGCCTCCTCATCTGAGATGAGGAAAAAACTTAGACGTGGCAATGGCAAGTTCATTACGCGCAGGCTGTGGGGAATCGCGAACCAGCACCCGTTCGGCCATCATGGAATGTACACAACCATGCGAGAGGCCGTGCTGGCGCACCATGGGGAGGCGGAAGGCAGTCATACAGGCTTTCAGAACCTGACCAACCACGATCAGGATTGCGTGATTGAATTCCTGAAATCTCTGCAGATCGTGCCTGATAGCCGGACGGGCGGTCGCTCTGCGGAATAAGGTGATCGAAGGCCGGAGCCGACGCGCAGCTAATGCTTCTTGCCCGGGAGCGCTCGCACGGCACCTGTCGAGATTCCTCCGTCTACCAACAAGATCTGTCCTGTCACATAGCGGCTCGCTTCAGCGGCCAGGAAAACGACCGCGGAATCCAAATCGTCGGGCTGGCCGGGGCGCTTGACCGGAATTCGATCGCTGAGGTAAGCGACCCAGTCCTTGTCCTCATACATGATTTTGTTTTGTTCGGTGCGAAACCAGCCAGGAGCGAGACAGTTCACTGTGATGCCGTACCGCCCCCATTCATCCGCGAGACTCATGGTGAGTTGCCGGATGCCGCCGCGGCTGGCGGTGTAGGGAGCGAGGCCAGCGTATCCAGCCACACTGGTGACCGACCCGATATTGATGATCCGGCCATAGCCCCGCGTGATCATCCGGCGTGCTACGGCTTGCGCAACGAAAAAGCTGCCGCGGAGGTTCGTATCAAGAATTTTGTTCCAATCGTCCCAGTTCACATCCAGGGCGGGCTTGCGGATATTCATGCCCGCGTTGTTGACCAGGATGTCAATTTTGCCGTAAGCCTTTTCGGCGGCTATGGCCATGGTTTCCATACTGGCGTGGTTGGTGACGTCCAGCTCAAGCGGTACGGCGCGCCTGCCGAGTTTCTCAATCTCTTGCTGGAATGGCTTCAGAGTTTCGAGATGCCGGCTGGTAATCACCAGGTCGGCTCCCGACTTCGCCAGCGCGCGGGCGAAGTACTGCCCCAGGCCGCGGCTGGTTCCGGTGACGATTGCTACACGACCCGTTAAATCGAATAATTCATTCACGATTGCATTCCCGGCGTCAGAATGACCTTCATCAAATTGGCTTCGCGAGCGTGAAGCCGGGAAAACCAGGTGGCTCCTTCCTCGAGCGGCGCGACCATGCTGATCAATGGCTTTATGTTGATTCGTCCACTGGCGAGCATGTCGATGCACTGGGGGTATTCTCCTGCGGATCCGGCCGTGCCTTGCAACCGGATCTGCCGGCTCACGACACTCTGCAATGGAATCTCGACCGCCGGCACAACGTTGCCAATCAGGGTAACGGTGCCGCCACGGCGTACGCTTTCGATCGCGGCCTTGACGGTAGGCGTGCTGCCGACGGCTTCGAGAGCAACGTCCACTCCAAATCCGCCAGTGTGCCGGCGCACTTCTTCGGCTGTATCGGCGCTCCTGGCGTTTATCGTGACGTTTGCGCCCAGATCTTTCGCAAGCTGCAGCCGGCTGTCATCCACATCAGAGACGATCACGATGGAAGATCCAGCTTCACGCAGCGTTTGCAGCACCAGCAAGCCGATCATGCCGGCTCCTACCACGAGCGCGGTTCCGTTCTGCGGAAGCTCCGAAAGCGCAACAGCGTGAACTGCGACCGAGAGCGGCTCGACCATGGCGGCGTCGGTGAAGGCCAGGGCGTCAGGCAGCGAGTAAACGATGCGCCGCGGCACAACCAGGTACTCCGCGAAAGCTCCTTCGCGATGAAAATCCGCGGTGGAAACGCCTAGCACTTGCCGGTACTGGCAGAGATTTATCTGGCCGCGCCGGCAGTATTCACAGTTCCCGCAGTAAACCGTCGAATCGAATGTGACATGCTCGCCCTCGCGCAGATCGGTCACATTCGTTCCCAATGCGGCCACTACCCCTGAAGCCTCATGTCCCATGACTAGCGGTGGAATGCGGCGCCCGGAAGAGCCGTCGTATCCATGGACATCACTTCCGCAGATCCCGCAAGCCTCTACTTTCACCAGAACGTCGTCCGGGCCGGGACGGGGCATTGGAACATCAGCTACATCGAGACGATTGTATTCGGAGAGCAAAAGGGCCTTCATGGTGCGATAGTAGCGAATCGAAGGTTTCCGCGAGACGTAAGCGGTTCATAATCAGGAAGGAGTAGATCAATATGCTTACCCGGCGGGCCTTCGTAGGTAACGCGATCCCGGCAACGGCTTACTTTTTGTCATCGCGATCATTACCTGCCGAAGGCGCCGAACCCTCGCTTACAGTTTTCCGGTATAGCGACGTGCAACTGCTGGCCGGTCCGGCGAAGAAGCAATTCGACCAGAACCATTCGTTTTTTTTAAACCTTAGCGAAGATCGACTGCTCAAGATCTACCGGCAACGGACCGGATTACCTGCGCCGGGCGAAGACATGGGCGGCTGGTACGACAGCTTCTGTCCCGGAGCGAGTTTCGGCCAATATGTATCAGCGCTGGCGCGCTTTGCCGCAGCCACGGACTCGGAGCCAACTCGCGCCAAGGTGAACCGCCTGGTTACCGGGTATGGGCAGACAGTCGACCCGAGCGGAAAGTTTTTCGTGGATCTGCGCTATCCCGGATACACCTACGACAAGCTGGTATGCGGGCTACTCGACGCGTATACATGGGCTAAGACGCCGAACGCGATTGCTGTACTGCACGCGACCACGCGGGCCGCTCAACCACACATGCCGGAGCGTGCGCTCACCCTGGAGGAGCAACGCACGCGCCCGCACAAAGACGAAACGTATACCTGGGACGAAACCTATACGATGGCGGAAAACCTGTTTCTGGCCTACGAACGAACCGGAGATCGCCAGTTCTTCGAAATGGGCAAGAGATATCTGCTCGACCGAACCTTCTTCGATCCGCTCTCGCAGGGGCAAAATGTTTTGCCCGGGCTGCATGCTTACAGTCACGTGAACGCGCTTAGCTCCGGCATGCAGGGCTACCTGAAGCTGGGCGACCGCAAGTATCTGCGCGCTGTCACCAACGCAATTGATTGGATCTGGCAGGACCAGAGCTTTGCGACCGGCGGCTGGGGACCGAACGAAGGTTTCGTTCAACCAGGAAAAGGCCGACTCGGCGCAAGCATTTCCACAACTCATCGCAGTTTCGAAACACCTTGTGGGGCATACGCACACTTCAAGGTGATGCGTTACTTGCTTTGTCTGACAGGCGACGCGCGCTATGGAGACAGCCTGGAGCAGGTGTTTTACAACACGGTACTTGGCGCGAAACCGATTCGCGAGGACGGCTGGAGTTTCTATTACTCAGACTACGGGCATTCGGGACACAAGACGGACCACCGCATCGTGATGGATTCGCCATGGCCTTGGGACCATGACGGCAGATGGCCGTGCTGCTCCGGAACGCTCCCGCAAGTTGCTGCGGACTATGGCATCAGCAGCTATTTCCGGGCTCGCGACGGCGTTTATGTGAACTTGTACGTTCCCTCGAAGCTGAACTGGGCAGTGGATCGATCCACGTCCTGCACCCTCACGCAGCAAACCGAATATCCGCGAGAGAATCTGGTCGCTCTGCGCGTCGATCCCTCCTCTCCTCGAGAATTCTCAATCTATTTGCGCGTTCCGGCCTGGGCGGGACCGAACACCTCGGTTTCGATTAACGGAAAGCGGTTGACGGATTCCATCCGGCCTGCGTCCTTTTTCAAGCTCGGCAGAGCATGGAAACGCGGCGACCTGGTTGAGCTCGAGCTGGACCAGCGGGTGAGCACGCGCCCGGTCGACGCGCAAACGCCGGATCAAGTGGCAGTAATTCGGGGCCCGCTGGTTCTATTCGCGATTGAAGACCCGCAGCCGGCTCTCGATCGCGCGAGGCTAAATCAAATCAAAATCAAGACAGATACGAGTAGCCGTTGGAGTTTGGACACGCCGGACGGCAGCCACCAAGTGCGCCCTTTCTACGACATCGGAGACGAAATCTACCAAACCTATTGGAAGCTTATCTGAGAGTCTGGCCAAAGTTCGTCAGATGAGTGCTGAAGAGCGTGCATGGGGCTAACTAAGAAAAATCAAAAACTCCGCTCCGTTGGCACCCGCGGTTCGGTTGGGAGCGAACGCAAGCTGCATATGAAGGCAGGCGGGGTCTACGCCGGCAAGAAAGCCGACGTTGCGGGGTAAAACCCCGCTCCACCCTGATCGTGGGCAACGTGGTTGTAACGAACTCGGCTACGCACCGGATCCGGCGATTCTGCCTTTCATCTCGGCTAACAGCCGGTCGACGCGAGCTGATTTCTCAAGATGTGCGAGGCGCTGCTCCGTGCTCGTCTCCGCGGCGGCAAGCTGATGACCGCGGCCGAGCGCTTCGGCTTCGACAACCCTGCTATGCACTCGATTAAGAGTCGCGTTTCGAGCAAAGTCGTCTGCGCTGGTGGCGCCGGCTGCCATCGCCAGGCGTGCCAGCCGGTGTTGAGCAGTCAGAAGATCCGCTTTCGCTTTCGTCTCGGCCATCTTCTGCTCCAAGCCATGTAAGGCGTTGCGCAGCATCTCGACCTGATCGTTCTGATCTTCCAATTGCTGCGCAAAATTTTTTGAAGCGTTTTCAAAAGTGATCGATCGCTCGAGAGCAGTACGGGCGAGCGCTTCCTGGTTCTTCGCCACAGCGAGCTCTGCTTTTGCCACCCAATCCGTCTGAGTTTGCAGACTTTCGCGATGCTTCTTCTCGAGGAGGTGCTGATCGGCAATGGCGATCGCGACCTGCGTTTTGACCTGCATGAACTGGTTCTGCATATCAAGGAGAAGCTGCTTGAGCAGCTTCTCCGGATTTTCAGCTTTGTCTACGAGATCGTTCAGATTGGCCTTGATGAGAGTGGCCACTCTATCCAGCAGCGGCATGAAAACTCCTTTAACTTGAGGGATTACTGTCATTAGGTTTTGCCTGGCCGTTCGGGCGGTCATTGATTCCACGCACCTTTCCTAACAAGTCGGACATTTGCATTCCCGAGAGCGTCTCAAAGAGCGTCGGGATCTGGGCGGCGATTTTCGTCATGTCGCCGGTGATCTTGTGCATCCCGGCGGAGTTCCCGTCGCCAGTAGAGACAATGGTGATCTTGTCGATGTTCGATAACGGCGAGGCTAGCGCTCTGACAACCTCGGGCAAGCCAGTGATGAGTTTGTCGACAACGGCTGCCTGGTTCCACTCCTGATAGGCTTCGGCTTTGACATTCATCGCTTTGGCTTCGGCTTCACCTTTCTTCAGGATGATTTCGGCATCGGCCTCGCCCTGGGCGCGAGTTGCGAAAGCAGCGCCCTCGGCCTCGATCGTCATCTTGCGGCGCGAAGCTTCGGCGAGCATTTCGATGCGCTGGCGTTCGATCTCCGCATTCTTTAGAACAGTCGCCACGAGTTCCTTTTCGTGCCGCAGAATTTCCGCTTCCTGAACCTTGATTTCGTGCTCTTTTTCGACTTGGCGAATCTTCACGGCCTCAGCGGTGACCTGCTGCTGCATGATGTTCGCTTGAATGTCGTAGGATTTATCGGCCTGTGCCTGCTGGCGCTTGATGGTCTCTACGTATTGAGCTTTCTTGATCTCGAGGTCGCGCTGAGCCTCGGCCTGTGCGGCGAGAGACAGAGCTTCCGCCAGGACACGTTCCTGATCGGCCTGCGCTTTGGCGACCGCAGCGGCTCGCATGGCTTCCGCGCGACGGATGGCGGTATCGCGGTCCGCTTCGGCGGTGGCGACATCGGCATCGCGTTTGATACGGGCGATGTCGGGCCGGCCCATATTCGTGATGTATTCGTTCTTGTCGCGGACCTCCTTAATGGTGAAGGAGACCACTTCGAGACCCATCTTGCTCATGTCGTCGGCGCAGGTGGCGCGCATGCGGTCGCCCACCATTTCCGGCTCCTTGACGATCTGCTCGACCGAGAGCTGGCCAATGATGCCGCGCAGATGGCCTTCCATGACGAGGCGGATCAGCCCTTCACGCGCCTGATCGGTTTTGGTCAGAAACTGTTCGGCGGCTGTCTGGATAGACTCCGGATCGCTTTTTACTTTGATCTGCGCAACGGCTTCGACAGTAACCGCAACGCCCTGCTTGGTGTAGAGATCCTGCTGGGGCGCTACATCGAAGGACATGAGCTGCAAGGAAAGCTGGCGAAAGCTCTCGATCATCGGAACGATGACGGTTCCACGGCCCTTCACAATGCGCGTACCGCGCAGGCCGTAGACAATCAGGGCTTCGTGCGGGCCAGCCTTGCGGAATAACGTGGCGAGCGTGCTCATCGCGAGGAGCAAGACCAGCACCGCTACCACAACAATGACAACTACTTCACTAGACATATCAGTCTCCTTGAATTCCCGGAATCGTCTTCAGTGCTTTTCCTGGAGCATCGCGTCCCACGTGCGTACGTAGGCGATGCCCTTATCAAAGCGGACAACGACAACTTCTTCACCGCGCCGGATGGGGGAGCCATCCTCGCTGCGCGCGCAGACCGGGGTGCGCGCTCCATCTCTCACGAAAATCAATTCGCCGACTCCGTCAGGGCGGATCGGGCTCGATACCTTCCCGAGCACGCCGACCATCTCGTAGTCGGACGGGTTGAGCGGCTTCTCGCGCATTTGCAGGAAGTGTAAAAATGACGCGAGCAGCCATGCGCCCAGTACACCGAAAGCCACAGCGATTCCGAGATCAACCCAAAACAGCAATCCAGTGTGGCGAGTGAGCAAAAAGCCCACTCCACCGAACCAGGCAAGGAACACCGCCAGACTCGCCGGGGTGATCATGGCGGACAGCCACTCCCCGAAAAGATTCGAATGACCGTGAGCATGCCCATGAGCACCGTGTTGCCCGTGGCCGCCGTGATGCAAGTGACCCCCATGCTGATGATGGCCGAGGTGCAGGCCTCCGAGCAGAGCTGTGGCAAGCGTCCAGACAGTGCCGATCGCAAAGCAATACAGAAAAATTTCAGGCGACTTCATTTTGCGGTTCCTCCTTTGGTTTGAGGACCTCCCATAGCCGCTCGACCATGTCCGGCGTTTCTAAAATCGCGGACAGGAGCAGGAAGCACAGCCGCGTATCGTCATGACGGGCGATCTTCAGCAGGGCGTCCGCCAGTGGCTGATCTTTGCGGAATCGCTCGGCTCCCGCAACTACCCACAGATCCAACTTGTCTTCCTGATCGCGCAGATCGGTCAGTAGCTCGGTCTGAAAACCCTCCGGATCATCGACCAGGTATCCGGGATGAACCTTAAAGAAGCGAGCGAGTAGCAGCCGGGTGGTGTTCGTCAGATGACGGCGTTGCCCGCTCTCGAGTTGCGACAGGTACGGCTGGCTGATGGACTTCTGCATTTCGGAACGAATGGCCGCGACCAGCTCCTTCTGCGTCATCTCGCGATCCAGCCCGCGAAGACGTCCTTCGACGAGCCGCAAGTAGCGGAGTTTATCGGCCACGGTCATATTGCAATCTGCTATATGTATATCGCAAATTGCAATACGAGGCAAGAGAATTCGAAAGCTGCCGGTTACACGGAGTACTAAAAGCCCCAAGATCAGCGGCTAGTGCTCATCAAGTGATGCCTGAACATATTACTGTAAGGTTCTGCACTGGAATCGGCTAATTCGTTGACGGCAACGCGCATCTTGCGTTGCCAGTTGGGGTATTGGGAGGTACTGCCCGGAAGGTTCTGCTGTGCCGTTTCCTTAGTGAAATCTTCCTGGTTCAGAAGCAAGATTGCGGATGGGACCTGGGCGAGGAACCCGATCACAGCGTTGTGCAGATCGCCATCGAGCCAGTTGATAGCTGAGGCGTCGCGGGTGTAATAGGACGGCAAAAGATTCTCCGAGTGCAGCAGGTCGAGCATGGCCTGCTTCTCCCGACGGCGATCTTGCAGCTGGTTAGCATGAGCAGCTTCATCGGCCAGATCCGCTTGACGGCGCGCATCAATATCGCTGTTTTGCCAGAAGCCGGCGAGGGTCGGCAGGTCGTGAGTACTAGATGAAACAAGAGCTTGCCGCGGGTATTCAAAGCTATGCTTGAAGCAGCGGGTCTGGTAATTCTTTTCGAAGGGGAACAGACGGTAGCTCAGAATGCCGAAGCGAGTGAACAGATCTCGCATTTCGTCTGTCACTGTACCGAGGTCCTCGCCGACGATGATGTTGCGGCTGCGCACGCTCTCGAGGGCAAGGACGCGCAAAAGATCTTCGGCATAGTCGCGAACATAGGATCCCTGAGCCGGCTCCATGCCTGTTGGAACCCAGAACAGGCGGTAGAGGCGCATGACGTGATCTATGCGCAGCGCGCCTCCATGGCGAACGATCTTTCGAATAGTCTCGCGGTAAAGCCGATAGCCTTCGGCGCGATGAACCTCTTTATTTGGCGGCGGGAAACCCCAGTCCTGGCCTTGCGGAGAGAAATCGTCGGGAGGAGCGCCAACGCGGCAGCCGGTAACGTAATGATCGCGAGTGCTCCAGAGATCGGAGCCGCAGTTGTCGGTGGCGACTGCAAGATCTTGATAAAGGCCGATCGACATACCTGAATCAAGCGCGTGCTGCTGCGCCTGGGCAAGTTGCTCTTCAATCAGGAACTGGACATATTTGTAGAACTCGACGGAACGCACATGTTCTCGGGCGAAATTTTGTGATTCGGGCGAGTCGGGAGTTTGGTAGGCCGCGGGCCAGTCGCGCCACGTCCACAGACTGGAGTTTTGTTTGTGCAGCGCTTCATCGAGCGCGCAATAAAGAGAGAAGCGGGAAAGCAGGTCGCCTTCGCGCTCGCAATAAGCAGCAAATGTAGCGGCTCGGCGATTCGTTTCCCTGCCCCGCTCGCGACGGAACTGGCGGTAGAGCAGCTTAAGAAAGCGGCGCTTGAGGCGTCCGACTTCGGCGTACTCTACGAATTCCGAATCGCGCAACTGGCGAACCTTGTTTTGAAGCGCCGCCGACGCAGCCAGCCTCCGAGCACAAGACGAGGTCTGAAATTCCGGAACGCTCTCGATATCGAGGTAAATGAAATTCTTGTAGTACATCGAAAGCGGAAGATAGGGACTGGTGTTGTAGGGCGCACGGTTGTGAAGCGCGTGCAGCGGATTCAGACCGATGAAGCTGAACCCGATCGTTTGCCGGGCCCAGGTAGTCAAGACGCGCAGATCGGTGAAATCCCCACATCCCCAGTTGCGTTCCGAGCGCAAGCCGTAAAGAGCAACATTGAAGCCGGCAGTTCGCCCGCCATGGGCAAGGGAGTCGGGCAAATAGCAGCGATCAGGACAGACGATCAGTTGATAAGGGCCGCTGGTAGTTCCGTTGATGGTGATTGCGATTGTGTGATAACCGAGAGGGACTTCTGACGGCAACGCGAAAGCGATAAGTCGACCAGCGTTGATCGTCCAGCACGGTGATGCGCGTCTCGGGCAATTGGGCAGTGCTCACCGCGCCACTCAGCGCGCCGCCGTCTTCAAGATCGATACGGTAATGGATTGAAACATGCTGCCCGGCGAAGACGGACAGAGGAACGCTCTTGTCGTTTTCGCTCACCACGCAGGTGGCAGGCAGAACCGATTCGATCGTTTGGGCGAAGCGGCGGCGACGCTCGGCTTCAAGCGATTCGAACGAATCCACGTTGCGTCCAAGCGAACGGAGGATGGCCTGCAGAGTCTCGCGGGTGGTGTGATGCTGATGTCCGAAGATGTCCCAGTAGCTGGTTTCGATGCCGGCCTCGGCGGCGGCGCGCCAGAGGGCATCGTCATAATTAACGGCTCGCTCGAAATGGATCTCGTTTACGGGCATGCTCCTTTCAAGTTTAGAGGGGCTCTACGGCCGGGGTCAGGCGAGCAAACCGCTCCGTGACCGTCGCGGCTCAGTTAGCGCCGCTCATGGCTTCCGAGCATGTCTCGGTCCGCAGGCGGCTTTATTTCTGCACCAAGCCCTGGATCGCGTCCAGTTCTTTGCCGGCCTCCGCCCATTTGCCCTGGGCGCTGAGCTCCCGATAGCGCTGCAAGTGATCCTTGATCTCGCGAAGCGTGGTGACGGCCTGAGCACTCGGAGCCGGAATCGCGGGAGCGGCATTTGCCTTGGGTGCCGGTTCGGCTTGCGCCGGCTGTGCCGCCGGAGCGCCGGCCGATTCAAGTCCGTTCGCATTGCCGCCGAGCGACTCTATCAGTTGTGCCAGAGCCTGCTCGTACGTATCGGCGTACGACATGCGGTTTCCCATAGCGAGCGCCACCTTCTTCAGTTGAGGCATGCTGGCCTGCGCTGCCTGAATGTAGATGGGTTCCACGTATAAGAAGCTGTTGTCGATGGGAAGCACGAGCGTCTGGCCCCGCAAGACCTGCGAGCCTTGCTGATTCCACAACGACAAGTCTTTCGAGATTGTCTGGTCCTGATTGATCCGGGCGTCGATCTGCATCGGCCCGTAAATGATGTTTTGCTTTGAGAGTTGCTCGAATTGCAGTTCCCCCAGGTGTTCTCCGTCGCAGCGCCCGTACATAACGCCGATGAGGTTGTCCTTATTCGCCGGCGTGAAGGTGGTGATGAGCATGAATTCAGCGGTATCGCTGTCAGGAAGCGCGGCGACGACGTAGGTGGGCGAGACTGCCGAAGCTCCTTCGCCTTGGCGGCCTGGAGACTTGGCTAGATCCCAAAGATCGGCGCGATTATAAAAAGCCTCAGGATCCTTCATGTGAAACGTGCGGTAGATTTCGGCCTGAGCGCTGAAGAGGGTTTCGGGATATCGGGTGTGGCGGCGCAGATCCGCCGGCATCGCCGAAACCGGTCTGAACAATTGCGGAAAAAGCCGCTGATACGCCTGGACCAATATGTCATTCGGATCGAAGACATAAAGATTCACGTCGCCGTTGTAGGCGTCGATAGTCGCTTTGATCGAATTCCGCAGATAGTTGACATTGACGCTCTGGTCGCCGCCCAACGTTAACTCGCGCGAGTAGGGATGGGCGTCAGAGGACAAGTACCCGTCGACAATCCAGACAAGATGACCGTTGTCGGTCAGAACCAGATAGGGATCTGGATCCCAGGAGAGAAAACCCGCCAGCTTATGCAAGCGATCCAGGATCGGCCGGTGGATCATCATGCGGCTGCGGCTGGTGAGATAGGAGGTCAAGAGCGTGTTCGGATCTCCGTAAGTGAGCGCCGCGGCCACTCGCATCGGAAAAGAGATCGGGAACCCGCCGGTACCGGAATAGGTCGTGTATTTGCTTTCCGAGCCGGAAGGATAATTAAACTCCTGTTGGGCGGTATCCACATAGACCGGCTCGTGCGCAACCTCGCTGTAGTAGATTTCCGGCCGGGTAAGCTGCAGAGGTTTGGCGGTGACGACGGGCGGAGCGTCTTTGATGAAGAGCACCGGAAGCCCGTCCGGCGTGATGCGATTTGCCTCCGCCATCACGATTCCATAACCATGTGTGTACATCAAATGGGTGTTAATCCAGCGTGTGCTGGCTGATCCAAGCTGCCGGGTATCGAGTTCGCGAGGAGCTACCAGCACCTGGCGCAGACGGCCTTCGATTGTGTATCGATCCACGTCGGTATCCATGTAGACGTAAGGTCGCAGCGGCTGGATTTGCGAGATGGTGTCGTGAAAGGCGCGCCAGTCCCAGAGCCTGACATTGTCCAGAACGGCCTGATGTTTGGCGTAACTGATCGGAGTTTCGGTTTCTGCCTCGAGCGAAGTTTCTTTCACTCGCGTGTTGAGACCGTAAGCCGACCGGGTGGCGTCGATGTGGTGTTGGATATAAGGACGCTCGAGCGCTAGCTCATTAGGCCGGACATACAGGCCGGCAACTATCGGCGGCAGGAGAAATCGAATAGGCAGCAATAGAAGCAGGAGCAATGCCAGGCGACCCCGCCTGGCAAGAACGAGGGCGGCGCCACCGAGGGCGCCGAGGATCAGCATCCACTGAAGCGGAATAATCAAGTGATCGGCAATCCAATCCACTCCGACCAGATATTGGCCGTGATCGTCGAACAGGAGAGTGTAGCGATTGAAATAGATCTTTATCGCCAGAGCGAGCAGGAATACCGCGGCGATGATACGCACGAAGCGCGCATCGAAGACATCTCTGAAATTGAACGAGTCGAGACTGAACGTGCCGGGCGGTCCGGAAAACGAGGGTAGCCGTTCGCTCAGCCTCTCTGCATTCATCGCCGCCCAGTAAATGAGCAGAGTGAGGATCGTCCCGACAAGCACTATCTGCAGCAATACGTTGTAAAACGGCAGGCTGAAGAAGTAGAAATGCAGCGGACGGTTGAAGATGGGTTCCACGTATTCGCCCGCTGTCGCAGGAAGGCGCAGGCCCGCAAAGTAACGGACCACCGTCCAACTATCCACAGTTGCATTGGCGACGAATATCGCGAACAACGCGAAAACGAGCAATGCGATGCGAATCACGACGGCGCGTCTCAACAGGCCGAAAAGGGGCCTGGTGCCCGGCTCCTTGTGCAATCCGGCACGGAAGGCAAAGAAGAACGCCAGGAAGAACAGTAAGGCCGCTAATGCGATCGGCCCGGTTCCGTAGAGTAGCTGGTTGAACCAGGTGTCGAGCTGGTGCAGTTCGGACCACCAGGCGTATGCGATCACCGTTCCGGCGATGTACCGCGAACCAAGCAGAATTGCGAGAAGCACCAGAACGACAACTAGAAGGCTGAAGCGCCTTTGTCGCTGCCCGATATAGAGATCTGACATGAGAGTCGGCTAACTCAAGCTTAAGCTTAAGAATGGTATCGCGGTTTGTTCAGGCGGCCTGAGAGCGGTCCTCTTCCTTCAGAAGGGCCAGCAATCCGGCGGTTACGGCATTGAAAACTCTTCTGCGCCGGTGAATGATGTGCAGTGGACGAAACAGTTCGGCCGGCTCAAGCCGGAGTGCCACCAGCCTTCCGTCGCGCGTGTCGGTTAGCATCACACGTCTCGGCAGAATGCTGATGCCCGCATTGTGCGCCACCGCCTCTTTGATCATTTGAAGATTGTCGAAGTGGAGGGCCAATTCGACACTCACCTTGTGATCGCGCAGATAGCGTTCGACTTGACCTTGAATTGGGAGATCATCATCGAATCCAATGAACGGTTGGCCTTCGAGCTGGGCAGGTTTGACGGCCTCGCGCGAAGCCAGAGCGTGTTGCGGCGCCACCGCCACTACCATCTCTTCCTGCCGCCAGGGCAGAGCGAGGATTTCACGCGAAGAATCGGCGTAGCTCATCAGGCCCAGGTCGGCTTCGTCGTGCTCGACCGCCTTCCAGACACGTTCGGGGCGTAAGTAGGAGACCTGCAGCTCCGCTTCCGGGAAACGGCTATAAAACCGGCTCTCAATCTGAGACATTTCCGACAAACCGACCGAGTAGATGGCCGCCAGCCGCGCGACGCCGTTGATTTTCTCGCGCAGGGCGTCCAGCTCGGCCTGTACCTCCTCCTTGCGGCGCAGCACATCGCGGCAAAACTCCAGATAGATCTTGCCGGCGGGTGTCGGGTTGAGAGGACGGCTGGACCGGTCGAACAGGAGCACTCCCAACGCCCGCTCCAAATCTGTCAGCGCCTGGCTGGCTGCCGATTGACTGATGCCGTTTGCGTGCGCTGCTTTACTGATGTTGCGATGATGCGCTATGTCGCGTATCAGGCGGAGGTTTGCCAGGGTCACAAACCCAGACTATATCATAAGAAAAATCGATAGTCAAAAGTCTCAGTTTCGATTTGACTCATAGTTACCTGACGGTTATACTTGAGACTCATCTCTCCCATGTCAGCAGAGGAGCGAGAAGTGTATTCGTACGCAAACGCCAATCAACTTCCCACAGTACGAGGTTTGTACAACCCTGCCACTGAACATGATGCCTGCGGTATCGGCTTTGTTGTCAATATCCAGGGGGAGGCCTCGCACGAAATCGTTCTAAAGGGCATCGAAATCCTACAGAATCTCGCTCATCGAGGCGCTTGCGGCTGCGACTCGGAGACCGGCGACGGGGCGGGCGTTCTGATTCAAATCCCGCACGCATTCTTCGCGCGCGAAGCCGTCAGCTGCGGCTTCAAATTGCCAGCGGCAGGCGATTACGGAATTGCGATGTGTTTTCTGCCGGTCGAGCGGCAGCAACGTCTCGCTTGCGAAGGACTACTCGAGAGAATCTCGCGTGACGAAGGGCTGACCGTTCTCGGCTGGCGCGATACTCCCGTCGAAGTGGATGCAATCGGGCGTGTGGCGCGGGCTTCGCAACCATACATCGAGCAATTTTTCGTGGCGCGTCCGCTTGGGTCTTTCGGACGACCAGTTCGAGCGCAAGTTGTTTGTTGTTCGCAAGCGCGCGGAAGCGGCAGTTGGCGCGGCGTCTGATGTGCGTGACAAGAGCTTCTTTTACATTCCCTCGTTCTCATCGCGCACGATCATCTACAAGGGCCTTCTGCTGGCGCACCAAATTGGAGAGTTCTATAGCGAGCTTCTCGATCCGGAGACAAAGAGCGCGCTGTGCCTGGTGCACCAGCGGTTTTCTACAAACACGTTCCCGACCTGGCAACTGGCGCACCCGTTCCGATATCTCTGTCATAACGGTGAGATCAACACGGTACGCGGCAACGTGAACTGGATGAATGCGCGCCAATCGATGATGTCGTCACCGCAGTTTGAAGACGTGACTAAATTGTTCCCGGTCATTCAGCCTCAGGGGAGCGATTCGGCGGCTCTCGATAACGCGGTCGAGATGCTGACCATGGCGGGCCGCTCGCTGCCGCACGTAATGGCCATGCTGATTCCGGAGGCCTGGGATGCGGATGTCACGATGTCTGTCGAAAAACGGGCATTTTACGAGTATCACGCTTCGCTGATGGAACCGTGGGACGGTCCGGCTGCGGTCGCGTTTACAGACGGACGGGTGATTGGGGCAACACTCGATCGAAACGGTCTGCGACCGGCCCGCTATCTGATCACTCGGGATGGCTTGCTCGTGATGGCATCGGAGACCGGAGTGTTGCCGTTTGCTCCTGAAGAGATCGAATACAAGGGGCGGCTGCAGCCGGGCAGGATGCTGCTGGTCGATCTCGAGCAGGGCCGAATAGTTCCCGACGAAGAGATCAAGCATCAACTCGCATCACGGCAACCCTACGGCGAATGGCTCAAGGAAAATCAGATCAATCTAGAGGCGCTGCCGGAGCCGAACCGTGTGCAAAGTTCGAATCATGAAACTGTCCTGATGCGGCAGCGCTGCTTCGGCTATACGGATGAAGATATTCGGTTGCTGCTTAACCCGATGGCCGGGGAGGGACAGGAAGCGCTGGGCTCGATGGGCGTCGATACGCCGCTCGCCTGCCTCTCCGACAAACCGCAGCTACTGTTTCACTATTTCAAGCAACTGTTCGCGCAGGTGACGAATCCTCCGATCGATCCGATTCGCGAAGAGCTGGTGATGTCACTGACCAGCTATATCGGAGTGGAGCGCAATATCCTCGATGAGACGCCGCAGAATTGTCACACGTTGAAGATGCCCCATGCGGTGCTAACCAACCGGGATCTCGAAAAACTGCGGCGCGTCTCACGAGGCGACCTGCTCGCCAACACGCTCACCAGTACTTTCAGCGCGCGCGAGGGCGAAGACGGATTGAAACGCGCTCTGGATGGGCTCTGCCGGCGCGCTTCGCTCGCGATCAAGGCGGGCTACACGCTGCTTATCTTGTCCGATCGTGGAGTGGATGAAGAATTTGCGCCGATTCCATCGCTGCTGGCGTTGACGGCCGTTCACAATCACCTCGTGCGCGAAGGCACGCGCATGGGTGTAGCGCTAATCATAGAATCCGGCGAGCCGCGCGAAGTGATGCATTATTGCCTTCTCATCGGTTATGGCGCGAGCGCGATCAATCCATACCTCGCGATTGAGACGATCGAAGAACTTGCCACCAGCGGCAGTTTGCCCGCTGGGGTTACGCCCGCGATTGCGATCAAGAACTACATCAAGGCCGTCAACAAGGGTCTGCTGAAGGTCTTTTCGAAGATGGGCATATCGACCTTGCAGAGTTATCGTGGAGCCCAGGTCTTCGAGGCTATCGGGTTGAACAAGAAGCTGGTTGACGAATATTTCACGGGTACTGCTTCACGCATCGAAGGAATCGGCCTGGATGTGCTGGCGCAGGAAGCTATTGCCAAGCACAGCTTTGCGCTCCGGCCGGTATCTGAAACGGAGACGGAACTGGCGACCGGCGGCGATTATCAATATCGGATCCACGGTGAGCGCCACCTGTTGAACCCGGTCTCGGTCAGCAAATTGAGGCATTCTGTTCGTCAAACGAGCTATGCGACCTTTCAGGAATACTCCAAGCTGATCGATGAGCAGAACGAGAACTTGTACACCTTGCGCGGTTTGCTGCAGTTCAAGACGATTCCGCGTCCGATCCCGCTCGAAGAAGTAGAGCCGGCAAGCGAAATTGTCAAGCGCTTCGCGACCGGAGCGATGTCCTTTGGCTCGATCAGCGCCGAGGCGCACGAGACGCTGGCGATTGCCACTAACCGCATCGGGGCGCGCTCGAATACGGGCGAAGGCGGCGAAGATGAAGCGCGCTTTATCCCGCTGCCGAATGGCGATTCGAAACGCAGCGCGATCAAACAAGTCGCCTCGGCGAGGTTTGGCGTTACAGCGAATTATCTGATCAACGCGGATGAATTGCAGATCAAGATTGCGCAGGGGGCTAAACCGGGCGAGGGCGGGCAGTTGCCGGGACGAAAAGTAGACGCCACTATCGCGCGTGTCCGTCACTCGATCGCGGGCGTTGGCCTGATTTCACCGCCGCCTCATCACGACATCTACTCGATAGAGGACCTGGCGCAACTCATCTATGACTTGAAGAACGTCAATCCGTCGGCGCGGATTTCCGTAAAGCTGGTTTCGGAGGTCGGAGTGGGCACCGTCGCGGCCGGTGTTTCAAAGGCGCACGCAGACGTCGTGCTGATCAGCGGCTATGACGGCGGAACCGGCGCTTCGCCACTCACTTCCATTAAGCATGCGGGCATTCCCTGGGAACTGGGGTTGGCCGAGACGCAACAGGTTCTGGTGATGAACGATCTGCGCAGCCGGATCCGCGTACAAGTAGACGGCAAGCTTCAGACCGGGCGTGACGTGGTCATCGCTGCCTTGCTGGGCGCGGAGGAATTCGGCTTTTCCACCGCCCCGCTGGTAGCGCTCGGCTGCGTGATGATGCGCAAGTGCCACCTGAATACGTGCCCGGTAGGAATCGCGACACAGAACCCGGAACTGCGCAAGAAGTTCGACGGAACACCGGAACATGTCATCAACTTCTTCTTCTTTGTCGCAGAGGAGATGCGCGAGTGGATGGCAAAACTGGGATTCCGTACCGTCAATGAAATGATCGGCCGCGTAGACATGCTGGAAACGCGCAACGCGGTTGAGCATTGGAAGGCGCGCGGCCTGGATTTCTCCGCGATTCTTTACAACCCTCAGGTTCCGGGACGCGTAGGCAGGCGCTGTCTGATTGGACAGGACCACGGATTGAATGAGGCTCTCGACCATACTTTGCTCGAACAAACCAAGACCGCAATCGAAGAGAAGAAGCCTGATCGAACTGAGGATGCCCATTCGCAATATCCATCGTACGGTGGGAGCGATGTTGAGCGGCGAGATTGCACGGCGCTACGGCTCGGGCGGCTTACCGGATGACACCATCCGCATTTTCTTCAGCGGATCCGCGGGTCAGAGTTTTGGGGCATTTTTGGCGAAGGGCGTCACGCTGATGCTCGAGGGCGACGCCAACGATTACACCGGCAAAGGTCTCTCGGGCGGCAAAATAGTGGTTTATCCGCCTAAGAGCTCGCGCTTCGCGCCCGAACAAAACATCTTGATCGGCAACACCGTTCTTTATGGAGCAACCAGCGGCGAAGCGTACTTCAATGGCGTCGCGGGCGAGCGTTTCGCAGTGCGCAATTCCGGTTCTACAGCCGTGGTTGAGGGTGTAGGCGACCACGCCTGCGAGTACATGACGAAGGGCACAGTGGTGGTGTTGGGCGCTACCGGACGCAACTTCGCGGCCGGCATGAGCGGTGGATTGGCGTATGTTTTCGATGCTGATGGTGAATTCGTCCGGGTGCGGTGCAACACGTCGGGGGTTGATCTGGAACCGTTATTCGAACCCGAGGATATTCGCACTTTGGAGAATCTGATTCGCAAGCACGTGGAATATACCGGAAGCGCGCTCGGTACCCGAATTCTTGAAAACTGGACTGAGGCCATTAATAAATTCGTCAAGGTATTTCCGCACGAGTACAAACGTGTGTTGGAGGAACGAAAGGCTGCCGAAACGAACGTGGAAAGCGTAGCGTTTATTCAAGGAGAGCCTGCGGCAGCTGGCGCGGAGCGCGTCGGGTGGGTGAATGGGTAAGGTCACCGGCTTCCTCGAACACACGCGCGAAACTCCCCCGCGACGGCCGGTTCTCGAGCGGTCCAATGATTGGTTCGAGGTCTATCAGGAGTTTCCCGCAGACGATCTCAAACGCCAGGCCGGCCGTTGCATGGATTGCGGAATTCCGTTTTGCCACACGGGTTGTCCGCTGAACAATCTCATTCCCGACTGGAACGATCTGGTCTGGAAAGATCGCTGGCGGGAAGCGGGCCGGTCGCTGCATGCCACCAACAATTTCCCCGAATTCACCGGCCGCATCTGCCCCGCGCCGTGCGAGGCGGCGTGCGTACTTGGGATCAACGATAAGCCAGTCACTATTCGCGTCGTTGAGCAACAAATCGCGGACCGCGCGTTTCAGGAAGGCTGGCTGGCTCCGGAACCCCCGCGTAGCCGGACCGGCAAGAAGGTCGCGATCGCCGGTTCCGGACCGGCGGGTCTGGCTGCGGCTCAACAACTGAATCGCGCCGGACACCTGGTGACGGTACTCGAGAAGGAAGACCGTATCGGCGGCCTGCTGCGCTACGGCATACCCGACTTCAAAATGGAGAAGTGGGTCGTGGACCGGAGGCTCGAGCAGCTCCGCGAAGAAGGCGTCGAATTCCGAACGAGAGTACACGTCGGAAGAGACATATTGGCTGAAGATCTGGTGCGCAACTATGACGCGGTTCTCCTCGCCATCGGCGCCGAAGCGCACCGGGACCTGAAGATTCCAGGGCGCGAGCTCAAGGGCATCCATTTTGCAATGGACTACCTGACTCAACAGAACAAACGCGGCGCCGGCGATCGGTTCAGCAGAGCAGAAGAGATTTTGGCTACCGGCAAGCGCGTCATCATTCTCGGTGGCGGAGATACCGGTGTAGACTGCCTCGGCACAGCGCACCGCCAGAAGGCTGCCTCCGTCCACCAGTTGCAGATTCACCCCATGCCCCCGCAAGACCGGCATCACAGCACGCCTTGGCCGATGTGGCCGTTGCAATTGCGAGTGGAAGCTGCCCATGAAGAAGGCGGCTATCGCGAATGGAGCGTTCTGACAACGCACTTCAGTGGCGACGAGCAAGGCAATGTGAAGAAGCTGCATTGCGTGCGAGTCGGACCGAAGCCGGCCTTCGAGCGAATTCCGAACAGCGAATTTTATCTCGACGCAGACCTGGTACTGATTGCAATCGGATTTTCCGGCCCAGTGCGAAGTGGCGTTCTCGAACAGTTACCTCTGGCACTCGATGCGCGCGGCAACTTACAAACCGATACTACGTTTCGAACGTCGGTGCCGGGCGTATTTTCAGCGGGAGATTCGCGCCGGGGACAGTCCCTTGTAGTCTGGGCGATTGCCGAAGGCCGTCAGGCTGCGCATCACATGGACAAGTTTCTGATGGGACAAACGGAACTCCCGCTTTAGAATTCTACGGGCGCCTACTTGTGGGCCAGATAGTAGTGGACCGCGGGAGTTACCAGCAGCGATAGCACCATCGAGGCCAGAATTCCTCCGATTACCGCGATTGCGAGCGGCTGCAGCATTTGGGAGCCGGCTCCTATCGCGAGCGAAAGCGGGATCATCCCTGCAACTGTCGCCAGAGCAGTCATCACGATCGGCCGCAGGCGGCGCTCACCCGCTTCAATCATCGCCTGGCGCGGCGATGAGCCTTCTTTACGAAATTTCTGATCGGCGTCGAGCAATAGAATTCCATTCTTGGCAACGATTCCCACCACCATGATGAGACCCATGAAGGACGAAATGTTGAAGGTCGTGTTCGTAACCAGAAGAGCCAGGAAAACTCCCGAGGTGGAAAGCAGCGCGGACGAGAGAATGGCCACGGGCGCGGCGAAGCTACCGAATTCGAGCAGCAGCACGATAAACAGCAGTACGATCGCTCCGATCAACACGAATAAGAGATCCTGAAACGACTGTTGTTGCTGTTGGTAAAGACCGCCGTACTCTACGCGAATGGCCGAAGGGATGTGCAGGCTCGCCACTTTCTTCTGCACCTTTGCGATACCGGCGCCCAGACTCACTCCTTCGAAGCGTCCGGTAACGGCAACATCGCGCTGCAGATTTTCGCGCCGGATCTCAGCCTGTCCCGGATCGTTTTCGATGCTGGCGAGGCTTCCGAGTGTTGCTACTTTGCCGGTCGAGCTCACTAGAAGCGTGTTGCGGATCGAGTCGAGCGAGGTGCGCGTATCGGGAGGAAATGTAACGCGCAGCGTGTACGGCCGGTTATCGACCACCACCGGTACCGGCGAGGGTTCACCCTGGAGAATAGCGCTGGTATCGATTTCAATTTCCTGCGGCGTAAACCCGGCACGCGCAGCTATTCCCCCGTCTACCTTGAACGTGATCGCCGGGCCGCTGATGGCGTCTTCGATGCCGTTCTTTACATCCTTCACGCTGCTGATGGTCTTGATCGCGTCGCCAACCTTAGGGGCCCAGTCCTTGAGCAAAACATAATTCTCGGAGAACAGCTTAATCTCAATCGGATTCGGAGAACTGGTAAGGTCGCCGATCATGTCTTCTAACATCTGGTGAAAATCGGTGTCGAGTTGTGGGTATTGCGCGTTTACTCTTTCGCGCGCTTCGGCTATGACCTCTTCCACGCCGCGAGAACGTTTGGTTTTCAGCAGCACGGAAATATCGCCCGTATTCGCCTCAGTGACGGTGGCCAATCCGAGCTGCAGACCGGTACGGCGCGAAGTGCTCTGTACTTCCGGTATCCCGTGGAGAATTTGCTCTACGCCGGCCAGAACTCGATTTGTATCCGAAAGAGAGGCGCCCGCCGGCATCAGGTAATCGAGCACAAAGCCTCCCTCATCCATGGCGGGCAACAGGTCCGTACCGAGCGACCGGTAACAGACGATCGAAACCGCAATCAGCAACAAGCCCAATGTTGCGGTCCAAAACGGATGAGCCAGCGTCATATTCATCGCGCGTTCATAAACGCGGACAAGCCGGCCTAAAATTCCCTGCTTCGGGATCTCATGCTGGATGGAACCTTCGTGCGAGCCCTGACCGCGCGATTTGAGAAGTAGGTGGCTCAGTGCGGGCGTCCAGGTGAGGGCCAGCGCCAAAGAGGTCAACAATGCCACGGCAACCGTGATCGCGAGCGCTCGGAAGAACGTTCCCGTCACACCGGTTATAGTGATCAACGGCAGGAAAACCACGATCGGTGTGACAGTCGAGCCTACTAAGGGAACGCGGATCTCTCGTATCGCGCTCCGGATGGCTTCGGCACGGCTCTGTCCGGCATCACGATGCAGGACGATATTCTCGACCACGACGATGGCATCGTCAATCACCAGGCCCACAGCAGCCGCCAGGCCGCCCAGCGTCATCAGATTGAAACTCTGGCCGATCAGGCGCAGAACGATGAAGGTCACGGTCAGCGTAACGGGAATCACCAGCCCCGCCACAATCGAAGTTCCCCAGTCGCGCAAAAAGAGGACCAGAATGACAGCCGCCAGGAACACACCAACCAAAATGGCGTCGCGGACGCTCTTTATCGAAGCACTCACCAGGTCCGATTGGTCGTAGAAGGGCTCGAATGAAATGCCACTCGGCAAATTGCGGCGTAAAGTCTCGACAGTCCGGTGGATCTCGTCGGCTACCGCAACCGTGTTACTGTCCGGCTGGCGGTAGACGTTCAGCAGGATTGCCGGTTTTCTGTTTGCTGTCACGACGGTATAGACAGGCTTGACCGAGCTGCTGACCGACGCGACGTCCCTCACTCGAATCGGCGAACCGCTCGCCGTGGTTTTTGCGACGATCGCGCCGATTTCTTCCTGAGTCTGAACCTGGCCGCTGACCAGGGCCAGAACCAACTGATGATTCTGCTCGAGAAGGCCGGGCGAATCGATCAGGTTACTTTTGGCAATCGAATCGAGCAGACCCGGAACCGTGATTTGGGACTCCACCAATTTCTCAGGATCGGGCTGCACCTGGAATTCAGGCTCCTGACCTCCCTGCACGACTATCGTCGAAACTCCGGGCAAGCGGTTCATCCTGGGCTTTATAGTGTAGGTCGCCAGTTGCCACAGCTTTGTCGGCGGTATGGTCTGCGATGTCAGGCTATAGCCCTGAATAGGAAAGGCCGCGAATGTAAGGCGATTTGTGGTGATGACAGCAGTCGTGGGAAGAGTCGGCTGGATGCGCGCAACCGCCGCATTCACATACTGGAGAGTCTGGAACATGTCCACCTTCCAGTTGAAAAACAGGTCGATCTCTGCGGAGCCTCTGCTGGTAATCGAGAGAACGCGATCGATCCCCGGGACCGAATTCACAGCCTCCTCGATCGGCCGGGTCACGATGACCTGCATCTGATCGATCGGCATCACACCGTTGTCAACGCCGATGACGATTCTTGGAAAATTCGTCGATGGGAAGACCGCGACAGGAATCGTGAACGCGAGATACACCCCGAACAGCGCGAGTGCCGTGACGATGAAAAGGATCGGCTTCAGGAATCGCGCCGTCCAGTGATCGGACTCGAACCCGGTACTCCGGGTATCCTGCAAGATGGACGGAACGCTCATTTCTCTGTGTCGGCCGCCCCGGGTGCTTCAGGCTTTACGATTTGAATTTTAGCCTTGTCATCAAGTCCCAGCCCTCCCTGGGTGATCACTTGTTCGCCTGGCTTCAGCCCGCTGAGGATCTGGGTCTCATCACCCGAACGCACGCCAACCTTGATGGCGCGGTCGTGCGCCACGTTATCGGAGCCGGCGACCATCACCTTCTCGCCTCCCTCTTCCGAGGGCAGCAACGCGCTTACCGGTACAACGATGGCGTCGGGTATTTCGCCGGCATCCATGGAGATCTGAACGGTCGAACCGAGCTTCAGGTGCTCGCCGGGATTGAGCGCCTCGACCCATACCTGGACCGTGGTCGTGTTCGGATCGACTGCCGGGCTGACCACGGTGATCTTGGCTGGGACCTCACGCCCGGCGCTTGAAATAGTAGCGGGTTTTCCGACCTTGAGCAGCGCGGCTTCATGAACCGGGATGCTGGCGCGGGCCACGACTCGCGAGAGGTCAACAATCGAGAGCAGCGCTGAGCCGCTGTTCGCCATTTCTCCCACATTGAGGGGCCGGTCCGATACGACGCCGCTCATAGGGCTGCGCACGCCGGCGTATGACACCTGGGCTTCCGCGCTTTCATAATGGGCTTTCGCGGCGGCGGCCTGCGCAGATGCGCTCTTCAGCTGCTCCGTTCGCCCGACCGTATTGAGTGACTTGAGATGCTGTTGAGCATTTTCGAACTGGCTCTGCGCGGTGACCAAGGCGACTTTCGCGTCATCCACCAGCTTCTGCGCAATCGCGCCCTGATGGAGCAACGATAGCCGGTTTTCATAAACTCGCCGCGCCGCGTCCAATCCTTCGCGAGCGGTCGCAAGATCGGTCTCTGCCTTTGTAAGATCTTCCGGCATTGTCGCCGCGGAAGTATTTTGGTAAGCGGCTTGAGCCTGCTCGTAGAGTTGTTTGCTTTCTTGCGCCGCGGCTACCAGGTCGCGATCTTCGAGCGTTGCCAAAAGCTGTCCCTCGCGAACGTGGTCGCCGCGTTGAACAAGGAAGCGCGCAACAGGTGCATTGATCTTGGGGGTGATCGTCGCCTGCTTCAGTGGATACAGGATTGCTTCAGCGGTGACGTATGAGTGAATCGGCTTACGCTCGACAGGAGCAACCTGCACGGGTGCAGCAGCGCTGGCTTCATCCGCGCCGCCGGCCGCGTCTTTTTTCGAGCAACCCCCCAGCAATAAGCAAGCAATCAGAAACGGAACGCCGAGCGTCAGCGAGGGGAAAGCCGATTTCTTCACAATCCCAAAACAAGTGGTGAAAGTTCGCATTGCTAGAAAGTTCCCATCAGAATTTGTAGCGCCAGCAGCTGCAATGCGATACCGGACCAGGCCGTCATCGAACGCACTCCGCGCCGCGTTTGCCGTCGTCTGAGCGTCCACCACCTCAAGCGCGGTTGCTTCACCTGCTTCATAACGCCGAAGCGCGAGCCGAAGGCTCTCGTTTGAAAGATTAGACGAATCGCGGAGCGAAGCGACCTGAGAAAATGCTGTTTGCGCCTCCTGATAGCTCGAGATGATATCAGCCTGCACTTGCTTCTGCGTCAGAGTGAGATCGAGTTCAGCCTGGCGCTCCCTAAGACCGGCCTGCTTTACTTTGCTGTGGATAGCGCCCCAATTCCAGATGGGCACGTTGAGCGTCGCAGCCGCCGAGTAGCCGAGATTCTGGCGGTAGGGAACCAGATAGTTGGGCAACGTTGAGCGCCCGCTCTCGCCGGTCGGGTGATCGGTCCGAAACGCGAATTGATTGGCATCAATCCCGTACCACAAGTCCAGAGACAACGAAGGCAGATAGGCATATTTTGCGACGCTCACGCCGAGCCGGGCTTCCGTCAGGCCCTCTCGGGCCGCGTGCAGGTCGGGGCTGCCAGCCGTTGCTTGCGCGCTGGCTTCGTTAAGCGGCGGCAACACCCCGAGCTCAGCGAGATCGTCGACCACCGTATAGTTCAGTTGCAGGCTCGGAAAAATCAATACGGCCAAGCTTATCTTGGCTTTCTGAACAGCGAGCACGGCGTCCTGAATGTCTCTCTGGCGTTGCTGGACCTGTAATTGGGCCTTAATCACGTCCGCATGCGCCGCTTCGCCGGCCTGCTCCTGCTTCTGAGTGACATCGAAAAATTCGCGCGCTTCGGAAAGGCTTCTTTGGGCATTCTTGAGCTTTCGTTCGGCGCCGGCGATCGCGAAGTAATCCTGGATGACCGTCCCTTTAAGACCTCGGGTTGTAACGTCGAGTCTGGCGCGCGCTACTGCTTCGGCGGCCGCAGCCATGCGGATTTCACCCCGGCGGAGAAAAGAAAGAACCTCTTCGTGAACTACCGCCTGTTCGTTGTAGACATGCACGCCGTCGTTAGCGACGAAGACTCCTGATGGCGTACCGTTTCCTTCCGTGTAAATGAATTGATTCAGCGCGTTCAAGGAAGGCAGCGTCGCGGCCCGGGCTTGTGTCTTGTCTTCATGCGCCAACCGGGCAGCGATATCTGCAGCCTGAATCTGATTCCCGTATTTCTCTGCGCGCGAAATGGCATCCTGCAAAGTAATGCTCAGCGCGGCAGGCTCGCCGGCCGAACTCGTAGCAGCTGCGCCCTGCAGGTGCAGCGAACTAGCAGAACTTGTCAGCATGAATACCAGGACTGCGAAGGATTTCTCAAGCGGTAATTTCCGGCTCATCCTAAGGATCCCATTCAAGCAGGCGATCCTGAAAAAACACTGAAGACAAGACGCGTTCGCCCCGGGAGAATTTCTTCAGCGAATATTCAGCCGCCCAGGTTAGTATGTAAACCGTTATGCATATCCTGGCGGTGGAAGATGAACCGGCAATGGCAGGATTGCTTCGTTCACTTCTGACTGAGGAGGGTCACCAGGTTGTGCTGGCGCATGATGGCCAGCAAGCCTTGGAATTCGCCGAGGGCAGCCGCTTCGATCTCATCGTTCTGGACCTCATGCTCCCTCGAAAGGACGGTTTTGAAGTGGCCCGCGAGCTTCGGCGAGCCAATATTCGCACGCCGCTCCTGGTGTTGACGGCGCGCGATTCGCCGGCCGATATTGTCCGAGCGCTCGATAGCGGCGCCGACGACTACCTGACAAAGCCATTCTCCCTCGAGGTCTTCCTGGCCCGCGTCCGAGCCGTAAGCCGCCGGGGAGAGATTCCTCAAGCGGTGTGCCTGCAGGCCGGAGCCCTCCGCCTCGATACCGGCACCCGCGAGGTAACGAGAAACGGCAATAAAATCAGTCTTACGCCCCGCGAGTTTAGCCTGCTGGAGTTGTTGATGCGGCACAAAGGCCGGGTCTTACGACGATCGACCATCGTTGAACAGATCTGGGGCTTCGAAGCGGAAATCGAAGACAATACTGTCGATGTCTTTATTCGTCTTCTCAGAAACAAGATCGAGCTGCCTGGAGCGCCCAAACTGATTCGCACCGTGCGCGGAATCGGTTATTCTTTGCAGGACCCTGAGCAGTGACCGGGAATGTTTCCATCCGCGCGCGCCTCGCTTTTTGGTATACCGCCGTCCTGTCACTCGGTCTTATCTTATTCAGCTTTACGGTGTGGCTCGCGCTACGCCGGACACTGCGCTCCGATCTCTCGAGCGGCCTCTACAATCAGGCTCGCGGACTCGAAGAATATCTTCACATCGAGGAACAGGATCAGACAGTAGATCTCGCTCGTGAGATCGACGAGTACTCCCAATCATGGCTGCAAGATCATCTCCTCGTGATCCACGACGACAAGGGGAATTTGATCTATTCGAATACGACGAGCGATGCTGATCGGCTACTTACCGCTACGCGCGTTGATGAGCCCGGCAAGGCACGGGAGCTCAGCTGGAAGGGCGGCTGCTATCTCGCCATAAATCGCGATATTCCGCTGAGATCGGGTACCTTTCGAACTTTCCTGGCGGTCTCCTCAGCGCCAAACGATCGAGCGGTGAGCCTGCTTGGATGGTTATTGGCTTTTTCAGTTCCAATTTTCGTAGCGTGCGCGGCCTGCGGTGGCTACTGGCTGAGCCGCAGGGCGCTCCTGCCGGTCGACAGAATTACTGAAAGAGCTCGCACCATCGGATTAAGGAATCTCTCGGAACGCCTGGAGGTGCCGCATACTAACGACGAGCTGCAACGGCTCATAGAAACCTGGAACGGAATGCTGGAGAGACTCGAAGCAGCCGTGCTGAAGATTTCACGCTTCACAGCCGATGCATCCCATGAATTGCGCACACCGGTCGCGATTATTCGCCTTGCGGCGGAGAATGCTCTCAGAAAACCGCGCAGCGAAATCGAATACCAGGAAGCACTCCGGCATATCCAGAGGGAGTCTCAAAGCATGACGCAGTTAATCGGGGACTTGCTCTTTCTTGCCAGAGGAGATGTCGAAATGCCGCTGGAGTCGGAACCCGTGCTGCTGGATGAACTGGTCGCGAGCGTGTGCACGGATCTCGAGCAGCTTGCATCGATGAAGCGTATTACTTTGACACAGAGCCTTCCCGAAACTGCCGTTACCGTCTCGGGCAACTCTTCGGCATTGCGCAGAATGCTCGTCGTTCTGATCGACAACGCAATCAAGTACACCCCTGAGGGCGGCCGGGTTTCAGTTGATCTGAAACAGGACCACGAGAGAGCCGTGCTGCGTGTTGAAGATAACGGAATCGGAATCCCCGAAGAAGCCAGGTCTCGCGTTTTCGAGCGCTTCTTCCGCGTCGATCCATCTCGAAGCAAGGAATCCGGTGGCTATGGCCTGGGCCTCGCGATTGCCCGCGCGATAGTGCAGCAGCACCAGGCATCTATCGAGGTACGATCGAACACGGCCGGCGGAAGCGTCTTTTCAGTGTCGCTGCCAGACCGCGGCAAAATCCAGTCTTAGGAGCAGCAATTTGAACTGTTATCATATAACCAATATTTGATAACATGATCCGCACGCAAATCAGCCTGGAGCCTGCTGAGTACAAATTAGTGAAGCAGCAGGCAAAAAATCTTGGTGTTTCCATAGCCGAGGTTATCCGCCGTGCCGTCCGTGATTCCTTGCCGGCAGCGCAAGGTGCCTCCTGGATGCGCTATGCCGGATTTATAGAGTCGGGCGACTCGAATTCGAGCCGGTCGATTGACGAAGTCGTCTATGGCGCGAAGGACTGAATGCTACGTCGATACATCGGCGCTGATTGCGTTCCTGGATCGCTCGGATAGCTATCACTCTCTATTTCGTCGATTGTTTTCAGTACCGCCACCGCTTGTTACATCTGCGCTGGTTGCCGCTGAAGGCCACGGCTGGTTTCTCCGCCGGTATGACCAGCAAAGGGCTATTCAGTTTCTGGCATTCATCCATGAGCTACCCACCCTCACGATTGCTGCATTCGGCCCGGAGGAGTTGATCGCCGCTGGCAACATCGTCAAAAAGTTCCAAGATCAGAAACTCACTCTGGCAGATGCCCATGGGCTTGAGATTATAAGGCAACTCAAGATCCAATTCTGCTGGTCCACAGATCGCCACCTGGCCCTCACAGGTGCGGCCCTGGCGACTTAGCGCCTGGTACATAATACGGCACTGACCGCGCCCGACTTCCCTTACCTTCCCGCCGTCTGACTCTCCTCATGCTCCAGGACGAACAGCCGCAACGAGCGCGGAGTAATATCGTATTCCTCGCCGATCTGGAATATGGTCGCTTGATTCTTGGCATCCGGATCGTTGGTGTCGATCAAAAGCGACCAGTGTTCGCCGCCCGGCGATTCGGGCAGCTTGAACTTCACCGCCTCACTATGTTCGTTAATGATCATCAGTAGTGTCGCTTCTTTACCGCGCTGGCGAATGCCCGTGGTTTGCGCCCGCCCATCGAGCAGCATGCCGAAGCAACGCATGCCGTGATCGCCCCACTGCGCGTCCTCCATTTCGCTGCCATTGGCGTTAATCCAGGTGACATCCTTTACGCCCAGCTCTTCAACGTAGTTGCCTGTAAGAAACAGGTTGCGGCGCAAGACCGGATATTTGCGGCGCAAACGGTTCAGCTTTTTGACGAATTCGATTAACGACTTATGGTTTTCCTTGAGCTTCCAATCAAACCAACTGATCTCGTTGTCCTGACAATAGGCGTTGTTGTTGCCTCTTTGCGTGCGGCCGAACTCATCGCCGCCCAGCATCATGGGCGTGCCTTGTGAAAGTAAAAGGGTCGCCAGGATATTTCGCATCTGGCGTTCACGCAGGCTGTTGATCTCGGGATCGTCGGTCGGACCTTCCACTCCGCAATTCCAGGAGCGATTGTCGGAACTGCCATCCTTGTTGTCTTCGCCGTTTGCTTCGTTGTGCTTTTCGTTATAGCTCACGACATCGTTGAGAGTGAAGCCATCATGCGCAGTAACAAAGTTTACGCACGCCCACGGTCTTCGACCGCCATGATTGAAAATTCCCACCGAGGCGCACATCCGTTCCGTGAGAGCGGAGGCCGGCGCCTGCCCGCGCCAAAAATCACGTACTGTGTCTCGATACTTGTCGTTCCACTCCGCCCACCCCGGCGGGAAACCGCCCACCTGGTAGCCGCCCGGCCCGCAATCCCAGGGCTCCGCAATCAATTTGATAGTGCCCAAAACAGGATCCTGGCTCACCGCTTTCAGAAAACCGCTCTGGTTATCGAATCCGTTCGGCTCGCGCGCCAGGATTGTGCCGAGGTCGAAGCGAAAGCCATCCACGTTCGTCTGTTCGACCCAGTAACGCAGGCTGTCGGTAACCATCTGCAGCACTCGCGGATGGCTGATGTTGACCGTGTTTCCAGTACCGGTGTCATTGATGTAATAGCGCTTCTTATCAGGCAGCAAACGATAATAGCTGGCGTTATCGATGCCCCTGAAAGACAGCGTCGGACCTTTCTCGTTACCTTCCGCTGTGTGGTTGTAAACAACATCGAGAATCACTTCCAGCCCCGCGTCGTGAATTTTGGCGACCATTTCCTTGAATTCGCGAAGAATATCGAAGCGGTTAGCAGCATACCGCGGATCTGGCGCAAAAAATCCGATGGTGTTGTAACCCCAATAGTTCGTCAGATGTTTTTCGAGCAGGTGATTGTCATTCACAAAAGTGTGAATCGGCAGAAGCTCTACGCTTGTCACTCCCAATGACTTGATGTAATCGAGAACCTCTCTGCAGCCGAAGCCGGCATATGTGCCACGCAGTTTTGCAGGCAAGCCGGGATGGAGCTTCGTGAATCCCTTTACGTGCGTTTCGTAAATGATGGTTTCGTCCCACGATACAGGTCGACGGGTAACTCGTTCTCCCTGCCACGTAAAGCTAGGATCGACAACCGTACACTTCGGCATGTAGGGCGCGCTATCGCGCTCGTCAAAGGTCGAATCGTCGCCCGTCTCCATCTTGTAACCGAACACCGCAGGGTGCCACTTCAGTTGACCGAAATGAGCACCGGCATAGGGATCAAGCAGAAGCTTGTTTGGGTTGAAACGATGACCGGCATCTGGCTCATAAGGACCATGTACCCGGTATGCGTAAATAGTGCCCGGCGCAATATCGGGCAAATAGCCGTGCCAGATTTCATTTGTGTATTCAGGCAGCGGTATGCGTTGCGTTTCTCTTCTGCCTTTAGCGTCGAATAAACAAACTTCGACCTTCGTTGCGTGGGCGGAAAAAAGAGCGAAGTTAGTACCCTTACCGTCCCAAGATGCTCCGCGCGGATGAGGCACACCTTCCCTGATCCGGCCGTTTCTGCGTTCAGCCATGATGATCCTCGTATGAGACGACTACTTGATCCACAATCGCTCACAAGAAAGTGACTGTGGTTTTACTGCCACTCCAATCTTGCGGACTACTGAGGGTTGAAAACACCTCGGCGCAAGACGTTCGTCAACTGCTCCGGAGAACTATCGATAGCGGGTGAAAGGACTTCACCGACCCGCACGCCTATCTTACCTGAGCGAAACCAGCGCCCACCGAGCGCCTTCAATTCGCCGAGACCCGAGAGATGTACCGGCAACGCCGGCACGCCCAGTTCCTTCCAAAGCATGCCCGCTCCGGTCTTGAAGCGCTGGGGCGTGCCATCGTCGGAACGGCGGCCTTCCGGGAAAACCAGCACGTTATATCCTCGATCGACTGCTTCTCCCGCATGCCGGAAGCTCTCGCGAAATCCGCCAAGCTGCGGCAGCGGGAAGACATTGAATAAGGCAGTCATCAGGAAATAGGCGATGGGTCCAACAAGGTTCAGAAACCAATTACCTTGGTTGCGGCCGCGCCTGAAATCCATCAGCATCTCGCCCGACATTGCGATCGCGACCCGGCGTCGCACAGGTCCCGGCAGAGCAAATAAAATGAAGGCCGCGTCATAAGAAGTAATGTGGTTCGCCACGATCAGCATCGGAGAACGCGGCCACTGTCCCGCGGAACTGGTCACTCGCGGCTTCGCCAGAAAACTTACCAGCGGCATGGCGATCATTTCCAGAAACGCGCCGCGAATCGCCTGCTGCAACGGATTCCACGGCCACCTCGGATAATGGTGCGCTACGCGATCTCTCGAACCCTGAGTACCCGTGGCGGCCGTCTGTTGTACTAATCGCTGAATATCGGCGTCATTCTTGACGCTTTGAATCGCTGCATCATCTAATTCGATGCCGTAGCGCTGCTCCAACTGTGCCTGCAACTGCACTCGTCCCAAACTGTCGAGATTCAAATCGGACAGCCGGTCACCTTCGGAAGAATCCGCCACGCCGTTGCTTGCAACGATTCTCGCCACTTCGCGGCGGAGAATTTTTCCCGTCGACGTACGCGGCAAATCAGGCTCGGGCCAAATGGACCAGTGCCGGATTTGTTGGAAATCGGAAAGCTCCCGATTCGCCTCGGCTACTTCGTGTTTCGCATCCGCTCCGGGACGCAGAATCAGCACTGCGTGCGGCTCTGGTCCCTGATTGCTAACGCTCTCGACCACAGTGGCGGTCTTCACGCCCGGCTGGCGCATCAGCGCTGCTTCCAGGTCTTCCGGGTGAATATTCAGCCCGGCGGAGGTAACAATCAGATCCTTCTTGCGCCCGCGAAATCGAAGATTGCCTTTTGTGTCGAAATCCGCTAAATCGCCCGTAGGCAACCATTCACTCTCGCGCCGCTCTAACCGTCCGCCCTGCCAGACAGCGTTCGAAATGGTCTCGCCTCGGACCAATACTTCGCCTTCCTCGTTCAGTTTCACTTCCCGCCCGGGGAGTACTTGCCCGATTGTTCCCTCAGCCGGATGAAACGGATGATTGAGGCTGACCAGCGCCGTTGTCTCAGTCATCCCATAACCTTGAATCACGCCGAAACCAAGCATGTTCCAGAAATGCTCGCTCGCCGTCGTTAGCGAGGCTCCTCCACAAACGAACGCCCAAAACTTAAAGCCGAGCAAGCGATGAATGTCGCGAAAATGCCAATAGCGCCTCCATACGTTCCAGCCTTGCGCCGCTTCCACTCGCGCGTTCCAGATTCGGTCGATGCGTCAACAAATAGGCTTGCAACAGATCCAATACGCGTGGAACGGTAGCCAGAACGGAAATCCTGTCTTTCTTGATTTGGGCTACGAGTTCGGATGCCACCAGGCGCGATTGATAGTGAACTTCGGCCGCGAGCAGCGGCGGAATCCAGAGTCCCATGAATTGCCCGAATACATGACTTAAGGGCAGCGTGTGAAGGATGCGAACTGGGTGAAACAGCCGCTCATATTTGAGATACTTCTGCATCTCGCGCTCGATCGGCGCGAGGCTGGCTAACACATTGGCATGCGTGTGAACCACTCCTTTGGGATCGCCCGTGGTTCCGGAAGTAAAGACCACCTGGAGAGGATCATCGGCGCTCAGGTCTTCGATCGGCCCGCTTCTTTGATCCGGCAGATTTTCACCGAGCTCCTCCAACGAAAGCGCTGGTTGAGCGAAGCCTGCAATTCGAAGTTTCTCCCGATCGGCGATGATCAGCACCGGCGAGACTTCGCTTGCCACGCGATGCGCAAAATCCGGGGCACCCGCAGAATCTAGAGGAACGGGCAGAACTCCCCGCAGGACGCAGCCAAAGAACGCCGCGACCCACTCCGCCCGATTTTCACCCCACAGCAGAACGCGCTCGCCTCTGCCAATGTTCCGCCTGACCAGTTCCGCCGCAAAACGGCGAGACAGACCGGCAAGACTTACGTAACTTGTCGACCTGCGCCGCAAACCCTGCGCTGCAACAATCGCTGTATCCGAGCCGTGCCGCTCGAAATCGTCTACCAGCGACGCGAGATTCTTCCGCTTGGGCGGAACAGCCACGTCTTCAGCCTACGACTACGCTGCGGAACCACACGCGTCAGCCAGTGGCATCTTCGCCAATCTTCACGCACCTGCCTACGAACTCACCGTCGGATAATACCCCGAGCGCGCCTGCACGATCAGCCCCTTCCGTTTCGTGCCCAGCTGAATCGTGCGGAACTGGTCATCCGTATTCGGCCGGTCCGATGTGTAGCCGATGCTGTACTGATTACGCAGTTCGTCCTCTATCTCTGCGTATATTGTTTCCACCGTCTTTTTTTTCGAGACTTCGAAATAGCCGCCGCCTGTTTCCCTCGAAATCTGTTGCAGGATCTTCTTCCCGTCCGGCCGGTTCTGATTCGGAATGCCTCCCGGGCGCCCCCATCCGCCTCCTCCCATACCGCCGTGTCTTCCCATGCCTGGCCCGCCGAATCCCTGGTTGAACGCGGGGCGCTCATCGGCGATTCGGACGGAATAGGCCAGTGTGTCGGCTCGCTGGGTCGTGCCGATCGCTTCTTGCATGGAAACCTTACTGCCATTGTCTTCTCCATCGGTCAGCAGAATCAGCGCCTTCCGTCCTTGTTGCTTCTGCATCAGGTCGTGCGAGGCGAGGTAAACAGCGTCGTAAAGGGCTGTGCCTCCGTGATGACCGCGACCGCCTCGCCGGCCCGAGCCGTAGCCGCCGTTACCGCCCCGCATCGGGAGAATTTCCGCTACCCTGATCGGGACCGCCGTTCCGCGAATTCCCTCCCCACTGCGGCTGATTTATCAGACTCAAAGCCTTTTCGAGCTGCTGCCGCGATGAAGTCAGGTCTTGCAGCAGTTCCACTTCGCGATCGAAGTGGATCAGGAACGCCTTGTCCTTCTCGGGACGAAGCACCTGCTCCAGAAATGTCTGGCTGGCCGCGCGCTCCTCGCCGAGCATTCGTCGCTCGCTCCCGCTGGTATCGACCAGCAGGCCCACCGTTAACGGCAAATCTGTTTGTTGAGAAAAGTAACGAATTGTTTGCGGCCGGTTGTCTTCTTCCAGTGTGAAGTCGTCCTTTGATAGGTCGCGAACGATCTTACCCTGCTTGTCGCGCACGGTTGCGAACACGTTCACCACGCGCACATCGGTCGAGAATGTGGGCTGATTTTCCGAGGCCGGTTTCAGCTGCCAGCCTCCCAGAATGCGGTAGCCTGCCATCGCCGGAAGAACGGACCACATCACTCCGCGCCGGCTAATTCGGATTTTGCGGAACTCGTCCGTCTGGCTTTGCACCTCTGGTGAGATGTTCCGAGCCGTTATCCGGTTCCCGTCACCTTGGTTCGTCTATTTTCCGACGCCGGCAGCACGCGCGAGCGGCTTCACCGCTGCCTTGCCCTCACTCTTCCGCTTCGCCTCGTCCTCCGATTTGTACACAAGCGTGGGGCCCGGAAGTTTGTGTGAGGATATCTCGTCCAGAAAAGCCAGGGCTCGGGCGTTTCTCGCAGAAATATAAGCGCCGTGCCGGTACATTTTCCGCAAGAGTGCAGAGCCTTCGATGTCATAGCCACTCAGTTGCGAGATATCGACCGTAAGCCGCCGCGGATTTGCTTCGGACAGCGCCTGGTGCCAGTATCGCGCCGCTTCAGGAACTATGTCTCCGGCGAAACGCCCTTCGATTTCGATGCGGAACTGTTCAGCCAGATCCAATATCCTGATGTTGCCCACGATTCCTCTTCCTGCTTTGGACTCCCCTCAGCGGGTTTTAGCTACACCGATAATTTAGTTTTTTTCATCTTAAATTATCGAAAATTTCAGCGCTGAGCGGGCATTGCTGGAGAATTTTACGTCATCCGGCTACTTACAGTATATCGTGTTACGATAAAAATTGCTTACCTGTGCCTGAGGCCTCAGACGGTCCGGAATTTTCGCTCTCCGACTACCGGAGACTAGCCGATGTCCGTTGTGCCATCCGGCAATTCCTGCATTTCAGCGAGGAGGCCGCCCGGCAAGGTGGGCTCGAACCGCAACAGCACCAGCTCCTGCTCGCCGTGAAGGGTCTCCCCGAAGGCATTCGGCCAACCATTACAGCCCTATCCTCGCGGCTCTGTCTGCGGCATCACAGCACAGTGGAACTGATCAATCGTATGGCGGATAGAGGATTCGTCGTTCGACGACACAGCCCCGAGGATCGACGGGAAGCGTTGATCGATCTGACACCGCGAGGGGAGGAGGCCCTTCGCGAGCTCTCTATCCTGCACTGGCAAGAGTTGCAGAAGCAGGAATCTGCGCTCTCGGAAACGCTACGGCGTATCGTGAAGCAATCTTAAAGAAAAACTATATATGGCTCAGCATAATACTCACAAAATAAAGAAGAAAAAACATCGTGAGCGGCTCGGAGATTTCACCGCTACCATCCGCATGCTCCCCATTTCGCTCCTCGCCACCGTGGTCGGCTTTGTTGCTTCGCTAGTAGCTTGGTTGCTTCTGAAGTTGATCGGCTTTTTTACCAATCTTCTTTATTTCGGACGAGTCGATACCGCCCTGACCTCTCCTGCCGGCAATCATCTTGGAATTTATGCCATCGCTGTTCCTGTCTTCGGCGCTTTAATCATCGGTGTCATGGCCCGTTACGGGTCGGAAAAGATTCGCGGTCACGGCATCCCGGAAGCGATCGAATCCATTCTCATGAACGGCAGCCGTGTCAGCCCGCGCCTGGCGATTTTGAAGCCCGTCTCGGCCGCCATTTCGATCGGTTCCGGCGGCCCGTTTGGAGCGGAGGGGCCGATCATCATGACGGGCGGCGCATTCGGTTCGCTGATCGCCCAGTTCTTTCATTTGACAAGTACGGAACGCAAGACGCTGCTCGTGGCCGGGGCGGCAGCCGGCATGGCCGCTGTATTTGCCACTCCTCTCGCCGCTGTCCTGCTGGCCGTGGAGCTTCTGTTGTTTGAGTGGAAGCCTCGCAGCGCGATTCCCGTGGCGCTTGCCAGCATCACCGCAGGCGCTGCGCGACGCTACATCCTCGGGCTCGGCCCGCTATTTCCGGTTCCTGGTCATCCGTTGGCCATCGGAACCGCTGGACTCCTGAGCTGCGTCGTTGTGGGCATTCTGGCCGGCGGCTTCTCGGCACTGATGACGCAGGGCGTCTATGCCGCCGAAGACCTGTTTCATCGCCTGCCCCTCCACTGGATGTGGTGGCCGGCCATCGGTGCGGTTTTCGTCGGTGTGGGAGGACTGATCTTCCCGCCTGCCTTAGGCGTCGGCTACGACGTGATCGGCATGCTCTTGAAAGGGAACGTCGCCTTGCACATCCTTCTCGGTGTGCTGCTCGTCAAAGCGTCGATTTGGATCATTTCGCTCGGATCGGGCACCTCCGGCGGCGTAGTGGCCCCGCTGCTGATGACCGGCGCTGCTTTGGGTGGTGTCGAGTCGCTTTTTCTGCCAAACTACGGTCCTGGATTTTGGGAAATGGCCAGTATGGGCGCCACTCTGGCCGGCACCATGGCGTGTCCTTTCACTGGCGTCGTATTCGCGATCGAGCTGACACACGATCTCAACATGCTCTTCCCTTTGTTGATCTCTTGTTTCCTCTCTTACGGACTGGTCGTTCTCACCCTCAAGCGCTCGATTTTGACCGAAAAAATTTCGCGTCGGGGCCGGCATCTCAGCCGTGAGTATGCGCTCGATCCTCTCGAAATTCTGTTCGTCGGGGAGGTAATGCGGCCGCTTAGCGGTCATGACACCACAGAAACATTGCCACGCGTTTCCGATATGCCCGATCACTCGACGGTCGCGTACGCCGATGAACCATTACGAGTGGTGGTGTATCGCATGGTCGAGACCGGTCACAAGTTGATGCCGGTTGTTCACTCGCGGGAGGACAGCCGGATTGTCGGTACGGTCTCGCTCGAAGATCTTCTCCAGGGCCGGACCCGGCATCTGGCAGAGGAGAATTCCCGGGAACGAGTGCTCCGATTTCGCATACCCTTCCGTTCACCGGCCCTGCCGAGCACACAATAAAGTATGCCCAATAACCCGGCTCTCGTCTCTGACTCGCCCGCTCTGGAAAGTCTGCGACGTCGCGGGCAGTTCCTCATCTCGGGCCTGTTATGGGCGGCGGCTGCCGGTCTTCTGGTCGTGCTTTCCGGTTACGTCCTGATTCTTTATCACTATGGCGTCGCTTTGGCGGAACGAATCCGGCTGAGCCTCGGATTCGCCGCGCCGACCAACGGGCCGGACTGGTTCATGGTCGCCGTGCTTGTCTCCGGGCCAGCGCTCGGCATCACTTGTTTGATCCTCTTTGGCATCTGGTACAAGCGTCTCTGGCTTCGAAAAGTGTGTCTTGCGTGGCCGGACAGACGCGATCGCGCAAAATACTCTCAATGGCAAGCTCCGCCGTTTTCCGCAACCCCGGCGCAGCGAAAGCAACGTAGCGAGTACCTCAGCGCGTTATTGAAAACCGATATCTGGGCCAGGCGAAATTCGCCAGGATCTGCGGCTTATGAAACCCAGGCCGAGTGGCTGCTTGCCGATTTAGAAAAGGATATAGCCGAACGAGCGCTCACAACCGGGCTGACCGTCGGCATAAGCAGCAACCGTTATGTCGATCTGTTCACCATCTTTGTCGCCGCGCTCGAGCTGCAGCTGCACGTTCTCTCGCGTCTCGGTAAGCGTCCGTCCTGGCACGCGTGGCGGCTTCTGATCCAGCGTTGCGGCGCCAGTCTCTTCATCAACAGCTATTTGAACCGGCAGGATTCGCTCGCCCTCAATCTCATGATCAAGAAAGCGGGAATGGGTATGCAAGCCGGCGGCGACCTGATGGAGAACGCCGCTCATCACCTTTCGGAAAGCGACTTCGATCTGGATGAGGCTCTGAACCTTCAGCACTCCGGCATATTGGGGATGGCAACGAAGAGCCTGGAACTCGGCGCGACCATGGCACTCACCGTTGGCCAGGTCGGATTGCACGTCTTAGGTAGCGTGATCGAATCCGTTGGAGATGAATTAACGCAAGGCGCGATTGCAGCCGGAATTGTCTATTATCACGGAATTGCGCTTGCCTCCGATACGCTTGCCCTGGATCACGCTCACCGGCAGAGCCCCGCAATGAATCGAAGCATTCGTGATGGCATCTGGAAGATGGGAGAGATTGCCGGGTCGATTTTAAGGGATCTGGTGCGTCAGCGGCGCAGCAGCTTCCGCGACAAGCGCCGCCAAATAGTCCGCTCTCTACCAAAGAGCGCTTACGCCGGGATTCAGAACTTGTTCGGCCGGAAGAGCGAAACGTCTACCAATGCCGGTGCGGATCCGGTGCGTGCCGACGTAAACGCTGCAAGATAATGTAGAAGCGTTGATGCAACCACTCACTACCGGGCTTTTCTTTACGGTCGTCATAGGGTCCGTGGCACTCTCAGCCCAAACACGGCCCGGTGCGGCGGAATTACCGGATGCTCCAGGACGCGACACCGTAAAGAAGGTGTGTGCGGCATGCCATCCCGCGGAAGTCGTCCTGTCAAAGGGCATGTCTCGCGAGCAATGGGGCAGCATCGTATCGAACATGATTGGAAGAGGCGCGAAGGGCACCGATGAGGAGTTCGCTCAAATCGTCGATTACCTTGCGAAAAATCTTCCCCCATCTGCGAACGCTCCCGGCGGCACGGCAGTCGCCAAGAAAAAGAGCGGCGGTCTGCTTGATCAGGCAGGCGCCAGCGACAAGCAAGTCGTAGACGAAGATGCGGCAAACCGTGGCAAGGCAACATACATCGCGCAATGCATCACCTGTCATGGACCCAAGGGGCGCGGCACCGATCAAGGTGCGGACCTGGTTCGTTCATTGGTCGTGTTGCACGATCGCTACGGTGATCAGCTTGGTCCCTTTCTTCTCAAAGGTCATCCTACTCAGAGCGGAGTGCCCAGCAGCACCTTCACGCAATCCCAGATTCTCGACCTCTCGCATTTCCTTCACCAGAAAGTGGAGGATACCCTGCGTACCGGACCTTATAACAAAGTGCTCAACGTTCTCACCGGCGATCCGAAGGCAGGAGAAGCCTATTTCAACGGGCCAGGCAAATGCTCGGCGTGTCACTCTCCGACCGGCGATCTCGCCGGGATCGCGACCAAGTATGAGCCCGCGGTTCTGCAATTGAAAATGGTCTTCCCTCAAACTGTCGCTTTCGGCCGCCGCATCACTGCTGGCGCGAAGAACCCGGTTACCATCACCGTGACCACGCCCTCCGGCGAGCGCGTTACCGGCGTTTTGCTCGAGATGGACGACTTTAATGTTTCCCTGCGTGAACCCTCAGGTACATATCGAACTTTCCAACGTACGTCTGATCTGAAAATAGAAACACACGATCCTTATGCCGCGCATGTTGCGTTGCTCGATCAATACAGAAACCAAGACATCCACAACTTGGTGGCTTATCTGGAGACTCTGAAGTGAGACGCGGTGCTCTCGTCTGCACATTGGGGCTAGCCGTCGCGCTCATCATGCGCGCGGGCGATGGGCTGGATCCAGCCAAATTGCTGCAGCCTCCCACGGATAGCTGGCCTACCTACAACGGCGACTATTCCGGAAGGCGCTTCAGCACTCTCACGAACATCAACGATTCGAATGTGAAATCGTTGAGCCTCGCCTGGATATACGCCCTGAGCGGCGCGCAGGATCGGTTTGCGGGAGTCATCAAATCGACTCCGCTCGTGATTAACGGAATCATGTATTTCTCGGTTCCTGATAAGGTTTGGGCAATCGATGCCCGTACGGGACACGAAGTCTGGAGCTATACGGCGCCGTCCAAGGGAGGAATTCATCTGGGCAACCGCGGCGTCGGCGTATACAAAGACTGGCTCTACTTCGAAACTCCCGACTGTAACCTGGTCTCTCTGAATTTGACGGATGGACAAAAGCGATGGAGCAAACCCGTCTGCGATCTGGATCAGATGTACTACGCCTCTGTAGCTCCCGTTATCATCAAGAATCACGTCATCACGGGCGTGAGCGGCGACGACCTGGACCGCCCGGGCTATCTGGAATCGCACGACCCGGAAACCGGCGAGTTGCAATGGCGCTGGTATAGCGTGCCCAAACCCGGCGAACCCGGTTCGGAGACGTGGCCCAGTGCAGAAGCCATGGAACACGGCGGTGGCATGACTTGGGTGCCATGCACCTACGACCCTGACCTGAATATGCTCTTCGTCGGCACTGGCAATCCCCAGCCCGTCATCGCCGGCAAAGGCCGTAAAGGGAACAATCTCTTCACCGAATCGATCGTCGCGCTCGATGTCGATACGGGCAAGCTGCAATGGGCCTTTCAGCCTTCCCCCCACGACACGCATGATTGGGACGCGGTTCAAACTCCGGTTCTGATCGACGGTGAAATCGACGGGCAACCCCGGAAGCTCGTCGCGCAAGCCAGCCGGAACGGATGGTTTTTCGTTCTCGACCGCAAGACCGGGAAGAACTACGTCTCATCGCAATTCGTCAAAACGAACTGGGCCGAAGGTGTCGATGGCAAGGGACAACCCATCCCGAATCCAGCCAAGCAGCCGCAGATCGATGGTGCGCTCGTTTCTCCAAATCAGGGCGGCGCCGTCAACTGGCCGCCGCCTAGCTTCAGCCCGAAAACAGGCTTGTTCTACGTCAATGCCACTCGCGCGTTCAGCCTTTATTACATCTTTGATGATGACGATAAGCCGGAGGGATGGGGCGGAAACGACGAGGGTGGTTGGGCCGAATCGATGCTGCAGGCGCTCGATTACAAAACCGGGAAGATAACTTGGAGCCATAAATGGGTGGGCTCCGGTATTCGCTCTGGCGTTCTGAGTACCGCCGGAAACCTGGTGTTTGCCGGAGACCCCGAGAGCAATCTGGTGGCGCTGAATGCTACGACGGGACAGCCGTTATGGCATGCCAACCTGGGCAGTCCCATGTCGAACGGACCGATCACGTATCAACTCGACGGACTGCAATATTTGGTCGTGGGAGCAGGCGACAGAATGTTCGGCTTTGTGATGAACAGCAAATAGAGCCGTTCATCGCATCGCGCGATCAGCTACCGTCTGGCAAGGGTGCGCAACTCCGGCTCGAATGCTATGCCGCTGAGGTGCGTGAAGCGATGATCGACTCTCTGGGGCACTCGACAAGTGCTTTACGGAGCCGAAGCGACGGCGATTTCCCTTTGGCGCTCTTCTTCGGCCCGTTGCTCCGCTTTGCGAAGCGCCTCCGACTGGCGAAGAGCCGTTATGGCCGCCGCGTGATCTCCTAGTTTCTCGTACACCCGGTACAACTGGTAATGAAAGTTGCCCATCGGATCGGCCGGAAGTGCCAGTTTCAACTCACTTACCGCTTGAGAATAAGCCCCCTGCGCCGCGTAACAGCGGCCGAGAAGTCCGTGGACCCGCGCCGTTGCAAGAGGAAAGCCGTTAAGCGCCAGCTTCAGATACGGAATGGCATCCCCATAGTTATGGCGCCGCACAAGGATCTCGCCTTTGAGCAATGCCGCCTCGGGGTTTGAAGGGTCGGCATCTAGAACGTGCGTCAACTGCTCCAGCGCTTTATCCTCCTGAGATGTTTGATCGTAAATTTGAGCAAGTCCGAGGTAAACCGACGGATCGTTTGTGCCGGAACCGATGGCCCGCTCATACTCCGCTTCGGCCGCATGAAAATCCTGCCTCGCCCGTGCCAACTCGGCCAATAATAAGTGAACTCTCGGCGAGTCTGGTGCCACGAAGTTCATCTGCTGCAAGGCGGCTTCGGCCAGTTTTTGCGCCGACTTGGCCTTCCAATACAAACCCATGAGGTTCCGGCCATCCAATCGCAAGACAGTCCGGCTGGCAGTCAGGGCTTTCCAGTAATCCCCGGAATAGAATGCACACTGGCACAAAAGCAGCGCGCGCGACAGCGGCAAAACCGTTTTCGCCTTACTCAACTGCGATCCGCAGAGCGTAAAATGTCCACGAGACCAGAGTTCCTCGGGAGTCATCCGCCGAGTATCCGAAGACTCAAATCCGGCATACGAATACAACTCTCCCGATTCAACGGAACTAAGCAACAGTCGAGTGAGCACGCTATCTTGACGCTGGCGAAGCCAAGCTTCGACTTTTTCCAGTTGGTCGGTATCTAGTTCACTCCAGAAACGCTGAAGATTGATGCGAACGAAATTGTGATCCGCTTCCCAGGTAATCGCCAGTTGGTCCAGCGCACGCGCCAGCTCGTCTTTGACGATGGCGATTTTGGCCAGCCCCAAATGCGCCCCGAGGCATCCCGGCGCCACGCTGAGTTCCTCCTCGAACGCATCCTGTGCTGGAGCAAGAAGACGGCCCCGCAGATAGCTCAAACCTAAGGCCGTCCGCAAACAGGGAACCGGCGCCTGCGCCTCGATGAGTTTGTTGTAAGTTGCGACTGCGTTGTCGATCCGGCCCTGCTCAACGAATGCCTCCGCCAGCAGAGCCCGTGCAGGCGGCGAGCCGGAATTCGATTGCGCCAACTCCACAACAGCGGATCCTTGCAGGCCTAAATATGCCATCCCGAGCCCGTACCAGGCATCTGGATCGTTAGCGTTGATCTGCGTGGCGCGATGGAACCACTCAGCGGCATTCCAATCATCGTGCAACGCTTGATAGCTGCGTGCCAAGCCTAGCGAGGCCTGTTCGTCACCTGCGTTGAGGCTTTGGGCTGACTTCAGATATCGCAAAGCCTTCTCCGGCTGATGCGCGCCCAGAAGATTCAAACCTAAAAAGAGATTGGGCACATACAGCTTCGGGTTCTTGCTAAGTGCGATACGAAAATCCTTGTCCGCCTCACCGTAGTCTCCGATAAACTCACGCATCGCGCCCAAGTTCGCCCAGATCTCGGCGAGATCGGGACGAAGCTTGGTCATTTCGTCATATTTCGAAGCGGCGCGGCCATAGTCCTTGTTCTCTTGGGCGGCTTTCGCCTCGGAAGAGAGGGCTTTCATACGAGCGTCTATATCCTGCGCTTGACTCGGCCGGATAAACCAGGTCAGCGCGACAAAGACGATTTGGCTGCGCTTCCAAATCAGCGCTTTTCCTCCAGGGCGGTCCGAAACTGCGCAAAATACTTTTGCGCGTCCTCGTTGTTTCCGAGCCGTTGAGAAATTCGTGCGGCGTGATAGGGGGCGCCCTTTAGATGCGGATCGAGCCGTATGGCTTGCCGGAATTGCTCTAGGGCTCCGCCAACATCGCCAGACTTTTCGAGAAGCACGCCCATCTGGAACACCGATTCCGCATTCGACGGATTGATCTCGATGGCCTGCACGAGGTAGGGCTTGGCCTCCGCCAGGCGGTCGTTGTGAATGAGCATAGTGGCCAAATCGAGCCGTGGCCACTCGGTCTTGTTATCGTCCCCCGACCGCCGGATCGCTTCGAGATACCAGTGTTCGGCGGCGTCGAGCTGTTGCATCCCCTCGTAACAGAGACCCAAATTTTCGTATGCCCGCACGAAGCCGGGAGAACGCTCGATTGTTTCGTTGCTTTCCGCGATCGCCTCGTCGAAGCGATTCCTCTTGTAGAGCAAGCGCGCCAGGAAATAATGGGCAACCGTGTAGTTCGGATCGAGACGGATGGCGGTGCGAAAACACGCTTCAGCTGGTTCCAGCCGTTCCACCACCACGTAGCAGAGGCCTTCTAGCTGCGCGCGCAGCGCTGTGAGCGCCGCCCAACCGCTCCGCGTTTTTCACCAGCTCCAGTGCCTCCGGCCCGCGGTTTTGATCCAGCTTCACTTCCGCTAATAAGGTAAGCAGTTCCGGATCGCGCGGTTTGGTCATCATCTCTGACACGATGATCTCCTCAGCGCGCGCTAGTTGCCGGTGCATGATACACAGCTTGGCTTCCTGAATCGGATCAGCCATGCCGGCAATTGCTAAAGTAAGCAGCGTCGAAAATGCGGCCGCCGCTTTCACAGAATTCAAGAGGGGTTACCTCAGACCGCTACATTCAGCCTCAGAACTTGATGTCAAGCGACACCTGAAGCACACGCGGCGTATTAGCCTGGCTGTTTATATGACCGAAATCGGGGTTGGTTCCCGGACCAAAGGTATCCGGTCCTCCCCACGTAGTTCGGTTAAAAATATTGAATGCATTGCCTTGCAACGTTATATCGTAGATCTCGCCGAACCGGAAGTGTTTTGCCAGGCCGACGTCTTCGTTGTAGTACGCGAAGGTCCTTACCGGCAGGGTACGGGCAGCGTTCCCTAAGGTGAACGGCGCAGGCGTAGCAAACGCAGCTGCATTCAGATAGACGTCGTTAGATGGATCGAATTTTCCGGTCCAATTCGCCTTTAGAGATTGCCCAAGGACGAGATCCGGCCGGAAATCATAATTGAATAACGGACCAGGATGCGTGAGGTCCTCGGGAATGGAAATGTGCATCGGCGTTCCGGATTGATAGCGCTGAATGACCGATACTTGCCAGCCGCCAAGAAGCGCGTTTGCAACCGCCGGTTTGATGTCGAAACGTTTGCCATGCCCGAACGGCAATTCATAGACGTAGGCCAGGTTCAACACATGGGGTGGAAGCGAAGCCGATGGCGTGAGCTCTCCTGTCAGATCGTACGAATTTTGAGCGCCGCCGCTTGCATCGAGATATTGGTGCTGCGATTCTGACGTAGTCATCAGATTCGCATACGTATAGCTGAGCAGAACGGATAGACCGGAACTGAACTGGCGCTGCACTTTTACCTGGAGCGAATTGTAATGCGACTTCCCCGAGGTCTGCATGGGCTGGTTGATACTAAGGTACTGCGGAAATGGCCGCAAAGCCTGGGCCACTGTCCCCGTAAAGCCTGGATAAGGAAGCGGCACATTGTACTGTTGGCCAATCGCCGGAGTTAATTGTTGGTTGAGTATGTTCCCGAGCGATAGATATTTGGGATTCAATTGATCCGGATTCGCCAGGGCCCCGGAAATGTGTCGCGCCGAATTGGCAACATACCCGACATCCAGCAGGAAATTTCCCGGAAGCCTGCGCTGCACATCCAGGTTCCAGTAGATAACACGCGGTGGAGTTCCATCCGCGCGCGCTAGATAGTTGATATTGGAGTCGTTATCGAGACTCGGGTCGAGAAATGGTGGTCTTGGAAATTGGGGGAAACCGCTGTCGATATAGAAAGCTGGCGTTATGCCTCCATCGGGTGAACTGAAACTGGGATTCGCGTTGAAGCCGTCCGTGAAGGCATTGCGAGTTCCATTTTCCAGGACATCGCCGGCAGAGCCTTCAAAGACTCCCACTCCGCCCCGAACTACCGTGTTGTCGTTCAGACCATAAGCGAACCCGAACCGGGGCTGAACCAGGTTGAAGCGAGTATCGCTGAACCGGGTGCAGTTACAGTTGATCGGCCCCTTACCGGCGAAAACCAGAGCGCCTGGAATGTTTCCGGCCCCGGGATTGGGGAAGTCCGGCTGAAAGCTCGAAAAGATATTGTTCTTTATTTTCCTGGTCCACGGGATGTCGTAGCGCAGGCCCAGGTTCAGCGTCAATTTACGATTGACCTTGAAATCGTCCTGAAGGTACATGCCCAGGTAATAGAAGTGCGCGGTGATTTCATCCAGCGTGTATTGCTGGCTGGCGTTATCCACCGCCCCAATCAGGAAACTGGCAAATTCGTTGCCTGTATCGGCCGGGTTGGCAGCGCTCGGATTGGCAGTTTCCCCCGTGCTGAAGTTGAATTGCGAAGACGAAATCGGAACCGTGTTGTCTTCGTATTTTCGGATCTCGCCCCCGATTTTCAGAGAGTGGCGGCCCTTCACCACGGAAACGAAGTCGCTCGCAACATACCCGTTTTCCCGGATATTTTGGCCGGGATCGCCCCAACCAGCGGAACCATATTGACCGAGCCCGAATGCGGGAGTGACGTTCGGGATATTCTGAATCCCCAACGTGATGTGAGAGAACGTGCGCTCGGCGGTGTATAGGGCATTATCGCGGTTATAGCCAATCGCGAAATGGTTCAAAACGGAAGGCGAGAAAGAATGGTCTTCGCTGAAGCGCGCGACCATAGAATCGTCCGGCTCGTCGAAGCCAATCCCCGTGAACGGATCCTTGTACACCTCCGTTGGGTAGAGCACGTGATACGGAGAGATCCCGAAGAAGGCATGGATAATATCCTTCTCGCTGAAATAATGATCCACTTTCGCCCCATACCGGTTGTAACTATCGGACGTGATTCCTCCGCCTAGATAGTTTGCGGTGTTGTTGTCGTTGGCGTAATTGCTGGGAATGTACGGGATAAACTGCTTGGCTACGTTAGAAACTCGCTCCGGACAAATGACGTTCAGAACGCCATTACATTGAAACTGCTGCCGCGTGTATAAGCCGCTAGCCGGATCGAACTTGGTAGTGGTCGGATCGTAGATCGGGATCAGGTGGCCCTGGGCATCGGTGAGATGGCTGAAGTCGCCTTTTACCATTGCAGCGGTGGGAATGGTGGTTAAGAACGCCGGCTTTTGAGCCGTATACCGGAATCCGGAGTAATAGCCGAAGATAAAAGTTTTGTCCTTGCGTATCGGACCGCCAACACTGACACCGAATTCATTTTGGCGTTCAACGGGAACTGACGTGTTGAATTGACCGGCGGCATTCATCGCAGAATTCTCGTTATATTCGTATGCCTCGCCGCGCCACTTATTTGTCCCCGATCGAGTATTCAGCGAAATTATGCCGCCCGGAGTTCGGGAATACTCCGAGGAAAAATTATTCTGAACTAACGTGAACTCCGAGATCGCTTCTACGGGGACCGGCTGGTAGCGATAGTCGCCGGCGACATTAGTTTGTAGCATGGCGACTCCGTCATAGTAGACCTCCGAGGCCAGCGTCTGACCTCCGTTTATGGTCTGAGAAAATATCTGCGTCTCGCCAGGCTCGCTGAAGGTCGAATTATTGGCCGGGGCCACCGCCACTCCCGGCATCAGGTCCGATAAAGCCGTAGGGCTCCGCGGCGCGCCAGCTAAGGCAAGCGGCAGATCGGCGTAGGTCTTCTGATCGAAGCTCGTCGTTTGCTGGGCCGTCTCGGTCTCTAAGTGCACAGCCGACGCCTTGACTTCCACTCGTGAAACATTCGTGCCGACCTGAAGCTGAACGGATTCCGCTGTCGTCTGGCTTGGCGAAACGGTTACCCCGGTGATCACGGATTGCGAGAAACCCGGAGCCGCTATCGTAATCGTATATTCCCCGGCCGGGACAACAGGAAAAACAAACTGGCCCGCAGAGGTGGTTGTTCCCGACGACGTTATGCCGGTAGCCTTGTTTCTCAACGCAACCGACGCATTGGCAATGGCGCCTCCTGATGTGTCGACCACCGTTCCGGTGATACTTCCTCCCAAAGATGATTGCGCCACTAAGTTTTGTTCTAGGGAGAGCAATCCGACCAGCAAAGAGAAACAACAAAACGCCGACTTCATCATGCCGTTACCTCAATGAAGCAATCGACAACTAAATCGGAATGAAGAATAACACTGTCTGAGAATGCTGTCAAGCAAATTCGGAATGTATTCCGAAATGAAGAACCAAGCTATTGGTTTCCCAACTCGAGCTCAAGTAGCGTCACGCTGGATAGGATGAAGCGATATTCCACTCTCTGGCCCGCCAGCGGAACTGCGCTTGGCGAGACAGCAACACGATGGGAACGAAGAGACGAGCTCATCCCCGGATCGGCCTTCCTTCATTGCTTCAGCGAATGATTTCAACGGAGCAGCGTACTGCTTTCCACTGACTTCATTTCCAATTGCCAATACTTGACGCGGTAAGGCTCCGAGTGCCCAGGGGTGTGTCAATAGTTCGGCATACGTTCCGATACTCGCATTCACGCTGGTTATTAGCGGGAAAAATGTAACCAAGGCGATAGACGCTGGCAGCCGAATACCGGGGTAAGGTTATCCTCCGTCTTATACACGGCGCTGTTGGAGTTGCGCTATCTTCTCGCAACGGTACGCCGGACTGAAGCGCTGGCAGGCTGCGCCACCAGTTCCTCAATGTGCTGCTGGATCGTACTCTCGTTCATCAGCTTTGCGTACTCTTCGCTGTCTCCGGCGGGCGTCTGATACCGAATGTAGCCCTTGCGATCGATCAACACGAGTTGCGGGACAACCATCCGGTCCATAATGCTGAAACCCATGAAACTCATCATCGGATCGCGGCCAATGTAACCAACCGGAAAGCCTACTTGAAAATTATTCGCAAACGTTTCTGTGAGCAAACTCGCCTGATCGGGAGTTCTGCCTTCATCTAAAGCATTAATCGCCAGATCGATAGCCTGAAAACCGCGCGCTCCGTACTCCTGCTGAAATTTCGTCATCACCTTCGATGCGGCCTGGCAATGCGGACAGGTAGTCAGGATGAACTCCAAAGCGACCACCTTGCCACGATACTGGCTCAGTAGTTTATCTCCCTGTCCCGGAAGCGTAAATGCTAGCTCCGGCGCCTTGCGAACCGCGTTCGTATCGGCAACCAGGTAAGCCGAGACCAGGCCAAGCGCAACAAAACAACTTAAAATTTTCAAAACGCGTACTCCAACTATCCAGTCTACTAGTGGCCGCTCAAATTGTGGGGGGCTTACCAAGCTGCCGCGATTGTTAATCGGCGCGGTGGCTCCGAGCCGCCGCATACAGCGCCACGGCATTGTCATGCAGATACCCGCGCGCGATTTTCATCGCCTGTTCTTTGCTGAAGGCTTTTTCTGACACCAGTTCCCCCAGAGCCTCTGCCAACGCCGAGCGCGCCGACTGAACGGCCAGCCAATAACATTCCTCCGCGCCCAACGCTTCATTGAAGGGAAACGCATCGCTGCCGTACAAAATCTTGTCAGGATAGATGGACAACCAGTACTTCAAGATGTTCTTAAACTCGGATGGATAGAGAAGGATCTCGAGGACAGAAGAATCGACGTACACGTTTTTCCGGGCCGCCAGCCAGATAATCTCGCGATCGTAGGGCAAACCGCCATGCAGCAGAACGAAATTGACTCCGTCGTACCGTGGATCGCGCAAAACGTTCTCGAGGTTTAGCACATTGCCGTTATGAAGATTGAAGAAGTCCCCGATTCCGACTGACGTATGGACGTGTACCGCCAGGTGCAGACGGCCCGCTTCGCGCACCAGATAGCGGAAGACAAAGTCCTGAAACAAAGTGTATTCTTCCGGTGATGGCGTGCCGCCCTTCCGATATTTGTCGTAAACGAAGGCTGCCTGCACTTCTGCGGGATCAGAGAAATAAAGCGAGCGAAAATAAGCCGCCTCGAACTTGATGGCAAGCGCGCCCTGTTGCCGGTTCTGCTCGAGAATGCGGCTGACAAAGCGCAAGTAATCGGAAAGCGAATCCGGAATCCCCGTCAACCCCGCCTGCTTCAATTCCCTCTGTAATTTCTTCTCCTGCAGAGGTATATAGGTCTGCTCATCCACATTGCGCTCAGTAATCCGGCGGTTGTCCAAAGGAAATAAGAAGGAATCGACGAAGAACGCCCACAGAAACCGCTTCTTGTCCAGGTAATCCGGCATTGCGACGCGGTTGGCCAATACCGTCTCGATATTTAAACCATCTAGAATTCGGTCAAAATACTCAACACCCTCCGTTCGCCTCAGTTCGGCTTTCTTTCGGACAAGCCAGCGCATGTGTTCCGGCGAATTGTCATCGTATGGATACTTGAACAGCGCCTTGGACGCGGCAACCAGTTCCGGATTATCGGCTCGCAGGCGAAGCGCGGAACTTCCTGGCGGTGAAGCCATCGCATCCACATCGGGGTCATCCGCATAACCAGGGTGCGAATGGTTATCGAAGATCGGAAGCCGGCTGATCTGCGCCAGAAGTTCACGATACAGCGCCGGCAAATTGCCCCCGGCAACTGCGGTTGACTGAGGCTGCACTGCACCCGGGACGGCAAGCAACAGGACAACGGCCGCGAATCTCTTCATCAAAACGAATACTTCGCCGAAAACTGCACTAGCCGCGGCGTCCCCACGGTGCTGGTAATCTGCCCAAAATTCGATGGGCTCTCGATATCGAGAAACGCTGGATTAGCGAAATTCGGATGATTGAACAGGTTGAAGAAATCGGCCGTGATGCGCAGGGCCTGTCTCTCGGTAAACGCGAAGGACTTGCCCGCCGAGAAATCCCAATTCTGCTGGAATGGTCCGCGAAACGTATTGCGGCCCAAATCGCCGAAGCCAGTCGATCCATCGGAACCAATCGCCGCAGCGGGCGAGAAGGCATTAATGTTGACGTACCCGCCGAGCCGGCTTTGAACCGATCCGTTAGTCATGGGATCCACGCCCAGAATCAGATTCGGTGTGGTCGGGGTTCCGGTTCCAATCAAACCATAAGCGGACGCGGCAGCTGAATCAAGAACGGTGAACGGCGCGCCCGACTGAAACGTGGTAATTCCGCTGATATACCAGCCGCCCAGGACCGCATGGGTGAATCCCCCGCTCTGTCGGAATACCGGCAGTTCCCAGGTGTAATTAACAATCACACGATGCGTGCGATCGAAGTCGGCTGGCCCCCGCGAATTTTGCAGTGACATCTGGTTATTCACAGCGGAATTCAAAGATGTGTTCCCGGTCGAAGTCTCGTCAATGGCTTTCGAAAACGTATAAGCTGCCTGGAAGTGCAGCCCGTGCGCAAAGCGGTGCGTAATCGTCGCCTGTAGAGAATTGTAAATGGAATTGGCATCGTTGGCGAAAATCTGAAAGCCGGAAACACCTAAGCCGGGATACACTGCGCGCGCGTTGACATTGGCCGCGGTGTTCTGGTTGATGGTGTAAACCGTGCCGTCGGCCGCAGTGAGAGTGACAGGATGAGTTCGCGCATCGATCGCTTGATTCATGTCGCGTGTCTCCCGCAGATGCGTTCCTTTGGTTCCCACATAACCGGTCTCCAGCACCCATCCTCCGCCCAGGCTCTGCTGCAGAGTGAAATTCCATTGCTGTGTGCTCGGATTGACATAACGCGTGGGAACTTCAAGCGCCAGGTAATCTACGCTGTTTCCGGAATAGACCGGCGTCTGCGTCGTATCGCGTGTCGGGTTGCCGTTCGCATCAACAAAACCTTGCAGCCTGGAATATACGGGAACATAAGCCGGATCGATCACGCCGCCCTTCGGAATGGAGTTAGCGAAAATCGTGCCCATCGTGCCTGGAGCGCCCGGCGCGCTCGTGATTGGCAGGAACGGTGTGACAAACGAGAGCTGGTCCACCGCGCCGACATCTTCGCGCACGTAGTAAATGCCGTAGCCGGCGCGGACCGACGTCGTGCTCTTGCCGAAAAGATTGTAAGCAACCCGAGCCCGCGGCCCCCAATTGGAAGCGTAATCGTTATTCAAGGTCGTGTTGCTGCGCGTACCAACGAGCCCTGCAACATTAAGCCCGTTTACACAGTCGGGATAAACGAACGGGTTCTGCCCCGCGAGCGCCAGTGACGGAATCGTGTTTCCAATGTGGCAGAGATCGTCTGTTACCGCGCCGTTGAATTCCCAGCGCAACCCGAGATTCAACGTCAAATCGGGCGTAAGCTTGTAATCATCTTGTGCGAAGAGAGCCGTATCTGCGATCCGATATTCGTGGTTCGAAACTCCACTGCCGCCGTAAGTAAACGCCGGCGCCCCGAGCAAAAACTCCTGAAAATCTGAGCAACCCGCCGCGCATGGCGTGCCTGCTGTTCCTGGGCTGAAGAATAACTGTCCGTTGAACACTTGCGGAAAAACTTTGTCTAACATGATGCGATCGAATTCGCCGCCGAATCGGACCAGGTGCTTTCCATTCGACCAGCTCGTCGTATTCAGCAGAATGAGGTTGTTTTGATCTTGCGTCTGATTAGCGCCCGGAGTCGGACCGATTTGGAAACCCGAACTGTTGAACGTGAACTTATAAATCAGATTGTCGAGGTTGTTATTCGGCCGGTCGATGCCCAGTTGGTCGGTAGTAACGATCGGCGTATTAATGTCCTGGTTATTGATGTGAACGAATCCGAAGCGAAATTCGTTGACCCACGCCGGCGAGAATGTGTGAGTCTCAGTCAGATTCAGAAAGCGATCCTTCACCGGCAGATCATACGGAAAATTCAAATCGCTCGGTGAAATGCTGCCGCCAAACGAGGCCTGCAGCCCTCCGGCTCCAAACGGCAGCACGGATTCGAAGTCCGAAAAGAAAAACCGCGCCGAAAACTTGTCCTTCGATCCAAGCTCTTTGTCGTAGTTCGTAGTGAACTGATCGTCGTTGTACTTTCCGGCGCGGCTGTAGTTAAATCTCCCGGTGCTGCCTGGTGTTCCTGGGACACTCGGAATCAGATAAGTCCCGGCGCTTGATCCGAATTGGTTGCCTTGCAGGTTGAGTAGCTTCAGCGCCACCGGATCGATATCGCTCGCATACGCAGAACTGCCAAAAAACGTTTGCGCTAGCGAAGCCGCGGAACGATCCACGGGTAGGACGGGAATCGACGTTCCGATGATCGTGCCGGAAGAAAGCCCGCTGAGCTGGCGTGTCCCCTGGTAGTTCACGAAAAAATAGCCCCACTTCCCTTGCGGTAAAACAGGACCGCCCAGGCTGCCGCCGAAGATGTTCTGCTTCACCGTAGGCCGCGGATTGCCCTCTCCGTTTAAAAAGAACTCATTCGCATTCAGATCGTCGTTGCGAAAAAACTCGAATGCATCCCCGTGGATCTGGTTTGTTCCGCTCTTCAGCACGGCATCGATATTGCCGCCACCGTTGCGCCCCTGTGTCGCGTCGTAGAGGCTTGTCTGAACCTTGAACTCCTGTACCACATCCGGGCTCGGCAGCGGAGTATTCGTCAGTTCTGCAACATTGTAATCGCTCGCCGTAATGCCTTCGATCTGGTAATTGTTGTTGTCTTCGCGTTGGCCGTTGACATCGATTCGTGTGTCACCGCGGCCGAGCGACGCCGAAGCGTTCAGATTGGAAGCGGTCCCCGAAGATAACGTGAGCAGTTGTTGAAAGTTCTGCGTCGCTAGCGGCAGCGTTCCGATCGTCTGGCTCGAAAGAGACTGCCCGGTCACCGCGTTGCTCGTTTCGACATTAGCAATCTGGGCCTGTACGTTTACTTGCGTTGCGATCGTCTGCGGCTGCAATACCGCTGTCAGCCGCGTTGTTTCGGTAACCCGAACGGCTACCGATGCGAGACGCGTCTCTGCGAAACCCGGCGCGCTGATTCGAATGCTGTACGTGCCGGCAGGCAGAAGCGGAGCCGTGAAGCTGCCGCTATTATCCGTTTCGAGCGAGCGCGCGATGCCGGTTACTCCGGAAATCTCAATTTTCGCTTTCGGAATGATGGCCGCGCTCTGATCTTCGACCGTTCCCGAAATAGCGCCGGTCGCTCCGCCTTGCGCAAAAAGCATAACGTTTGCGGCTAAGAACGTGAAAAACCCAGCTAGACGTCTGAGCATACTTCTCCCACAAGCTTGTTTGCCTATGGACGTAGTATAGCTATATTCCTATTGGCTTAGAGATGATTGAGCCTGATTCGAAGAATGCTAAGAACGCGGTGTTGCCATTTCTCTCAAGGGAGTTTTGTCTCAGGTGAGGGGTGCAGTGCGGTGTGTAACCTATGTCTCAGGAACAAACTGTTACCTGTGTCCGGTCCGGACAACCTGAGTACTGGTGCGGAGAGGGGGACTTGAACCCCCACGGTGTTACCCGCTAGCACCTCAAGCTAGTGCGTCTGCCAATTCCGCCATCTCCGCAATTGAATTACTGCTTTTTGTTAGGTGAATTCTGGGGTTGTGGCCGGGCGGTTCTATTCTTCTGAACCACAGGCGCGCGGCGATGCTCCAGAACGCTGCCAGTGCTCGGCGCACGGTTGTTCGCCAGAATCACCAGGACCAGCGAAGTGATCATGAATAATGAGGCAGCAATTGTGGTCGCCTTCGAGAGGACGGTAGCGGTCCCGCGGGGGCCAAAAACGGTTTGAGAGCCCATGCCTCCGAACGCTCCGGCCAGATCCGCCGCCTTTCCGCTCTGCAGAAGGACAACAATAATCAGGAAAAAACAGATGATGACGTGCAGCGCCGTGATCAGATACAGCATGGCCAGCAACGATTATAGCAGCGCTAAAAGCAATGTCAGACTGTTAAGGGATGGTAGATGCCGCAAAGCGAAGCCATGTCCTGTCGTTGGAAAATCTCCGCGAAGACTACCGGCGGGCAGGGTTTGGTGAGGGAAACTGCGAAACGAATCCGTTCGCTCAGTTCGCCAAATGGTTCACCGAGGCTCAAAGCGCTCACTTAAAAGAACCTAATGCCATGTCGCTGGCGACCGCCACACTGGAGGGGAGACCTTCCAACCGGATTGTCCTTTTAAAGGAGGTTAGCGAAGGCGGCTTCGTTTTTTATACGAGTTACGCCAGCCGTAAAGGCCGAGAACTAGCCTCTAACCCGTTCTGCGCGTTGACATTTCTTTGGGCGGAGCTCGAGCGCCAGGTGCGGATAGAAGGCCGGGCCGAAAAGGTTAGCAGGGAGAAATCGGAACTGTACTTTAAGGGCCGCCCCAAAGGTAGCCGGCTCGGAGCTTTGGCGTCCAATCAGAGCGAAATTTTATCGGGGAGAGAGCCGCTGGTCGAAAAATTGGCCTGGCTCGAAGCGAGATATGCCGGTGTCGAGGACATTCCGACGCCCGAGCACTGGGGCGGATACTGTGTCGTGCCCTACGCCATCGAATTCTGGCAGGGCCGCACCAATCGTCTACACGACCGATTGCTGTATTCAAGAAGCGGTAATGGATGGAGGATCGAGCGCTTGTCACCTTAGGTTAAACGAAGTAGAGTAGCTAAACGTCTGTTTTCTATGATCCGGTTCCTGTTGGTGGCGGCTCTTGTTGCGCCTGTTTGCCTGCCGAGCACAGCTCCGGATCGGTTGGCCCAGCAGGTTCAAGAAAGATACAACCGGGCTCACACGTTATCAGTACGATTCGTAGAAAGATACGAGATCCAGGGGCACACTCGACCTGCCGAATCCGGAAAGCTAATCCTGCGGAAACAGGGCAAGATGCGATGGGAGTATGAAAAACCTCAGGGCAAAGTCCTCATTTCTGACGGGAAAACAATATACTTGTATACCTCAGGGGATAATAGAGTAGAGAAAATTCCAATCCGGGACACTGAAGATATGCGGGCTCCGCTCGCATTCCTGCTTGGGCACCTGGACTTCAAGAAGGAGTTCACGAAGCTTCAGACGCACCCAGGTGACGGGGGTACGTGGCTTGAGGGTGCGGCAAAGGACGACCGAGCCCCGTACGCGACGGTCGGGATGTTGGTTGAGACGAATGGTTCCGTCGGGAAGTTGAACGTGCTTGGACGGGACGGTTCCTCGATGACCTTTGCCTTCTCAGACGAGATTTTAAATCCTCTGGTGGACGACAAGCTGTTTCAATTCAAAATTCCTCCCGGCGCGGAAGTGGTGGACGCAGTGGAGTTGCAGGACAAAGGGAACTAGGGGCGTGGCGGAGTTTCTTCTACGATATTCAGATCCGCGCGGCCAGATGCACGAGCAGGTCGCAGATGCGGCCAGCGAAAATGAGGTGCGAAGCCGACTTGCACAACAGGGATACCTGGTGTATTCGGTTCGTCCAAAAGATCTCAGCGCGCGGCTGGCACCGGGCAGACGCAACAAAACGGTCAATCTTGAGAAATTCCTCATCTTCAACCAGCAATTTGTGACTTTAGTTCGCGCCGGTTTACCTATTCTGCAGGGCCTTGATCTGCTGGCCGACCGGCTCACAGATGAGAAACTCGGTCGCCACGTTCGAGCAGTCAGAGACGAGGTGAAAACCGGAACTGTACTCTCGGATGCGTTCGCGAAACAGGGTGTTTTCCCGCCAATCTACGTGACTTCCGTGCTAGCAGGCGAGAAAAGCGGGGCGCTGGTAGAGGTTTTAGAACGGTTCATTGCCTACCAGCGATTGACCTTGGCATTGAAAAAGAAACTACTCGTTTCGCTTATCTATCCTTGCGTCCTGATTTGTCTGGTCATAGCGCTGATCGTTTTTCTGGTGACATACGTGGTGCCGAATTTCGCTGCTCTTTACAACAGCATGCAAGCGAAGCTACCGACGGCAACTGTGATTTTAATCGCTGTGGGCACAACGGCACGTGCATACGTTCTGACGGGATTCGCAATTCTGGTTGTCGCCGGCATGGCGGCCTATCTCTGGTCCCGACGAGAGTCGTCGCAGGAGATTTTGGATAAATGGAAGAGCCATCTACCGGTTTTAGGCGAGATCTGGACAAAGTATCAGGTAGCGCAGCTTTCAAGGGTTTTAGGAACACTCCTGACAGGTGGTATTCCGCTGGTGCACGCGCTCGAAACGACCGGCCGATCGCTCGGTACGATTCTTATGAAGAAGGCTCTGGACCGGACGTCTGTTCTCGTGCGCGAGGGAGGATCGCTCTCAAAGTCGCTAAAGTCGACAGGCATTGTCCCCGATTTGGCAACCGACATGATGGAAGTCGGAGAGTCAACGGGAGCGTTACCGCAAATGCTTACCAGCGTGGCAGAATTTTACGAAGAGGACGTTGCAACACGCATGACGGCGCTGCTTTCGCTCATTGAGCCGGTCATCATGATTTTCATGGGGACGTTTGTGGCGTTTGTGTTGGTAGCGTTGTACTTACCCATCTTCTCGTTGGCCGACACTATGGGGCAGTCGAGATAATGGCGACCGACACACTCAAGCTCAGAGATCCCGTGCCTGAGGCCGAGCAGGCGGAAGCGCTAGCGCGGCGCTACCGGTGCGATTTTGTAGACCTCAAATCCACCAAAATCGATCACGAGCTTTTCCGCACTGTGCCGGTCGATTTAATGTTCCGCTATCATTTTGTGCCGTTGCAGCACCATAACGGAACGCTTGAAATTGCACTGGCCGACCCGCGGCAAATCGTATTAATAGACGAGCTGGCGGTCCTCTTATCGAAGAAGCTCAAGGTCAAAGTAGCGACACATTCGCAAATCTCCGATCTTCTGAAGAAGACCGAGCAGTCGCAGCGAGTCCTGGAGGAGGTCACAGAGGGTTTCACCCTGGATGTCGTCGGCGACGAAGAAAATGCGGACGAGAACCTCTCGATCGACCGGCTGGCCTCGGACGAAGGCAACATTGCGCCCGTTATCAAGCTGGTAGACACAACTATCTTCAACGCCCTGGAGCGCCGCGCAAGCGACATTCATATCGAGACGCGGGATCAGGAACTGGCTATCAAGTATCGCATTGACGGCGTGCTCCAGCAGGCGATGAGCCCGATTGCGAAGGAATGGTATTCGGCAGTGATTTCGCGCATCAAGGTGATGAGCGAGCTTGACATTGCTGAGCGGCGCGTACCGCAGGACGGACGTTTTCGGGTGCGATACAAGGGACGGCTAATCGACTTCCGCGTATCGATCATGCCCACGATTCATGGTGAAGACGCCGTCCTGCGCGTGCTCGATAAAGAGTCGATGAGTGAGAAGTTTTCAAAGCTTACACTCGATGTGGTCGGCTTTGCCGACCACGATCTGACTAAATTTCGGCGGTTCATCAAGGAGCCGTATGGAATGGTGCTGGTAACTGGCCCGACCGGGTCAGGCAAGACGACAACGCTCTACGCTGCGCTGAGCGAGATCAAGAACGACGAAGACAAAATCATCACGATTGAAGATCCGGTGGAGTATCAAATCAAAGGGATCACACAAATTCCGGTGAACGAGAAAAAGGGATTGACCTTCGCGCGCGGCCTGCGGTCTGTACTGCGACACGATCCGGACAAGATTCTGGTAGGGGAGATTCGCGACCAGGAGACGGCGCAGATAGCGATCAACGCGGCGCTCACCGGGCACCTGGTGTTCACGACGGTTCACGCGAATAATGTGCTCGATGTCTTAGGACGTTTTTTGAACATGGGCGTTGAACCGTATAATTTTGTTTCTTCCCTGAACTGCATACTGGCTCAGCGGCTGGTGCGCGTAATCTGTCCGCATTGCAAAATACCGGTCCAGTATGGCGACGACTTTCTCATCGAGAGCGGGCTTCCGCTCGAGATTTGGCGTGAGCACATCTTCTTCGAAGGCCGCGGCTGTATGGAATGCAGCGGGACTGGATTTCGAGGTCGAACGGCGATACACGAAGTATTGGACTTAACCGAACAGATTCGCGAGATGATTCTGGAGCGCAGACCGGCTTCCGAAATAAAGCGAGTTTCACGGGAAGGCGGGATGACTTTTCTGCGGGATTCGGCCTTGGATCGAGTGCGCGAAGGTATCACGACGCTACGGGAAGCAAACAAGGTGACGTTCATTGAAGGGTAGGTATTAAGAACAGTTGTTCACCGACTATCTGCAGCGCTGGATCGCGGATCCCCCGCCAGATTATTTGTTCGAAGTGACGGAGAGCTCGGTCGCCTGCGTATCGCCGCGCCTTCCCGGCGAACAACGGCGGGAGCTTCTGCCCGAACCGGGTTTAACTCCGTCGCCCAGCACGTCCAATCTTCTGAAGCCGAATCTTTACCGGGAGGCGCTGCCGCGGATATGCGTTACTGGAGATCCGAAAAGGTCAACGACAGCGCTTGTCATCCCGGACTACGCCGCCAGAATCGCCATCCTTGATTTCGAAAACTTTCCCGCAAAGGTAGAGGAGCGGATGAGGCTTCTCAAATTTCGTCTGCGAAAGAGCGTTCCTTTTCCTATCGATGAGGCACAGCTGGCCTACGCGATACAAATGGCCCTGCCCGCCAGGGTAGAGGTATTGGTCGTAGCGATTGCCAAACCCATACTGGCGGAGTACGAAAGCATTATCGCCGGGGCAGGTTATCGCCTGGGACTGGTGCAACCCTCCTCAATTGCCGCATTGCGCTTATGTGATCACGGAGAAAAAGGGCTCACGCTGCTGGTCAAAGCCGCAGGACCAATTCTTTCAGTGATTCTCCTGGACCAAGGGAGGGTACGATTGGTGCGCTCGATAGATCTCACAGGCGAAGAAAGTGAGTGGCAGCGGCCGGCAACTGAAGCAGTGATGCCATTGCTTCAGCAAACGTTTGCCTACTGCGAGGACCAGATCGGGGAGCCCGCTGCTCGGCTGTTGCTCTGCGGGTTTGGACCTGAAACCGATTTACTTGGACAACTTGCGGAACGCGAATTCGGAATCCCCACCTCGCTGGTTCGGTCTAAATTCGGGATCGCTTCCCAGGAGAATGCGGGCCTGCTGGGATTGCTGGAGCAATACGCAGCATGATAACTTTCTCTCCTTCAGACATCAATCTCGCCTCACAGCCGTTTCGCCGCGAGCGAGCTCAGAACGCGCTAACGGCAATCATAGTGGCTGGACTGGCAGTTTCGTTACTTGCTCTAACCACCTTGATCCTTCGTTCGCGGGTCCAAGCGGCAGACCTGAGAAATATCATCGATTCACAACAGGCCGAACTGACGAGACTACAGCGTTCTCAAGCTGAGTACTCGACCATTCTGGCCAGGCCTGACAACGCCGATGTGTTTTCTCAAAGCGTGTTGTTGAACGAGCTGATAGCCCGAAGGGCCGTGAGCTGGACGCGCGTCTTCCGAGATCTAGGCACCGTGTTGCCTAACAACATGCGGCTGCTTTCGATCCGGCTGCCTCAGGTTGCAGCGGAGAACGGGACCGGTCGCAATCGTGTACAGCTCGATATGTGGGTTGGAACAGAGCAACCCGCAGCAGTGATCCAGTTCCTGAAGCGGCTCGAGGGTTCGAAGCTTTTTGGGGATGCCTCCGTGATGACCCAAACGCCGCCTACGCAAAACAATCCGCTATATCAGTACAGATTGACGGTTTCTTATGCGCAGCAGCTTTGATTGGGATTTCCTAAATCTCAAAGGTGTCCACCGCGGTATGCGCTTTTGGCTCCAGGTTGTATTGGCAGTACTGGCCATTTCGAATGCGGTGGCGTTGTTTCTCTATCTAGATCCTCCCGGAGGATCGCGTGCCGAGCTGATGTCGCAGAGCCAGCGGCTGCAGACTTCGATTAATGCGGCCAAGGCGCAGGCCCAGAGGCTCAGAAAAGTATCGACACAGGTGGAGTTGGGAGGCCAGCAGGCAACGGAATTTCAGTCGCGCTACATTCTTCCGAAGCGGCTCGCCTACGAATCCATCATCGCCGAGATACAGAGGATGGCGCAGGTTTCGAACCTCACTGAACGAGACGGTCAATGGACAGAAGAGCCCATTGAAGGCACAGCCGATCTATCGCTACTTACGAACGCCGTCAATTTTGAGGGTTCTTATGAAAGTCTGATGCGCTTTTTGTACGAAGTGGATCGATCCCCGCAGATGTTGATGCTCGATACGCTCACCGCTACGCCGCAGAAAGGCGGGCAGATCACGGCCCAGGTTCGTTTTCAAGCGGTGATTCGCGAAGAGCAGAGTCCTCACGCCGGGGGCCAGCCATGATCATCGCCCGCTGGAGGCTCGCGATGAGAACGCTCGCCGAGGGCTCGCGATGAGCAACACAGCCCAGACAAGAATTTTCGGTATCCGGCTGGGAATCGATCCCAAGATTCTCGTTTTTGTCTTGATGGCGCTAGCCGGAGCACTCTTCTGGTTCAACTCGCGGAGTGACGACGAGAGATCTACGGGCGGTGTGCTGCACACAGACCCAGCGCGGCCAGCCGTCAGTGCAGTCGCGAAGGCACGCGGACAAATCGATCGACGGCGTGGTATGCGTGACGAGCGTGGCACTCTGCGGTTGCGACCGGTGGACGCTACGCGCGGCGATATCGATCCGACCTTACGGCTGGATTTTCTAGATCGATTGAGTAAGGTACAGGCCCCTGAGAGTATGCGCAATCTGTTTGAGGCTGGACCGCTGATTCAAACAGGAACCACGGGCGCAGTACCGAACCGCGTGATCGCGGTGACCACGCCGACTCCGAACTTGCCCATCCGACCCAGCTACCCTATCTCTCCTGTGATAGAGGCGAACATTCCGTATAAGTATTACGGATTTGCCAAACCGCTCAATCCAGGCGACGGCAACCGCGGATTTTTTATGGAAGGAGATAACGTTTTGGTGGCAATGGAGGGGCAGCTTCTGAAGAATCGCTATCTCGTCGTCCAGCTCACACCGAACGATGCGCGAGTCGAAGACACGCAAGTGAAGCTCGGAAAAACGTTGCCGGTGGTTCCGGAAGCGATCGAACAAGCCGGCGGGCCCGCTCGGCAGATCACACCTGAAATGAACCCTGGAATGATCAATCAGGGAGTTGAGGACACCAATCAATGAGCTCCGCAGACCGTCAGCGCACGTATGGTTCTGAGCGCGGTTCAGCGCTCCTGATCGTGTTTGTCTTCGCTGCGATTGTGGCCATTACCCTCTATATGGAGTTGCCGGTAGCCGCATTCGAAGCGCAGCGGCAGAAGGAACAGTTACTGGTGGACGCGGGTAATGAGTATGCGCACGCGGTGAAGCTCTTCTTCCATAAGACTGGGCATTATCCAACCTCGTTTAAAGACTTGGAAGACACGAACAGGATGCGATTTCTGCGGCGCGAACTACCCGATCCCTTCACTGGAAAGGCCGACTGGCGGTTGCTACACGCGGGGCCGGGCGGTGTAATTATCGATTCCAAAGTAAATCCCAACCCACTCGGCAATAACGGACAGAGCGGAAACGGCAATACGGGTTCGCCCAATGCGAGCGGTACCGCGGGAGGGCCTAGTAACACAACGGCCTTTCCGAACGGCAGCAATTCTCCGAATACATTCGGCGGTTCTTCCTCTTCGACGAGCTCCGGATTTGGCAGCCCGTTCGGTAGCTCTTCAGCGTCGCCAGGGAACAACAGCATTTCTTCCAACACAAGCTCCGGTGCGGATTCAAGTACACCAGAGGTTGTAGTACAGCAGCCCCGACAAAGGGGTCCGGCCATTGCCGCGAATGGAAGCCAGACGACTGCAAATGCAGATTCCGGCGCTGATACCGCTTCTCCACCACTTCCGCCGGACACGCCGCCCGGCGGGAACCCGACCAATACTGGAGCAGCGACGAGTGCAGTTCCTCCCGGAACGCCTCTTAATGGAGCTCCCGGTTTGTTAACCGGTGGGCAGGCATCGGGCCAAAATGGTGCCGCGCCCGATCTAAAGGCCAGCATGTTGGGAACGGCTGCTCCCGGCTCGGCCCAAACGAGCAGCTTCGGGTCAGCGGGCGGTTTCCCGTCCTCCCAGATGGGCACGTTAAATAGCGGTAACCTCGCTGGCGTGGCAAGTAAGGCCAGTGGCCACAGTATTAAGGCAGTGAACGATCAGAGCAACTACTCCTTGTGGGAGTTTTACTATGACCCGCGAAAGGACACTGCACCAGGGGGCGTAAAAATGGGCGCATATTCGCAACAGAACGCCAGCACGCCTGGACAACAAACGGGCCCAAACGGGCAAAATTCCGGTGCTTTTGGCTCCTCTTCCTTCGGGCAGACCTCCGGCTTCGGACAGGGCTCGGGTTCAGCGCAAGGTTCAGGCTTCGGCCAGAGTTCGAGCTTTGGCCAGGGCTCAAGTTTCGGCCAGAGTTCGTTTGGTAATAATTCAAATTCTACGAACTCCTCATTCGGTCAAAATAACGGACCGGGTAATACCAATCAAAATCCTACAACGAACAATCAGCAGAACCCGCAGTAGCGCGGCAGAGTGGTGAAAGCGTCCGCACTTCCGCGGCGATTACAATGGTACTCGTTGCAATCCGGCGGACAGCCGCAGACCATAGGGGGATTTTTGCTCAGCAACAGAGCGCTTCTGATTTGTATTTGTTCCGTACTCATCGCGGCAGGACAACAAACGCCTCCAGCTTCTGAACTGCGAGGCTTCACGCCGGAAAACGCCAAAGCTGAACAGGATTGGGAACAACGCTTCCGTAAGATCCCCGAAGCCAACCGTGTTCACGCCAATATGGTCCGTTTGGCGGCCCATCCGCACAATGTTGGCTCGGAGTATCAACGGGAGAATGCCGAATGGCTGGTGGCACGTTATAAAGAGTGGGGATGGGATGCGCATATCGAACGCTTCGATGTCCTCTATCCGACGCCTAAAGTCAGATTAGTCGAACTCGTCGCCCCCACAAAGTTCGAGGCAAAGCTCGAGGAGCCACCGCTTCCGGGCGATCCCTACACCAAAGAAAAGAGCACTCAGCTTCCCGGATACAACATTTACTCAGCCGACGGAGATGTGACAGCGCCGCTGGTCTACGTAAACTACGGCATGCCCGCCGACTACGAACAATTGGAGCGCAACGGCATATCGGTACATGGTGCCATTGCGATTGCACGATACGGCGGCGGGTGGCGTGGTTTAAAGCCGAAACTGGCCGCGGAGCATGGCGCGGTGGGCTGTATTATCTACTCCGATCCGGCCGATGACGGTTACGTACAGGGAGATGTTTTGCCCAAAGGACCGATGAGACCACCGGAGGGAATTCAACGCGGCAGTGTTGCCGATATGACCCTTTATTCGGGCGATCCACTCACACCTGGTACCGGCTCGGTACCGGGCGCGAAACGGCTAAAAGTATCGGAAGCCGCGACCATTATGAAAATTCCAGTGCTGCCCATTGGGTACGGCGATGCGCAGCCACTCCTCGAAGCGCTTGGCGGTCCCGTTGTCCCTGCGGTTTGGCGTGGAGGTCTTCCTTTCACCTACCACTTTGGACCGGGCCCGGCAAAGGTTCATTTGAAGCTCGAATTCAATTGGGACGAGAGGCCTGTTCTGGACGTAATCGCCATGATGAAAGGCTCTGAGGAACCGGATGTTTGGATCATTCGAGGGAACCACTATGACGGATGGGTGAACGGCGCGGAAGATCCTATCTCGGGTCAGTCCGCGTTGCTCGAGGAGGCGCGCGCCTTCGGCGAATTGTCGAAGCAGGGATGGCGGCCGAAACGAACGCTGATATATACGGCTTGGGATGGAGAAGAACCCGGGCTGCTGGGTTCAACCGAATGGGCTGAAACGCATGCGGAAGAACTAAACCAACACGCCGCTTTGTATGTGAACTCAGACGAGAACGGGCGTGGATTTCTTAGTGCCGGCGGTTCGCATGAACTCGAACAACTAGTCAACGATGTGGCAAAAGAAGTCACCGACCCGGAGACGAACGTCCCGGTTTGGCAGCGTCAGCGTGCCGAGATGCTCCTGCATGGTGCAAGACGAGGCGGAACTCCGAATCGCGACTTGCTAAAGCGGGATACGCTGCCACTTGGAGCAATCGGCAGCGGGTCCGATTTTGCGCCGTTTTTGGATCACCTGGGGATCGCGTCCCTCGACATAGGATTCGGTGGAGAAGATCGCGGCGGCACCTATCATTCCGCATACGATACTCCCTGGTATACGGACCGTTTCGGCGATAGGGACGAGATCTACGGGCCCATTATGGCCCAGACTGCCGGCACTCTCGTAATGCGCGTCGTAGATGCGGACGTCTTACCTTACGACTTCGCGATCATGGCAGATACATTGAAAAGCTATGACGGAGAGCTAAAAACCCTGGTCAAATCGCTGCAAAATGACGCACAAACGCGCAAGCAGAATCTGGATATGCAGCTGTATCGTTTGACCGATGATCCGCGTCAATCACTGCACGCGCCTCCTTCGCTGGTTGCTCCTCCCGCGGTCGATTTTTCTGTGCTTGATAATGCGATCGCCGCTTTGGCAAAAGCCGCCGCTCACTTCAGCCAGGCACAAGCAGCATTGGCAATGCTTTCACAGGATAAACGCAAGACAATCAATGCAGAACTAACCATGGCCGACCGAAAATTAATGAGCGACCAGGGCCTGCCACGCCGTCCGTGGGTACGCAATTTGATCTACGCGCCTGGAACTTATGCCGGGTATGGTGTCAAAACTATTCCGGGCGTGCGAGAAGCCCTCGAACAGGGGCGCTACTCCGAAGCCAAAGAGCAGCTTGCGGTGGTAGCCAAGGCAATTAATAATCAGGCGGACTATCTCGAGCAGATAACGAGAAGCGGCGAGTAGAACATCAGGCGATTCCCTTCCCTTCCACGACACGAATGTAACGATTGAGAGGCGGATTCGGGATTTGCTCTATCCGCTTGCTGGGAGCCGGCCAATGAATCTCCAACATGTCTATCTTGTCAGCTTTATCGATGCCCAGCACTTCTCGAGGATCATGTGAGGAGAGATAGCTGCCACCGTTGTTCTTGAGGCGTCCGCGTTTCTTGCCGTTAGCGGTCCAATAGATCCTTGCACCAATCGCATCCCGGTTGCAGGTAATACCCTCCAGCTTTATGCCCAGCCAGTTGTTACCCTTAGCGGCGTTGTTCTTTAGCAGAACGGGCGCACCTCCGTTGTTACAGACGAGGACGTCGATAGCGCCGTCATTATCGTAGTCCCCTACTGCCAGGCCGCGTGCCGCGAAAGGGTTATGGAATACCGGTCCAGCTTCGTTACTCACGTCGTGCAGCTTGCCATCCGAACCCTTGTGGAACAGGAGCAGGGGCTCCTTGTAATGAACTTGAAGCGAGTAGCTGTCGATCATGTCATCCGGGTGGCCGTTGGCCAGAATCAAGTCGATCTCGCCGTCATTGTCGTAGTCGAAGTACTTCATTCCCCAACCGCTCAGTAGGCGCGTAGCTTGGGCTACGCCTTCGATGTGCGCCACATCGCGGAAGGTCTCATCTTTGTTGTTCTCGTAAACCGAGAACATCTCCTGGTCAACATTAGCGACGAACAGATCCTGCCAGCCATCGTCATTCAGGTCCGCCGCATCCACGCCCATGCCCGATCGCGGTTGGCCGTTGTCACTGAAGGCAACTTCAGCCTGCAGCGCGATCTCTTCCCATTTCCAGGTACCATTCGGACCGGGACCGCGATTGACATACAAGAAGTTCTGCACCGTATCATTCGCCACGAACAAGTCCATCCGGCCGTCATTGTTGATATCCGTCGCGACCACGCCAAGCCCCTTACCGATCGACTTCGCGATATCCGTTCCTTTGGTGACGTCGGTGAAAGTACCGTCTCCGTTGTTGTGATAAAGAAAGCTGGCCGTTCCCTTGAAGACACGCGGGATGCAATAGTAGTGCTTGCCCATTTTGTTATCGCCACACTCGAATTTGTGACCAGACGAGTAGTCGACAAAACTGCAGAGAAACAGATCGAGCCTTCCGTCGTTGTCGTAATCGAACCAAACTGCGCTCGTGGTCCACCCGGGAGTCGCTACGCCCGCCTTCTCCGTGACATCAGTGAACGTGCCGTCATGATTGTTTTTGTAAAGAATGCATTTCCCGTAAGCGGTAACCAGCATATCCGGCCAACCGTCGTTGTCGAAATCGCCTACCGCCACTCCCATTCCGAAGTTGCCGCCGAGAACGCCCGCTCTTTCCGTCACGTCGGTGAAGGTGCCGTTACGATTGTTTTTATATAGGGCGTTGCGGATGGGCTTCGATGGTTTCCAGAAATCGCACGGACCGCTGTTCACCAGATAGATATCCATCCAGCCATCGTTGTCGAAATCGAGGAAAGCACATCCGGGTCCTAAGGTCTCAGGAAGGTAGTGCTCAACGGAGGCGGCGTTATCGTGAACCCATTCGATACCGCTGGCTGAGGTTGGAACTTGGTCGAAAAGCGCGGCCTGATCGGCGCCTGCGACACGACCCAGAAGATGAGCAGCGCCAGCAGTCCCGGAGAGTCTCAGTAAGGCCCTTCTACTGAACTTCATGTATGGCCGACTATCGCCCCTTTCAAAACGAATTCCATCTCTGCCGGATGAAAATTCAGTTCGGTCAACCGTGTGCTGTATAAGATATGGCCATCACGGCTGATGATAAATGCGCGGCTAGGCCAGGCGTTATACAATTTCTCCACTCTTCCATCCATACCATCGACTAGCGCCGGAAAGGGTAAATGCAGTTTACGACTGCACATCGCCGCATGTTCCTGTTTCTCGGCCAGAGTACTGGCGGGCGCTAGCGAGACATCCTCCCGCTCATTCCTGGTGCTTTGCCAATCGCCAGCCGCGTGCGCCTCGCGAATGTAAATCAACAGAAAAGAAGCACTCTCCCGGTAGCGTTGGTACATCGATATCAAGGCTTCAGCAGATTGCCGGAAATTGGGACAACTGTAGCTTCCAAACACCAAAACGACCGGCGTCTTACCACGAAAATCGCGCAGTGCAGCCCTCCGGTTCGAAAGAGATTCGTTCAGGTCGAAATCAGGCGCTAAGGAATTCAGCTCTGGACCTGGATCGGAAGCACTTTCAATTGACTGAGCAACCCGAAGTTCATCCGCAGCTTTCGAGTTTAATTCGAGACCTCGATAGATCTCCGCCAGGGTCTGATGTGATTCCGCGGACTTAGGCAGGTTTCTTGCTGCGGCCTCGGCGTATGGCCTGGCGTTACCGAATTGACCGGAACCGCTCAAACATTCGGCCAGCGTCAGTTGCGCAGCGGCCGAATCAGGATGAAGCAGCAGCGCGTGTTGTGCGAGCGGCGATGCTTCGCCGAAGTGCTTTCGCACAATCAAAATTTGAGCAAGCCCGACATTCGAGTCGAAATCGCTTGGATTCGCCGCCAGCTCTTTTCGAAATGCTTCTGACGCCGCGTCGGGATCGCCAGTATTGAGTAACGCCTGCCCATAAAACGACTGCAGCTGGGGTAGGCGCGGGTTCAGATCGATCGCGCTAGCGAACTGTTTCACTGCGGCGGGATAGTCTCCTGATTCGAACATCCGCGTCCCAAGCAGGAATCTCGCCTCGGCGCTGTCGCCGTTCCGCAGAATGCGGTCGAGCAGCACCTGTCCTTCCTGAATGCGCTGTTCCCGCAACAGCGCCGTTCCCAACATATACGCTATGCCTAAATCCTCTGTATTCTGCGCTGCAAGGGGCTGCAAGAGTTCGATCACGCGCGGGTTGTCGCCCAGCTGGAGGTGAGCGTCTGCGAGCAACATGGTAACTTGCGTTTCTTGCGGTGAGGACGCGTGCAGTGACTCCAGCCGGGGAATCGCCTGCTGTAGGCGCCCACTCTTTTCATAGGCGAGCGCCAGATTCAGAGCGATCCGTTTATCGCCAGGGAGTAGCTTGTCTGCCGTCTCGTATTCCCTGATACCTTCATCGAAACGTCCCAGCTTGACGAGCACCACGCCAAGATTGACATGCGTCGCGACGTCATCCGGTTGCAACCTGAGCGCGGACTGGTAAGCAGTCGCCGCACGCCGAGTAATCACCGGCTTGCTGCAGCTGGACCGCCTGCTCGATTATGGATTTGAAATCGCTGCCTTGCGGTGTTGCAAATGATCCAACCGCCGCAAACGCGAGCCAGGCAAGAACGCTAATTCGGGTATGGCGCATTGGCTCTCACGATACGGATGTTGTGATCGGTGAATTTATAGTGCGACCCTGGCATCTCGAGCTTTGGCATATGGCAGGAAACGCAATTCTCCTTGGCTACCGGGCAATGGCGCGCGGCGGGTTTACCTCCCGCATGACACGCCTGACATTTCGCGTCATACTCGGAGTCGTTCCTTTTCACTTCGTTGTGCGGATCGTGGCAGGCGGTGCATCGGATGCGCGCGTCATCCGAGTCATAGCATCTGCTGTTGATCAATCGATAGGGTTGGAAGCGAATATTTGCTATACCCAGCGTTCCTGAGCTAGCGATTTCTGCCCAGGTGCGATGGCACTGGCCGCAAAAATTGGCTGTGTCCTCCGCGGACATCGCGCGCAGATCCTTCATCTGCGCGAGTCGCGCGTCTCCCTGTTTGATGCCGTTGAGGTGATTTTCTGTGGGTCCGTGACACCGCTCGCACTGAATCCCGGGCGTGAGGTTTTCCAGATCCGCCTTCGCACCGTGCCCGACATTCGTTGCATGACATCCGAAGCAGCGAATTTCTTCCGCGTGTCCGATGTAACGCCCAGCCGCCTGCGTAAGATCTTCTGGTTTTATATTGCTGGCGCCCATGGTGAGATCGAGTCCATCCAGCGCCTTGAAGTAGCTGACGCGGCTCTCGTAAAGGGTACCGTCTTTTTCGAAGACATACGTCTGCCCGGCGCTTCCCAAGCCGAATGCCCAACCGATCGGAACCGCGATCGTCTGTTTACCATCGGTGACGCTGTATATACTTTCGTTACCTTTGCGCTCTATGCGATAGGAATAGATACCTTCTTTGAGCGTCAGCAAAGGATGCGATTTGAGTATGGTGCATTCCGCGGGCAACTCCATAGCATGAGCCATAGAGGTCTCGGGATGGAGCTTTGCTTGCGCGGGGTGACAAGTCGCGCACTCTCGCACGGCTCTCGAAGGTATGCGTGTCGGAGTCTGAGCGTTGGCAAATATGGGAAAAAAAAGAAAACCCAATCCGAGCACCTGGGTTCTCATTGAGCACTCTTGGCCGCAACCTCGTTTTGTGTTTGTCGCGCCGCGTTCAGCTTTGCGTAGACAGCACGCTCGCGTTCGCCATCAGCCTTTCTCTTCTCTCGAAAGTAGACGGTCGCCAGAGAAACGTGAGCTTCAATGAAATTCGGCGAGTCTTTCACCAGGGACTCGAGATCACGAGTAGCGTCAGCTAAGTGGCCTTGCGACACTTCGATGGATGCGATCTGATAACGAACACCAGGGTCGTCAGGTCGAATCTGCAGAGCGTGGTGCAAATACTTCAGGGCGCCATCGTAGTCTGCATCCTCGCGCAGCAAGACGCCCATGTGAAGGTTGGAAACAAAGTTATTCGGATCCGACTGCAGCTCGCGCTCGAAGGCGTTTCGAGCGCCGGCCTGATCGCCGGTCGACAGCAGCGCCATCCCATAGTAAGCGAAAGCTTCCGGCAGGTTCGGATTCAGCTCGACGGCTTTTCGAAGGTCCTCACGCGCGCCAGCGTAGTCAGAGACCATGTATTTGGCGGTTCCCATCAGCAGCCGTGATTCCGCCGAATCGCCGTTTCTCAGAATCTTATCGATGAGCACCTGGCCTTTTTCTGTCTGGCCATCCCGAACCAGCGCTGTGCCCAAAAGGTAAATGAACGTCTCGTCATTCGGTTGCGCCTGTTGGATTGGCGTAAGGAGCGCAATCACATCCTTGTTTTGCCCGAGCTTCAGATAACAATCCGAAAGCACTGTGATGGCCTGCATATTGCCGGGCTCTTCCTGCGTGGACGCGCTTCAGGGTGTCGATTGCCTGGCGAAAATCACCAGTCTTGTAATACGCAAGAGCGAGGTTGAGACGCACTTGCGTATTCGACTTCAGACTAAGCGCCCGTTTGTACTCTGCGATAGCATCACTGTACAAGCCTTGACCAGCCAGAGCCGCACCTAAATTAGACCTGATCTCGAAGATATCCGGATACTGCTTCAGCAAAAGGCGGTAATCGCGAACGGCTTCGTCGAAACGCCCCGCCTGCTGGGCTTCGAGCGCCTCCTTCATAATTTCCTGAGGCGAGTTTTGCGCGGCACAACACAGGCACAGCAGCGCTAACGCAACACGGTACATCCGGTATGACTGATTATATAGCCGGCGTCATGGCCGGCGCTGTCCGCGCAGAAGTTAGAAGTAGAACTTCACCACCATCTCCACAATCCGCTGGCCTTGTTTGAAAGTCGTATAGCCGAACGTCGAGTTGGTCTGCGTGATCGTACTGCTGCCCGGCGACGCCTGATTGAACTGTAGCGTCAGATTGTTGTGTTCGGGAATGACCAAAGCGGATGATTCAGGAAATTGTAGCGCCTGAACGCGGAACTGCAGCTTCATCGATTCCTTAATCTGGAAATTCTTGAAAGATTCCCAGATCGGAGTTGAAGAAAGCCGGTCCGTAAATTGCAGGCAGCAGGGTTGGACCATTCTGGCCAACAGCAGTCGGCACTGCGAAGCAGTTTCCGTTGATGTATTGATGCGATGCCAGGTTGCGCCGTCGGGTTACACGTCAGAATCGGATTGAGCTGAATAGCGTTTGTCCCGAGAATCGATTGATTATTGATCGGCAATGCCATTGCTCCCGTCCGGGTTCACGATGTTCTGCGGTACCCGGAATGATCGCTCCGTTGAGCTGCCAGTTAAAGTTATACGTTACTGCTGTTGTAGGTCAGGTTGGCTCCGCTTTCAAGCTGCGTAATACCTGAAATTTGCCAGCCGTTGACCGCCCCGGCCAGCGAACTTGTTGCCGTGAATTGGGCTCGGAAGATTGAACGAATAGGTGGCATTGAAAAGGTGTCTGCGGTCGCCGGGCTGCACTCCGTAATTGTTTCTCAAATTGAACGGATCAAGGGTTGCTTCGCATGCCGCCCAAGAGTGGTTCCGGCCGGAGCTGACAATGCCCAGCGACCTTCCAAGCGTGTAGTTCAACTGATGGTCGCGCGGCTCGCCTGGTGCGCCCAAGTGATCTGAAACGCGTTGTAGTTCGCGTAAAGATTATTGGTCGCGAGATTGAAGTCGCTGTAGCCCAGATAAGGCCGGTAATTGTTCGCGTTCGCCGAGAGCGGGATTCGACGGCCGAAAACATCGCGCCCACCGGAACCAGGTTGATGTTGCTGCCGTACCCCGCGCGGTTTTGCAGATCGCGGCTCCGGTTGCCGACGTATGCCGACCTCCAGCAAGCCCGACCACGGCGTCTTCTGCGAAACCGTGAAGCTGTAGCTATCGGTGATACGGCTGCTTATTATCCTTGCTGTTTACGGCCGTCGGAGTCGCCGGCGCGGCGGTGAAAGGTATGGTATTCAGTTGGCTCGCTAACAGCCGCTTATCTCCGATGCTGGTGGGAGTCAGAGTGACTCCCTCGGATCCCGCCGAAGTATCCAGTCCAGCCGTAAATTGGCCGGAGTGGTAGTAGAACCGGCCCCAGCCGCCGCGCAGCACCGTGCTTGCCTTTGCCGAACAGATCGTACGCCAAGCCGAAGCGCGGCTGCCAGAAAAGCGTCCGCTGTCGGGAATCCGCCGAGCGGAACGGCTGCATCCCGGCTGTGCCATTGAATCCGCAGAAGTTGGGGCCGGCGGCGCACGCCCCGCTGTTCGCAGGATTGTATTGCGAAGGAATGAAAACGGAGTACCCGAAACCCTTCATCGTCCGTCCAGGGCGTGAAGTGGGTCATGCGCAGACCGAGCTTCCACGGTCAGCTTTGAATTCACCTTCCAGGAATCCTGAACGAAACCTTCATAGGTGTTGTACGAGATGTCGTTGATCCGGTTGAAGTTCTGCTTCGGTGTAGCTCGACATGTTGCCGGCCAGCTCGTCGGCATACGCATCCCCATAGGTGAAAGCTCGTGTTTGACGAGGGTACAAACTGTAGTTCGCCGTTCGTGTAGATTGTTGGCCGGCTGGGCGTTCCGAATCCACTCATAGAAGAAACCCGCTTTGACGGTATGCGTTCCCCAGACTTTGGTCAGACGTGTCGCTCACGCTCGGCATGTACTTATTGGCGTACAGCCCGGAAGAGGCGCCGCCTGCCTCGAATCCGCCCGGGATTGAAGATCAAAGCCGCTTCGTTCCCGAACGAACCGAAAGACGGGATCTGTGCCACGCCATTGTTGAAGAGAGTCGGATCGTTATATCCGACTTTCTTGCGGTCGACCTTCGACGGGTCTTGAAAGACGTTCGGGAAACCGACAAACGTATAGGCGAAAACCGCCTCGTTGGTCATGGTCGGGCTGAATACATGGGTGAGTGTTCCGGTGACGGAATCGGAGCGGTTCTTACCCTCGATCGGGGTCGGATACGGCACCTGGCTGCCATTGCGCCACCAGAGACCCAACCGGGAACTGCTGCAGTCTCGCGCTGCATGTTGTAGCGCACGAAAATTTTCGTGTTATCGCTCACGTTATAGTCGCCGCGCGTCGTCCATTGATAATTGTTTTGATTGAAGATTTCCGATTGCACGTAGTTGTACCCGCCAGTGACGTTCGGGTCGGCATTGGGTGCCGGATAGAGCTTCATCAGCGCCTGCATGTTCGGATCGATCAGGTTTGCCGGCATCTGCCCGCCCGGCCAAGATGCCGGTACTCGTTACCTGGCGGCTTCCCAGACAGCCGTCTTGTCCCAAGCTTCGCCAGCTCGGACGGAGAGAAGTTGCCGTTGATCATGCCGGACGTCGGAACCGTCGCGGTGAGACTGCCGGTATCGAGCACCTGATAGAAATATTCGTATCCGGTGAAGAAGAACAGCTTGTCGTGGTTCTTGTTGAAGTGCGTCCAGGGAATCAGCACCGGGCCGCCGATGCTTCCGCCCGGATAATAGTACTTGTCCTGCGGCTGCTTGATGCCGAGCGCATTCGAGTAGGCGTCGTTTGAATTCAAAACATAATTCCGGGCCGAGAAGAACGCGTTCCCATGAAAGCTCGATCCGCCGGCCTTGGTCACCGACGTGATCACCATCGGCCCTTTTTGATCTTCCGCGCTGAAGTTCGAAGCTAGAATTTGGAATTCCTGCAGGAAATCGGAATTCGGGTTAACGGGCGTATCGCAGTTGCAGCCGGGATCGGAGACATGCGCGCCGTCGGCCACGATGTCGAGCGTGTTACCCGGGTAGCCCGTTATAAGAGAACGCATTATTCAGCGGGCTCTGACTTCCCGAGTCCCCGTTCGCGTTGATGCCGATCGTCTGCCCGCTGTAGTTCTGACTTGTTCGAAACTCCGTTCTGCACTGCCGAAGCCCGGCATAATCTTGAGATACTCGGCGGCATTGCTGCCGACCTGCACGTAGTTCTCAAGCTGCCTGGTGGTCAGGATGTTGGACTTCTCGCCCGAATCCACCGGCGTAATGATGTCGGCACTGTCCGGAGACCTCGACCGTCTGATTGGTGTTTCCCACTTGCAGCGACGCGTTCACGTTTCGTTTCTCGCCGCCTCCTAAAGCGATTCCGTTTTCCTGAAAAGTCTGAAAACCCGGCCTGAGTGACGGTAAGGTTATAAGTTCCGACCGGGACCGAGGCGAACGTGTAATATCCCTGGTTATCGGTAACGGTATCCCGCAAATCCCCGGAATCGGCATTGCGCAGCGTCACCTTTGCGCCGGCTACCACCGCGCCCGAGGAATCGGTAACCACGCCTGTCAGCGTTGCGAAAATCGCCTGCGACCAGACCGTCGCGGCCAGCAAAAGAGTGGCCGCAAAGGCTAATACCACTCTACCCGTCTGTTTCAACATGGAAGCCCCCTGGTTAGAGCAGAGCATCCCACAAAAGGTGGAGAACTCCGCGAAACTGCCATTACTATAGAGAAGCTGCGGGGATCGTGCAACGGGCTGCGGGTTACCCTGTAGATACTCCTACGTTACGCCGCCAAACCCTTTCTTTAGAGTCATGTTACTTCGGGAGCCGGCAACGTTACAATCCAGCGGGCAGACCTCTGATATACTTTTCCCCAAACCCGATAAGTGAAATATGGGTGCTGCACCCCCAGCCGAGCTCCAGGAAGCTGAGATTCAGCGTGTGCTGCAATCGGGGCTGTTTGTTAAAGCGCCGCGTCTGGAGAAATTCTTCCGCTATATCTGTGAGCGGCACCTGCGCGGAGAAAGCGATCAACTCAAGGAATACAGTATCGCGGTCGAAGCGCTCGGCCGCTCGAGCGATTTCGATCCCAAGAAAGATTCGATCGTCCGAGTGGAAGCGCACCGGCTTCGCAAACGCCTCGACGAATACTATCGCGGAACTGGCGCGCTTCATCCGATTCACCTCCGGATTCCCAACGGACAGTACCGGCCGGATTTCTTTTTCGCCGGAACGCCCCCGCAGCCGGACGCGAAATTAGAAATCCCTGAGCAGGCCGAAAACTCGCCGAAGGGGCAACTCACCCGCGTGCCGCCACCCCAAGGCAAGCGCCACTACGGAGTATGGCTCTGGTCGGCGCTTCTGGCGATCGCCTGCGCTTCGATCTTGGCGATTTCGGTTATTTACGGGCCGCATACAAAAGCTGCAACCACTCCCCGAAAGAGCGATGAGGTTTGGAAGGGCTCCGTGGCCGATTTGGAAACTGCCTCGGAATTCAGGTTGCTCGCCGGCTATTATGGGCCGCCCTTGCGGGACCGGCAGGAGCATGAGTGGACAGCGGATGCCTTTTATAAAGGAGGGATCTCCGCTCCGATCTCTCGCGATCGCGTCTTGGACGGTGCGACATTCCTCCGAACACAGCGTTCCGGTAAATTCGAATACGACATCCCGCTCCGACAAACCACGTACGAGCTACATCTGTATATGGTGGAAACTGAGTACGGCCCCGGCAATCCCAAAGGTGGAGGAGAGGCAGCCCGAGCCTTTCAAGTATCGGCAAACGGATCAGTCAAGATCAGGTTTCTGGATCCTCTGGCCGGAGCCGGCGGTCCTAACCGTGTCTATGAACGAGTCTTGAAAGACATATCGCCAGGACGGGACGGCATCCTGCATCTCGCCTTCGATCCGATTACCGGACCTGCGCTGCTGAATGCTTTAGAGATTCGCCCGAGCCCCCGCGGCCGTATTCATCCGATCAGAATCGTTGCCCAGGATGCCCCGCTCACGGACTCGGAAGGCCGTCTTTGGGCTGCGGACGAGTACTTCGCCGGTGGAACACCAGTCTGCCGAAAAACCGTGGTGCAGAACAGCGAGGAGGGCCTGTATCACGGTGAGCGCTACGGCAACTTCTCCTATCGCATTCCCGTCGCGCCGGGGAAATATCGTCTGACGCTTCACTTCGCCGAAACGTGGTTTGGAACACCGCAGTCTCATGACCCCGCCTATGGAAGCCGCATCTTCAACGTCTTCGCCAATGGAACCACATTGCTCCGCAATTACCAGGTCATTCAGGATGCAGGGGGCGCAAATCGCGAGGTCAGGAAAGTCTTCGAAGACCTAACACCGAATGCGCAAGGTCTTCTGATAATCGAGTTTGTTCCGGTGGAAAACTACGCCGAAGTGAACGCCATCGAGGTAGTTGAAACCGGGTGAACCGCCAGTCTTACTGGCTGACAATGAGGATTTTGAAGCTACCCGGAAGGATTGCGGGGCGTGGGCGAGGATTTTGCGCATTCGCTTGGGGCGCAGGTCCGAATTCCGCGGTGGAGAGATAAATTTTGTGGGTTTTGGTATCGAGAGCCATCGTCCGTGCGCCTTTGGCGGTTGGTACAGTCTCGGCCACCGTATATCTATCGTCTCCGGCATTGCGTATCACGGTGAGAGTACCTTCCCCGTTGGACGAAAACGCAAGCTTTGTACCGGGGTCGTAAGCGGCGGCGTCAGGACCTTCGCCGATTTCAGGTGTAGCCACAACCTTTCCACTATCCGCGTCGACAACCGCCATCTTCTTGCCATCACAAACGGCAAATAACCGGCGGCCGGCCCGGTCGATTGCCAGACCCGACGGAGAATCGCAGGGAGCGACAGACCAGTGCGCCGTAACCTGCAGCGTTTTCGAGTCGATCCGGACGATTTCGCTTTTGTCCTCGATGTTGTCGTAAACGCTCCCTGCCCCGTCGCTTACCGGGAATTCGGGCTTGCCTCCGAGCGCAATCGTGCCGTCGACGTGCCCGTTCGAGGCGTCGATAGCCGTAGCGTTCTGGCTACGTCCGTTGAATGCAAATACGCGCTTAGATGCCGGATCATATACGATGCCGTCGGGATTTGCCCCGGCATTTACTTTGCCTTTGACATTTAATGTTTTGAGATCGAATAGGACGACCTGATTACTGCCGCCATCGCTGATGAATCCGGTGTTTAGCTCATCCGCGATTGCTATGCCGTGGATTCGGTTCATTCCGGAGACTTTGCCAATCAGCTTCTCGGTTTCTGTGTCGACAACGTCCACTTCACTCCCATGCGACACGTATAACCGGTGGTTTTCACCATCTGCGGTGAGATAGTCCCAGCCGCCGCTCCCGCCGATCTGTATGGAGCCGGTCTTTTTGTAAGATTGCGCTGCACACGGATTCGAGCCGAGCGCGATAACGAGAACGGGGCAAAGCAGGAGTAGGCTGACTTTGATATGCATGGAACCTCTGGCGTGATTGATGATCCAGTTTAGGTTGTAAGCCTGAAGAATTGCTGAAAAATGGCAAGGCTGCGTCAGCCTCAAAGCCACCTTGCCGCGATCCTCCGTTTATCCCGGTCACAAGTCGAGAACAAAAGCCAGCGTTGCCGCGGCGGGAGGAGCATTCTCTTAAATACCAGCTACTTACCGGCTGGCCGCCGCTTCGCGATCTCCGACTTGTTCGTCGAGACACCGTTTTCTGCGTGTTACCGTGCCGCCATGAGAAAAAACCAACCTCGAAAGGCGGCCCCCATCACAGCGCCCCTTCTAAAAGATCTGGTGGCGCGCCAAAAAGCGGACTCCAAACGCGTCGTGGCAGACGTTACGATCGGAGCGGACCCGCTTCCTCCTCCCGACCTTTATCAGGACGCCGGCAGCGGTTACAACCCGGATTTCACGTTTCCACAAGAATGACCGGCAACCAGGGCGGGCGTTGCTACCTGCCCTTTTTTCGCCTGAGATCTGCGCTGTCTGGTCCACCCTGTCCAAGGGTGTAGAAGTCGTATTTCACCTGCCACATAGCCTTCTTTTTCGGCGCGATATTCAGGGAAATATAAGCTTCTGGACAAACTGTCGTCCGCACAGACCAAAGGTAGAGCTTCGCGATCGGATGGTCGCCCGTTTCCCGTACACCGGCTTGCGCCTTGCTGTTCTCGACCCGAATGTCGTTGTCTTTTGCATCTGAAGTGAAGCCTTCTACGTATGTTGCCACTGAATCCTTATTGCCTGGCGAGAGTTCGCGCAGGTAGACGATATCATTCCCTCGAATCTCTGCCGCACCTTTCAGATCGCCAACCGCCTTGGGCTTGAACGGAAATCGAATAGAAACGGCCGGCCCGGTCGGCTGGCTATCGATCACATAAAAATCGTGGTTGTAGACCTGCGTTTCGATCGCCCTCTTGCCGGTATTTCTTAGAGTGTGCTCCAAGATGAGTTCCGGCTTGCCTTTCACAAGGCGAACTCGCTTGCTGTACACGTACGCGTATCCGTTCACTCCCTTTAGCTCCTGAACGAATTCCACGTTGTCGGCATGCGGGCGCACAACCCACACCCCGGACGTGACAAGGCGATAGTTCCGCGTGAACTCATATGCTTTGTCGTCAGGTTTTTCCAAAACACCCACGCCAATTTTTACGAACAGGTCTCCCGCCTTCGCCTCGCCGTAGCCGAGAGCGCCGTCTTCCGAGCGAAATTCTTCAACTGGACCGGTTATGGCATCGTGCAGCGTGGGTTCGTATTTAGGAAACCAGACGCCAAAATAGTTGTGACCGGCATAATCGAGGCGAGAGATGACGCCGGACCAGTCAAATCGAACGCCTCGATAGTAGCCGTGCTCAGAATCGGGCAGATAGAGTTTCGCGCTCACCAGACCATTGCTGATTTCAGCCTGAGGGGCATCGGCGGCGAAAAGCGGGTTATAGAAAAGTGTGAGGCTGGCTGCCAAGATCGGAAATGCTTCGCGCATAGTAACGCGCATGATAGCAAGAGCCCAAAACACCTCTTAATCGGCTTACTACCTGATTCACCTTCGCTTGCTACAATTAAGCCAGAAGAGCCGTGCTCAACCGGCTCCACGCCTGTAGCGCTTCCCGGCTACTTCAAGAGTTCGGGTCGAATCTTTGCTCAGGGAAGTATTCTAGTGGTCCCGTCAGGAGGGCCGTCCGCTTGTGCGGTATAGCCGGTTTTACTCATCTTAGGTCCGTTTCTTCAACTGGGATTCTGTCGGCAGTTCAATCGATCATCCATCGAGGCCCGGACCAGCAGGGTATCTTCGAGTCTGACTTTATTTCATTGGGTGTTGCACGGCTGAGAATTCTTGATCTCGATTCAGGCGATCAGCCTATCATTTCTCCCGACGGCAATACCGTCATCGCGTTTAACGGCGAAATTTACAATCACAAGGAATTGCGCGCCGAGCTAGAGAGCCGAGGTTATCGCTTCCGCTCCAATACGGACACGGAGACGGTTCTCGCGGCCTTTCTTGAATGGGATACAGCCTGTTTCTCGCGCCTTCGCGGCATGTTCGCGGTCGCCCTTTGGAGCGAACCGTCCCGTCGTCTCGTTCTCGCTCGCGACCGACTTGGCATTAAACCGCTGTACGTCGCGCGCCGCGGTAACGATATCTACTTTGGCTCCGAACTAAAGACTCTCTTTGTTCATCCTGAGATCGATCGCAATCTGTCTCTCTCCGCGCTGGATTGCTATCTCACGTTGAATTACGTTCCAGGCAATTTGTCGCTTGTCGAAAAAATCGAAAAGCTGGCGCCCGGCTACTGGCTGGAATGGCAAGCCGGCGAAATTCGCTCGGAAATGTATTGGTGCCTGCCCGTCGAGTCCGCTCGTCGAATCGATTTTGAAGAGGCAAAAGAAGAGCTGGACCATCTCCTCAACCAGTCCGTACGAGAGCACTTACTTTCAGATGTTCCGCTTGGCGTCTGGCTGAGCGGCGGCCTGGATTCCTCGACTATTTTGCATTACGCCTCGCAAGCTTCGGATCACCCGCTACGCACCTACTCCATTTCTTTTGCCGGCCGCAGTTTTGACGAAACCGAATACATTCGTCGTGTAGCGGCTCAATACGGGACCCGGCACGAGCAATTCGATCTCAACGCAAACGAGGATCTCCCCGGCGCGATCGAAAAGTTCGCGAATTACTTCGATGAGCCCAACGCCGATGGCGGCGCATTGCCCGTTTGGTTCCTGTCTAAATTAACTAAACAGACGGCCACAGTGGCCTTCAGCGGCGAAGGTGCAGACGAGCTTTTTGCCGGATATCTGACGCATCGAGCTAGTAACCTGGCAAGGCTTGCACGCAGGCTCCCCGTCCCTGTCTTGCGCCTGGCGAGAGCAACTGCGGATCTTCTTCCTGCCTCTAACGAGAAGATCAGTTTCGAGTACAAGCTAAAGCGATTTCTCGATGGCAGCGGCATGAAGCCGTTTCGAGCACATGTCTTCTGGAACGGCACTTTCTCCGACGCAGAGAAGAAATCTCTCGTTCGCCTGGATCTGCCCAGCACTTTGAACACAATGCTGGAGGAAGCGGCCCTTTACGGCGATAATTTGGGCGCATATCTGTGGTTCGATCAGAAGTTTTTTTTACCGGATGACATCTTGATGAAAGTGGACAGGATGAGCATGGCTCACTCCGTTGAGGTCCGCCCGCCCTTCCTTGATCACCGTCTGGTCGAGTTTGCAGCGTCGCTACCGCCTCACTTCAAAATGCGGGGCTCTAAACAAAAGGTGGTCTTGCGCGAGCTGATGAGGAACAAACTCCCGCCGTCGGTGACACGTCGCAAGAAGATGGGCCTGGATTTTCCTGCCCACGACTGGTTACGAAGCATTCTGCGCGAGTTACTCTTAGATACTCTTGCTGATGCGGAATCGCTGTATCCGGGCCTTTTTGATTTCGGCGTAATCAGATCATATCTACAGGCCCATCTCAGCCGCCGCGCGAACCTCGGGTACAATTTGTGGGGTTTGATGATGTTATTCCTCTGGATGAAAAGATGGCGGATACAGTTCGCACCTCAATTACAGCCAAATCCGGCAAATGCCGATCAATTGCTTACATATATCTAGCTGTCGTCCTGATTGCTGCCGCTATCTATCTCGCCTGCATCATATCGCCGCCTTCTCTCATGGACGACGTCGATGCCGTTCAGGCTCAGATCGCACGCAATATGCTGACCTCCGGAGATTGGGTAACTGCTCGGCTCGACGGCGTGCTTTATCTTGAAAAAGCTCCGCTCATTTACTGGCTCATTGCTTTCAGCTACAAAATATTTGGAGTCCACGATTGGGCAGCGCGCCTGCCCGTCGCGCTGAGCTCGGTCGGACTTGCCTGGCTGACCGCCGCTTGGGGCGTCTGGGCTTTTGGACGCCGCGTCGGCTTTTACGCGGGCGTGGTCATGGCCACTTGCGTCGGCCTGTTTCTTTTCACGCGCATCCAGATTCCGGATGTAATGCAAGCTTTCACCGTTGCGCTAGCGCTCTGGGCCTTTCTGCGCGTAATAGACGACGAGGAACGCCAGCCACGGCTCTGGGCGTTCCTGCTTGCCGCCAGCCTGGGTGTTGGACTACTGCTCAAAAGCTTGATCGGCGTCGTGTTTCCCGCTGGCGCAGCTCTCGTCTACTTGCTTTTAAAGCATCAGCTATTTGATTTATCCATCTGGAAACGGCTCCGTCCTCTAAGCAGCGCGCTGATTATCCTCATCATCGCTGCACCTTGGCACATCTTGGCCACGTTGCGCAATCCACCGTATTTTGACTTTACAATGCGCAGCCTACCTGGCCAGTACCACGGCTTCTTCTGGTTCTTCTTTATCAACGAGCAACTACTTCGTTTCTTGAATCTTCGGTATCCGCGCGATTACAATACGGTGCCGCGTCTCTACTTCTGGCTCTTTCATCTGATCTGGCTCTTTCCTTGGAGCGTTTATTTGCCGGCTCTCATGAAACTCCGTTATCGCGCCGCTGATCGTGCCAGCCGGACTCGCCTGCTCGCTCTGTGCTGGATTGGCTTCGTCCTGGTCTTCTTCACGTTCTCGACTACCCAGGAGTACTACTCGATGCCTTGCTATCCCGGCTTCGCGCTGCTTATCGGCTCGGCGATGGCACTGAATAGCTCGTGGATTAGGGGCGGCACTAAAACGCTTGGTATCATCACCGCGATCTGCGCTATCGCGGCATTCGGCATCTGGTTTTCCGTCCGGCACTTTCCTGCACCAGGCGATATCTCGACAGCTCTCAGCAGGAATCCGAGTGCCTATACACTGTCGCTTGGGCACATGGAAGACTTGACCCTTCCTGCTTTTGCTTATCTCCGGGTTCCGTTGCTGGTCGCGGCAGTGGCGTTCTTGTTAGGTGCTGCCGGCAATTTCTTCTATTCCGGTCGCAAGGCTGTGGTCGCGACTGCCCTGATGATGGTTCTCTTCTTTCAGGGTGCTCGGCTTGCGCTTGTTGTCTTTGATCCCTATCTATCGTCCCATGCTTTGGCCAAAAAGCTCCTCCGGGCGCCTCCGGGCCAGTTGATTATTGACCATCACTACTATGTCTTTTCTTCAGTCTTCTTTTACACAGACCGAAGCGCATTGTTACTGAATGGCCGCTTTGACAATTTGATATACGGCTCCTATGCACCCGGCGCACCGAATGTATTTATTGATGATAATCAGTGGAAGAGTCTCTGGCTAAGCCCTCAACGCTGTTACCTGGCTGCCGAAGGCTTGGCCCTCAGCCGGCTTCGAAAACTGGTTCCAGAGGACAAGCTGAAAGTCATCGCCTCGAGTGGAGATAACGTCCTGCTGACTAATGAACCTTTACAAAACTGACGCTACTGAAGAATCGCTTACTTCGCTGCAACGGTCGTTCCTACGGCGAGCTTTCCCTTACCGTTCTTTGAAAACGTGACCTCATCTCGTTCCGTGATTGCTGCCGTTTTCTGGCGCCGCTCATTGCGTGCATTCCGCCAATTTACCTGTGGCATGAAAGTTCCAATGTCTACCCGGTCTTGGTAGCGCAGTGCGATATTCATCAGCGAGTCCAGCAGAGACTCGGATAAATAATGCGGTTCCAAACCAAGATCGATTAATTTGGAGTGCTTTGCGTTGTAGTAATGGTCTTCCGATTCGACGCGGGGCGTCGGCAGATGATCGATCGCAACTTTAATCCCGAGCTTCTTGCCTGCAGCTTGAACCATATGTGCGATCTGAAGAACAGAGAACTGCTCAGTGAATTGATTGTAAACGCGGCACTCGCCTCGCTCAGCCGGATGCAGGCACGCTAGTTCGACGCAGCGCACCGTATCCCGTATGTCAAGATATCCCCGAGTCTGCCCTCCTTTGCCGTAGACCGTCAACGGATGACCTACCGCGGCTTGAATGCAAAACCGGTTCAGCACCGTTCCGAATACCTCGTCGTAGTCGAAACGGTTAATTAGCGCTTCATCGAGCGCGATTTCGTCGGTGACAGTGCCGTAAACCACGCCTTGGTTCAGGTCGGTGGCCCGAATACCCCAGATCCGGCACGCAAATAGAATGTTGTGACTGTCGTGCACCTTCGAAAGGTGATAGAACGAACCGGGCTGCTTCGGAAAGGGCAAAACATCCTTTCGTCCGTTATGTTCAATCGCGATGTAGCCTTCTTCGATGTCGATGTTGGGAGTTCCGTACTCGCCCATGGTCCCCAGCTTGACCAGGTGACAATCCGGGCAAAGCTCGCGCATGGCAAAAAGCAGATTCAGCGTGCCCACCACATTGTTCGTCTGGGTGAAGACGGCGTGCTTCCGATCGATCATCGAATAGGGAGCGGCCCGCTGTTCTGCGAAATGCACGAGGGTGTCTGGCTTGAAGGACTGAATAGCTGAGGCAAGGAACTCATAATCCATCAAGTCGCCGGTGAACAGATCAATGTTCTTCCCCGACAAATCCTGCCACGCTCGAAGACGCTCTGTCATGGTTCGAATGGGCGTAAGGGTTGTTACGCCTAGCTCAAAGTCCCACAAACGCCGCGCAAAGTTATCGACAATTGCTACCGTGTGGCCCTTCGATGACAAATACAACGCCGTCGCCCACCCGCAATAGCCGTCTCCGCCAAGCACGCAGATTTTCATTCGCTACACCCGTTATTCATACAGATTTTCCAAAAACTGCCGGCCCTGAAGTCATTGCGTCTTGGGCCGATAGAAACCCTGGCCAAATGAGACCGAGGCCGCCCTCACGCTAAACTGGAAGAAAGCGCGAAATCAGTCGCCTTAAACTAAGGCGCGGCTTCAGGTTTACAGGGTTACATTCAGCTTGCATCTTTATAATAAACGACACGATCTGCGTACCTATCTGGTACTCATCTGGTTTGTGGCCTTCCGAGCGTTCGGCAATCTGTCGCTTGCTTGGGGAGCAAGGCATGTGAGCGAAGATCTCGCCTTTAATCCCTCCGGCTATCTGAGAGCTGTACTGAATCCATTCATCATCGCTGGCATGGTTATGTTGATGGCATCGCTCATCACTCGAATGGCACTATTCAGTGTGGCCGATCTCAGTTTTGTGTTGCCCATGACCTCCATTGGTTATATCGTGGCCGTGGGGTTCGGCAGGGCCTTCCTTCACGAGCACGTCAGTGCCGCACGCTGGGTGGGGGCTTTCTTAATCTTCGCCGCAACTGCGCTCGTCGGCTCGACTCCTCAAAACACCACAACCGCAGCCGGCTGCCAGGAGAAGCAAACGGCATCGCTGGAACTCTATCCGAGCTCCTGAGTAACGTCTTCGATAGTGGGCTAAACTGATGCTTCGGGGAAGTGGCCAAGCAAACGACCTATCGTGACGCGGGCGTCGATATTGACGAAGCGGATCGCGCCGTTTCACGTATCAGGCAATCCGCCGCCAGAACTCTCACGCCCCAAGTTCTTACCTCGATTGGAAGCTTCGGAGCAGGTTTCAGCTTAAAGGGCTGGCGAAACCCGGTGCTCGTCAGTTCGGCCGACGGAGTCGGCACTAAGCTGAAGATTGCGTTCGCAACTGGGCGTCACGACACCATCGGCGAGGATCTCGTCAATCACTGTGTGAACGACATTGCGGTCCAGGGCGCTAAGCCTCTTTTCTTTCTCGATTACTTTGCTGTTGGCCGGCTCGATGCCGCTGTCTGCGCCAGTGTCGTCGAAGGAATCGCTCGCGGCTGCAAACGCAATGGCTGCGCCTTAATCGGCGGTGAGACTGCCGAGATGCCGGGTATGTATCAACCCGGCGAATACGATCTTGCCGGCTTCGTAGTCGGCGCAGTCGAACGCAATCGATTACTTACCGGCGAGAAAATCGCGCCTGAAGATGTGCTTCTCGGCCTTCCTTCCCACGGACTTCATACGAACGGCTACTCGCTCGCCCGCTCGCTTCTTTTTGAGGCTGCGGGACACACTCCCAGCGCCGAGATTCCTGAGTTGGCAGGCACGTTGGCTGATGAACTTCTCAAAATTCACAGATCCTATCTGAAACCTATTCAAGCGCTTCACGAAAAAAACCTTCTGAACGGCGCGGCGCACATCACGGGCGGCGGCTTGACAGATAATCTTCCACGCATCCTCCCGAAAGGATATGCCGCGGAAATCCGGCTCGGCTCCTGGCCCAGACAGCCAATCTTCGACCTGCTCCAGAAAATCGGCAATATTCCCGAGGATGATCTGCGCCGCACCTTCAATCTCGGGATCGGTATGGTCCTTGCGATCTCGCCGAAGAGAATGACCGCCGTTTCGAAAGTTCTCGACAAGCTCCGCGAACCGGCATATCCGATCGGCCGTGTGGTCGCTCAGAAATCCCGTAAACAGCCCCGAGTCATTTACCAGTGAAGCTTGGCATCCTTTTGTCCGGACGCGGCTCGAATTTCGAAGCCATCGCGCGCAACGTACGGGCTGGAGTTCTTCCCTGTGAAATTGGGTTCGTTTTTTCGAACCGGCCCGACGCGCCAGGTCTGGCTAAAGCGCGCGAGTACGGCTTCCCGTGCGGATCCATTTCATCGCGCGGCCTGGAACGAGCTGCTTTTGACCTGCAAGTTGCTGATTTGCTGAAAGAACGTCAGATCGATCTGGTCTGTTTGGCAGGATATATGCGACTCCTGACGACTGGCTTCGTTCAGCAATTTCCGAATCGCATTTTGAACATTCACCCGTCGCTTCTGCCGGCGTTCCCCGGCTTGGATTCTCAATACCAGGCCCTGGTCCACGGCGTGAAAGTCACCGGCTGCACGGTTCATCTGGTGGATGAAAACCTTGACAGCGGCCCGATACTCCTACAGGCTCCCGTTGCGGTGCTCGATAGTGATACTGTCGAGACTCTCTCAGCACGTATTTTGCGCGAAGAGCACCGTATCTACTCGGAAGCTATCGCCTGGATGATCGCAGGAAATTACCGGCTCGATGGGCGTCGAGTAATAAAGACCTAAAATGGAATTCAATCCGACTCTCAAACGACTATTTGGTGCGTTGCTCGCCGTGGTCGTGGTTTTCTTTGGCTTTATTTGGTTCTCCGGAGCGGAGACCAAGGTGAAGCTACCCAAGCCTGTTACGGCGATTGGTCCTTCAACTTCTGTCCTGGTGGAAGTGGACGCGCCACACGGTGTCAAGGCCTTCTCCGCGGGTGTGGAACAGAACGGGCAGAGTCAGACCGTTTATCAGGACAAGACCCGGACGAATCAGCACGTTGGCGCGTACACGTTTTCCGTTGGTCAGAAGCAAGCAGCTTTCCTGAAAGAGGGACCTGCCAGACTGATCATCAGAACCACGTCCAACGACCTGCGCGGTGCGACCTCCGAACTGTCGCAAGATGTCCAAGTCATTTTGCGCCCGCCGACAATCTCGGCCGACGGCTTCCAGCATTACATTAATCAGGGTGGATCGGAGCTGGTCACACTAGATCTTGGCGGCAATTGGACCGATGCAGGAGTACGTATCGCAAACTATTCCGCCGGGTCTTTCGCGATGCCCGGTCAATCTGAATCGAGCAATCACCGATTTTCATTGTTTCCATTTCCCTGGAATGTCTCCGCCGACACTGTTCCAGTGGCCTTTGCTCGTAATGCCGCGGGCGAGGAGGCGACTGCCTCGTTCTGGGCGAAGGTGTTTCCCAAGACATTCCGCCGGAGCAATATCAACGTCACTGATCGGGATCTTCAGAAAGTAGTCGGCGAACTCGATCCTGACGGAACCGGCAGCTTACTCGATCGTTTCGTGAAGTTGAACCGCGATTTGCGTAGAAAAAATGCCGAGCAGATCTATGAAATGCGCAATAACACTGAGCACAAGATTTTGTGGGCAGGCCCATTCATTCCAGTGAAGGGCGCGCGCGAATCTTTCTTTGCTGATCAGCGCAGCTACTTCTACAAGGGCAAGAAGTTCGATGAGCAAGTACATCTCGGATACGATCTGGCACAAACCATGCACTCACCGGTGAAGGCGGCTAATTCAGGGAAGGTGATTTTCGCAGACCGTCTCGGCCTGTTTGGAAATTGCGTCATCCTGGATCACGGCTACTCGCTACAGAGCCTTTACGGGCACATGAGCAAGATCATGGTGAAGGTGGGCGATACGGTCGCTAAGGAGCAGCAGATCGGCGTGAGTGGAGCAACAGGAATGGCATTCGGCGACCACGTACATTTCAGCATGATGATTGCCGGGGTCCAAATCGATCCCAAAGAATGGTGGGATGAACACTGGATTCACGATCGAATCCTGAGCAAGCTCGGAGGTGAGCAACCGTCAGCACAAACAGAGAGTGCTTCCACACCGCGGACAGCGAGGAAGCACAAGAGAATTCACGGACGGTAGACCGGAAGTTAAGTTATTTCTTCTCTTCGTCCTCGGACCTGCCGGCACGCAATTGCTTCAGGCGTTCCTCGCGGCGCGCCGCCCGGTCAGCTGCACGCTTGACCAACTCGGAACCCACCAGCTCCAGCTTGGCCGTTTCAGCTCCATCACCTTTGCGCCAGCCGATTCTTACGATTCGCGTATAGCCGCCGTTGCGCTGGTTGAACCTGGGCCCGAGCTTCTCAAATAGCTTCTCAACGGCTTCCTTTGTAACAAGAAAAGCCGCAGCCTGACGGCGGGCGTGCAACGTGTCCTTTTTGGCCAATGTGATCATTTTCTCGACGAGCGGCTTCGCCGCCTTAGCCTTTGGAACGGTAGTCGTGATACGCTCCTCCTCAATCACATTGGTTACGAGGCCACGCAGCAGGGCACGACGCGCGCCGAGGTCGCGTTTGAGTTTAACTCCAGCCTTGCGATGCCGCATGACTACTCGTCCAAGCCCGCGTAGTTCTCGCTGTAGTCTGACGATGAGGCAGGCGGTGCGCTGCCAACCAAACGCCCTTGGCTATCGAATTTCATGCCGAACGAGAGCCCGAGGCCGGAGAGAATCTCCTTGATTTCGTTGAGAGATTTGCGTCCAAAGTTCTTGGTTCGCAACATCTCCGACTCGGATTTCTGGACCAGATCGCCAATGGTCTGGATATTGGCGTTCTTCAGACAGTTGTAGGAACGAACGCTCAGTTCCAGTTCTTCCACCGAACGATTGAGCACTTCGTTCATCTGATTGATGGCGCGCTCCGCCGGCTCTTCGGCAACTTCCGGAGTTTCCTCGAAGTTGATGAAGATCGTCATGTGGTCCTTAAGAAGCTTTGCCGCTTGTCCGACAGCATCTTGCGGAGAGATGGCTCCATTGGTCCAGACTTCGATCGTGAGCTTGTCGTAGTCCGTATTCTGGCCGAGTCGGGCGGCTTCCACGTTGTAATTTACTTTACGGACGGGTGAGTGAACGGAGTCAATCGGAATGTAGCCGATTGGGAGGTCTTCATCGTAGTTGCGATCGGCCGAGACATAGCCACGGCCGCTCTTGATTCGCATCTCGATATCGAGTTTGCCGCCTTCGCCAACAGTCGCTATGTGGAGATTGCGATCCAGCACTTCAATATCGGCATCAGTTTCGATCTGGCTGCTCATCACCTCGCCGGGCGTTTCCACATGCAAACGAGCGATCTTCATACCTTCGCCCATCATCTTGAAAGGAACCTGTTTCAGATTCAGAATGATGTCGGTGGCATCTTCAACTACACCTGGAATAGGGCTAAACTCGTGCGATACTCCTTCTATCCGCACGCCTGTGATAGCTGCGCCTTCAATAGAGCTCAACAATACGCGACGTAAGCCCGTGCCGATCGTGGCTCCAAATCCACGTTCAAACGGTTGCGCATTGAACTGGCCATAGCGTTCGGTCAGTGACTCGGTATTAGCGACCAAGCGCTTGGGTTTCTGAAATCCCTTAAACATATTTTCAATCCTTACTTTGAGTACAACTCGACGATCAGTTGCTCATTCAACTGAATCTGAACCAATTCCTCGCGCTTCGGCTGCTGAAGAACCTTCGCCCTAAGCGCATCACGATCAACTTCTAACCAAGACGGACTGGGAGTGTGGGCGGTGGCGTCGCGCGCAGCCAGAATGCTGGCGTTATTCCGGCTGCTCTCACGAATCTCCACAACGTCGCCCGGTTTCACAGTAAAAGATGGGATGTTTACCTTGCGCCCGTTAACCGTCACGTGCCCGTGCCGCACGACCTGACGGCCCTGCGCTCTGCTGGTGGCTAACCCCATGCGATACAGGATGTTGTCGAGCCTGCGCTCCAGCATGGAAAGCATCAGCTCGCCGGTAATACCCTTTTGATTCACCGCTTTCTCAAAAAGGTTCCGGAACTGGCCCTCCAGGATACGGTAATAACGGCGCGCCTTCTGCTTTTCGCGAAGTTGCAGGCCGTAGCCGACAATTTTCGCTTTCTTGTCTTTGCCGTGCTGTCCGGGAGCAAAGTTTCGCTTCTCTATCGCGCATTTCTCTGTGTGACAGCGCTCACCCTTCAAAAACAACTTCATGCCCTCGCGCCGGCAGAGCCGGCAAACCGGGCCACTATAACGTGCCAAATTAATAAACCTCCAAGTAACAGGTGCGGTTTACGGCCGGCAAGCCTTCTTCCCGCTTAAATCAATCAAATGCTGCTACTTCTTTGCGCTCCCGGTTCTGCTCTTAGTGGAACCGGCGAAGTGAGCAGAGCGGTTTTTAACCTATACCCGCCTCTTCTTGGGCGGACGACAGCCGTTGTGCGGAATCGGTGTCACGTCCTTGATCGAACGGACCTCGATCCCAGCGGTGGAAAGAGCACGGACAGCCGATTCACGTCCAGAACCGGGGCCGGCAACATGTACCTCGACAGTGCGAAGACCAGACTCTTTCGCCTTATTCGCGGCAGTGAGGGAAGCCTGTTGCGCAGCAAACGGAGTGCCTTTGCGGGAACCACGGAAACCAAGCGAACCGGAACTAGACCAGGCCAGCACATTACCGAGCGGATCTGTAAACGTAACGATCGTGTTGTTGAACGACGCCTGCACATGAACTGTCCCAAATGGAACGTTCTTCTTTTCCTTTTTCTTGAACGATTTTTTCTTCGTCGATTTAGCTGGTGCTTTCGCCATTAAGTTTTGCCCGTTGCCTTCTTCTTATTTGCCACCGTCCCCTTACGAGGTCCCTTGCGGGTACGGGCGTTGGTGTGAGTGCGTTGTCCGCGAACAGGCAACCCACGCCGATGCCGGAGCCCACGATACGAGCCCATTTCCATGAGGCGCTTGACATTCATCGAGACTTCCTTGCGCAGGTCGCCTTCGATTGCTCCTTCGCCCTCGATCAGGTTGCGAAGATGATTCACTTCCTCTTCCGAAAGATCGCCCACCTTTTTATCGGCATCGACCTGCGCCCTATGAAGCAATGAGAGCGCCCTCGTTCTGCCGATTCCGTAAATGTAGGTCAAGCCGATCGCTGCCCGCTTTCGAACTGGTAAGTCAATACCTGCAATACGCGCCATACAATTCCTCTAATTCCCGGCTTCTTGAAAAGTGCCGCTTATCCATTCTCCATTCCTCATCCCTGCCGCTGTTTGTGCTTGGGATTGGTGCAGATGACCCGCACTACTCCTTGGCGGTGTATCACCTTGCATTTATCGCACAGTTTCTTCACTGATGCACGTACCTTCATAGGACTTGACCTTTCGCCAACAATGCTAATACCCTGCCCCGCGTCCGATCCTGCGCCGAAACCGCAACCCGGACCCGGTCGCCGACTCGCAGGCGGACAAAGTTTGCTCGCTGGGAGCTTGGCAAATGAGCAAGCAAGCGATGCTCACCCTCCATTCGCACCCGTACGAGAGCGCTCGGCAACAGCTCTACTACAATCCCTTCAGCGGTCCGCTCATCGAATCCCTCCGGGGTAACCGGTTCATCCACCATCTCCTGATCGACCATCATGGACGAGTGAGCACCCAGGGGCCATTCTCAGTCACAGCGACCATGTGCTCGAAATGCGCCGAATACGAACCGTCTCTTGCGACCGCAGTCCAACGATCAGACAGCACCCGAGTATCAGGTTTTCCAGCGTTTACCATAGGCTCGATTGCAAGGACCATACCGGGCTTGAGACGCGGATTCTCACCGCGTCGATCCACATAATTAGGAATCTGAGGTTCTTCGTGCAATGAAGTCCCGATACCATGACCAACAAATTCACGAACAATTGAAAATCCGTTAGAGGTCACGTGCTTTTCCACCGTGCCGCAAACGTCAAATAACCGGTTTCCAGAACGCACACGGTCTATTGCCAGTTCCAAGCTCTCTTCAGTGATCTTCAAAAGCCGCTTTACCGAGTCGTTTACTTCGCCAATCGCCACCGTAATGGCGGAATCTCCGTAATAACCATCCAACTGAACACCGGTATCGAGCGACACAATGTCACCTGGCTTCAACTTACGCCTCACCGAGGGCATTCCATGCACTACTTCTTCGTTTACGGAGGCACACAGTGCATAGGGGTATTTGGTTCCCGACGCCTGCGAGTAGTACCCCTTGAAGGCCGGCCTGGCGCCTGCGTCCGCGATCATCCTTTCAGTAGCCGACTCGAGATCTTGTGTCGTAACGCCCTCTGCGACCATGCCCTTTAGATCCTGCAGAATTTTATAAACCAGCAGCCCGCTGCGACGCAATTTCTCGAGCTCGACCGCACTTCGCCGGGAGATCACCAGGCACCGCTCTTCTCCAAAGCTGGCCCGGTCTTGCTCTGGACAGAACTCACGAGCCCAGTCTTTGCTAGTGAATTACATACTCGCTGCATGATTTGGTCGGGCGTCGCGTCTCCGCCGCCAATTTCCAACATCGGAACGTTCGCTTTGCGAAAAAAATTCAGTATCGGCACCGTTTGAGAATCGTATTCGTGCAGCCGCTCCCGAATAACGGATTCCTGGTCGTCTTCGCGTGTTACCAGAGCCGCTCCATCCAAATCGCACACACCCGGAACGCGAGGAGGATTGGTGGTTAAGCTGTAAAGGGTTCCGCAGACGGGACACTGCCGACGACCACTTAGACGAGCTACGATCTTTTCGTGGTCAACCACTAAGTGTATCACGACGGGGCGAAATCCGCTTGCCGAAAGGAGATCTAGCAGAACGCGCGCCTGCTTCAGTGTCCGCGGATAGCCGTCGAGAATCATTCCGGCTCGGGCGTCGGGGGCCTGGAGACGCTGCTCAACCAATTGATTGACCAGATCGTCTGGCACCAGTTTGCCGGCCTTAATGAGTTGCTCGGCGGTGCGGCCGATTTCGTCCTTGGAAGCAATATGGGTGCGCAGCATGTCCCCAGTCGAGATGTGGGGCCCTTTCAGACACTTTCGAAGAAGTTTAGCCTGGGTTCCTTTGCCAGACCCCGGCGAACCGAACAGAATAACGGCGGGAGCTGTCGATGAGTTCTCTGAAAGCAAAGGCAGTGCCTAACTGGTTGAGCTACGGCGGCCTCGAATCCGCCCGGAACGCGGTGTGAAGCCCTCGTAGTGCCTCATGATCAACTGCGCCTCAATCTGGTTGACAGTATCCATAGCGACGCCAACAACGATCAGCAGCGAGGTGCCACCGAAAAAGAAGTTGACTCCAAGTCCGTCGAGCAGCCAGCGCGGAAAGTGCGCATCGATGAAATTCCCGGCCAGGGGTAGATGTTGCAGACGAATACCCTGAATCATGATCTGCGGAATAATGGAGAGCAGCGCCAAATACAGTCCCCCGACGACCGTGATTTTAGACAGGATTTTGTCCATGTAATCGGCAGTGTTCTTGCCGGGCCGAATACCGGGGATGAACCCGCCGTATTTGCGCATATTGTCTGCCGCTTCACTCGGATTGAAGATGATCGAGACGTAAAAGAAACAGAAAAAGACAATCAGCAGGATGAAAACAAGATAGTAGGTGGGTTCCGCGCCGCCTAGACCACTGAGCATGCTGTTCAGCCAGCGGTTGTTCTTCACAACCGGAAACTGTACAGCGGTTTGCGGCAAGGCCAGTAATGAAGAAGCAAAAATAATGGGGATGACACCGCCTGCGTTTACTTTCAAAGGCAAATGCGTCGACTGCCCGCCCATCATCCGGCGGCCGATGACGCGCTTAGCATATTGCACAGGTATGCGGCGTTCACCGCGTTCCACCAGCACGATAAAGGCAACGACCGCCACCATCAGAGCAAGAATAATGACCATCTGAGGCACCGGCCACTGGTGTGTTACGAACGTGTTCTGGTAGATACTCGTGATCGCGTTCGGTAAGCCGACGATAATACCGACGAAGATGATGAGCGACATTCCGTTTCCGATACCGCGGTCCGTAATCTGCTCGCCCAGCCACATGATGAACGCTGAACCGGCCGTGAATGTCAGCGTAGTCATGAAGATGAAGACGAAACCGGGGTTCAGGACGAAGTTGCCATCCGAGTTTTGCAGAGCGAAAGCAATACCGATCGACTGCACGATCGCCAGTGCAACTGTAAGATAGCGAGTCCACTGGGTGATCTTGCGGCGTCCGAGTTCCCCTTCTTTTTGCAGTTTGTCCAGGGTGGGGATGACCACCTGCAGTAATTGCAGGATGATCGAAGCAGTGATGTAGGGCGTAATACCGAGCGCAAAAATAGTCATGCGCCGGAGCATGCCGCCGCTGAACAGGTCGAAGTACCCGAGGAATCCGCCCGCGGCATTGCGCTGGAAGAATGCCTGGAACCGGTCGGTGGCGATTCCCGGGGTCGGAATGTACGCGCCAATCCGGTAAACGGCAAGCAGAGCCAGCGTGAAGGCGACTCTGTTCCGGAGATCCTTGATCCGGAATATGTTACTTAATGCTTCGAAAAACTTTTGCATATCTCAGTCGCACCTTGCCGAGCGGGGTGATTCTACTTTTCTTCCGTTTCGGGATTGTTGGCAGACTTCTTTTTAATGACTCCGGCGTTGCCCCCAGCCTTCTGAATCTTATCGAGTGCCGCTTTCGAATAAAGGTGGGCCTCGACGCTGATCTTTCGCGTCAGTTCTCCATTGCCCAGAATCTTGAGTCCGGCGTGAAGTTTCTTAATGACGCCACTTGCTAGTAACGAGTCGGCGCTAAAACTATCGCCTTCCAGCTTGTCGAGGGCGCCTACATTGATGATGGCGTACTCTTTGTGGAAGATGTTCGTGAAACCGCGCTTCGGAAGGCGGCGGTGTAATGGCATCTGACCGCCTTCGAATCCGCGCATCTTGCTATAACCGGAGATCGATTTCGCACCTTTTGCTCCGCGACCCGAATACTTGCCACGACCGGTTCCCATGCCCTGACCGATACGCTGCTTTTTATGTTTTTGGCCCTTTGGAGGCCTAAGGTTGCTCAGATTCATTTCATTTCCTGCAATTCGCTAATCCGCGCGGCAAATCATTCTTCCACTATCTCGAGCAGATGCGGCACCTTCTTCACCATGCCGCGAAACCCCGGCGTGTCAGGCCGTTCGACGACGCGATTGATCTTGTGAAGCCCGAGAGATTTCACGATGTCTTTATGCTTTTGCGGCGTGCAGATTGTACTGCGCACCAGCTTGATTTTGATTTTTCCTTCGGTAGCCATTCAATCTGCTCTTTTCCGCTCGTCAGAGCTTCTCGACTGGTAATCCGCGCATGTCGGCGATAGCAGTCTTATCACAAAGCTGCTCTAACGCGTCAATGGTCGCCTTCACCACGTTGTGCGCGTTGTGCGAGCCAATCGATTTCGTGAGCACGTTCGGAATTCCAACCGCCTGGATCACAGCTCGTACCGGACCTCCGGCGATCACACCCGTTCCCTCCGGCGCTGGCTTCAAAAGCACCAGGCCGCTACCAAAGCGTCCGAGAACGGGATGCCGAATCGTGGTCTGCAGAACATTAACTTTTCGAAGATTCTTTTTCGCCGCCTCGATGCCCTTCTTGATCGCAGAAGGCACCTCTTTTGCCTTGCCGGTGCCGTACCCGACGACCTTTGCCGCCGGGTCGCCAACCACTACCAGAGCAGAAAAGCTCATGTTCTTGCCGCCCTTGACCACCTTGGTCACTCGATTGATGCTGACCACTTGTTCCTTCAGGTTCAGGTTATGCGTTTCGACGCGCTTGGCCCTTACAGTGACTGCCATTTGTTTTAGAACTCCAGGCCCGCTTCACGGGCTGCATCGGCGAGCGCCTTCACGCGGCCATGGTACAGATAACCGCCGCGATCGAAAACGACCTTGCTGATGCCTTTCTCCTTGGCTCGCTGCGCCACGGTTTTACCGATCAATTTGGCTCCTTCCAAATTGCCACCTTTCCCACGCAGGTCTTTTTCGGTGGAAGCAGCGGCTACCAGCGTGTGGCCTTGACCATCGTCTATCACTTGAGCGTAGATGTGGTTCACGCTCCGAAAGACCGCAAGCCTCGGGCGCTCAGGCGTCCCTGCCACACGGCTTCGGATTCGTTGATGGATGCGCGTCCGAATCGTTCTTCTGGATTCTTTAGCCATCGCTATTTGCCTCCCGCCCCGGTTTTGCCGGCCTTCTTGCGCAGCACTTCCCCGGTATAGCGCACGCCCTTATTCTTATAAGGATCGGGTGGACGCAACGCACGAATCTGGGATGCGACCTCCCCCACGACTTGACGATCATAGCCAGTCAGAATCAAATGCGTCTGGCGATCGACTTTCAATTCCACTCCGTTTGGAAGAAGGACCTCGATCGGATGCGAGTAGCCAAGCGTGAAAACCGCAATTTTTCCCTTGACATCGGCGCGGTATCCGGTACCGACAATATCCAACTCCCGTGTAAAACCGGTAGAAACACCCTGCACCGCGTTCGCTGTCAACGCCCGCGTCAAGCCATGCACGGCCGCATATTGATCGCTATCGCGAACTACCTCGAGATGACCATCCTTCTGTTCAACGCGCACCCCGGCAGGAATTGGGACAGTCAGCTTGCCTTTTGGTCCTTCGACCTTCAATTCCTTACCGATGTTGATTGTGACCCCTTTTGGCAAAGGAATCGGTTTTTTTCCTACTCGTGACATGTCTATCTTGCGCCCTCTACCAGATCTGGCAAAGAACCTCTCCGCCAACGCCTTCCTTGCGCGCCGCCCCTCCCGTCATTACACCTTTCGGCGTAGTCAGGATGTTGATACCCAGGCCGCCCAGAATGCGCGGAATCTCTTTGCTTGCGACGTAAACTCTACAACCGGGACGCGAGACTCGCTCGATCCGGGAGATAACCGGCAGATTTCCCGGCGTGTATTTCAAGTACAGCCGGATAAACTTCTTCGGCCCCTCTTCGGTCAATTTATAGTTGAGAATGTAGCCTTCTTCCTTTAAGATACGGGCTAATTCATTCTTTAGACGGGACGCCGGAACGTCCACTTTGGCATGTCGAGCGATCAGCGCGTTGCGCACGCGTGTCAACATGTCGGCAATGGGGTCTGCTGTCATCTATCTCTCAGCACCTTTCATTTGAGTCTTCGCCTCGCTGAGGAGCGCGGGCTCATCCTGTCTGCTCTCAGCGCCAGCCGTTACCAGCTTGCCTTTGTCACGCCCGGGATTTCACCCGCCAACGCGAACTTGCGGAAGCATATCCGGCAAAGCGAAAACTTCCGCAGAAAGCCACGCGGACGACCGCAATTCTTGCAACGGTGCCGCAGCCTGGTCGAATACTTCACCGCAGCTCCGGCCTTGCGCGCTCGATCCATCTCGGCCTGCTTCTTATCTTCTTTAGCGATCTTTGCGATAGTTGCCATTTTTTTCCAGCGGCCTTCGTCTATTGACGAAACGGCATACCCATATGACGGAGCAGCGCCAATCCTTCGGCGTCCGTCTTCGCCGTGGTGGTGATGGAGATGTTCATACCCTTTGTCTTCTCCACCTTGTTGTAATCAATCTCAGGAAAGATCAATTGATCCCTCAACCCGAGCGTGTAGTTGCCGCGTCCGTCGAAGGACTTTGAGGACACACCCCGGAAGTCACGCACGCGCGGAAGAGCAACATTCATTAACCGGTCGAGAAATTCGTACATACGGTCACCGCGTAACGTCACCATGCAGCCGATCGACATACCCTCGCGCAGCTTGAATGCGGCAATGGATTTCTTGGCTTTGGTCACAACCGGCTTCTGGCCCGAGATCGCGCTCAGCTCGTTTACCGCGCCGTCCATCAGCTTGCTGTTTCCAGTGGCTTCGCCTAAGCCGATATTGATCGACACTTTCTCAATCTTCGGCACGGCCATCGGGTTACTATAACTGAAATCCTTCTTAAGCGCGGCGACAACGTTTTTGTTGTAGTGCTCACGCAGGCGCGCTTTGCCGCTCCGTGAGCGAGGCGCCTCAGCTTTACCAGCTGATTCTTTTTCTAGCGGGGCATTCTTTGGAGCGCGGGATTTCTTTTCGCCTGCCGGAGGCTTCGTAGCCCCACCCGTTTTCGCGCCTGCTTTCTTATCGGTGTCCTTTGCCATCTTTATCGATTCCTTGTTGCGCCTACCGTGCGTGGAGCTACTTTTTATCGAGCGCCTCGCCGCCTTTGCGAGCGATTCGCGTTCGACGCACTGAGCCGCTCACATTTTCCACTCTGTAACCCACCCGAGTCGGAATTCCGGCAGCGGTCAATAGCATGACGTTCGAAATGTCGATGGGCATTGGTTTCTCCGCGACTCCACCCTTGATCTGCCGCGAGGGATTGGGGCGCGTATGGCGTTTGACGATCATGGCTCCGTCGATGGTAACTTTACGAGCGAAGCGATCGACCTCGAGCACCTTACCGGTTTTTCCTTTGTCACGTCCGGCAATCACTCGGACAAGATCGTCTTTTTTGACCTTGACCCGCAGCGGTTTCCGTTCTCCGCGCTCCTGCCGGCGTTTGTAAGCTATTTTCGGCATAACTAAATTACCTCCGGAGCAAGTGACACAATCTTCATAAACCGTTTGTCTCTCAATTCACGCGCTACCGGTCCAAAGACACGTGTACCGAGAGGTTCGCCCACCTCATTGATCAACACTGCCGCATTCGAATCAAAGCGAATATAGGTGCCATCCTTCCGGCGGGTCTCTTTGCGCATTCGAACCACTACGCAGCGCACTACTTTGCCCTTTTTGATATTGGAATCGGGAGCGGCCTCTTTCACGCTGGCTGTAATCACATCGCCCAGGCCGGCACGAAGCCCGAGGTCGCCGCCGCGGGGCAAGATGCACTGCAGCTTGCGTGCGCCGCTATTATCGGCCACCTCCAACATCGTTCGCATTCCAATCATGTTCTTTTCTCCGTCAGGCCTGCGCCTTACTTACCTTTCTTGATCGTCTTCTTCTCGCGCGTATCGGCACTGGCCGCCAGGGCCGGATGCTCGACACCCACTTGAACAGCCTTGCGCAGGACCGTACCGAGTTCCCAACGTTTCAGCCGGCTTAGCGGACGGCATTCAATGATACGAACAACGTCGCCCAGCTGTGCGGTCTGCCGCTCGTCGTGTGCATAGAATTTCTTTCGCTTGCTCACGATTCGCTTATAGACAGGGTGGGGAACGCGCCTGGTGACCTCGACCACAATGGTTTTAGCCATTTTGGTGGACACCACTTCCCCAATCTTCTCGTTCTTATGACCCTTTTCTTTCGTTGTCTCGCTAGCTACTGCTGCCATGTGATCTGTCCTAAATACTCTTACTTTTTCTTTTTCCCGGAAGCCGTGTTCTTGGTGGCTACCGTTGCCACCGTTTCACCGGCAGCCCGCTTCTCGTTCATGATCGTCAGCAGACGAGCGCGATCTTTCTTCAACGCGTGATATTTTTTGAGACCTTCGGTTTGCCCCATTCCCATCTGGAAACGAAGCCGGAAAAGCTGTTCCTGGCTCTCTTGCGCCTCTCGCTCCACTTCGCCCAGATCCATGTTGCGAATTTTGTTTGCCTTCATCTCTCGATCCCAGCCAAAACTCCTGACTAGCCTGCCTTCTTGACGGCTTCTCCCGCATGCGCTCGCGATACGAATTTCGTCGGAACCGAAATCTTCGCCGCCGCCAGGCGCATGGCTTCAGCAGCAACATCCAAAGAAACGCCTTCCATCTCGAAAAGCATTTTTCCTGGCTTAATCACTACCACCCAGGCTTCCGGCGCGCCCTTTCCTTTTCCCATACGAGTCTCAGGCGGTTTCTTCGTAATCGGCTTGTCCGGAAAAACCCGGATCCAAACTTTTCCGCCGCGCTTGATGAAACGCGTCATGGCGATACGGGCGGCTTCAATCTGACGATTGGTCACCCATCCGCACTCGAGCGCCTTCAGGCCGAACTCTCCGAACGATAGCGATGAGCCACGCCAGGCTTTGCCCTTCATACGGCCGCGCTGCTGCTTGCGGAATTTGACCTTCTTCGGCATCAACATAGCGGTTTTTCCCTTCGCCTCAGCTGAAACCGCCGCTTACGGTTACTCATTCGAATTCTCTTTTCCTTCCGTAGACGGAGTTGCAGCTTCCGGATGCGACTCGCCACCACCGCCAGTCACTGGCTGCTTCCAGGACGGGGCCTGCGGAGCGGACAGCGGCGGAATGATCGGTGCAGTCGCCGGCTTCGGTAAATCGCCAGGAATCGGCTGTATCACCGGACCACTCGCCTCTGCAACCTGCGTAGGCGGACGCCGGTCCCGATCATCGCGACGCCGGCGGCGCGGTTCGCCTTCATTGCGGAGCGAGTTCCTGCGGTTTCCACCGTCCAGCACTTCGCCTTTATAAATCCAAACCTTCACACCGATGACGCCATATGTCGTGTAGGCTTCGCTGAAGCCGTAATCAACGTCCGCGCGCAAAGTGTGCAATGGAAGCTGTCCCTGTAAGTACCACTCGCTGCGGGCAATCTCAGCCCCGTTTAAGCGTCCGGATACCCGAACTTTGATTCCCTTACAACCAAAGCGCAGTGCGGAGTCGACGGCCTTGCGCATAGCCCGGCGAAACGCTACACGTTTTTCGAGCTGCAGCGCGATCGATTCGGAAACCAATTGCGCATCCAGTTCCGGACGATGCACCTCCTGGATATCGATGAAAACCTCGCGCTTTGTTTTCTTTGCCAAGTCGCCCTTGAGCTTTTCGATCTCAGCGCCTTTGCGGCCGATGATAATACCGGGACGGGATGTGCGAATCGTGATGCGAAGCTTGTTACCCGGCCGGTCGACTTCGATCGAGCTGACGCCGGCAGCCTTCAAGCGTTTTAGGAGCGACTCCTTGAGCTCCAGATCCTCGTGCAGGAGTTTCGAATAATCCTGCTTTGCGAACCAGCGCGAGCGCCAGGTCTTCGTAACGCCTAAACGGAATCCGTAGGGATGTACTTTCTGACCCACGTTACTCTTCTTCCTCTTCTTCGGCGCGCTCGCCGAGTTTGACCACGATATGCGACATTCGTCGCTGATAGCGATAGGCGCGACCCATCGGAGCCGGCCTGATCCGCTTCGTCCGCGGACCCTCATTTACATAGGCTTCGCTCACAAATAACCGATCGACGTCAACGTCCTGAGACGTGTTCTCGGCATTAGCGATTGCAGAGCGCAGTACCTTTTCTACAGCCGGAGCAATCTGCTTGTTGACGGCACTCAGGATGTGAATCGCATCGCCCGCTTGCTGTCCACGAATCATGTCGACCACGAGCCGCGCCTTCTGGGGAGACACGCGCACGTATCGAGCTTCGGCTTTCGCGAGAGTGAAAGTCTGGTCGGCCATTACTTCGCCGCCTTTTCGGTTGACTTGGCCGCGTGGCCTTTAAAGGTGCGGGTGGGCGAGAACTCTCCGAGCTTGTGGCCTACCATGTTCTCCGTGATGTAGACCGGAATGAACTTCTTTCCGTTGTGCACGGCCAGAGTATGCCCGATGAAATCGGGAATAATCGTCGAGCGGCGTGACCAGGTTTTAATCACCGTCTTTTGATTGTTGGTGTTCAGAACACCTACCTTCTTCGCCAGGTGATCATCGGTGAAGGGCCCTTTCTTAAGCGATCTGCTCATTTTGCCTATTCCCCTTCCGATCGCTAATGAGCGCACAGAGCGAATTGCTGCCCGTTGTGCGCGATTTAAATAATGAGCGCACAGGGCGATTTGCTGCCCGTTGTGCGCGATCTAAAATCGATCGACTCATCAGCGCTTCTTAGCCTTTCTCGTCACGATCCACCGATCCGTGCGCTTGTTGTTTCTCGTCTTAAAGCCGCGGGTTGGCTGTCCCCAAGGCGTCACCGGATGACGACCTCCCGATGTTTTACCTTCACCGCCACCGTGCGGATGATCGACCGGGTTCATGGTAACGCCACGGTTATGCGGACGCTTACCCAACCATCGCGTGCGGCCCGCCTTGCCGAGCGAGACGTTCTCGTGCTCGACGTTACCCACCTGACCGACGGTAGCCATGCATTCGACCTGTACACGCCGCACTTCACCAGAAGGAAGCTTGAGTAGCGCGACGCCGCCCTCTTTCGAGACCAGCTGTGCTTGTGCACCGGCCGATCGCGCCATCTGACCGCCCTTCCCCGGTCGAAGTTCGACGTTATGGACTACCGTACCGGCGGGGATATTCTTCAGCGGCAATGCATTGCCCACCAGAATGTCAGCCTCGGGCCCGGAACTCACGGTACGTCCAACTTCGAGCCCGACTGGACAGATGATGTATCGCTTTTCGCCATCTGCGTAGTGCAGTAGAGCGATGCGCGCAGAACGGTTCGGATCGTATTCGACAGCAGCCACTCTGGCTGGTACAGCCGTTTTATCTCGCTTGAAGTCGATGATGCGGTAGGCCTGCTTCGCTCCGCCGCCGATGAAACGGCTCGAAATTCGTCCGCGAGCATCGCGGCCGCCGGAACGTTTCTTGCCCGCAACCAGCGACTTCTCCGGATAGTCTTTTGTGATGTCTTCCCGCGTGAGATATGTCTGAAAACGGCGGGTCGGCGTTACCGGTTTAAAACTCTTTGTGGGCATGAACTATATCTCCGCGTACTCAGGCACTTTTTGACCCTCTGCCAAGCGGACGTAGGCTTTTTTTCGATCTGAAGCGTAGCCAGTGAAACGACCCCGGCGACGCAGCTTGCCCGCTATGTTACTCGTCCGCACCTCGGCCACTTTGACCCGAAACACGGTTTCTACCGCCTGCTTGATTTGGATCTTATTTGCGTCCACGTGTACTTCGAAACACAACGTCCGTTCAGTCTCCCGTTTCGCGTGCCCTTTTTCCGTGATCAACGGGCGCCGGATTACATCGTATACGTTCATTACGCTAACGCCTCCGAAAGCTTTCTCGCCGCGCTCTCAGTCAGTAGCACCTCTTGGTGACGCAGCAGATCGTAAACATTAACATCTTTCGTCGGCAGCAGCTTTACGCCAGGCAGGTTGCGCGAAGCTCGATGCAAGTTGACATTTTCACCAGCTTCAACCAGCAGCACTGTCTTTTTCGCTTGCAGTTTCCCGAGTACACCTTGCATCTTCTTAGTCTTGTGATCTGCCAAATCAAAGGCGCGCACAACCCGCAATTCGCCATCGCGAAGTTTAGCGGAAAGAGCCGAGCGTAACGCGCCAAGCACCATCTTGCGCGGCAGCTTGTATTCGTAACTGCGCGGTTGCGGTCCGTGAACTGTGCCGCCATGGCGCCACAAAGGCGAGCGGATTGAGCCCATGCGGGCACGTCCGGTTCCCTTTTGTTTCCATAGTTTCTTACCCGATCCGGACACTTCATGGCGTGTCTTAGTTGCTGCTGTTCCCGAGCGCCTGGCAGCTGTATGTTGCCGGACGGCTTCGTAAAGCAGCGCTTCATTTACTTCCGCGCCAAACACCGCGTCGGCCAGCTCGATCGAGCCGACGGCCGTGTTGTCCAGATCCACGATTTGTACACTGGGCATCTTGTTCGTCCTACCGTTTCGCACGCCGGACCATAACGTAACCGCCATTCGGTCCCGGAATAGCGCCTTTCACCGCAATCACGTTATCGTCTGCGTCCACGCTTACGATTTCCAAGTTGCGCACGGTGATCTGGCCATTTCCCATCTGGCCGCCCATCCTCATTCCGGGAAAAACGCGCGACGGGAAAGAGGAACCGCCAATCGAGCCTGGCGCTCGATGAAACATCGACCCATGCGTCGCATCGCCACCGCGAAAATGATGACGTTTCACTACACCCGCGAACCCGCGACCTTTGCTCGTGCCGATCACGTCGACCATATCTCTGGGCTTAAACTCTTCCGCAAGTACGCGGTCACCCTGTTTCAGGTCACCAGTGCCCTGTGCTAAATGGAATTCGCGCAAAAACCGGACACCTTCGGCGCCCGATTTCGCAAGATGCTTCGCCATTGGCTTGTTGGGCTTCTTCGCATACTCCACCAAGCCCAACTGCACGGCGTCATAACCGTCCGTCGCCGGAGTCTTCCGCTGGGTGACGACGCACGGACCTGCCTTGACGAGCGTGACAGGCACCACCTGTCCCTCCGAGTTGAAGATCTGCGTCATGCCGATTTTCTTGCCGAGAATTCCTGGACTCATGAGTGTCTCTAACCTCAGTGGCTTATTTCTTACCGAACGCCTTGATCTCCACGTCGACGCCGGCAGGAAGATCCAGCTTCATCAAGGCATCCACGGTATCCTGCGTCGGTTCGAGGATATCGAGCAAACGCTTATGCGTACGAATTTCGAACTGCTCGCGCGACTTCTTGTCGACGTGCGGCGACCGTAGAACCGTATAGCGATTCTTTAATGTCGGCAGCGGAATCGGACCGGCGACTGTCGCACCGGTTCGCTTGGCGGTATCGACAATATCGCCCGTTGACTGATCGAGCACGCGGTGGTCATAGGCCTTGAGCCGGATGCGAATGCGTTCTTTCATGATGTTTTTTCAAACCGCTTACTTTCGTGCGCGGCTCAGAAAGCGTTTGACTGAGCCGCGACCGTCAGAGAGCGGTGTGCTAGCTCAAAATCTCCGTCACAGTTCCAGCCCCCACCGTGCGTCCGCCTTCCCGAATCGCAAAGCGCAGCCCCTTATCCATGGCTATCGGCGTGATCAGCTCCACTTCCACCGATACGTTGTCGCCCGGCATCACCATCTCCATCCCTTCCGGCAGCTTCGCCACTCCCGTCACGTCCGTCGTCCGGAAGTAAAACTGCGGCCGGTACCCGTTGAAAAACGGCGTGTGCCGCCCGCCTTCTTCCTTCGACAACACATACACCTCGCCCTTAAACCGCTTGAACGGCTTGATCGACCCCGGCTTCGCGATCACCTGCCCGCGCTCTACATCGTTCTTCTCAATGCCGCGCAGCAGCAAACCTACGTTGTCTCCCGCACGTCCCTCGTCCAACAGCTTCTTGAACATCTCCACGCCCGTCACCACCGTCTTGCGTGTGTCCGTGAAGCCCACAATCTCCATTTCCTCGCCGACTTTGCAGATCCCCCGCTCGATGCGCCCCGTCACCACCGTCCCGCGCCCCTGGATCGAGAAGATGTCCTCTATCGGCATGATGAACGGCTTGTCCACCGCCCGCTCCGGAATCGGTATGTACTCGTCCACCTTCGCCATCAGCTCGTCGACTGTGGCTTCCCACTTCGCTTCCCCGTTCAACGCCCCCAGCGCGCTCACCTTCACCACCGGCAAGTCATTGCCAGGAAACTGATAGCTCGACAGCAGCTCGCGCACTTCCAGCTCTACCAGCTCCAGCAGCTCCGGATCGTCCACCATGTCCACCTTGTTCAAGGCCACCACAATGTACGGCACCCCTACCTGCCGCGCCAGCAGAATGTGCTCGCGCGTCTGCGGCATCGGCCCGTCCGTCGCCGCCACCACCAGAATCGCTCCATCCATCTGCGCTGCTCCGGTGATCATGTTCTTGATGTAATCGGCGTGCCCCGGACAATCCACGTGCGCATAGTGCCGGTTCGCCGTCTCGTACTCCACGTGCGCCACCGCAATCGTGATCCCGCGCGCTTTCTCCTCCGGCGCATTGTCGATCGAATCGAAACTCCGGAACTTTACCTTCGGATTGTGCTTCGCCAAAGTCTTCGTGATCGCCGCCGTCAACGTCGTCTTCCCGTGATCGATGTGCCCGATCGTTCCTATGTTCACGTGCGGTTTGCTGCGGTCAAATTTCTCTTTCGCCATGGTAAGTCTCCTAACTTCTGCGGGATGCTACCTAGTGGTAGCTACCGCTCCCCCCTTGTTGCGGTTGATGATCTCTTCTGCCAAATTGCGCGGCACTTCTTCGTACTGCCCGAAGTGCATTGTGAAGCTTCCGCGACCCTGCGTGCGCGAACGAAGCTCGGTTGCATAACCGAACATCTCCGAAAGCGGCACCATCGCCTTGATGATGTGTGTCCCACCCGCGATCTCCGTTCCTTCCAGTCGCCCACGCCGGGAAATCAGGTCACCGTTCACTGAGCCCATGTATTCTTCCGGGACTGTCACTTCCACTCGCATGACGGGCTCGAGCAAAACGGGCTTTGCCTTCGAAGCTGCTTCTTTAAAACAGATGGAAGCACAAATCTTGAAGGCCATTTCCGAAGAATCGACTTCGTGATAGGCGCCATCGAAAACCGTCACCTTGATGTTGTTTAGTGGATAACCCGCGAGAATGCCGCCCTCCAAGGCTTCCGCGACACCTTTCTCGACAGCGGGTATAAACTCCTTCGGGATGTTGCCCCCGGTGACTTCGTTTTCAAATTCGAAATCATTTTCCGGATCGGGCTCAACGCGCAGCTTGACCCGCGCATATTGACCGCTGCCGCCGGTCTGCTTTTTGTGCGTGTAGTCGTACTCCGCTCGTTGGCGGATGGTCTCGCGATACGCGACCTGCGGTTTCCCGACGTTCGCCCCAACGTTGAATTCTCGTTGCATGCGATCGACGATGATCTCCAAATGCAATTCGCCCATACCGGCAAGAATGGTCTGTCCGGTCTCAGGATCAGTCGAAACATGAAGAGTTGGATCTTCAGTCGCCAGTTTGTTAATGGCGACCCCCAGCTTCTCTTGATCGGCCTTCGTCTTCGGTTCGATCGCAAGCTGGATGACGGGTGCTGGAAAAACGATGGATTCAAGCACTACCGGATTGTCCTCGTCGCAGATTGTGTCGCCTGTGACGACATTCTTCAGGCCCACCGCCGCGCAGATATCACCGGCAAGAATCTCCTGAATCTCCTCGCGCTTATTGGCGTGCATCTTGACTAGTCGCCCTACCCGCTCGCGCCGGCTCTTGCTGACGTTATAAATCGATTCACCCGCGCTCAGCTTGCCCGAATACACGCGGATAAAGCAGAGCTGGCCGACGAATGGATCCGTCATAATCTTGAAAACTAGAGCAGCGAACGGCTCCGAGTCGCTTGCCTTGCGCTCTATAATCTCTTCCGGATTGTCTAAAGCCACTCCTTTAATCGGCGGAACGTCGAGCGGCGAAGGCAGATAGTCCACCACTGCATCCAGGAGGTTCTGAACGCCTTTGTTCTTGAAGGAAGAACCGCAGATCACCGGGAAAATCTTCTGCGCGATGGTTGCCTTGCGGATACCGGCCCGCAATTCTTGGTCGGTAATAGGTTGACCTTCGATGTACTTCTCCATCAGCACATCGTCCGATTCCGATACCGCTTCAATCAGCTTGTCGCGATACTCTTTGCATTTCTCGACAAGGTCCGCCGGCACGTCGGCGTCGTCATACTTCGCGCCGAGTGTCTCATCGCGCCAAATGCGCGCTTTCATCTTGACCAGATCCACTACACCCTTGAACTGGTCTTCCGCACCAATCGGCAACTGAATAGCTACCGGGCGTGCGTTGAGACGGTCGACGATGGTCTCGACCGAACGATAAAAATCAGCGCCCACGCGATCCATTTTGTTGATGAAGCATATGCGTGGGACACCGTACTTGTCGGCCTGACGCCATACCGTTTCGGACTGGGGCTGTACGCCCGCTACCGCGTCGAACACTGCGCAGGCACCGTCAAGAACTCGTAAACTGCGCTCAACCTCCGCCGTAAAATCGACGTGCCCCGGCGTATCAATAATGTTGATCGTCGTGTCATGCCATTGGCAGGTCGTAGCAGCGGAGGTAATTGTGATGCCACGTTCCTGTTCCTGCGCCATCCAGTCCATGGTGGCCGTTCCTTCGTGTACTTCGCCGATTCTGTGCGTACGGCCGGTGTAGTACAGGATGCGTTCGGTCGTGGTGGTCTTACCGGCATCTATGTGCGCCATGATGCCGATATTGCGCATTCGTTCTAACGGTACAGTGCGGGGCATAACTCTAAAAATTCAGTTCTTCAAATTCGACGGATTACCAGCGATAATGCGCAAACGCCTTATTGGCCTCGGCCATGCGATGCACATCGTCTTTCTTCTTAACAGCGCCTCCGCGCATGTTGGAGGCATCATTCAATTCATTGGCGAGCTTGTCGGCCATGCTCTTGTCTGGACGAGTCCGCGCATTGGTAATGAGCCAACGCAGCGCCAGACTGGTGCGGCGGTTCTGTGAGACTTCTACCGGCACCTGATAGTTCGCTCCCCCTACGCGACGGGTCTTCACTTCGAGCACCGGCTTCACGTTCTCAACCGCCTTCTTGAAGGCCTTCAGCGGGTCATCTCCGGAACGCTCTCGCAGCGTTTCCATGGCTTGATAGAAAATCTTCTGAGCCGTTGTCTTCTTCCCGTCCCACATCATGGAGTTGACAAACTTCTCGACCAGGGTCGAGTTATAAAGCGGATCCGGGATGATTTCTCTAGGTTCGGGACGTCGTCTGCGTGGCATGGTCTCCTCTGATTCCTATTTCTTGCCCTTTGCAGGAGCAGCGGCTCCACCCTTGGGACGCTTCGCGCCATATTTTGAACGGCCCTGCTTGCGATTCGCCACACCGGCGGTATCGAGAGTGCCGCGTACAACGTGATAACGCACACCAGGCAGATCTTTCACACGGCCGCCACGAATCAAGACAATCGAGTGCTCTTGCAGATTGTGACCGACACCGGGAATATAGGTGGTGACCTCGATTCCGTTGGTGAGTCGCACGCGAGCAACCTTACGAAGAGCAGAATTCGGCTTCTTCGGAGTCGTCGTGTAAACGCGAGTGCAAACACCGCGCCTTTGCGGGCAGGCTTGCAGCGCGGGGCTCGCCGTCTTGTAGCGAGTGGCCTTACGACCTTTGCGTACGAGCTGGTTAAATGTCGGCATGCTTCGAAACGTGCCGGATGGTCACGGCCACCGCACGTCGCATCTCCTTTTCGATCGCGATTTTCGGGAAGGTTGTTGGCCAACCCTGATACGCGAAACTTCTCTTCTTCTAAAATTCTTCAGCTCACACTGGGTATGAGCGGCTAAAGCATGGATTACTCACAGGCGCGAGCCCCGGCAACGAGGGGAACCAAACTCGGCTGTATATTACTTGCCAGGAGGCTGATATAGCGTCTTCATCAGCCCCAACCGCGAGGGTAACTACTTCGGATAACGGCCCATACCAGACTCAGCGTCACTCAAAAAACGAGCTTACTGGCCCGACAGCGGGACCCGACTTCCGGCCGGATGCCTATCGAGAACTAGCCGTCAAACAACCGGGCTGTTCTTCTTCAGACACGGTAGCACAGAGGCCGAAGAATCAACTCGCCAAACTTTCTCAGTGTACGCGGCGGTACTACTCCCTGTCAACCGCGATGGGGGTAGGGGTGTAGACGAACCAAGATTTCTCCGAGAGGGATCACAGGTTTCCCGCACTGGTTAGTTGTATGTTTCAAAACCTGACCTTCAAACCCTTGCTTTTGGGCCTTGTACCATCCATGGTTATCTGGAGCCTCACGATCAATGTTGTTGTAAACTCTCTCGCTCGCGGATAGCGAGAACAGGCGGCATCGTAGCCGCGCTTACACAGTACCTCAACAACCCCTCCCGGATGTGCAATCTGACTGGTTTCGGTGGTCTCATGTTTAGGCGAATCGCCGGTTTGAGAACCCGGAGGGTAATTTGCACCACAGCGTCCGACATTGGAGCCTTGCGATCTTTCTTTTATCTACGGGGGTCGCGTTTGCCGCACCCCGTCCTGAAAGGCTGAACGGCAAGTTTATCGCGACCGCTTATTCGGTAACCGGAATCACTGCTTCGGGCGAATACACACATAGGCACGTGGTAGCGGCGGATCCCGCCATCCTACCAATCGGTACCCGCATCAAGATCAGGCGTGCCGGCAAATATTCCGGAGAGTACGTAGTCGCCGACACAGGAACTAAAATCGTAGGCCGTAAGCTGGACATCTACCTGCCCAGCACGCCTGAGTGCAAGAAATTCGGCGTAAAGCCCGTTCGGGTCAAAGTTATCGAATTGGGCAACGGCACCCATGAGGCTGCGAAGCAGGCAGATCAGGCGGTGAAAAAGGACGTTGATCAGGATATCGCCAGGGGCACAGTGGGCAATGCCGCCACTGAGAAAGACTGGGCGGTTAAGGGCGCTGCTACTAAAGCAGCAGTAATGAACCAATCCTCTAACACCGGGCCGGCAAAAACGCCAGCTCAGAAATCCACCTCAAGCGCGTCGAACTCGCCGACTAACTCGACCACTACTACGCCGCCTCCGCAATAGCGAGAAGTGCGAGCGCTCTAAGTGCTGAGCCCCCGCATCTGGAACCACTCCAACATTTTGGCCCAGGCGTCCTTAGCTGAGGCCTCATGATAGCTGGGCCTGTAATCGGCGTTGAAGGCGTGACCTGCTTCCGGATAGACCAAAATCTGACACTCGCTCTCTTTACCGGCTGCCGTTATGGCAGCGCGCATCTTCTCTACATCTGTGAGCGGAATTCCCTCGTCCCGGCCGCCGTACAAACCCAAAATCGCTCCATGTAACTCACCCGCTACGTCGAGCGGTTGTTTGGGCTGCATCGATGGAGTGCTGTAAGGACCGGCGGTTAATTTGCCGTACCAGGCAGCTCCCGCTTTCAGTTTCGGCTGATGAGCCGAGTATAACCAGACGATTCTGCCGCCCCAGCAGAATCCCACAATGCCCAATCTGTTTACGTCACCTTGACCTGAGTTCGCCGCATACTCCAGCACGGCATCCAAGTCGGTCAAGACTTGCTCGTCAGGCACCTTGCGAACGACTTTTTGGATGATCTCCTGCATGTCGCTGAGAACAGAAACATCTCCCTGACGCGCATAGAGTTCCGGAGCGATGGCGTAATAGCCTTGCTTAGCCAGCCGGCGGCAAATTTCCCGGATATGCTCATGAACCCCGAAGATTTCCTGAACTATCAGAAGTATGGGAGCCCGCGTGCTGTTCATTGGTCGAGCGTAGTAAGAAGGAAGCTCGAAACCGCTCGAGTCAATGTTCAGCGAGCCTGCATCCAGGCCCTCCGAATCGGTAAAAATCGCTGTCGATGCGATTGGGCGCGATGCCGGCGCATAGCCGAACCGGAGGCTCACGCTTTATGATCCCACTTCAAAAAGGACGGCTGATCGATTCATTCGATCAGCTCGCCATAACAAGGTTGAGTTGGAGGAGAATTCTAACGAAGATCGCGATAGGACTTACGTACTAGCGCCAACACTTCGATTAAATTTCCTTCAGTATGAACGCTGTTTCGGCGGTGTGTCAAGGGGAGAGCGAACGGGGCTGCGTGCCCACTAAGGTTACGTGCGTCGAGAGCCCCTGCTATTGCCGGCGGCGGCGTTAGCCGCTGGAATTCTGCTCGCGCATTTTGTTTTCTTTCGTTTAGCTGATCTGCTGGTACCTTGCGGATTAGCTGCTGCAGTACTGGTACTAGCCCTCTTTCGACGCCCGAAGTCTCATTTCAGCCTGATTGCAGCATGTATTTGCCTGGTTTTGGGGGGAATTACGACCCAAATCCTGCATCGCCAGGGGCCTGCGCCCAAATTGAACGCCGAGGACGGGGACGAGGTCCTGCTCAGCGGGTGCGTCACCAATCCGCCGGTCTTCTCTCCTCAACGTGAGCAGTTCACGCTCAATCTGACTCCCGCGGCAGCGATTCGTCTCTCGGTCAATTTGAAGACTGGCGCAACCGTGCCGCTGGACTATGGCCAGAGGGTTGAGGTAGCTGCCAAGGTACGGTCGCCACGCAATTTCCATAATCCGGACTCGTTCGACTATGTCGGATATCTCGCAGCCCAACATATTTATTGGAACGGCTCAGTTTCCAGTCCGGGAGATATTCACGTTCTGCCGGGAAGCTGCGGCTGGCGGGCTGTGGGATGGTTATACCGGGTCCGAACATGGGCGCTTGAACGAATTCGCGCGCTGTATCCGGACGACCTTCACACGGTCGGGCTTCTCCAGGCGACGCTGCTCGGCGAAACAAGCGGCGTCGACAAGCGCTGGACCTCTGATTTTCGCGTTACGGGAACGTACCATGCGCTGGTGATCTCCGGGCAGCATGTTTCGGTTCTCGCGCTAAGCCTATTGCTTCTCTTGAAGCTGCTGCGTTTCCGCCGCGTTCCGGCACTCGGAGTCGCCACAATCGCCAGCTGGCTCTACGCCTTCATTTCCGGATTCAGCTCACCGGTTGTGAGAGCAGCCGGCGGGTTCACGTTGTTTCTGGTCGCCAGCTATTTCTTCCGCAAGACAAGAATCTTGAACATATTGGCGGCAGTCGGCATTGTCTATCTGACGTTTGCTCCCGACGAGCTGTTCGATCCGAGCTTCCAACTCTCCTTTCTTTCAGCGGCTGCAATTGCGGCTTTTGCCATTCCGGTTATGGAACGCCTCACTGAACCGATGCGCGCAGCAGTCAGACGCTTCGACCAGCTTCGGTACGATCCGCAGCAGTCTGCGCCGGCGGCGCAATGGCGCGTAGAGCTGCGCTTGCTCTCTCGCACCCTCGAGATTTCAACCGGCCTTTCGAGCAGAGCAGCGCAGTTTGTGGTGGCACGCGGTACCTTGCTGGCCGCTTTCATGATTGATGCGGTGGTGGTTTCGGCTTGTGTTCAGTTTGGGCTGGCGCTGCCGATGATCAGCTATTTCCATCGCCTCTCCATTACCGGTTTGTCAGCCAACATCCTTATCATTCCGCTGTTGTCGCTGGTGGTTCCTTTCGGCTTTACCTCGATTCTGACCGGCTCTCACATACTCGCGTTTTTCACGAAGGAGTTTCTGATTCTAGCTGAAAGAGTGGCGAGCTGGCACGCGAACTTCGAACCCGCGTGGAGATTGGCCGCGCTGCCCCTCTGGCTCTCAATAGCGTTCGCGGTATCTCTTGTTCTGCTCGCCTACACGATCCGCAGAAGACGCGCATTCACGGCTCCCGCGCTGGCCTGTTCGCTGGCGCTTTTCGGAATCATCTGCTGGCAGCCCTGGAAAGCGGAATTGCGACCAGGGTATCTGGAACTCTCGGCGATCGATGTGAGCCAGGGCGACAGTCTCTTTGTGGCCTTTCCAGACGGCGAAACCATGCTGGTAGACGCAGGGGGTTTTCCGGGCGCCGAGCGAATGGCGAGAAAGCCACAGCTCGATATGGGCGAGGACGTTGTTGCGCCGTACCTCTGGAGCCGACGCCTTCGGCACTTGGATTATGTGGTGCTGACTCATGGCCATTCAGATCATATGGGCGGATTGCCGTCGATTCTGGATGATTTCCGACCGGGTCAACTGTGGATCGGCGCGGAGCCCGAGAGCGCCGAATGGGAAAACGTAAAGCAGCACGCGAAAAGCGATCATGTGGCCATTCGACCGCTGACTCGCAGCACTAAAGCCATTTCGCTTGGCGGAACCGAGATTCGAGTGCTGGCGCCATCTCCTGATTACATGCCCAAAGACACAGCGGGGAATAACGATTCCCTTGTGCTCGAAATCACCTACAAGAATCGCCGGATTCTGCTAACCGGGGACGCGGAACGCGCATCGGAGAACGACATGCTCGAGAGCGGATTGCTGCGTCCCGTGACGCTGCTGAAAGTGGGCCATCACGGTAGTAATACCTCTTCTTCGGACGATTTTTTGAACGCCATCACGCCACGATTTGCGGTGATTTCAGACGGTTACAAAAACCAGTTTCATCACCCTAACCCAGCCGTTCTCAATCGTTTAGGCGCGCATCATACGGCCGTCTTCAGGACCGATCAGGAGGGGTTGATCACCTTCCTCACGGATGGCGACCGGGTGGGGGTTTTTACCGCCTATAAAAAAGGCCCTGCCGGGAGGTAAAAACGGCCGCCACGCATAGAATGAGTACGGAGGCGAACATGGCAGGTCAACGCACTACAGGAGCTCTCATCGGCTGGTTTGTTGGCGGCGCATTAATCGGGGCGGCGGTTGCGCTATTGGTAGCACCGCAGTCCGGAAAACGGACCAGGCGCGATCTGAAAAAGCAGGCTGAAAAGGGTCGAAAGAGTTTTCTCGAATCCAGCCAGGACATTGTGGCGCGCGGACGGGAACTCTATGAAAGAGGGCGTGAGATTGCGGAGGAGACGGCAGAGATTTTCGAACGCGGACGCAAGATCGCGGAGAAAACCGTCAATGACCGTCTCTGATTTTTCAAACGAGCCGTATACCGATTTCAGCCAGCCGGAAGCAGCGAAAAAAATGCGCCAGGCGCTGGAGGAAGTGCGTGCTGAGTTCGGCAGAGAATACGATCTGCTGATTGCGGGCGAGTGGAAAAAATCGGCGGACAAACTGAAGTCGATTAATCCTTCAAACCCTTCCGAAGTAGTCGGAGTCCACCAAAAGGGTTCGGAGGAGGACGCGAAGAAAGCGATTGAAGCTGCTTACTCGTATTTCCCCATCTGGGCCGCGACGACTTTCGAACAGCGAGCAAATCATCTGCGGCGTGTGGCGGGAATTATTCGCGATCGCAAATACGAATTTGACGCGTGGCTCGTGACGGAAGCCGGCAAGAGCTGGGCAGAAGCGGAAGCGGATGTCTCAGAGGCAATCGATTTTTGCGAGTTCTATGCCCGGCAGGCGCTGAAGCTGGCGAAGCCCGATCCGCTGGTGCAGCTCTCGGGCGAGCACGACGAGATGGTCTATCTTCCGCTTGGTGTGGGAGTGATCATCCCGCCGTGGAACTTTCCACTAGCCATTCTAGTGGGGATGACGACGGCGGCGCTGGTTACGGGAAACACGGTGGTGATCAAACCTTCCAGCGATACGCCGACGATCGCGGCCAAATTCGCGGAGGCGCTGCTCGAAGCCGGATTTCCGCCACAATCCTTCTCGCTACTGACGGGAAGCGGCGCAACGATTGGAGATATTCTCGTCACGCATCCGAAGGCGCGCTTCATCTCGTTCACCGGATCGCGCGATGTTGGACTACGAATCAACGAACTGGCTGCTAAGACGCCGAAGGGCCAGCTTTGGATCAAACGAGTGGTGGCTGAAATGGGCGGCAAAGACGCAATCGTTGTCGACCGCAACTATGATCTGGACGAAGCGGCGAACGCGGTAGTTGCCTCGGCGTTCGGATATCAGGGGCAGAAGTGCTCGGCGTGCTCGCGCGCGATTGTGCATGAAGCAGTCTACGACGAGTTTTTGGAGAAGCTGAAAACGAAGACCGAGGCGATCACCATCGGGCCTTCCGATCAGCCGGAGAATTACATGGGGCCAGTGATCAATGCTCGGGCGAAAGAGAGCATCCTGAATTACATCGAGGCGGGAAAGAAAGAAGGCCGTCTGCTTACCGGAGGCAAGCCGGTCGATGGAGAAGGATTTTTCATTAAGCCTACTGTTATCGCTGACGTTAAGCCTGGAGCGCGCATTTTTCAGGAAGAGATTTTCGGACCGGTACTCGCGGTTACGAAAGCGAAAGATTTCGATGAGGCTCTGAAGTTGGCAAACGATTCCGAATACGGTTTGACGGGTGCGGTTTTCACCTCGGATCGCACGAAGGCGGAGAAGGCGAAGCGGCAGTTTTTCGTGGGGAACCTTTACATCAATCGGAAATGTACGGGAGCGATGGTGGGGGCTCATCCGTTCGGAGGGTTCAACATGTCGGGGACAGATTCAAAGGCGGGCGGCCCCGATTATCTGCTGCAGTTTGTGCAGGCGAAATCGATCGCAGAGAAGGTCCGGTAGGCTACCCCACTATACAGTCGGACACGTAAGGGCGGAGGAAGAGCTGGTACAATCGCGCACCGTGAAGGTGCTGATTACATTCACCGGCTTTAATGACCCCTACGCGAAAGACCGTAGTCGAGGGAGAAGAACGAGCCGGACCGATCCTTTCTCTTCTTTCCGTTCGGAAGTTTGATCATGTTGTTCCTCTTCTCCACGCCAGCAACTGCAGAATTGACGAAGGCAACAGCAGACGCGATTTCCGGTTCCGAAGTAGCAGTTCGCTTTCTGCAGCTTCCTGACCCGACCGACTATCTGGCTATCCTGCGAGAGCTTCGCCGGGAATGCCAGGTCGATCCGCAAGGAACATCTTGACGCGGAGCTCTTCGTTGCAACCGCTTCCGGCACGCCGCAAATGCACGCCTGTTGGTTTCTGCTGACGGCCAGCGGCGAACTCCCAGCGACACTTCTGCACGTCCGGCCCTCGCGATTCGTGACGGCGGATTTGCCGCAAGTGGAGGAAATCATTCCCTCGGCTGGTCAATTCCCGCGGGTTCTTCCGAACCGCTCGTCTCGGAGGAATCGGACCCGCTGAAGTTGTTGGATTCCGCGTTGGAATCGGCCGGCCTGCTGATACAGCACCCGACTATGCGCAGGCTTGCCGAAAAGGCCGCGGCCATGGTGCTCCGGTGTCATCGACTGTTTTGATTCTTGGCGAAACAGGTACTGGCAAAGAGATGTTCGCCGCGGCTGATCCACACGCTCAGCCAGCGACGCGGCCCTTTTGTTCCGCTGAATTGCGGAGCCATTCCGTCTGAATTAGTCGAGAGCACGCTTTTCGGTCATCGGAAGGGAGCGTTTACCGGCGCAATCGAAAATCGCATTGGCACGTTCGATCAGGCGGACAAGGGGACGCTGTTCCTCGATGAGATCGGCGAATTGCCTGCTCGCTGCCCAAGTAAAGTTTCTGCGAGTGCTGCAGGATCAGATCATTCAGCCTATAGGAGCAACATCATCGCAAAGTGGACGTGCGAGTGATCGCAGCAACCAATCGCGATCTCCTAGAAGAAGTGAAGGCCAAACAATTTCGCGAAGACCTGTATTACCGGCTTTGTCCACTTACGCTTGCGATCCCGCCGCTTCGACAGCGCCGTTCCGAGATCGTCCCGTTAGCCGATCGCCATTTTGGAGCGACTGAACAGAAGCTATCGCCGACAACGACGCTTCTCGCCGGCGGCCCTTCAGAAATTAAACGCTTACCCATGGCCGGGTAATGTTCGCCAACTCGAAGGGGTTCTCACCAGTGCCGTCATCCTGAGCCCATCAGACCTGATCCAACCGGACGATCTCGATCTTCAGGCTCGCCAATTCAGCATTTGAAATCCCAGAACCTCCGAGGGCTTCGATATGGAAGCATTTCTCGCGGAAACGCCGCATGCGACTGATCGACCGCGCGCTGGCGATCACCAAGGGTAACCAAAGCCAGGCCGCGCGTTTGCTGGGGACCTCTCCACAGAACATCAGCAAGGCTCTCAAGATTCGGCAGAACTCAGGTTGAGAGGCTACAACTGTAGTTGTAGCCCGACCGTGCGGTGAGGTGTAACGCCAAGTATCTGAAAGGCTTACGCTTGGAACCGATTTTGCTTATCTTTGGCTGCCAATAGGTAGAATGGACCTTCACCGCTCATGCAGTCCCTCAACTTCGAGACTTTGCGTTCCGAGTACCCGGAACTCGCGGATCTGGGCGCATTCGCCGAGCAGTACGTATATTCCGATCCGGCGAGCGCTGGCGTGAAACTGCGAGCGTTCGGCGAATCCTGACCGGGGCGATTTACGTCCATCTGCAAACTGCAGCGTCCCTTGGAAGACGATTTCGTAAAGCTTCTGACGAATCCGCCATTCAAGAACGTGGTTCCGGCTGCCGTGCTAGAATCCCTCTGCACGCGCTGCGCAAGGAGGGCAACCAGGGAGCGCATGGGAAACCTGTGACGTCGAGACGGCCGCTTTGGCTTATTGAAACAGCCGTCTAAACTAGGCCGCTGGTGGTCGAGCAGTTGCGCTTGGAAGTCAAAGCCGATGATCCTTCCGCCCTTTCAACTGCCAGCCCAAGAAGCCGCAGATTTCGGCCTCCAAGCTTGCAGAGCTGGAAGCGGAACTTGCGGCCAAGGTCCAGGCGCTCGAAGAATTGCAGCGCAAACACGAGCAAATTGCCCAAGAGTCCGAGCAATTAGCTGCCGTCAAAGCGGAGAGCCAGCAGACTGCGGACCTGCTGCATATCAACGAGAGCGACACCCGCGAGTATCTGATCAACCGCGATCTGGCGCGCGCCGGATGGAAGGTCGGGCGACAAGGGCGCGAACACGGAAGAGGTTACTCAGGAGCATGTCCTGAAAACGCGGCGAACGCGCCGACTATGTTCTGTGGGACGACAACGGTAAACCGCTCGCCGTGGTGGAGGCGAAAAAGACCTCGCGCGACGTGGAGGCCGGCCGCAAGCAAGCAGCTCTCTACGCCGATGCGCTCGAAGCGCAATACGGCCAGCGGCCGGTGATATTCGTCACCAACGGCTACGACATCCAAATCTGGGACGACAAGCAGGGATATCCGCCGCGCGCAATCTTCGGGTTCTATTCCAAAGACAGCCTGCAATATCTGCATGTATCAGCGAACGGCCAAGAAGCCGCTCGCGCAAATCACCATCGATCCCGCCATTACCAATCGCCTGTACCAGATCGAAGCCATCAGGCGCGTTTCGGAACGATTCACCGCCAAGACATCGGAAAGCATTGATCGTCCAAGCTACCGGCACCGGAAAAACGCGAGTCGCCATCTCGCTGACCGATGTCCTGATGCGCGCCGGATGGGTCAAGCGAGTGCTGTTCCTTTGCGATCGCGACGAACTACGCAAACAGGCAAAGAACGCGTTCAGCGAGTTTCTCAAGGAGCCGCTCACCATTCTTGACTCCGGCACGCAGCACGACCGGAATGCCCGCATCTACCTCGCCACCTATCCGGCGATCGACGGCTTCTTCCTGAATTTCGATCCGGGCTTTTTCGATCTCCTGATCGCCGATGAGTCGCATCGCAGCATTTACAACCACTACCGCGATCTGTTTCGCTACTTCGATTGCCTGCAAGTGGGCTTAACAGCCACTCCGGTGGAGTTCATCTCCCGCAACAGCTTTCAGTTGTTCGATTGCGGTGATCAGGATCCGACCTTCAATTTCGATCTGGACGAAGCGGTAGCCAGCACTATCTGGTTCCTCACGAAGTCGTCACCCACACCACGCGCTTCCTGCGCGAAGGGATCAAATACAGCCAGCTCACCGAAGAACAGAAGCGCCAGCTTGAAGAGAGCGGCGAAGATCCCGCGACTTACGATTACGAGCCGGAAGAAATCGACAAGCAGATCTACAACAAGGACACAAACCGCCTGATTCTGCGAAACCTGATGGAGAGCGGCATTCGTGATGCGACGGGCCAGCGCATCGGCAAAACCATCATCTTCGCTCGCGGCCACCGGCACGCGGTGTTGCTGCACGAACTGTTCGACGAGATGTATCCGCAGTATGGCGGCAACTTCTGTGCCGTCATCGACAACCAGATCGACGCGCGCGAGCAGTTGATCGACGATTTCAAGAATCCCAAGAACGATCTGACAATTGCGATCTCGGTCGACATGCTGGATACCGGCATCGATGTTCCGGAGATCGTCAACCTGGTCTTCGCAAAGCCGGTGCGCTCGAAGGTCAAGTTCTGGCAGATGATCGGCCGCGGCACCCGGCTTTCCAAAGATCTGTTCGGGCCGGGCCAGGACAAAACTGTGTTCCGCATCTTCGACCATTGGGGCAACTTCGAATATTTCGATCAGCCGCGCCCGGAGGTTCAGCCGCGCCAGCCGAAGAGTTTGCTGCAAAAGCTGTTTGAGGCTCGGATCGATCTGGCCGAGACAGCCCTGCAGAATGCCAATCCCGAGGCCTTCGAAATCGCGCGAGAGCTGATTGCCGCACAGATCCAATTCTCTGCCGCAGGACGCGGTATCCGTTCGTGAGAAATGGCGGGAAGTGCAAACGGCGGCGCATCCGGACGCGCTGCAGCAGTTTTCAACTGCGACAGTCGCATCGCTGCGCCGCGATATGGCGCCGTTGATGCAGTGGATCGATATTGCCGGTTATCGCGATGCCTATGAACTCGATTTACTGCTGACCCAAACGGAAACGGAACTGGTTCGCGGCTCCATGCGAGTGGCCGATCTGCAAGCCGCGCTGCATCGACAGCATCAGCCAACTGAAGATGAACCTGAATCCGGTGCGGGAACGTCTCGGCGCCATCCAGCAAGTGCGTTCGCCGGAGTTCTGGAAAACGCCACGGTTCCCGCGCTCGAAGCACGTCCGCACCGAACTGCGCGGCATCATGCAGTACCGGCAATGGGACCCGCGATCCGGCGAACCTCGCATTACCGACATCGCCGAAGAGATCGACGGCATCGTCACCGGCTCTCATCGCGGTGTTTCGAGCGCGAACAGCATGGCCGTTTATCGCGAGCGCGTTCTTGACGCATTGCGCCACCTGTTCACGCACGATGCGACCCTGCAAAAGATTCGCCGCGGCGAACCCGTCAGCCAGACCGATCTGGATGCGCTCGTCTCGCTCGTTTTGACCCAGAACCCCGGCGTCGATCTGCGCACACTGAAAGAGTTCTATGGAGAAACGGCGGGCGGCCTGGACGACATCATCCGCAAGATCGCCGGGATGGAGCCGGAAGCCGTGGATGCACGATTCGCCAGCTTTGCCGGCAAGTATCCCTTGAACGGGACGCAAACTCAGTTCCTGGCCATGCTCAAGCGGGAAATCGCCGAGCACGGCGCCATTCAGATCGAACGTCTGTACGATCCGCCGTTTACGGCCGTGCATAGCGATGGCCTGGATGGCGTTTTCCGGCAGGAACAGCAGGTCGACGAACTGGTTGAAGATCGTTCGCAGCTTTGAACCACAAGTACTCAGAAGCAGAGAAGCCAAGACCATGATTACCGGAGAGCTACGAAACAAAGTCGACAAACTCTGGGAGGAGTTTTGGACCGGCGGCATCGCCAATCCGCTTGCAGGTCATCGAGCAGATTACGTTTTTGCTTTTTGCCCGCATGCTCGACATGACCGAAACGCGAAACGAGAAGCGGGCGGCGCGCACCGGCAAAGCCTATGGCGAACCCGATCTTCTCCAAGAAGACCAGCCGTTCCGCTGGTCGAATTTCAAGAATCTTGCCGGACCAGAAATGCTGCCGCTGGTGCGCGATCGTGTGTTTCCCGCATTTCCGCCTGCTTGGGCGGACAGGGAAGCCGGTTCGCCGAGTACATGAAGGACGCGCAGCTGATGGTGCAAAAGCCCAGCTTGCTGGTTTCGGCGGTCAACATGATCGATGCGTTGCCGCTGGAGCGCACCGACATCAAGGGCGACCTGTACGAATATCTGTTGAGCAAGCTGAACCAGGCCGGCGTCAACGGCCAGTTCCGGACGCCACGACACATCATCCGGTTCATGGTGGCCATGCTCGATCCGAAAGCCGACGAAGTCATCGGCGATCCGGCATGCGGCACGGCCGGTTTTCTGGTGGGTGCGGCAGAATATCTGCTGGAGAAATACACATCTGCGCAAGGCGTCATCGAGGAGGAAGGCCAGAAGATTTATTCGGGCGATCTGTTCAGCTGAAAAGGATCGCGCACACCGCCAGCGCGGCATGTTTCACGGATTTGATTTCGACGTGACGATGCTGCGCATCGCAGCCATGAATCTGGTTCTGCACGGCATCGACGAGCCGGACATCCACTACCAGGACACGCTGAGCACGACCTTTCCCGAGCGTTTCCGGCAGCAATCGCAGGATGCTTTCGATGTGGTGCTGGCCAATCCGCCGTTCAAGGGCAGCCTCGATTATAGCGACGTGCAGCCCGCGCTGCTGGCGCGTGTGAAAACGAAGAAGACCGAGCTGCTGTTTGTTGCGTCTGATTCTGCGTATGCTCCGGCTGGGCGGGCGGTCGGCGACGATTGTGCCCGATGGCGTGCTGTTCGGATCGAGCAATGCGCACCAGGCGCTTCGCAAGATGCTGATCGAAGAAAATCAGCTCGATGCGGTTATTTCGTTGCCATCGGGCGTGTTCAAGCCGTATGCGGGCGTGTCCACGGCGATTCTGGTCTTCACGAAGGGCGGCAAGACGAAAGAGGTCTTTTTCTACGATGTCGAGGCGGATGGTTTCTCGCTCGACGACAAGCGCGATCCGGTAGCAGAGAACGATTTGCCGGATGCGCTGCAGCGCTGGAAGAACCGCGATCCGAAGCGAGATACAGACCGAACGAGCAAGGCTTTCTTTGTGACAGCTAAGGAGATCGCGGAGAACAAGTACGATCTTTCGTTGAATCGCTACAAGGAAACCGTGCATGCCGAAGAGCAGTACGATCCGCCAAGAGAGATTTTGGCTCGCATGAAGAGGCTGGAGCTGGAGATTCTGCGGGAAATGGAAGAGTTGGAGGAAATCCTTAGCTAGTGCAGTATCAGCGACTAGGTCAATTAACCAGCCTAATTTCAAGTGGCTCAACGCCGCTCGGAGGTGAGCGGGTGTATTTGAAAGCGGGTCCGGTGGCCTTTATTCGCAGCCAGAACGTCCGCATGAGCGAGCTGGACTTGACAGATGTGGCTTTCATACCGGAGGCAATCGACGAGAGCATGAAACGGATGCAGATTACCTTCGATGACGTTCTACTGAACATTACTGGGGCATCAATCGGGCGCGTTGCTGTTTTCAACAAAGTTGGCGTAAGGGCTAATGTCAATGCAGCACGTATGCATCGTTCGGCCGGATCCAAAAAGCTTCGCTCCCGATATCTGGCCAGGTACTTGGCAACTCCAGAAATCCAAGCTGAGATCCAGCGCATTCAGAACGGTGGAACGAGACAAGCGCTGAACCTTCTCGCAAATATCCGACTTCTCTGTCCCGATTCCCCCTCTCGACGAGCAGAAACGGATCGCAGCGATACTGGATAAAGCAGACGCCATCCGACGCAAGCGGGAGCAAGCCATCAAGCTCGCGGACGAGTTCCTCCGCTCACTTTTCCTCGACATGTTCGGCGATCCCGCCCGCAATCCCAAAAGATGGCCAGTCAAGGCAGTGGCGGAGGTCACTGACTGTATCGTTCCGGTCGGGACAAACCAAAGAGCTTCTCCGGCTCGACTCCTTGGGTCACTACCGAAGATCTACAGCTGTTGGGGATAACTGAGCGGTCCGGAAGTTTTCTGGGATTGACAGAACAAGAGCTACGAGAGGTTCGGGCGAAACTCATTCCGCGGGGAAGCGTACTGATGACTTGCGTTGGCGATCTCGGAATCAGTTCGATTGCTGGTAGAGATTTGGTGATAAATCAGCAGCTCCACTCTTTCAGTGCTCTGATTTGATTGACCCGATATACCTGATGTATGTCATACCTTTTCAGGTGGGGTATCTACGGCGGATTGCTACATCGACGACCGTCCCGTACCTGAACAAGGGAGCGTGCAACTCATTGCCCGTACCTTTGCCACCCATCTCACTCCAGCAAGAATTCAGCACTCGGTTTAGGCAAAGCTCAAAGTTAAAGTCTCAGCTAACTGAACTGCTCAGCAAGTGCCGATCCGCTCGGCAAATCAATCCAGATACGCGCTTTTCGCGGAGAACTCTAATCCCTGCAACCGCAGTTGTTGCCTTCTCAACTCGGGTTGCATTTTTCCGCTCATTAAGACATCAGATTCCGAATAGAAACAAAGACTTACGGTTTGGTCGCAGCCTTGCCCTTATAAAGGCATGCTTCAGTTCATTCATGCCGCCGACATTCATCTCGACAGCCCGCTCAAGGGTCTCGCAAATTTCGACAGCGCTCCGGTCGAGCGCATCCGCTCAGCCACGCGTGACGCCTTTCGCAACCTGATCCAACTCGCGCTCGACGAGCAGGTCGCCTTTTTGATCATCGCGGGCGACTTGTGGGATTGCGATTGGCCGGATGCCGGGCCGGGCCTATTTTTCATCAGCCAAATGCGGTGTTTGGAAAAGGCAGGCATTCCGGTGTTCATCGTCAAGGGAAATCACGATGCCGAGAGCCAACTGACGAGCGCCATCCGAAAATGGCCGCCAAATGTCACAATCTTTTCTCACAAGAAGCCGCAGACCGTCAGACTGGAGCGATGGAACGTCGCGATTCACGGCCAGAGCTACGCCGACCGCCACGTGATGTCCGACCTATCGGCCAACTATCCCGCCGCCGTGCCCGGCGCATTCAATATTGGAATTCTGCACACCTGCCTCGAAGACGGCTCGGTCGGAATACGCTCCCGCGAGTATCGATAACCTGATTGCCCACGGCTATCAATATTGGGCACTGGGACACATTCACGACCGGCGGGACCTGAGCGGCGGGAGGTGTTCATATCGAGTTTCCTGGAAACCTCCAGGGGCGGTCGATTCGCGAGACCGGCTCGAAAGGCTGTACGCTGGTGACCATTCACGACGACCACTCGATTACTACCCAATTTCAGGCACTCGATACCGTCCGGTGGCAAGAGTTGCATGATTGTGGCGGACGACTCAGATCTCGAAAGGAAACTGAGAGTGCGCACTGCAGAGAGATCACGAACGAGAACCCTGGCCGCTTGATAGCCGTCCGGCTTTGCATAAGCGGGCCGTCTTACGCCCGATCAGGCTCTCTACGACCGAGCGCATGCTGTTGCGGTAGAAATAGGCGACATCTGGATCGAAAAGATTCAAGTTGCTCCCCCCGTCAAGACGGGGACCAATGCTTTTGCATCGCGGTCTTGACCCGGCAGTACGCGACATCCTGAAATCGCTTGGGCAGGATAGGAGGGACAGTGAGCTTCTGGTTCAGTGAACTATCGCCTTTGCGGAATCAACTGAGCGGCGAGCTGGCCGTAAGCGAGAGCGGGACGCTGTTCGCCAACCCGGATAATTTTCAGAGCCTGGTCAGCCAAATAGCGGAGGAACTCTAAATGCATATCGAAGAACTGAATTTGCGCGCCTACGGGCCATTTACCAATAAACTTTTATCTTTCGGAACAGGGCACCGGGCTTCCACCTGGTGTTCGGACCCAATGAAGCGGGTAAGAGCAGCTACGCTGCGCGCGCTCCGGAACGCGCTCTTCGGAATGGATGATTGGGATGCTCATCTGCACCCCGCTGACATGCTGCGCGTCGGGCTGAAGATCCGGTTGGCGGACGGTCAGGTACTCGATGTCGAACGCCGCAAGGGCAAGGGGCTTAAATCGTTGATCTTCCCAGACTCCGGAAAGCCCGTTCCGGTGGAGGCATGGGCAAGGGGCCTTCCGGTGAACGATGCCGAGCTATTCGAGCAGATGTTTGCGCTCGATTACGAGCGGCTGGTGGCCGGCGGGACCAAATTGGCGGCGTTCCAGGGAGAAATCGGCCAAACGATGCTTGCGGCGTCGGGAGAGTCTGGGAGAAACCGGTCAAGAAGATACAGGCCTATCAGGAACGGGCGAGTGAAATCTATGCACCGCAGGCCAGCTCCCGGCTGCTAAACAAAGCGCTTCGGGAATTTAAAAACGCAGAAGCACGCATGCGAAGCGAGCGCTTCACCTCACAGCAATACAAAACGGCCGTGGCACGGGCAAACGAACTGGACCAGGAGTTGATCCGGATTAGCGAGGAACTGGCGCGCGCGGCCACCGAGCGCAGCCGGTTAACACGGCTTCAGACCGCAGCACCTCACGTCCAGATCCTAACTCAAGCACAAGCCGAACTGCACTCGTTGAGCGACGCCGCAGTATTGCCACAGGGGTTCGAAAGAGTACGCGGCAATCACGAAGCGCCGAAGCGAGGGCGGCATACAGAAGCGTGCGGCGGAGAAAGAGCTTAGCCTGGTGACGGATCGATTTGCGGGTTTGGCACGGCAGCCGGAAGCGGCTTCGTTGCTGCCCGAAATCGATCAACTGAAGGAACAGACCGGCCAAATACAAAAGGCGCGGACTGATCTGCCCAAGAGAGAGGCAGAGCTTAAGGAACACATCGAGCAGCGGCAACGGCTCTGCACGGATTGGAAGCTCGATCCTGAAACGCTGCCCCAAATTACGGCTGAGCAAAGCCGACAGATCGACGCACTGGCAAAGCAATATGTCAGCTTGCAATCGAAACGCGAGGATCTGCCGCGTCGCATCTCGGCGCTCGAATCGCGCCAGCTAGAATGCGAACTCGCCATGGCCGCACTCCCCGCAGCGGGGGACACATCGACGATCGCGCAAATCTTGAAACAGATCCCGGCTAAGCGGCAGTCCGGTGGGGATACCCAGCGCATCCGGCGGGAGCGCGACCTCCTAAGGGCGGCCTTGACGCGGGATCTTGCCGCGCTGCCGCTTTGGACCGGAACGGCGGATGCACTTGAGACGATCAGAATTCCACTGCCGGTTACTGTGAGTGAAATCCAGAACCGGTTCACCAAATGGCAGACCCTGTTTGAACAGGCAGAGCGAGATAGACAACGGCTCGTGAAAGATGCGGAAGCAGCAGAAGCCGCGCTGCTGAATCTCGAGCGCCAGGGCTCGATCCCTACAGAAGACGAGTTGGCTGCAGCACGCATATGGCGAGGTCTCGGATGGCAAGCGGTGAAAGAGAGATGGCTGCAGGGTTTGGGCGAAGAGAGCGCCGCGGCAAGTACCTTCTTAGAGGGAATGGCGGAGACGCTGCCCACAGTCTTCGAAGCATCCATTGTGGCGGCGGATACCATTGCTGACCGGCTTCGGATGGAAGCGGATCGAGTGGAGAATAAGCGCACGAGAATTGCGGAGCTCGATCGAATCAAAACACGAATCGCGGAGCAAGACGCTGAGCTTGAGAGTCGTGTGCAGGGGCAGAAGGCCCTCACTGCAGAGTGGGAGGCGCTTTGGCTCGACTCAAAAGTCATGCCGCGCTCGCCGCGCGAGATGGCCGACTGGATTGAGCAGCGCAAACTGCTTATTGATAAGCTGCGGGACCTGCGAAGGTTAGATGATTTTATCGCCGAAGCAGAGGAAGAGGAGCGCGTCTGGTGCGAGTCGCTCACTCAGGCTCTTCAAGCTGTGCCGGGTCAGAGTCTGGCATCGCTGGTAGGTATGGCCGAAACGAAAATCGATGGAGCGGAAGCTATCGCAAAACGGCGAAATGAGCTGAACCAGAGCTTGCGTGAAGCGCAACGAGACCTCGGTGTTGAGCTGGACGCATTGCGCGCCAATGAGGGATGGCTGACCGCTTGGCGGCAAGAATGGTCGAAAACGATCGCTGCTCTGCCGCTCAGCGCGGAGTCGGATCCGACAACAGCCCAAGCACTGGTTGGAGTTATCGGTGATCTGAGGACCGCAACGGATGCCGTTTCGAAGCTTCGGTACCGCATCGATGCCATGCTGCGAGACGAACAAGGCTATGCGGATCAGGTAAGCGCAATCGCATGCAAGGCGGGGAGGCCGGATCTCGCATCCATCGACCCACTACTCGCGATCAACGATCTGCAAAAGGTGGCCCGGACGGCGTACGAGGCGGAGGCCGAATTCACGCGACTTACTAAGGACAACGAGCGCTGGAGGCGTAACCTGGCGGCAGCAGATGGCGAGATAGATAATTCCGAAGCGGACCTGGAGCAACTGCTCCTGCAAAGCGGCATTGCGAATGCCACTCAAGTTCCCGAAGCTATTGAGAAAAGCAAACGAAAAGCCGAGCTGAGCAAGAGCATCGCGGAAAACAAACGAGCGCTTACACAGGCAGCAGGCAGCACGCCGCTTGACACCTTCCTGAACGACATCGAAGCAGCGTCCCCTGACGCGCGCTCAATGGAACTCCGCGAACTGGAACAAAGGATCGAACGGCTCGAAAATGACAAAGCGGAAAAGATGCGCGAGCAGGAAAGGATTCAGAATGAATTCCGACTGAGGGAAGATGCAAGCGCGGTGAGCGAAGCATCGTGCGAGAAGTATTCGGCAGCTGCCCGGATCGATCTGCTCCTTGCGGAATACGTTCGAAACTACATCGCTGCCGAGCTACTGAGAAAGGCGGTAGCGCTTTACAGCGACAAGCATCAGGACCCACTGCTCAGGAGCGCCGGCGAATATTTCAAAGAGCTAACCTGTGGGGCGTTTTCTGGCATCCTGATAGAACAAGGGCGAAACGGAAGGGGCCTCAAGGCCGAGCGCCAAAACGGAGTTCGTATGAGCATCGAAAGACTTAGCGACGGGACCGAGACCAGCTCTTTCTGGCTTTACGGCTCGCGTACATCGAGAATCACTGCGCACAGAACGAATCCTGCCCAGTCATCTTCGACGATGTGCTGATGGCTTTCGACGATCAACGGGCGGCCGCTGCCTTGCGAGCGCTGCGACGTTTATCCGAGAGAGCACAGGTGCTGCTTTCTACTCATCATCAGCACCACGTCAAGTTGGCCGAGGAGATCCTCGGACCTGCATTTCAGCTGCATGAACTAATATCAAAAGTTAGTTTGGCAGCATAACGAGATCGGTTTGTATGTTCAAGCAGGATAATGTTGCGGAACACTTTCAGACCGCTGTGGAGGATGTTCTGCAGCGGATCAGCCTGGATGTTGGTTACAGGCCTCAAGTCTACGAAGTCAATTCGGGAGTACGGGGCTCTCAGTGGAGTTAAACAGCTTCTTACGGGACCTGTATCGGATGATTCTCTGCAACTCTGGGCGCGGGGCAGACGTGATTTGACGATTGAGCGCTTGCACGGCACGGATGAGTGGAAAGGGCTGTTTTCGGAGAAAGAACTCATATAGCAGAGAAGCGATACCTGGACTGGTCGTTTGAATTGTCGGCCGTAGATCTTCCTGAAGCCGTCAATCTGTCTAAAGGTGACGATGGCGATTTTGCGAGCTGTTTTTCCCTACAGACGACATCGTTTGGGGACAGGAGCTGCAGCAGGGCGTGGCCGTATGCGAAAAACTGCGTCAAGAGAATAGCTGGCTGGAAACCGGGCATCGGCTTTCCGTAGGGTGGGTTGTTGCTCGCTACCGCAAGCATCTAGCTGCATGCCCCTCGTGCGGCAGCACCTGTAAACACGTCGAGGCAGTGATTGATGCACTTGATCACGAGCTTCTGGGATGTTTAGGTGAACTAATACCGTTGTGTCTCGAGTGCCTCAAGTGTGATACCGAAAGAGCAAGGCGACTGCTCTCAAACGAGCGGAAGGCAGCGGGGTTCGACTTTCTTCCGAGTGAAGAAGAAGATTTTAATGCTAAGCAGCAGGAACAACGGCAACTCGAGGAATGGTTTCGTGTTCTTAAGATGAGAGCTGGCGCTCTTTGCTGCCTTAACGGGAGGATCATCTTAGATTGCGAAGACACCCATGATGTACAAGGGAACCCATGGATTCGGTGGCGAACGCAGGGGAACAGCGCAGCAGCCCGGTTCGTTCAAGGGCTATCGCGTGAACAATTCCTGGCCGCACTGACGGCGCGGAATATCTCCTGGTCGGTGCAATTGCACCTGGCGGCCTGACCCTCCCTATAGACGGCGATTTAAACGATGTAAGTGGATATTGGCACAGTGAGTACAACCACTGACGGGGAGAGTTAAGAGTTGAGGTGAGGAGTAACTGCACGGAATGGAAAGAAATCGTAGAGAACTGCTTCGTTCAGAAGGTTTTCGTTTTCCAGAATTTTGATCTTGATCGGCCGCA
>CAVTXN010000018.1:0-215573 GCA_963738555.1 Terriglobia bacterium
GTTGTTGATTGCGTAACCGGAAGAACTCCTGAATGTCCTTGGGATCAATAGCAGCTCCGCTCTTTTCTTGTGCCTCCACCTTCTCTCGCAGCGCCTGCATTTTCTTCTGAATGTCTTCGAGCATGGCATTCGGAGGCGCGGGCGGTAGCGGTTTGCTCAGATCGGTGTCGATGTCCCCGCTGTAGCTGCCCGGATTCAGTCCTGCTAATACACTTTCGCCGTCAGGCCCAACCCAGACACCAACGTTGAAAGGCGTACCTTCCGGCGTTCTCTCGCGAGAGTCCGGACCACCGGCATCCGCCGACGACCCCCACACTAGTTTTTGCGTGGAGAAGCCTCGCACGCCACTGTGAGCCAGGATGCTGGGCAGGGAAGCGGGAAATCCGAAGCAGTCCGGGAGCATGTATTCCGCGCTTGCTTTGCCAAGCTCTTTGCGAAACCAATTGTTGCCATAGAGAATTTGCCGGATGATAGCCTCTGCTGTCGGCGCGTTCACATCGCCTTCTTCCATCGACGAGCCTGCCGGAAACCATCTTCCTGAGTCGACGTAACTCTTCACCTTCGCGAAATCAGCGGGAAAATATTCCTTCATCAACCGGTAGCGGTTCGCTCCGCTGAAGTTGAACACGTAATGCGGATACTTGTCGATGAGTTTAAAATTATCCTCCATGGTTTTGCGAATGTATTCGCTGATGACCTGCGGATACTCCCATCGCCACTCCGTGTCGAGATGGGCATAACCGACAACGTAGAGCGTCGGATCCTTCGTTAAATCAGGTTTATCGGCAGTTTGCGCGTTGCTTAAATCAATCGAAATTAGACAGGTTACAGTCGCAATCGCCAGGCTCGCCGCAAGTCGTAACATGGGCCGTTCTCCAGGATGTTAGTTGCCGAAGGAGCAGTTCACGAGACCCTCCGGCAGACCTATGTTATCGAGGATTGTTTCGATTCACCGGCACGAAACCGGAGAATTGGTCTACTCAAGCCGGCAGCTCTTCCGTACAGGATAGCCGTGCTGCCGACTTGCCGCTTGGGAATTTCTTCGATTGCTGCCAGGCAGTCTCTCAAGCATGAGACAATCGCAAGTCTGACAGAGTTTCTATGCCGTAGAAACGTGAGGAAAGCGAAATGTTGCAATATGACGCAATAGTTATCGGATCGGGCCAAGGCGGTAATCCTCTCGCCGCAGCACTTGCTAAGAGAGGAGAGCGCGTCGCGCTGGTGGAGTCGAACCAGCTTGGCGGCACCTGCATTAATACAGGGTGTACGCCGACGAAAACGATGGTCGCTAGCGCGCAGGTCGCTTACTATGCCCGAAATGCCGCGCGCTGGGGCGTCAAAGCAGGCTCCGTAAGCGTCGACATGGATACGATTCTCAAGCGCAAGAATGAGCGTGTCGAAGCGAGCCGTTCCGGCTGGGAGAAAAGCGTAAACGGGGAAGGCGAGCCGCAGCTACACCGTGGGCGCGCGCGCTTCCTTGGTCCGAAGGAGATAAAAGTTGGAGATCAAAGACTCGAAGGCAAGCGAATTTTTATCGACACTGGCTCTACTCCAACGATTCCCCGTATCGACGGCCTCGAAACAGTACCTTACCTGACCAATGAAAGCCTCCTGGAGATTCGGCAAGTGCCCAGTCATCTTTTGGTGTTAGGCGGCGGCTACGTCGGCCTCGAGTTTGCACAGATGTTCCGGCGCTTCGGAAGCGAGGTCACGGTAATGCAGGGCGCGGCGCAAATCTTACCGAAAGAAGATGAAGATATCTCGGCCGCGCTAGAAGCAGCGCTCGAAGACGAAGGAATCAAAATCCATCTCAACGCGAAGGTGGCGAAGGCGAACGGAAGCTCTGGCGAAATCACACTTACGTTCAGCGACGGAGAGCAGAGGGTGACCGGTTCGCATCTGCTGGTAGCGGTCGGGCGCACGCCGCAGACTAAGGATCTGGATCTTTCGAAGGCCGGTGTTAAGACGAATGAAAAGGGCTATATCGTGGTGAATGACAGGCTCGAAACCACGGCTCCTGATATCTGGGCGATTGGTGACGTGAACGGCGGCCCTGCCTTCACGCACATCTCCTACAACGACTACCAGATCATTTACGGGAATTTATATGAAGGCAAAAATCTGAGCACGAAAACACGTGTGGTTCCGTACGCCGTATTCACAGACCCACCTCTTGGGCGTGTAGGTATAACGGAAAAGCAAGCGCGGGCGCAGGGCAGAAAACTGAAAATTGGCAAAATCGAAATGACCCGGGTCGCACGCGCTCTGGAAAAGGCGGAAACGAAGGGGCTGATGAAAATCGTGGTTGATGCCGGGACCGACAAGGTACTGGGTGCAGCGATTCTTTCGAGCTCAGGAGATGAAGTGGTACAGATCTTGAGCACGCTCATGCTGGCCGATAAGCCCTACACGCTCCTCAAGGGCGCGATATACATTCACCCCACCATTGCCGAAGGATTTTTCGGATTGATGGAGAGCGTGAAACCCGCTTAGTTGATCAACGAATTCGCGCAAAACGGTCGCGGAATGAGGCGCGCCACCCGAAGAGCTAACGAGTTCCGTTCCTGACTGGTGGCGCGCAGCCGCGCCCTTTGCGCTATCACGGGAAATAACGAGCGCTCATTCGCCGGAGGAAGGCTAGAGATTCGGCCATTTCTTCCATTCCGTTCATGCCATCTTCGATGCTGACCCAGCCCGCATAGCCGTTCTCGGCAAGAATACGAAAAATGGTGTCGTAATCGTTCAGCCCCTTGCCGGTTACGCCGTGACGCAAATTGGGTGAATAGCCTAATGTGCCGTCGCTCTGACGCAGCGACTCTATAGTTGCACCCTCGGCAAGATAACGGTCGCTCGCGTGCATACTGACCACACGACCCGCTGTTCTGCGGAGCAGTTCGATCGGATCATCACCGGCAACGAGCGCATTCGAGGGATCGTACTGGACGCCGAAATACTCTTTATCCTCGACAGCTTCGACGATAGCAACGAATCGATCCATTTTCTGGGCAAACTCAGGATATTGCCAGAAGCCGTCCTTGTAGTGGTTCTCCATCCCCAGAACGATGTCCAGTTCTCGCGCGAGAGGCAGCAATTCGTGAATGGCTTCGAGGACCCAGTCTCGTCCTTGCTCCCAACCCACTTCTGGGTAGCGTTGGCCGCTCAGGATGCGGCACACTGCACGCGGGCCGCCTAGCTTGCGCGTTATGGTCATCATCTGAGCTTCGCGTTCGATCTCGCGCTTGCGCTTCTCTAAATCGGGAGCAGTAAAATCAGGGGAACAGCAAAGCATCGGCATGGCGAAACCAGCCGACGAAATGCTTTCGGCAACTCGATCCAGATAGGAGTTCTCGAAGCTTTGGAAAAAACCGGAGTACATCTCCAGGCCATCGGCGTCGAGATCCTTTGCCATCTCGATCCACTCGAAGACCGACATCTCGCCCCGTGAAATGGCTTCCAGATAGCACTTGGGGAAAGCCGAGACTTTGAACGGCATTACGGAGTGAGCACCGCTTTGACGTATTCGCCGGCTTCCATTTTTTCGAAGCACTCGTGCCACTCATCGAGCTTGGCGACGCGGCTGATGATCGGATCAAGATCGATCTGGCCGGAAAAGATCATCGAAATGACGCGCTCCCACACCGGCCAATTGTGCGAGAAGCTTCCGGAAAGTGTGATGTTCTTTTGAACGAGGGGATCAAGTGTGAACTGCAGCGGCTGCGGACCCCAACCGACCTTAACAATCTGCCCCGCCGGACGAACGGCGTACATTGCCATTTGGAGCGTGACCGATGCGCCTGAGCAATCGACTGCGACGTCTACGCCGAGCCCGTCGCCATTCTGCGCAATGTATTCGAGAACGCCATCGTCGAGCGTTACGTCCGCTCCGATCTGGCGTGCCACTTCCAGGCGATGCTTGTCAGTAGGTAGTCCGGCGACAATGACCTGCCCGGCTCCGCTGAGCTTCGCCATTTTTGCGCAGAGGAGGCCGATCGGTCCGGGACCCAACACGAGGACGGAATCGCCGGGTCGAACATGGCCGTTCACGCAGACCGCGTTGTAGGCGACACAGCAGGGCTCGGTCAAAGCGGCTTTCTCAAAAGGGACGGAGGGCGGCAGTGGATGCAGGCAGCGCGCGGGAACTCGCACGTATTCAGTCATGGCGCCGTCCACACCGTAGCCGAATCCGCGCCGCGAAGGATCGAGATTGTATAGCCCGGATCTACTGAGTGGAGAAGCTTCATCGATAATCGCGGCGGTTTCGCTGACCACGCGATCACCTTCATGGAATTGAGTCACAGCCGAGCCTGCCTGCGCCACGGTGCCGGCGAACTCGTGGCCTAGGATGCAAGGATAATTGACCGTCCAACTATGCGATCCGCGCCACTGATGAATATCGCTGCCACAGACGCTAACGGCACCTACCCGCAACAGGACGTCTTTTTCGCCGATCAGCGGAACGGGTACGTCTCGCAGTTCTACAGAGAGCGGCTCACGAGAGTGATTGACGAGAGCGGGCATCGTACTGGTCAAGCGGTGACTCCTTTTCCTATATTTACTTCGCCGAAGGCGTGCACTTTTTCGCAGATCAGGCGGAGCGTGCCTTCCAGGTCGCCGCCGGCAGTACGGAAAGCGTGCGCATCAATGACGAGAGGCGCACCGATTACAACAAGCGGTGCCCCATGGGCGGGTGTCTCGGTGGCTTGTTCGAGAGTCAGTCCACCGACAGCCTGGACAGGAACTGACACGGCATCGACGATCTCACGCAAACGGTCGAGCGGCGTCGGGGCGGGACGGCCCATTTTTCTGCGTTGTGTGCGCATGTCGTAGCCGATGTGGTGAACGACATAATCACAACCTAGTTGCTCCAGCCGGCGCGCGCCTTCCACGGGGTCGGGCATGGCCATGTTGTCTCCCATGGTTTTCGCACCGAAGTCACGGCCGGCCTGGACAACGAGTTCGATCGTCTCTTCGTGCGCCTGGCCCATGACGACCACCATGCTGGCACCCGCTTTCGCTGCCATTTCGGCTTCCAGCCAGCCGCCGTCCATGATTTTTAAATCGGCCACAATAGGGACATCCGGATAGCGTGCGCGCAATTCGCGAATGCCGCGAGTTCCTTCGGCGATGATGAGCGGCGTGCCGACTTCCAGCCAATCCACGCCAGCGCGTAAAGCAATTTCAGCCGTTCGCAGCGCTTCCTGCAAGTCGATCAGATCGAGTGACAGTTGGACGATAGGTTGCATAGGGACAAACCAGGTTTAGCATGGTGAGGTATGTGGAACCGGCAGTTGCTTTTCCTGTGGATGGCGACAACTGCGCTCGGCGCTGAATTGCAGCCTCTGGCCAACTTCGAAAATCCTTCGAATGGACTGCAGATCACCTCAGCCGCGATTCCCGGGAGGCCCTGGACGGTCGCAGGCGAACATGGAGCCCTGTTCGGCAGACAAAACGGCAAATTCGAGGCGTGGCAATGGCCGGTCAAGATATTGAGCGACTTTCGGATTCGGGCCGAGCTGGCGGACTATCCGGTTCCAATCGATGTAAACGCGCTGGCAGCGGAGATTCGAGTGACACCCGCGGAGACGACCATCACATATTCTCACGCCGCATTTACCGTGCGGCAGCACATGTTCGCTGCCCGCGGCAATAACTCCGTGCCCGCAGCAACGGCAGTATTTTTCGAGATTGAATCGGCCAGACCGCTCGAACTCACGTTTTCGTTTACGCCCGAGATGCTGCCGATGTGGCCGGCGCCAAGTCATGGGCGACCGAATGGGGAGTGGGTCGAAAAGAACGGCCTGTATATTCTGCACACAGACGATCCAAAGTTTTCCGGTATTGTTGCGATGCCACACACACGGCCAGGCATTCTGGTGCCCTACCAGGAGCATCCGCAGACGTACCCGCTCGAATTGAAGCTTTCCTTCGATCCAAAGAAGGAGGCGGGGCTGGTGTACCCGCTGGTGATGGCGCTATTGCATGGCGATGCTGCAGGCGAAGAGGCAGCGCAGGCTCTCTCGGCTATCCCGCAAATCTACGCGCGCACGCAGGAATATTACGCGCACTTCTTCGACCAGAGGGTAACGGCGGAAACGCCGGACAAAAAGGTGGACGAGGCGCTGCGCTGGGCGGAGGTCGCGATCGATCAGGCCCAGGTGAAATATCACGATGAGACGGGTTTGGTAGCGGGCTACTACGAATCTGCCGATTCAGCGCGCCCTGGTTACGCGTGGTTCTTCGGGCGTGACACGCTCTGGACCAGTTATGCCGTGAACAGCTATGGCGATTTCGCGCTGACTCGGAGAGCGCTGGACTTCCTGATCCGGCGGCAGCGCGAGGACGGCAAGATCATGCACGAATATTCACAATCGGCGGATGCGCTCGATTGGAAGGAAACCCCATACTTTTATGCTTCAGCCGACTCGACTCCGCTGCTGGTAATGGCAATGCGGGATTACGTGAACACCAGCGGCGATACGGACTATCTAAGAGCCAACTGGGCGGCTGTGCGCAAAGCATACGAGTTTACGCGGGCACATGAAGCGGATGACGGGATCTATTCGAACAGCCAGGGCACTGGCTGGGTGGAATCCTGGCCGCAAGGCATGCCCAAAGAAGAAATTTATTTGGCCTCGCTCGATCAGCAATCGGCAGCAGCAATCACGCAATTGGCTGCGCTGATGGGCGACGCAGCCCTGGCGAACGCCGCAAAGGCGAAGGCGGCCGATATCCAGGCGAAGATAGAGCAGGAGTTCTATGCGGATTCGGACAAATTCTACGCGTTCAGCCGCAATGGAGACGGATCGCTCGATCAGACAGCCAGCATTTACCCAGCAGTCGCGTGGTGGGACGGAACGCTTGCTTTGAAAAATGCGGGACCGATGCTTTCGCGGTGGGCCTCGGCGGAATTTTCTGCTGATTGGGGGACCCGCGACATCAGCGAACACACATCGTTTTACGACCCGATCAGTTATCACCAGGGTTCAATCTGGCCTTTGTTCACGGGCTGGGTGTCGCTTGCAGAGTATCGGGCCGGGCGATCCCTTTCCGGATATGCGCACCTGATGCAGAACGCAGATCTGACGTGGGCGCAGGATTTGGGTTCGGTCACTGAACTGCTGTCCGGGCAATTTTTTGAACCGTTGGGAAGAAGCAGTTCACACCAATTGTGGTCCTCGGCGATGGTGATTTCGCCATTGCTGCGAGGTCTGTTCGGACTCGATTGGGATGCGCTGCATCACAAGCTAAACGTGGCACCGCATTTGCCGGCAGACTGGGATCGGGCGACCTTACATAACGTTCCGCTTGGTTCGCAGCGAGTGGATGTCGACTACCGGCGGGCCGGAGATCATTTGAACGTGCAAGTGACAGGCGAGCCGGTTCGTTCCGTGCCGCTCGAGCCGGTGGAATTTGCGATGCCGGCGGAGTTACCTGATCCGGGGAGCGAGACACGCCAGCTGAAGGTTCTCGACCAGAGTTTTTCAGCACATCATGGGTCGGTTACTTTTGCAGGATGGGGTGGAACGGCGTACGATTTGAAGGTCCGGCTGAACCGTCCGCACGTGACGGCACAGGGTGGAATACTCGACGCCGGTAAGCTACACATCGAGATACCGGCTGGCGCCGGCTATCAGATTCGGACGGTGAAATTCGACTTTTGAAACGGGGTTTTTACCGTCTATAAAAGAGGCCGGGGCGGGGGTAAATATGACAGGTCACAGATTGCGGAAAGCCGTGTTTACGCTGGTAATCGCTATATCGCTGGCGGCTCAGACCACCGATATTTTGCAGTACATTCAGCAGACCTGGAAGGTATTAACCCGGTCGAACAGAACGCTCGCTGTGGCGGCTGTCGACCCGAAATTTCATCCGGATCCGGACGGACGGTGGCCGGTTTACATTCCGCAGACGGAGGACGTCCAGAAGATCGAGCAGGAACTGAAGCAGGAGATACCGGAAGCGCAACTGAAGACAATCGCGATTCGACCGCTGCCGACCGATATCAATTCCATCACTCAGCAGGGTCTGCTGTATCTACCGCATCCCTACGTGGTGCCCGGCGGACGCTTCAACGAGATGTACGGGTGGGACAGTTACTTCATAGAAGTCGGACTGCTGCGCGATCACGACCTGGACCACGCAAAGGACATGGCCGATAACTTCCTTTACCAGGTGAAGAACTATGGCGGGAAGGTCCTGAACGCGAATCGAACGTATTATTTGAACCGGTCGCAGCCGCCATTCCTCACGGAGATGGTGTTGGATGTCTACAACAAGACCAATGATCGCAAATGGCTGGCCGATGCGCTCCCGGAAATCGAGCAGTATTACAAATTGTGGACGACAGAGCCGCACCGGACGGAAACCGGACTAGCGCGCTACTGGGATTTTGGAGAGGGTCCGGCGCCCGAGGTTCTTTCGGCGGAACGCAACGCACAGGGGCTGACGCACTACGACCTGGTCAAAGCCTATTTCAAGACTCACGAGATTACCGATTATGACGTGAGTCAGTATTACGACAAGTCCACAGACACATTGACACCGCTGTTTTACAAGGGCGACCGCTCCATGCGCGAATCGGGTTTCGATCCATCAAATCGATTCGGCCCGTTCAATATCGACATCATTCATTACGATCCGGTATGTCTCAATTCCTTGCTCTATCTGATGGAGATGCAGACAGCGGAGATCCTGAAGGACGTGGGCCGATCGAGTAAGGCGCAGATCTGGCGGACTCGGGCGCGGCAACGGGCAACCCGCATGAACCGGTTGATGTGGGACGAGAAGGACGGTCTTTATTACGACTACGATTTTGTTACCAAGCAGCGACGACATTACCCGTTCCTGACGACGTTTTATCCGCTTTGGGCAGGCATTGCCAAACCGGATCAGGCAGCACGTGTGGAGAAAAACCTAGGACTATTTGAGCGCGAAGGCGGATTGCAGACCAGCACGAGTGTCAGCGGGAACCAGTGGGATGCGCCGTTCGGATGGGCACCCCTGCACATGATCGCGGTGGAGGGGTTACGGAAATATGGATTCAATGACGATGCGGAACGAATTTCGGTGAAGTGGCTGTCACTGATACACCGGGATTTTCTGCGGCGCGGATTCATAGTGGAGAAATACGACGTGGTGCATGGGAGCTCGAATGTCGAGTCGCAGATTCACTTCGGCTATAGCGCGAACCAGGCCGGCTTCGGGTGGACGAATGCGGTATTCACGAAGCTATTCGATGAGCTGAGCCCGGCGGACCAGAAGAAAGTGCTGGGAGATTAGGATGCAACTTTTGAAACTCCGACGCCTACACATCCGTAGTTGATTGCGGGAGGGTGCAGTGCGTTTATTGGGCGGAACCGCGGTATTTTGTCTTCTCCTGATCGGAGAGACACCGGCTCAAACGCCGGATGTCGATCAGATCATGTCGCAGGTGGCGGCGCATCAAGATCAAGCCGAGCAGTTGCGCTCGAAATTCACGTACACGCAGAAGGTTCGTATTCGGGCTTTGCGCGGAAATGGCAAACTTTCGCGCGAAGAGTTTTGCGTTTACAGCGTACTGCCGACCAATAACGCAACCAAGAAAGAGCTGGTGCAATTCAAAGGAAGGTATGAAAGTAACGGCCAGATTGTCGAGTACAATAAGCCGGGTGAGCAGATACCCAATAAAAAGGTTGATATCGATGCGGGTGTCGTGCCGGGACTCCGGGACGGCCTGATCAATGACAAGGAGTCAAGAGACGGGCTGGGAAAAGACCTCTTTCCGTTAAATAGTGCCGAGGAGAAAAAATACCGATACGAACTGCAAGGGGAAGAGACGTATAAAGGCAGACCCGTATATCGAATCGGATTTCGACCCAAAAAAGGATTCGAGGGATTTGACGATAACAAGACCATATGGGCTGGTGAGGCACTGGTGGACAAAGCCGATTTACAGCCGATTTCGGTTACGACCCGCATGTCCAAAGGTCTGCCGTTTTTCGTGAAGACAACGTTGGGAACAAACGTGCATGAATTAGGTTTCACGGTAAGCTATGCGCACTTCGATAACGGTGTCTATTTCCCGGTGAGCTATGGCGGCGAGTTCGACATCAAAGCCGTCTTCTTTTACAAGCGCACGTTCACGATTTCATTGGAGAATACAGATTTCCGGCGCGGCGAGGCGGAGAGTAAAATCACGTTCGGGCAGACGCAATAGGTACAGCATGAAGGCGAAATGGTTCTGCGGTATCGCACTGCTGTTGTTTTCGTTGCAAAACGAAGCAAGCTCGGGCGGCTCAATCGCGCAGGAGATGCTGGCAGCGCACAATTCCTATCGGGCGAAGGTTGGGACTCCTCCGCTGGCATGGTCAGATAAGCTGGCAGTCATGGCCCAAAGATGGGCGACAACTCTCATCCAGCGCGGGACACTTGAGCATCAGGGCGGCCAATTTGGAGAGAACCTATTCGAAATTTCCGGAGGCCATGCGACTCCATCTAGCGTTGTAAGTGCGTGGATGTCAGAAGAGGCCAATTACAATCATGAAACGAATAGCTGTAAGGGGCGGTGCGGGCACTACACGCAGGTGATCTGGCGCAGCACCAAGCTAGTGGGCTGCGGAGTCGCTCGAGCTGGCGAAAGAGAAGTGTGGGTGTGTGACTACGATCCACCGGGGAACATAGTTGGCGAGCGGCCGTATTGAGTGAAGTCCCATTCGGCGCTCCCTGAATTGCATTAGTCGCTTCCTCACGGTCGCGGTTCTGTACGATGGCCGAGATCCAACCCTATCTGAACCTTGTCGTAGTTTCCGGTGATCTTGAACGGAACGGTCTGGCGTCCGGACTTCTTCTTGAGAAAGGGTGACACCGCTTTGAGTAGAAACGATTTGAAGCCGGTGGTTGCAGCCGAGGCGCTGCCGTCCGTTGTTAGAGCGCCATGCAAATCGATGTTGTAATTTACCAGGTTATAAGTTCCGCTCAGTGAGGCCTCGGCGCCTGGAACTCGCAACGAGAGATCCGAGAGATGCGCAACCCCGTTCTCCACGATCGTTTTGCCTTGCAGATTCGAAACGAGAGTTGCCGGATTTTCAGGAGACAGCTTGTCTTTTTTGGCTGCGCTTTGGCTGATGCGATTCAGGCTCGACTGGATGTCAGGATTTGTGAACTTCCCGGAACCCACGCCGAACCGGCCTTGCAACTGCATACCGGTGACGAAAGAGCCTGGCTGCGGCGGGAGTTCAAAATGACTCGTGAAACTAATATTCCCGGTCAAGGGCGGCTGTTTTGCTTCGATAAACAAGTCGAGCAAATCCTCAATGCGGCCGCTCCCGGAGGTCATCTCAAGAGATACCTGTTTGCCGTTTTTGCCGGGATGCCCTTCGATAGTCCCACTGAAGCGGATCGTCGTCCGATCGAAGCGGGCGAGCACATCGTTCAGAAACACGTTTCCGTCCGTCGCATTCACGGTGGCGCGAAAATCAGCAGCAAGGTCACGCGTGTGCGAGGAATCCGTGACGTGAAAATTCGGCACATCCGCTCTTCCGACAACATTGATTTGTCTGAGAGCCCCATCGAAGCTCCCTTGTGATTCGAGCGTGCCACTGATGGCTTTGTACATACCGAGATTGGCGTGTAGGTATCGATACCAGCCTTTCACCGGAGTCTGAGCAGGATTATCCGGGTTCCAGGTGCCAAACCGGCCGCCTGATTCGATTGTGCCAGCAGGCGAAGGGTTGTAAATGATGGCGCGGTAGTTGAGTGGCTGGTCGTTTCCGACGCCATCGAGTGTGAGTTTGTTCACTACAAGGCGCAGCGGAGGATTCGCGGGATTTTTTTGAAGAAAATCCAGAACAGCGCCATCGGCCATTACCGTTCCGATGATGACCGACAGGCTGGACTTGCTCTGCGTCAGTGGCATCACGGGATTCGGCCCGCCATTCGGGTTAGGAGGAGGCACCGTCACGTGCATACCGTAAACGCGCACGCTCGAGAGCCGCTTATGCGGGGTGACCATCCCCCAATAGCTACCCTTGACTTCGATCCTGGCGATTGTGATCAAAGGCGGCTTGTTCTTGTGCTTGCGATGAAGAAAGCTGACGCCTTCGGCGACGCATCCCGGTGGGAAGTAGGTGATGCGAAAACGATCGATCACGACAGATCGCACGGACCTTTCCTGTAGAACGTCGATCAAGGCTTGTTTCGTGAACGGCCACTCGAGTGCGAGCGCCAGAAGGCCGATTCCGATCACGACGGCCACACACGCGAGAGTCGTGATCATCCGCTGCGTCAGCCATTGCGGCCGCCGGACCCGCGGACGCTCTATCCCGGTTGGCGGTCCCAGCGTGTCGTGCTGCGTCGCCATACCCACTCGCAGTGTGGGAAGAGTTCCAGGTCCGAAATGTTTCGCGGGAAGTGATTAATGTTACGTAATAGTGGGGATGACTTGGTACCAGTATCGGTTCGATACGCAATAGCTGCGCTAAAGTCTGTCACTCCGCTAGCATCGGAGAAGATGGGCGGTTGCTCCGGGTTCCGGGTGTTGTCAGTCCCTTTGATAGCGGCGCTTGCGCATTCGTGTCTGGCGTGCTCAGTACTCTCCCATGAAGCGATCATTGATGCACTTTGGGATGTCAAGCTAAGACCTGCGTTGCTGGCGCGTTTTCCGAATGCAAGCGCGGCCGATGTAAAGCAAGCTCATGGATACGCTTACGGCGGCGCGATCATCCAGGACCTCGGTTATTACCCGCATGGAAGCAAGTTGTTCAGCGACATGGCGCACTATGTCCGCACGGGTGATTTCGTTGCTGCGCTGATCTCTGAATCGCACAATCTAAATGAGCTGTCGTTCGCCTTGGGCGCTGCGTCACATTACTTTTCGGACATTGACGTGCATAAGTCGGCCACGAACCCGGGCGAAGCGATGCTGTATCCGAGACTCGAACACAAATTCGGCAGGATCATCACCTACGAACAAGATCCCGCGGCACACCTGAAAACCGAGTTCGGATTCGACGTGTTGGAAGTCGCAAAAGGCAGATTTGCGCCGGAAGCCTACCACGCGTTCATAGGCTTTTCTGTGGCGGAGGCGCTCCTGAACCGGGCGTTCCAGGACACATATGGTCTGAATCTCTCGGATTTGTTTCCAGACTTCGAGCGCAGCATTGGCTCGTACCGGCGGGCCGTGAGCAAGACTATTCCAGCGGCGACGCGCATCGCCTGGGCGCAGCGGAAAGGCGAGATTCAACGATCTGAGCCAGGTATTACGCATGAGCAGTTCGTGTACGTAATGCGGCGCTCCAGCTATGAGCGCGATTGGGGAAAGCAATATGACCGGCCGACTGTAAAGGACCGCATCGCGGCCGCTATCATTCGACTTGTTCCCCCGATCGGGCCAATGCGAACACTAAAGTTCAAAATGCCGACTCCGCCAGTGGAAAAGCTCTTCATGCAAAGCTTCGATCACGCTGTCGGCGATTATCGAGCATGGCTGGCTCACTCGGGCCAAAGCTACCCGCGTCTGGAAAACATCAATTACGATCTGGGCGAACCCGCGAAGCGGGGCGACTACAAGCTCGAAGATCGCGCATATGTCCTCTGGCTGGACAAACTAAGGGAAAAGAACTTCTCAACCGCGACTCCAGAGATCCGAACAGTCCTACTTACCTATTACCAGGGCCAAAAACCGCGCATGGAAACGAAGAAGCAAGCAAAAGACTGGGGCCACGTGCAGGCTGAGCTGGCGGCGCTCAAAGCCGCTCGCCTGAATCCGGGTGTCACGGGATCTGGCACGCGGTGAGATTTGCGCTCTCGATCGCGAGAATCGTATGCGCGACTTCGAAGACGCTACTGCGTTCGTAGCGCACTATAAAGTTCACGGACGAACGCGTCAGCACGCACGCGACCGCCGCCCCACCGCGCGTCAAAACTTGCTGTCGGATGACTGGCCACTATTTGATCTTCGGTTCGACCAGCCGCGATCATGCTTTTCACCTGATCGCGGACAGTCACGATCATGTCACGAAAGGCCTTAACGTCGCCCCCGCTCATCACTTTCCCTCGCGCCGGTACCACACGGAAAGCATTGCCCGTCCATTCCTCGAGTGTTTTGACTAATCCGTCCAGTTTTCCGCCTTGCTCGGCGTCGATTTCCGGATAGCCGTCACCGGGAAACACTTCGCCGAGATAAACCAGATTAGCCACGTGAAAATGTACGATCGCGTCCGCATTGCTATAACCCGGCGCTTGATGAACAACATGGATGGCTTCTCCGTTCAGGTCAAACGTCAAAACCTCCGAGAAGGCGATGCGTGGACGGTCCACTCCGAGCTTGATTAACCGAGGCGGCAAAGGTCGCGCCGGGCCCATCGCATGGCCGCCGAGGCGATCGAGCGCGTGCTCCTGCATCGCGACGAACGCTCCCCGTGCTGTCCAACCGGCGTCGCCTTCAGAGTGGGCGAGATCTTGGGGAAAAACCACCACATAGCGAAGGGGCGACTTGGTCCTATCCGCAAGAATGCTGCTGATTTGCGCCGTGCTCGCCGCTGAGGGCGTCCCGACAAGCAATGCTCCATCCGGCCCAACTGAGGCGACGACATTGCCGGAAGTTGTAGCGAATACGAGCACGTTCGGAGTGACCTGAGTGACGGCCGCCTCGTCAGGAACGGCGGAAACGAATCTGATTGCTGATCCCGCGATCAGCAGAATAATGCCAATTTTTTGAAGCATGAGGACAAGGTGATTATTTTAACCTTCAACCGCCGTTAGAATAACAAGCATGCGAATCGCTTCGTTGTGCGCGGTCTTTCTGCTTGCGCTCGGCGCCTCGGCTGCTTCCAAGTCGCCGTTCACATTCGACGCTATGATGCGGCTGCAGCGCATCGACGATCCGCAGCTCTCGCCCGATGGGAAGTTGGTGGCATTCGCCGTCCAGACCGTCGATCTTCCTAACAACACGAAGCCGGTTCAAATCTACACGATTCCCGCAGATGGCGGCGCGCCGCAGATGATCACTCACGAAGGTGGCTCCAATGCGCGCCCGCGATGGGGCCCTGACGGAAAGCGCATCTTTTTTGTTTCAGACCGCAGCAATGGATCGCAAGTCTGGTCGATGAATGCTGATGGTTCTGATGCAAAGCCGGTCACCAATCTTCCGACCGAAGCCGCCGGTGTCACTGTTTCGCCCGACGGACATCTGATCCTGTTTACCAGTAACGTCTATCCGGACTGTTCCCCGAATGGTGCGAAACCCGGCGTCCCATACGATAGCGCCTGTAATAAGGGTAAGCTGGACGCGGAATCAGGCAGCAAAATGAAGGCCCGCGTTTATGATGCACTGCTTTACCGACATTGGACCCACTATGAAGGTGTACGACGACAGCATCTCTTAATCCAATCGGTCGACGGGTCGGGACAACCGCGTGACCTCACGCCGGGGAGTTTGAGTGTACCTCCCTTTTCGCTTTCCGGTCCCGAAGCGTACGTCTTTTCTCCAGACAGCACGCAAATTACGTACGTTGCCAACACCGATACAGACCTCTCCACGAGCACCAATTCCGATCTTTTTACTGTGCCGGCGGCGGGAGGTGAAGCTAAGCGCATTACGACGAATCCAGGCGCGGATGAGGGTCCGCTTTATTCGCCCGACGGCAAGTACCTCGCCTACCGAACGCAGACCAGAGCTGGCTACGAAAGCGACCAGTGGCGCCTCGCTGTACTCGATTTGCAAAAGGGCAGCATGAACACGTTAGCGGATTCCCTCGATCGCTGGGTCGAGTCCTACACCTGGTCACCGGATTCGTCGCATATCTTTTTTACCATCGACGACCACGGCACGAATCCACTGCTCATGATCCCGGTGGAAGGCGGCGCCATTCGAACCATCGCTCAAGGCCCCACTTCGGTGAGCGATGTCCAGTTTTCGCGCGACAACAAAACGATGATCTATCTCGAACAGAGTGGGTCCCGCCCGCCTGAAATCAATAAGGCGCTTTCGAAAGGCGGCTCCGGAATGGCATTGACTCACCTAAACGATCCGATTACGAGCCAGTATGAGTTGACGCCGCTCGAGAGAATTTCGGTCGATAGTGGGACCGATAAGATCGAGAGCTTCATAGTGAAGCCACCGGGGTTCGATTCGGCGAACAAGTATCCGGTCCTGTTTGCTATTCATGGCGGTCCTGAAGGCGATTGGGGCGAATCCTGGAGCTATCGCTGGAACGCCCAAGTCTTGGCCGCCGCTGGTTACGTTGTTGTGCTGCCTAATCCGCACGGCTCCACCGGTTACGGGCAGAGTTTTACAGATGCGGTGAACGGCGATTGGGGTGGGCGCCCGTACAACGACATCATGAGTACGGTCGACTACGTCAGCGAACTCCCCTATGTCGATAAAGACCGCATGGTCGCTGCGGGGGCTTCTTACGGCGGCTACATGATCGATTGGATTCTAGGTCATACCGACCGTTTCCGGGCTTTGGTGTCACACGCTGGAGTCTACGATCTGCGCAGCGAGGCGGGTACAACTGAAGAGCTCTGGTTCGTCAAATGGGAATTCCAGGGATTCCCGTGGGAAAATCCCGAACTCTATGACAAATGGTCCCCCAGCATGTACGTGAAGAATTTCAAAACTCCCACGCTCGTTACGCAAGGAGAAATAGATTATCGCGTTCCGATAGGCCAGGGCCAGCAGCTCTTTACTGCTCTTCAGCAAATGAAGATTCCGTCCAAGCTTGTGCTGTTTCCCGACGAAGGCCACTGGATTCTGAAGCCGCAAAACAGCCAATTCTGGTACGCCACTGTACTCGACTGGTTGAATCACTACACTCAAGTTCCATCGGCAAAGGTTAAGCCCGCGCAGTAGTCATAAGCGGCTTCACGCTCTTGAAATCCGCGTAGTCAAGAATAGGAGTTTGCGCGCCGCGCGCCAGCATGAGCCAGACAGCCGTTCGCAGGAGACCACCGTTTGCATTGATCAGCTCGCGACTGATCGCGATTCTGGCTGTTCTTGGTCCCGGCTTTATTACTGCAAACGTAGACAACGATCCCGGCGGCATCCTGACTTACTCAAACGCGGGAGCTCAGTATGGCTACACCCTCCTCTGGACACTGATTCCGACCACCATCGCCCTGATCGTGATCCAGGAGATGGCCGCCCGCATGGGAGCGATCACCGGCAAGGGTCTCTCTGACCTGATCCGGGAAGAGTTCGGTTTGCGAGCTACGTTCTTCACCATGCTTGTTCTGGGTTGCGCCGATTTTGGGAACATCGTGGCCGAATTCGCGGGTCTGGCTTCGGGTATGGGAATTTTCGGCGTCACCAAATACCTGGTTGTTCCCGCTGGCGCAATCCTGGTCTGGGCGCTCATTGTCCAGGGGCGCTACAAACCAGTCGAGAGAATCCTGATCGTCGCCTCATTGGTTTACTTCGCGTATCCGATCTCTGCTTTTCTATCGAAGCCGAATTGGGATCTCGCTCTCAAGCAAACTTTCATTCCAACTCTCAGCAGCGACCCAGGCTATCTGGCGGTGATAGTCGGCCTCATAGGCACAACCATCACCCCTTGGATGCAGTTCTATCTGCAAGCCTCCGTGGTGGAGCGCGGGGTCGATGCTCGCCATTACCGTCTTTGCCGGCTGGACGTCATTCTGGGCTGCATCTTCACGGACGTGATTGCCTTCTTCATCGTCGTCGCTTGTGCCGCCACCATCTATCATCCAAACCGGCCTGAATTCACCGATGTGGCGCAAGCGGCTATGGCCCTGCGTCCGTTTGCCGGCAGGTTCGCCGCGCTTCTCTTTGCTATTGGCTTAATCAATGCTTCGCTGCTTTCCGCCGCTATCCTTCCTCTGGCGACGTCTTATAATATCTGCGAAGGCCTCGGCTTCGAGTCCGGCATAGATCAGGCGTTTTTCCGAAGCGCCCATCTTTTACTGGCTCTATACGCTGTTGATCGGCGGCGGAGCGGCTTGCGTTCTGATTATCCCGAACTCTTTCCTGCTCAAATTCATCCTTTACTCGCAGATGGCAAATGGCGTTCTGTTGCCATTCGTGCTTGTCTACATGCTGCTCTTGGTCAACCGTCCTCGTCTGATGGGCACCTTCAAGAACAAAAAATGGCAGAATATGATCGCCTGGGCCACGGCGATTACGGTCATCGTGCTGGCGGGCGCCTGGTTCTATAACGGTTTAACTGGTTGAATCCCTCTTGCAGATGATACGATCAGGTTATAGGACCATGCTTCCGCAGGCGAATGGGACCCCTCCCCCGCTGGCGTCGGTTCTTGAAAAATCCGATCGGCTCGAATTGTCTTTCGAGCCGCTCCCGCGATTTCGCCAGAGCGCTCTTGAGGAAACACCTGAACGGGCCGGCAACCGCGGCAAACGGATCGGTATCTTTATCGTTGCTTATAACGCGCTGACGACTTTAAGCAACGTCCTGAAACGAATCACTCCTGAAGTTTGGCAAAACGTCGAGCAGGTCGTAGTCTTTGACGATGCCAGTCAGGATGCCACTTACGAGTTGGCGGTTGGCATCCAGACTATGACCAATCTCCCGAAGCTGCGGGTTCTCAAGAACGTCAAGAATCTGGGCTATGGCGGGAATCAGAAGGCTGGCTATCGTTATTTCATTGAACAGGGGTTCGATGTTGTTGTCCTGCTCCACGGAGACGGCCAGTATGCCCCCGAGCTGCTTTCCCATCTATATGCTCCTCTGGTGCGTGACGAAGCTGATGCCGTCTTCGGCTCACGCATGATGAAAGATTTTGGCGGCCCGCTCAAAGGCGGAATGCCGCTCTATAAGTACGTTGGAAATCGCATACTGAGCAGTTTCGAAAATCGGGCGCTAGGCTTAAACCTGACCGAATTTCACAGCGGCTATCGAGCTTACAATGTGCATGCGCTGGCGCAGATCAAACTAGATAAACTTACTGACGATTTTCACTTCGACACGGAAATCATCATTAAGCTCCATCATCAGAACTTCCGCATCTGCGAGGTTCCGATTCCAACCTTCTACGGCGATGAAATTTGCCGCGTGAATGGACTCAAGTATGCGAAGGCCATTTTGCGATCGCTTCGTCATTATGCTGAAACCTCGCGGGCGGTGCGCAGTCACCCGGAATTCGAAGAGTATTTTGTCCCGTACGCAATCAAGCGCAGCCGCTACTCTGCGCATTATTACGCCGCGCGTCTAATCGGAACAGGCCAGCGAGTCCTCGAAGTTGGTTGCGGAGATGGCTCCTTTGGCAGAGAACTGGTTCAGTCCGGCAACACGGTGACCGGCGTGGACTGCTCATCGAGCGCTGGGCAAAATGCCGGGTACGAAGATGTGGTTCAGACCGACTTGGAAGCCGGATTAGGCGCGATGTCGCGTCTGAGAGGGTATCAGTTCGATCGTATCCTCTTGCTCGACCGCGTGGAGCACCTTCGCGAGCCGCAGCATCTGCTCGAGGATTGCAGACGCCTGCTCGACGGACGTGGAAAACTAATACTTTCCGTACCAAATTCAGTCAACCTGACGGTACGCCTGATGATGCTCTTTGGCGTCTTTCGGTATGCGGACCGGGGCATCCTCGACTGGTCTCACCTACGCTTCTACACGCGCAAGACCATCCGTGAGGTCGTCGCCGCATCCGGTTTCCGGGTGACTGCCACCCATTTCACTCTGATTCCTCTGGAGCGCTTGATCCCGGTATCTCCCAGTAATCGGCTGTTACGGCTGGCGAATGCGCTTCTTCGGGGGGCGACAGTTTTGCTTCCCGGCTTGTTTGCTTACGAGATCGTGCTAGTGGCCGAACGGTAAAAACCCCGGCTTAGGCAGCCGGCTCAACTGTGGAAGATGGCGCGGGCAGCATCAGCGGTTCCTGCGGCATCACAATCCAGCAGACCACGTAAAGGATCAGGCCAATTGACGGAGGCCAGAGTGCGAGCACCACAGCCATCACCCGGACAAGAGTGACATCAACCCCTAAATATCGGGCGATTCCTGCACAGACGCCGGCAATTTTCCGGTCGTCTCGGGGCCTGGTCAGCTTTCTTGCAGGTGTACCGGTCGGAGAAGTAAACCCGTTTCTGCCGGTCGCCGTGCCGCATTGCGAACAGTAACGGGCAGTGTCTGAAATCTCGATTCCACACGAACTGCAGTACATTTTTACCCTCTATAAAAAAGGAACGGTAGAAATAGGTGAGAAGTTCCGTTCATTGCACGCTCAAGCCCAGCCGCGCTGCCGTCTGCTCGAGCTGATCGGTTGTCAGGAGCGGTACGGTCACTTGCGCGTGCGCGTTCTCCTGAACCTCAACCGTCGTCCCCTCGCGCTGCATCTCCCGAACGAAATCCGGGTTCTGCCAAATACTGGTCCATTGCTGCACGGCGAAGGCGAGATAGTGGCCAGGCGGCACGTTGGATATGACAAATTTTGCGCCCTGTGCTATCCGCGCAGTCAGGATACCCGAACCATCAGCGGCCAGAACCTCCGGCACCAGCAGAGCGAATCCGGATGCCGGCGCTCCGTCGCCGCTTGCCGTCAAAGTTCCATCCACTTCGGCCACGCCGGCTTTCAAAGTCACATCAAGCTCGCCGCCCCCGCCCTGCGATAAATCGATGCCGCTCGTCGTCACGTCCTGTCGATTGAGCATCACCGATTGCAAATACATGCCTGTCGGGATGTTCACCACGCGCACCATATATTCGCCCGGTTCGAGGTCCTGGATGGAAAATGCTCCGTTCGCGTCAACCGTTACACTTTGAAAACTGCCCATTGCGTTCTGCGCGTCAGGCTGTAAATTGACCCGCAACTGTGCGACATTCACAGTCGCCGGAGGGTTCAGTAGGACCACCGAGCCTGAGAGGTTAACCGGCGGCATGAGAGAAAGCACGATGTCGTTGACATCGGTTCCATTGACATCTATGTCCTGCTTCGCGAGCACCCGCCGTCTTCCGAAACGCCGGTTGTACGCAACGCCCGGGGAGTAGCTGCCGATCAACCAAAGCGTGTAGCTTCCGGAAGGCACGCCATCGACGGAAAAAGATCCATCGCTCTCGCTACGTAGTCTTCTACCTAAGCCGCTACTGGGAGCGGAATCACGCGGCGCAAGCTCCAGCATCCCTCCGTTTTGTAATCCTCCAGGCACGAGATTCGCGATCTTGCCTCGAATACGGAATGTCTCGGCCTGTTGCAGATGGATATCGGCGTCGGCCATACTGGCGCCCGGAGCTAAGTCAATCACAGAAGCGTCTTCCACCGTTGCCGCCTTGGGATAGAAGGTGCGAATCGTACTGAGAACTCCGGATTCCGACACATCAGCCGGGGATTCCTTACCGGTAGAGTTTCGGCCAACCTGGCGGCTTGCGCTATCCGCGGCGATGTAGTATTTCCCCGGAACTACTTTTTTGAAGAGATATGCACCAGAGCTCGCTACCGAAGCGTTTTGCGTTCGCCTGAGCTCAGTTCGCCCGCGGACATTGTGGGCGCTGAAAAGCTCGACGTCTGCTCCTGCGGCCGGCTTACCTGACTGATCCAGAATTTTGCCGCTAATCGTTCCAAGCGGGTTCAGCTGAATGGCGGCACCTACCAATTGCGAGCCGCTACCAACCGAGAGCCTCTGAATATTCGTTCCCGCATTGGCATACTCAGGATGATTGGCGAACAGAATGTAAGTCCCTGGCGAAACGGAGTCGAACCGGAAACTGCCGTCGTCGAGCGAGCTTGTGTTGTAAGGCTGCATGCTTCCCTGATTGATACCGCCGGCAGGAAACAGATGGAGGTTGGCGCCCGCGATGCCGTTGCCGGTTTGAGAATCCGTTACCCGACCCTGGAGAGAGCCAGGGATACCGGCCGGTCCCGTCGGTTTGTGCGTGTAGTGCGACAGGAGAGCACCAAGAGGATGAATAAGCGCGGCGGCATTGTCTATGCGCGTCCGCTCCCTAACGGTCGCGGCTCAGAATCAGCGGTCTGTTACGATTTTGGCACCACTGCGTCAAAGAGAGCGCTGGCGGCTTGCTGGCTGAAACTGGCGAACATTGGTTTCGCGGCAGCATCGAAGTGTGTCATCGGGCGCATTCCCAGGATGAGTTCGATCGTTCTGAGTATGCTCATCTGATTGAACATCTCGGAATTCGCATCTCGATGCTGCGTATAGGGTGAGATTATCCACGCCGCGCTGCGGTATCCGTCTGTGCCGTCCGAGGCGGCTTCGACTACGAAAATTGCCGTCGACCCCCAAAGCTTGCTATGCGAAACGGCGTCGACCAGAAGACCGACCGCCTGATCGTTATCGCGGATCAGTGCAGGGGAAGGAGATGCCCTTTTCTCGGCCGTATCGTTACTCAGCCGGACGATGCTGAGCCGCGGCGCCTGTCCTTTGGCATCGAATACTTTCCATTCGCGAACAAATTCGGCGGCTCGATCTGCGTCCTTGTAGCTGAGATCCCCGCCCCGGAAATTGAGATCGGTATTTGCTCCCAGTGACGGATCGTTCACTTTTTGAAGCTGGCGCTGTCCGGCTGCCTGCGCTCGCGGCAGGTTCGTCACCCACTCGCCATAATTTCGAACAGTGAGCCCCGCCTGCAAGGCATTGCTCCACAAGTAACCTGCGGGAGGGAGATTCGCGAGCTCGCCGCCCTCGAAATTCGAGATTTTGCAGCGGCCCGCATCAACGCTGGGCCAAAGTTTCACTGTGTAATCGGGCGCGATCGCCGCAACGGCCCAGTTCTGACCTTCAGGCAAATCATTCGCGTTGCTATAGAAGTGGTTGTACTCGACAAAACCCTGAGCAAGCTTGTGCTGATTCGGCGTGACTTCCGGCGCAAAGCGCGCATAGCCTTGATTGCCTTTGATCACGTAAATTATGTGCTGGATTGGCGACGCGTGTCCGGCAGTGCCTGAAAAGTTTGCCTCGCCCGCGTCGGCAAGCCGGCCGTAAATGAGGCTGTCCCGATAGGGAGAATTGTCGAGAACCGCCCTGGACATCGCGTCCAAATCATCGCCGCCCGGTTGAGCCAGAAATTCGACGGACCCCGCAGCTGCGTCAGCCTGCTGATCCGGTCCTTTGGCGTTCACGACGGCAAGCTGAGCATTCGAAAGTGAGCGCACTGCCAGCGGATACCAGCCGGTCGGGACAAAGCCCAATAAACCGGAGGGGGCAAGCGAGATATCGGCGACCGCCAGGGCGTTGGCACCCGCGCAAGCGATATAAAGGCGCGTGCCTTGCGCGTCTGCCGCCAACGCGGAAGGTGTCATGCCCAAAGGCTGCATCGGGGCCATCGAAACATTAATGGGATCGAGTGAGACGAACTGCCCGTCCTGAGTAACGCCGAAGGAATAGATGCTGTTGCTTCCCGACGCCGCAACAAACAACCGTCCGGCGTAAGTGGCCCCGTTCTGCTCAGGCGAAAACGGTTTGTCGATCCATAGCATGTCGCCGGGATGAACTCCTACTCTCAATTTTGTGGTTAGAATACCGGTTCCGGACTCGTGCTCGTAAATCGTGTTTTCCGCCCAGCTGCTGATTAGTAAATGCGCGCCGTCCGGCGAAACCACAATCCTATAGGGGCGGCGCCCGGTTTTCCAGTGATCGACCATCTTGCCGCTTTGCAAATTGATCTGGGCAATGCTGTCGCCGAAGAGATCCGCGGCATAGAGTACTCGGGAATCCGGAGACAAAGCCACGTCTCCGATAAATGGCGCGCCTGGAACCTGCGAAGTGGTTACGGCAAATTCGCGCGTGCGCGTCAGCTTGCCATCCGGAGAGAGCGAAAGCTCGTAGACTTTACCGCTATTGCCCCCACCGACATAAAACAGACCGTTCGAAGACGCACCGGCCAACCCGAGCCAGGCGTCGGGAAGCGGCGTCCGGCTCACCTCCTTCCTGCTGGCAATATCGACGACGCTGACGGCGGGCGGATGAATGCCAGCTGTCAATACGAGTAGATATTTGCCATCGACCGACGCTGCCGAACTCATCGGAAGTGTATCGAGGGGAACCTGTTCTCCAACGGGCCGTACAGTCCAGCCCGTATTCAACAGATAGCCGCCGTCAGGCAGCGGGCCGGGTTTTTGGTTCGGGCCGGGTTGCGCGGGTGCTTCAGCGCAAAGAACTGCGCCCAAAAGGGCGGCGATTAAAACGGCGGAGCATTTCATTCAATGAACCGGTGTGCAATTGGAAAGCGCCGCCCCACGCCGAAGGCTTTAGGCGTGATTCTCAAGCCGGGAGCGGCCTGCTGCCGTTTGTATTCGTTCCGGTCCACTTTTCGGACAATATCTCGTACCAAATCCTCGGGCGCTCCAGTCGCGTCGGTGATTTCGAGAACAGATTTGTAGTCCTCAATGTAGTATTCGAGGATGGCATCGAGGAGCGGATACTCCGGCAGGCTGTCGGTGTCTTTTTGGTCGGGACGCAACTCGGCCGAGGGTGCTTTGGTGAAGGTATTTTCCGGTATCGGAACGGGCAAGCCACGTTTTTGATAGCGGCAATTGGCAACACGCGCTAAGCGATAGACCATAGTCTTCGGGACATCGCTGATTACGGCCAGTCCGCCGCACATGTCGCCGTAGAGAGTGCAATAGCCAACCGCAATCTCGCTCTTGTTGCCTGTGGTTAGCACCAGCGAGCCGAATTTGTTCGAAAGCGCCATCAGCACCATACCGCGCAAGCGCGATTGCAGATTTTCTTCGGTGGTGTCGGGGCTGTAGCCTTTGAAAAGAGGTTCGAGCGTGGCGAGCATGGCTTCATAGCCGGCTTTTATCGATTCGACTTCAAATCGGATACCGAGATTCCTAGCGAGTGCCCGCGCATCTTCGAGGCTGTGGCTGGAGGAGTAGGGGCCCGGCATTCCGATTCCGGTCACGTTTTCTTTCCCGACAGCCTCGACGGCGATAGCAGCCACCAAAGCCGAATCGATCCCGCCGCTCAAACCGATCAGAACGCTGCGGAAGCCGCACTTCCGGATGTAGTCTCGCGTGCCTAGGATCAGCGCGTCATAGGCTGCTTCGTCCGGGTCGAAATCGGTGGGTCGAACGTCCCCCGTTCCGGTTTGCGTGTCAAAAAAAACAAGATCTTCGTCGAAGGATCTGGCTTGCGCTGCCAGTTCTCCGCTCGACGTCAGGGCGAAACTCGATCCGTCAAAGACGAGCTGGTCATTGCCGCCGACCATGTGTACATAAACAGCTGGCAAGCCGAAACGTTCCGTGAGCGCGCGGAAAATTTCCTGGCGAAGCTGGCGTTTTCCGATATTCCACGGAGACGCATTGATCGAGAGGATCAACTCGGCGCCTTGTCTTACCTGCTCTTCGATCGGATCGCGTGAATAGCGTTGCCGTTCCCAATACTGCTTGTCGTTCCAGGCGTCTTCACAGATCACCAAGGCAACTCTCATTCCACGAATGGTGCAGACGCTTTGTTGTCTGGCGGGTTCGAAGTAGCGGACCTCGTCGAAAACGTCGTAATTCGGTAGCAGCATCTTCGACTGGCGAAAAACGATGCGACCTCCCTCGATGACCGCGGCACAGTTTTGCGCGCGCATCGCCGGATTTTCAGTGTGCCCCACGTAACCAATGACCAGCGTGGCAGCCAGATTGGCTGAGTCGCGAGCAATGCCATCGAGGACAGTCGCCGTGCGTTCGAGAAAGGAGCGTTTTTCGACCAGATCGCGCGGTGGATAACCGGTAAGAGCGAGTTCGGGGAACGCGACCAGCTCAGCGCCCGCGTGCTCTGCGCGTCTGGCGAAGTCGAGAATTCTTGCGGCGTTGGCATCCAGATCTCCCACTGTATTATTGATCTGCGCCAGCGCGATCCGCATTCGAACTTCTATTGTACTGGCGAGTGGGAAGAATGCTGCTTATCCCGATTCCGACCAGTCCGGATTAAACGCGACGCTTCCAGCCACCATGTGCCCACCCAGAGAAAACAAGCCGGCAATGTCCGGAGCGGGCTGGATTTTTGCGCGAGCCCCTGCTTCCGCTTCGGCATACCGCTTTTTGTTGAGTGCGACTGCTTCCACTGCGCGCAGCAGATAGGTATTGGCATCGAGTTCCTGTGCGCCCTCTGATCGATCAAAAGCAAGCAGCCCTTTCGCGTCCTCCACGACATGTTTCAGATCTGCTCCCGTGAAGCCCTCGGCCGCTGTTATCACTGTGTCATGATCGCCATTTGTGAACACGCCGGCGGTCTTCTCCAGGTGCTGCTCGAGAATTATGTGGCGCGCGTTTGCATCGGGCAGCTTCATCTCCAGCCATAACTCGACTCGACCCGAGCGCACGAGGGCAAGCGGTAAATTGCCCATATCCATTGCGGTCATCATCACGCAAACTCGTCCCGAGCTCTCACTCTCAAGCCCGTCCAGCATGGTTAGCAGGTAACGATACAGGCCGTGCTCCTGGCCGCCTTCGAAGATCGCGTCGGCATCGTCAATGAAAATAACGGCAGGAGCGTTCTCCCGGGCTGCCTCAAAGACGTGATGCACTCGGGCATAAAAATCTCCCGTACCGGCAATGAACGTGCCATCAATCAGGAAGAATTTTCCCTTGAGACGATGCGCGAGCGCTCTGCCCACTGTCGTTTTCCCGGTTCCGGGAGGTCCGTAAAGCAGCACTCCTCGCTTGGGCCGAAGACTCAGTTCATTCGTCAGTCGATCGTTTTCGAGAGGCAACGCGATGTAAGTTTCGAGACTGCGAATCACCTCATCGACGCCCACGAGTTCGCGCAGAGTGACTTGCTGTACCTCTTGCAGATCCACGTTGCTCGTCAAGCGCTGCAGGCGTAGATAGTCAATCAACTTCCCTGTATCAATTTGCGGCTCGAAGCGGAGCAGCCATTCACATGCTGCTTTCAGTTGGTATGCATTCAGTTTCGGCGCAAACCGAAAGACCTTTGCGAAATCCAGTGTCTGGCTTCGCTCGCCCAGATAATTTGCGGCCAGCACAGAATAATCGTCCGCTCGAAATCGCGCGATGTCGGCTTTGATAGCACGGTGGTGAATAGGCGCGGGCAGCATTCCGGAATAAGAAAAGATCAATTTCTTGTCGGAGTCAGCAGCATAATTACTGAGAGCCAGGCACACCCCATCCAGCCACCTGAATCGGGGATAAGCACCGTGGCAGCAGGCCGTCATGTAAAGGATCTCGAAGCCGTCAACAATTACGAGACGGCTGCGCTTCAGCCCCTCTCGGATGAGGTGAAATGCACTTTCTTCAAGCGCGAGCGGATGTCTTACGGCCGTTTCTTCCAGCAGGTCCGAAATGCTGAGAATGGTGCCTCCCAACTCGCCATGGAGGTTCGCGAGAACTGTACTCTTGCCTCGTCCTGTGTCACCTCCGACCGCCAGGATTGACCCGACTTCCAGACCGCTCTTTAATGCGTCCCTTGCAGCCGCTTGGGCTGGCGTCAGTTGGAAGCGGTCCGGTTGCGAGTTCATGTGTACTCCCGGTCCGCATCTTACTAGATCGGAGACCTCCGGCGGATCGGTTGGAGCAAGAAGAATATCGCCGCTTGACAATTTTCCGGAGCGAGCGCATAATCCTATCAAGCATCTATGGGAAGCGCTAAACAGCCGGTGGAAGGCGAGCTGGTCCAGGGCACGCTCGACATGCTGATCCTGAAAACGCTCGTCCGGGGCGCTATGCACGGCTACGGGATTGCCCAATCCATTCAGCAGGTTTCCGAAGACGTTCTCCGTGTTGAAGAAGGCTCGCTCTATCCTGCGCTGCACCGGCTCGAACTGGATGGTATGGTCGACTCCGAATGGGGCCAGTCAGCCAATAACCGGCGCGCTAAATATTATCGCCTGACCACGCAAGGGCGGAAACAACTGCAGACGGAGGCGAGTAATTGGAAACGCCTGGCTGCGGGTATCGCGCGCGTGATGGAGACCGCGTGAGGAGATTGTTCAAAAAGCTCCGGGCACTTCGACGCCGCCGGCAATTGGATCGCGATCTGGATGACGAGCTGCGCTTTCATCTCGAGATGAAGACGGATGAGCTAGGAGATCGTGCGGAAGCCCAGCGCCGGATCGGCAACTCTACCGGGCTCAAAGAAGTCTGTCGCGAACTGTGGAGTTTTTCAAAGCTCGAAAGCTGGTGGCAGGACATTCGTTTTGCCTTTCGCATGCTCGTCAAGACGCCCGGCTTCACTCTGGTTGCTGTGACCGCGCTGGCGCTTGGCATCGGAGCCGATACGGCGGTCTTCACAATCGCGAGCGGAGCCTTTGCGTGGAATCTTGGCCTCGAACACGTTGACCGGACTGTCTTGATCGATCTCACGGATGCATCGCACAGGCAGGGCTTCGGTGTCTCCTATCCCGATTTCCGGGATCTTCGAACGCAAACCAAATCGCTAGCGGGTTTGGCTGCGTACCAGATGAATTCAGTAAACCTCAGCGACAGCCAAAGCCTGCCGGATCGCGCCTGGGGTGTGAAAATGTCGGCCAACGGATTCTTTGTCTCGGAGCAGAAGCCGTTGCTTGGCCGTGTCTTTACGCCGGATGACGAGCGCCCGGGAGCTCCCGCGGTCGTCGAGCTGACCTACCATGTCTGGCAGGATCGGTACGGCAAAGATCCGAAGATTCTGCGTAAAACGATTCGAGTGAATGACGTCCCGACAACCGTGATTGGTGTCATGCCTCCGGGCAAACGTTTCCCAGAGGAAACCGATTTGTGGATCCCGTTAGTTCCAAACGCGCAACTGGAACGGCACGATAACCGCAGCGTGACTCTATTTGGCCGAATGGCGAACGGCGTCAGTATGGCTACTGTCAGGCGGGAGTTCAATACTCTGGCGCGCCGACTCGCTGCTCAATATCCAGTAACTAACGGGGATCTTACGGCCGATGTGCAACCGTTCGCTGTGGTTACCGGCGCCTACAATATGCGGCCGCTCTTCGCTGCATTGTGGGCTGCCGTCGGATTTGTTTTGTTAATTGCTTGCGCCGATGTAGCAAACATGTTGCTGGCGCGGGGTACGGGACGTATGCGCGAAGTCTCGATCCGCGTGGCGATCGGTGCAGGCCGGGCTCGCATTATAAGGCAGCTTCTTGTTGAGAGTACTTTGCTTTCCTTCGCCGGAGGGCTCCTCGGTTGGCTCGTAGCGCTGGGCGGTCTGCGTTGGTTTGACGCGGGAACAGATGGCGTAAAACCCGTCTGGCTCCATCTGTCACTCGATCGAACTGCGTTTGTCTATCTTGCCGCGATCTCTCTCGCAACCGGAATTCTGTTCGGGCTCGCGCCTGCGCTCCGGCTAGCCCGAATCGACGTCCACACCGCAATGAAAGATGGCGGTCAGGGGGTCACGAGTGCCCGGCGCGCTCTCTCCATCGCGAATCTCCTTGTTGTGTTCGAGATGGCACTATGCATCGTGCTGCTGGCCGGAGCGGGGCTGATGATTCGGAGCACAGTAAACCTTTACGCCGCGCCGATTGGCGTAAACACTGCGAATGTTTTGACGATGCGCGTGAACCTTTCCGAAGCCAAGTATCCGTTGGCTTCCGATCAGACCGCCTTTCACATTGCTTTGAAAAGCAGGCTTGATTCGCTGCCGGGCATCGACGCTTCTGGTAGCACCTCAAACCTGCCATTTGGCGGCGCATTATCGCTCACTTACGAGCTCGAAGGCGCGCCACCGGAACCCGGCAGATCGCCCCAAATCGGCGGCATAATCGTCTCTCCCGGCTATTTCCGTGTAATGCAAGTGAAACCCCGGCTCGGTCGCACCTTCACCGAGTCGGACGGAATCGCAGGCGTACCGGTGGTGATGGTGAACGAGACCTTCGCCAGGAAATTTTGGCCAGGTGAAAACGCCCTCGGCAAGCATGTTCGCTTAGTCAAGGACGGGTCTCAGCCGTGGCTGACGGTGATCGGTATCGCGCCGGATATTCTGCAGAATTTCCGGAACCCTCTCAAGCACGATCCGCTCATCTACCTACCCTACGCGCAAGAGCCCCAGCGCGAGATGTTTATCGTATCGAAGACTCGCGTTTTGCCGAATGCGGTGGCCCGGCCCCTGCGCAGGGCAGTGCACGACATCGATCCAAACCTGGCCGTTTACGACGTCCGCACTCTTGAGAATCGTTTGGAGACGGATCGCCTCTCCGCGACTCTTTTAGGAGGAATGTTTTCGGTTTTTGCGGCTGTCGCACTGGTGTTGGCTGCGGTCGGATTGTATGCTGTGATCTCGCATTCGATTAGTCAGCGCATACAAGAAATCGGAGTGCGCATGGCGATTGGCGGGACGCGCCGTGACATCCTTCGGCTCGTGTACTCGCAGGGTATGCGCCCGCTGGCACTTGGGATGGCGCTTGGATTACCAGCCGCTATTGCTGTCAGCCATGTTCTTCGGATGGCACTCATCGGAGTATCGCCGGGTGATCCCATCACTTTGTTCGCCGCAGTATTGGTACTTCTCCTCGCGGGCGTCGCTGGCTGCGCTATTCCCGCGCGCCGGGCCGTTCGCGTAGATCCGATTGTCGCGCTGCGGTACGAATAGCCGTATTTCGAGGGCTGAACTGAAGCTCTTTTCTGAGAACGAGCCGCGCAATGTTGTTGGAGAGTGGGCCCTCGCATTGGAGTAGCTATCGCATTTATCAGCTTCCGATGGGAGAAATTCTCTTCGGATTCCGGCTCCCGCGCAAACGCGAGCCTTAAGTCACCATGCGCATGGCTACCGGATCCCAGATCACCTCTCGGCGCTCGAAATAAGAAATATTCGACATGAGTGCCGGACCAGCGGCCCGAAGACCGAACATCGGATCTTCGACAACCGGCGTGCGGGTGCGCACTGCATTCAAGAAAGTCTGATGATGCGCTACCTGCTCGGAGTAGCCGTGCGGTAACGGAAAGCTTTCTTCCGTGTACGTCTCGAGATTCTCCGCAGTCTCCGGGAGCACCGGATATTGCCGGCGATGTTCCTCCAGCACTCTCTCGGCGATCGCTTTAGAGAACGTGTCGGCGGTTGTGCCTGGATCGCGCTCGCGAGGCCGCTTCGAAATAGAAAGCGCGTTGCCGACCGAGAGATTGAGCACACCCTCGGTTCCGATGAAGCGAAAGGCCTGCGAATCGGCGCCTTCGCCGCTGCCCGCTTCGAAGTTCACGTTGAAGCTGATCTGGAAGCCTGGATGAGCGTCGGTTTCGGGATAATCGTAAAGCCCCACCATCAGATCAGGAACATCGCGTCCGTCTTTCCAGTAATAAGTCCCACCGCTCGCCAGGATGCGTTGCGGGCCGAGACTATTCATCACGAAATGGATGCCGGTGAAGAGATGAACAAACAGGTCACCCGGTATGCCGGTGCCGTAGTCGCGGTAATTTCTCCAGCGGAACAAGCGAATCGGCTCGAAGGGGCGCTTCGGAGCGCTGCCAAGAAACTGATCCCAATCGATGGTTTCGGGCGAGGCATCAGGCGGAATAGTGTATTGCCAGGCGCCTAGAGACGAGTTGCGGTTAATATAGGCCTCGATCAAGTGAACCTGACCGATAGCTCCGCTATGGATCAGATCCTTCGCTTTGGCGTACATGATAGAACTCACGCGCTGGCTGCCTACCTGCAAGATCCGGCCGGACTTCTTTTGCGCCTCGATGACCATGTGGCCCGCCTCAACTTCGCGCACCATGGGCTTCTGGCAATAGACGTCTTTGCCCGCATTCAGGGCGTCGGTGGCGATGCGCCCGTGCCAGTGATCGGGCGTAGCGACAATGACTGCATCGACGTCACGACGGTTCAGCAGCTCACGGTAATCGCGAGTCGTGAAGACCTGTTTGCCGTAGCGTTCCTGCGCAAGAGTACGCCGGCCGTCGTAAACATCGGATACGGCCACGATCTGGACTCCGGGTAGAGCAGCTTCCGTTTTGACATCGCCTTGGCCCATGATGCCGAATCCGATGCAGCCTACTTGCACCCGGTCGTTCGGCGAAACCGGCTTCGAAGCGCTCTCCGCGGCTGCGGCTTGCGCGACGGCTAGTGTAGATACCGCGCCGGTGCTCTGCAGAAAATTACGGCGGCTAATTGGCATACATCCATTGTCGCTGTTCGCTGATTGCCGAGTCACGGCACAACCGGCTTGCTGGATATTTACTGCCCTCGGGCAGCGAAACTGCGGGGTCGTTGCAACTGCGCAAACTCACAGCGGTGCCTGGCGACCTACTAGGTTAAGCGCCTCCTCAGTCTACTGTTTGATTGATCGGTCAAGATCGAGAGAGGGCACAAAGGGTGTAAAGTAGCGAAAAGTCGCCGGTTCCGATTCGAAGGCGGCACTCGGAGGAGCTCTCCTTAGCGGTACCTATGCCGGCGAAGTTTTATGCGCGGTAGAAACTGAACGTATGTGGCTCGTTGAAAACATCGAGATTAGCGGCGGATTTCTGCCCGGCTTAAGCGTCAAAATTCCCCGGGGTCTAACGTGCATCATCGGACCACGAGGGAGTGGAAAATCCACGCTTGCTGAAGCATTAAGGTTCGCCGTTCGCGGCATCTCAGCCGCCCCCAAGCAATGTGCTGATCTCATTCAGGCGAATCTCGCGGGCGGCGCGCTAGTCACTGTCACGGCCCTTGCCGAAGGCTCGAATCGCTACACAATCAAGCGCGGACTGAAGCAGCAACCGGTCCTTTTGACCTCGGACGGAAGGACGATCAATGCGGTTGATCTGGATCGCGGCACATTTCTACCGCTCGACGCCTACAGCAGCCCCGAAATTGAGGGAATAGCGGATGAAGTTCTCGGCCAGAAACGTCGAAATCTTCTGGACGAATTGCGTAGCGAGCAAATGCGCAACATCCATCTATCGCTTGCTGAGAGCTCTCGCGCGCTGGACACCAACGCCGATCGGATCAGGACGACGCAACGAACAATTCAAGATCTGACGGAGCAGATCGAGGAACTTGGTGATACTCGTGCGCGGCTCAACGCCCTTGCGCCGTCAGATCGAGAACCGTCCGCCGATTTCGTCCGGCTTTCTCGCCAGCAGCAGCTCAATCAACGTGAGAACACCAAGCTGGATACGGCCGATCGAGATCTCAGAACGCTGGACCAAGCGGTGGACCAATTACGAAGACAGGCGCAAGTCGCATTCAAGGCCCGCCTTGTAGAAGAGCATTCTGCAAATGTCGACGTTCTGCGCCGCTATGACGATCTGCTGGCGGCTTCTTTGGGCACCGTGGAAAAGCACGCATCGGCAATTACTGATCAGATCCAAAAGGCTTTGAGTGCCATCGCCGAGGCTCGCCAACGTATCGCCGAGGCTCACACGGGCCATGCCGGTGAGCTCGCAAGATTGGCAGCTCTCAATCAAGCGGCTAGCGAGCAAGCTCGAGTGCGTGCAACGCTCGAGCAGCAAGTCGCCCGATTGCAGTCCCTGGAAGAACAGCGGCTACAACTCAATGCCGAGCTGAAAGAGCTGCTCGAGAACCGGAAATCTCTCAAAAGCAACCATATTTTAATGCGGGACCAAATTTCGGCGATGCGCGAAGAGGTCGCTTCTGAGCTCCAGCGTGAAGCCGGTGAGCGTGTACGCATTCGCATCCTGCGAAACGCCGATCATCTGGCATACCAGCAAATGCTGGTCGATGGGATACGCGGTGCAAGGGTCCGGAATCACGACGAGATTATCGCGACCGTAATGCAGCTCAGACCCGAACAACTCGCACAACTCATCCAAACCAACGATTGTGATTCCTTCGAGGAGCTCACCAGCTTCGGAAGCGAGCGGTCGCGCAAGATACTCGATTCGTTACGCGAGAACGTCGATCCGCTCGCTCTCGAGGTCATTGCAATCGAAGATCGAATTGGAATTGAGTTAAACGTCTCATCGTCAGGAAAGGCCAATTTCAAGGACGCGTCCGATCTTTCTCGTGGTCAGAAATGTACGGCTCTCCTGCCGATACTTTTAGCGAGAAGAGATAGCCCGCTGATTATCGATCAGCCGGAGGACAACCTCGATAACCATTTTATTTTTGAGACGGTTGTGAATGCGGTGCAGCGGTTAAAAAGACGGCGGCAAATGATCTTCATAACGCACAACGCGAATATCCCGGTGTTGGCGGAAGCGGACCTTGTGCTGGTAATGAACTCGGACGGACGGATTGGAGCAGTTGAGAAGTCCGGAACAGTTGATCAATGCCGGGAACAGATTATTGACTTGTTGGAGGGCGGCAGAGAGGCGTTCGAACTGCGGTCGAAACGCTATGCAAGCGCCTGAGATTCTCTACGAGAGGCTCCGCCACCTGGTGGTTGAGGACCCGCGTGAAACGCGCCGTATATTTCTGCAGCTTCTCGATTCCGGCGGGCCTGCGCTCGATCAATTTCTTGGAAGCATCTCGTCTCCGGCTGATGGCCGTCTGCGGCAGGTTGTCGCAACTGCGTTAAGGAATCATCGAGACAGAGAGCGTCTGGCGCCTCACCTCATTGCATGGCAGGAAATTGAGACGGACGAGTTCACGCATCGCGCTATCGCTCGGGCTCTCGACGGTCTTGATTCGAGGTCGGCGGAGCAAACGGCTCTGGCGTTGGAAGTTGCCCGCTTAACCGCGGCTATGGGTCGCGAAATAGCGCAGCGCGAGCGATTGATTCGCGAGATGGAGATAGCACAGGAAGTGCAGGAGCATTTTTTCCCCCAGCGCCTTCCTTCCGTGCCCAGCCTCGATTACTGCGGGCGCTGCCGGCCGGCGCGTGAGGTAGGAGGCGACTACTACGATTTTCTGGAGCTGCCCGATGGCAGGCTCGGGATCGCGATCGGGGATGTATCCGGCAAGGGCATCGGCGCGGCGCTCATGATGGCAAGCCTTGAAGCTTCCTTACGCAGCCAGGCTTCGGTAGGCCACGACCTGGCGCAGCTGATGGCAGCGAGTCAACAGCCTGATGTACCAGGCGTCCTCTGCAAATCGCTACGCGACGCTTTTCTACGCTGAATACGATCCTCAGAGCCGCCAGCTCTGCTATGTGAACGCGGGTCACAATCCGCCTCTGGTACTGCGCAAATCTGCTGCCGGCTTCCAGGTCTTGCGCCTTGAGACCGGAGGCACTGTCATCGGGCTCCTGCCGCAGTCCTATGAGCAAGAAGCTTTTCCACTTGCAGCTGGAGACCTGGTGATCCTTTTCACTGACGGAATATCAGAGTCCATGAACGGCCGCGACCAGGAATGGGGCGAGGAGAGATTGATCGAGCTCGCAAAAACCTGCTACGGTTTGCCGGCTCTTGAAGTGATGACCCGAATCCTCGCGGCCGCGGAGACGTTCGCGGCCGGCGCTCCGCAGCACGACGACATGACGCTGGTTGCGCTCCGGGTTCTTCCCTGAAACTCACCCGACCGGAAACCTCGCCGAGGGTCGGCTAATGCTCAAGGTAGCGGCTTCATCATTAAATTCTTGAACTCGACCACGCTTCCTTTATTGTGCTGCTGAAGCGCGAGATAGCCGTCGCTATGAGTGTTCTTGGTATCGATGTAATCGACGACTTTCTTACCGTTAACCTCGATGATGATGTGATTGCCGTTGGCAATAATGTGTTGATTGAACCAGGTGTTCGGTGGGACAAGCATGTCGTAGATTTTGACGAAACCGTAAAGGCTCCCAGTCCGTACGGGATCGCTGTGCGTGCTGTTCACCTGGGCTTCATAACCGTCGGGAAAGCCCGGCCCGAAGGCAGTACGGAAATACATGCCGGAGTTCCCGCCGTCACTGATCTTCACGTCGGCTTTGAACTCGCAGTTGGCGCATTTGCGGAGCATCCAGAACAGATGACTCTCCTCGCCATCTCCGACGATGCTCCCGTCTCTTACACTCCATGATTCAGGGTGCTCGTTGGCTTTCCAGTTAGTGAGCGTCTTTCCGTCGAACATGCTGATCCAGCCGTCGCCGGCAGCGGTTAGAAAACAGGCAAAGAACAAGACGAGAGCGAACAGGCCCAAGCCCCTGGTCAAGACGGGCACAGAAAGATGATTATTTGCCGGCAAGTTTCTTGTGTGCGAGCCGGCTGCAGGCATCTCCCGCTCCCAGAATCTTGAGCGCATCCCCTCCGAATTCAATGAAGTTGATCTTACCCTCCTTGTCAATGACAAAGGTAACCCGATTCGCAACGCCCGCCTGAGGAACATAGACGCCATACTCCTGGGAAACTTTGCGATCGAGAAAATCACTAAGCAGAGGGAAGGAAAGATCGAGGCTCGAGGCGAACGCTTTCTGGGATGGGGAATTATCCGTGCTGATAGCGAACACCTTCGCGCCGGAATCCTGAAACTTTTGCATTCCAGCCTGGAATGCTTTCATTTCGGCGGTTCAACCACCGGTGAAGGCTGCCGGGAAGAAAGCCAGGACGACGGTGCTCTTACCGATGTAGTCAGCCAGATGGAATTTGCCGCCGGTTGTTGAGGGCAGAGTGAAATCGGGCGCAGCATCGCCGACCTTGAGCGTGGAGGAGCCGGAGGCCTGAGCAAAGAGCGCGCAGGGCAGGGAGGCAATCAACAAGGTGAAGGATAGGAGTCGCATAGAAGCTTGAGATGTAAGAGTTATATTAACGCGTTTCGTACCGATGATTTTATTCACACCTTCCAAAACGCGGCTGCTAGTACGATCGACGTTCATACGAAGTGAACGGTGTACCTACACGAGGCCGGTCTACGCGCCCGGCTTGGCGTGCGAAGTAGTGCTGCCCTCCGTCATCCCGAGCACCCATTTGATCGCTTCAAAGTACATCTTTTGGATGTCGGGATCGTCCCAAGCCTCTTCGGTGTGCCCGAGTGTCGAATAAAAGACCCGGCCCTTGCCGTACATTTTTGACCATGCCACCGCGAAATCGTGGTCCTGCCTGTGAATGCGCGGATTATTGCTGTAGTCCAGCTTTGAAGCATCCAGGCTTAGCAGCACATTCACCTTGTCGCGCGACCAGTCCTTCGGCTGATAGATTTCGTCACGTTTCACAAACTCGTGCGGAAAGTGCCGCACTGCCGGGAACGATGGGTCTTCGACCACAATCGGAGCATTGAACGTCATCCATGGATGCTGATCGAACCATCCGCCGATCATCTCGCCATACTCAGGCCATTTGTAGTTTGTATCGAGTGCGGCATGGACCCCAACGAATCCTTTCCCATCGTCCTTTATGAAGGACATCATGTCGGTCTTCTGATCGTCCGTTAAATCCAGTTCGCCCGTGGTGCTCGCGAAGATCAATGCGTCGAAATAATTCAGGTCCTTTCTGTTGCGGTCGTTAACGTGCTTCTTTGTGATGAGTTCGGTGTCAGTGCGCAGTGTCGCGTCCCAAAGCTTCGTATCATGACCCATCCGCCAGATGGTTCCCATGGCATCCGGGATCGAATCATGCTCAAATCCCTTGGTCTCCGAAATCACCAGAACGTGAGCCGGGATTGTAGATGGTTTCTTTTCCGCCCATGTCTGTCCCTTTAAATAACTGAGTGTTCCGATTGTACTTGCGCAAATGATCCCCAGTGCCGCTATTGACATGGGACGAATCCGTCTCATTTAACCTCCGCTCGATTTGTTAAAAAGAAACGTTATCACAAGCAACGCGCTAGCCGGCATTGGCATCTCATCTTCACCTGGAGAGCTCAAGCGATTGAACAGAATTCAATGAAGGGTTTTTTCCATCACCTGCTCCGCTTCTTAATCCACTTGGGATATTTCGGTCCGTTCGTGATGGGAATCTTCGATTCATCGTTTCTGTTTCTACCCTTCGGCAACGATCTCCTGATAATCGCCCTTACCGCGCGGCGTCACGATCTGTACCTCGCCTACGTCCTCTCGGCGGTTGGCGGTTCCACCCTGGGCGTGTTTTTCCTGGATCTGATCGCCCGCAGAATTGGCGAGGAGGGAGTTTCGAGAGTTGCCGGCCAGCGCCGCTTCGATCTGCTGAAAAGCAAAATAAGTAAGTACGGTGGCAAGGCGCTGGTCACCGCGTCACTGGCGCCGCCGCCCTTTCCCTTCACGATGGTAGTCGCCGTCAACAGTGCTCTCGGCTATCCCCGCAAGCGACTCTTGATCCTCATTGCGCTGAGCCGCGGCATCCGCTTTTTGATTTTGGGAGCGCTTGCCATCAAATTCGGCCGGGCGATCATCCATCTCATCAATTCCGCCGGCTTCAGATATTTCATGTACTTCTTCACCGCAGTTTGTCTTGCCGGGAGCGTCGCTTCTATCACCACGTGGATACGAAAGGCGAGACCCGGAAAGTTGCGGCCGCGCAATATCCCCGCTAAAGCTTGAAAATTGTACGCATTCGGATCCGTAGACCATAATTAGAATACAGAAAGACCGCCATTTGGATCGACAGCCCCCACAAGCTTAACCTGAATTCGATGTTGGCGCTTTGGCACATAGTTTGACACGTACTTAAGCCCTAGGAGTTTTTATGTGGATCGTCCGCCTTGCGCTGCGGCGACCTTACACTTTTGTTGTTTTATCTTTGATGCTTTTCATCCTCGCGCCGGTGGTGATCTCCCGGACGCCGACGGATATTTTCCCGAATATCGACATACCTGTCGTAAGTGTGGTCTGGCAGTATGCCGGGCTATCCGCCGAAGATATGTCGGATCGCATCGTTTACATCACCGAGCGCGCCCTCACGACTACCGTCAACAACATCGAACACATCGAGTCTCAGTCGATGAACGGCATCGCGGTCGTCAAGATTTTCTTTCAGCCGCACGCCAATCTCTATGCGGGAATTGCTCAAGTCACTGCGATCTCGCAGACTCAGCTGAAACAGCTTCCAGTAGGCACTACGCCGCCGCTCATCATCAGCTATAACGCGTCCACGGTTCCTATCATTCAGCTCGCGCTCTCGGGGCACGGACTTAGCGAGCAGCAGTTGAACGATCTCGGCCAGAACTTTATCCGTACCCAGCTAGTTACTATTCCGGGCACCGCCATTCCTTATTCATACGGCGGCAAACAGCGGGAAGTCATGGTCGATCTCAACACCCAGGCGCTGCAGTCGAAAGGCCTGGGACCGGCCGATGTGGTTAATGCCATTGGCAATCAGAATCTGATCCTACCCGGCGGAACTTCGAAAATCGGGATGCTCGAGTACATTGTCGAAATCAAGGGCAGCCCCGAAAGCGTCTCGGAGCTCAATAATCTTCCGATCAAAAGCGCGAACGCCACTACGATCTACGTTCGCGACGTGGCCCATGTGCGCGATGGCTACCCGCCTCAGACGAACATCGTCCGCTCCGATGGCCAGCGTGGTTCGCTCATGACGGTCCTGAAATCGGGTGATGTATCAACTCTCGACATCATTGCGAGCATTCGCAAGATGTTGCCGCAGGTAGCCGCCACGCTTCCTCCCGAACTTCGCATCACCCCCATTGCCGATCAGTCGATCTTTGTGCGTGCTTCAATCAGTGCGGTTATCCGGGAAGCTGTCATCGCGGCCTGCTTGACAGCCATCATGATCCTGGTCTTCCTCGGCAGTTGGCGCAGCACAGTAATCATCGCCATATCGATCCCGCTATCCATCCTCTGCTCCCTCTTCGCGCTCAGTGCTCTCGGCGAGACTATCAACATCATGACGCTCGGCGGTTTTGCCCTTGCGGTCGGCATCCTGGTGGATGATGCCACCGTTGAAATCGAAAACATCAATCGCAATTTCGAAATGGGCAAGGAGATCGAGCAGGCCATTCTCGACGGCGCCGCCCAGATCGCCGTTCCCGCTTTCGTCTCCACGCTCAGCATCTGCATTGTCTTCGTTCCGATGTTCTTCCTCACCGGAGTAGCACGTTATCTTTTTGTACCGCTCGCCGAAGCGGTTTCGTTTGCCATGCTCGCGTCGTATCTGCTGTCGCGCACAATTGTTCCTACCCTCGCCAAGTACCTTCTCAGAGGACATTCGCATCACGAGGCTGTGGCGCACGCTGACAAGCGCAACCCTTTCGTGCGCGCGCAACTGCTCTTTGAGAACGGGTTCGAGAAGCTGCGCGGGTTCTATCGCCGCCAGCTTGAGCGCTGCATCCATCACCGCCGTCTCTTCACCGTTTGTTTCTTTATTGCCTGCGTTGCCTCTTTTGCCCTGGTACCCTGGCTCGGCCAGGACTTTTTCCCAGCCTCCGATAGCGGCCAATTCCGTCTGCACGTGCGCGCGTTCACCGGCACCCGCATCGAAGAAACCGCCAAATTGTGCGACCTGGTGGAAAGCCGGATTCGCGAGGTCGTACCCCCTCGCGAGCTGGTGAACATCCTCGATAACATCGGCGTCCCTTACAGCGGTACAAACACTTCGTACAGCAATAACGGAACCGTCGGGCCGGCCGATGCGGATATCCTCGTGTCACTATCCGAAAAACATCGGCCCACCGATGAGTACGTGACTGCGCTCCGTCGTAAACTGCCTGTCGAATTTCCCGGAGTGACGTTCTATTTCCTGCCTGCCGATCTGGTCAGTCAAATCCTCAATTTCGGTCTTCCTGCCCCGATTGATGTGCAGATTGTGGGTAGAAACCTCGAGGCTAATCGCCAATTCGCCGATCGCCTGCTACAGCAGATTAAGATGATACCGGGCACGACTGATCTGCGCATCCAGCAGCTCTTCGATCAGCCGGAGCTGTTCGTCAATCTCGATCGGACAAAAGCTCAGGAAGCAGGATACAACGCTCGGGATATCGCCAACAACATACTGGTTTCACTTAGCGGCAGCTTCCAGACTTCCCCCACTTTCTGGCTCAACCCCCGCAACGGCGTCAGTTATAACATCGCGGCTGAATCCCCTCAGTACGAGATGGATTCTCTCCAGGATTTACGTAATATTCCAATCACTGGCAGCAGCAGCGCTCCGCAGATTCTTGCCAGCCTCGCTACGCTCGAACGCGGTTCGGGACTCACCAGCGTGTCCCACTACAACATCGCTCCTGTCATCGATATTTATGGCGCGGTGCAGGATACCGATCTCGGCAGTGTTTCACGAGCGATCGATCGAGTAGTTGCGAACAACCGTAAAGGGCTGGTTCGCGGCTCTCAGGTAATCGTGCGCGGCCAGACCGAAACGATGCGCTCTTCTTTCGCCGGCCTCGTCGCAGGTCTAGGCTTCTCGATTGTGCTCGTCTACATGCTGATCGTGATCAACTTTCAATCATGGCTTGATCCATTCGTCATCATCTCTGCGCTTCCTGCTGCCCTGGCCGGAATCGTTTGGTTCCTTTTCGTCACTCGTACGACTGTCAGTGTCCCGGCATTGACTGGGTCCATTATGTGCATGGGCGTAGCGACGGCAAATAGTATCCTGGTCGTCAGTTTTGCCAAAGAGCAATTACCGGATACCGATACCGCCGCCGAGGCTGCTGTCCTCGCCGGGTTCACGCGCTTTCGCCCCGTGCTGATGACTGCTCTCGCCATGATCATCGGCATGTTGCCGATGGCCCTGGGGCTTGGTGAAGGAAGCGAGCAGAACGCGCCGCTTGGCCGCGCAGTTATTGGTGGGCTCCTGTTCGCAACCATGGCAACTCTCTTCTTCGTTCCCGTGTTCTTCAGTCTCCTGCATGACAGGCGGAAACGTTCGTGACTCCGTCTATGTCGCGCCTGCGATGGATCTTCGGATTGGTGGTCGTATTACTCGTGGTCGGGGCTGTGGTTGCAATGGGTATCATTCCCAGGCTACGGGAGAGACAGGCTCTCCAGAATGAAACCCAGCGCGAAGCCGAGCCCGCCGTCACCGTCCTTCATCCCACCCTCGCTGCGCCCGCTGAGGAAGTGGTCCTGCCCGCCAATATTCAGGCTTTCATCGATGCGCCCATCTATGCGAGAACGAACGGCTATCTTCGCCACTGGTATTTCGACATCGGCGCGCACGTCAGGAAAGGTCAGCTATTAGCGGATATCGAAAGCCCGGAAGTTGACCGCCAGCTCGAGCAAGCGAAAGAGGACCTGCGTACTGCTCAAGCCAATCTGCAACTAGCCCAAATCACTGCGGCGCGCTATGTTGACCTCTTCAAAACCGATTCTGTCGCCAAGCAGGACGTCGACAACGCCGTCCAGAATTCCGCAGCCCGAAACGCAACTGTAAAGGCCGCTCAGGCGAACGTGCAGCGCCTTCAACAGCTCGTCGATTTCGAGAAAATCTACGCGCCCTTCAATGGCGTGATTACTGCGCGCAACACCGACATCGGTCAGCTCATCGACTCCGGCTCGTCAGGCGGCCCGCAACGCGAGCTCTTCCATGTTGCTGCTATCGACAAGCTTCGCGTCTTTGTACCGGTCCCTCAGGTCTATTCGCACTCGACCGTTCCTGGCATTCAAGCCGAACTCACCTTGCCTGAGCTCCCCGGCCGGCGCTTTGCGGGAACCCTGGTTCGCACAGCACGCGCAATCGATCCGGCTACGCGCACTTTATTGGTTGAAGTCGACGTCGTCAACTCGACCGGCTTACTCTTTCCGGGCGCCTACACACAAATTCACTTCAAAATAAAATCGACAAATTCGACCTTGATCATCCCGTCCACCTCGCTGATCTTCCGTTCAAAAGGCCTGCGTGTTCCCGTACTCGGCGCCGGCAACCGGGTTCATCTTCTGCCGGTCACACTCGGCCGCGATTTCGGAAACACTGTCGAGGTAATCGCCGGTCTACAGGACAACGCTTCGATCATCGCCAACCCTCCCGACTCGCTAGTGGAAGGCGAGGTGGTTCGCGTTGTCAACTCAAAACCTGCTCAAGATGTAGAAGAGTGAAAAAATTTCCTGGAAAGCGAAGCGCTCGTCTCCTCTCAATCGACCTGAGCTGTCGAGGGACACGAGCGCAAAGGCTGCGGATCGTGCCGCCAACCGGGAGACAACCTACTTGCTCTTCGGGCGGCACGACTGAGACCGTGCCCGTTTTGCGCGCTACTTCAAAACCGCCTTATCTCAAACAGCCGCACTCTGTTGCAGACTGTGCTTCAAGTTGCTGATTGTGTTGTGAGCCTCCAGCACGCCGACTTGCTGCTTTTCGATCAGCGCTTTAATCTCGGCGGGCAGCGGCTTCTCTAATGCTTCCGAATATGCCTTTTTGGCAGCATCTTCGCCGGCTTCCGCTTCGAAAATGATCGCCTTATCCTCATTCTTCGAAAGAGCTTCCTTGAGATTGATCCAGCCGCGATGCAAGCTTCCGGCCACGTGTCCATGTTCAGCCGGTTTTTCCCCAAGGCGGGCCACAGCCGTCTGTAATTCTCTCGCGAACGCCGCCCTTTGCGTCGCGTATTTTGAAAACAACGCCTTCAGGTCTGATTGCTTCACTTTTTCTGCAGCCGTCTTGAACCCCTCTTCGCCATCTTTTGCCGTCTCGATCAATCCGTTAAGTACAGATACAACATCGCTGCTCATGAACTGTTTTCTCTCCTCCCTTCTGGACACCAACGGCTCCAAAACATTTCTCTCCCGATGCCCTAATTCTCAGACCCGTCACGCGACGCCATGGACGCTTAATTGCAAGAATGCCGAGAGGGTGTAAATGGTAACAGCGCACATCGAACACGGCCTTCTGCGGCTCGAGCTTTCACCTTTGCACAAGGCCCTCGCATTGAAGGGATCGTTGCAAATTCCGTTGGAATGCCATTGAAAGCATTGAGCTCGATGGCGAGATCGCCCGCGCCGGTCCGGAGGGAATGCGTAATCCGGGAACCAGCGTTCCACATTTGATTGCTGCCGGATCGTTCGACTCCGGCGTGAAACGGACGTTCTGGGACGTTCACAATCCGCAAATAGCCGTCGCCAAAACGCTGCGCTTTTGAGCGCAACGGATCCTCGCTCGAGTACGCCATAATGTGCTTTGCGCTCCCGGCCAACGCTGTTTTTGCTGTCTCTGTCTTTCTGTTCTTCGCTGGCTTTGGCCCAGTCTGACACTGCCGCCGCGCACTATGCCGGAGCAGATGTCTGCGCCGGTTGTCATAAGGCGATAGCCGCGACACAGCAAAAGACCGCCATGGCAACTACCTGGCACGGCAGCGTCAGCTCTGCCTTGCCTGCGAACTTCGAAGCCTCTAAAGCGGAAGAAAACAGCCCGGGACGCGTCTCTGAAGTACGCCGCGCTAACAACCATTTCGAATACCGGGTAACTCTACCCGATGGCAATAAAATCCTTCTTCCGGTGCAAACGATCATTGGCGGCCGCCGGCACGGACTGAGCTTTCTGCTGCGGCTCGAAGAAGTAGACGGTATGCGCCTGGATCGACCCGCGCTGTTGGAGGGCCGTTATGCTTACAGCACGGCGCAACATGCGCTCCTGCTCTCGCCCGGATTCTCGCCGGAAAAGCCAAGCACCTACGAAGATGCTGTCGGCAACCTGCTCAGCCCGACTTTTGAGCAGAGATGCCTCACCTGTCACGGCGAACCGAATACGCTGGGCGCTGGTAGGGCAGGCGGAGTGCATTGCGAAAGCTGTCACGGTCCGGCCTTCAGCCATCTGGCCGCGGTAGGCAAGGGAAATCCGCGTGAGGGCGTTGTCAACCCGAGCAGGTTGAGCGCCAATGATCAGGTGGAAGTCTGCGCTCAGTGCCACACCGGCTTCACCTATCAATCCGATCCGATGCCGGACGATTTGTTGGTTTCAAATCAAGTGAACGCGTTGCGTCGCGCTGAATGTTTCGTGCAAAGTGGCGCGAAGCTAAGTTGCACAGGTTGTCACGATCCCCACGACGATGCGAAAAATATCGCCGAACGGAGCGTCGCGACCTGCCTGCGTTGCCATGCTTCTTCGGTCAGCGGCCATGCGGCGATTTGTCCGGTGAATGCGAAGAGCGAATGCATCGGCTGCCATATGCCGTCGATCCAAAAAGCATCGTTTCACTTGACGGATCATTGGATTCGAGTGCATCCGGAACAGCGTGTGGTCGCGCACAGCCTCAATCCTGAACAACGATCGCAGGTTCAGCCGGTGCGCGAATTCTTGAGACTGATCGTTGTCCCTGATGCGGAAACTGCTGCAAAAGCCGGCGAGCGATTGGCAGCCGGCGAACCTTTCAGCCGTGTAGCGCACGATCTCTCGGCCGATCCCACTGCGCCCGGGGGCGGCTATCTCGGAGACATCGAGTTATCGCAGCTCGATACCAAACTGGCGGAGGCGGCCGGGCGCCTCTGGTACGGGCAGACGAGCGGCGTGGTTAACCTTGGTAACCGTTACATCATATTGAACCGTCTGCAGCGTGATTTTAAATGGGAGGCGAACGGACTGTTTCAGCAGGCCTCCGAACTCAAGGCGCGCGGCGACATAAAAGGCGCGATCGAAAAAGATCAGCAAGCGTTAACCGTTTATCCATATTTTCTGCGCGCCATGATCCTGATGGCCACGACGCTGGGAGAAGCCGGCGATTCGGCTCGGGCGAGTGAAATCCTGCGCTTTGCCGCACAATCGTACCCCAAAGATGCCTCCATTGAGTTCAACCTGGGGTTGACGTTACAGAATCGACCAGCCGAGCAGATCGCTGCCTTGGAACGCGCGATCGATATCGATCCAGATATGGAGGTCGCTTACGAAAGCCTGGGCGCGGCGCAGTACTCGGCGGGCCGTCCCCAGGATGCTATACAGACCTTCCGCAAGGGATTGCTGATCGATCCCCTCTCCCCGAAATTGAATTACGATCTCGGGCTCGCTCTTTCGAAACAAGGCGACGAAGCCGAGGGAAAACGCCGGATCGCGCTCGCTGCCAAAGCCGATCCGCAGACCAGCAAAGGATTGAGTCGCGACCGGTAAGAGAGCGGTTGCCCTGTTACAAGATCCGGTACATCACGTACGCGTCCACGTAACCCGCATCAGGATGGAGGAACGCTCCAGGCAGCCGCCCGACAATCTCGAATTCAAAGCTCTGCCACAGCCGCACTGCCCGCTCATTCGTACTCACGACGAGATTGAACTGCATCGCGCGGAAATCCCGGTTTTTCGCATGAGTGAGAGAGTGTGCGCACATGGCTCGCGCGATGCCCCGGCCGGAGGCGTCTGGCGCTGTGATGTAAGCACAATTGGCGACATGGCTTCCGCCTCCTCTTTGATTGGCGCGCAGGTAGTAAGTGCCGACCAGTTCACGCTTGTGATCGGCTACGAACACCTCGTGTTGATTTGAGAACCAATACGCCAGTCCCTCCTCGCGGCTCATATCGCGCGGCAAGGCGTAGGTGTCTCCCGCTCGGATGATCGGCTCGATGATCCTCCAAATGGCGTCCGAGTCATCGGGCACCGCTGCGCGGATCGTCAGCATAGCTTCATCCTAATCTCGACTAGCCGCGGGCCACCAGTTCCGCAAAAATCGTAATGCTCACCTCCCCAAAATGCAATTCCGCTCGCAATTCTCGGTTTGATTGGTGGAATCCTCGTAGGGCTGCCGCTTGCGCTCATACGCCGGGCCCTCTCACGCCCAGCTCCGAACTGAGCTTCAACAGCGCTTGCCAGACTTCATCCGGTAGCGGAATGCCGTCGCGCCGTCGTTCCTGCTCGATTCGCCATTCCGGTTCGCCGGCGGCGAGCACTTCCTGATATCCCTCGGCTGGTGCCGCAGACTTCAAATCGGCCACGAATCGCTCCAGCCTGGTCTTGAATTCCGCGAGCGGTATGAAACGCGCGATATCGATTGCCAGGAAGCTTTGGCTGACAGCCACCCGCCGGCCTCGTTGGCGGATGGATCCAACCTCACCGGCCATAGCGCCGCCACCCAAGACTGCGCAAAGAATCTCGACAGCAGCGGCGAGGCCACTCCCCTTGTGTCCGGCAACTGCTCCCCCGAGCGGCACGAGGGAGCCCTTGATTCCTGCCAATGGATCGAGGGTCGGCGCGCCGGTCGCGTCGAGTGCCCAACCCGCCGGAATCGAATCGGCATGGCGCGCGATCGCAGACCAGATGCGATTGGCAGCGACGGCCGTTGTCGACATGTCCAGGAGCCATGGTCCCGGCACCGCTACGCAGATGGGATTGGTCCCCATGCGAGGCTCGCGCCCCTGCCACGGCGCAACCAGCCGCGACGCATTGCAGAGAACGATTCCCACTTGCCCCTGCTCGGCGATCCGCATTCCCCAATACGCCGCTGCGCCGAAATGATTGCAATTTCGCGCGACGACAAAGCCCAATCCAAACTCGCCCGACAATCGAGTGGCGTGATCGCAGCACTGCGCAGCGGAAACTTGCCCTATTCCGTTCTCAGCATCAAAGAGCAGGCACGCCCGGTTCTCGGAGAGAACTCTGCCCGGTGCCGTTGCATCCATATCTCCCGATCGAAGCTGCTCCACGTAGACCGGCAGCAGGCCCACTCCATGTGAATCCACCCCGCGCAGATTCGCGGCAACTAGAGAGGAACTCGTCAGCCGGGCCGTGTTCGCCGGCACCCCGCAGGCCACTAGCACTTCGCGCACAAAACGCTCCAGGTCGTCCGAAAAAATTTTCGGCATGTCGCTGGCTCCATATTCGCAGTACCGCACGGGAACCACGCATGATGACTTGTGGGCTCCCGAAACAGAACCGCGATGGTGACGGAGCGGCAAGCCGGTTTCTTCACAACTCCATCGCGCAGCGCCGAAGCCGCCGTTCCGCGCGCTCAGCGCGTAAGAGCGGTACGCGGGTCGTCTTCCACGTTCGCAACGTCGGCGAGCAGTGAATTGCGCCCGCTGAGATAGCCGCCGTTCACATGCGCATTCTCACGGTATATATCCACCCGCATCAGCCGCTTGTGCAACTCGGGAAGTCGAAACCAAGGCACGTAGGGAAATAAATGATGCTCCAGATGCAAGGAAACGTTGTGGGGTGCAATTAAAATCCGCTCCCACCATGGCGGCCGCACCGATCGCGTTCCGTTCAGAATGTGCTTGCGCGGGAGTGCGAAGTGCTCGGCCAGAGCTCTCAGCCGCAGCGTCAGAGGCAGCACGACAAACATCGGCACCATCCACCCATACAGAATCAGCCAAGGCTTGTGGCTGGCGTACAGCAGCACGGCCACTGCAATGTAGTAACCGGTCATCACCAGTGCCGGCCGGCGATACTCGCAGCGGGACTGCTTGCTCGCACGCCCCGTTCTTCGCAGCTCGCTCAACAAGTTCATGACGTCGATAAAACTGTGGCCGAGGAGATCCTGCACAAAAAATCGGAACAAGCGCCGGTGCGGCATCGGGAAGAGCCATTCTTCGGGTCGCCCGGCCGGTCCAACGGTTCGCACCAGATCTGGATCGTCGCTCGTGTTCAAGTGTTCATGATGGCTGATGTGATTCGCTCGGTATGATCGCGTAGCCAGGCCGAACGGAAGCGAGCAAAGCAAATCGCTGATCAAATCGTTGAGCGCCTTTGATCGGCAAATTAGAAAATGGCTGGCATCGTGCATAATCACGAGCAGAGCGTGCTGCCGCGCAGCGATAAGCACCAGCAGAACAGGCTGGAGATACCACGGCGTAAAGGCAAGCGCTGCGATGCAGCACACGATCACAATCCAGCTTCCTGCAATAGCACGCAAGGTAGGCCAAACTATTCGCTGTGCCAGTTGAGTCGGCTTGGCGGAGGCATGCAGCTGCCTGAGCAGGCGCGCTTCGTCCAATGATTCGGGACCATGCGGGTCAATTCCGACAATGGCTATGCCCTGATTTGCTTCCAGCGCCGAGGTCATAACAAAGTAGTCCCTCGAAGGCTGCAAGACTCGCTCTCGTGCTCCACACGGAGTCGTGGATTTCAACTCAGAAAAATCCTAAGGGCGACGCGGGAACGAGCGTCCCAGGCGACACGCGGGTTTTTCGAAGGTCTTTAAGAATCGCGGGTCAGGGTACCCCGGAAGAGCTGATTTTTTCGATCCGCTTCGTAAGCCTTCACACGTGGAGCAGAGCCGCGCCCGGAGAAAGCGGCTGCTCGCGGATCTATTCACACGGATGAGCAGCCCCTTCAGCCGCTATCCGGCTTCGCTCCCGGTGCTCGGCTCTTCAGCAAACTGATCTGCCCGGTGTGATGCGATTCGTGTTCGCACACGTGGAACCACTTGCACAAATTGTTAGTCGGGCCCCAGCCCCAGCTTTTGTCGACCGCCATCAGCCACGCATCATCCCGCTTGCGAAACTCCGCCAGCGTCGTCTGGCGCCCTTCGTGCAGCAGGTTTAGATAATAGTCCAGATTGTGCCCTTTAATCGCCTGACGAGCAGGTTCGCCCAGATCCATCGGCACAACCCACTCCTTAAACGCCGCGCTCTTGAAAAGGTTTTGCGGCGCCATTTGGTCGAACGTATTTAGCTGATACAGTTTTTCAGTCGCCGCCAAATGCAGCAGCAGTGCGCCGATCCGATTGGCCTTACTGTCGAGCAGAAAATCAAGCTGCTCCCGTGTCATCCCTTTGACGGATTGCAGCACTGCGCCTCGCATCCACGTCATTTCGGAAACCAGCGTTCCAATCTGCGGTGAGTAGCCCGGCCTCGGGCCGAATACGTTAACGTCTTCATCTGCCGTCGGCGCCTTGGCCGACAAAACCAATACCGAAGCGGCCGCCGTTCCTATAAAACGTCTGCGGCTCCGCGCGGGTAAGCTCAGGTAATCGATCGTTTGCATCGTGCGCGCTCCGTGCACCGATTGTATTTCACTGATCCTTAGAAAGCCGTCCGCGCGGGTGATACCGCTGACGTGGCCGATGTAGATCGCTGTCACCACGGGTGAGATAATCTGGCTGCGCCTCTTTCTCCTCCTGAAACTTATGCAGCAGCATGTTCTGATCTACGGGTTGACGTGAAGGCGCATTCCTATCGCATCGGATGGCGCTTGCTGAAACCGCATCTGCCTCTGCGTTATCGTCTATTCCAAGGAGGGATCCGAGTAAGGTGTCCTCTTCAAACATTCGTAAGGTGGGAATCCTCAAGATTCTCGCGGCCCCCGAGACCATGCTTTACCTGCTGTCCCGAGCCCAGGCCGACTTCGAGGTTATAGCCAGACAGGAGAGTCTCCACTGGACAAGACGGGAATCGGCGGCGGGCGAGCTGGCCGGCGCTCAAATCGAAAGCGTCCAGCGTCGCGGGCGAGCCTTCATCGTTAGGTTGAAGTCGTCTGGGTACGGCGTGAAGACTCTTCTTTTCGAGGCGGCATCGGATGAAGATGCTGGAGAGTGGGCCGAGGCCATCGAAGCGATCAGGGCTTCGGCGGCCGTCGCGCAGCCGGATGGACGCTCGGAAGATTCCTCGGCGAGCAACGAGACACGGATCCACCTGACTTATACCGTAGGCAGTGGGCCGCCCATCACAAAGGAATTTGCGTTGCTGGTCATTGCCTGTGATCCAAGAGAGCTGATCGGCGTCTGCGACTACTCCGAAGAAGAGACTGCAATCTTCAAAGAACTGGTCAACTTCACCTTTCACACTACGCTCATGAAGGTGAAGGTTCCCGACAATCCTCAGGCGCACGGCGTCATTTTCGCGCCGACGCCCCTGGATCAGCTGAATGGGAGTGTATGCGCCTTTCGCAACGAATCGGCGAAACAATTCGGCCTGAAGGCGGCGAACGGCATGGAGTACAACCTGGTTACCGTTTATCAGCTACTCGGCAGCAACCAGAACTGGAATCCGGAACAATTTCAGCGGGTACTGGAACAGCAGCTCGAAAAGCTGGCGTGGTGGCCTTTTGGCAAGAATTATGAGATTCGAACCTCGGTTACTACTCCTTACTTCGACCATTTTTGCGGGACTGCACTGCAGGCGGGCAGGCCGTGGGACCTGCTTGGCAATCAAGGCAGCAAGAATACGCTACTGGTGCATGCCTCCACCTGCTTTGAGTCTGCCTTACATTGCTGGGGTTATGCCGGTCTGATGCTGGATCGCGTGCCGGGCGCCCGGCGGTCGTTACCGCGAGACAAGAACGCGCCGATCGCGATCGTCGGCGCGGGCGTAAGCGGGCTGCTGTTCGCGACCCGGTTGACCGAACTGGGCTACACAAACCTCCAGATCCTGGAGACGACCGACCGGTATGGCGGAAAGACGCACACCGTCATTGAGCACGGGCCATACCCGGCAGATTCAGAAGAGCCGACGGTCTGCGAGTTGGGCACTTGCTACCTGTCACCCGCCTACGCGCAAATGGTGGAGCAATTGAAGAGCTACCTGGCGGGTAACCGGCAGATCGACTTCACACAGAAGGACCCGACATTCCGAGGAATTGCTACAGAGGGACAACTGCCGCAAAGCTTCAACGCCGGCCCTGTCATCGCCTTCGACGACTACATCATCCTCAAGGCGGAGGCGGAGAGGGGGCAATCCGATAATTGGCTAAACCGCCTCGAAGCTAAGATCGCTTTGGCTTTGGATCTAGCGTGGTATGGGCTGCTACATCCGCAGTATGTGGGTTGGAACCCGCCCATGCCGACCAGTCCTCCGCAGCTTCTCCAGGGCCCCTTTGGGCAGCAGACCTTCCAAGAATTCCTTCAGGAGCACGGCCTGACGGCGATGATAGGATCGCTGCAGTATGGCTACGAAGTGCAGGGCTACGGTCCTCTGAGCCAGATTCCGGCCTACTATGGGTTGCTCTGGATAACGCCAGCGATAACATGGACCATCCTCGCGGACGCCTTGGAATTGGAGGACACGCCAGTAGTAAGTGCGTGGACAGAGGGCTGGGGGGATCTCTGGAAGCAGATCGTGCAGAAGCAAGGTCTAAAGATCACGTATGACGCCCGGACCACCTCCATCGTGCGCTCCGAGCTAGTGGAACAAAGAAGAGCCGCCCCGGCATCAATTTAGCTGGACCGGAGGACTCAGGAGCCGTTTTCTGATTGATACGCAATGGTCTATTCAGCTATGATCCACGTCTGGAGGTATTCGGATGTCAGGCCGGCCTCGACGATCCATGCAGGGCGGTAGCTCGCGCGCGCACCCGGTCAGGGGAGGGAAATCACTTGCTGGGGCCGTAGCAGTTGTAGCTGGCGCGACACGCGGCGCCGGGCGCGGCATCGCGCGGGCGCTCGGAGAAGCTGGTGCGACGGTCTATTGCACTGGACGAAGCGTCCGCGCCAAGCGCTCTCCGTACAATCGTCCTGAAACGATTGAAGAGACAGCCGAGATGATCAGCGCGGCGGGCGGCTCTGCCGTCGCGCTTCGCGTCGATCACACAGTTGAGGCAGAAGTCGAGGCCCTCTTCCAACGAGTGGGACGCGAGTGTGGCCGCCTCGATGTACTCGTGAACAGTATCGCCGGGGAAGACCCATTGATGGCACAGTGGTGCTCTTTTTGGAAAACGGATCTCAAGAATGCAGAGGCTGCCCTCCGGCAGTCGCTCCTGTCGCACATCATCACAGTCAAGCATGCGGCTCCCTATATGATTCGCAACCGCCGCGGACTTATTGTGGAGGTGACGGAAAACGACGTGCTCAGCGCCGGAGGAAATCCGGTGACTCAGACAGTGAAGCTCGCGCTCAAGGGGTTAGCGCTCAACATGGCGGCGGAATTGCGACCACACTGCGTCGCCGCAGTCTCGATTACTCCCGGGTTCCTCAGATCAGAGACGATGCTGGAGCGGTTCGGTGTCACCGAGGAAACTTGGCGCGACGGCGGGAAGAAGGACAAGAACTTCTTGGAATCAGAATCGCCGTTGTTTGTAGGTCGTGCGGTTGCGGCATTGGCCGGAGACCCGTCGATATTAGAACGTTCGGGACAGCTTTTCAGCTCATGGGAACTCGGCCGTGCGTATCGATTCACCGATGTCGACGGACGACGGCCGGACTGGGGCGCCATTGAAATCGACTTCTCCAAACATCCGGAGGAGTTGCTTCAGCTGCTGAGAACGGGCTCGGAAATCCAGCTTCGATGGTTAAACGAACTGAGGCGGAACACGAAGCGGTTCCTAAACCAGCTAGCGCAGACGAGGACGGTGGCTGGTCGCCGTGCGCGGAACGGATAGATCGCGATTCATCGTTCGATTCGACTCCTACAATTTGGCTCTTAGTTCTCGGAATGAATCGAATTCATCAACCAAGTTCCGAATTATCTGCAACAGGCTAAATCGGAATATACGATTGTTGCCCGCGATCGCGGCAACACTCCGTGATGCTAAGTGAGGTTTACTCTTGTTGAGACTGATGCTGGAACGGCGCTGACGGTCGGCGGCCAAGCGTTCCCGGAGATCACGAATTTTACGGCCGTGTTGGCTCCGGTATCATCATGAGATCCAATCCAGTAAGCCATATCTCCCCGACCAAGGCGGATGCCGGAGCCGTAAACGGAAGAGCGGTTCTTTGCAGAGAAATAGCCGGTTGCAAATTGCGCTCCGAGGTTATTCCTTGAAGAGAGTTCGCCGGAATAGTCGTGGTTGCCCGGGGGTGTCGTGAACGCAATGCGATTTCTATCGAGAATCGTCCAGGCGGCTTCCGCATTTCTGTACTCGCGGGCCGCAGTCGAGTTCACGCAATCGCCAACTCCTACAACAGCTTTGATGTTAGCGGCGAAGGGCGGTTTGCCAGATCGCAAAATGATGTTCTTATTGTGGACGATCCACTTCATCATGGCGGTGTAGTAGCCACCGGAATTGTTGGGGCAGGATTCCGCCAGATACTGAGGATCCGGAATAATGGCGATAGTGAAATCGGGGCCCGCGGCCATCGCCGGAGGGATGAGATGCGATGCCACCGCACTAGCCGCGCCGCCGAGCAGGGATGTCGAGAAGCCGCGTCTGGTGACGCTTCGCAATAGTCGCTTAGGTGGTAACCCACCGTGTTTTAATGTGTACTCAAGCGCAGTCATTGTACTTCGGTGCATCGCGGGCGTTTCGCTGAAAACATCTTGTGCATAGCAGATGGACACGATTCCCGCAAGGATCAACGTAACTGGTGGACAGCAGACGTTTACCGCCGACGGCAAAGTTTAATCCAACCAGACTAAAATAGCCGCGTGACACGCCGCGAACTGATTTTATCTTCTTCTGTCTGTGTTGCAGCTAGTGTAGCGTTTCACAAATAGCTTTACAATTAACTTTTTGAACCGCATACTGGATTAGCGATGTGGACTGTGCCGGATGCAGTGGCGCTGAACGGCGAGCATAGGCGAACCCTGGAAGCTTGGATCCGTGCCCGGAACACACCGCGAAAAATCGTATTCCACTCTCAAATTATTTTGCTGGCGGCGGAGGGCTTAGCAAACCGGCGTATTGCCCAGCAGCTCAAGACCAGTCGGCCAACTGTGATCCTGTGGCGAAACCGGTTTGCTGCCGGTGGACCGATTGCGCTGGCAGAAGATGAACCAGGTCGTGGACGTAAGCAGCAGATATCTGCGGATCAGGTGAAGCGGATTGTAGAGGCGACGCTGCATAGCCATCCGGCCGATGCTACGCATTGGAGCGTGCGGACGATGGCTGCGGCCCAGGGAGTCAGCCCGGCTACGGTACAGCGCATTTGGGATGCTCATGGCCTGCAACCGCATCGCACAGAAACCTTCAAGCTTTCGCGCGACAAACGATTTGTCGAAAAGTTGACTGATGTGGTGGGACTCTATCTCAACCCACCCGACCGCGCGCTGGTGCTGTGTTTTGACGAGAAGAGCCAGATTCAAGCTTTGGATCGCACGCAACCGGGACTGCCTATGAAAAAGGGACGCTGCGGCACCATGACACACGATTACAAGCGTCACGGGACGACCACTTTGTTCGCCGCCCTGAATGTTCTGGATGGCACCATTATTGGCGAATGCATGGCGCGACACCGGCATCAAGAATTTCTGAAGTTTCTTCGCAAACTGGATTGCGAAACACCCGCCGATTTGAGCTTGCATCTCATTTTGGACAACTATTCCGCCCACAAGCATGATGCGGTGGGGCGCTGGTTGAAGCGGCATCCCAGATTCCAGCTTCACTACACTCCCACCAGCTCGTCCTGGTTGAACTTAGTCGAACGCTGGTTCCGTGACATTACCCAAAAGCGTATTCGACGTAGCAGCTTCCACAGCGTGGCGGAATTGCAAGCCGCCATCGCAGGCTATCTTGCTCACAATAATCAACAGCCCAAACCTTTCATGTGGACCGCCAGCGTCGCCAAGATTCTCGAAAAGATTAACCGTTGTAAAGCTATTTCTGAGACACTACACGAGGACGATGGTTCCGCGCGCAATTTCAGCGCATACCAGTGATCTCGATTTTGCCTCCGCGCTCGACGCTGCTGCCGCGATCAGAGTGAAACAGGTATCGTCGCTCGAACTGACCCGCCGCATGATCGCCCGTATTGAAAAATATAACCCGAAACTAAACGCATTCGTTTACCAAACGCGAGATAAAGCGCTCGCGGAGGCACGCGAAGCCGATGCAGCGTTATCGAGAGGCGACGAAGTCGGACCATTTCATGGAGTGCCTATTTGCGTGAAGGAGTCCTTCGGCGTAAAAGGCGAGCCGGACACTTGGGGCATCGTCGCCCTCAAGGGCTCGAAGGCTTCAGTAAATTCCGCGGTGGTCCAGCGACTGCTGGATACGGGAGCAGTATTGGTCGGGGGAACGAACGTTCCGCTGAATCTGATGGACTGGCAAAGCTTCAATGACATTTACGGCACAACGAACAATCCCTGGGATCTGACCCGAACGCCGGGAGGCTCATCGGGCGGGAGCGCCGCCGCTTTAGCTGCCGGCCTGTCGTATTTGAGCGTCGGCAGCGATATCGGTGGATCTCTGCGCGTACCGGCATCGTTTTGCGGCATCTATTCCCATAAGCCGACTCTCGATGTTGTTAGCTTGAGCGGCCACGCACCTGGCGGCGGCAGTGGTTTAAGTGGCTTCTCGACAGGACTGGCGGTAGCCGGTCCGATGGCACGCAGCGCCCCCGATCTGCTAGCGGCTCTCAAAGTGCTCGGCGGGCCCGAGGGATACGAGCGGAAGGCCTGGTCCTGGAACCTGCCGCCGCCCCGTAAGCGTGCTCTAAAAGAATTCCGAATTGGCTACGTCCTCGACAGCCCAATGGCGAGCCCAACTTCGGAAGTGAGGTCCTCGCTGGAGCGCGCCATATCGATGCTCGAGCGCAAGGGAGCGCGATTGGAGGCCGGCTGGCCGCCAGGCTACGAACTGAGCGAGGCTTTCAACAACTACCTGTTTCTGCTGGCAGCTTTTACCTTCAGCACCGAGGACAGGCAGGCTCAGGAGAGCGACCGTGAGCGCTACCAGCAGAACCTCAGTAATTCCTTTGCCGCCGGTGCGCTGACCTCTTATGCTGAGTGGCAGAAGCGGCATTTGCGCCAATTATCGTTCCGCGCGATGTGGCAACAGTACTTCGAACAGCATCGATATATTTCTCATGCCCTGCAGTTTCACGGCTGCCATTCACCACATCCATGAAGGAGATCTCAACTCGAGGGCAATCGATACTCCCGATGGCAAACGGCCTTACATGGAGCTTATGCCGTGGATGGTCACTGCGACCCTGACCGGTTGTCCCGCAACCGTTGCCCCAATCGGGAATACACCAGCCGGGTTACCAGTTGGAATCCAGATCATGGGCCCGTTCCTGGAAGATGCGACGCCGATCGAATTCGCCGCTCTTCTGAGTAGCGAATTGGGCGGTTTCAAAGTGCCTCCGGGGTACAGCGGTTGACAACCTCGCGGGTTGCCATGCTTCGGGGGAGCTACACGACCGGTACAATTTTCGTTAGCCAGGATGACCACGGATATCAACAACCTCGAAGTTCACCGGCCCGCTTTGACAGGGTACTGCTATCGCATGTTGGGTTCGGCGTTCGATGCCGATGATGCCGTACAAGAGACAATGATCCGCGCATGGCGCAGCCTTGACCAATTCGACGGTCGAGCATCGATGCGGACCTGGTTGTACCGAATCGCGACGAACGTGTGCCTGGACGAACTCAAGGACCGAGGCCGACGAGCGCGTCCCATCGAGGAAGGCTCGCCTTCTTCTGGTGCGCCTCCTCTTGAATCATTGATTCAGCGACCGAGCAGATATTGGATCGAGCCGATTCTCGATGCTCAAGTCCTGCCAGCCGAGGCGGGTCCGTCGGAACGGGCGATGCTCCGACAAAGCATTCGTCTGGCGTTTATTGCCGCACTGCAAAATCTCGCTCCGAAGCAGCGCGCGGTTCTGCTGATGACGGAAATATTAGGATGCTCCGCGGCTGAGGTCGCAGAGACTCTGGACATGTCCGTTGTTGCAGTGAATAGCGCTCTTCAACGGGCACGCGCGACGCTGGCCAAGCGCAGCGCGGAGGAACCCGCGGAACTTTCGGAAGCCCAACAAGGCATGTTGAGCCGCTACCTTGGCGCCTTCGAGCGCTACGATGTTGACGCCTTAGTTGCCCTCATGCGCCAAGACGTCACGTTCTGCATGCCTCCTTACTCGATGTGGCTACAAGGGCCAGAGGAAGTCCGAACGTGGATGCTAGGTTTGGGTTGCGGCTGCCGGGGCTCCCGTCTTCGGCCCACAGCGGCCTGTGGTTGGCCGGCCTTTGCCCAGTACCGGCCAAATCCTCAAACAGGGCACAAAGCTTGGGCTTTGATCATCCTGGAACTCGCAGGAAATCAGATCTCCGGTGTGAACTCCTTCCTCGATACCGAGAACTTGTTCCCCCGTTTCGACTTACCGCTGACTCTTCCTGCCTGATTTCTTGCGCTTAGCTCCATCCAAAACTTTTTGTGGGGAGCGATGATTTTTGCTCAGCACTGCGGTCAAAGCTGCGTAAGGAGAACACAATCAATGAGCGCGCAAGCGATTTCGACAGCCCTGGAGACACCCGTCATGTACCCTGAAACGATAAACATTTCAAAGAAGCGCATTTGGGCGGGCCGCATTCTAAGCGGTTGGGCCGCCCTGTTTTTCCTAATGGATGGAGGCATGAAGCTTTTCAAACCGCCGGTAGTCGTGAAAAGCACCGTGCAGTTAGGCTACCCCGAATCCGCTATTGTCGGTATCGGCATCGTTCTGCTCGCCTGTACGATTCTCTACCTCATTCCTCGCACTGCTATATTCGGCGCCGTGCTGCTGACCGGCTATCTGGGCGGCGCGGTGGCCTCGCAGTTTAGGGTTGGCGCTCCGTGGTTTAACATCTTATTCCCGGTGGCCTTCGGCTGCTTTGTCTGGGGAGGGTTGTACCTTCGCGACAAGCGGTTGAAGTCCGTTCTGGCGAGTCGCTAACGCGATGCGGATGATTCTTGGCTGCCTCATTCACGTTAAAAGGTCGTAAGCAGATCATTCAGTCTTGCAGGAGACAAAGCGATGAAGATGAATACTTATGTGAATTTCGCCGGTACGTGCGCAGAGGCTTTCCACTATTACGAAAAGCATCTGGGCGCAAAGATCGGCATGATGATGACGCACGGGCAGGCGCCGGACCAAAGCCGGGTGAAGCCGGAGTGGAAGGACGCAGTACTTCACGCGCGTCTCTCGATCGGCGGCGCTGAACTGTTGGCCGCGGATATACCGAGCGCCGAGCCCATGCGGAGCGCCTATCTGACACTGAATCTGGACAGCGATACCGAGGCGGAGCGCATCTTTTCCGCTCTCTCCGATGGCGGTCAAGTACTCATGCCCATGCAGGAAACTTTCTTTGCTTCCCGCTTTGGCCAGGTGCGGGATCGGTTTGGCATTAACTGGATGATCTTGCACGAGCGTCCAATGCCGCGGGCGTAGAAGAATCAGCACTGCTATCCAAGCGGCCTCTCACTGAGAGATATGGGCGACCGGCGAGAAAGCAGGTCGCGAGTCAGGCGGCGCGAAACCCGGGGCGCGCCGGTTCGAGCATCCTGCGAAATTCTTCGATGGTGTTGAAACGAGTCACCGTGTTTCCAAACTGATCGAGGACTGGGGCTGGAGGTCCGATCCAGATCACCTGCAGTTGCGAACCGAGCGCGAGCCCGATGAGTAGGGCCAACTCTGCTCCAAATTCACCGGTTTGCGTGTGCACCACCACCAGCGTTTCGCACGCTCGCATGCGGCGCAGGTGCAAGGGATGGAGGTGGCTTTGCGATTGTTCCGAAGGTGCTTCGTCGTGCCAAGTAGAGCCTATGACAATTCCGTTCGCGCGCAGGACCCATTTCAGCGTAGAGAGATCCTGGCTCTTGGCTTGCGCTTCCAGATAAACAGTCGAAAACATAAGAGCACCTTCGGTTATACAAAGAGCACGTTGATTGCCAAAGGCGATCAGGGTTGCTTTTTATCACTTTTGTCGTTCTTCGGAGGTGGCTGGCGCTGCGGCTGCCTTTGCTCCTGCGACTCCGAGCTTCGGGTCGGATATCCACGGCGTTCCGGAGCGGACTGGGTTTGTTTTTCCGCTTGCGGTTCGGGCCGGCTCGGAGTTGCGGCAGGCCGAGGCTCACTTCGCTCCTGCTGTGGGGCCGGTCTGGGTGCGGTTGCCGGGCGTTCGGCCGGTTGAGCGCGCTCCTGTTCCGGCGCAGGCCGAGCGGCAGCGGGCGGCCGTTCGGCAGCTGGTTGTCGCGGCTCTTCCTGAGGCGCTGGCCGAGCCGGAGGTACCGGGCGCTCTGAAGCTGGCTCACTTGGCACCTCCCGCGGCGCTGGTCGAGGAGCGGAAGGACGCTCAGTGGCCGGTTGTCGCGGCTCTTCCTGTGTCGTTGGCCGAGCCGGAGGTATAGGGCGCTCCGAAGCTGGTTCGCTCGGTACCTGCTGCGGCCGAGAGGCGGTGGTTGGCTGCGGCCGTTGCGGCGTCTGTTCCGGCGCTTGCGCTGGCCGGCTCACAGGCGCCGTTTGCCTGGCTGGTTCTGTATAACGGCCGGCCGTAGCGGGTTGTGTGTTGCTTTGGCGCATGTTCGGCGGCACTCCATGCGCGGATGGCGCCGGCGGGGACACCGCAGCGGGCTGGGCGGGGGTCCGATTGGGCTGCGGGGCCGGCTGGTTCCGGCCGACTGAAGCAGCCGCAGCGCCATGGCTCTGTCCGGGTCTCGCCACGACGGGTGTGGCGGCAGGAGCCTGTCTCACGTTGGCCGCAACCGGTCGGGCCGCCGGAACCGCCTCGCGGACAGCCTGCGTGTTCACCGGCTGTCCGACGTGCTGCTGCAGATATTGCTGGCGGGCGGCGAACGGCGCCGGTTTGGGCGGCGGCGTGTTTTTGGCTACGACTTGGCGGTTGATCACTTGCGGGGCAGGACGGGCGGCCGGGTGGCTTACAGCCGTCGCGAGAACCGATTGACGAGTCGGAGCGACGGGCGGGGCGACCACGGAAGCAGTCTGCACTCTGGCGAGACTGGCTGCGGAAACGGGCCGCGCGGCCTGAGTCACCAGCGCTCCGCTTGCAAAGGCAGATTGCGGCATGGCCATTACGGCGTTCGGTGCTCTCGCGTTGACGAATTGCCGATTGTAAACGGTCTTATTCACGTAAACGGTGTTGTACACATTCGTGATATTTACCGTGTTTACAACGCGCGTATTGTATACGTTCACGTTATTGAAGTAGCGCGGGCTGCACTGATATGCCGGCGTGTAAACTTCACCCCAACCGAGCGGCACCCATCCTAAGCTGGGGCCACCTCCGCTTGAAATTCCAACTCCCCAGTTTGCGCCTCCGAACCATGCCACCATTGCCGGTGCATAGTATGGGCGAACCGCTACTCCGGGACCGCCGGCCAGAGGTCCAGGGCACCAACCCCATCGATTGCCGATGTATGCCCACCGGCCATAATGGAACGGCGCGAATCCCCAGGGCATACTGTCGATCCAGGTCCAACCCCAGGGATCGATCCACGCCCAATGTCCGTTGTGATATGGCGCCCAGCCAACGGCGACATTCTGCGGGTACCATACCGGGCCGTAATCGGGGGTGTTCTGCCAAGAGCCATAGTCATCGAGGTCTTCGTAACCGACTACGTTCGGCGACACATAACGCGAGGCTTCGAGCTGAGCTTCGTGAGCATCGCGCTGCTGGCACCACTGATCGAATTCGTCCGGCTGAGGTGCAAGCTCAATATCGTACGAGACTTGGTCAGTTCCGGTCAGTGTCGCGCTGTTGTCTGCATTGAGCGTGAAGGCCTGGCCCCCGCCAGTAATCTGGGCTTGACCTTCGCGCACGACGACAAAGCTCATGTTGCCGTTAGCATCCACTCGAAGCCGGTAAATACCATCGCGCAGCAACGTGACAGCGACATTCGGCGTGTCGACTTCGAACATTTGACCGGATCCGAAATTACGTACTCGGATATACATGTCGCCTTCGGTGAGTTTCAGTTGAACTGTTTGGTCATCCAGATTGAGAAAGCCAAAGCTCGTTTGGGGGCCGATGCGGATAGCTGCCACGTCCAGATGCAATTCCGCTTGCGAATTCTGATCGGCATAAAGGTAATCACCGATTGTGAACGGCCGATTCAGGTCCGCCGGCGCCCAATCATCCACTCCCGCGGGCTCCATGGATACGTTCCCGTTGATATAGTTCAAACGCGCGACCCGAGATGGCGGATCCTGTTGCGCGAACATCTGTCCGCCGGCCAGTAACAGGAGTATCGCTGGCGCGATGAGATAAAAGTTTCGTTTCTTTTGTGCGTGCACCATGGCGGGTGCCTCCCCTGGCAGCATAGATGTATTCCTCCGGAGCGGCGTTTCCGGTGGGAGCGCACGGCTGAGTTTTCTAAACCGGAATTAATGCGGTACGGTATTGCCGGTACTGGGGTGTGGCTGTGGCGAGACGCCCAACCTGACAGTCCGGGTTTCGCGTCCGCTCCCTCTGGTCGCGCTCTGCCAGCTAGGTAACTTATGCTTATCCGGTTGTTTCAGCAAGGCCCAATAGATTGTGGTTTACTCCTCGGCGGGCTCCTCAGAAAGGTCGGTCGCACCACGTATCTGCTCATAGGAGGATGGTTTGCGCCTGCTGCCCAGACCCAGCAGTGTCTGGAATGCCGCCATCGGTAGCCTGCGCCTGTTATGGCGAAACACGAACTCGTCCAGATAGATTTGAAGCTGGTCGCGGCTGACACCGTGATAGGTTCCGATCAGCCACTGCTGCAGGTTGCCGATCGCCCGGTCTGCCAATGGCACGACGGATTTCGCGCCCTTACGCAGTTCGATTCGCAAGGGCTGGCTGCGCATCACGTGCTTAAAGCCGGCTTCGCACAACCCGGCAAAAGTCTTGAGGCCGTCCGTGTATACGGTAGTACCTGGTGCCACGTTTTGCTTCAGAAAAGCGATTAAAGTTGTATTTTTGAAATCCTGGATGACCGCCATCCGAGCGCGACCGGTGGCGCGGCCTCGTTTCTCCACTGCCACAAGGACGAGAGCCGCTTTCCGACCCTTAAGTTGGCGGCTTCCACGCAATCCAGCCTGAGTACCACCAATCCAAGTGTCGTCTACTTCCACTTCGCCTCGTAGCGGCTCGCGTGCGATGTTGACCATAGCTCGCCGAAATTTGTGGAGCATCATCCATGCCGTCTCGTAACGACGCAGCCCAAGTTGGCGCTGCAAGAGTAGCGCTGAAACGCCTCGCTTATCCGTGGTCATGAGATAAGCAGCCCAGAACCAAACCGTAAGCGGCGTTTTCGTGTTATGAAGAATCGTCCCGGCCGTCAGCGAACTTTGGTGCCGGCAGCTGCTACATTGCCACCGTCTGAGCTTCACGAGCTCATAGGCGCGTCGGTTGCCACAGCGCGGGCACACGAAACCTTCGGGCCAGCGGCAGGCTGCCAAGTATCGCTGGCAAGCTGCCTCCTCAGCGAATTTCGACTGAAATTCTCGCAAACTCTTCGGAAATGGCGGCCTCGCCATGTCCTTACACTACAGCTTGTGGCTTGCTGAAACAACCGGATAAGCATGAGGTAACTAGTCGGTGAGGAAGGCGGTGGTTTTGATTCCGGAGATTTCGAATGTTTTGCGGCAGCGCGCTTCCTTGCAAGATACTTTATCGTCAAGCAGGACCATATAGCTCGCGGCTTTCGTAAACTTGGCGCGATCCCGTTCGTCTGCATTCTTAGGAAGACGATCGATCTTGCGCCGCACCAACCAGCGCAGATCGTAGGTGTTGCTGGTTCTACAGAACGTACAGCTCAGAGTGGCAGGCTTTGTCACTTGCGATTCCCGGTAAAAAGCGCGCTCGTCCATAACTAGTGATTGACGAAGCGGAAATTGGCGACCGCCACTTCGTCGTTGCCTGGCAGATAGAATCCTACGTTGTCCTGAGTGTAGTCGCGACCGTCGCCACTAACCGCTCCTATTTCGGTCCAGTCACTATGATCGGTTTTGACTCTCGCAGAAATCGCGTCGGGTTTGATAGACATATCGACGTGCACCCATTCTCCGGAGTTGGTATCAAAGGGAACGCGGCTTATTTCTCTTGATTTGCCATCTTTCGTTTCGCGAATGCTCGCATGCTTTCCGTCAACAGAAAACAGTACGTAATTGTCTCTATTCTCATAACCTGCGTACCACTGCAGTTTGTCATGTTTCAAAAACCCGCCGATCTTGCTGTGGGCTTCGAAAGAATAATGACCGGAAGTTTTAGGCACGTTGTAATGTACGAAGCCGCCGCCCCTGCGAACCTGTTCGCCGGGTATGTCGACAGCCTTGACAGCTGGAGAGAGTTCCTCTTCTGCAGGGGCAGTCTTCGCGACCGGCTGTTCCGCCACTTTGGCTTCAGGCGCTGCCGCCTTCTGCAGGGTAGTGTCCGGTCCTGCCAGAAGAACTGTCTTTCCTGCTTGAAACACGCGCTGGAACCGCTTAGGAATTGCGCCGTCGAGCTTCAGTTCGATGCTGTGATCGCCATTCGCCAGGTTTTGCGCGGTACCGATTCCATCGGCTCCAACCCTTCCCACTTGCGTGTTGTCGACGTAGATTGCAGTTCCGGGCGCAGCGTCCCTTATTTCGAGAGATGCGAGGTTCTGGACGGGTTGCAAATCGAATGCGAGCTCAGATTCTTCGCCCTTCTTGACGTCCACGCTTTGCGACGGCGGATCAATGAAACCGTCCTTGTGAACTCGAATGACGTAACCGCCGATCTTAAGCGGAATGCGCAACTGACCGTGCTCGGTAGTGTGCCGGGAGGGTTTGTCGTTGATGAAGACAGTTGCCCCATCGAGTTTGGTGATAACTGTTACGGTTCCGGTGCTGGGGTCTGATTTCACATACACACTCAGGACTGGGGCGGATGTATAAGTCATGACAAAGCGTTGCCGGTCGTTGGCTTGTGCGACCTGCAATTCGTGATCCGTGGCGCCGAGATTGTCGAGCGCTAGACCGTCCGGACCGGCTTGACCCGCCGGCTTTCCATCGACCGAAATATCGGGTTGTTGAACGCTGGTGAGCAGATGGCCTTTGCCATTTTGCGCTGAAACCAGCACCGCCATAGCATTTGAGGCAGATACAGGAGCGACGGGCTGCGGCGCCGAGTTCTCCGAAACATCGAAGCTGAAATCTGCGGAGCCGCTTTTGCCGGCGACCTTTATGGAGTGGCGCCCTGGTTCAAGGTGATCCAATACCAGCTCACCATCTTTCAGGTCCTGCGGATCGCCATCGTCTACCGAGACAGTTCCTGGAATCAGGTCCGTGTAGAGGCGCACAGTGGGTGCGGAAGCTGCAGCATGATCGGGGTTATTAACCGGTTGCGAAGGAGTTTTCGCGCTCCCCGCCGGTTTGGGGGCTGATTGAGGCGGGGATTCCAGATTGATGTGCCTCGCGGTCTGTATCAGATAGAAGAAAACAACGAGAATGACTGCAGTGAGAAACAGCGCAAGGTAAGTGGCGCGCCGCCAGTTCTGACGGTTGCCAGGGAATCCTTCAATACGGGAAGGTTCCTCCTCTTTGTCTTTGCCTCCTTCTTCTTCGGCCGGTTCGGTGGCATTGGCATGCCGCGCAGGAGACGGCCTGGCGAATATGCCGGCTGTGGTATCCGGGATTTCCGATCTGCTCCGCAGGTCGCGCGCGCGCTCGATGATCGCTTCTTGTGCCTCGGCCGCGACCAGTTGAACGTCGAAGTTGCCCGAATGGATGCGGCGCAACTCTTGAACGCGATCGAAGTACGTTCGCAGATTGGCGAGAGAATTCGAGGATCGCGCTTCGTCCAGGATTTGTTTTAACTCATCCAACGATGGTGCCGACTGCCCGAGGCGATCCACTTATAGCAACAGTTCTCCTGTTGAATTATAGCGAGCCTATAACGTGCCTATTACTACCGCCTTGCGTAATTCAGTTCGTAAAAGCGGCGGTACTCCCCGCTCTTGACGTGCTGTATCCACGTCTGGTTCTTGCGGTACCAGTCGACGGTAATAGCCAGACCGCTTTCGAAGTCCGTTTTCGGTTCCCAGCCCGTTTGGCTGGTCAACTTCGCGTTGGTCAAGGCATAGCGCCGGTCGTGGCCCGGCCGGTCGGCAACGGTGGTAATCAGAGATTCCGGTTTGCCGGTGGCCTTCAAGATGCGGCGAATGACTTCCAGATTAGGCAGAGAGCAATTGCCGCCGATGTTGTAGATCTCGCCAGCGCGGCCGGATTTCAATACGGAGTGAATCGCCCGGCAGTGATCTTCGACGAATAGCCAGTCGCGAACCTGTTGACCGTCGCCGTACACCGGAAGAGGCTTGTCTTCGAGGGCATTCGAAATCATCAATGGAATGAGCTTCTCCGGGAACTGATAAGGACCGTAGTTATTGGAGGCGCGCGTCACCGAGACATCCATCTTGTAAGTAGTGAAGTACGAAAGCGCGAGCAGATCCGAGCCGGCTTTCGACGCGGAATAGGGACTGCTGGCGCGGAGCGGATAATTCTCGTCGGCCTCATGCGGCGCTTCGATGCTGCCGTAGACCTCGTCGGTGGAGACGTGCACGAATTTGGCGAGCTTATGCTTGCGCGCAGCCTCGAGCAAGGAGAATGTCCCGTTGAAGTTGGTTTGGATAACCGGGGCAGGGGAGTGAATGCTGCGATCGACGTGCGACTCGGCAGCGAAGTGTATCACCGCATCGGGTGATTCACTTGCGAGAAGGTTCTCAACCGACGTTTGGTCACAAATGTCGGCCTGTACGAAGGTGTAGCCCGGATGTTCGGCAACCGGCTGAAGATTTTCCAGGTTACCGGCGTAGGTTAGCTTGTCGAGATTGATAATGCGCTGTGCCCAGCCATCTCGCAGAGCGGTTCTTATGAAACAGGAGCCGATGAAGCCGGCTCCTCCCGTAACAACTAACTTCATTTGTGCTGCAGCTCCCAATCGTAAGCAATCGAAGAATGGTTGTAAGCGATTCGCCCTTCGTCTTTGGGATCGTAGTTCCGGTTCGTGATGTAGACGAGAACCGATGGTTGTTCGCCGATCACCTTGTATCCGTGCGCCACTCCGGGCGGAATGAACAACTGCCAGGGACGCAACGCGCCCACGTAGAGTGTGTTCTTAGCGGCAAAGGTCGGCGAACTGCGCCGCAGATCCACTAAGGCCACCTGGAGCAAGCCCGCCGTCGGAACCCAATAATCCGTTTGAAAACGATGAAAATGGAAAGCCTTGATGATGCCCGGATAATTCAGCGCTGCGGAAACCTGCGAAGTGGCGGCAGGGAAATTCGCTACCAAACCTTGCCCGAGCCGGGCGATTTCAAGAAAGTAGCCGCGATCGTCGGGCCAGACGGGAAAAGGTTTGATTACAACATCGGCGATCAGATCTGTGCTGGCAGGCGAAAGAATGACTTTCCCGATTCCCGGCTCTGCTGCGGGAACTTCGATTTCCACGCCGGATTCGAGAACCCCTAAAGCCGAGTTGCTCACTGATGAACGGCTCCGGCAGGTTCCCGGTGAGATGGTCCGGCCGTGCGAGTGCGATGCACCAGATTCGCCGCCCGGATCAGAGATTCGAAGGTGCCGGCATCGGTCCACCAGCCGTCCAGATAGTTGAACGTCATGTTGCCTTCCTTGATGTAGGCATTGTTTACATCGGTGATCTCGAGTTCGCCGCGCGCGGAAGGCTTGAGGGTCCGGGTCTTATCAAAAACCGTTTTGTCGAACATGTAGATGCCGGTAACGGCGTATCTTGATTTTGGTTTGGCCGGCTTCTCTTCAATCGAGACGATGCGTTTGCCATCGATCTCGGCGACACCGAAGCGTTCTGCGTCGTGAACTTCTTTGAGGAGCACCTTCGCTCCACGTTCCTGCTGTTTGAAGTCTTCGACGGCATGCTTGATCGACTTCTCGATGATGTTGTCTCCCAGGATGACGCAAACCTTGTTACCTTCGGCGAAGTGCTCAGCCAGCGCGAGCGCCTCAGCGATACCGCCTTCGCCCTCCTGGTAGGCGTAATTGATGTGTTTTAAGCCAAATTCTTTTCCATTTCCGAGAAGGCGCAAAAAATCTCCCGCATTGCGGCCGCCTGTGACGACGAGCAGGTCTTCGATACCCGCTTCGACGAGCGTCTCGATGGGGTAGTAGATCATGGGCTTATCGAAGATCGGAAGCAGATGCTTGTTGGTGATCTTCGTAAGCGGCAGCAGCCGGCTGCCAGTTCCGCCGGCAAGGACGATGCCCTTCATAACTAAGCCATACTAACAGGCGGTGAAACGACGTTGGCTGAAGGTGTCAGCGGGATAAGAAACAACAGATTCAGGCCGATCGGCGATCGGATGGGCGATCGGCCTGCCGGTTGGCAACTTACCCCACACTCAGTGGAGCTTGAGGGTGGATTGCGGGTCGGGCTGGGCCGCGCGGCTGGCGCGTCCTTTTAAGCGGCGGGTGATTTGCCTGAGAAGTAACAGCAGAACGGCGGCGGCGATTACGGCGCGAGTGAAGAGCGGGGATGGCGCTGCGTTGCTTAAACCGACGATCAGCAGCACAACTATGATGAGAGCCGCAGCGGCATTCCAGACCGACATGGATGATCGAAGGGGTGACCGACGCTCCCGCTGAGCGCGTTCTTCATACTTATTCATGGCTGTCTCCCGCTCTCAGATTACTCCAGAAAAAAGAAGCGGGATGAGACGCGATCCGGCGAATTCAGCGGCTGTTAACCAAGTTGTAACCTGATTGTAATAGCAAGTCGGTTACTCTTCACTTGAAGGCCAATAATGCGAAAAATAGCGCTTATCGAAGACGACGCAGACCTGTACGCGCTGGTGAAATACAACCTGGAGAAGGATGGATTTTCGGTGATTGGCGCTCAGACGGGAAGAGGTGTCATCGATTTATGCCGTCGCGAGCGGCCGGATCTTATTCTGCTGGATATCATGTTGCCGGACTCGGATGGGCTGGAGGTATGCAAGGCCATCCGCCAGCATCCGGAACTCGCTCATCTGCCGATCATTTTTCTGACTGCGCGCGCGTCGGAAACGGATCGCATCGTAGGTCTCGAACTCGGGGCCGATGACTACATAGTGAAGCCGTTTTTCATTCGGGAGCTGTTGGCACGGGTAAAGATTCAATTTCGCGGCCAGACGGTTGCGAGCAGGGTATTGAAGGCCGCCAGCCTGGAACTGGATCGCAGCAGTTGCGAGGTTCGGCTGAGAGGGGCGCTGCTGACTCTGACAGCGACGGAATTCCGGCTGCTCGAGTTTTTGATGGGCCGCCCGGGAGTGGTATTCAGCCGCGAACAATTGTTGGATGCCGTCTGGGGTCATGACCGGGCTGTCACCGACCGCACGGTGGATGTTTACATTCTGCGCCTGCGGCAAAAAATCGAAGGTGATCCCGCCAATCCGCTCCTCATACGTTCTGTTCGAGGTTTTGGGTACAGTTTCAGCAATAACCCGCAACAGCAGCAGGAAGAAGCCGAGCAATTACGGACAGCGGCCGTTTAGGGAAGCAGTAGACTAGGATCGTTGGAAACTCAACGGCAAGGCCGCTCCTTTACAGTCGCGGTTCTGTAACTGCGGCATGGGTCAAACTCCCGCCATTCTGGTCCAACGGCTGCACAAGACTTATGGTGACGTGGAGGCCGTGCGGGGCTTGGATCTCGAGGTTTATACGGGCGAAGTTTTCGGCCTGCTCGGACCTAACGGCGCGGGAAAGACCACGACCATTGAAATTCTGGAAAGCCTGCGGCCGCGGACCAGCGGAATAGTTTCCGTTCTGGGTTTCGATCCTGCTGTGCAGAGCCGAGAGATTAAGAATCGCATCGGCGTTTGTCTTCAGGCCACGAATTTACCCGAAAAGATTAAGGTGTCGGAAGCGCTCGATCTGTTCGCGGCGTTCTACGATCGCCGGGCTGACGATGCAGCGCTACTCAGGCGTCTGCAGCTTTGGGAGAAAAAGGACGCGTTTTATAAGACGCTTTCCGGAGGGCAGAAACAGCGACTGGCGCTAGCTCTCGCGCTGCTCAACGAACCCGTTTTGCTGTTTCTCGATGAGCCGACCAGCGGCCTGGATCCGCAGGTTCGCCATGAGATGCACAACGTGATTCAGGAGTTAAAAGAGGCCGGCAGAACCATTCTCCTGACTACCCATTACATAGAAGAGGCGGAGCGTCTCTGCGATCGGGTTGCCGTCATAGATGAAGGCAGGATTATCGAGCAGGGCACGCCGCGCGAGATTCAGGAACGCGTCCTCGGACATACTCTGGTCGAGATCACGGCGAACGAAGCCGTACCTCTGAGCAGCTTGCCTGAGAGTCTCAAAAACCAAAGATACGCGCTACGCGATGATGGCCGTACGTTCTCGTTTCAAGCCGATGAACCGGCGGCTGGCATAGTCGAACTGGTGAAGTGGATCGACGGCGCCGGTCTCAAACTGCTAGACATTCATCTCAAGCGCCCGACTCTCGAAGATGTCTTCATCGAACTCACGGGCAAGAAGCTTCGGGAATGAAGCCCTATATCGCGCAAATTAAAAACAACCTCCGATTGATGGGCCGGGACCGTTCCGTCCTCTTCATGAGCGTATTGTTTCCGTTGACGTTCTTCTTCGTTTTCGCGCAGTCTTTTCACGGCCGGCAAAGCGCCGGAGCGATGAACCAGGTCATCACGATGACGCTGATCATCGGCGTGCTTGGCAGTGGTTTTTTCGGGGCTGGCATACGCGCGGTGCAGGATCGGGAAGCGAATATCCTGCGACGCTTCAAAGTGACGCCGGTAGGAGCGATGCCGATCATCGTCGCTTCACTCGTCTCGGGAGTGGTGGCCTTTTTCCCGCCGGTCTTTCTGTTCTTCTTTTTTGCTCGAGTGTTATACGGCATGCCGCTGCCGCACAATTTGTTCGTCCATTGCCATATTCGTTTGCCTGGGAGTGATCACGTTTCGCGCGATGGGCATGATTGTCGCGGCGGTCGTGAACTCGCAGGCGGAAGCCCAGCTCCTGATCAACTTGCTTTATCTGCCGATGCTGTTTCTGAGCGGCGCTACTTTTCCGCTGAGCATGATGCCGCTTTGGTTGCAGAAGTTCGCGCAGTTTATTCCAGCGACGTATCTCTATCAGGGTTTGCAATCACTGATGATCGGAGGCGAGACTCTGTGGGCGAATGCGGTTCCAATGCTTGCTCTGGCGGTAGCCATGGCGGTCGCGATGATGATAGCGCTCAAACTTTTTCGTTGGGAAAAAGAAGAGAAGATCGCGGGGAAGGCCAAGCTTTGGATCGCAGCGGTGCTCGCGCCATTTGTGCTGGTGGGAGCGTATCAGCTGCGGACCGACCAGAACATCGAAAAGAACAAAATTTATACGCGCAATCTCTACCGGCGGAGCTCGGTGCTTTTCCAAAACGTCCGGGTATTCGTGGGCAACGGTAGCTTGATCGAACACGGGGCGGTGCTGATTCGGAATGGCAAGATTGCGGAGGTGTTCGGCGCTCCCCCACGAAATACGGAAGAACTTCGAGCGGAGATCATCGACGAAGCCGGAAAAACTCTCATGCCCGGCCTGATCGATATGCACGTACACATAGGCGCGCCCGGGGGAGTGTACTCGGATGCTGCGAAGTACGCTGATCCGACTGCGGGCCGGCGTCGCCTGGCAGCTTATCTCTATAGCGGCATTACCGCGGTGCGCAGCACGGGCGATTTGCTGCACGATTCACTTGAATTGCGGAAGCAGATCAATTCCGGCCGCTACATAGGCGCGGAGCTTTTTGTCTGTGGGCCTCTCTTTACTGCGCCGGGCGGCCATCCGGAAGAGTTGTTGAAGCGGTTTCCGAGTTCGGCGCAGGCAATGGTTCGCGCGGAGTTTCTCCGGCAGCCAAAATCAGCGGCTGAAGCCCGGCAGCAGGTGGACGATTTGAAGCAGGCGGGAGTGGATGGCATCAAGGCAGTTCTTGAATCCGGCAATGCAATGTGGGGACTTTTTCACAGGCTCGATACAGCTCTGTACGACGCGGTGATTGCGGAAGCTACGAAGGATGATTTGCCTTCCGCGACTCATACAGGCAGCGCGGCCGATGTGAGAGAGGCGGTGAACGCAGGTACCAACAGTATCGAGCACGGATCGATGGTTGATCGCATCCCGGCCGGCGTGTTTGCCGAAATGAAGGAGAAACAGATCGCCTATGACCCCACGCTGAGCGTGTATGAAGCTCTGGACGCCGAGGGGAGAGGAGACACCGCTTTACTGGATCGATCGCTTCTACAGCAGGTGGGCCCGGCCGATCTGTTGGAGGCGACGCGCAATCTGTTGCAGAGAGAAAAACACCAACCAGTGTCCGGCTGGGATTCGGTGATGAAGCGCCTGGACGAGAATTTGCTCACTGCTTATGGAAACGGTGTCGTGCTGATTTCAGGAACTGATGCCGGAAATTTGTTGGTGATTCATGGCCCGACTGTTCAACATGAACTGGAGCTGTGGGTCAAAGCCGGGATTCCAGCGGCGGTAGCTCTTCAAGCCGCAACCTACAACGCGGCTCAAGCGCTTCGGGCCAGCGAGCGGATTGGCTTAATCCAGAAGGGCCGTGACGCCACCTTCATCCTGCTCGACGGCGACCCGGTCCAGGATATTTCGGTTACGGAACACATCAATTCCGTGTACTTCCGGGGCGAACATGTGGACCGCAGCGCGCTGTTCGATCAAGACAAAGAGTAAGCCCTATAGGTTTCCCATAGAAGCATGTTAGAATCTATATGGGTAACCAATAGGTGGAGCATGGATCGTAGCTTATGAAGAAGTTGCGTGGGTGGCTGATGAGGTTCGGAGGTATGTTTCCGAATAGCAGGCGGGAACGCGAACTCGCCGACGAGCTCGCGGTGCATTTGGAGATGCATACAGAGGACAATCTGCGCGCTGGAATGAGCCCGGAGATGGCGCGCCGTGAAGCGTTTCTGAAGCTGGGCGGTCTTGAATCGACAAAGCAGGCTTATCGGGAACGCCAGACGATCCCGTCTTTCGAGAATGTTTTGCGGGACGTTCACTTCGCCCTCCGGCAGCTGCGCAAAAACCTGGGATTTAGTACAACGGCCATTTTGACACTGGGTTTAGGGATGTGCGCCAGCGTGGCGATTTTTGCCTTTGTGGATGCCGCGCTGATCAAGCCGCTGCCCTACCCTGAGCCGGGTCGTCTGGTGGGAGTGTTTGAAAAGGTCCCGATGTTTCCACGCTCGCCGCTATCGTATCCCGACTACCTGGACTGGAAGAGAATGAATACGGTCTTCCGCTCGCTCGACGTCTTTGTCCATAGTCGATTTATGTTGAGGACGGAGACGGGCACGGAAGCGGCTACGGGTACTCGTGTTTCCGCCGGTTTTTTGCACACTTTGGGTGTGAAGCCGGTCATCGGGCGCGACTTTTATGCGGGCGAGGACGCTCCGACCGCGGCCCGCGCTGTCATTTTGAGCTACTCCGCCTGGCAGAAACGATACGGCGGCAGGCCGGATATTCTGGGAACGAAAATCAGCTGGAACGGCGAGCCGAACATTGTCATCGGTGTTCTGCCGAGAGAATTCTACTTCGCTCCCGCCGAACCGACCGAATTCTGGAGCGCGCTCCACGCGACTACGGCTAAGGATTTGCGAAGGAGCTTCCATAGCTTGAGTGGCGTGGCACGGTTGAAGGACGGTGTCTCGGTCCAGACTGCCGAAGCGGAAATGAAGTCAATAGCGAAACGGCTCGAAAAGCTATATCCGGGCGACAATCGGGGCCAGGGGGCGGCGGTGATGCCGTTGAGCGAAGTGATAGTGGGGCATATTCGCCCGATCCTGCTGATGTTGCTAAGCGGCGCGGGTCTGCTTCTGCTGATTGCGTGCGTAAACGTGGCGAGTCTGCTGCTGGTTCGATCGGAATCACGCAGACGCGAGATGGCGGTGCGCAGCGCACTAGGCGCGGGCAAGATTCGCTTGATGAGCCAGTTCACGACGGAAGGTTTGGTTCTGGTTGTGGCGGGCACCGGATTGGGTCTCGCATTTGCATACTGGGTGATGCAGCTTCTCCTTCGCCTGATTCCGGCACAGATGCTGGCTGGCATGCCTTATCTGCACGGGCTTGGATTAAACCACCGCGTCATTCTTTATTCAGGTTTGATCGCCTTAATGGCGATGGTGCTCTTTTCGATCACGCCCATTCTGCATTTCTCGCTCTCCAATACACTGAACGGGCTGGTGGAAGGAAGTCGTGGCTCCGCTGGGAATACGTGGCGGCGGCTCGGCTCCAAACTGGTGATCATCGAACTTGCTACGGCGATGGTCCTGCTCACCGCCGGCGGTCTGCTCGGGAAGAGCTTTTACCGGCTGCTGCACGTCGATCTCGGCATGCAGCCAGAGCACTTGGAAGCACTGGAGGTGGCGGCGTCTCCCGCCACTTATAAGAGCGACAAACAGGCTATTGCACTCGGAACACGCCTTGTCAGCGAGATATCGGCTTTGCCCAGCGTGAAGGCTGTGGGGATCGCCACTGAGCTGCCGTTGAGCGGTAACGGTAATACGGATTGGATCAGATTCGAAGGCCGGCCGTATCACGGCGAGCACAATGAAGTGAACGAACGCGAGGTGAGCGCCGGTTACCTGCAGACCATCGGCGCAAAACTGTTGCGCGGCCGTTATTTTACGGATGCCGAGGACGAATCCAAACCTCGCGTAGTGATCATCAATCAGGCGCTTGCCCGAAAATATTTTCCGGGTGAAGATCCCATCGGAAAGAGGATTGGGAATGGCGATCTGGCACCCGAGTCGATGAAGGAAATCATCGGAATAGTGGACGATGTGCGCGAAGGAGAGCTCGATGCGGAGGTCTGGCCGGCTGTTTATTATGCCTTCAATCAGAGCCCCGAAATCTATTTCTCGATCGCTGTTCGTATTTCACAGGCGGAGCCGTCGCTGATTCCTATATTGATCGCCACTGTTCACAAAGTCGACCGCGACATCGTTACGTCGCCTGGCGCGAGCATGACGGAACTCATTCATAACACGCCGTCGGCTTACTTGCACCGCTCTTCGACCTGGCTGGTCGGAGGCTTCGCCGGATTGGCGTTGCTGCTGGGCGTGGTCGGGCTCTATGGCGTGGTGGCGTATTCGGTGAGCCAGCGGACCCGTGAAATTGGCATCCGTATGGCATTGGGAGCACACACAAATTCGGTCTGTCGACTCATTCTGCAAGAGGCAGGCGCGCTGATTGCCAGCGGGGTCGTGATCGGAGTGGTTTGTTCGATCGGAGGGGCCATCCTGCTTCGCGGGCTGCTTTTCGGGGTTCATTACTGGGATTTGCCGACGTTGCTCGCGGTTGCCGCGGTACTCAGTATTTGCACGCTCCTGGCGAGTTATTTGCCGGCACGCCGGGCCGCCGCGGTGAACCCGCTGGATGCGCTGCGCGCCGAGTAGGGCGAGTGGCAAACACCTGTCCTCGCTGACCTCGGGGTACCGGATGCTATACCGTATTCCTTCGAAATAGATTCTGCCTGTTGAAAGTAACAGCCGGGAATCCTTCTGTTCTGAGAATCAATTTGATGTAATGTGCGCGAGAAATGACCTGCGCGTGCCTGATTTTTGAGAACAGGCCAAAGCTGGAGGAGTTTCGTGATGATGCCGTCTGCCCACGCGCAACTACCCTGCAAGTCCCACGCATTGCAGTTCCGGATTGGATGACTTCAGATCGCGATCACGTCCGCCCTGGTGATGAGCTCATCTAAACGACCGCTCGCCCGAACGCAACCAACTACTGTAAGCAGAAGCAGAATTGCCATTCGCGCAATCATCATCTGCTCTCCTGGGATAAAAAGGGGTCAGCCAATGACGGCTATTGGAGTGCCAAAGTTCCAACGATCTGCGGCCCGGAACCACGACCGGTGAGCGGGTGAAAGGGATCGGTGATCCGAAACTCTTGCGCGTGTAGTGCGACGCTATTCCCATTTCCGTATACACTACAGGTTTTGAAGTTCTGAAAGAGAATGTTGAGGAGAATGCAAATGAAAGCATCAGGTCGAGCTCTGTTTTTGGCAGGCATCGTTGTTTCGTTGTCCGTGGCGGCGACCGCTCAGACGGCGCCTCCGAAGAGTCCCCCACCGCGACTCGTACTTTGGGTCACCTCAACAGCATGGCCAGATGGCGGAGAAATTCCGATGAGAAACGCGTTTCGGGGTGAGAACAAATCTCCCGCGTTCGAGTTCCACTGGAACCGCGGCACAAGCCCAGCTACGCCACCGCCGAATTTGAAAACCTATGCGGTGATCTTTCATGATGTTGAAAACTCAACCAACCAGACAACGGTTGACACGCTGCACTGGACTGCATTCAATATTCCGGGTACGGCGAAGGGACTGCCGGAAGGCCTGGGCTCGGGTGATCTACCCGATGGAACTCGGAACGGTCCGGGACTCGCGTCACGCGGGGGTAAGCCAGCGGCGTATTTCGGTCCGGGAGCCGGCCCGGGACCGCTACATCACTACGTTTTCGAGTTCTATGCTCTGGATACCAAACTTGACCTACCGGCCAATACCACGCGCGAGGATTTACTAAAGGCTATGGATGGCCATGTGGTTGGGAAAGCTGCCTGGTTTGGGCGCTTTCATACAGTGAGCCCACAGTAAGCGACAATCAGGCGACGTAAACATGAACTGGCATTCGACTTTCAGGAGGATTCCAATGCGTCTGCCCGGCGTGAATCGAACTCTATTGTGTTGCTTTGCGGCATTCTGTCTGGTTGGCCCAATGATTTCAGTTCGGGCCGCTTCGTCGTGTCCAGATGACAACAGCGAGTTGAAACTACCGGCCGGTTTTTGTGCGACTGTTTTTGCGGACGGCATCGGGCATGCGCGGCACATGGTAGTGGCACCAAATGGAGTTGTTTACGTCAACACCTGGTCGGGCGAGTATTACGGTCATGAGAAGCCACCCGCAGGTGCATTCCTGGTAGCTCTCCAGGACAAGACTGGTTCTGGGAAGGCCGATGTCATCGAACGCTTCGGCGCGAGCGTTCAGACCGGCGGTGCGGGTGGCGTGGGCATCGGGCTGTATAAGAACTGGATTTACGCGGAGCTCAACGACCGAATTGTCAGATATGCGCTTAGTGCGGGATCTATTGTGCCAAAGGGCGATGCGGAGACGGTTGTCTCTGGTTTGCCTCTCGGAGGCGATCATCCCATGCATCCGTTCATCATCGATTCCAAAGGATCGATGTATGTCGATGTCGCTACCGCCACCAATGCGTGCCAGTTGCAGAACCGCCAACCGGGATCGCCCGGCGCCAAGCCATGCACCGAACTCGAGACGCGTGGCGGCGTCTGGCGTTATGACGCGAATAAAACAAACCAAAAGTTTTCACCTGCCGAACGTTATGCGACCGGGATACGAAACGCGGAAGGTTATGCCTTCGACGCAAGCGGCGGGTTACTGGCGACGCAGCACGGACGCGACCAACTGCACGCGAATTGGCCGAAGCTCTACAAACCGGAAGAAGAAGCGACGTTGCCTTCCGAAGAGGTCGTACTGCTGAAGCCGGGCGGCGACTATGGCTGGCCTGAATGCTACTACGACGGCCGACAGCAGAAGCTCGTGCTCGCGCCCGAATATGGTGGCGACGGCGGCAAGAAAGTTGGTGTTTGCGCGGACAAGACTCCTCCTGTTGCAGCATTTCCTGCGCATTGGGGACCGAACGCCATGGCGCGGTATGACAAGCAACAGTTTCCAGCGCGATATCGGAACGGCGTTTTTATTGCATTTCATGGCTCCTGGGATCGCGCGCCCTATCCTCAGGGAGGCTACAACGTAGTTTTTCAGCCACTCAAGGGTGAGCGCGCATCCGGCAGTTGCGAGATATTCGCTGGCGGTTTTGCAGGATCTGTGGAGACACCTGAGGGGGCTGCGCATCGTCCTTCCGGGCTTGCGGTAGGCTCGGACGGGGCACTCTACGTCTCCGACGACGTACGTGGCCGGATCTACCGCATCGTGTACAAGGGCGGCGTTGCCGGAGGCGCAGGTGCAATTACTCCGTGTCCGAGCGCATCGGCACCGGCTGGCGAGTTGATGCAAGCTACAGCCAGACCGCCTGAAGGAACACATCGTAATGCGGCCGGCGGGAAGCTGCCCGTTCCGGACGGAGCGACGGCCGCGATGGTTGCGCTGGGCAATCGCATTTATCACGGCCAAACAGGAGGCGCCAGCTGCGCGGGCTGCCACGGCGCAAACGCGACGGGCTCGCCGCTGGGTCCCGATCTGACATCCGGGAAATGGCTGTGGAGCGACGGGAGCTACACCGGACTCGAGAAGACGATCAGAGAAGGAGTACCGCAACCGAAACAGTACCGCAGCCCGATGCCGCCGATGGGCGGGGCACAACTCACATCCGATCAGCTGTCAGCTGTTGCAGCATATGTTTGGGCGCTGAGCCATTAGAGCGGTGCTGAAGTTGGGCAGATTTGGCCCGGCCGCTAACCGGACTGCGAAGAAATTCCGTGCGATTGCTCCGTTTGTTCGCGGCTCTGTTTCGGGATCAAAGCAGGATTGTGAAGGCGAGCAAGACAGCCGATGTCACCGGCATTTTTTGTTATACAGGCTGTTGACACCTGGCGCTAAATGATGATAGGTTTCGCTTACTACAAAAAGATGCCGCTTTTGTCCGAATTCGAAATGCATTTCTGATTTGCGCGATTCGCTTCGGGGTAAACCATACAAGGATGAGAGCGGCGGGAAGGGTTCATGATTCGACTGTCTTTCATCAGCCGCAGTTTCGCATTCTTTGCGGCCTTGTCGGTTGTACCCACGTGCTTTGGACAAGCCGTATCTGGTTCCATTAACGGTTACGTCACTGATTCGACGGGCGCCGTCATCAGCGGCTGCAAAATTTCGATCGTAAACGAAGGCACCGGAGTCGCCGTAGAAGGGACAACGAGTAACGAGGGTCTGTATACGGCTACCGATCTGCAACCGGGGATGTACTCCATCACCGCCGAGCGGCCCGGGTTCTCTAAACTCACCCGTGAACATGTCAAGCTGGATGTCGACGCGGTGGTGCGAGTAGATCTCACACTGGCCGTTGGCAACGTATCCCAGTCTGTGACGGTGGCCGCGAGTGCCGAATTGTTGCAGTCCGAAAAGGTGGACGTCTCGCAAACGTTGAGCGAAAGTCAGGTACAGAATCTGCCGACGCTCGGCCGGAATGTGACGCAGCTTTACCTTACTGTTCCCGGAGCGCTGCCGGACAGTTTTCAGATGGGCTCGGGCGAGGATCCGAGTGGAGGAATTCGCACCTACATCAACGGAACGTGGTCCGGATCGCAGGAGTTTGTGCTCGATGGCATAACCGACCGCTCCTATGGGTTCAGCGGCATTCAGTTGATCGTGCCCCCGGAAGACTCAGTACAGGAACTAAAAATTACGACAGCCGACTACGACCCCGAGTTCGGCAGCACTTCGGGAATGGTTGCCCAATACGTCACAAAATCGGGAACCAACGATCTGCACGGCACGCTGTTTTACTTCAACCGGAATAGCGCGTCATTTGCCGCCGATCCGCTGACGCAGAAGATCGCCGGCACCGGGCCGAATGGCAAGGGGACGGGTGTTGCCCCCTACAACTGGAATGAGGGCGGATTCAGTCTCGGCGGCCCGATAAAGAAGAACAAGCTGTTTCTGTTCGGCGATTATCAACTGGCGCGGCAGATTCAGGGCGCATCCATCATCGCGACCGTCCCCAACGCTGCATTCCGTTCAGGCGATTTCAGCGGGTTGCCGAATACCATTTACGATCCGAGGACGGGAAACCCCGACGGAACGGGCCGTAAGGCATTTGCGGGGAATATCATTCCAGCAGCCCTGATCAACCCAGTCGCGATAAATCTGATGAATCTACTGCCGGCCCCAAATATCAGTCAGGGGACCGACAACAACTACGTCGGCGACGTCAAGGAGAAATTCAATCAAAACTGGGCGGACACGCGCGGCGATTGGAACATCAGCGACAACGACAAATTCTTCGTGCGGTACAGCTACTTCAGCACACTGTTGAGTAATCCGCCGCTATTCGGAGTGAAGGCGGGCGGACCTTCCCAGGGAGGGCTGAGCCCGGAAAACGCAAACTCGTCGGCGCATCAGGGAGCGATCAACTACGTACATATGTTCAGCCCGAGTCTGCTGGCAGAGTTCCGCGCGGGCTACGCCAGGTTCAATCTGGCTGCACTGCAGGCAGATGCCGCCCTGCGAAACGAACAATGAGGTCGGCATCCCCGGCATCAACACTGGAGATCCGTTGACTGGAGGGTTGGCGGGAATTGGCGTAGGCGGTCCGGTTGGCGCGTTTTTCATGGGCATCCCGAGCGGTGTGGGAATTCCGCGTTTCGATACAGAAAACACGTTTGAATATGTAAGCAACTGGTCAAAGATGACCGGAAAACACGAGCTGCGGTGGGGGGTGGATTTTCGGCGCTACCAATTTGACTTCGAATCGGTAAATTCGAGCTCGCGCGGTAACTATAATTTCTGCCAGTCGGCTACAGGTGACGCCAGCGATCCCACGTCCGGATTGGGGATGGCCACGTTCCTGCTTGGCGGAACGTGTTCATTCGATCGCGCCGTTTTCAATGGCGAGCCAGCAGAACGGCAGTCGGCAACGGGACTCTACGCACAAGATGTATGGCGCATAACCCCGAAGCTTACCCTGAATTACGGCTTGCGCTGGGATTACTTCACGCCTGTGACATCGCCTTATAAGGGAGGCCTGGCGAATTTCGATCCTGCTACCGGCTACATACTGCTGGCAGGACTTGGCTCAGTTTCAAACAGCACGAACGTGAAGACACCGCTCGATGACTTTGCACCGAGACTCGGGGTTGCCTACAAACTGACGCAGAACACGGTCATTCGAGCCGGCTTGGGACGCAGCTATTTTTCTTCCGGCTACGATGCAACGTTCTATCACCTGACCAGCGGGTATCCGATTGTCACTCAGCAACAGGTCTCGCAGACCAACGTTTACCAGGCAGTATTTCCGATCAACGTGACACCACCCGCAGCTACTGTTCCCGCTCTTCCCAGTAACGGAATGCTGCTGGCACCGAACAATGTAACGCTGAAGACGCGCCAGTTCGATTGGAAAACGGAAACCATGGACTCATGGAACTTCACCGTTCAGCAAGCGGTGGGACATGGTGCGACGCTTTCGGTGGGCTATGTGGGAAACAAGGGCACGCACCTGAACTGGCAGCCGAACATCAATGCGGCGAACGTCGGAATCGGGCCGTTATTGAACCGCCGCCCATATTACAACCTGTACGGCCTCTCTCAGGGGATTAGCCTGGCATGCAACTGCTCAGACTCCAACTACAACGCGATGAATGTGGTGTTCAGCAAACAGCTATCGAGCTTCTACACCATCAATTCAAACTTCACTTGGTCAAAGGCGATGGGTTATGGCGCGTTCTGGAGTCCGACGACCTACAACCGGGCCATCGACTACGGTCCTGGTGGCGGGACGATCAACAGCGGCTCTATGGACCGAAAATTTGTCTGGATTACGACGCATACCTTCAACATTCCGTACGGACCGGGACGTCCATTCGGATCGAGCGTAACCGGCTTGAAGAAGTACGTGCTGGCCGGCTGGGTATTCAGCGGTGTGACAAGCGTCGAGTCCGGCCTTGCCTTTTCGCCAGACGTTTCGAGCAATGCGACCCTGAATGCCGATTTTCAGCAGCGACCCGATCTGGTGCAGGGGATGTCGCCCTCGAACGTGCCCGGCGGCCAGCGAGCAGCACTTTGGTACAACCCGGCGGCATTTGCCATTCCCACCTGCTGCCGGTTCGGATATGCTTCTATTGGTTCGTTGCGAGGCCCCGGACTCGTTAACGCGGACTGGGCGCTCTCAAAGGATTTCATTTTCGGATCGTTCCTGAACCGCGAAGCGACGCGTATTCAGATTCGGGCCGAGGCCTTTAACATATGGAACAACACCAACCTCGGACTACCGAACGCAAATGTGGACCAGACTTCGGCCGGGCAGATCACAAGCCTTCAATCGACGATGCGGCGAATGGAGTTCGGCCTGCACATTTACTTCTGACCTGGTTTTTGGCCGGGAGCATTCTACTCGGGAGTGCAAAAGTTAATTCAGCGCAAACCGAACCAGAGCTATCCCGGCATGCCCGCCTAGCGCAAGCGGCCATCAAAGCGAACGATACTGCTACCGCGGAGTCGGAGCTTAACGCGATGTTAAGGCTAGATCCCGGCAGCGTCGATGCTCACGCCAATCTTGGGATGCTCAAGTTCGTTGAAGGAAATTATCAGGAGGCTGCAAGGCAATTCAAAGCTGTGCTCACGAGTTCTCCTTCCTTGTGGAACGCACAAGCGTTCCTGGGCCTGTGTGAGGCGAGGCTAGGAAATTCGACCAAAAGCGAGAGGTTACTCGAAACATCGCTGCCACATCTCACGGATTCGACCTTGCTCAAACAATCGAGCCTGGAACTCGCGCGGCTTTACTCCGATTCAGGCGCTCTCGAGAAGGCGGAGACAGTTATTGAGAGCCTGGCGCATTCGAGACCGGCCGATCCCGAGGTGCTCTACACCAAGTACCGCCTCCATTCCGAAATCGCAGCGGAAGCTCTGCGGCAAATGGCCGTTGCGGGCAGCGATTCCCCCTGGCTGCACGAAGTGTACGGGCAAAACTATATGGCGCAAGAACAGTACGCGGCAGCAATTCGCGAATTTCGGAAAGCGATAGAGACCGGCCCACAGATAATTGGCTTGCATTATCAGCTTGGGGAAGCATTGCTGCTTTCCGAACGCACCGAGAGCAAACGGGCTGCCGCCGAACAGGAGTTTCAACTGGAGCTGAAACAAAGCCCGCAAGACGCGAATTGCATGTTGAAGCTCGCGGATATTGCGCTCGAGCGGTCGAGAATTGAGGAGGCGAAGTCGCTGGTGGATCATGCACTGAGAGTTCGTCCGGCGAGTAGCGAAGCGCACGTTGCGCGCGCACGGATTCTGCAGGTAGAGGGTAATTTTCCTTCAGCTATAACGGAGCTGGAGACCGCCGAGAAACTGGCGCCCGACGTCAAGACGACCTACTATCAACTAGCAACTCTTTATCGACGCCAAGGGCGAGAGGCGGAAGCCACCCAACAGCTGCAGACGTTTCAGCGGCTCGCCTCGGCAGAGCGTGCGCCGGTTCGTCTTAACGACACGGTCCAATAAATCTTGGCGGTTCCGGCGGACGCGGGCGGCTGAAGGATACTGGCATTATGTTTCTTCGGTTGCTCATGGCGCTGCTTTTTTGTTTCATCATCGTGCGTGGTGATTTCACGCCGCAGTGGAACCAACCGATCGCGCCTTATCGAATAATCGGAAATCTGTACTACGTCGGCACGAACTATCTGGCGTCTTTCTTGATCGCTACAGCGCAAGGCGACATTCTTATCAACCCGGATTATGAAGAATCGGTACCGCTGATTCGCAAGAGCGTAGAAAAGCTGGGGTTTCGTTTTTCAGATATCAAAATCATCTTGATCAGCCACGCACACGACGATCATGCGGCCGGTTGCGCTCTGGCCAAACGAATCAGCGGAGCGAAATTGATGGTGATGGATGCCGATGCAGCGGAGATCGAGAGTGGAGGAGCGCACGACTTTCAGTATCATCAACACTGGACGCCGGTAAAGGTCGATCGAGTCCTACACGACGGGGATACCGTTCGGCTGGGTGGGATGACGCTAGTTGCACATCTCACACCTGGTCATACGAAAGGCTGCACGACGTGGACGACGGAGGTGGTAGCAAATGGACGGCGTTACCAGGTCGTAATTGTCGGAAGCCCGAACGTGAATTCCGGATACAAACTCGTCAACAATAAGCAATATCCACAGATCGCAAGCGATTATGAAAAGACATTTCGTGTTCTCGCGAGTCTGCCGTGTGATGTTTTCCTCGGCGCCCACGGCGAATATTACGGGATGGACGAGAAGCTAAAACAGCTGGGGAAAAGCACGCGTAATCCGTTTATCGATCCAGAAGGATATCGGGCTTTTGTTCAGGAACACGAGCGGGCATTTCGCACGGAGTTGGATAAGCAGAAATCAACTGAATAGAACCACAGGCTATTCGGTGCGCATAATGGTAACTGGATTCACGAGCAAGGCGCGACGCGCCGGTAGGATGCTCGCAATAACCACTCCCAGCCCCAGGACTAAGGGCGCTACCAGCCAAACCCACAGGGCAGGGGAGGTGCCAGCCGGGGTGATGTGAGCTAACACTCGCGATAGCGCCAGGGAGATGAGAATGCCTGCCAAGCTGCCGGCAGCAGCCAACCGTCCTCCTTCTTTCAGGACTTCATAGACGATTCGCCTACGTTGCGCCCCGAGCGCTATACGAATTGCCAACTCCCGCCGGCGCTGCCGGGCGGCATCACTTAATGCGCCAAACAAACCGAGAGTGCTAAGGAGGAGAGCTGCCGTGGCTGACGCTCCGATGACTACAGTCGCAATACGCAGAGGAGCGAGCGCCGTATGAACAAGGTGCGTAGCGAGCGTCTCTACAATGACAGGAGCTGGTCCACGCCCGGGCACCGATTCAATCCGGCTCCGCAGATCAGCCAAGCTAGAACGACTCGTCTCTTCTGGGGAACGCGCGCAAAACGGGCACGGTAGGAGACGTGCCCTTTGCGCTTGAGCGCCGGCAATCAGTGTCATGCGAGGGGGACAGTCTTGCCGCATGGGGAAATAAATCGCAGGCTCTACGGATCGCTGAAACGTTCCGATCGGTTTCGAGCGCACCACACCGATGATGGCGGTTCGGACGCCGCGGTCGTCGATTACCGCAGCGCCAATCGGATGATCGCCGAAATATCGCTCGGCAGCCTCCCGATTGATCACGCCGACACGGCATTCGCCCCGGATCGGAGCATCAGTAAATTGCCGGCCTGCAATAAGCGATAGTCCCACGATATCGAAATAGTCGGGCGAGACAACATTCGTGTCTAATTCGACAGTTGGTAAATCAGAAGGGACGGGTGCTCGAAAATGCGCGAGAGCGACTCGAGCCGGGATGGGCCCGGTCTGGTCCGTATGGTTGAAGTAAATCGTGGGGTGGTTTGACCCGGTGGGCAGCTGCGCTTTCTCTGAGAGTACGCCGATGATCTCGACCGGCAGGCCGGTGAAGTCCCGAATCACGCGACCCACGGTATTTTCGGGGAACGCGCGCAAAACGGGCACGGACTTGGGCGTGCCGCCCGAAAGGCAAGCGAGTTTCTTTTCTGTTTGGCGGCACGCATCCGTGCCCTTTGCGCTTCGACCAAACAGTTCCGCCGCCGCCTGTTCATTTACGATCGCCACTCGACATCCTTGATCCTGGAAACCGAATAAGCGTCCGGCTTTGGGAGGTAGAGTGAAGGATTTAAGCGAGCCGGGCGTAAACCACGCGATGTCCATCGTCACATCACGGACCGGTGATGGTTTCGATTCGACGCGAAGAGACCGCCATACGGGCTGATTGCCGGGGGACTGCTCAACCCACGCCCATGCTGAAAAACCGCGCACCGAATTCACTGATTGTTCGACCCTTTTGAAAAATGCGAGATCGTTGTCGCTCTGCGCTTGCACGCTGGCAAGAACCGGCTCGCCGAGGCTGTGGCCGAGGTTCGTCCGCAGAGCCGCGCGAAACCCGTCGAACAGGAAGGCAGTGGAGATCAGGAGTAAACAGCAGCTCGTCATCTGCGCGACAACCAGGGCCTGCCGTAGTCGTCCTGTCAGCGCCGACGATCCTGCACTTTCACGACGGAGAACAGCCGCAGGACGTTCATATGGGATGAGGAATACCGGGGCGAGACCGCACAGAATTATCAACAGGAGCCCTGCCGCCGAAGCTGAGAGAACTCTCAATAGATCGGGTGCGAAGACCAGGCGTTCGGCATCCTGCTCGAACAAAAAAGCTGGAACCAGACGTGATGTCCAGATCGCCAACAGCACGCCGCAGACTCCGCCGGCAAGAGAGATGACGATGCTATCGGAGAGCAGCTCTCGGGCGAGTTGCCAGCGGCTTGCTCCGAACGCCACGCGGAGAGAAGTGTCCGCTGATCGCGTGAAGGCAAGCCCAAGCAAGAACGACACAATGTTTGCGCAGGCGATGAAGAAAACCAGGCCTGCGCCGAAACCGAGTAAACCGCCAATGCGTGAAATGCCTGCCGCGACTTGACGTGCCGCGAAACGGTATCTCGTCAGTCCATGAATGAAGCCGTAAATGGCGACATCGCTACCGATACCCAAGGCAATGGTAAGCACGAGCGCCATCGCCAGCCCCGGCGTTCGTGCAAACTTTCTCGTAGAATACCGGAGGTGAGAGAGAACGTCGGGCAACGGTAAGCTAACCTGCAAGCGGATGGCCGCACTGGTCAAGACCTTCTCCCTGATGGTCAGTGTTCCGTTCTAGTATCCAGGCCTCTCGGCAGACTGAACGACGAAGAGCGTGCGTTCGGTTCTGCGGTGGTGGTGTCCGGATGCGGACACTCTAACAGCCTATTTTGCGTGAATTAGCGGCAGAGCGACCAAGTGCTCGGAAAGAAACCAGACCTGGGCTTCATTGGTGCGAATGACCTGGCTGACGAGCAGATCGTTTGTGCCGTCATCACCTGCTTCATCGGCTGCTTTGGCGAACTCATGACTCTCTTTGAGAATCAATTCATGGGCTTCGAGCAATCGCGAAAGCTGGACTGGAACTTCCTCGCGCCCAATTGGGGGCCGTTCCACGCGCGTTTGCTCTGCTACATCTTGCGGCATCGCCAGCGAAACACCGCCTAACGCCTGAATCCGTTCTGCAAGTGCATCTACAAGTTCCACCTGTTTTTCATAGTGTGCATCAAAAAGCAGGTGAAGCTGATAAAAGGTGACGCCAGAAAGTTGCCAGTGATGCTTCTTATACATGTCTCGAAGCACCATGGTATCCGCCAGCACCTGATTGAGATTGCGAGTACTCTCGAGCCGGACATTCTCTTCCAGTCCCGCCGGAATATTAACAACGGTTCCGAAGTCCTGGATGATTTTGGCACGCTGGCCGAGAACGGGAGCGGCCGGCTTAATACCGTTCTGATGAGTTGGCCGGTGTTCCTGAGTTTCAGTTTTGGTTTTCGACATGGCTGATTTATAGATGCATGCAGGCAGCAACCCAGAACGGGAAAAGGATGAATAACCGCGAAATTACTTCAGTTCCAGAATCTCTTTTTCTTTCGTCTTTGCCATGCTGTCTATCTTCCCGATCTGCGCATCGGTCAGCTTCTGAACGGCATCGTGCCCCTGACGCTGTTCATCCTCGCTGATCACCTTGTCTTTCAGTAATTTCTTGAGCTCTTCATTTGCGTCCCGGCGCACATTGCGCATGCTAACGCGCCGCTCCTCAGCAATGTGACTCAATTTCTTGGCGAGGTCACGCCGGCGTTCAGCGGTGAGCGGAGGAACGGGAACGCGAATCAGCTTACCATCGTTCGAAGGGTTAAAGCCTAGATCCGCGTTGCGGATTGCCTTTTCAATTGCCCCAATGGTCGAAGTATCCCAAGGCTGCACAGTAATCATGGCCGGCTCCGGCACATGCAATTGCGCTACTTGCGTGAGCGGCACAGGGGAACCGTAGTAATCGACTCGCACGCTGTCAAGGAGGCCGATAGAGGCGCGCCCGGTGCGAATACTTGCCATCTCGTGCTGCAGATCTGCTAGAACCTTCTCCATTCGTGTACGGGCGTGCGCTTCGACTTCCTTCACGTTCTTGAACGTACTGCTCGGAGGGGCTGTCTGTTCTTGTTTCATAGAGATTTTGCTGATGGACCGGCGGCACTCCGGGCTAAAGGATGGTTGTCCCGATCGGCTCGCCCATCGCCATTCGCATTATATTGCCAGGAGTTCTGAGATCGAATACGATGATCGGCATCTTATTGTCCCGGCACATTGCAACTGCGGAAGCGTCCATCACTCCGAGAGCTTTGGAAAGGACTTCGGTGTAGCTCACTTCGTTGTATTTCACAGCTTCCGCATACTTTTTGGGATCTTTGTCATATACGCCGTCGACGCTAGTACCTTTGGCGATAACTTCCGCGTGGATTTCGAGACCGCGCAGAGTGGCTGCTGTATCGGTCGAGAAATAGGGATTCGAAGTGCCGGCTGCGAAGATTACCGCACGACCCTTTTCGAGGTGGCGAATGGCGCGACGCCGAATATAGGGCTCCGCTACCTGGTGCATCTGGATCGCTGTCATGACGCGGGTTGGGATTCCTTGCTGCTCAAGCGCGTCCTGAAAGGCCAGTGCGTTGATGACGGTCGCGAGCATACCCATGTGATCTCCCGTAACGCGGTCCATATGGTGAGAGGCTGCGGCGACACCGCGAAAGATGTTGCCGCCGCCCAGCACCAAACCGACCTGCACGCCTGCTCGCGCTACCTCGGCCACTTCACAGGCTAAAGCTCTGACTCGTTCGGGATCCAACCCGAACGACAACGGTCCTGCTAGCGCCTCACCACTCACTTTTAGGAGTATTCGTTGGTAGGGTGCCATCGATGTCAATTGCCTAGTCGAGTGCACTCCAATCGCTTCGCTCATGGCTCCGATTGTTTCGCTCATGGCTCCGATAGCACGATCAGGCGGTAACAGGCAGCGGGCTTTGCTCCACGCCGGGTGTATCCAGCGCGTCCCCTACCTTATAACGCACAAAACGGCTAACGGTTATCGTCTCGCCCAGCTTCGATCCGGCGCTGCGAATCAAGTCGCCTACTGAGATGGTGTTCTCGCGAATGAAGGGTTGCTCGAGCAGGCAGGATTCTTCGTAGAATTTGCTCATTCTGCCTTCGGCTATTTTGTCTACCATTTTTTCCGGCTTTCCTTCGTTCAAAGCACGTTCTCGTTGGATGGCTCGCTCCTTTTCGAGCAGGCTCGCCGGGACATCTTCCTTTTTCACGAACTGTGGATTCGCGGCCGCGATCTGCATAGCAAGATCGCGCGCTAAGGTTTTGAACTCGTCTTTGATCAATCGTCGCCGCTGATTTAGTTCGGATCTCGAGCAACACACCGATCTGGGCTCCGGTGTGAATGTAGTGACCTATGGAGCCATGGCCTTCGAGCTCATATATGACGAAGCGAGAAATGTTGATGTTTTCACCGAGCTTGGCAATCTTGCCCTTCACGAGTTCGGAGATAGTGGTGCTCTGATCTTTCAGGAACGTTTGTTCGTAGAGCGCCTCGTGCGCTTTAAAGTTGGCGCGCTCAGCTTCTGTCACTTCCTCAACCCGGACATACTTCGGCCTGCTCTCCGCGATGTGCGCCGCGATATCTGCCGCCAAGGTTTGGAAATCTTCCGTCCGCGCCACGAAGTCGGATTCGCAATTAATCTCGACTAGAACGCCAAGCTTGCCATTGCGACTGATGAATGCGCTCACCAGGCCCTGCTTGGTGGAGCGTGATTCTTTCTTGCTTGCTCCCGCGATGCCGCGCTTGCGCAGTACGATTTCAGCTTCCGCTAAGTCGCCATTGGTCTCCTGTAAAGCCTTCTTGCACTCCATCATTCCCGCTCCGGTTCGTTCCCGGAGCTGCTTTACTAACTGTGCGCTAATCTCAGCCATTTCAATCCTCTTTACTACTCTCTCTTTACACAAGTAAGGCGACCGCACTTGGATGACCGGTCGCCTGAACTCCATGGAACGGTATGTGCTTTAGTGCTCGCGAACCGTACTGCTTACCGCTTCCTCTGGAGCCTCGCTGCCCGGACCTTTGCGCGGTGTGTTTTGGTCGCCTGTTTGATTGCTCAAATCCTCGCCAGCATCGTCGATGTCCTTACCTGCGTTCAGGCTTTCCGACATCAACTGCTCTGCGTACTTCGGATCCAGATATTGCGTGTACTCGTCCGGAGTATGTTCGGAGGCTGCTTCATCTTCCCCTTCGCTGACGATCTTTTCGGCGGCGAATTCATGTTCAGCTGTCAGTGAGCGACCTTCGACAACGGCATCAGCGATCTTGGTTGTGAACAAGCGAATGGCGCGCAAGGCGTCGTCATTACCCGGAATCACGTAGTCGACTTCATCGGGATCGCAGTTGGTATCCACAACTGCGACCACCGGAATACCAAGCCGCCGCGCTTCCTTCACGGCGATTGCTTCTTTATTGGAATCGATCACAAATAGCAAATCCGGCAGGCCATTCATGTCCTTAATGCCGGCGAGATTCTGCTGCAAATGTTTGCGCTCTCGTTCCAAGCGGCCAACTTCTTTTTTGGCGCGTCCCTCGTAGGCGGTCTCCGACGCCATCGAGTCCAGTTCCTTCAACCTTTTAATTGAGCGCTGCACGGTCGCAATGTTTGTCAGCAGTCCGCCGAGCCAGCGCTGGTTGACGTAATACTGCCCCGAGCGCGTGGCCTCTTCAGCAACCGCTTCCTGAGCCTGTCGCTTGGTCCCGACAAACAACACGGTCTTACCTTGCGCCGCCATTTCACCGACATACCGCATGGCATCTTTGAAGAGCTTGAGAGTCTTTTGGAGATCCACGATGTAGATTCCGTTACGTTCGCCAAAGATGTATTCCTTCATCTTTGGATTCCAGCGCTTGGTCTGGTGCCCGAAGTGAACGCCGGCTTCGAGCAATTCCTTCATTGAAATAGATGGCAACCTGTCTCCTTCTTACCGAATACGGACTCAACGCCATGGAAAAGCACGCGACCCAAAGCGGAATTTGCGTGAACAGAGGAGTCCGGTTGAGCGATGCGTGGCCGCCAACCACACTTCGCGTTGTTGCTGATAAAACGAAAGAGGTACCTAGCGTTTTGAGAACTGGAAGCGCTTTCGCGCGCCCTTTTGGCCGTACTTCTTCCGCTCATGCTGGCGCGCATCGCGCGTCAAAAATCCGAGCTGCTTGAGTTTTCCGCGCAATTCGGAGTTGAATTCAATCAAGGCGCGGGCAATGCCAAGGCGCGCCGCGCCCGCCTGTCCGGTTATCCCGCCCCCATTGGCCAGGATCATGATGTCGAAGCGGTCCGCCAGTTCGGCAGCCAACAAAGGCTGCTTTACGTAAGCTCGCGCGGACTCATTCACAAAATAGTTTTCGAAGGGACGGTGATTAATTGTAATCTGGCCCTTTCCCGGTCGCAGGAACACTCTGGCGGTCGCCGTTTTTCGCCGCCCCGTTCCCAACTGCTGTACTAGCTTTGCTGCCATCTATATGAAATGAGCCGGAGTTTCATCGCCCCGGCAAGTTCCTTTCCTTCTCCTTACACCGTCAGAGACACCGGCTTTTGAGCCTGATGGGGATGGTGCTCGCCGGCGTAGACGTTCAACTTACGATACATCTGCTTTCCGAGCTTCGTCTTCGGAAGCATTCCCGAAATCGCGAGCTCCAGCATTCGCTCGGGTCGCGTCTGGCGAAGCTTTTGAGCACCGGTTTCAATCAGGCCGCCCGGATACCCTGTGTGGCGCCTATACACTTTTTGACCCTCTTTTGCACCAGTCAGCTTTACCTTCGCGGCATTGATGATCACCACGTGGTCGCCTGTGTCAAGCGATGGCACCCAATTGCTTTTATGCTTGCCCATCAGAAGCATAGCGGCCCGGCTAGCTACCCGGCCGAGAACCGCGTTATTCGCGTCGATCACGTGCCAGGCACGGGTGATCTCATGCTTGGACGGAAACTCAGTACGCATGGACAGACTTATACTCTCCGCTCGAAAACTCGAACACTTTAGTCTAGCGAATGTGCAACTTAGGTGTCAATTCGTGCTGCGCCCTTCTTCTCGCATCCGCAGTGGGTTGCGCAGCGACTTAGTTCTGACTCTCAGCGTCAATGCGTATTAAGGCAGTCCAAGAAATCTTGTCATGGGATCTCTTTTAAAATTGATTTGCCTATTAGTGCATAAATATATATAATAAGGAGCATTTTAATCGCTTTCCACATGAAAACCCGCGTATATCTCGGAGTTTTTGTCTCGGCTGGCCTGCTTGTTTCGCCGCTTGCCGTATCCGGAGCAGCAATAGGATACGCCGGAACCGCTGGTTTCGGCTCCTCCGGCACTGTATTCGATGACACTTGCTTGACTTGCGTCCAAAGCTACACGTCCAACGTAGCCTTTGGTTTACCGGATGGATTAGCGTTCTCCGGGACGATAAATGAGAGTATTACCCAAGTAGCTGGTTTGACCACATCTGCCTATCTGCGGATCACAAACATCGTGGTTCAAGATACAACCGGCGTTGCCCTTAACGACAACATTTATCTGTTCAGCGACGCCTTTGATCCCTCAATTGTCGGTACCGGCGGAGTAGGGATTGTGGGCTTGTACGGCAATACGTTGCGTCCGCTCGGCGGGCCGGTTATCGGATCTATACAGGCGCAAATGCAATTCGAACAAATCGCGGTGCAACCTGGATTTCTGACGTTGGGATCCTCGTTGACGACTCCACCTAGCTTCGTGAATTGCCGTGCCTGCAGCCCGCTTCGCTTTTATGAGTCTGCGCGAGGTCCGGTGCTCCTGGGCACCACTCAGCTGGTTGGAGTCCTCAATGTTCAACTGTCGGGATTAGGTAGCGCGGTCTATTTACCAGGAAGCGTAGTACTAGATGACAATGACGCCGCGCTTATTCGAAGTGAGACACCCGAAATGAGTCCGCTTTTTCTGTGTGCAGGCGGTCTGCTGGGACTTAGTCTTTGGCGGTTCGGCGCGAGATTTGAGGACGTATCGACGTCGTGAGTTGAGACTCCGTCGGACCGGCAACTAGTCGCGGCCCTCTTTCGCTTCGCAACGCGACGAAAGAAACTGACTCTTGCATTTTGCCTGCACACGTGTGCATTATTAAGAAACAGGAGAACCTTCCAATGGCAGCAATAGTAGAGAAACAGCCCCTGCGGGAGCTGGACGAATGGGACGATTTCGTTGCCAAGCGTTACAAGCAGGGAAAGACAGAAGAGGAATTCCGCAATTATGCAGAGGACGCCAATCCGAACGTTACGGAGTTCTACCGGCAGAACCACAGGTATCAAACGCTTGACTTTATCCGTGAGAAGAAAGCGCAATACTGCGGTTTGACTCGGGGCAAAAAGAGCATCTGGGAGATGGCCGAGTATTTGAACACTCTGGTCGATGACAGCGACCCCGATACCGACTTGACGCAGATCGAACATTTGCTGCAAACCTCCGAGGCAATCCGCGGAGACGGTCAGCCCCGCTGGTTCGTCCTGGCCGGGTTCGTGCATGATCTCGGTAAGGTGCTTTGCCTTTACGGTGAGCCACAGTGGGCGGTTGTTGGGGACACGTTCCCGGCCGGTTGTGCGTATTCGGATCAGATCGTCTTTCCTGAATTCTTTGCCGCAAATCCTGACAGCAAAGTTCCCCAGTATCAGACCAAGTACGGTATTTATGAGCCGAACTGCGGTCTAGATAAGGTTCATCTCTCCTGGGGGCACGACGAGTACATCTATACCGTCACACGCAATTATCTACCGGAGCCGGCGCAATATATGCTGCGCTATCACTCTTTCTATGCGGCTCACAAGCATCACGCCTACGGGCATTTGATGAACGCGCAAGATGAACAGATGTTCGAATGGGTGCGAAAATTCAATCCCTACGATCTGTATTCTAAGAGCGCGAGCCGTCCGGATTGGAAACAAATCAAACCGTATTACGAAGACCTGGTTGCGGAATTCCTCCCAGAAAAGCTCGATTGGTGATGCCGCGCTCAGGGCGGTGCAGTAGAATCGCGAACCACTAGTTCTCCCTCGACGAGAGTTGTTCTCTCTATCTTTTCTTTGCGGAGCAGCGCGAGAAGCAGCTGCGTGGCGCGGCGTCCCAAGTCTTTCATCGGCTGACGAACGGTAGTTAGGGGCGGATTGAGATACGACGCGAAGAAGATGTCGTCAAAGCCGATCACTGAAAGATCGTCCGGCACTGCGAGGCCGCGACGACTGGCCTCGGCGAGCACGCCCAAAGCAGTCATATCGTTGTAGCAGAAAACGGCGGTCGGCAGAGTCTTCGAGGAGAAGAGCTGTTGAGCGGCGGAGCGCGCTCCCGCGGGTTTACCATCGGCGCGCACGACGAACTGCTCCTCTATTTTCAGGCCTGCTTCGCTCATCATTTTGCTATAGCCGGCATAGCGTTCTGCATCTGAGTGCAGACCGAACCGATCGCCAAGGTAGGCAATCTTCTGGTGCCCCAGGGTCACCAGGTGGTTCACAGCTTGATACGCCCCGGCTTCATTGTTGAAACACACCGAGTGTACGAAAGCACTGGGGTGCTGGTTATTCAGCAGAACAATTGGAATCTGTAGTTCCGAAAGCAACGGAGTGTGCAGCGCACCGACGCGGGAGGAAGCCACCAAAATGCCGTCAACGCGCCGAGCTTGAAAGCTCCGAACTACGGCAATCTCACGATCGGGTTCGGCGTTCGAGCCAGCCAAGATGACCGTGTATCCCTGTTCGTTTGCCAGCTCCTCGATGCCGGCTACGACTTCGCCGTTGAAGGGGTCAGCTATTGAGGTCACAACGACGCCTATCGCCTCTGTCTTGCTGGTCACGAGGCCGCGAGCGACTGCACTCGGTGTGTAGCCCTGGCTCTCTGCTATACGACGGATGCGTTCCGCCGTTTCAAACGGGATGAGGGAACTCTTACGCAGCGCACGCGACACAGTGGAATGCGAGACACCTGCGAGGCGCGCGATATCTTTGATGGAAACCGGCATTTCTAGCGAGTAAGAAGACGCTCATATTCATGGAAGCACAATGGAACAACGCGTCGTGAGACTCTAATGGCTATGCCGCAAGGTAATTTCAAACTGATTCTCAGCGACATTGGCGGTGTTCTCGGCACTAACGGCTGGGATTCGAATGTGCGGCGCACCGTCTGCAAACACTTCGGTCTTATCGAAAGCGAGATTGCGGAAAGACACCGCCTCATGTTCGATAGCTACGAGCGCGGCTATATGACTTTCGAGGAATATCTAAAGCGGGTCTTCTTCGGATCCCCACGCTCCTTCAGCATCGATGAAGTGCGCGACCTCGCCTACGCGCAGTCTGTGCCGTGGCCTGAGAATCTCGCGTTCTTCGGGCAGGTCAAGAAGGCAAACCGCATCAAGTTGGGATTGATCAGTAATGAAGGAGAAGGAATAACCACTTATCGCGTGGAGAAATTTAAACTTCGCGAAGTCGCGGATTTTATAATCGTTTCTCATTGCGTACACATGCGTAAGCCGGACCGCTGCATTTGGCAGTTAGGACTGGATCTGGCGCAGGTTACGGCCGGCGAGAGCGTCTATATAGACGATCGCCCCATGTTTGTACAGGTTGCTGCTGAAATGGGATTTATGGCGATGCAGCATATCTCTCTTGCCAGCACGGCCGAGCAGTTTGAGAAGTTGGGATTTGAAACTGCGGATTCGGAGGCCGAATAACTATTCAGCCTCCCGATCCAGTTATTTTAATTGCGCATTTACTTCGTCCCAGTTCACGACGTTCCACCACGCCGCGATATATTCGGGACGACGGTTTTGATATTTCAGGTAGTAGGCGTGTTCCCAAACATCCAGGCCGAGAATCGGTTTCTTGCCTTCCATCAGGGGGCTGTCCTGATTGGCTGTGGAGGTGATTTCAAATTTCCCCGCTTTGTCCTTCACCAACCAAGCCCAGCCGGACCCGAACCGACCGGTTGCGGCCGCGTTGAACTTTTCCTTAAAAGTATCGAAGCTGCCAAAGTTGGCCGTGATGACTCTTTCAATCTCTCCCTGGGGTGCGCCACCGCCGTTCTTAGACAGCAGCTTCCAAAACAAGGAGTGATTGGCATGTCCGCCTCCGTTGTTGCGAACTGCGGTCTTAATCGCCTCGGGAACCGCCGACAAATTATTTCCTAGTAAGTCTTCTATTGATTTGTTTTGCAGATCGGGAGCTTGCTCGAGAGCCTTGTTCAAATTCGTGACGTATGCACCATGATGCTTATCATGATGGATCTGCATTGTGGTCTTGTCGATGTGGGGCTCCAGAGAGTCCTCGGGGTAGGGAAGCGGCGGTAATGTGAATGCCATAGTGTTCTCCAATTCACTTTCTCGAATTTTCTGTTGTATAAACCTGCTCTAAGCGATGCGATTCAAGCCGATTGCGTCGCGGCCTGAGTTCGCTCAGCTTATTATTTCTGCGCAGGTTACGTCTTGTAGACAGAGATACCGCCAACTATTGTTTCCTGCACGGCGAGGGTTTGGGAAGCGGAGTTCCAGCGCAAACGGATCAAGTCCGCCTTCTCCCCCGGGACTAAGCCGCGCTGGCGTCCCGCTATGCGGCCAATGCGCGCGGGATTTGTCGTTGCCATGGCCAGAACGCTGGCGAGCGAGGCGCCTGTCCATTGTACGGTTCTCTCGACGGCTTGGTCCATGCGAAGGGCCGAACCCGCTAGCCGCTCTCCGTCTTTCAACACAACGCTTCCGTTTTCGCGCAGGATCACGTCCACCTGGCCGAGTTTGTAAGGCCCGGGCGGACACATCGCGGGCATGACAGCGTCCGTTACGAGTATCGCCCGCTCCATACCTTTCGCCTGAACCGCGGCGCGAAAGAAGGATTGCGGGATGTGAATCCCGTCGACAACAAAGCAAGCTGCCAATTTATCTTCGGCCAACTGATCCCAGATGTAGTTCTGCGTCTTCGGCAACGTGGGGTGCGCAGCATTGCCGAGATGAGTAGACATGGTGGCGCCCGCGTCCACAGCGGCCCGAATCTGCTCATGGGTAGCTTTGGTATGCCCGACGCTCACGACGACGCCGGATTTAACCAAAGCCTCGATATAACCCGGCATTTCCGGCCATTCGGGGGAGACAGTAACGAGTCGAATATTGCCGTTAGCAGCCTCTTGCCAGCGTCTGAATTCCTCCATATTCGGCGGTCGGATGTGTTCAAGCGGGTGCGCGCCGCGCGGTCCGGTCTCAGGAGAAATATTAGGGCCTTCAATATGAAAAGCTTCGAGGGCATGCGCTTCCGGCATCCCGTTGCGGGCAAATTCTTCTTTAGTCTGCGCCAGATTCCTCACTGATCCGAGAATTCGTTCTTCCGAACCAGTAATGACCGTTGCGAAAAATCGCGTGACACCCGTGCTGAAAATCTTTTGAATAGAGCTGGCAATGGCGTCGGCTTTGCTTTCAGGATCGTTATAATCAACGCCGGCGAACCCGTTCACTTGTAGATCGATGAATCCGGGAACAATGAAATCGTCTGTATCAGGGCTCGCCAGCAGGTCATCAACCGAGTGGATTGCATCTTGATATTCCACTTCGACCGGCTCTCCGCCGCGGACGTTTCTTCCGGTGATCCTAAGTGAATCTGCGTTATCCATAAAATCGAACAGATTCGGTCATTATTGTTTTATCCACATTTTGCGCACAAGCCAGTAGCTGTATGTACGAGCTAATTCAGGAGATAAAAGATGTTGAAAAGCTCTCTTCCCGCGTATCCCGCGCTGGCGTTTGTAGCGCGCATCGGGTACACCTAGTAGAGATCCGGCGCGAATGCCGAACGGGCAGATAATCTCGGGGGAGGTGGCTGCTAGTTTGGTGTTCGTGCCTGGATGAATAGTTTCCGAACTTCGGTTCATGGTATTGGGCGAGCCTTCAGAGCCGCCCAAAACGCGGGGCAGAAATCAGCCCGTCTGGTTCTCCACAGGCCGGCTCCGAGCGGTTTCTGCCTCGTACGCCGGCTAATATCCGGTCCCTCCATTGATCGCAAGGAGCTGTCGCTCCGTTCCCCTGAAGATTATAGCGATGCCGATAAATATCGCCACTCGCGGCCGGGCAGAATGATAGATTCACCGATGAGCCTGATCATCGGTAGCTCGCGATCCGCACGAGTACGAAGACGATTATGATCGTTTCCAAATATCCCTATTGGCCCCGCATTCTTAAACAGACTGGGAAACTACTCACCATTCTGTTCTTGCTATCCGTCGTCAGTTACCTGCTCAACCGCCATGGGCATCTGCTTCGGTATTTCACCATCCCGGAGGTAGCAGTCAGTATTCTCGGAGCGGCGCTTGGTATTCTGCTCGCTTTTCGGACGAATGTGGCATATGCGCGATGGTGGGAAGCGCGTACTCTTTGGGGAGCCATGGTGAATAGTTCGCGTTCTCTGGCGCGCCAGGCCATTTCATTCTCCCAACGAGCAGATCGTGCTACACAAGCCCACGCGCAAGCGTTTGCATCCACATTGGTATACCGGCAGATCGCGTTTGTCCATGCCACACGATGCGCGCTGCGGCGTCAGGAGCCCTGGACAGACCTGAAGCCGTTTCTGGATGCAGAGAGCCTTCTTTCTCTGAAGAATGAGCGAAACGTTCCCGCGGCTTTATTACAGCAAATGGGACAGCAGCTTACGGGCGCTGTGGAGCAGCGCGTTTTAAATGATTGGCACATGCAGCGGATCGATAGCACGCTCAGCGACCTCGCGAACGTTCTTGGCGCCTGCGAGCGCATCAAGAACACTCCGCTTCCCAGGCAATACGACTACTATCCGGAGCTTCTCATAAAGGTCTACTGTATCGTGCTGCCGTTCATCATAGTCGACCAAGTCGGATTGTTTACTCCAATAGTCGCTGTTCTGGTGAGCTTCGCATTTCTGGTATTGAATCGCATAGGAAAGAATCTGGAAGATCCGTTCGAGAATGCGCCGTATGATGTTCCGATAACATCGCTCTCGTGCATTATCGAGATCAACTTACGGCAGGCTTTGGGCGAACAGGACCTGCCGGAACAGCTTCAGCCGATAGCCGGTGTGCTGATGTGAACTTCAGGTTTCCTCCGGCAGACGATCTATCGCTATACAGCGAACGGAAGTTCCGCGTTCTTCAGCACAAGATCGTATATTTCGAACAGCTGCCGATCGTAATTGGCGGGTGAGAAATGATCAACTAGGCGTCGCTGAGCACGTGAAGACAATTGTTGCCGAAGCTCCGGATTTTCTAGCAATTTCTCTAGAGCTTTTGCGAGCTCGCCTGGACGATTGGGCGGCACGAGGAGCGCGGTTTCGCCGTCCGACACGATCTCGCTTACGCCGCCAACATCCGTCGCGACAACCGGCAATCGCGCTGACATCGCTTCCAGAAGCACGTTCGGCGAGCCTTCGGAAAGCGAGGGCAAGACCAACAAATCAGCTGCTGCAAAGTAGGGCCGCACGTCGCGTTGCTCTCCGAGAAAGATCACAGATGATTCCAGGCGTCGATCTCGTACCTGCCGCTCGAGGGAATTCCGCAGCAATCCATCTCCAATGAGGAGCAGCGCGAAGGCAGAAGGCTTCTTTTGCTTCTCGAGAGAAGCGCGCAGCAGCTCGACGGCTTCGAGCAAGATGCTGTGACCCTTTTCCTTCGAGAATCGACCAACGCAGAGCAGCAGGGGAATGTCTTTTTGACCCGTCAGACTCGCCCTCAATTCTGAAGCCTCTTCATCGATTCCCGGACGGCTTCCCCAGCTCATGTCCAACGAGTTGTGCAGCACATGTATCCGTTTAGCAGGAATTCCATATTTCTGGATATCGCGTGCAAATGCTCCGCAGACCGTGACAACCGCCGCAGCTTTGGGCAAGCTGAAGCGGTCCAGCCGATTGAACAAACGCATCTTTAAGTCTTCGCGAGTATAGCCATGATGGAAGGCGATCCAGGGAGCGTCAATAATTCTCGAGATACGGGAGAAGAGGAAATGGGACTTGACCGAGTGCGTCTGCACGAATTGGGGCTGCAGCGCGCGCACACTTCTCACTACTTGCTTCGACAATTCCCTGTCGAAACGGCTTCGTTCCCACAAGATGGAGACGGGAAAGCCGGCTTTCCGCGCTTCCTCGATAAAGACATTAGTGTGGTCCGCAGCTTCCGCTTCCAATTGCGTGCGCGCATAAGTGAGAAAGTGGAAGGCCAGCCGATCCCTGTTGTTTGAAGCGAAGCGAATCAGATTCTTGGCGGGGCCGGTGACGCTTTTGGCCTCGACAATCGCCAGGACGCGCGGCGTCATGCAAGTTCTGCGGAAGGGCAGGCGAATTCGGTCTGTTCCGTAAGCGAAACCTTCGCCAACCAATTCTCCAGGACGAGAAGATGCCAAATCTGGAGAGGCATCTGAGGCTGGGAAGATGCCGACGCAACTGCTTGACGGAGCCGTTCGCCGTTGATCCATCCTTGCTCGGCAATTAGCGAACCGGGCCCAAGCTCCGCCAGCTGATCGCGCCACCGTACCGCAAGCCAACGTTCGATAGGGATCGTGAAGCCCCTCTTCGGCCGCTTGGAAATGGCATCTCCGAGATGACGGCGCGCAAGCTCGCGAAGAACTGCTTTCAATCTGCCGCCGTGCAACCGAATATCTTCAGGGATGGAAAGCGCGAGTTCGGCCATCCTGTAATCCAGGAAAGGCGAGCGTGCTTCGATGCCACAAAAGAGAGTGGTGCCATCGACCTTGGGTAAATACTCCCCACGGAATACCGTCTTCAAGTCGTAAAAAATCAAATCGTGCAGCAGGTTTCTTGCCGAAGCGTACGAAAGCGGGATACGCCGGCTCGCAATGGTACGGCCTTCAAGCCGCTTTCCAAGAAGTCCCATGCGCTCGAAGTAGGGAAGACCATCATGCGTCCGAGTTACCGCCCCAAGGCCGCCAGTGGCGTAGTCCATCAAGTGCTTGGGACGACGCAAACCACCGGCGCAGTTCACTAGCGGACGTATCGTCTTCCAAAGCGAAGAAACACCAGGAGGAAGAAGGCGAGCAATCCGCTGTGCAACCGCCATGTGGTTGTGGTACGGATAGCCGAGGAAAAAATCGTCGCCGCCATCTCCCGTAAGCAGGACTTTCGCGTGCGGCCGCACAGCGGCGGAAACCTGCAGCATGCCGAGAGCCGACGTACAGGTAAATGGCTCGCTATAAGCGGAAGTCAGATCATCAATCGAGACTGGATGATCTCGGGAGAGATGCACGATCTGGTGATCGATGCCCAGCTTTCGCGCGGTCTTGACAGCGGCATCGGTTTCATCTGACGGTTCGCCCGGGGTACCCACGGTGAAGGCCCGGACACTTGAGTTCAGACGGGTCAAAGCCCAACAGACCAGCGCTGAATCTATGCCGCCGCTGAGCAACGCGCCAACTGGTACATCGGCTATCAGGCGTTGCCGTACAGCGTCGAGCAGAAGTGCTTCGGTCTCGTCGACCGCCTGCTGGAAGGTAAGGCGCCGGGTGGGTACCTCATCCGCGTGCCAATATGTTTCCGTTTTAGTTTTGCCGCGCTCCCAAACCAAAATAGTTGCTGGAGGAAGCTTCTGTAATCCATTGAAAATACAAACGTCGTCAGTCGGCCAGCCGAATTCGAGAACCTCCAGTATTGCTTCAGCATTGATTCCAGCTGTGAAACCTGCGTCGAGGAGCGCTCCAGGCGTAGACGCAAAGGCAATCCCATCCGGCTGGGTGGCGTAAATTAGCGGCTTGACGCCCAGGCGATCGCGAACCAGCGAGACAGAGCGCGTATTCGCATCCCAGATCCCGAAAGCAAACATGCCTTGAAGACGGCGGGTTAAGCGCGAAACGCCCCAGGCGCGGTAACCCTGGAGCAGGACCTCGGTATCGCAAGATGATTTGAACTCGAAACCCTCGAGCCTGTAGATCTTTTCGAAGTTCGAGGTAATTGTAAATGCAGCCATTGAAAACGACGCCGACTTGCCGGTCGTCGCTAAGCATTGGCTGGTGGCCGCTCGGACTGAGGTCGATGATCGCCAAGCGGCGATGACCAAGCGCTGCACCATGCCACAGTTCCAGGCCAGCGCTGTCCGGACCGCGACGCGCAAGGGCATCGATCATGATCTGAACGCGTTCCGACAACTCGTTCGAGTCTCTATCCGCGATAAAGCCGGCGATGCCGCACATTCCCGGAAACATTATAGCGGGGGAGCAGGCTGGCCGCCTTTCGGGATTACCCTAGGAGACAGTTGACATAATATATGTTATCGGCCAGCGGGTGGCTGGAACCGATACCCGGGCTTCAGATCACACCGATAGACTTTCGTCTGGTCCGGAGATACCTGGACGCTGCACGTGCCCCAAGACACGATGAGATCCGGACCGAGAGGAAATACTATCGGTTGTCCATTGAGGTCGGCTTCAATACTCGGACCTTCAGCCGTGGCCGGCAAGATGAAACTCATGCTCGATCCGAAGATTGTCGGGTAGGACTGCCGGACGACGTCGGTCGTTATGGTTTGGCTGACTTCCGCTTCGAGTAGAAAGGTTGCTGTGTCGGACCAGTTTCTAATGGAGATTTTGAGGTCGTGTCCATCTGCAACGAGGTCTTGCGCCTCGATCCGCGTGAATGGGCATGGTCCAGCTATGCAGGCGAGTCGAGGATGGCGAAAAAGCTGATCCTGGCCATGTTCCACGAAAGAGTAAATCGTCGCCTTCCATTTGTTGTCAGGCGAACAAGGCTCATTTGGGCTGCACGGAACGTTACCGGTATTAACGACTTCAAATGCCTTTACCAGGCTTCCGGTGTTGTTGGTTATAGTCGCCTTCTCTGAATACCTCACGCGGATACTAGCAAGGGTTACCATGTTCCCGGTCACCGGGGAGACCATCTTTTCCGGCGTTGGTGTCATATACGCGAGATACAGTTGGTTTCCGGTTGCTCTCGAAATCTGAAACGGCAGGTAGCCGGGATGCGCGAACGTGAGTTTAGCGACTTGGGGCTCGCCTTCTTCGGCTGGAAGCGTGAGGCTGAATAGACCCGATGCATCAGAGACGGTCTTGGTAACGGTGAAATCCGTGGTGGCTGTCACTTCCGCATCCGCAATGGGAATTTGCTTGCGCGGATCGGTATCGCGCCTCAGGGTGATACCGGTCAACCGGATAGGTGGCTTCGGGCGGCTCTGTCGAATAATAAAGAGTAAGCTGCCGACTACGATGGCCATACTCAACACCGCCACTGTCCACTTCGCAATATTTCGCACGTCGGTCATCTGCTGTTGAATTCCGTGAAGCTAAACAATATTCAGCTTAATCAGGTCTCCCGCCGGACCCTCCTGCTGCAGCTTGCAGCAGCGGCTTCCCTGTCCGGAACGCAGACGCAGCCGGTCGTGGTCTCGCCCGAATTCTCAGCTGCGAACCTGTCGAATGAAGACGATCAGTTCCTGGAGGAGTTGGAAAAGGCAGAGTTCCAATTTTTCTGGGAACAAGGAAATTCGCAAACGGGCCTGGTGAAGGATCGCTGCAACGTGCGCCAGGAGGACCGCTCAATTGTGGCCAGCATCGCGGCAACCGGTTTCGGTCTGACGGCATTGTGCATCGGAGAGCAGCGTGGCTATGTATCGTCCTCTGACGCGCGCGAGCGAGTTATTACAACGTTGCGTTTTCTGTGGGAAAAGATGCCGAATCATCGCGGATTTTTTTTCCACTTCGCCAACGCGCTCACAGGCGAGAGGATCTGGGATTCCGAGATTTCTTCGATAGATACTGCCCTGCTGCTGTGTGGGGTTCTTACCTGCCGCGAGCATTTCCGCAGTCCCCAGATTACACGGCTTGCCACGGATATTTTCAACCGGGTGGAATGGAACTGGCTTTCGGAAGACACACCACTACTTCCGCTCGGCTGGTCGCCCGAAAACGGGTTTCTTCCCTACCAGTGGAGCATCTATAGCGAGCTGATGATGATGTATCTGCTTGGGGTGGGGGCATCGCGCTATCCCCTGCCCGTGGAAGTTTGGCAGGCCTGGAAACGGCCCACCTTCGAGTATGAAGGTCTGCGTTACATCGGGTCCTACGCGCCATTGTTTGTAAATCAATACTCGCAGGCTTGGTTCGATTTCCGCGGCAAGCAAGACCAATACATCGATTACTTCAAGAACTCGATCATTGCAACCGAAGTGCACCGCCGTTTCTGTCTGGAGTTGGCAAAGAGATTTCCCGACTACAACGAGGATTTATGGGGCATAACTGCCTCTGATTCGCAGCACGGTTACGTGGTCTGGGGCGGACCTCCTGAGATGGGACCAATAGACGGCTCGGTGGTTCCGAGCGCAGCCGGAGGCTCACTAGTCTTCATGCCGCAAGAGACTCTGCGCGTTCTGAAAAATATCCGAAACCGCTACGGATCGGCGTGGAGCAAGTACGGCTTCGTAAATGCGTTCAATCCACTGACGAACTGGTATGACACGGATGTGATTGGGATCGACACGGGAATAACCATGTTGATGGCGGAGAACCTACGGACAGGCTTCGTTTGGGAAACCTTCATGAAAAGTCCTGAAGCGCAACGTGGGTTGGATCGTGCGGGCTTCTCGGCTTTTTGACAGGTTGATGGACACAAAAAAGGCCGCTCCGGCGCGGTCAGGCTCGCCAGAGCGGCTGAGGGAACTCGAAACAATTTAGCGGTGGTGTCCTCCGCCTCCTCCACTGTGGCCACCGGACGATCCGCCATGAGAGCCGCCACCGCTGCTGTGGAACGATCCGCTACCACCGCTGTGCGAGGGGGCACTGTAGTGAGGCGCACTCTGGCGGGAGTTTGGCGTACTGTAATGCTGCGGCGGAACATAGTGCTGTTGCGGCGCGCTATAACGCGGGACATTGTTATAACTGGGCGTGTTGTATCGCGGGGTGCTGTTGTAACTGGGCGGCGTGCTATATCGTGGAGCGCTGTAACTCGGCGTATTGTATCGTGGAGCGCTGTATTGGGGAGCATTATATCGAGGAGCAGAATACCTCGGGGCAGCTGAGGGCTGTGGCTGTCCGAAGGTATGCCAACCGCCGGGATCGGAACCGCCTCTAAATCCTTGGCGAAGCGCCCCGCCATTTCCAGGATCACCAAATCGCTGCCATCCGCTAGAAGAGGATCTGGCAGCCGTAGAAGGAGCGCGAACAGCTCCGAACCTGCTCGCGCCATTCTGCGACGTACGCATTTGCTGGCTGCTGCCCTGCAGCGCACCTACTTGCTGGCTGCGGAACTGAGAGCTTTGGAAAAAGTGCTGATTAGCGGCGGAGGCAAGCCGCGTGTTCGGCGCTGCCTGGCGGTTTGAGAATTGATAACTCGCTCGCGTGGGAGCGACGGGCATCCGCCCTCCCATGAAAGAGCTCGCATTGCTCAATTGCGCCCGGGTTGCCGCCGTAAATCTCTGGTGCGGACCACCGAAGCGGTTAAGGCTAGCGGTGAGTGCCCCGCCCCGATATGCCGCATTTCGATACATGCGAGCGACATCTCCGTTGCGAACGAAATTTCCGTATGGACGGAACAAGCCTCGTCCTCCATAGCCGCCCCAGCCTCGCCCGTACCAGCCCGGTCCCCACCAGCGATGAAAGACTTCAAATGGAGCGAGTGCAACCCAGCCGAGTCCACCGAGTGTGAAACCCAATCCGAAACCACCCCAGCCGAAGAAGCCCACCAGAGCCGGACTCCAGAAAGCCGCAGTGCTGAACGCTCCGGGCCACCAGCACCAGCCATAGGCCCCGTTGTTGAACCAACGGCCGTAGTGGTAAGGAGCCCAGCCCCAAGGAGCCGAATCTACCCACGTCCAGCCGTAATAATCCTGCCAAGCCCACTCGCCAGTACTGTAGGGCGACCAATCTGGTGCTTCCGACTGCGGCGCCCAGACCTGCCCGTATTGTGACGGCACCCAGTTTCCGTAGCGATCGAGGTCATCGGCACCCGGGATATTCGGATTCACATAGCGGTAGCTTTGAGAGCTCAGGAGTTCACTGTCGCGCTGAGCGCTCCAATCGTCGAACTGGTCCCGCGGCGCCTCGAAGGTATTGCGAAACTCCGGATCGGAAGCGTTGCCTCGCACCAGAACGCTTTGTCCGGTGGGTAGCTGCTGCGATCCGCGCGGTCCGAAGATTTCTCCCTGACCGGAATGGGCCGTGATCTGGGTTGTGCCGTCCGGGAGCACCGAAAGTCGGAATTCGCCCTGGCTGAGCGGCCGGAATCCGATGCTGGGTGTGTCGATTTCCACCTGAGCTGTCGAATTGCGCAGGACGCGATAGATGATTGTCCCCGCCCCAAGTTGAAGCTGGTACCGGCCATATTCAAGAGTTGCAAATCCGACCTCCGTATCGGGCGCGAGTCGTACCAAACTCGCAGCGTCGAGTTCCACCTCGGCACGGGAACCGCCCGAGGTCTGCAATTGGTCCTGAGCGGAAAGAGGAGCGTTGATGGTAGCGGCAGCAAATTGGCCGTTATCGGCCCGCCGGACGTTTACATCGCCCTGGACAATACTGAGCCGCGCGATCCCGTGCTGCTGATCGGCTGCGGCATCCTGTTGCGGATTGCTCTGCGGCTCAGCGCCAGGATCAGGGTAGTTCCCCGCTCCGGAGGGCGGTTGATCTGAATTCTGGGACAGGCCGGGGTACTGCGGAGGATCCGCTTGAGAAACGCTCGGCCAGCCGGACTGCGCGGCGATACCAGGATTGAGCGTAAACAGGGTAACCGCGAACGCAACCAGCATCGTAATGGCTTGGCGAAACATACTTCGACAGCCTTATATACATTCTGGGGTCCATTCTTTATCTGCTTGAGTGACCTAGAGTTAACACGATACGCATAACATGAAAAGATGGTTGAAATCCACCATATCGGGCACGTTCAACCAAGCCCTGAGAAACTCCGGCCGGCCGCATTCACCGGCGCAAATGTGATACGATCCGGCGCAGAAGAGGAAAACGCATGAATCACCAGTCCCGACGTGATTTTATGAAGGCCGGGCTCGCGGCGGCAGCACTCGCCGGAACCGGAAGTCTGACACTCAGGGGGGAGAACGGAAAAGCGACCGATTGGGTAACGCTTGGACAAACAGATGTCAAAGTGACGCGCCTTGCGTTCGGCACTGGAACCTTCAGCGGCCAGGTGCAACGCGATCTGGGGCAGGATGCGTTTACAAAGCTCGTCCGTTACGCCTATGATCGCGGAATTCGTTTCTTCGAGACTGCCGAATCGTACCACGAGATGCACAAAATGCTCGGGGTGGCGCTGAACGGCATCCCGCGCGATAGCTATCGCCTCATGTCGAAGGTGACGACGCGCGAGGGTGTGGATCCGCAGCAAAAGATTGACGAATTGCGCAAACTCGCGAACACCGATTATTTCGATGTCATGCTGCTGCACTGGCAACATGTTGCATCGTGGCCGGCTGATAGCGCCCGCTGGGCAGACGGCATTCAAGAGGCCCAATCGAAGAAGGTAGTGCTCGTACGTGGCGCTTCCGTGCACGGGCTTCCAGCGCTGCGACAGGTCCCGGAAGACAAGTGGCTCCAGGTTGCGATGATCCGCATGAATCACAAGGGCACGGCGATGGACGCAGAGCAATATAACACGACGGGACCAGGAAATGTCCCCGAGGTCGTCGAGCACGTGAAACAGGCCAGGCAGGAAGGAATGGGTGTCATCAGCATGAAGCTGGTGGGCGAGGGCAGGTTCACGAAGCGTGAAGACCGCCAGGCAGCGATGCGCTTCGCATTCCGGCACGCCGGCGTTACCAGCGTCACGGTCGGATACAAAAATACAGCAGAGATCGACGAAGCGATCGAGAATTTGAATCTGGCCCTTGCCTGATCTGTGTTGTGATGACAGATAAGGTCGCTGCTCGTGCGCAAACCAATTCGGCTCTTTCTTTTGCTTGAGGGCATCGCGTTTATTGCCGCTTGCCTCGTCCACTTCGGCGTACTGATGCATGGATACGAACACCGCTGGGCTGGGATGGCAGAGCGAGCGATCGGCATCGTCCTTTTGGCCGGTTTTCTGCTAACTTGGATTGTCCCAGCATGGACCCGTGGCATCGGCATCGCTGTTCAAGCATTCGCGTTACTGGGAAACTTGTATTGGAATTTACACGATCGCCATCGGCATCGGTCCCCGCACTGCTCCGGATATTGCCTTCCACGCCGCCATCGTAATTGCATTGATAGCTGGGCTTGTCGTAGCGTTTCGGGAACATGCGTGGAAACTACGGCCCTACGTCGATCACCACAATCGTGATGTCGTCTGATTGGGGATGCATGTTCTCATTTCCCGGCCACGTAAGTACTTCTTGGCCCGTAAGCTAGCGAAGGCCCAACTTTCGGCAAAGTAGGTTTTCGCCAGAGTGGGACCAGCCGCGGCGTAGCGTGCTGACCCCAAATTGCGGGAGCATACCATCGGCCGCCCGACTAGCAAAGCTATTGAAACTTATCGGGGAAACTTCTCAGAGAGGTCAGTGGGGCAAAACACACGACATATGTGGGAAGCGCTCAGATGTGCAGCGCGAGCTGTGGCCATTCGTAGTCGGAGGCAGCCTGATGAGTGTAAATTGCCGTGTACAGGCATCGGAGCCATGAAAATTTATCTTTCTATTTTGACGACGATGTTCAGCCTGAGCTTGCAGGCCCAGAGCTTCAAAGGCCATCACATCGGTGAAAGTGTTGCCGACTTTCTTAAGTCGGAGCCTGCGATCGACGCAAAAGTAAAGGATTGCCAAGCGAATCCCCCACGAGCGCTTACACCGGACGAGATTGGGAACCGTTATGGGCGTAAGGTTTACAACCGTTACATGAAGGAACAGGCGCAGCTCAGTTCGCAAGGGAAGCACGAAGTACTTTTTGATAAAGATCCAGATGCCTATGGTGATAAATGTGGTGCGTTGATAGATATGCTCGAGAACCGTCGTGCCCACATCAAGGGAAATGGTTATGACACTTTAAATCCGTACAGCATAAAGATGGATGACGAGTTTCTCAAGGGTGAGCGCGCATCCATCCCACCGATGCCGGAGGTTGACCTATCGAACCGGGAATTCTACTTTGATAAGGGAGAACTGATTTCACTTATCTTATCCATAGCTGCGGACTATGAATCTGTGCGGAAGGATGTGACTAGCAGAGTCGGAGTTGAACCGGAAGAAATGAGTGTGCCATACCATAATGCCTTCGGGGCGCACTGGGAAGACATTACGGCTGTATGGGATACGACTACGCTCCATATAGAGTTGTCGCAGGAGGGTAATCCCGCCAAACCATCTTTACCGCATGTGTTGGTGCAAACTCAAGAGCTAAACCAACGGAACCTGAAGCGCCGCCAAGCTGAACCAAAACCACTGGACCCATAGCTAGTGGGGCGATTCATAAGAATAACTATAAATGGACTGCGTGACATGCTATTTTCAAGGCATGCCGCGCAACCTTGCGTTTCCGCGTCTGAAAAGTGCTCAACTTTTGGAGTTGCAACAGATTCTGCGCTCTCGGGCCACGCCAGCGAAGTGAGCTTATCTGGCTACTGGCTGGTGGCGCCAGCTTGGCAGAAGCCAGTGAGTGGGTTGGCCTGCATTACACGAATGCACATCTCTGGTTGAAGCGGTTTTTGGGAGCCGGTATAGCGGGACTTTCGGACCGGCCGAAATCGGGACGCCCTCGCAACTACGACAGCAAGGCGACGACGGAGGTGATTAAGGCAGCAGCGGCGCGCCCCAAAGACCTCGGGTTGCAGTTCACCACTTGGTCGTTGCCGAAACTGCAAGAGTATTTGCGTGGACGTCCGGGTCTGGAGGGCATCACACGTTCGACTATCCGGCGCCGCCTCCGTGAGGAGGGATTCCGGTTTTATGAAGGACAAACCTGGTGCGAAAGCCGAGATCCCGAATTTGAAGTAAAAAAAACGAAATCGTAGATTTATATCGCAACCCTCCGCGCGATGGCATCGTAGTCTGTGTGGACGAAATGGGACCCCTGGCGACCATTCCGCGAGGCGGTCGGAGCTGGGGCCAAAAGCCCGATCGACGCTCTGGTCGATATCATCGGTCGCAAACCATTCAATTGCTTGCTGCGTTCGCACCGCATACAGGTCAAGGGATTGGCATTCCAAGCCCGTGCAAAACCAGAACCGCCATACTTGACTTTTTGCAAATGACAGTCCTACCCACGTTTCACACACATGGGAAAATCTATCTCGTCTGGGACAACTTCAGTTCACATAAAAAAGCTCTGAATCTATGGAATCCCAAGCCACCACCCAATATCCATTTCGTCTGGACACCCACTAACGCTTCTTGGCTCAACTTGATCGAGCCTTGGTTCTTGGTCCTGGAAAAAACGGCACTCTATAACACCGATCTCAAGACCACTTCAGCCGTATCGCACAACCTGTTGCAAGGGATCGCTTATTTGAATAGCCACCCACGCCCCTATCGCTGGACGAAAACAACCTAAACATAGTGATACTTATGAACGACACCACTATGACCATTGCCGACTTCGAGAAACGCGTCTCGCTGAAATGTGAAGCAATACGAGATGGCATGCGGGAACTTGCTCGTCGCCTGGAGAGTGGGGATGAATCCCAGCTGATTTACTGGATCGAGCAGAACGAACTCGGCTGCAGCGTGCGCCCACTTCGCCGCCATCCAAGATACGGGCAAGGAAGGTTGACGCTACCCGCCGAGGCGCGGCCACTTGTCGACGAGTGGATAGAGTTCGTCAAGCTCGAGAACATCAGAAGCATCCTATCGTTGATGCATGACGCAGATCTCGCGTGTTACCGTCGGTTGGGTCTCCGAAATGAAAATCTACTAGACCATCTCGCCGAGGCCGGGTTTCAGGTTGCATCCTGTCCATACGAGGATCCGCACTACAAAAAATCTTCGCCGCAAGAGAAGCGCGCGACCCTTCTTGAGGTCAGAACGCAAGCACTAATCGCCTTCAGAAATCTTCCCAAGCCCGTGGCACTCATGTGCAGTTCAGGAATGGACCGATCTGCCCCGGTCGCAGCGTTCATTATTGAAAGTGAGCTGTCGCATATGATTACCGAGCAAAGGACCAAGAATCTCGGCGCAGAAGTCACTTCGTTGCCGGGTGGCGCTGAACCTCGTCGAGACCATGCTGCCGGCTGCTAAGTCGTGCCTCATGGGCTTTTCCTGACTACGCGCAACTCGCAAGTAATCGCGTTCAAATCTTATGAAGTTATCCTAGACTGGCCCGATTGATAAGTTGTTGATTGCTGGTCGGAGCAATGGTGCGAAAGAGCGCGCTCCGCGCTGAGTTCTTCGACATCCTCAACGAGCACGCGTTCGGGATCCCTGGCCAAGTACTGGGGTCACCGTCGTTCGGGATAGCTACGTCCACGGCCTTACCGGAGCGACAAATCCAATTTGGGCTGAGGTTTCTGTTCTGACGAGCTATTCGGTCCGCAGAGCCGCCATAGGAGAAATCGAGGCCGCGAAACTGGCCGGAATCAGGGCCGCGATTAGTGCGCAGATTGCGAGCGCACCGGCGGCCACTATCAAAACGAGCGGGTTCCAGGAGGAGACGTCATACAGCTGGTTTGAGATCAGGCGTCCGGCAGCGACGGCCAACGGTATAGCCAAAACGAGCCCGATTAGCACGCGGACGAAAGCCTCGCGGAGCACGTGGTGTAACCATGTTCGTACGATCGGCGCCGAGAGCCATGCGGATGCCGATCTCGTTTGTTCGCTGTGCGACCGTGTAGGCCGTCACACCATAGAGGCCAATCGCGGCGAGCAGCAGAGCCACGATTCCAAACAGCCCGGCGAGACTAGCCACTGCGCGTTCCTGATCGAAAGTCAGGTCGACCTGTTGCGCCTCGTTCGCGCGCTGTTGATAAATGTGAGATGCGTGGGATCTTCACTGCCTTGAAGAACATCCGAGTAAGCAACGGCCGCAACAGTGCCGGGTGAGAGCATTCAGTTACAAGCATCATAGAGCCGATAAAGCGTGAGCCCAACTCGATGCGCCGCATCAGCGCCGCGGGACCCGCCTCCTGGAGCTTGTTCGACACCACTACTTCGTCCCTCAGGATGCCGCGTTGGCTGTCTGGCTCCCGCTGCTCGACGATGCCATACTCGGCATTGTTCTTCAGCCGTGTGACAAAGAAGACCTTGCGGCGTGACAACTCCAGCCACCAGGCAAAGTCCTGATAGCCGCGGTCGATGACCAGCATCGTGCCCGGCTCAAACTCCAGACCGCGCGCCACTTCGATATCGGAGCTCTTGCCATCTGTAATCACCGCAAACCGCGGCAGATAGCCGTCGTGATCCAATACCAGATGCAACTTCACGGCTCCCTTGCTGCGGCGGTATTGAGCCCAATCGAACATGCTCAGGCACAGCGGAATCAGAGTCGCATCCAGGCTCAAGAGCTTGCGTTTGAACCGGAACTTGCGGCGGCCGCGCTGGCGGGCGTCAGCCACGCAGCGCTGGTAGAGAGCTTTAAACACGCTCTGAAACAATTGCCACGGCCGATGTTGGTTGGCGTAGGCCAGCGTCGAACGCTTTCGGGGCTGCTACCACACCCAGGTGTTGTAGCTTCCCTTCGCATGCCGCTAGTCCACCCACGATTTCCCGTAACGACTGCGCCCGGCCCAATTGGCAGAACAGCATCGCCACCAACTGGGTCCAGCAACTGAATCCTCGGGCATGGCGCTCAGCCTGGTGCTGCTGCACAGCGGCCGCGAACTCCAATCGGGGAATAAACTGCAATGCCTGAGCGAAGATGCTGCATACTCGGTTCATGGCGGTGTCCTCCTGAGTTGCTGGATTTCTGGCAGAACTCCATTGCAACCTATCCCAGCCGCCGTCTGCTTTACTACCCGGCTGATCGGGTCCGGCTTACTTGCACGTAAGGATAGACGTCCCGAATCTCGCTATTGAAGTAACGCCCCTTCGACTCTGCTCTCAGCAACTGCTCATAGATCTTTGCCGGTACTCCCAAATACTGATACACCGCTCCGGAATCGAACTCGATTTCCAAAATCCGGCTCTTGGATTGATAACCCACCGATCTCATCGTTGTCGAATCCACCGGCTTCCGCAGCATCGTCCCATTTCAATATTTGCGCTCTTCCTTAATTTGGACAAGACTGAACGAAAGTAGAGCCGATAATCGAAGGATCTCCGCCATATTCTGATTGCCAGGTATCATAGCTGATCACAATCGCCGGCGAGGAAGACGGTTTGTCGTCTTCCGGGGGGTGAAGGCTGCTGCCTGAAAGGAAACCAAGATGGAGACATTCCTCGCTCCGATAGATAAGCCCGGCGCGCTGATGATGAAGCTCGCGTACTACTTCACGCGCCGGCAATTTGGCAAAGTACTTACATGGCTGAAAGTGCATTCTGCGCGATTGCCGGCAGCATTCGGCCTGTTCTATGCCAAGGTAGGCAAGCTGGACAAGAAGCTGCTGCTGCCGCCGGAAACAGCCCTCCTCATCCGTGAACAGGTCGCGCCCGAAACCTTTACCAGGATGTCACGCTATTACTCCGAACGCGCGATCTGCGAAATCGTGTGGCTGGTTGCGAGCGAACATCTATACAACATGACCAATATCGGCCTGAATATCCATTCAGACATGATTTGCGATATCGGCAGAGCGAGAAGGTAGCATCGCGAGCTCGAGTACGGCAATGCCGGTGCTCGCAAGCTGTCTTAAACAATCCGGCTCATCCGTTTTACCCAACGAAGATATTGCCACAGGGATGCTCGTTCCGTCCAAAGAAACCGGAAGAACGAATCGCGTGTAATCGATTCTGCAGGAATCCCGGAATAGGTCTCTATGCGCCAGCGAAGATAGGGCGACTGCCATGGGCGAAGGCGGTACCCGCGCGTCGCCACCCACAAAAACCGGCCCATTACGGCTGCCGGGCCGATGCGCTATCCACCGGCGCCGACCTCGCCGATTTCGAATTCTGCAAATCCGGTGTAGCGTAATACCCGGAACGAGTGCGCACCATCGGTTTGCCAGGCGCGTCGACGGTCACCTTGATCTGGCGATAGCTTCCATCCAGGCTTTGTACGGTGGGCGTGTAGGCTAGCGTATATTGGCTGCGGATATCGTGTGCTACTTCCAGCGCCATTTCGTCTACTTCGCTCACTTCCTTGGGATAAAACACCAGCCCGCCGGTCGCGGCTGTCAACTCACGCAGGGCCCTGCGCGCTTTGGTAGCCTCATGCTTCTCTTCTTCCGTAAACAGCCCGATTGCGTAGATTAGCGTATCGCTCTGGTTGGCCCGCCCCACTACCTTCTCCAAAGAGATATTGCTAGCGTTGTCATTTCCGTCAGTAATGACCAGTAATGCCTTCTTATCTTTTTTCGCATTTTTGGTCGCATAATCGAGAGAGCTGCTGATGGCATCGCGCATAGCGGTACCACCGCGCGAATCTATTCGCGCCAAGCCCTGCTCCATCTTGTGCCGGTCACTGGTAAAAGGAACATCCAGATAAGGATCGTCATTGAAGTTGACGATGAAAACCTCGTCCTGAGAGTTGGAGTTCTTAACCATATCAAGAGCCGCCGCTTCGACGCGCTTCCGCTTGGTGCTCATGCTGCCGCTGTCGTCGATAATAATTCCCAAAGACACTGGCACATCTTCGTGGCGAAAGATTTTCACCTGCTGCGGTTGCCCATTCTCGAAAACTTTGAATGCGTCTTTGTTCAAATTCATTACGAGCTTACCTTTCCTGTCGGTAACGCTCGCATGCAGGACGACCAATTGTGTATCGGAGCGGAATTGGGCGTTTAAGGGGGCGACCACCAGACCGCCCAGCAACCCTAACAGGGTAAGTTTCACAGTTAGCCTGTTTGGCCTATTGAGTCGGCGCATAATATCCTAGCCGGAAGTAGGCTTTCAGGGGAGGCAAACCTCTCGGTTGGTTCAGCTTCACCTGAACGCGGCGATACTTTCCATCCCGCTCCCGGTTCTTCGGCGTGTAGCCGAGAATGTACTCGTTCCGCAACTCTACTCCGATTTTAGCCGCGATATCCGGCAGCTCTGCCACGTTCTCAACAGCATATTCGCGACCGCCCGTCTGATCGGCCAGTTCATTCAACAGGCCCGGTCCAGCCGCTTCTTCCGGAGTTCTGCCTCGAGTAGCTAAACCTTCAAAGATGCCGATCGCAAAAATCTGAACATCTGCTTCGCGAACCGCGCTTTTGATTTCCGTTTCTGTATAGCGGCTGGAGTTATCGCCTCCGTCCGAAATGATCAAAAGGGCCTTGCGCGGATTACGAGCTTTCTTCATTTCGTGCATCGCCAGATAGACGCTGTCGAGCAAAGCCGTCCTGCCCTTCGATTGCGTGAACGTCAAAGCGTTCTGAATTTGTCCGGTGTCCGCGGTAAACGGCACGCTCAACTCGGGCCGGTCGTTGAACTGAACCAGAAAGAACTCGTCTGACGGGTTTGCGGTCTTGAAAAACTCAGTGGCTGCCTGGCGTGATTTCTGCAGCTTCTGGCCCATACTTCCACTTGTATCGAAGACAAGCCCGATCGAGATAGGAGCATCCTCGGCAGAGAAGTCCGTTATCTGCTGCTCAACCTTATCCTCGTAGAGACGAAAGTGCTCTTTTTCAAGGCCAGTCACGAAACGGTTGAGCGGGTCGGTAACTGTGACGTTGATCAACACCAAGGTGCGGTTTACGCGGATATCGACAGATCGAGGTGCAGCGCCAGGTGCGCCAGCTTTGGGGGTGGGGACGGCGACAGATTCGCCCGCGGGTAGCGCATTACCCGCATTTGTGTCGTTTGAGGTCGTCTTGCTCTGGCCGAAAAGGCACGCGGAACAGACGATCCAGATCAGCCCGGCAGCTGTTCTTGCGTTACCAAAATGGGAACTGCGTCGTGGCCGGACGCATTGTGAAGAATCGCGAGGAAAGAGACGCGTCCGCATGCTAGACAACGCTTTCTGACCTAAATCATAACATCGAAACACGAGGTCCCCACCGGGCCGTGTCGAGAAAAATCGGGGCGCGGCGCGCTTCTCCAGATTGTTTATTTAGCGCTGAATTCGAGCTGAGCCGCCTTTGGCCAAATTCTTAACCTGGTCGAGGCTGGCCATGGTTGTATCGCCAGGAAAGGTTGTGATAAGCGCTCCGTGCGCCCAGCCAAGTTTGACTGCTTCTTCATCGGGCTCGGAGCATAGCAGTCCATAAAACAGGCCGGCTGCAAATCCATCCCCTCCGCCTACGCGGTCGTAGACATCCAGCTCAGCGGTCGGGGCGATGTGAGTCTTTCCGTTGATCCATGCAACGGCACTCCAACTGTGGCGATTGGTCGAATGAACTTCGCGCAGCGTTGTCGCGACGATCTTGACTTGCGGATGCTTCTTGCGGACATTTTCCATCATGCTGATAAACGCGCTCGGGTCAAGCTTGGATTTCGCGGCAACTTCGGGGCCTGGAATGCCCAGACCTTTTTGCAGATCTTCTTCGTTACCCACCAGAACGTCGACGTTTTTCACGATGCCGTCGATGACCTGAACCGCCTTCTTTGCCCCACCGATGACATTCCAGAGCTTTTCCCGATAATTGAGGTCGAAAGAAATGACTGCGCCCGCTTCTTTGGCAGCCTGCATACCCTCGATGATCACTTCCGAGGTTGTACGCGATAGCGCTGCGAAGATTCCGCCGCTGTGGAACCAGCGGACACCGCCATCGAAAATCGCTCGCCAGTTAAAATCGCCGGGCTTCAATTGCGCTGCGGCTTCATTGGCGCGGTTATAAAACACTACCGGCGGCCGTACTCCCTGCCCCCGATCACTGTAGACGGTCGCGATATTCGGCCCCGCTACGCCGTCATGCTTGAAATGCTTATAAAAAGGAATTACTCCCATGGCCAGAACACGCTCGGCAACAAGGTCACCGATCGGATAATCGACCATAGCGGTGGCCACACCGGTTTTCAGCCGAAAACAGTTGGAGAGGTTAGCTGCGACATTGAATTCGCCTCCACTCACGTGAATTTTGCACTCGGTAGCCTTACGAAAGGGAATAATCCCGGGATCCAGGCGATGAACCAAACCACCGATTGAAACGAAGTCGAGTGCCCCGTCTTGCCGGATATTCAATCCTTCACTCATGTTTTTCTCCCTTAATACTTTATTCGAGCAACTGGTCTAGACGTTGTAACTGCCGGACGAAACGCGGCCGCCCCGTCCAGTCCAGTTAGTATGAAAAAATTGGCCGCGCGGCTTGTCTATTCGCTCGTAGGTGTGCGCACCGAAAAAGTCTCGCTGGGCTTGTAGAAGATTGGCTGGAAGACGCTCCGTCCGGTAGCCATCATAGAAGGCGAGTGCTGTAGAAAACGCCGGAGTAGGTACTCCGAAGCCGATCGCGTGAATGACGGCGTGCCGCCAGGCGGCCTGATAGTTGTTCAAGACGTTACTGAAAAAGTCATCGAGCAGCAAGTTCGTCAAATGCGGATTCTTTTCATAAGCGTCTTTGATTTTCCCGAGAAACCGGCTTCGGATGATGCACCCGCCGCGCCACATCAGCGCAATGCCGCCCATGTTCAGGTTCCAGCCCTCCTCCTTGGCCGCTTCACGCAATAGCATATAGCCTTGCGCGTATGAGATCATCTTTGAGCAGTAAAGAGCGCGCCGCACATCTTCGATGAACACTTTCTTATCCTGAGAATCGATTTTGTGTTTCGGTCCACTTAAGATTTTGGAAGCGGCTACTCGTTCATCCTTCAGAGCAGACAGACATCTGCCGAAGACAGCTTCTCCAATAAGCGTCAATGGCATCCCCAGATCAAGAGCGCTCGTAACAGTCCATTTGCCTGTGCCCTTTTGACCGGCGGTATCAAGGATTTTATCGATGATCGGCTGCCCGTCTTCATCGCTCTTCTTCGCCAATATTTCGGCGGTAATCTCGATCAGATAACTATCCAGCTCGCCCTTGTTCCAATCCGCGAAAACCTGATGTAATTCATCGGCGCTCATACCGAGGCCATCTTTCAAAAGCTGATATGCCTCACAGATGAGTTGCATATCGCCATATTCAATGCCGTTGTGGACCATCTTTACGTAGTGGCCAGCGCCATTCTCGCCCACCCAATCGCAACACGGCGTTCCGTCTTCCACTTTGGCGGCAATGGATTGGAAAATATCTTTAACATGCGGCCAAGCTTCGAGATTGCCGCCGGGCATGATTGAAGGACCTTTGCGCGCTCCTTCCTCACCGCCCGAAACGCCTGTTCCGATGAAGAGGATTCCCTTTTCATTGAGGCTCTTTGTCCGGCGATTGCTATCCGGGTAATGCGAGTTCCCGCCGTCGATGACGATGTCGCCTTTTTCGAGATGCGGCACCAGGTGATCGATCATTTCATCGACGGTCTCCCCCGCTTTCACCATCAGCATCACGCGGCGAGGCTTCTTCAGCGCCTTGACGAGTTCTTCGATGGAGTGCGTGCCGACAACCTGCGTGCCTTTGGCTTCGTTATTAGTGAAATCGTCTACTTTGGAAACCGTCCGATTGAACACCGCCACGCGGAATCCGTGGTCGTTTATGTTCAGCACCAGATTTTGACCCATAACGGCAAGGCCAATTAATCCTATGTCACAGCTTTCGTTTTGCATGTATCTCCTGGATGCTATCTGCGCAAAAAGAATGATAGCGCCTCGAGGGGCGTACACTCAGACCTGCATCAATTCCTTTAAACGCAAGTAACCGCTGCGGCTCACGGGAATCTTACTTCCGTCGCTAAGAACCGCAATCCGCGTATCTTTTGTGTACGGCTCCACTTTGGAAATACGCTCCAGGTTTACAAGGAAGGATCGGTGGGTTCTGACAAAGCGGGCTGGATCCAGCGAGCTTTCCAGGTTTGAAATGGTTTGTTGTTTCAAGTGCGTTTTGCCGCGGGCGTGCAAGGCGACGTAATCGTCCTGCGCTTCGGCATAATCGAGCTGGCTGATCAGAATCACGTGAAGACTGGTTCCGTCGCGCACCACGATTCTCTGCGTGTACTCGCCCGGAGGCGTGGCGGCCTTCCGGAGCTCACTCACATTCAAGTGATGCGCACGCGTCTTCGCGTTCAGACGTTCTCGAACCCGCTGCAGTGAGGTTTTCAACCGCTCGAGATCGAAGGGCTTCAGCAAGTAATCGACTGCCGAGGCGTCGAAGGCCTTGGTGGCGTACTGATCGTAAGCCGTGACGAACACTACCGCGACTTTTTTGTCAATCAGCTCCAACACCTCAAAACCGTCTAACTTCGGCATCTGAACATCGAGGAAAAGAAGGTCCGGCTGGTACTCGGCGATTCGTTTTACGGCGTCGAACCCGTTGGCACACTCGGCGACGATCTCGATATCGTCTTCGTTGGCCAGATATTCGCGGAGAATGTGGCGCGCCAATTCCTCATCATCGACAATGATCGTTCGAATACTCATTGTTCACCGATTGTCATCGCAGAGCTTGTTCATTGCACAGCTTGTTCATTGCAAGACCACGGCAACAGGAGCACCGCCCTATACAGACCAGGTTGTACCTCGATCTCCAGGCGGCCGGCGTTTCCGTAACGGGCGCGAATGCGATTGCGAACACCCGTCAAGCCGAAGCCCGTTTTTAAAGCAGGCGGCGCATCCGGATCAAATGGATTCTCAACCGTTACGCGAAGCTGGTCATCCCAGCGCTCACCGGTAAGCGAAATCTCGCCGCCTTCGGACAGGGTCGCAACTCCGTGTTTGATCGCATTTTCCACCAGGGGCTGCACCAGCAACGGTGGCACTTCGCACACCGCGCAACCTTCTTCGACTGCCTGCCGGATGCGCAATCGCGGGCCGAATCGCACACGCTCAACATCGAGATAGCTTTTCGTGAGAGCCAATTCTTCGTGGAGCGAAATGCTCGGGCGTTCGCCGAGGCGCAGGGAGGTACGAAGAAAATCGGAGAGGGCAATACACATTTGGCGCGCCTTCGGAGGATCAATGCTGGTAAGAGCACTGATAGAGTTCAGACTATTGAAGAGAAAATGCGGGTTTACTTGCGCTTTAAGGGCCTTCAGCTCGGCCTCGCGCGACAGGATCTCCGCCTTCTGAGAAGACTCTATGGCAACCAACAGATAGTGAAGAACGATCGCAAGCAGGTAAACCAGCGAGCACATTGCGGCCATCACCGGAATCGCCGGGTGGTATCTCTCCCGAATCCCTGGGATCAGATGGTTTAGTACCCAGATCCAAAGATGTCCGAAGGCCATAACGACCGTGCTGGCGCACATGGCGGCGAGCAGAAAAGTGGAAGCCAGTTTCCAGTCGGGAGTGGTCTTCAGGTCATATGATCGAGAGACGTACCAGGCAGAGAGGCAAACGACCGCCAGGAATACGGTCACCGGGAAAACCAATGCAAACACTTCTGTCCATCTCAGACGAGCGGAGACACCCACTCCGAAAGCGATCATCAGCCCAATAATGAGAAAGCCACTCAGATAACCGGAGAGAATTTCTCGTTGCCTGAGTAGAGGGTGCATCGCGCGGAGACTAATCCTCGATCTCGACTGAACCGAAGATTGAATATCCCGTAATGATCAGCGTCGGAGCGTCAGGCCCGGTATTCGGAGGGATGGTTTTGTCTTCGAAGTTGCCGAGGATACCGGCGCCGCTCACCGCAACACGCCAGTTTTGCGGCACGCGAATCTTGGTCGCTCCGAACACGGCTACAACATTGATTACAGCTGATCTAATGGCGGCCGTGATCAGCGCGCGCCGCAGATCAATTTCTATGTTTCCGAAAATCGCAATCAAGTCGCCGCCCCGGAAATCATTGCTTTCGAGCTTGCGTTTCAACGCTCCGAAGACGACGAAGTCATTGACATTGCTGTCGTAGTCCGGCCTGACCCGCGGGCGAGGAAAGTGGGGGCCACCAAGCCAGCGCCGATGCGGCGGCCCGGAAACACCGGACAGCGCAGCAAAACCGGCAGCGATCAGAATCACAGAAAGGAACAGGCTTCCATCGTGCGTTTGCAGACGAATCAACCCCAGATTCAACAGCAGAAAGACGGCGCCAAATCCAATCAGCAGAAAGCCCCAGAGCCGGCCGCCAGTGTTCCTGGCGGTCAACAGGGACCCAAGGCCAATGGCTATCGGAATCGCAGGCCAATAATCCCACATATTCCGAATCGGGATAATGCCCAGGTTGCTCAAAAACAACAAAACCCCGATGGCAATCAGAATGCCTGAAAGCGCCACGCGAGACCGCCCCCCGTGCCGCAGCTTCATTAGACGCTGCTCCTCGGTCGGGTGTACGTAGCGCATCCAGTCTTTCGGATCGCCCGGATGTTCAGACACGCCGGGCATCCTCTCGGGAACTGTGAGATGGCGCGGCGACATCCCGGCTGGGTTCATCGCTGTTACTAGTGAGAAGATCGGTCAATCCCACCAGGATGAATGCTACCGGCCAAAGATTTTGAATGCGGTCTAAAGACAGTATTCCCACGCGATCGCCTCCAACCAGTATCAGACCGGTTAACAGCAAAATCACTGGCAAGATCAGGCCTTCCAACTCTCTTCGTTTCATAATCATCCTCAATTCGATGCTAGGGACGATTACGGGCCGGGTCACTTCCTAATCGGCCAGTAGCAGGTTTGAACCGACGAATGCCGCTTGCGGACGACGAACAACACCGCCACGCGAGGAAAGCACCGGCGTAGCGGAACGACGGTATCCGCGTGCTGTTACTGTAAGAACTTGAACGCCCCTAAAACGCTTTTTGCCCTGTTTTTCTCCACTGTGATCTGTTCTGCCGCGCATCTCGATAGCGCTACACAGAAGCTATCGAGAGACATCTTTCAGCAACTTGTGGAGATCAACACAACGGATTCTGTGGGCAGCACTACGGCGGCGGCCCTTGCCATGAAGCGCCGTTTTCTCGACGCAGGCTTCCCAAATGATGATCTGAAAGTGCTCGGCCCGAACGATCGTCGAGGAAATCTGGTTGTGCGGCTGCATGGCACTGGTTCTTCAAACTTGAAACCAGTGCTGATCATCTGCCATCTCGATGTGGTGGAAGCGCGGCGCGAAGACTGGACAACCGATCCTTTCCGCTTTATCGAGAAGGATGGTTACTTTTACGGCCGCGGCACCCAGGACATGAAGGATAGCGATGCCATCCTCGTGACCACCTTGATCCGCTTTAAGAAGGAAGGCTACAGGCCTGATCGCGATATCATTCTGGCGCTCACGGCCGGCGAAGAGAGTGGTAATTCAAATGGCGTCGATTGGCTCCTCAAGAATCATCGCGATTTGATCGACGCGGATTTCGTGCTCAATCCCGACGCCGGAGGAGTAGTAACGGAACGCGGCAAGCCGGTCGATATGGATGTCGAGGCGACGGAAAAGCTCTACGCCGATTACCAGATGACGGCACGTAGTCCGGGCGGCCACAGTTCCCTGCCCGTGCCAGACAATGCCATCTATCATGTTGCCGGCGCGCTCGGCAGGCTACAACAGTTCCGCTTTCCCGTCGAGCTCAACGCGGTAACGCGGGAATATTTCCGCCGCATGGCTTCGATAGAAAACCGCGTCACAGCGGCCGATATGCGAGCGCTTCTGCTCACTCCGCCCGATCGCGCGGCGGTTGCCCGGCTCTCAGCCGATGCGCGCTTCAATTCGACCATCCGCACAACTTGCGTCGCTACGCGCTTGAGCGGAGGTCACGCCAATAATGCGCTTCCCCAAACCGCCCAAGCTATCGTCAACTGCCGAATTCTTCCCGGTCATTCTCAGGAAGAGGTTCGCCAGGATCTGATCAAGATCTTCGCCGACCCCAAACTACAGGTTGACTTCATCGATGCTGTCACGGGCAATGCTCTGACCCGCGCGCCCGATAAAAAAGCGCTGCAGCCGGTTGCTCCGCGCCCTGACGTATTCAAACCACTCGAGCGCGTGACGGACGAGATGTGGCCCGGTGCGCCAGTCATTCCCGAGATGGAGACCGGTGCTTCCGACAGCGTTTACACTATGGCCGCGGGATTGCCGAGCTATGGGATCTGCGGAGTTGCGATCGATCGCGATGACATCCGGGCGCACGGCAAAGACGAACGTCTGCGAGTGAGCTCTTATTATGACGGAGTGGAGTTCTATTACCGCTATTTGAAAGCTCTGACGTCGAGCCATTCTTAGCATGTCGTCCTCCGCTTGTTAGACTTGGGACAGAACACGGCCCGCGAGTCCACTCATGCCTCACTCCGACTTGCCAACAACGCTGCGAGCGCTTCGCGCCAGCTCATTTTTCGATCAGCTTCAGTCTGGTCGAAGCTTGAAAGAGGAACTCAGGACAAATCTGTTGTGCAAGCTGGCGCGCGGCGAGACGCTGTTTCCGGGCGTGATGGGCTACGAGGATACCGTGGTACCGCAAATCGTCAACGCGATTTTGTCGCGCCACAATTTCATTCTGCTGGGTCTGCGCGGTCAGGCCAAAACGCGGCTGGCTCGCCTGCTGACCCGCCTGCTCGATCCTCAGATGCCATACGTCGCAGGCTGCGAGATTCGTGACAATCCGTTTCATCCTATCTGCAAGGCCTGCCGGGAGAAGATCGCCTCTCTGAGCGATGAAACGCCGATCGCTTGGATGGCCTCTGCGGATCGCTATGTAGAGAAGCTCGCTACTCCGGACGTGACCATTGCCGATATGATCGGCGATATTGACCCTATCAAGGCCGCTCGAACTGGTCACGCGATTGGGGACGAGTTGAACATTCACTACGGCCTGGTGCCGCGCGCTAACCGCTGCATTTTCGTGATCAATGAACTACCCGATCTCGCCGGTAAGGTCCAGGTCGGCTTGTTCAACATCATGCAGGAGGGTGACGTTCAGATCAAAGGCTATCCGGTCCGCTTGCCGCTCGACGTCGCGCTAGTGTTCACGGCCAATCCGGAAGATTACACGGCCAGAGGCAAGATCATTACCCCGCTTAAAGACCGCATCGGCAGCGAAATCCGGACTCACTATCCGCTGACCGTCGAACAAGGCATTGCCATCACCAGGCAGGAGGCATGGACGAACCGTCGTTCTCCGGTTACCATCGAGATTCCGCTTTACGTTCATGAAGTCGTGGAACAAGTCGCGTTTCTCGCCCGCGAGGATAAACGCGTGGACAAGCGCTCCGGCGTCTCCCAACGCCTGCCCATCACAGTTCTTGAAAATGTTGTCTCGAACGCCGAACGCCGTGCGCTCAAGGCCGGCGATAACGAGGCAGTACCGCGCATACTTGATTTGTACGCGGCCCTTACTTCCATTACAGGAAAGCTGGAACTTGAATACGAAGGCGAGCTAAAGGGAGGAGATGCGGTGGCACGCGAGCTCATCCGCAACGCAGTGGGCAAGGTCTACAATACCTATTTCGATGGAGCGAATCTTCGGCCGATCACACAGTGGTTCGAACTGGGTGGCTCCTTGCGGCTCGACGAAGACATGGCCGCGGCGCAAATGGTTGGTGAACTTGGCCGTATCCAAGACCTACTCTCGACCACCAGAAAGCTGGGACTTTCTGAAAGCGAAACCGATGCGCTTCGCGCGTCTGCCGGAGAGTTTATCCTGGAAGGCCTCTACGCGCACAAGCGCATCAGCCGGAACGAAGAACTGGCTTTCGTCGCGGGTGAACGTCCCCGCGAAGAACGGACCCGTGAAGAACGCGAGGAACGCCGTGGAAGTGGATTTGATCCGCGTGACCCGAGGCGCGGCGGCGGTCGCCGCAACTTGAACTAAATCATTCAGACTAGAATTATGCGGCGGATCTCTTACACCAAGTTCTCAGAAGAAGACCTCGGCATCGAGATGGATGATCTGCTGCGCGCGCTCTCCGATTTCCTCCTGCAGAGCGGATATCAGAATCCGTACATGCAGTTCACCGAATTCGATGAACATACATTTGAGGATCTCAAGCAGGCCATAGAACGGGCACTCAAAAGCGGCGAACTCTTCGATCCCGAAAAACTCGAGCAAATGCGGCAGCGCTTGGAAGAGATGACGAGCCGGCAGCGCGATGAGCTGATAGAACGGCTCATCCAGAAACTTGAGCAGGGCGGCTACATCAATTCCGAAAATGAGCCATTGGAGGCTCCTTCTGCGTCAGGCTCGCAGAACGGTCCGGAAGGGCCAGTACATTTTGAAGTCACCGACAAAGCAATTGACTTTCTCGGTTTCAAGACGCTGAAAGATCTGCTTGGCTCGCTGGGTAAATCGAGCTTTGGAGCGCATGATACGCGCGATCTGGCGACCGGCGTGGACGCGAGCGGCGCTCCCAAATCTTACGAGTTCGGAGACACGATCAATCTGGATATCAGCGCTACGCTGTTTTCCGCTATTGCTCGCGAGGGACTGCATCTTCCTCTGAATCTCGAGTATTCCGACCTTTACGTCCATCAATCCGAATATCAAAGTTCGTGCGCCACGGTTTTGATGCTGGATTGCAGCCACAGCATGATTTTGTATGGCGAGGACCGCTTTACACCCGCCAAGAAAGTGGCTCTTGCCCTTTCACACTTAATCCGGACTCAATATCCGGGCGATTCCCTTCGCTGTGTCTTGTTTCATGACACGGCGGAGGAAATGCGGCTTTCCGATCTGGCCAGAGTCCAGGTCGGACCGTTCTACACCAATACTCGTGACGGCTTAATTCTCGCTCAACGCCTTCTTGCGCAGGAGAAGAAGGATATGAAGCAGATAGTCATGATTACCGATGGCAAACCCTCGGCTTTAACTCTGGAGGACGGCCGAATTTATAAGAATGCTTTCGGTCTCGATCCGCTGGTGATCAGCCGTACGCTCGAAGAAGTCGCGCGCTGCAAAAAGCGCGGCATTCTCATCAATACCTTCATGCTGGCGAGCGATTTTGGCCTGGTCCAGTTTGTGCAGAAAATCACGCAAATGTGCCGCGGCAAGGCGTATTTCACAACGCCTTACACATTGGGTAATTATCTGCTGATGGACTACATGAACCGAAAAACCAGGACCATTCACTGAGAAAAATAGTGGGGGAATACCAGGTATCATTGGGTTTGGTCTGGCGCGGCAAAAAAGCTGGAACGTAGACCGCGCCGGATAGATCCAATTATTTTGATATGAGCGAAGTTTCCAGCGAAAAGCCGAAAAAGCCATTCGCGCCCGAGCCCGTTGCAGCTCAACGAGCGAACAGTTTTGTGGGTGGATCTCACTTCCGCTACTACATTCACGATGCCGTTGCTGCCTGCCGGCTGCAGCTGATCGGTGAATTGACGGAAGCGGAGATTGGTGATCTTAATGGCTGCTGGCGAACGGCGAGGACTACGCTGGGATCGAGACCTTTAATCCTCGATCTTCACGCTCTTAAAAGCGTTGATGAAGCCGGCAAACAGTGGCTCGCCGGTATGGCGCAGGAGGGCGCGGTCTGCTCACCTGAAGACTATCTGCGAGACCTGGTGGCCGGGAAACACGCCGCAGGAGTGGAGGCCGCCGTCCCTGCCCGCAAGCCAGGGCTGTTCGCTCGCATCATCGGATTGCTGCGAGGGGTCGGGGTCGAAGCAGCAAAGTAGGTCAAACCAATACAGTGAAAGCCGATTCGACCCGTTCCACAGGTCGATAAGCGGTATCTCGCTCCACGGGTTTCCGTCCGGCCTCCCCGATAAGGCGCAGCAGATCCTGCCGCCGCAGATGCTGAGCAGTTGTGGCGCCGGCATCGTGATAAATCTTCTCCTCGACAACTGTTCCGTCGATATCATTGGCTCCAAAACGCTGCGCGATCTGCGCGACGCCAGGAGTCATCATGATCCAATAGGCCTTTATATGAGGAATGTTATCGAGCATCAGACGCGAGACGGCGATCTGCTTCACATCATCAAATCCGGAAGTTTTCGGCAGATGCGCTAGCGCGGTGTTGGCCGGGTGAAAAGCCAGCGGAATGAAGGTGACGAAACCATGGGTTTCGTCCTGTAGAGCACGAAGCTTCACCAGATGGTCGGCCCGGTCTTCCGCGGTCTCTAAGTGCCCGTACAGCATCGTGCAATTGCTCTTGAGACCGATCTGATGAGCGATCCTGGCCGTCTCCAGCCACTCATTTCCGTCGATCTTATGGTCACAGATGATTCGCCGGACGCGCTCCGAGAAAATTTCCGCGCCGCCGCCAGGCATGGAGTCGATTCCAGCCGCCTTCAGACGTTCGAGCGTTTCCCGAATGGAGATCCGGGCGCGCTTGGCGAAATATGCGATCTCGACCATCGTGAACGCCTTAAGATGCACGCCCGGGTAGCGCTCCTTGAGCCCGGCAATCATCGTGCAAAACCAATCCAGGCTTAACTCAGGGTGCAAACCGCCCACGATGTGGAATTCGGTGACGGCTTCCGCGTAGCCCTTACCCGCGACCTCCCAAACCTGCTCGAGCGACATCGTGTAAGCAGTCGGATCCTTCGCCTTCTTACCAAAGGCGCACAGCCGGCAGCTCGCGACACAGACGTCAGTCGGATTGATATGCCGGTTGACATTGAAATACGTGACATCCCCGTGCAGGCGCTCGCGGACAAGGTTGGCCATGTACCCTAAGGCCAAAATGTCGGAGCTTCGGAACATGGCGATCCCGTCTTCATAGCTCAGCCGTTCGCCCGCCTCCACTTTTTCGAGTATCGAATTCAAATGCCGGTCTTCGATTGCCGGAGGATTCACGATATTCGGGGAAATTGTCATTCAGTACGACCTCAGGAAGCCTGCGAAGCGGCCGTGCAGAATATCCGCGGCCCAGAATAGAAAGAACAAAACGCTAACGTAGCCGTTTACAGTGAAGAACGCGGCATTGACACGTGACAGATCATGCGCCTTCACCAATCCGTGTTCGTAGATCAGCAAAGCGATGACAGCCGCTATTCCCGCGACGCTGAGAGCGCCGAGATGGAAAGATAGAACGAGGGCAAAGAGCGAGGCGATCATCGCCAGGTGCAGCACTCTTGCTATGACAAGAGCGCCTGCGATTCCGAAACGGCGCGGGATGCTGTACAAGCCCTCGGCACAATCAAATTCGAAATCCTGGCACGCATAGATCACGTCAAAACCGGCGGTCCAGCACATGACGGCCACAGTCAGCCAAATAATCCTGGGATCCAGTGTTCCACGAATGGCGATCCAGGCTGCAGCCGGAGCAATGCCGAGGCAGAATCCAAGGATGAGATGAGAAAACAACGTGACGCGTTTGGAAAAAGAATAGAAAAACAGGATCGCGAGAGCCAGCGGAGACAAGATGAAGCACAGAAATCCAAGCTGGCGCGCAGCCCAGAAGAAGACCAGGCAACAAACTGCTGTAAATCCCCATGCAAAGCGCGTAGAGAGCAAGCCTGCCGGGAGATGCCGCTGTGCTGTGCGTTTATTTCGGGAATCGATCTCCGCGTCCAGGAGGCGGTTGAAGGTCATTGCGGCAGATCGCGCCGCTACCATAGCGACCGCAATCCACAGAAAGCGCCAGCCAAGTCCGGTGACCTGAAATCCGCTATCGCGCCATGCCAATAGCGCGCCGGTCAAGGCAAAGGGTAATGCAAAAACCGAGTGCTCGAACTTTATCATGTCGAGCGTCAGTCGCAGACGTCTCCAGAAGCGCCTCATCGGGTTTGCAGCTACCATTTTAGGGGATGCCGTCGCGCTAACGCGGCGGTCAACTGAATGGACCTCCAGCAACTTCAACAACTTCTTGAAAGCGTGCGCGAGGGCGAAACGCCTGTCAGCGCAGCCTTAAGCTCTTTGCGCGACCTTCCTTTCGAAGATCTCGGCTTCGCAAAGGTCGACCATCACCGGGCGGTTCGCCACGGCATGCCCGAAGTCATCCTCGGCAAGGGGAAAACAGCGCAGCAGGTGGAAGGGATTGCTTCGGCTCTTCTGGCGAAATCGTCGAATCTCCTGATCACTCGTGCAACGGCGGAAATGGCTGAGGCGGTTGCTCGCCTAAATTCCGAAAGCGAATACTTCGCTGCCTCGGGGGTCATTCGCGTCTGGCGCGACCGAAGGATTATCGGGAAAGGCAAGATTGCCGTGATATGTGCGGGCACCAGCGATATTCCAATACTCGAAGAAGCGCAGCTGACCGCCGAGGTGATGGGAAACGAAGTGAGCGCCATCTGCGATGTGGGCGTGGCAGGTATTCATCGTTTGTTGCACCAACGGGAGCGACTGACCGAAGCGCGGGTGGTCATCGTGTGCGCCGGTATGGAGGGTGCCTTACCCAGTGTGGTCGGCGGCCTGGTAGGATGCCCCGTCATAGCAGTGCCAACGAGCGTGGGATACGGCGCCAGTTTTGGCGGCCTGGCGGCACTGCTCGGAATGTTGAATAGTTGTGCCAGCAACGTAACCGTGGTCAATATCGACAACGGCTTCGGCGCGGGTTACGTCGCAAGCCTCATCAACCGGCTATAGATTCTAAATTACGGCTGATTGGCCACAAAGAATGTGTGCTCTCGGTCTCGCGGATTCGGCGGTTCTATCCCGCGCATCCGCATTGCTTAATGCATTTCCGGCCACTTTACTTTCGTTGATTTGTATCTACCCTTTGAGGCCCTGCTTCTCGCCGTGAGCGGAAGAAACGAAGGGCAAAAGGTATCTCGTCGGGATACGCCGCGCACCACGCAACAATTCTTTCGAGCCTTGTAATATCATCCTGGATTGCGCTGATCTCCATCAGTTCCGCCTCCACCGTCTGTTCATCTCTTTTCATTGCATCGTTCCTTGGTGTCGAGAGCGCAACACCTTTCCCGGCAAGGCTCGAGTCATCTCCCCACGGTCTATAACGGTGACGCCATTCACCAGCACATACTGCATGCCAACGGAAAGCTGATTAGGGTTCTCGAACGTGGCGACATCATGTATCTTCTCGGGATCGAAGATCACCACATCTGCCCACATCCCTTTCTTCAAAACACCCCGATCCGTCAAGCGCATGCGCTGTGCCGGTAACGCGCTGAATTTTCGGATCGCCTCGTGCAGCGTAAGCAACTTCTCATCGCGCACGTATTTGCGCAAGATACGCGGGAATGTTCCGTAAGCCCGAGGATGAGGATGCTCTTTGCCGAGAATGCCGTCAGGCGCAGTCCCTTGCGAATCGTTGTCGACTGAAACCCAGGGTTGTTTGAGAGCTAGACTCACGTCGCTTTCGGACATCCCGAATACCGCGACGGACATAGTTGGGTCCGCAATCAAAAGGTCGAATATGGTGTCAATCGGATCTTTGTGTTCTTCGCTTGCGATCTGGGCAATCGTCTTACCTTGCAGCGGCAGCAGTTTGGGATTCGTCACGACGCTGATCAGGATTGCTTCCGGTCCTGGAATCTCTTGCCATTCGTTGTCCCAACCCGTGCTGTCATTCAACATCTGCTTCCGAATGCGAAGACGAGTCGGCGGATCCTTCAGTCGCTCCACCATCTTGGAATCGCCGCCATCATGAGCCCATGGGGGAACAAATGCCGAGAAAGAGTTGAACCACGCCGTGTACGCGTAGGTATCCGCTTCCACATCGATTCCGGAGCGCCGCGCCGTCTCAATACGCGCTACGATCTCCGGCATTCGCCCCCAATTCCGTTTGCCGGCGGCTTTCAAATGCCAGATCTCGACCGGAATTCCCGCCTCGCGACCGATTCGGAATGTCTCATCCAGAGCAGCATCAATCGCGTCACCTTCGCTACGCATGTGCGTCGCGTAGATGCCTCCTGATCTGGCCGCCTCACTGGCCAATGCAATCAGCTCTTCTGTGCTGGCATACGGCGCCGGCGCATATTGCAACGCGGTGGAGAGCCCGACGGCGCCCTCGCTCATAGCCTGCGCAACCAGTTCCTTCATCCGCTCCAGCTCGCTGGCATTCGGAGCACGATTGTTCTCGCCTATCACAACTCGCCGCACCTGCGTCGCGCCCACGTAGCTGGCCAGGTTGATTCCAATTCCCCGCCGCTCCAGGTTAGCGAAATACTCGCTGAAGCTGAGCCACTTGGCCGTCACCCCGTAGTGGTCCAAAGTCCCACGATCTTCTGCGAAAAGCTGCGGAGTCGTGGGTGCAACTGAACCGCCCTCGCCAGTAATCTCGGTTGTGATTCCCTGGAAGATCTTGGACGGCACATGCGGATTAGCCATGATCGAGATTTCTGATTGACCCAGCATGTCGATAAATCCCGGCGCGACGGCGAGACCTTGCGCATCTATCGACCTTTTTGCCCGAGCCTTCGACAAATTGCCAATCTCCGCAATCCTTCCATCACGGATTCCAATATCGCCGGAATACCAGGGAGAACCGGTTCCGTCGAGAATGTGTCCGTTGCGGATCACGACGTCGAAATCTTGGGCGCGGACAACAAGAACGACCGCGAAAGCGGCAAACAGGATTCTTATCAAACAGAATTGCGGCGCGAGAGCACTCAGATGCCTTTCCTTATCCCCTATTGACCCGCCGCAGGCTGTTCGGACAACGTCCCTACATTGTCGTTGTTGATCACGAACGCGCCCGTATCGACAAACATGGGGTAAGGAGAGTAGACGTTCTGAGCCCAGCTGGTAGAAAGCGGCTTCGCAGGGTGTAGATGGATATCACCAAGCAATTTGGTTCCGAAGTACGCCATCGTATAAGGCTTTTGGGCGATTGTGGCTGAAATTACTCCCTTTTTAATCCAGTCGACAGTTCCAGGATCGGTATCCATCGCCACTATCTTGACCTTGTCTTTCATATTGGCCCGATTCACAACGTCCGCGACAGCAGGACACGCTAGAGCCTCAAGACAAATGAACGCGTCGACCTTATCCTTGTCCTTTGATTCCAATTCCTTCTTCGCGGAATCGAAAGCTATATCGGAGTTTCCGTTCATATCCACTACCTGCTTAACTTTGACATTCGTGTGGTCCGCGAAGGCAGCCTCATAACCGGATAGCCGGTCTTTCAGATTTGCTTGGTTTGCGATCGTATAGATGACTACGTTGCCCTTTCCGTTTAGAAGCTTCGCAGTGAGTTTTCCGCCTGTCATGCCGGCGTTGTAATTGTCGGTTCCAACGAAGAAGAGCCTCTTGCTGTCTGGCGCATCGGAATCGATCGTGATCACTGGGATTCCCTGGTCGACCGCGGAGTTGATCTCACTACCTAAGGTGTTCGTATCCGATACGGAGACCAGTATTCCAGAAGGCTTTTCCGCGACGGCCCGTCTGAAAGCATCACGTTCGCCTTGCGGATCATGACCGTCAGGCCCCTGCAGTTCCGGATGCACCTTCATTTCGGCACAGGCATGGTTTAAGCCTTGGAGCGCGGTCTGCCAGTAGGGAATCTTCGAATTATCAGCTACAAGAATGTATTTCTCAGCCGGATCATGGCCTCCGCCTGCGCATCCGTTCATCGAAATCAAAGCGGCCGAGAGTAAGGCCGGAGTTAATAGTCGCCCAGCATTTCGCATGTACTATACCTTGCGCGAAAGTGTATCACGAAGTGATCTCAGCTTCTTGCATCGCACACATCACCGGCGCGCGACATGATTACGGCGATTCCTGGTCGAGGCGGAAGTAAACAGTGGCTAGCGGCGGCAAGTCCACGGTGAGGGAATAAGAGCGGCCATGCGCTGGAACCGGAACTGTCTCCACACCGCCGAAGTTCCCTCTGCCGCTGCCGCCGTACTGTTTTGCGTCCGTATTCAGCAATTCCTGCCAGAATCCTTTTTCCGGAACTCCCACCCGGTAATTCGCCCTCGGCACCGGGCTGAAATTACAAATGACCGCGATCCGCTCCCGGTTCAGAGTCCCTTTCCGTAAAAAGCTGAGCACGTTCTTCTCTGCGTCGTGGACGTCGATCCATTCGAAACATGCCGCTGAAAATTCCTGCCTATGCAAAGCCGCCTCGGATCGATAAAGATGATTCAAATCGCCGACAAGAAGGCGAATCGACGAATGAGGAGGAAGGTCGAGCAGATCCCAATCGAGACTTCGGTCATGATTCCATTCAGCCCATTGAGCAAACTCGTCACCCATAAAGAGCAGTTTCTTCCCGGGCTGCGCGTACATATACCCGAAGAGAAGCCGTAAATTGGCAATCTTTTGCCAATCGTCGCCAGGCATCTTGCCGGCGAGCGACCTCTTACCATACACAACCTCGTCATGTGAGAGAGGCAGGACGAAGTTTTCGTTAAATGCGTAAACCAGGCGGAAGGTCAGCTCGTGATGGTGATATTTACGGAAGAGGGGGTCTTGGGCCATGTACTTCAGCGTGTCGTGCATCCAACCCATATCCCATTTGAGTCCGAAACCAAGGCCGCCTATATAGGTCGGTTTAGACACCATTGGCCAGGCTGTCGACTCCTCAGCAACGGTCTGAACGTCAGGATGGAGGCGGTAAATGTCTTCGTTCATCCTCCTGAGAAATCCGATGGCATCCAGGTTTTCGCGACTGCCGTATTCGTTAGGGATCCATTCGTTCGGTTTACGTGAATAGTCGAGGTACAACATCGAGGCTACGCCGTCAACCCGCAATCCATCCGCATGATATTGATCGAGCCAGAACAGGGCACTGCTCAGCAAAAAGCTCCGAACCTCCCCACGGCCGTAGTCGAAGATAAAGCTGTTCCAATCCGGATGAATTCCGCGCCGCGGATCTGCAGGTTCATACTCGTGAGTACCATCGAAATTACCGAGTCCGTGCTCGTCTTTGGGGAAGTGGGAAGGCACCCAGTCGAGGATCACGCCGATGCCGTTCTGATGGAAGCTATCAATCAGGTGCATGAAGTCCTGCGGGGTTCCGTAGCGGCTGGTGGGAGCGAAGTAACCGGTGATTTGATAACCCCAGGAGCCATAAAAAGGGTGTTCCATGACCGGCAGAAACTCTACATGAGTGAATCCCATTTCCTTGACGTAGGCGACGAGCTCGGATGCCAGTTCCCGATACGTTAAGCCGTGAACACCGCGATCCGCTGCCGAACGCCAGGAGCCCAGGTGGACTTCATAAATTGTCATCGGAGCGTCGAGACTGTTTATGTTGTGACGCTCGGACATCCACGCCTCATCATGCCACTCATAACGCAGATCCCAGATAATCGAGGCGTTATCTGGAGGCAGATCATGAAAGAAACCTAGTGGGTCCGCTTTATCCAGCGAGATTCCCTGCTCTGTTTTGATGCGGAACTTATACCGATCACCGGCGCGAGCACCCTCGGCGAAGCCCTGCCAGACTCCGCCGCCCACCGGCGCAAGCGAAATTGCATCCTTGTTCCACTCGTTAAAGCTGCCGGTTACTGATACCGCCTTCGCGTTCGGCGCCCAGACGGCGAATTCGGCTCCGCCGCCCGCGATGTGAGCGCCAAGAAAATCAGTAAGTTTGACGTGTGTTCCGTCCTGAAATCGTTGGAGGTCTATCTGATTCACGACTCTGTTGGATACTGACATGGGCGACCAAATTCAAAAAATCAACCGATCAAACTCAAGATCCCTCGAAGCGGGATCTGTACCCAGTCGGGCCGGTTGTTCAATTCGTAGGCGACTTCATAGAGCGCCTTTTGAAGAAGAAAAGCATCCAGCAAGGTTCGCCGTTCCTGCCAGCTCGCAGGGACAAAGGAGAGATTCCCCGAATGCTCGAAGTACGAGGTTAGATAAGTGGAGCTCACAAATGCCGTCCAGGCGCGGGCCCAATCCTCTATCACCGGCTTCAGCTCGGGCCGGTCGGGTATCCCAGGTACTTGACCAAACAGCGCGGCAAAGGCTGCGTACTGAAACGAACGAATCATGCCCGCAACATCGCGGAGTGCTAACGCTTTGGCACGACGCTCGGCAAGGGTCCTCGCAGGCTCGCCTTCGAAGTCGATAATGAAAAAATCGACTCCCGTATAAAGGACTTGTCCCAAATGATAGTCGCCATGATGCCGTATCCGAACGGCCGTAACCGGGCGATTCCGGACAGCGGCGAGACGCTCGTTAATTAGACTCTCTGCCTCAAGCACTGTCTGGACATGGTCTGCCACAATTCCGCTGAGTGAAGATTGTTTTTCGCGGACCAATTGAAAAACAATCTTCGCCTGACTGAGCAGATCCTGATGAAGTCTTTCAGCGTCTTCCGCTGTGAAGGGTTCGGGATTGAAATCGGGAGCACCGTTCCCAGCGGCCAGTCCCGCGTGCATCTCTGCTGTTCTTCTGCCCAGCAAAGCGGCGGATTCAAGATACTGCCCGATCAGCATTCGAAGCTTTGGCGGAGTTTCTTGGCCGATCAGGGTCAGCGGATGTTCCGTCGCGAGTTTCGGTGGAGTCCGTTTGCAGGTGAGAGCCCTATCGAAAAAGCTTTCCAGACACTCTAGCGTGTACTTCCAGGCATCACCCTTATTGGGGACAAATTGTTGCAAGATGCCTGCGCCATAACTTTCGCCGGACTCGTGCGCCCGATACGCGAGCGCGCCTAGAACCGCGGGGGTGTTTTTGAATCCTCGTTGAGTAAGAAAGAGCCCGATTTCTGCATCCGGGTTAATCCCGGATTCGAGTTTGCGAAACAGCTTCAGGATGTACCGGTCGCGGTAGATGATCGACGTATTGCTTTGTTCGGCTCTCGAGACGAAGCTCTCGAGAGGTGAAGCGGCCGCCGCTCCGCATCTTTCTCTTAACGCGGCAGTACGTGAAGCTTCCATAACCCCGCTTCGGCCCTCGAGTTTCTTCTCGCAAATGATGGCCTCCAACAGGGCGCCGCGGAAGCCGGTGTCTCCCAGTGCATCGTACAGGACTGCTTGTTCGCCACTCTCTGAAACAACAGTCGCAATTACTTCCCGATCTGCATCTCCCTGGGCCGGCGCAAGCGAAACCGCAAGCACATAGCGGTCACTATCGGCGTCCTTATACCTGATCGTCAAAACGAGAACGTCACCCTGTGTGCCTTGCAGCCTGATCACATCGTCGATATCGATTCTGTCGATCGTTCGAGTTTTAGCGCGGTACCAGCGCCTGGCGGCTAGGTAATTCGGAAGAACGTGTGCCAGATGAGCTCTCACCGTCTCGTCAAGAGGGTTGGTGAGGGATCGAACTCGCAAAGCTGCGGACGCGCTGGTATTCATAAGAAGTACTCGAAGTCATTTTCCACACGAAGCCGGCGGCGCATTTGGAAAATGTGTCCCGGTAGAGCGTCGGGCCGCAGCTCCACATAGTTCCGTCTACCGCTCCAGACGTAGTGCGCTCCCGTCAAGAGATCATTCGCTTGATAGGGCCGGTCCTCTTCGATGCCAAGCCTGTCGAGCGGGAGATTGACAAATCCGGATTGTGTGTGATGGGGGTCAAGATTGATCACCATTAGGATGAGATTGCCACCGTCAGGAGTGCTCTTGCTATAGCAGATGAGCTGATCGTTATCGACAGGATGGAATTGGAGCGTCCAATCGGTCTGCAACGCGGGATTTTGATGGCGGATTTTGTTCACGAGCCCGATCAATTCTCTTAAACTGTCGGGCCGCTCCAGATCCCATTCACGAATCTGATACTTCTCAGAATTGAGGTATTCCTCGCTTCCCACTCGCAACGGACGGCTCTCGAGTAGTTCGAACGCTGGTCCGTAGATGCCGTAGTTCGCGCCCAGGGTAGCAGCTAATAAGAATCGAATCAGAAACGCTGCCCGGCTGCCGATCTGGAGAAATTCCGTCAGAATGTCCGGTGTGTTCGGCCATTGATTGGGCCGAAAGAAATCGCGCACTGGCGGTTGTGTGAGCTCTGTCAAGTATTCGGTGAGCTCACGTTTGGCGTTGCGCCATGGGAAATATGTGTACGACTGGCTGAAGCCAAGCTTCGCCAGACGGTACATGATCTTAGGCCTCGTAAAAGCTTCAGACAAAAACAAGAGATCGGGTGTCTTTTTCTTGAGTTCGGTGATCGCCCATTCCCAAAACAAAAAGCTTTTGGTGTGCGGGTTATCGACGCGAAAAATTCGCACACCTTGTTCGACCCAAAAATCGAAAACGCTCTTCAGCTCTTCCCAAAGCTCTCTCCATTTCAAGGTCTCGAAATCGAACGGATAAATGTCCTGGTATTTCTTGGGCGGGTTCTCAGCGTATTGGATCGTGCCATCGGGCCGCTTGCGAAACCATGATTCATGCTCGCTGACATAGGGGTGATCGGGAGAAACCTGGAAAGCAATATCGAGGGCGACTTGGATTCCGAATTCCCCGGCCCGCTTGACGAAAGCGCGAAAATCCTCGACAGTCCCGAGCAACGGGTGAACTGCTTTATGGCCACCTTCAGCTGAGCCGATCGCCCAAGGGCTTCCGACGTCGTCTGGCTCAGCGACGACGGAGTTGTTCTTGCCTTTGCGAAATTTGGTTCCGATTGGATGAACGGGCGGGAGATAAACGATGTCGAATCCCATCTCCGCGATATAAGGGAGCCGCGTCTGGCAATCGGCCAGGGTGCCGTGCGCTCCGGCGTGTGGTGAAGTCGACCTTGGGAAGAGTTCATACCAGGAACTGAATCGCGCACGAACTGGGTCGACCACGATCTCCAATTCGCGCTCGAATTTCGTTTCGAAGCGCCGATCGGGATAGCGGAGCATGGTCTCGTTCAATTGAGGGGCCAGCCCACTGGCGCGACGAGCCTCTTGCTGCTCCTTGCGGAGCGCCTCAGCCTGCTTCGCCAGAAACAAACGGTCAGGACCTTCAGCTCGCCCTGACGCCTGCTCGACATAATCAGCTCCGATCAGGTAATCGACGTTCGAATCCGTGTTGGCGTCAATGCGCTTGCGCAGGTCGCGCAGCCATGTCTCCCAGTGATCGACCCAGGCGTGAATGGTGTAGAGATAACGCCCGAGTTCGTTAACGGAAAACTCCCCGCGCCATCGATCGTTGACGAGCGAGCGCAGCCGCACCTCGCGCCAATTTCGTTCGCTCTGATACCGATAAAGGAGGACGGCAGAGATGGCGTCGTGACCATCGGTGAAGATGTCTGCTTCCACGTCAACAGTGTCGCCTACGGTGCGTTTTGCGGGAAACCGGCCGCCGTCTACCTGCGGAGAAACACCTTCGATAATGACGCGCGCCCTTCCTTCCGCCGGAATGCCGGATAGATCTTCATCGGTTTTTTCCATCGCTGATGGGACAAGCCTGGACGGCATGAAGTTACTTGCGATTGTCGATCAACTGGCGATAAAGATCGATCGTCTGATTTGCAATAGCGGGCCAACTAAATTTCTCTTCCACGCGCTTGCGTCCGGCGCAGCCAAAACTCTTGCATTTCTCCGGATCTCCGAGCAGTTCCGAAAGACGCTCGGCGAGGTCGCGCGCAAAGCGCTCGGGATCTATCGGGAAACTCGTGTTCGGATCCTGATCGAAGGGGACGAGGTATCCGGTTTCGCCATCGACAACAACTTCCTTGATGCCGCCGGTAGCGCTGGCAACAACCGGGGCTCCACAGGCCATCGCTTCGAGGTTGATGATGCCGAATGGTTCGTAAACGGACGGACAGCAGAACACGCGGGCGTGACTGTACAGCTCGATCACCTCAGGCTTGCTTATCATTTTCTCGATCCAGATGACATGCGGATTATAAGCGCGCGCTTCATCCACTTTGCGGCGCATTTCAGCGGCGATCTCGGGCGTATCGGGCGCCCCGGCACAAAGAACAACTTGCGTTCGAGGCGGCAGGTAGCGAAGCGCATCGACCAGATGGGTCACACCCTTCTGCCGCGTGATTCGACCGACAAATAAAACGTAAGGTGATTGCGGATCGACCCCATATTTTTCCAGAGCCGCAGTCGATTGTTTCCGCTGATATTCTTCGAGATCAATGCCGTTATAGATAACGCGGATTCTGTCAGGGCAAATGTCCGGATAGGAGCGAAGAATGTCATCCTTTGTTCCGTTAGAAACGGCAATGACCGCGTCAGCATCCAGTATCGCGGTGCGCTCCATCCAAGAGCTCATGGCGTAACCGCTGCCCAGTTGTTCGGCCTTCCAGGCACGCAAGGGTTCGAGGCTATGAGTCGTCAAGACGAACGGAACGTTGTATAGTTTCTTGGCCAGAAAACCGGCCATCGACACGTACCACGTGTGAGTGTGGACGATATCGATTCCGGAGAGCGCTTTGATTTGGGTGAGGTTTAGACTGAGGGATTCGAGAGCGGTTTTGAACTTGGCTTCGGTGCCGTTCGTGATCTCGCTCCAAGGCTCGGCTCCAAGGACCCGAAGATGACCCGAAACGGTAATAACCGAGCTTTGATTTCCCCAGCAGTGGACTTCGACTTCGATTTTCCGGGCGAGCTCGCGGCTTAGGTATTCGACGTGAACTCCTGCGCCTCCATACACATTGGGCGGGTATTCGCGGGTGAACAGGGCGGCTCGCACGGGCGTCTCCAGTCGACTCCCAGTAAAGTATCACGGCGGGTTTTTACCGCCTATAAAAAAGGGGCTTCGAGAAGGTAATAATGAGTGAAGAAAAGGCGAATACCCGGCCGATCAAGCTTGCGGCTGCGCTCTATGATATTCATGCAAACCTCCCGGCTCTCGAAGCTGTGCTCGATGAGATCCGCCAACTAGAAGTAGACGAGATATTTATCGGAGGCGATGTTGTTCCTGGGCCGATGCCCCGCGACGTACTCACGTGTTTACTCGACCTCGAAATCCCGACTCGCTTCATATACGGCAACGGAGAAGTGGCGGTACTCGAACAAATGGCCGGGAGAAGTCCGGCTTCTGTCCCGGAACAATACCGCGACATCATATGTTGGACGGCAGAGCAGCTTGATGCAGAGCATGAGCGCCAGTTAAGAGAGTGGCCGCAACAAACCGGCGCCGAAATTGCCGGCCTCGGTAAAGTTTTGTTTTGCCACGCAACACCTCGAAATGAAAACGAGATTTTTACCCGGCTGACACCCGAAGACCGTCTCTTAGCTGTATTTGACGCACTTGATGTGGCGGTCGTCGTCTGCGGTCACACGCACATGCAATTCGATCGAACGATTGGAAACGTGCGAGTTGTAAATGCCGGCAGCGTGGGAATGCCCTTCGGGGAACCTGGCGCCGATTGGCTACTGCTTGGGCCGGACATCCAGCTTCGTCACACGCGATATGACCTCGCCGCAGCCGCCGAACAAGTCCGCAAGACCGGCTATCCGCAGGCTGAGGAGTTTGCGGCTAAAAACATTCTGGAGCCACCAACAGAGGCGGAGACGCTCGAGCTGTTCAGACGCGGTGAAAGGGTTTGAATGAATTAATATCGGGATTTCTTCAGGATCTGAACAGGCTGCGACTAGAGACTAAGTGGCACACCATTATCGGTAAACGGTTCGGCGGAGCCCCGCCGAGCACTCGATTACCGCTGAGGCCGCGCACGGCATCGCGAGTGGAGGAGACCGGGAAAGCGTTCGAATGGTGATGGCGTTACTGTTTGCCGTGGTGGGCGCAATTCTACTGATTTGTTGTGTCAATGCCAGCAACCTGCTGCTGGTGCGCGGTGCCAACGCGTCAGCGGGAAGTGGCGGTCCGCTATTCTCTAGGAGCGACGAAGAGCCGGATCGTGCGACAGTTTCTCACCGACAGCCTCGTGCTGGCCGTTGCAGGCGGACTGGGCGGTCTGGTGGTCAGCTACGAGACTGTTCGACTGATGCTGTGGCTGCTGCCAGCGCTTCCGTTAGCAGAAAACACAAGCCCCGCGATTCCGCTCGATAGGAATGTGATCGCGTTCACCAGCGCGTGCGCGCTGGCGGGTGTTTTTCTTTTTGGACTGGTGCCAGCCTGGAAGTCGAGTTCGATCCGCGGTTCTGTGGCTGGTGGTCCTGATGGCGGCGTGCTACGGCCGGCGAGGAGGTCAGCGCGAACGGAGCCGGCAGTAGTACTGCGCGAGGAGTAAGTCGCCGCGACGCCCTTGCCAAGGAATTCTTCCTTGCGGAAATCTTCCGGGATATTTCACGATCGTATTCGAGGCCAACTCGCGAAGTCCGCAGTCCCGAATACCGTGAGCGCGCGGATTGTCGACTGGTCAAGTGCAAGACGGCCTGTGCGGCCGTCGCGGCGCACCTTTCTCAAAACATTAGTTTGAGAGCCAGCTGGATCTGACGGGCGGAGGTGGTTCCGTCAGGCTGGGTGATGGTGGTCTGCGATTGACCGAAGGTGAGCGGCGAGGCGAGCGTGTCGCCCGATGCGCCCGGCTGGTCGAATTGAATGCGATTGAAGACGTTGTAAACCTCAGCCCGGAACTGGAGGTGAATGCGTTCCGTCATCGTGATGTTTTTCACCAGGTTCAAATCGGTATCGAAATAGGTCGGGCCGGTAAACGTATTTCGGCCCAGACTACCCGGGCGGCCGAAAGGCTGAACGGCGAAAGCACTGAGGGGCGGCCCGGTCTGATTTCTGGGCGAGCCTGCCGGAATAGCCGGATTACCGACCAGGTCCGGCCGATTGCTGAGTCCGGTGTATTCCGAGTCGCGCGAGCTGTAAATGTCGAAAGGACGACCGCTCTGGAAAGTCGACAAGCCGGATAGTTCCCAACCGCCGAGGACATGAGCTGCGAAGCCTTGACTGAAATGCGTGTGACCAGGCCCGAAAGGCAGCTCGAAAACGTAGTTAGTGACGAGCCGATGGCGCAGATCGTAATCGGAAGAGCCACGCTCTTCTTTCAGATTGAACGAATTGCGTGCGATGTCGCGGTTTCCGGGCTGCCCGGCGACAAGCGGGTCAGCCGCATCGTCGATGGCGTGCGACCAGGTATAGGCCGCTTGGAATTGAATGCCACGGCTGAACTGCTTATTGAAAACCATTTGCAGCCCGTTATAAGTGCCGTTGCCAATCGATTTGACAAGGACCGGTTCGAAGAAGGCGAGATTGCCGGTGACCTGGGGGAGGCCGGCGAGCGAGCCGAAGCGTAATGTTTGTCCGGAAACATCTAATGGCAAGGTGCCGTTCGCGTGATCGGCGGCAACGAGCCACGGCAGCGGCGGATTTCCGTCGATAGAGCGAAAGAGCCGGTGGGTGCCCGAGCCGACGTAGTTAATTTCGAACGTCATTTCGCTGCCTAATTGACGTTGAATACCGACGTTCCAGGATTGGGTGTACGGATTTCTAAGAAGTGGATCCAGCACGGAAATACCGCTCAGGAGCGTTTGGTCTGGCACCGAGGCCGAAGGAGCAGGCTGCGTGGCCGGAGGAGCGACGGAGCCGAGGGTCACTAGCGGCCCAATTTGCAGCAGGTTCTGCACGCCGGCTACGAAAGGCGGATTGCTTCTCAGATTCTCGAAGAGGTTGCCGAAGGCTCGATCGTGGAAAATGCCATAGCCGAGGCGGACGGATGTCTTGCCGTCGCGAAATGGGTCCCACGCCAGGCCGAGGCGCGGTTCAAATTCGTATGGATAACTCGCGTAGACCTGGCGACCGGTCCCGGGGCCGACAGTCTGGAAAGTGATAGGCGGTGTCGCGCCGGGCAATTGATTTAGAAGATTGGAGAAATTTCCGTCACGCTCGAACGGAACACCGTCGTACTCGTAGCGGAGACCGAGTTCCAGAGTGAGGTTGGGCCGGACCTTCCAGGAGTCCTGGAAAAACGCGCCGTATTCGTGCTGGACGAAACGGAGATAATCGGTGGCCCTGCGCTGCCCGCCCGCAGTGTAGAACTGCGATTGGGATTGGATTCCCGGGACACCGAGCAGGGCTGCGGCCAGGGTCTGGAGAGTATTGTCAGCGCTCGAACTGGGATCGGCGCAACCCGAGGGGCAGTTGACAATGGGGATACCGAAATTGCCAAAAGAGGTAAAGTCGATAACCGGCCGAGAGCCAAATGCATCGTAGCCATTGTCATAGACATAGCGAAACTCGAGGCCGACTTTGATGTTGTGTTTGCCGGGAGTCCAGGAGAGTTGGTCCGCGTAGAACCAGGTTCCGGCGCGTCGAAACTGCCCGTTACTATCGCTAAGCGCAGTGCAGCCAAAATCGGCGATCGTAGGGACGCCGGTATTCAAAGCGAAACTGTAGTCGGTCCCGAATCCAAAAGCGTCGGGAGTGCTGTACTGATCCAGAGTATTGCGTCCGTGACAGCTAAAAGCTACGTCTAAACGGTTCAGGCCGAAACGGAACTCGTTGACCAGGTCTGGGCGAAAGGCAGCGATGAAGTTAAACGCGCCATTATGCGATTGCGAACCCTGCGCGACTCCGCCGAGGCCCGGCAGAAACTCATCGGTCGAGTTGCCGACTGTTGAGCCGCCGTAGACATAGCGGGCAAAGACGCTGTACTTATCGCTGAAGCGGTGGTCGAGGCGGAAAGTGGTGTTGTTGGAATCAAGCGGCGTCGCAGTCGAGAAAAAATAGATGCCGCGGATATCGTCCACTGCGGGCCCGTTCGGGTTTGGGTAAAGAGAGAAGATTTTCTGCATTGTCGGGTCGAGCGGCAAGCCGAGAGCATTGTTTGGCGAGGACGGGCTGGCCAAATTGATCGGCTGGCCCTGGAAGGTGAAGATGCCGCTTTTAAAGGCCGCGGTCGGCACGGTTGACTCATTGGTCAGGGTAGTGCGGAAACGGTCCCACTCCGAGTTCACGAAGAAAAAGGTTTTGTCCTTGACGATCGGGCCGCCCAGGGATGCGCCGAACTGATTGCGAACGAATGGATTCTGGGGATCGGGCGAGGGATTGAAGAAATCGCGCGCAGCCATAGCATTGACGCGATTAAATTCATAGGCATTGCCGTGAAACTGATTGGTGCCGCTGCGCGTGACAATATCGACGATGGCTCCGGTGTTGCGGCCGAATTCGGGTAGGAAGTTGTTGGTGATCACGCGGAATTCCTGCGTAGCATCGGGCGTAAGCGAACTGATCCCGCCAGCAATGCCGGGAACTGAGGCGTCATTATTGTCGACTCCATCGAGCAGGAAGTTATTATTCCGCTCGCGCTGGCCGTTGATGGAAAAGCCTCCGAGAGAGCTCGTGGTCTGCTGCGCGCCCGGCGAAAGCAACACAAGCTGGTAGGGGTCGCGGGTAATGAGCGGCAGTTCGAGGATACGGCGTTGGTCGACCACGTTACTGATTTGGGCGTCGGCTAAATCGATCGTGGGAACCGTGCTGCCGGCGACTTCAACCGCAGCCGAGACGGCGCCTACAGTGAGCGCGCCGCTAAGGGTGAGGTTCTGGGCGACCGTTAGAGTGACGTTTTGAAAACGTAAGGTGTCGAAGCCCGGTTTCTCCACCGTGACATTGTAGTTACCTGCGACCAGGTTGGAAACCGAGTAGGCGCCCGCAGTATCGGTCTTCGCGGCGCGCACGGCGGCGGTAGAGATATTTGTGGCGTTTACGGTGGCATCGGGGACCGCCGCACCCGTGGCATCAGTGATGATGCCGGTTATAGTTCCAGTTTGACCGTAGGCGCAGAGCCCGGCGAGAGCCAATGCGATAGATACGGTCAGAGGGACGAGACGCGAGCGGTCCCGCTTTGCCTGCTTTCTCATGACAACCCCCTGTGTTAGCTGTGGAAGCTTATCAAGCGATTAGCCACAGGTTATCAGTTTTGCGAGTTAGCGCAAATCCGGGCAGGAGCAGGCGACGGTACTGCGCGAGGGAATAATGCTCCTAGCAATGCGCGGACCGCTCTCGAGAAAGGCGCTGCAGAGCGCTGCGGATCAGAACAATGCAAAACGATTGCTTCTCTGCGCGAAATTTGCTGAACTGATGAGAGGCGTTGGAGTTCGCCAAAACCGCCCGGTTTGCCAGGGAAAATGACTCCTGCTCACATTTAAGCGAGGGGAGACTCTGTGTCAGTTTACGGCGTGCTGGCGGTTATGTTAGGCGGAGGGGTCGGCGCCGCGCTGAGATATATTGTTGCTTCATACGTCGCACGATTTCACAGCGGCCTTTTTCCTGTCGGAACCTTTTTGATCAATGTCACGGGCTCATTCAGCATCGGGCTTTTGATGACATTTTTCGTTTACCGTTCGGACTTGACCCCGACGTGGCGTCTTTTTCTGGTGACGGGTGTTCTGGGGGGCTACACGACGTTTTCCAGTTTCGAATGGGAAACGCTGAGCGCGCTAAAGAGCGGAGCGCCCGTAGCGGCGATTCTGAATGTCCTGCTCAGTGTCGCGCTCGGTTTCGCGGGAGTGTGGATGGGCGCGGCATTGATGGAGAAAGCTCGAGGTAAGTAAACCGTTGCAACCCGGGCCGGCTACGAAACGTCACATAGCACCGTGTCAATTTTGCTCAGGAGATCTGAATCGTTCATGCGCCGCACGGCGGTCGTTATTATCGCGCTGACATTGTTGCTTTGGCCTCAACTGGCTATAGCGTGGAACAATAAGACGCACATTGCGATTGCCTATATTGCCTATCGTAAGCTCAGCAAACACGCACGGGACCGGGTTGACGAGTTACTGGTGTTGCATCCGCAGTATAAGCAATGGACAGAAGGCGCGAAGGTAGGACAGGCGGGACTGATGGCGTTCCTGCATGCGGCGACCTGGCCGGATTGTATTCAAGACCAAGCGAAATGCCCCGGCTATGTAGCCGACGGAGAGGATGATGGCATGCTGCCGCCGGTCGGGCAGGAGGCGTGGCAGAACGTGGGCTTTGCCGACCATTTCATGCACAAGTATTGGCATTTCATCAGTCAACCCTATACGACAGAGAACATCGAGACGGCGGAACCGAAGCAGCCGAACCTGGAGACACAGCTAGAGCTGCTGAAAGACGCGCTCAACAGCAACGAGGATGAACCATTGAAATCTTATGATCTCGCCTGGGTAGAGAATCTGGCCGGTGAGCTTCACCAGCCGGTCAACACCTTATCGAGGTTCAGCACGGCCTATCCTCACGGCGATCACAATGCGCGAGACGTGCGCTTCTGCGCTGCGCCATGCGCGGAAAATCTGCACAGCTACTGGGACAACCTGCTCGGTACGGAGGAGGATTTGGAGTCGGGAATCAAGCAAGGCAAAGCGTTAGTTAATGTGCAGAAGCAGACCGGCTGGGTAGATGATGTGGACATTTCCCGCTGGCTGAAAGAGACATTTGAGACAGCGAAGCTATACGTCTACGCGCCTCCGATCAGCGACGGGAAGACTGCGGGAGCTATATCGGCGCGTCCGGATGAGGCGTATCACAAAGCGGCAGTGCGAGTGGCGCTGGAACAGGTAGTCTTGGCAGGAAATCGATTGGCTTCTCTGCTGAATCAGAATTTGAAGTAAGCAGCGCCGTACGATCGAACCAAGCGCAACCTATGTTGGGAAACTTGCAGCGAGCTGATCCGATATCAAAATCGTACGCGGCCTTCTCGCTCCGAGTGGCCGATCACGCGATCGGGGAGTCCCGCTATCAGCTTTACAGCCGCTGCGATCTGAGGCTGATTCCAGTTGAAGAACAGAAACTGGAAAGTCCAAGCCAGTAAGACAGCGACTACCAATCTTAAGAACATGCTTCTGGTGAGTTCACGAGCAGGCGGTTCGAAACGGGCAGAAGCGGCTTCCTCAGATGGAATTACGTAGTCTGGCGGCTGGCACGCAGGTAATTCCAAGCTCATGTCCTGAACAGGGCAAACAAAACGGTAACCCTGACGCGGAATCGTTTCGACATAGACCGGTGTTTCCGCCATATCACCCAATACGGCGCGCAAACGGTTTACCGCGGTATTGAGTCCGCTCTCGAAATCGACAAACACATTGCCGGGCCACAGCCACTCGCGGAGTTCTTCCCGCCGCACCAATTCGCCGGGCCGCGATACGAGCGCCTCGAGTATCCGGGCTGGTTTCGTTTGCAATCTGACTCGAGTGCCGAGCCTGCTGAGCTCGTGCGTATCGGTCCTCAGTTCGAAAAGCCCAAACCGTAACCTACGTTTGTTAAGCTCCGCGAAGCTGTGCGGCAACTTTGCCGTTACGGCTCTTTGCAAACCATCCGCGCCACGTTCGAGTACTGCGTCCCCTGCCATGAATTCATAATTGCCCGACTGGTATTTACAAGCAAGTGCCACTTATTATAAAAGTGGTATGGGATGAAGGCGAACGAAGTCTCGGATATTCTGGCTGGCTGGGCAACGGCTGCCGGGGCACTCCACGCAAGGCTCACCAGCGGGATGAAGGATGCCATTCGTCAGGGCAACCTGCTGCCGGGCACCAGACTTCCGTCTGAACGCGCGCTGGCAAAGGCGCTGGCGGTAAGCCGTACGACTGTTCTGACTGCCTATAATGAGCTGCGCGCATCCGGATGGCTTGAAAGCCGCGCAGGCAGCGGAACCTGGGTGAATCGAGCTACTGCAATCAAGGCGCGCGCCCACACGCGCGCTGGCATCGTCAGCCGCAGTCCTTTGCTCAATCTGCTATTAGCCGAGGGATCGGGAGTAGTGGACCTGGGCGTAGCCACGCCGACGCCGCTGACTACTTTGCCCGAGGGCGCCTTCGAATTGCCGGACGAACAGTTTCGGATGCTTCTGGAACAGCGTGATTACATGCCGTTCGGGCTTCCTGTTCTGCGGGAAAAAATCGCCGCGCGCTACTCCAAGCTGGGAGCGAAAACGTGCGCAGAACAGATATTGGTAACAACGGGCGCACAGCAAGCAATCACTCTGATAACCGGCGCTTTGCGTGCAACGCGGTGATCCGGTCTTGGTAGAAGATCCGACGTTTTTTGGCGCACTCGAGGCGTTCCGTTTCGCCGGTGCACGGCTGACGGCGCTTCCGGTTTCAGCGGGTCACATTGCGGTGCGTGCCTTAGGCAATCGAATTCTTACGGTGAACCCCAGACTGCTCTACGTCACCCCCACGTTTCAGAATCCTACGGGGGCGACAATGGACGACTTCCGCCGGCGTAAGCTCGCGGAACTGGTTTCGGAGTTTGAGATCCCGACAATCGAAGATGAAACACTGGCCGAAATGGTTTTGGAAGGTAACCGGCCCCGGCCGCTCGCGGCTTTTAGCGAAGGCGAGAATGTCTTCACGATCGGATCGTTGAGCAAACTGTTTTGTGCTGGTCTGCGCGTAGGCTGGATCCGCGGCTCGACGGCGCAGATCGCCCGTCTCGCAAGGATCAAGAGCTCTATGGATCTTGGCTCAGCCCTTTTGCCACAGGCAATTGGAGCCCAGCTTTTCGCATATTTTGAGGAAGCCGTTCAGCTGCGTCGCGCGGAATTGCTGCCGAAGCGCGATTTGGTCGAAAGATATCTGAGGAACGCAATTGCCGGACTGGAGTTTTGCGCACCCTTGTGGAGGACTTTGCATATGGGCAAAGCTGCCGTTCGGCGACGCGGCCGCGTTCGCCCAGATCGCACTCCGCCGGCACGTAGCCATCGCGCATGGGAATATATTTTCGACCGGCGACTCGTATACCGAGTATGTGCGGATTCCGTTTTTGCTTGACGCGGAATCACTTGAGACGGGGATGGAGCAGTTGAGCGAGGCATGGCGCGAGATGTCTGCTGCCAGTATCGGCGCGCGGGATGCATCGCAGATGATTATCTAGGCGCGCCCGCGCCACAGCGAGCACCGTGAAAAGGGCTTAGCCGAACTGTTGCGGGGTGGCTTGCCAAGCCGGTGGCCGATCGCCGAGGGTCCTACCGGCACTCGTTCCGGCACCCTCGCCAGTGGTTGCCATAATGAAAGAAATCATATGAAAGCTGTGGTTCTAGCCGGCGTGGCTTTTGCTTCTCTCGCCCTTGCTGCGGATACGCCGAAGGTAATCGACCAGATCGTCGCCAAAGTGAACGGCGACATCGTCAGTCAGGATGAGCTTGCCCGTTCCCTCAAAGAGTTAACCGCCCAGCTTAAGGCGCAGAACCTCTCTGGTATGCAATACCGCCAGGAATTGGACGGCCGCGAAAAGGATATTCTGCGCGACCGCATCGATGAACTCCTGCTCACTCAGAAAGGTAAAGAGCTGAACATCAATGTGGATTCGGAAGTCAGCAAATATATGGCGCAACTGCAGCGCCAATCGGGCATCGTCGATACCGACAAATTTCATGACTACATTCGCCAGCAGTCCGGCATGAGTTACGAAGACTTTGTCAGCCAGGCCAAAGACTCAATGCTCACCCGCGAAGTGATCGGTCAGGAAGTTGGCCGTCATATCAACATCAGTGACAAGGAGATCCAGGACTATTACGACGCCCATAAATCTGACTTCATCCGCGAGGAGAAAGTCTTCTTGAGTGAGATCCTGATTTCTACCGAAGGTAAAAATGCCGCCGGCGTGGCAGCCGCCCAAAAGAAGGCCCAACAGATCTCTTCCGATGCCGCCAAAGGAGAGAAGTTCACCGACCTCGCGCGCGATAACTCCGACGCTGCGACCGCCAAGGACGGTGGTTTTCTGGGCAGCTACAAGAAAGGTGAGTTGGAAGCCTCCCTCGAGGCCGCCGTCTGGGACAAACCTCGCGGCTACGTGACGCCGCCCATTAAGTTGCCCACCGGATTCGACGTGTTTCGCGTCGATGATCACACCAAGAAAGGTCTCGCCCCGCTTGCCGATGTCAAACCTGATATCGAGAACCAGCTTTGGGGGCCGAAGATGCAGCCGAAAATTCGCGAGTACTTGACGGACTTGCGTAAGCACGCGTTTCTGCAGATTAAGCCGGGATTTGTCGACACAGGAGCCGCGCCAGGCCAGAACACAAAATGGCAGGAAGTGGCAATGTTAAAACCGGAAACCGTCACGAAAGCGGAAGTCGAGCAAAAGACTCGTCACAAGCGTCTCTTTGGTCTCGTGCCGATCCCGGGCACCGAAACTACTGTTACAGGCAAGAGCAGCTCCCGTTAGTTCATCCTTTCTATGAAGTCGCCGTTCGTCAACACGCTCGTTCCCAACGAGACCGTGACTGCTCAGTTTCTCGTCCTTTCAAAGGAGATCCGGCAGAAGAGAACTGGGGAACCCTATCTTTCTCTGCACCTTGCCGACCGTACCGGTGAGATTGAAGCCAAGATGTGGGACAACGTCGTCGAGGTGATGCACACCTTTGAGCGCGACCACTTCGTCAAGGTGAAGGGATTACCTCAGTTCTATAACAATCGTTCGCAGTTTGTTATACATCGACTACGCCGTCTCGAAGATCACGAAGTTGAGTTCTCCGATTACTTCCCCTGCTCGGAGCGCGATCCCGGCGAGATGTTCAATGAACTTCGCGGCATTATCGCGGGGATCCGCAATGTTCATTTCCGCTCTTTGCTCGAGCTGATTTTCAACGACTCTAAGCTCTGCGAGCTGTACCAAATCGCGCCTGCTGCCAAGACCATTCACCATGCCTGCCGCGGAGGACTGCTCGAGCATGTGCTTTCGCTTTGCGCGCTCAGTAAACTTGTCAGCAGCCACTATCCAAAGGTCGATACAGATCTGCTGATCACCGGCGTGATTCTTCATGACATCGGCAAAATCGAAGAACTGGCCTATCAACGCAGCTTCGGTTACAGCAGTGAAGGACAGCTTCTTGGCCACATTGTCCTCGGCCTGCGCTTGATCGCGAGTAAGCTCGAACAGCTTCCTGATTTTCCGCCTAAGCTGCGCGTCCTGGTCGAGCACATGATTATCAGTCACCATGGCGAGCTGGAGTTCGGCTCACCCAAAGTGCCGCTCTTCCCGGAAGCGTTGCTGCTCCATCATCTCGACAACCTCGATTCGAAGATGAATGCCATGCGCACCGTGCTCGACCACAATCGCCACACCGAAACGGAGTTTACCAATTGGGTTCCGTCTCTCGAACGCGTTCTATTACACACGGACCGCTATCTCAACGCGCGAGCAGAAGCGCCCGAACAGAACCAGGAGGGTGAGCGAGCGGTTAACCAGACGCAACAGAACTCCGAGCCTGAGCGAGGGGAAACTCCACATGCGCCTCCACATCCCATGCCGGAGCGCAAACCTGACCCGCCGAGACCTGCGGCAAACACTTTGTTCGGAGAAAAACTCCAAGCCGTACTCGGCGGGCGAAAATAAGCATAAAGGGCACGGATGCGTGCTGCCAAACAGGGAAGGAACTAATCTGCCCTTCGGGCGGCACGTCCCACACCGTGCCCGTTTTGCGTGCGTTCGTCAAGGTCGCAAATGTTACCATGATGGGTTGTCAGGCTCCGGGCTTCGTGCAATGGGCGGTCGCAAACCCCGCCAGGTCCGGAAGGGAGCAACGGTAGCGGTTTAGCTCGTGTGCCGCGGATCACCCGGGGTCTGACAAACTCTCCTGTCAGCACACTTCGACGCATTCCATGTACCAGGTCATCGCTAGGAAGTACCGTCCGCAGAGCTTTTCTGAGCTCATCGGTCAGGAACACGTTCAGAAAACGCTCACTAACGCGATCGAAAGCAAGCGCATCGCGCACGGCTACATCTTTTCTGGTCAGCGAGGCACCGGAAAAACCACGGTTGCTCGCATTTTGGCTCGCTGTCTCAACTGCATTCACGGACCGACCGCGCATCCTTGCGGAGTCTGTTCGAGCTGCACGGAGATAAGCGCCGGAAACGCGATCGACGTCATTGAAATCGACGCCGCCTCGAATCGCGGCATCAATGAAATGCGTGAGATCCGCGAAAACGTTCGCTACCGCCCCGCGCGCGACCGCTACAAAGTATTCATCGTCGATGAAGCGCATCAAATTACCAAAGAAGCTTTCAACGCGCTGCTCAAAACTTTGGAAGAACCGCCGGAATGGGTTGTTTTCCTCCTCTGTACAACGGAAGCTCACGAGATACCCACTACCATTGCTTCCCGCTGCCAGCACTTCACGTTTCGTTCCGTCGATTTCACCGAGATTGTCGATCGCATGAAATATATTGCCGGCCAGGAGGGCATCGAAGCCAGTGAAGAAGTGCTCTCGATTGTGGCGCAGGCCGGCGAAGGAAGCGTTCGCGATTCTCTTTCCGCTCTCGATCAGGCAATTGCTTGCTGCGGCAAGACCTTGCAGGTCGATCAGATCCGTTCCCTGCTCGGCATGTTCGGCATCGAGTCGCTTCAAGCGGTGGCCGATGCCGTTACGGCTCAGGATCCCGCGCGAATGCTGGAGCTCGTTCAGGAACTCGAGCGTAGCGGCCAGAGTCTGCAGCACTTCTCGCGCGAGCTGTCACGTTATTGGCGCAATTTGCTGGTCGCGAGAATCTCCGGAAAGCCGACACGGCTGATCCCCGCGACAGAGCACGAGCAATTGGCGTTGGTCTCGAAAGCCCAGTTGTTTAGCGAAGAAGATCTCACTCGCTACTTAAATCTCTCGTTGGACCTCTACCAAAACTTGCAGGAATCTACGCAACCACGCCTGCATTTGGAGTTAGGCCTGATAAAGCTGATCCAGGCAGGCAAGCTGCAGTCGATTGAAGACGCCATCGCGGCTCTGGAGATCCCGGCCGGAACGCCTGCCGCCCAGCCGCCGCCAAAGACTGTCCGTACTGCGGAATTGCGTTCTCCCGCTTTACAAGCTCCGAAGATAGTTACTCCTTCTAAGCCGGCCGCCCAACCTGGCACTGCCTTGAAAGAACAGCTTTATGATGCGCTGGTCAAGGCGGGCCTGGATTTCAGCGCCGATGCTGTCCAGCAGGCCGAGATCATACTTCAGAATTCCGAGCTGCTGATTCGCGCACCCAAAAGGCTACAGCTTGCCCTCAAGGAGCCGAAGCTACAGACCATCGCTTCCGAAGTTGTTGGGAAACGCGTTGTCGTCCGCGCTGAGGCGAGCGCGGATGCCGCTGTTGTATCCACGGTTGAATCTTCCGGTATTGCTCCCTCCGGCAACTCTGCGGTGCGCGAGCGCGCCCTTTCGCATCCCGGCGTCAAGCGTTTTCAGGAGCTCTTCCCGGACGCCCAGATTCGGACCGTGCGAAATTTGAATGAGTAGGCATCCAACCGAATCGAGAACAGGACAAACATTATGAAAATGCCCGGCAACATGCAGGCCATGATGAAGCAGGCCCAGCAAATGCAGGAGAAGCTGCAGGAGCAGATTGCCGCTATTCGTGTCGAGGGTTCTGCCGGAGGCGGGATGGTCAACGTCAAGATGGACGGGCATAAGAACGCCCTCAGCGTCAAGATCGATCCCGAAGTAGCCGGTGATGTGGAAATGCTGCAAGATATGGTCCTGGCCGCTTTTAATGACGCCTGCAAGAAGGTCGATACGGAAACGCAATCCAAAATGGGCGGCATGTTGGGCGGTCTCGGTCTGCCGCCCGGCCTTCTTTAATTCATGTCCGACTTCGCCGAACCGCTCGCCAGGCTTATCCAGGAATGTAAGCGCCTGCCCGGTATCGGCCAGAAATCGGCTCAGCGCATTGCATTTCATTTGCTGCGCGCTCCGCGCGAAGATGCCGCCAATCTCGCGCAAGCCGTGCTCGACGTTAAAGACAAGCTCACGATCTGCGAACAGTGCAATAACATCAGCGACGCCGAGCTCTGCTCATATTGCCGCGATCCTCATCGCGAGCATTCCCAAATCTGTGTCGTAGAGGAACCCCACAACATTCTTCCCATAGAAACCACGCGCAATTTCCGCGGCCTCTATCACGTTCTGCACGGCACAATTTCGCCCCTTCGTGGAATAGGCCCGGAGCAACTTCGCATAAAGGGCCTCGTGGATCGCCTGCGAGAAGCAACCGTTCATGAAGTTATTCTGGCCACCAATCCCACGGTCGAAGGAGAGGCAACCGCCGTGTATCTCTCGCGCTTGTTAAAGCCTCTCGGCCCGCGCGTGACCCGGATCGCGATGGGCATTCCGGTGGGAAGCGATCTCGAGTTCGCTGACGAAGTAACCATGTCTCGCTCGCTTGAAAACCGGCGGGAGATGTAGTCGTGCATCCCGAGTTGGAAGACTTCCTCGAGAGCGCCTTTGAATCTCTTCAGCCAACTTCCAGCATGATCGGCCGCGTTGTTGTCGAGCCCGATTACAACATTAAGCCCGACCCCTCATGCGCCGGTCACATCGCTCAGCAATTGTCGGATTGTATTCGCAATCAGCCGCTTACCAAGGATCAACTGGCTTCTCGCGACGGCCTGGAGGCGACCATCGGTCCCGAATACAAACTCCTGCGCAAGTATCTTCGACACATCACGCTGTACGCCGATCCGGTTGAAGGTTCCTGGATCGAGGTAGAGCCGCCCGGCAACTGGATCTGATAAACGTGCTTCGAACATCCGCGCGAATCGCCTGCCTATGTGCGTTCCTGCCGCTTGCAAGCCGCTCGGCTGAATCCACTACGGCTTGGCGCGACGGCCAGTTTCGCGTAAATGTGCCGTCTATTGTAGGACGTTCGGATATTATTTTGCAGCGTCCGAACACCCGGCCGGAAGACGCCATGCCTTTGGGCAACGGTCGCTTGGGAATTGCCATCTGGGCAGCCAACGGCCTGACGATTCAACTAAATCGCGCCGATACTCTACCAGGCCGCTTATCCCCCGCGCAGATTGTTCTTCCCGGCCTCAGCAGCTTGGCTTCGGCGCGCGATTACTCTGGCAAAGTCGATCTGTATAACGGCGAGTTCATTGAAAGCGGCAATGGGATGACTGCCACCGTCTACATCGATCCGGATATCGACGTTGTGGTAGTCGATGTGAAAGGCGCGAACCCGCGAAATGCGCAAACCGTCGAGGCGCGCTTGTGGCAACCGAGACATCCGCGAGCCCAAGAACAGGATACTTTCGGAGTTCTCTCGGAGACCTGGGCCGATTCGGGCGTGCCAGGCGCAACGGGCCAGACGTTCGGCTCCTTGGCTGCGATAACCGCTCAAGGCAGAAATGTTCATGCCCAGACGAACGGCGCGTTGATCGAGAAAGTCTCATTTCTGCCGGACGCCGCTGGATCTTTTCGCGTCCTCATTGCGTCTCCCGCATGGCGCGGAGGCGACGCTTTGAAGACCGCGGGCACTATCCTCTCCTCTGCCCTTCGGGTGCCTGCGCGTAATCATCGTGACTGGTGGAATCGGTTCTGGAATCGCGCGGGACTGATGAAGCTGACCTCCTCCGATGGTTCCGCTGAGTACCTGGAGAATCTGCGCCTGATCGATCTCTTCACCACCGCGGGCGAAAGTCGCGCTACGTTCCCTGGCTCTCAGGCCGGCGTAGGAGATCTCTATTCTTCTGCGCGCGATTTTCATCAGTGGGATCCATCGGCCTACTGGCATTGGAATCTCAGAATGCAAGTCGCGGCGAACCTGAGCGCCGGCTTATTCGATCTGAACGAGCCTTACTTTCGTCTTTACACCGGCAATCTCGCCAACATCGAAGCTTGGACGAAAAGTAGAATGCAGAACCGGCCCGGAGTCTGCGTGCCTGAGACGATGCGCTTCAACGGCCAGGGTTTCGAGAATGAAGGCTGGACCAAATCTCCCGGACGCGACTGCGATGCCGGCTCACCGCCGTATTACAACGCCCGCACTATCTCGACCGGTGCAGAGGTTTCGTACTGGATATGGCGTCAATATCTGGCTACTGATGATGAAAAATTTCTGGCCGCGAATTATCCCTTGATGGCCGATGCGGCGCGCTTCCTGTTGGCCTATAGCCGGACCGGTACTGACGGACTGCGCCATACAGCGCCTTCGAACGCGCATGAAAATCAGTGGGACGTTCACGATCCCATAACCGATCTATGCGCGATGAAGACTTTGCTTCCGGCCCTCATCGAAGCTGCCGGAATCTTACACAAAGACTCGGATCTGGTTGCCCAGGCTAAGACTGCGCTGCGTCAAATTCCAGAGCTGCCGCGCACCGACTCCGCCACGCTGAAGAAACAGCTCAGCCCCGCGGACGACAGCAAAGGCGATGACGTGCTCGCGCAGTCCTACGAGCAGGCCGCGCCCATCCACAATTCAGAAAACCTCGGCTTGGAGCCTGTTTGGCCCTACTCGTTGATCGGCGATGACGGCCCGCTGCATGCGCTGGGCGTCCGTACTTACTGGCACCGCCCGAACAAGATCGATAACGACTGGAGCTACGATCCGCTGCAGGCGGCGAGGCTCGGACTGGCCGATGAGGTCAAAGCCTCTCTCCTTCAGCTAACGCAAAAATATCAAGCGTATCCTTCCGGGTTTGCCAACTTTGTAAAACAGGAGTTCTATATTGAGCAAATCGGCGTTGTGGCGGCTGCGCTCGATGAGGCGTTGATTCAGGACTATGACGGTTTGCTGCGTATCGCGCCGGCATGGCCTCGGAGTTGGGATGCGGACGCAACCATCTACGTGCAGCGGAACAGCAAGGTCCATGTTCAGGTGAGACAAGACCAGCTCATGGCCATCGTTTTTGAAGCAGGTTTTTCAGGTCAAATGCGAGTCCGCAATCCGTGGCCGGGCGCAAGCGTCGAAGTTGCAGATGCCTCGGCTAATCAGACAGTTCGTAGCGAGATGAGAGGCTCGGTGATTACTTTTGCAGTCAATCGCGGAAAAGCCTACGCAATTCAAAAAACAACTGCGAGATTGAGTTCTCTCAAATTCGAGCCGGTAGATGGCTCGCTCTCGGCTTCACCTAAGTCGCTCGGCAGCAGGACAATCGGGCTGGGGCGTTAAGCCGCTGTACTCGCAACCTTACCTTTCGCCAGGTAAGCTTCGAGCACTTTCGCGTATTGCGCGAGGAAAGCAGGATGCGCCGGCCACGCCGGTCCGCTTACCAAGTTCCCGTCCGTAATCGCTTGATCCATTTTCAGCTCCGCGTAAGTAGCGCCAGCAGCGGTCACCTCTGGAGCGCAGGCCGGATAGGCACTGACGCGTTTACCTTCGATAACCCGGGCTGCTGCCAGGAGCTGCGCACCGTGGCAGAGAGCTGCGATCGGCTTACCCGATTTCTCGAAATTCTGAACGATCTCGATAACCTTCGGATTTAGTCGAAGATACTCGGGAGCTCGTCCGCCCGGAAGCACAAGACCGTCATAGTCAGCGGGGTTTACGTCCGCGAATGTGGCGTTCAAGGTGAAGTTATGGCCCCGCTTCTCCGAGTAGGTCTGATCGCCTTCGAAATCGTGAATAGCCGTGCGTACAAAATCGCCGGCCTTCTTCTGGGGACACACGGCATCCACCGTGTGCCCCATCGCTTGCAGAGCTTGGAACGGCACCATGACTTCGTAGTCTTCGACATAATCACCTACAATCATCAGCAGCTTGGCGACGGGCATAAAAGTCTCCTGTCTTATTTTCTTCCATGCCCGTCTGCGAAACGGTCAGCGCGCAGAACTGGCGCGCGAGAACGAAGATGCCGGACAACTGCTCGGGGGAACTGTCCTAGGCGTAAAGTCAGGAGAGGCATCTTTTCGCAATGGATCGTGGGCATATATCTCAGCTATATTGGCTTGGCGCATATCCTTACCAAGAAACGGGTTCATCTGAGCGATGAATTCGTTAGCGATGATTCCGTAACCGGTGTTCGTCGGGTGGATTCCGTCGAGCGAGAAGAGTCCTCCTAAGAAGTCTGTCGTTAACCTGTGGCCCGCGACTTGGTAGCCGTTTGCGTAGATATTGTCAACCAATGCGTGAATATCGACCACCAGGCCGCCATGTTGCTGCTGTGTCGGCGACGAATGGTTTGGTTATAGCAAGCGACCGTGTCTCGAACAGTTGGGCATCTGCTGCGGTAAGGACACAAGGTATTGTTGAAACACCCAAGTCCGGCAGCGGCGCCGGACAAGTTGCCGGAAGCGGTCCCGCAAGTTGTCCGGTGAGAATCTGGTCCACGTAAGTTTGGGCGCTTGGCCGTACATAGTCGTTCGCGCCCAATACCGAGTGACTCTGTCGACCGTGCTCACCGATATTCCGAGCTTTGTTCGGCAATTGTTTGCGGCGAAGTGAAATACGCGATTTCGGTAACGTCCGGTATCGTTGCCGTGATCAGTTTCGCGCCGGTCTGGGAAAGCGTATCGAGAACCTGCTCATACGCAGTGGCGAACGTATCTATTGGCGTGAGAGCGCCGAGCTGCCCAACTATAGCTGGTACGAGTGCATCGTTGTTTCCAAGCCACTCGATCAGGGTATTTGGCTTGAGAGACTGTGCAAGCTCCACTTCTGTGGGGGCTTGGCCCTGAAGCAGACTCGGGAAGCCAAGCACAACGGTTGCCCACACCTGCTCGGGGTTTGTCGAAGAAAGATCCGGGCGCAGCGTCAAAGCAGCCCCGACCGTTAAGCCTGGAACGGCGATATTAGTAGGTTGAATAAATGGATTGATACGGAGAAAAGGTACCGAGCCGGGCGCCGGCTCGATAACAACTGGTGGTCCGAGGCTCACAAGCTGGAGAACGTTCGGGATTCCCGGATACGGCACCAAAGGCAGGGTCAAGTTCCAACCGCCTTGTCTAGCAATAATACTGGCGTAGCCGTTCGGCTGTTGTGTATCGAGCAACGAAAAGTTTTGCACACCAGCAGAAAGAGAATCGCCAACAACTACTAGGCGATTCGGTTGCGGCGCATTTCGCGCCGGCGGTTCGGCTGGCGCCCGAGAGACTGTAAATAGAAAATTAAGAGCAAGTAATATATTGAAAGAACGCATACCCCTCCGAATGTTTATTAAGCACTTCCTGCAACTAACAACTCCACTGCAGCTACGTTTCTGATGGTATGCGTAGCGGCTGATCTTTACAAGCGAATAAACAACGGAAAAGTTACCTATCTGAATCCCTGTACTTTTAACCAGTCGGCTAGGCGATCTGGCCAGCTTCGCAATACGGGATCATTCTGAGCTAATCCAACGCCATGTCGTCCTTGCAGATAGAGGTGCATCTCCGCAGGAACCCCAGCCCGCCGGAGCGCCAGATAAAAGAACACGCTGTTTTGCACTGGCACAACTTGATCTTCTGTCGTGTGGAAGAGAAAGGTTGGCGGCGTCTGCGGCGTGACTTGAGTCTCATTGGAGAGAGAATCCACGAGCGCGGGATCGGGCTTTTCGCCCAGCAAAGCGTGCAGCGAGCCAAGATGCGCATACGGCGCTTCAAATGTGATGACAGGATACGCAAGAATCATGAAGTCAGGCCGCGAGCTTTGTTTATCGATAGCATCGGAACCACCGTGATCGCCATTGTCGAAATGCGTTCCGGCGGTGGAGGCGAGATGCCCACCGGCGGAAAATCCCCACACTCCGATACGGTCAGGTCGAATCTGAAATTCCTCAGCGTGAGCGCGCACATAACGAATGGCGCGTTGGGCGTCCCAAAGCTCGACCGGGTATCGATATTTCGGGCCAAGGCGATACCGCAGGACGAAAGCCGAAATACCCAGATGGTTCAGCCATTCTGCGACGTCCGTTCCCTCGTAATCGAACGCCAGATGCTGGTAGCTGCCGCCCGGTAAAACAATGACGGCGGTGGGAAGTTTATTGGCAACGCCTGCCTGGTATACCGTCAGGGACGGCTGGTCTTCCGGCGCGTCGCCCTTTGCTCCTGGCGCTCCATTCGACCAGAGCGGCACTACCTGATGTTCCGGAACCTGCGCGACCAGCAGTCCAGACAAGAGAGTGATCGCGATACCGATCGATCGAATCCTCACGGGCTTCAGATCCCAAGCTCTCGTTTGCAAATGGCAAACTGTTTCGCTGCAAACTCCAGTTCTTCCACTGTATGTGCCGCAGAAACCTGCACACGAATGCGCGCTTTGCCCTGCGGCACAACGGGAAAAGAAAACCCGATGACGTAGACGCCCTTCTTCAATAATGCATCGGCCATGCGGTTCGCAAGCGCGGCATCACCCAACATGACAGGAACAATGGGATGCTCGCCCGGCAGCAACGTGAAACCGGCCGCGGAGAGACGCTCCCGGAAGAGCCGGGTATTAGAGAACAGGCGCTCTCTCAGTTCGCTCGTTTCGTTCAGCAATTCGAGAACTTTGAGCGATGCTGCCACAATGGGCGGAGCGACCGAATTTGAAAAGAGATAGGGTCGCGAACGCTGGCGCAGAAGATCGATAATGCCCTGTCGCCCGCTGGTATAGCCGCCGCTGGCGCCGCCGAGCGCTTTTCCAAGAGTGCCGGTAAGAATATCTACCCGATTCATCACGTTGTGATGCTCGTGGGTGCCGCGTCCGCGCTCGCCCATGAATCCGACCGCGTGCGAGTCATCGACCATCACCATGGCCCGGTATTTATCGGCAAGATCGCAGATCTCAGGAAGTTTTGCGATGAAGCCGTCCATCGAAAAAACGCCGTCAGTGGCGATTAAGCGATGGCGCGCGCCGCTCGCCTCCTTCAGTTTGGCCTCGAGATCAGCCATGTCGCCGTTCTTGTATCGATATCTGGCAGCTTTGGAGAGCCGAATTCCATCGATAATGCTGGCGTGGTTCAACTCGTCGGAGATAATGGCATCTTCGGCTTCCATCAACGTCTCGAAGAGACCGCCGTTGGCGTCGAAGCAGGAACTATAGAGAATCGTGTCTTCCGTTCCAAGGAATCTGCTTAGCGCCTGCTCGAGCTGTTTGTGAACGGTTTGCGTGCCGCAGATGAAGCGCACGCTGGCAAGTCCGTAACCCCAGCGCTCCAGTGCATCGCGCGCCGCGCTAACTACGTCCGGGTGGTTGGCGAGGCCCAGGTAATTGTTCGCGCACAGGATCAAGACCGGCTCGCCGCTTACCTTGACCTCGGACTCTTGCGGCGACTCGAGAGTTCTCTCGCGCTTGAACAGCCCCGCCCGTTCAATGTCGCTAATCTTCTCCCGGAGATATGATCCTACGCTTCCATACATATGTCTCGTCAACAATCCTTCACATTCACGGCGAGCCCGGCCAGAGCAGTTTCTTTGTAACGCGATTGCATATCCAAACCGGTCTGATACATGGTTCGAATGACCTGGTCAAGCGACACCTTGTGCTCTCCCGATTCTTGCATTGCCATGCGGCAGGCGTTTATGGCCTTGACCGCACCGAATGCGTTGCGCTCTATACAGGGTATCTGGACAAGCCCGCCGATCGGATCGCATGTCATGCCAAGATGGTGCTCCATGCCGATCTCGGCCGCGTGCTCCGCCTCTCGATTCGTACCGCCCAGAGCACCAACTAAACCCGCCGCCGCCATGGAGCAAGCTACGCCAACCTCGCCCTGGCAGCCGACCTCAGCGCCCGAAATCGACGCATTTTCCTTATAGAGAATGCCGATAGCCCCGGAAGTGAGCAGGTAGCGAAGCAACCCCTCGTCCGAGGCGTCAGTAACATATTCGCGATAGTAGCGACCAACGGCAGGCACCAGCCCGGCCGCGCCATTCGTGGGCGCAGTCACGACACGTCCTCCGGCCGCATTCTCCTCATTCACTGCCATCGCGAAAACATTCACCAGGTCCATGGCGCGAAACGGATCGCTTGCTACCCGTTCTCGAATCTTTCGATATAAGCGCGGCGCGCGGCGGCGCACGTTCAGACCACCCGGCAGCACGCCTTCGGTGGTCAGACCGCGCTCAATGCTCGAATTCATGACATACCAGATCCGAAAGATACCCTGGCGGACTTCAGCTTCGCTGCGCAGAGCGCTCTCATTCTCGAGCATTAAGCGCCAAACCGGCGTTCCCATGCGCTCGGCCTGGGCAAGCATTTCCGCGCCATTCGAAAACGGATATGGCACCGGCAACTGCGGGGACGCATCGCCCGCCGCCTCCCCCTCTTTAACGATGAATCCGCCGCCGATGGAGTAGAAAATCTCGCTGCGAATCGTTCCACCGCTCGCATCGAATGCGGAAAAACGCATTCCGTTGGGGTGGCCAGGCAAGATCAAATCGCGATGGAACAGCAAGTCCTTCGGTTCGTCGAACGGAACGATTTGGATGCCAAGCAGCTGAAGCGACCGTCGCGAGCGAATTCCATTTAGAATGGTGTCGATCTCGGCCGGGTCGACGGTTTCCGGTTTCTGACCGGACAGGCCCAACAACACGGCCCGATCGGTCCCGTGCCCGATCCCGGTGAGAGCAAGCGACCCGTAGAGCTCACTTTGTACACGTCGGACGTCTCTCAGTTTGCCTTGACCCTGAAGCTCCGTGACAAATCGCAGAGCCGCCCGCATGGGTCCGACAGTGTGAGAACTGGAAGGACCGATGCCGATTTTGAAGAGGTCGAAGACGCTGGTCTTCATGGACTAGTGCCTGCGGTTTCTGCTGATCCTTAGGCGGCTTCCGTCCAATCGAGAATAACCTTCCCCGATTTTCCGGAACGCATGACCTCAAAGCCCTTCTCGAAATCGCGATAATCGAACCGGTGCGTGATCACCGGAGTTATATCCAAACCGGATTGCAGCATGACGGTCATCTTGTACCAGGTCTCATACATCTCTCGGCCGTATATGCCTTTGATCGTGAGCATATTGAAGATCACGTCCCGCCAGTTGATGGCCATCTCCTCAGCGGGAATGCCAAGCATGGCGATCTTGGCGCCGTGGCTCAGGTTGTGAATCATCTTCCGGAAGGCGGAGGGGTTGCCGGACATCTCCAGACCGACATCGAAGCCTTCGTACATGCCGAGCTGCTTCTGAACATCTCCGAGCGAGCTTTTTGTGGGATCCACCGCGAGAGTGGCTCCCAATTTTCTCGCCAGGTCGAGCCGGTAAGGGTTAAGGTCCGTCACAACCACATAGCGAGCGCCGGCATGTCGTACCACGGGGATAGCCATCAGACCGATCGGGCCCGCACCGGTGATCAAAACGTCCTCGCCAAGAACAGGAAATGAAAGAGCGGTATGCACTGCGTTGCCGAACGGATCAAAGATTGAGGCCACTTCGCGATTGACGTCATCGGAATGCTTCCAGATATTGGTCATCGGCAGCGCGATCAACTCAGCGAAGGCGCCAGGACGATTAACACCAACTCCACGCGTATGAGCACACAGGTGTCTTCGCCCAGCCAGGCAGTTGCGGCAACGTCCGCACACCACGTGCCCTTCTCCGCTGACCACTTCGCCCGGATGAAAATCGCTCACGTTCGACCCGACGGCGACAATCTCGCCGACGAACTCGTGTCCGATTGCCATCGGAACAGGAATCGTGCTCTGCGCCCATTCATCCCACTGATAAATGTGAAGGTCCGTGCCGCAAATGCCGGTGTGAGTTACGCGTATAAGAACGTCGTTGATGCCGATCGTGGGTTCAGGGAGATCTTCCAACCAAAGGCCTGGTTCACCCCGGCTCTTGACCAATGCTTTCATCCCGGGATGCTCCAATTAAAGTATGTTTTCATCCACTTGTATGGTAAATCGAGCGAGATGCTGTCACTAAACGAGCGGACTCCTCATCTACGAATGGAAACGAAATCATGAAAGCCATCACGATCGTCCCGGGAAAAGCAAACTCCGCCTCGGTCCGAAGTGTACCGGAGCCGCCTTCAAGTGACGGCTCGATCCTGGTGCGAGCGCTAGAGCTTGGAATTTGTGGAACTGACCACGAGCTGATCTCGGCCGAGTACGGTTTCACCGCGCCTGGAGAAGACTACCTGATTCTCGGTCACGAATCGCTCGGCCGGGTGATCGAAGCGCCGGCCGATAGCGGCTTCAAGAAAGACGACCTCGTGGTTGGTATTGTCAGACGTCCTGATCCGGTGCCGTGCATCGCCTGCGCTGTTGGCCAGTGGGACATGTGCCGTAATGGAAAATACACCGAGCGCGGCATCAAGGAAAGAAACGGCTTCGGATCCGAGCGCTGGCGTATCGAACCGGAGTTTGCTCTGCGATTGGATCCGAGTCTGCGAGATGTAGGCGTACTGATGGAGCCGACCACGATTCTTGCTAAGGCTTGGGACCATATTTCGTGCATAGGCGAGCGCGCCAAATGGGCTCCGAAGACGCTTCTTGTAACGGGCGCCGGTCCGATCGGCCTGATAGCCGCGATGATGGGCAAACAACGCGGCCTCGAGATACATGTGCTGGACAGAGTGCAGGAAGGACTAAAACCGGAACTGGTCAAACAGCTAGGCGGGATCTATCACACCGGTCCGGTACACAAGGTCGGTGTCAATCCGGACGTCGCGATCGAGTGCACGGGCGTGGCGTCCGTAATCGCGGAGTTGATGACACAACTCGGCAACGACGGAATCCTCTGTTTAGCCGGCGTGTCTTCTCAAGATCAGAAGGAAACGATCGATCTGGGCGCGATCAACCGCACAATGGTACTGGAGAACTGCGCGATATTCGGTTCGGTTAACGCCAATCGCCGCCACTATGAACTGGCTGAGCAGGCGCTCCTCAAAGCAGACCGGAAGTGGCTCTCGCGCCTAATTTCCCGGCACGTATCGCTCGATAATTTTGAAGATGCCCTCGCGCGCCATCCCGATGACATCAAGGTGGTCATCGACTTCGCTGCTAATTAGAACGCTACCCGTCAGACGACATGGCTCAATTTATCGAAGATTACGCCCTGATTGGCAACAATGCTACGACGGCGCTGGTGGGCAGGAATGGATCGATCGACTGGCTCAGCTTTCCACGCTTTGACTCGGCGGCCTGTTTCGCCTCTCTCCTTGGGTCGCGATACAACGGACGCTGGATTATTTCTCCGCAAGACGAAAATCCTCAAATCACGCGACGCTACCGGCCGGGAACCCTTGTTCTTGAAACGGAGTTTTCTACCTCGGCGGGCGCGGCCGTAGTCATCGACTGCATGGATCGCCGGGGCGAGCATCAGGATGTGATCCGCTTGGTGCGGGGCGTACGCGGATCCGTACCGATGTACATGGAGCTCGTTCTGCGCTTCGATTACGGCAGTGTCACACCGTGGGTCCGCCGCCTGCCCGATGAGCGTATCCAGGCGATCGCTGGACCACATCGAGCAACACTTGCCACGCCGGCTCCTTTGCGCGGCGAAGACCTGACGACGCGATCCGAGTTTGAGGTCAAGGCTGGCGAGGAGATTCCTTTCGTCCTCACCTGGTCGAACTCTTATACCAAGGAACCACAGCAGCCGGACGCGGCGACGGCGGTCGAACGCATTACACGTTCCTGGCAGCGGTGGTCCGGCAAGCACACACCGAAAGGTCCCTACGCCGAGGCTGTGTTGCGCTCAATCATCACCTTGAAAGCGCTGGCGCATCATGATACAGGCGGCATTATCGCCGCTCCAACGACATCCCTGCCGGAAGAAGTAGGAGGCGTGCGCAATTGGGACTATCGCTTCTGTTGGCTTCGAGACTCCACCTTCACTCTGCTTGCTTTTCTGGAGGCGGGTTTCACGGAAGAGGCCAAAGCCTGGCGCGATTGGTTGATGCGTGCAGTGGCGGGGAGTCCCGAGCACATGCAGATCATGTACGGTGTAGGCGGTGAACGGAGATTGACGGAGTTTGAGTTACCGGAGCTTCCGGGGTATCAAGGTTCGGCTCCTGTGCGAATAGGAAATGCCGCATCCGAACAGCTTCAACTCGATGTTTACGGCGAAGTGATGGACTCCCTGTTCCTGGCACGCACCAAAGGGTTATCTGCTTCTGACGAGGGCTGGGATCTGCAAAAAGCTCTTGTGCGGCATCTGGAAGAGATCTGGTCAAACCCGGATGACGGTATCTGGGAGGTTCGCGGGCCCAGGCGGCATTTTGTTTTTTCAAAAGTAATGGCTTGGGTTGCCTTCGATCGGGCCGTTCGAACGGTAGAGATGTTCGGAGAGAAGGGCCCGGTAGAGCGCTGGAGAAAGATTCGCGCAGACATTCACGGAGAAGTCTGCAAGCTGGGATACAGCCATCGCATGCAGTCCTTCGTGCAGTACTACGGCAGTAACGAACTCGATGCCAGTGTACTGATGATGCCGCTGGTCGGGTTTCTGCCGCCTGAAGACCAGCGCATCAAGAACACGATTGCGGCAATTGAAAAGCACCTCTTGAGGGACGGACTGGTTGTCCGTTATAACACCGATAGTGCAATCGATGGATTACCGGGCCGTGAAGGCGCCTTCGTGGCATGCAGTTTCTGGCTGGCCGACAACTATATCTTTCAGGGACGAATGGACGAAGGTCGCGCCCTTTTTGAGAGCTTGCTGGCCTTGCGCAATGACGTGGGCCTTCTTTCGGAAGAGTACGATCCCATGGAGCGCCGCCAATTAGGAAATTTCCCGCAGGCATTCTCGCATCTTGCACTGGTCAGCACGGCACATAATTTGGCATCTCACGAAAAATATGCTCCTCCCAGATCACATGCGCGGCGCGGGACCTCGAGCTAAGGCCACAAAAGTGAAAAAATTTTGTGTGTACCGACCGGAAAAGCCGGGCACTCATTTGTTTCCTAGTCACATAGCATGCGAGACGGCAGGTCACAAGGGAGCTTTACCCAACCCCTAGTGCAACTCCCCAACAAGGCTCTCTTGTGGCCCTCGCTACGTCGACCGGCGCGCGATGCTAGCTCGAGCCGATTGCGCTGAAGATAGATATGTAGAAAGGCCAGTACTGGCGCTTGTTCATGACTTCGGCGGAAACTTTTGAGTTTCGATCGGCGGGTTGGGATGCAGACCAAGTGGAGCACACGGCTAATTCGAGGCTCGTTCTCGAACTATACGACCGGGAGCAGATTTCACTGCGGCGTTATCTGGTTAGCCTGGGATTGGATTCCGCGACTGCGGAAGAGACAGTACAGGAAAGTTTTCTTCGGTTGCATCAGCATTTGCTGGCGAGCGGCGATCGAGCGCATTTACGAGGATGGCTGTATCGCGTAGCGCATAACGTGGCGCGCAACATTCAACTGTCCCACAGAGCAAGCAGGACGAGTACCTTAGCCGATTTGGGCCCGCAGTCGGAGCCAGTGGCAGCCACGGCTTCAGCTGAGGCGGCTTTACTGGAGCGTGAGAAAGAAAGGCGGCTCCAACTCGCAATGGATCAGCTCAGCGAGGCGCAACGAAATTGCCTGGTGCTCCGGTCGCAGGGGCTCAAATACCGTGAGATTGCCGAAACTCTAGACCTGTCAATCTCGACGGTGGCGGAAAACGTACAACGCGGACTCGAGAGGTTGAAGGAGACCGTATGACGATATCAGAGCATCCCGATGACGGGTTGTTGATTCAATATCTGGACGGTGAATTACCTGAAAATCAGTTCCTCAGAGTGAGGCTTCACCTTGCCTCCTGCAATGAATGCAGAAGCAGACAAGACGAACTCGTTGAATTGTCCAATAGAGTGGAGACTCTGGTGGGCGCCTCAGCGGGAGAGGCGCCCGGTGACTCCCGAGCCAATCTGGCACGAGCGCTGCTCAAATCGGGAAGCCCGGCAGGCGCAGTGGAAAGCCCGGTCAGAGTGATACGCCGGTTCGGCTGGGGAATGGCCATTGCCGCTGCTCTCGCGGCGGGGATCTTGCTGGTTCCGCGGCCGAACAAGATCGCCGAATCAGTGCCCGGAGAAAAGTCTCCAGCGGCGGCCTCCTCAAGTTCCATCTATGTAAATGGCGAGAGCTTCATTGCATTGCCTTATTCCAACCCCGATTTGCCAATCAACGCGCCCCGTATTGTGGAGATGCAGATCCCGGCTTCCTCGCTCGCTTCGGCGGGGCTTTTTCTTGAACCGGTTGCAAACGGAGCCGGCGACCACACGGTCCTAGCGAACGTCTTGTTGGGTTTGGACGGGCAACCGATCGGAGTTCACGTTTTGAGTGCCCAGTAGTGGCTATCAGTCAGTTTGTTTGAAGGAGATTAGAAATGAAACGAATGAGCCTCGGCGCGGTGGCGATTCTCGCGGGGTGTGTTGGCGTGTTCGCCCAAATTCCCGGAACAGCCGGTGGGCCTCCAGCGCGCGAATTCGGAGCTCATGGTCCGGGGCCGATCGGCATGGAAATGCGCGGAGGCAAAACGGTTACGGGGCTTCCCTACTCGGCAGATGTGAAGACTACTGTGACGCAGACGTTGGCCGACGGCAACACGATCAGCCGGGTGACAACCGGACACGTGGCACGCGACAGTCAGGGTCGTACTTACTTCCAGCAAAACATCTCCGGCGGTCCGTGGGCGCAGAACGCTACGACTACTCTCACCTTTATTTCCGATCCGGTCGCCGAATATACATACGTACTTAATCCGGCTACCAAAATCGCGATGCGGCGTGAGTTCAAGGCGCGAACAGGCGAGACTCGTCTCCATTCACCAAATGGAGTGGCTGCCGACGCAAAAAACAGTGTGGAAGCCGATCTCGGCCAGCAATCGATCGCCGGCCTGACAGCAACCGGGAAGAGTATCACGCGCACCATACCTGCAGGCGCGATCGGAAACGCACAGCCGATCGTGGAGAAAAGCGAAGTATGGACCTCTCCCGATTTACAGGTAGTGCTTCTCTCTAAACATAGTGATCCGCGCTTCGGGCAATCGATCTACAGTCTAAGCAACATCACGCGGAGTGAGCCCAATGCGGCTTTGTTTCAGGTGCCTTCCGGTTATACGGTGCAGGATGCTCCGGGACCAGGTCGCTGGCGCGGCAATTGATTCGACTCGAGAATTCGCGTAATCATAAGGTAATTGGATTACGCCATCGCGAGCCACGACTTCGAAGTGAACTCGGTTCGCAAATACCTGCAGAAAAAATCTGGAACTTCAGAACGCTTTGCCGCAATACGATATGAAGCAAAACGGATCGAGTGAGAAGACCAGCGGCCAAGGACAAATTAGGCGATGCGGAGCTTCTGCGGCTTTCGGGTAAAGGCGATGAAGAGGCGTTCCTAATACTCTATCGACGGCATCAGGCGCCGGTGTTCCGATTTGCGCTGCACATGTCTGGGAAAATCGAAACCGCAGAAGAAGTAACACAGGAGGTGTTTCTCAGTCTGCTGTCGGAAGCATCGCGCTACGCAAACGAGCGCGGCACTTTACAGGGGTATCTGATCGGCGCGGCGCGAAACCAAGTGCGCAGGCAGCTGCGAGATGCCCGGAAGACCATCCTTGAAGGGATCGAGTTCGGCAGCAATTCAGGCGAGTATCTACTCGAAGAACTTGGCCGGGAACAGGAACTCGCCGCACTGAGAGAAGCGATTCTCAAGCTTACCAATGAAGTACCGCGAAATCGTTGTGCTCTGCGATTTGGAAGGGATGGAGTACGAACGCGCCGCGGAGCAGTTAGGCTGCGCACTCGGAACCGTTCGTTCGCGTTTGCATCGGGCGCGGAAAATTTTGCAAATAAAGCTGCGAAGGCTGGAAAAATGCCCGGTATAAATGATTCGTTTGACTTACAAGAGAAATTGAATCGGATGGCGAAATTGCTTCCGACGGATGCGAGCGCGAGAGCAGAAGCGCAAGTGCTGATGGCCTTTCGAACGCGCAGGCGGAAGCGGCGCATGTGGAGATACGGCGCGAGTCTGGCGGTCTTGCTGGCCCTGGTTTCGGGATGGTTTTGGGCACGGCATTCGGGGCAAGCTACTCAGACCGATGTCGCGCATGAGAGTTATGCGGGCGCTATAGCAGGCTTTGTGGCGTTGCCTTACTCCGAGAGCGACGTACCGATGGAAGACGCGGTGATTGTTCGAGTAAGACTGCATGCCTCGGAATTAGGAAGATTTGGTGTCCCGGTCGGCCCGGGGACAGCGGACGGGAAAGTTGCGGATTTGCTGGTTGGTCAGGATGGCGTGGCGCGAGCGGTGCGCCTGGTGGAATAGTTCAGATTTTAGGGAGGAAAGAATATGAATCGAATGCTAGCGATTGCGGCTGCGTGCACGGTGAGTGTGCTGGGCCAGACGACGGTTGCGAATAAGGATATAGCGGCTGGCAAAGTGGTGATTCAGATGGGGGACGTGGCTGGGTTTGGGCCGATCGGAATCACTGCGGCCATGGCGGGACCGATGGCGACGGTGGCAGGAGCGCCCTATTCGGCACAAACGGAAACGCAGCGAGTGCAGATCCTGGCCGATGGCAACCGGATCGAACAGAACACTTCGGGCAGCGTGGCGCGCGACAGTAAAGGACGAGTGCGGCGGGAAGAAAGTTTACCGGCGCTCAAATCGGAGGGCGGAGATGCTGGCCATCTGGTGCGGATAGAAGATCCGGTGGCGGGAGTGCATTGGACTTTAGATGCGCAGAGAAAGATCGCCATCAAGATGCCATTCGGGCAGGTAAGAGCGCAGGCGAAATCGGTGGCGGCGGGCGCAGCTGTGCCGCCATCACCGCAGGGTCCTGAGCAGGTCTTTTTTTCTTCGACAGCACCGAACGTTTCGGTACAAATGCTTCCCAAGTTTCGGGCTTCGCTCGACTCTGACGCCGTCAAAACGGATTTGGGAACGCAAACAATCGAGGGGGTCGCAGCGCAGGGTACACAGCTAACACGGACGATTCCCGCTGGGGCAATTGGCAACGAACAGCCGCTTACGATCACAACTGAGACCTGGTACTCACCGGATTTGAAAGTGCTCGTGATGAGCAAGACGAACGACCCACGGATGGGAGAGACAACGTACCGGCTGACGAATATCCAGCGCTCCGAGCCCCCAGCCAGCTTGTTTCAGGTCCCCGATGATTACACAGTAAAAGATCAGCCGGAAAATGTCTTCTTTAGCGGGGGTCCCAAGAAGAACGAATAGCCTGCGGGGCACAATATAACCGGATGCCCATTACTTTCGGTCCGGTTTCACCAGACAGATTGCCAGAGATTGCGGAGTTATTTCTACAAGTCAAGGGCGCCGCAGACAACCCTATCCGTCGAGCAGCGAGCATGCAATGGAAGGCGTATGCGCCGCACCCCTGGTTTGCTAACGCGCGTGGCCGTGCCATTGAGAAAGACGGACACATAGCCACTTTCGGGTGTATCTCACCGCTACGGTTCGTTGCAGAAGATCAGATAATCGAAAGCCACCAAATCATCGACTGGATTGCGGGTAATGATGTCCCCGGCGGCGGCATGCTGCTGTACAGGAACTGCCTCTCCGAGATCGGCACAATGGTTGCGACGACAGCGTCTGTAGCGGCACGAGCAATTCTGGCCAGGTCCCCGTTGTTCCGGGCGGTCGCTCCGGCGAATTACTATCGCCGGGTGTTTCGTTTTTGGAATCCTGCTCATCGCGACATGAAAACACCGTTGAGAATGGGTCGAGATGTTCTTTTGCAGATTAAACAAACGCCTCTACCTGACGCTCGGGGATGGACGGCACGATGGACCAGGTTGTCGCGTGTTTGGCAGCCCGATCAAGAGTGTCTTATGGTTCAGCGCAGCATCGAATGGTTCAGGTATTTGAGCGACTGCCCCGATGCCGAAGTGCAGCAGGGTGTTCTCGAACGAGGAGGACAAGCGCGTGGTCATTTCCTCACTGCGCGGCGCGGCTCTCGAATCCGTATCGTCGATCTGGTATCCGAAGGAGCAGAACAGGCGCCAGCGTTATCCGCCTGTCTAACCTTCCTTCGACGGGAGGGGGCAAGCGAAGTTCAGGTATGTTCGTCATTGTCATCATCGCAACAGGTCTTCGAAGAATGTGGAATGTCGAAGTTTAGAGAAGAACCTGTTTGGATCGCAGATCCCAAGAACCGGTTGCCAAAACAGCTGGCCGTGGAGACAAATTTTCTTACTGGTGACGCGTTTTACGTGTAGTAGATCCTGCGTCGACCCACACGGCGCGGGTAAACTCGCGAAGCAGATCGTAGCCGTCCCAATATCGATGAAAATCCAGAGCACGACCAATGGGCACGATACGGTCGATCGCTTGTCCGCCCAGCGCCGTTGCTAACGCTGTGAGCTCAGCTTCGGAAAAGCCAAAATGACTCAGAGTCTGATCGCGCCGATGCAGATAAGGAACCAGGTTCAGCAGGCTGTCTGCTCGCACCTGAAATAGCAATCCCGATCCACAGTGCTCCTCCGGAGGGGATGCTATTTGATCGAGCTCAAGAACTGTCATACTCTGGTTCGAGATCACAGATTCTACCGGCTGTTCCAGGATCGCCCGGCAAGTGAAAACAAATTTCTGGAGCCACGCACCTGTCGCCAGGCTATATCCGCGCGAAGCCGTCATATCCGCCAAGCGTTGAATGAACTGCCGTGAGGCTAGCTTCACCCGCTCGGCGCAGCCGATCCAAACCAGCTGGCGCGGCGATGAGCACGCCATCTGATCGAACCAGAAAACATCGTTGTAGAAGGAATGCGCCAATTCCTGACTCTGCGTGTCGTCAAGGCGCAGATACTGTTCGGCATCGACCACCGCGAGTGAAGATCGATCCGGAAAGGCGATTTCTTTCGCGTGGTACGGAAGAGGTACGGCTCGAATCGCCGCGACTGCGGAGTTGCCGCCCCATATTACGCGCACGTCACACATGGCGGACAATTCGGCAGTTATCGCGGATTCATGTCCATAGCGCAGCACGGCGATCGAGTTTTTCAATTCCGGTCCAGCGCGCTCGAGCCTCGCGGCAAGCAGATCGCATAGCAGGTCGGCCTGGGGGCTGGTCCGGGTAGAGAGCCGCAGTACGCTACGGTTTCCGGTCAGCATTGCGAGAAGCCACGAGTAGACGAAGATGGTGTCAACATTTGCCGGCGGGAAATGTAAGACCACGCCACGGGGCATCCACAACACGCCCGGTGTGTTCGCATTCTCGAAATCCTGGCTTAAACGCTGCAGCTCGGCCTTACGCATCCAAAAGGCCAACGCGGCGAGTTCGGGATACGCCGACGCTTCCTTCGATTGGAAAATAGAACGAGAGAGGGCGGCGACAAAATCGAGGATTTCTGGTGCGAAGGGGCGCAGTTGAGGCGCCGTAGACCGGAGTTCGGCTGCAAGTTCTTCTGTTGTGATCCAGCCTGGGCTGGGAAGAATGCGTTCTACCCTCATGCCACGCTCGCGGCATGCGTATCGCTGCACCCTCGCAGTTCCGCTCGCGGAACGCGGCCTATGACAGAAAAACGCTTGCCCATCCGGCCGCAGGCGGAATCGTCAATTCCGTGGATGGTGCCCAGATCTTCGGTCAGGAGAGAATGCCCCGGGTAACTGCGTGGAAGCAAACTTACGACTTGGATCACGCCGGTGCTTCCGATCGACGCTTCTTGCCAGGTAACTGGATCGCGGATAATCACGTCCGCAAAATTCGGAGGGTACAAATATCCGTCCTCTCCTTCAAGAAAGACACTCCCGACCTGCTCGACCATCCCGTAAAAGTTGAAGATCCTGTGCAGACCGGTGCTCTCTTCAAAGCGCCGCTTGAACTCGGCATTGGTGACCGCCATTTCTTGCAGCTTCTTCCAACCACCCGAGTGCACCAGAATCCCATTCGAAAGATCCAGCCCCAGACCGGCAATTCGCAATAGTAAATATTGCCAAGCCATAAAGGTAAACCCGAAGATGAGGAAGGGCGCGTTTCCATGCTGTTTCAAGAATTCGCGTAACCCAGGTTCGTTCAACTCCATGTTTTCGTTAAGCGCGTAGAAGTGAGAACGCCCGAAATTCGCCATGCCAACCAGGCCTGCGGCACGCGCCGACAACGATTCGCGATTCTTAATCAGCCCCGAGCTTTCGATCATGATCATCGGCAATCTCCGAGGACCCAGCACATGCATCATGATTTTGGATAACGCTGTGGATTGCAGTCGAGCCGTTTCGCGGTCTAGCACAATTCGGGAGGCTTGCTGACCGGTGGTCCCAGACGACGTCAGAGTTTTGAAGATGTCGTTTTCAGGTATCGAGCGCAGCGCATGTGTCTTAAACAATGCAGCCGGAAGAAATGGGACGGCTGCAAGGCCGGCGGTGTGGTCTTGGCCGTTTAGAAGAGAGAGGATCCGGTCATATTCGGCACAGTTGCGGCGGTGATGTTTCGTTAAATCTTCCAGGCCGGATTGCAACAGACCGGATTTCTCCCGGTGCGGCACTGAAAACTGAGGCCGCTCGAGCAGGTCTTCGAGAACCGTCATTGCTGTCCCAGTTGCTGGTAGTCTATTTTCCCGTTTGCCTTCAAAGGCAAAGCCGGAACCTGGACGAATTCAAACGCCTGCTGATGAATACGCAGACGCGAGGCGAGTTCCTGGCGCAAGTGTCCGTAGATATCATTGTCGAATTCACAGAAGATCCGGACGATTTGACCCGTGGCTATAGCAGCAACTGGCCCGTATGGCCGCACCTGAGCCTCGATATCATCGAGATTCAGACGTAACCCGAATACTTTCGCTTCCCGTCGCATCCGTCCGAGAATAAAAACATAGCCATCACGATCCAGCTTTGCCTTATCCCCCGTCCGCAAAACGCCGCGGGAATCGTCTCCGCGAGTTAGTTCCTGGCGGTTCAACGCATACCCTAACATCACATTGGGACCGCTGTAAACGAGTTCGCCTTCCTCATCCGGTTCACATACTTTTCCGTCTTCGCCGGTGACTTCAAGACGTCCTCCCGCGATCACCACACCCGCCGATCCGAGTTTTTCGGGCAATGCACCCTCGGGCATGACAGCAATGCGGGCGGTTGCCTCCGTCTGGCCATACATGACAAAGAAGCGGCCAGAACGCGCCTTCATGCGTTCCCAAAAAAACATCACCAATTTGTCATCCAGTTTGCCGCCTGCTTGCGTGAGCGTCGAAATGCCGGGAACGTCCATTTTGTCCAAACCCAAACGCTGCAAAATCTGATAGGAGTAGGGCACTCCGGCCAACGAAGTGCATTGATAATCCCGTATTGCGCGCCAGAAGAGCGGGTCTGTGAGTCCGCTCGTCGTCAGAACCACAGAAGCACCTGCGAGCAGGTGCGTATTCAATACCGAAAGGCCGTATGAATAGTGCAGGGGCAAACTCGCAATGGCACGATCGTCCGGTCCAATCGACAGGGCGGTATTGATCGATTCCGCATTGGCGACGACGTTTCGCTGGGTTAAACGGACGAACTTAGGGTTGCCCGTAGATCCCGAAGTAGATAGTAAGAGACCCAGATCCGCATGGGTCAGGGGCGCGTCTGTCGTCGATTCCCACAATCCCTCTACCGAAGCTTTGCGATACGAATCCGCCAGTGACGCTGTCGGATGAAACACAAGATCTGGCTGATACGCGGCAAGCAGCGGCTGCATTAGCTCAGGCGCCAGATTTGCGTCGAGCAGAGCGACAGGAGCACCGGAGTTCAATGCCGCGCAATACCATTCGACAGTTTGAATATCGTTGCGGCAGAACAGGAAGAACAGACGCTGGTTTGCTAACGCATTCGCTCGAGATTCGATCCGAGACGCCAGTTCTTCATAAGGCAGGCTAACGCCCGACGCGCTGTCGATGAGCGCCGTCCGGCTCGATTTTTCTGCACGGTCGATTCCGAAGATCATGCCTCAGACCAGCATGCCACCGTCTACGCCGATTACTTGCCCGGTCACATAACTTGAGTAATCGGACGCCAGGAAGAGGATCACGTTTGCTATGTCTTCGGGCTTCCCGATACGGCCCATCTTCACGGACTTGAGGCGTTCGGCAAACTTATCTGGGGGTAACTGACGGGTCATATCCGTATCGATAAAACCCGGAGCCACTGCATTCACGCGAATGTTCTTCGGCGCAAGTTCCTTGGCGGCAGAAATCGTCATCCCGATCACGGCCGCTTTAGAAGCTGAATACACGGCTTCGCCTTCCATGCCAAACCGCCCGACAATAGATGTCAGATTGATGATCGATCCGGACTGATGCCGAGCCATCAGTCGAGCCGCCTCCTGCATATGCAGCAGCGGTCCCATCGTGTTTACTTCGAGAACTGTGCGCGCCATCGCCACCGGGATCATGCCCAATAAAGCATGCTCCAGAATGCCGGCGTTGTTCACCAAAATATCAAGCCGCTTGAAACGTTTGAAGATTTCTTTGTAACAGCCGCTCACGGCCGCGGGATCGCTCGCGTCAGCCAGCAGACTCATGCACTCCACGCGAAATTCAGATTTGAGTTGCTCGGCGCGCTCTTCGAGAGCTTCCTTGCTCGAGCGTCCGTTCAGAATGACGGTAGCGCCTTCCGCCGCCATGCGTCTCGCTGTAGCCCAACCAATTCCCCTGCTCGAACCTGTGACCAGACAAATTCTTCCCGATAAGCTCAAGCGAACTCCACGCCATACTTCGTTGAAAGAATTTCTTGTCCCTTCTGGAAGCTCGATAAATCAATCACGTCTTCGGTTTCCAACATGATGTCGAACTGCGTCTCAATCTCGGCAATGAGAGCCATGTGCGCGACTGAGTCCCAGCCTTGAGTTTGGCCATACGCCACCTTGGAAAAGTCGGTCGAACCATTGAGTCCCAAGACCGTTTGAAACGCGCTCTTGAGCTTCTGCTCGGAAGAATCCATATAAATCTAGTGTGACGCAGCTCTCAATTTGAGTGCAACCTGAATACAACACCCAGGCGCGCAACCCTAATTCGCTACAATCCAGAAATCCACTGGAGAGGGCAAATGAAAAATGTGCTACTTGTAATCGTTCTCGCGGTATTTGCGCGTCCGATATTCGCGCAGGGAGCACCGCCGCAAGGCGCGCCCGGCCAGCCCTACACAGTTGAGTACTACTACAAAGTTCAATGGGGACATCAGCAGGAATTTCTTCAGCTATTTCTGAAGAATCATTACCCGCTGCTCAAAAAAGTCGCGGATAGTGGACGCATTGTCGCGTTGAAGATAGAAACCCCGGCGAATCACATGCCTGAAGAATCGCGCTGGGATTACAGAGTCACGATTCGGTTCAAAGACTCGACTGTAGCCACGACCGCGAATCCTGAGGAAGATGCATGGATCAAGCAGCTTTGGCCAGACCAGGAGACTTACAAACGCGAGGAACAGCGCCGCTTTGAGATCCTGTTGGCGCATTGGGATCTCCCGGTCAGTGATATCACTCCGTCTGACAAAACCAAGCCGTAATTTCTGGTATCCGGAGGCATACAGCTAAGTTGGGAGTGTGAATTTTATGGCCGAACCGTGTTCCCCGTCACTTTCCACCCAAATCTTGCCGTGATGAGACCTCAGAATCTTGCGGCAAATAGCCAAGCCGAGACCGCTGCCGGGTATTTCCTTTGAGTGAAGTCTCTGGAAGGGCTGAAATACCTTCTCGTGGTATTCGGCCTTAATTCCAGCACCGTTATCCCTGACTGAGATGGTGCAGCTGTTGTCATCCGTTTCGCCGGAGACTTCTATCCTGGGCGATTCGGGGCCTCGATACCGGATAGAGTTGATAATCAGTTGCTCGAATACAGTGACGATTTGCTGTTCATCGCCGAGAGCTTCCGGTAGATCGCCGCTGGTGATCTGTGCTCCCGTTTCCTGAATCAGGCCAGACAGCTTGAGCTGCGCCCATTGCAAAGGCGCGTTTAAGTTGAGTGGCGCCAGTTCTGAGATGTTGCCGGTACGGGAGTATGTCAGGAGATCGCGAACGAGTGAGTTCATCTGTGTTGCGTTATCGAGGATGGTATTGGCCAGTTCCCTTGCGCGTTCATTGTTCAAAAGCTCGCGTTGCAGAAGTTGAGCGTGAGTACCGATCGCTCGAAGCGGCTGCTGCAGGTCGTGGCTGGCGGCATAGACGAAGTACTGCAACTCATCCCGTGCAGCACGCGCCGCTTCCGCGTTTTCCTGAACTTCACGCCGGGCGGCGGCAAGGTCCTCGATACATTTTGCGTGAGTGTCTTTGAGTTGCTCGGACATCACGTCCACCTTTTTGTTTCAGGCTGTAGTCTCTTCGAGCAGGCCGAGGCGCTCCATGAGAGCTTTTGCATCCGGATCCCGACCCATGAAGTCACGATATAGCTGGACCGGGTCGTCGCTGTTTCCTCGCTCGAGAATGTGACGCCGGTACGCGCTGCCGGTTTCGGCATTAAAGATGCCATCGCCGCGAAACCGTGTAAAAGCGTCCGCGTCCAGAACTTCCGCCCATTTATAAGAGTAATACCCGGCGCCGTACGCGACGGGGCTCGCGAACAGGTGCGTGAAACTAGCGATCATTCCATAGTCGCGCGGCAACGGAGCGGGCGAAAACTGAGTGAGCACGTCGCGCGCGAACGCCATGACATCTTGAGGCCCATCCGGATCGAATTCACGATGAAGCTTCAGGTCGACCATGCCGAATCCAATCTGGCGCGCTTGAGCGTTAGCGGCGCGGAAAGTACGCGCGCGCCTCATCTTGTCAAATAACGCGGCGGGGATGCTCTCACCGGTCTTGTAATGACGCGCGAATAGGTGTAGAGCCTCCTCTTCCATCGTCCAGTTCTCCATAATTTGGGAAGGAAGCTCGACAAAATCCCATGGGACGTTCGTACCGGCAAGACTGCGTACCGGCACGCGACTCAGGCTGTGATGCAGGAGATGGCCGAACTCATGGAAGATAGTTTCCACTTCACGGTGGGTAAGCAGCGACGGAAGATCCGCGACCGGTGGTGTCAGGTTGCCGCAGATCACACCAATGTGCGGTCTGTTTTCATCGGGGTTGCCGATAACGAGGGAATCCATCCATGCCCCGCCCCGCTTGTTTTCTCTCGGGAACCAATCGGCATAGAACCCCCCTAAAAGCTTCCCCGAAGCAGTGTCTTCAATACGGTAATACTTGACCGCTGGATCCCAAGCAGGAATACCTGGTTCTTCGATAACCTGGATTCCGAGGATACGGCTGAAAATATCGAACATGCCGGCCACTACGCGATCCAGCTCAAAGTAAGGCCGTAGTTCTTCTTCATCGAAGTCGTATAGAGCACGCCGCTGTTTCTCGGCTAAATAAGCGACATCCCAAGGCTCGAAGACCTCGTATCCGATCTCTTTGCCGAGTTCCAAAAGCTTTTCATTCTCGCGTTCGAAGTGAACCTTCGTCTTTTGGAAAAGATCATCCAGGAAAGCCTGCGCCTGCGCACCGCTGTGGGCCATTCGCTCTTCTAGAACGAGATCCGCAAAGTCCCGGTAGCCGAGCAGTTGAGCTTTTTTTCGTCTCAGCCGCAAAATCTCTATGATGAGCTTTCTGTTGTCAAGCTCGCCAGAGGTTGCCCGGCTGTTGGAAGCCTCCCACAACTGCTGCCTGAGGACTCGGTTGTCCAGATAGGTCAACGCCGCGACGTAGCTCGGTGCCTGCAGAGTAAGTCGCCACCCTTCCCTGCCCTTCGCTTTGGCGCTTTCGCGGGCGGCGAGCAGCGCGGAGTGCGGCAGTCCGGCGAGAGCGCTCTCGTCTGTGACGATCAGTTCAAAGGCGTTTGTAGCATCCAAAACATTTTCAGAAAACCTCGTAGTCGCCTTCGTCAGCGCTACGTTCAGTGTTTCCAGACGCTGTTTGTCTTCGGCGTTTAAGTCTGCGCCAGCACGGCGGAAGCCTGTAACCGTCTTCTCCAGATGACGCCGGTGTACAGGCGCAAGAGCGGAGTGATCCGTCGTTTCGTTTACCGCTTTGACGGCTTGCCAAAGCTCCTGATTGAGAGGAATTGACGTATAGAATTGGCTCACCGGACCCTGCACGGCGTTATAGGCGGCTCGTAAGTCGGGATAGGTAGCTACGCCTTCGAGATGCCTGGTGATCGACATTGCGAAGTCAAGAGGCTGCGTCATATTATCGAGGCCCAGAAGAATGTCCGAATAGGTTCTGGGAGTGCGAGGAGCGCTTAGATCGGCTAGACGCTGATTCATCTGTTCAAGTAACACTTGAATAGCGGGCTCGACATGGGACGCCTTTACAGCGGAGAATTGAATTGGAAAGTTCGCCCGATAACAGGGGGTTATCCCGTAAATGCTCATCCATGATGTGATTAGCGCTACCAGACTCGGCAGCCTTGACCTTTCGCTACGTACATGGCATCAGAGGGTCTGCATCCGAAGGCTTGACTAAACTCGTGCATATTTTTGAGTGCTCCATTGGTGCGGAATTTGCCGGGCGAGTGCGGGTCAGTTTGAGCAAGGAAACGGGCAGTTTCGGGGGTGACGTTTTCGCACCAGTCTTGAGCGTAACCGAGAAAGAACTGTTGGGCTTGAGTGTAGCCATCAGTCTCCTGGGAAACCGGGATACTCTTCTTGGCCAGGTCATCCATAAGAGCCATGTAGGCGAGACGAAGTCCGCCGTTGTCGGCCGTGTTCTCGCCCAGGGTCAATTTTCCGTTTAGCTCGATGCCGCGAACCGGGCTGAAGCTGCCGTATTCGTTAACAGTGCAATCGGCAAGTTTATTGAATCTCTCTTCGTCTTCCTTCTGCCACCAGTCCTTCAGGTTGCCATCCGCGTCGAACTGACGTCCTTCATCATCGAAACCATGGGTCAATTCGTGCCCCACCACCGCGCCGATCGCCCCATAGTTGACCGCATCATCCGCCTTATTGGAATAGAACGGCGGCTGTAGAATGCCGGCCGGGAAATTGATGTTGTTCTGAGTGGGGTCGTAGTAGGCGTTCACTGTGGGCGGGGTCATTTCCCATTCGCCGCGATCAACGGGCTTTCCTATTTTGTTCAGTTGACGCCGATATTCGAATTCCCGAGCGCGATACGTATTGCCGAAGTAGTCGTCGGGAACGATATTGACGCTAGAATAATCCCTCCACTTGTCCGGATAACCGATTTTGTTGGCCACTGCACGGAGTTTGACGAGTGCTTGCTGTTTGGTCTCAGGGCTCATCCAGGTCAGGGATTCCAGGTCCTTGGCCATCTCGCCTTCGATTTCCTGCACCATCCGGAGCGTGCGCTGTTTACCCTCTTCGCCAAACGTCTTCTCGACGTACTTGCGACCCAAGGCGTCGCCCAATTCATTGTCCGTCGCCGTAACGCAGCGCTTCCAACGCGGCTTGAGTTCCTTAGTGCCGAGCAGTGTCCGGCCGTAGAAATCAAAACGGACGTCCACGAAATTTTTCGACAGCAGCGATGCGCTTGCATTCAGATACTGCCAAACCAGGTAATCGCGCAGGTCGCTCATGGGACGCGAATTCACAAGCTGACTGAAGCCTGTGATGAAGGCGGGCACCTCGACGTTAATAGTCGTGAACTGCGGCGCCTTTGCACTTCTGAAAAACTCGTTGAAATCAAAGTTGGGGCTAAGCTGCGCAAGCTGCCCTTTCGGCATTTCGTGAAAAAGCTTTTGTGGATCGCGCCGGCTAGTCACATCGAGCGAAGACTTCGCAAGGTTCGTCTCGAGGGACATCACCGTAGCGGCTTTTGCTTTGGCATCGGCCGGGGAAGCCCCGATCAAGGCAAACATCTTCTCGATGGTGGCCACATATTTCGTTCGAATCTCGACCGACTTCGCATCCGTGCGGAAATAGTAGTCTTTCTCAGGCAGCCCTAACCCGCCCTGGTCGAGATTTGCGATGGTCATTTTGGCGTTCTTCAAATCCGGTGCGGAAGAAAACTGAAAGAACACATCCACCTGTTTTGCTTGCAGATGCGCCACTTCTTCCAGAAGCTCCGACCTGTTCGTGATATGCGCAATCCTGTCGAGTTCCGCATAAAGAGGATTGGCTCCCAATGCATCAATTCTGGGCTCGTCCATACACGAGCCGTAGAAGGCACCGATCTTCTGATCAATCGGAGAACGGGTCTGGTTCTTCTCTGAATCTTCAAGAATCCCGCGCAAGATGACCTGATTGCGCTCGATCACTTCGTTGAAGCGGGCCCATCTGCTTTCATCTGGAGGAATGGGGTTATGTTTCATCCAATTTCCGCAGGCATATTGATAGAAATCCTGACAAGGGTCGACGGATTTGTCGATCGGCACCCAGATCCACTCCGCTCGCCGACTGGGCGCCGCTATTTGAAGATTGGGCCCGAATTATGCTTACAAGCAACAGAGAGGCGCACAGAGAGCGCTTCAGATTTCGATTCAACACGCAACTTCAGTGTAATCAGGTGCTGTAGCGAACTCTGAACACCAGGACAGTGAGCGAATCTCATCCGCCGATTCTGCGCTTTCTTATAAACCAAATGGCAACTGCGAGCGCCACGGCGATAGTGAGACCAAGAAGTGCGTACTTGTGGAAAGTGGCCGAGCTCTGTTGCCACTTCTCTCCCATGATGTAACCCAAGGTGAGGAAGGTGCTCACCCACAGGGCGGCGCCGCAATATGCAAAGAGAGCAAACGCACGCCAGCTCAAGCCGGTCGTTCCGGCGACGAACGCGGTGAAATGCCGCACTCCTGGAACGAAGTAACCGATGGCCAGCAGCCAAGTCCCTAAGTGATCGAACCATCGATGGACGCGATCCAGACGGTCCGCGGTAAGGCCGATCAACTGTCCGTACCGATAGATGACGATGTGACCACACGTTCTTCCCAGGAGGTAGCTTATGGAGATGCCGCATATGCTTCCTCCTAAACCGGAGAGAAAGGTGGGGAGCAGACGGAAGTTGCCCTTCCAGATCAGATATCCGCAAAAGACCAGAAGCGTTTCATCGGGAACGGGGAGTCCGACGATTCCCAGCATGAGCAGCGCAAATAGTCCAGCGTATCCATAGCTCGAGATCCAGGAGAAGACTGCATCCATCGTCTGGTAGTCCAGAGAATAGTAGCAGCCGCGCACGGACTGCCGCATTGCGCTACGATTCCGTTATGGCGCAGCGAAAGGGACAGCTCTTCGAAGTCAAGTGTCCGTGTTGCGGTTCGAGCCTTCAGATCGACTCCGAAACACAACTTGTAATTCATCACCATGAACCGGAAAAAAAGCCGCTGATCGAAGATCTGCATAGCGCAGTGCAGCAGCTTAAAGGAGAAGCGGAACGTAGAAATGATGTTTTTGAGAAGAGCTTCGCGACCCACCTCAGCAGCGATAAAGTGCGCGAGAAGCGATTCGAAGAATTGTTACGGCAGGCGAAGGAGGATACTTCAGATGCTCCTCCCAAGCGGCCGTTTGATCTCGACTAGATGGTTCGCGATCAGGTGACGCGCGACGCGTGCCTGGCGTCAATCAGCAAGCTACCCGAAATTCATTGATTGCTTCCGGGCGAAATTCGACCCCGAACCCTGGCCGCTCGGGCACGGTCGCCAATCCGTCATGAACCTCGAAGGGATCTTCTAACAGCTCATCGAGCCAGTCAAAGGATTCGATTGCGATCAGGTTGGGTTGTGCTGCCGCCAAGTGAACATCGTATTCACGATAGAAGTGTGGCGCGATTCGCAAGAAACTGGACTCGGCGACTGCAGCCACTAATCGCCAGCCTGTAACGCCTCCCGCACGCATCAGATCCGGTTGCATAATCGACACGGAATGGGCTTTTGCCATGCGGCGAAACGGATCCACCCCAAATTCGCGCTCGCCTGCCGCAAGAGGAATCTCCGTTGCTGACGCCAGCCTTGCATAACTGTCGACATCGTTTCTAGGGAAGGGCTCCTCAAACCAATCCAAATCGTACTCTTCAAGTCGGCGGACCAGACGCATCGCACGCTCGATGGTAAGACCCTGGTTGGCATCTACCATCAATTTGCGATTCGGCCCAATCAGACGGCGCACCTCTCGAACGCGCTCCACGTCTCGGTCAGTCTGCGGGCTGCCGACCTTGATCTTCACGCCTGCAAATTCACGCGCAGCATATCGTTGCACTTCGGCCGCAAGTTCTTCGTCAGAGTAGGAGATCCAGCCTCCGCTGCCGTAGACCGGGACAGCGCGAGATTGACGCCCGAGGAGCACGGCCGCAGATACCCCGAGCCGCCGAGCCAGAAGATCCCACAACGCGACATCTATCGATGATGTTCCCCACATGGCGAGACCCTCAGTACCGATGTATTCTGTGGCGCGGAGGTTCTGTTCATAGATCCGGCGTATGTCGTCGACGGGGCAACCCAAAACATAACGCTTCAGTTCATGGTCGATCACGCCTTTCAGGAGCAAGGGAGCGTAATCGAACGAAAGCATGTAAGAATGGCCAACATAATCGCCGGCACGGATTTCAACAGTCACGATATCCATAAACCGGAGTACGTGAGTGGCGTCAGCAATCGGCGGCGAAATGGGAACTCGCAGCCATTCTGTATGAATATCGTCAATCCTCATGAATGACGCGGCGAGTAGCCTTGCGATTCATAAGCTTTGATCATGGCCTCGCAAGCTTCGCGCCAGGTGCGGCCATCTTCTTCAGGAATTTCTCCCGGCCAGATGCTTATGTAGATGTAGCTCAGAGCGTCATCCCCGGTGTTTTCAACGTGGTGCTGTGTTGGTTTCGGTACGTACGCGACCGCTGGTGCTTCAGTTTCACAGCTTTCCCTCCCAATATGAACACGAGCGCTGCCTCTTACAAAAAATACATTTGCACAAATGTCATGTGAGCGTTTGATGGCGTAGCTCGGCCCGGCTCGATGGTTCAAGAACCGCTTCGAAGCACGAAGTCTCGTCTCGAGATACCAGCATGGTGTAGAGATTCCCAGCACACTAGAACTGCTCGCCTTGCTCAAGTGATTTACAGGTCAAGGTCTTCTCCTGGTGCGCTGAATGGTCAGCAGGGATCGGCAGGTCTCACGTTTCATCAGCTTGGTGGGGACAAGAACTTCGGGAACCGCCCGACCATTCGTTGTCAGTCTGGCAATGGCCATCCTGGCTAATTGCCTTCCGACCTCGCCCGTATCGACCCGCACAGTCGTCAAGGCGGGAAATATCAACTGTGGCTGCTGATCATCGAAGCCAATTAAGCTGACGTCGCGCGGTACCTCAAGCCCCCTGCGCCGCAATGCCTCCCACGCGCCAAATGCTACATCATCCGTGCCGGCAAAAATGGCCGTTATCGGCACTTTTTGATCGAGAATTTCTTCCACGCTCTTCAAACCATTGGTAAACCTGTCATCGGACATTCCAAGTGTCTGCGCTATCGGCTGAAGCCGAGCTCCCTCCATTTCGCGCAAATACGCCTGATATCGGGCGCGGTACCACGGCACCGAAATATCACCTATGTAGCAAATCCGCTTATGGCCGAGTTGGACGAGATAACGAACAGCATCCGCTGCGCCGCTATCGTCATCGAATCGGACCTGATTCGCAGGTAAACGCGGCCGGTCCGCGACAAAGTTGTTGACAAGGAGAACGTATGAAATGCCTTTGCTCTCAAGCGCGTCAGTAAAGTTCTCGTAATTTGTCCCTGCCAGCACGACGCAGTCCGTCATACCGTGACTCTGAAGCACCAAAGGCCATGCGAGGTCAGCCGCATTGATATCTGGCGAATACTGAAATCGCGTATAGATGACAAAGTATCCGGCCTTTTCACAAAATTCCTGAACTCCTTGTAAGACATGCGAGTGGAAAGGATGGAGAAAATCTCGGTTGCTGAGAATAAATGAGACCAGAGCCGAAGAATTTTTGGCCAGATTGCGGCCACGAGCGTTCGGGCGGTAATTCAGCTCTTCAGCGACGCGCAGGACGCGGGATCGCAGTTGTTCATCAACGTCAGGATGATTATTGACAACTCTCGATACCGTTCCTACGGCCACCTTAGCACGCGAAGCGACATCTCTGATAGTTGCCACGGTTCGACGACCCAATTTGCGGCTTGGCTCGGTGAACCGATTCATCACTCTATGCTGCGGTAACAACAAGAAAGAGTCAATTGAAATCTAGAGACTTTTTTTCGGCCTTACGGCACTTGGCTAATCCGGACGTGTCACGCCGTTTCGCTTATCCGCATCCCGCAGTTGCCGGAAGAGAGCAAGTTGTTCTTCTGCCGATTTGGCATCGTCTTGCCGCCGGAAGATTCTGGCCAAGACGTAATGCGGTTCCGGGTAAGTGGGATCGAGCCGGGAAGACTCATTAAGTTCCCGTACAGCTTCACTCCCGCGACCTTCTTTTTCCAGGACTTGACCTAAGCGGAAATGCGAAACGGGGAAACTGGGCTGTACCGCGATAGACTTGCGCAAAACGCTCTCAGCTTCGACGAGTCGATCGGCGCGCAAGTATAGAGTTCCAAGGTTCATGGAAGGCCATGGCCAGTGAAGGCCCTGTTCATCGCTAAGCCGTATCGCATTCTGGTATGCCGCAGCAGCATCTTCAGTCCGGCCAAGTCCTGCATAGCAGAGGCCGAGCTGATCATAGCCTTTCGCAAATTTGGAGTCTCTTCCGACGGCTTGTTGAGCATAGGACAGGGCCCGGTCGAGATCCATTTTGCGATACATCAGACGGGACAGCCAATACGGGTATAAAGCTTTCTTAGGATTCGACAGGCTGAGTTGGTCAAGTAGAGGAATAGCCGGATTTTTGCGCCCCAGCGAAATGTATGACAAGGCTAAAAGAAACCGACTTTGCTCGTCCAGGGGGCCCAGCAGCTCCGCCTTCTTCAGAACTAGGACTGTATTTAATTGCTTGCCTTCCAGAAAGAGAATGTTGGCGAGCGACAGCAACAGTATCTGAGATTTCGGATTCTGCATGGCTTCTGCCGCCAAAAGCGCTTCCGCCTGCGGATAGTCATGTTTCCGAACTGCGGCGTCCAAAAGGGACTTTTTGTCAGTTTCGATCGGAAGCGCTTGCACCCAGTTTGCATTGCCAGTCTGGGTATGGTCGTTTAGGTCTTGGCCGGGGCAAGCTGCAATACACAACGCCAACAGCGCTGTTGCGCGGCAAGCACGATGGAGCGAAGGTCCCATTTTCGCAAGCCTGCGGCTTAGCACCAAGTGGATTTACTTCCAGTTAAGCAGTCTAGCGCTATAATGCGCATCAGTTTTTCGCGAGAATGCCGGCCGTCCATTTACTAAATCGGAATCCAGTCTTCCGGCTTTTCGTGGGCACCCTGATGGCGCAGGTTGGGGCACACGTTATTGCCGCGGATATGCAAGGGAGCGAAGAGCTGCTGACCTCAATCCAGCGCTCTATCCAAACGGGCGATTTTCAGGGTGCGCGAACTGAAATACACGACGCTTTCAAGAGTTTCCCCGACGACCCGCGCCTCTATAACTTTCTGGGCGTTGTCGATGCGCAGCAGCAGAACTTCGGTGATGCAGAAAGTAACTTTAAACGGGCAATCCAGGTTGCTCCGCGTTTCACTGGAGCTTACATGAACCTGGGTCGTCTTTACCAGGAAGCTTCGGTAAAGGACCCTAGCTACAACGAGAAGGCGCTGAACGTATATAACAAGGTTTTCGCGATCGAGCCTGGCAACACGGAAGCCAGGTATCAAGCCGCTCTGCTGTTGAGCCGCCTGGGAAAGCCGGACGCTTCCCTCAGAGAGCTTTCACAAATACCCGGAGAGGAACAACACCGGGCCGCGGCATTATCGCTGCAATGCGCGGATGAAGCAGCCTTGCAGCACAAAGATCTGGCGAAAGCCTCTGGCATGGAACTGCTCAAGGCGCCTGACCTTACGGAGGCGGATGTCCTGCCGATCATTCAGGTTCTCGTAAGGAATCATCAGTCCGGCCTGGCAACGATGCTCTTGGAATCCGTGGTCACCAGAAGCGCGGCCTCACCGGCAGCCATGGAGCAGCTCGCCGCGTTGTATGAGGCAGAGCAGAGACTCGGCGACGCGCGACAGATGCTCACACGAGCGCTTGAAGCCCAAGGCCAACCTTCGGCCGCCTTGTTGAGGCATCTCGCGAAGGTAGCCTACAAGGCCGGCGATCTCGAACAGGCGCTTGGTTATCTTGCGCACGCGCGTGACCTGGAACCCGGAAACGCTGCGACTCACTTTCTTTTCGGACTGGTTTGCATTGACTTGAAACTGCCGCCTGAGGCTGAGGAGTCGTTGAAGCAGGCTGTCCGACTGGATCCTCGAAATCCGTATTACAACTACGCTCTAGGAGCGGTGCAGCTAGGGCGGCACAATCCTGATGGCGCTATTCAGCACTTCAAAATCTTCCGCGAGATCAAACCGCAAGATCCGAGGGGCAGCTTTGCATTGGGCGTGGCCTATTACGATGCCGATCAAACAGATGCTGCCCGCAGGGAGCTCGAGCTGGCCGCCCGGCACTCCCAGACGCGAGCAGGAGCGCTGCTCTATCTGGGCCGGCTGGCTCTCCGGGAACAGAATGTGGCTCGAAGCCTCAGATAATCTCAAGCGCGCAATTCAGGCCAATCCGGCAATCGCACAGGCCTATATCGAACTGGCGACCGTCCAAATCCGCACCAAGGAATACCAACATGCCCAGCAGAACCTGAACCGGGCCCTTCGCCTCTCGGCGGATGACTACGGGGCAAATTTCAACCTTTTGTTGCTCTATAAACGAACCAACGATACTCGTGCCGAGGAACAATCGCGCCGCGTTGCAGGGCTGCGACAAGCCACTGAGGAACGGGAAGAGATGCTGCTGCGTTCCCTGGATATTCGCCCCTACTAGCGAAGTTGGTTCAACGCCAGATCAAGAAGCTAAGGTTCTATTATGAACCGTTTCATGAACATAGGTCTAGTCACGGCAAAAAAGGCTTGACAGAGCTCCTTTTTCGTGTCACATATGTCCCACGCGCACTTGGTTGGTAGCTGTTGTGCCTTGTCTATCGTCGATTTCATTTTTCCGCTCGTGAACGCGGCTGCGGCTGGGCTCGGGATTAGTTGAGCGTAATTCTTCGTGTAATCTTTTGCGGGAACCGATCGGCGCCCGTGATGAACTAATGGACCAATTACTCGAAACGGAGCTAAACGTCGTGATGTCGTTGCATGTAAGTTCGCTGCGTTTGTGTGCCTTTATACTTCGACAGATCTTTGCTTGCATCATATGCGCATCGCTTTGCGGCATGATGCGGGGGCAAGGTACAACGGCATTGATCAGCGGTATGGTGAGTGATCCATCCGGCGCGCCAGTTCCGAATGCTGAATTGAGCTTGCGCTCACTAGCTACTTCGGCTGTGGTCAAGACAACATCCGGCACAGACGGTTACTATACCTTCCCCGGCCTTGTACCGGATGTATATGAGCTAAGAACGTCGGTGAAGGGATTTCGCGAGTACGTCCAGCGCGGAATCTCCGTAAATCTTGATCAGCAAGTACGTCTCAATATAGCCCTCGAGCTAGGGACGACGTCGGAGGCAGTAGAAGTCTCTGCCAATGCTTCGCCTCTGAACTACGAATCGGGAGTGCAAAAAGGAACCATCCAGCCAGGGACCTTGGAAGAGCTACCGCTGATTCTTGGAGGCCATACGCGGAGCGCAGTTGCCTTTGCCCGACTTCTGCCTGGTGTAACGACGGGCGGTGATGAGGACAAGTTTAATTTCAACACCCGCATCAACGGCGGGACCAACGAGACCGACGAAGCCCTCTTAGATGGTGTCTCCATTGTCGACGGTTCACTCGGCCAGAACGGCATCGAACTGGCCGTCACAGGTCACCCCATGTCTCCCGAGTCAATCCAGGAAATAACGCTGCTAACTTCCAACTACGATGCGCAATTCGGCTACACATCAACATCGGTGCTGACGGCGGTGACCAAAGCTGGGACCAACAGCTTCCATGGGGCCGCCTATTATCTGACCCACAATACCGCTTTCAATGCACGTCCTTTCGGAGTGGCGGAACGGCCCAAGGATATCGAGAACGATTTTGGCGGCAATATCGGAGGGCCTATCAAGTTGCCTATCTTCTCCTCCGGGCAAAAGAAGAGCTATTTCTTTACCAACTATGAGGCCTTTCGACTGCGTGGATCCACCAGTTCCCCGCGCTACACGGTTCCCACTGCGCAGGAGAGGTCGGGAGACTTCAGCGATTGGCCGGCCCCGATTTATGATCCTGCGACAACGCGAATTAACCCAAACTACAATCCGAATTTACCGACCGGCCAAAACAACCTTCCCGTGCTTCGCAATCAATTCATGGGTTGCGACGGGCATCATCCGAACGTGATATGCGGGACCGACCCCCGCCTGGCTACCGGTGGAGCGGCGGCTTGGCTTAAGTATCTTCCCCAGCCGAACTTGCCGGGAATTACTAACAATTATACGCCACCTACGCCGGTCAGCAGCACTGTCAACGCTGACAGCACGGTGCTCGATATCCGCGGCGACATGTACTGGCGTGAGTCAGACCACTTTGTTGCAACCGTGCATTATTTCGGGTCATACGGCAACGACCAGCATGTCTTTCCAGCCGAGATCGCCTCCGAGGGTTTTCGTGAGCCCAACTATGACTTCGCTAATCGCGGCAATTGGGACCACATATTCAGACCCAATCTCGTAAACACTTTCAACATCGGATATAACGACATTCTTTCCGTCGAACGCTGCGTGGACGTTGGCCAGGCAGGTCTGTTTCCGAAGATCCCGGGCGCGATAAACAGCGATCTGCCGCCTGCCCTGTCGTTCGAAAACTATGCTGGCATGGGATGCAATGCGGCCGGCGAAACGACGCGTCCGGCATGGCTTACAAACGATCGCGTGATGTGGGTAAAGGGCAGACATACATTTTCTTTCGGCGGCGAATATCGCGCACTCCAGGATAAAGAACGAAACCAAGGCAATGAGTCAGGCTCGTACTCCTACTCCGTCTGAATACCGGACTGCGAGGAATTGAAAGCGGCAACGATTTCGCTAGTTTCTTGTTGGGGTATGTCTCCACAGGCGAACCTATACGTTCCTACGCTGGCTACTCAATATATTCGTCAGAAATACATTGCAAGCTACGTAAACGACAGCTGGAAAGTATTGCCGAGGCTTACCTTGAACCTCGGTGTCCGCTGGGATATATCGACGCCCACAAGGGAGAAGTACAACAATTTCTCGTTCATCGATCCATATCTGCCGAATCCGGGTGCGGGCAATTTGCCGGGATCCCTCGTGTTTGCCGGCAATGTGGCAGGCCAGGGGAATCCTGCAAGTTTCGGAAAGCCATATCCGGACAGAACCAATATGAAAGAGTTTGCCCCTCGCATCGGATTCGCATACGCAGTCAATCCAAAAACCGTCGTTCGGGGTGGATATGGCATTTTTTTCCAGCCCCTCAGCTATCCGGGTTGGAACTCAGGGGTCAGCGCCGGCCGAGACGGGTTCAATACTAGCGTGCTTCTGAACAGCACTGATGGAGGGATCACCCCTGCAACGATGTTCAGCGAAGGATTCGCAAACGCCCAATACCAAACGCCACCGTTTTTCAATCTCGCGTTCGACAACGGTAAAATGCCAGGTGTATATAGACAATTCAATAACGGCCATTTGCCTTACACACAGGCGTGGAACCTTACCGTTGAGCGGCAGTTTACCAGTAACTTTTATATCAATGCGGCATATGTGGGAAACAAGGGCACGCACCTGATATCAGGCATCACCTCTCCAAACGTGCTTAACCCCAGCCTGCTATCGATGGGGAATTCGCTCTACGATCAGTTCCAGCCAGGTCAAACGACACTCGACGGGGTCGCCGCTCCGTATGCCGGCTGGGTCGATCAGTTAACCAATGGTCAATGCGCACCGACTGTGGCACAGGCCTTACTGCCTTTCCCGCAGTTCTGCGGGCTTCTTACTCCTAATAATGAAAACGCGGGCTTCTCGAGCTACAACTCGCTGCAGTTAAAGGCGGAGAAGCGCATGTCACACGGCATCTGGTTTCTGGCTTCCTATACCTGGAGTAAGTTCATCAGTAGCGGCATCGATCAGCAGTTCGGGCAGGGTCCCGATCAATATGCCGGTCTTATCTCCCCGTACCAACGGCAGCGCAATAAGTCGCTGGATGCTCAGGACGTACCGCATACGTTCTCATTCACGTCCGTCTACGCTCTTCCGTTTGGCAGAGGGCAACGTTTTCTGGGGAGCGCAGACGGATTTATGGGCAAGCTGGTCTCGGGCTGGCAGCTTAACGCGGTCTACCGCATTCAATCGGGAATACCATACGTCTTCTACTCGAAGCAGTGCAGTATTCCAAGCCAGTTTGGAATGGGCTGCATTCCCGCGGTGCTACAAGGTCAGAATCCGTTTGTTACTGACCCAAACGGCTATGATCCGAACAATGGTCCGCTGTTCAACCGGGCTGCCTTTCAAAATGGCGCAGATGGAGGAGTGTTCAGCTTCAACCCTGGAGATGGTCCCCGCACGAGCAACTTCAGACAACCGCGCTTCGAGAAACTCGATTTTGTCATCGAAAAGAATACGAACATTACAGAACGGATCAAATTCCAGGTTCGCGCCGAATTCTTCAATATCTTTAACTGGCACTTTTTCACTCAGGGTACCACCTGGGGTCAAGGTGGAGCATTCGTTACCGATCTCGGCAGTCCTCTATTTGGGACATGGACAGGTGCAGTCACAACACCACGCAATATGCAGCTCGCAGGAAGACTTACTTTCTGATGAGCGGATGGCGGCGACTCTTTCTCACACTGGTTATCTGCGCGGCGCCGTTACTGGCGCAGACTGAGCCACGTTATCTGGAGGGAATCCTCAAAGACCAGGGCTTATCGCCGGAAGTTGCGCTGTTCCAATTACGACAATTCATTCTGCACAGGGTTGGCAAATTGCCTACTCCGAAAAGTGCAGCGGAGTGGACTGCTGAATCCAATCGCATTCGCCAACAGCTCGTAAGCGAGATCGTTTTTCATGGATGGCCGAAAGAATGGGTTGACGCCCCGCCAAAATTCGAAGACCTGGGAGTCACACCTGGTGACGGCTACCAGATCCGAAAGCTGCGGTACGAAATCGTACCTGGCTTTCAATCGACTGCGATCCTGTATGAGCCCTTACACCTGAACGGGAAGGTCCCTGCGATTTTGAACGTCAACGGACACGTGGGCGCGCCTGGAAAGTCTGTTGAATACAAGCAGAAGCGCTGTGTCACGCTAGCACGAAATGGAATTCTCGCCTTGAATCTGGAGTGGCTTTCGTTCGGCGAACTGGACGATCCATTCAACCAGCACTGGTATGGCGCACACCTGGATCTGGTCGGAGCGAATGAACTGGGCCTGTTCTACCTGGCAATGCGGCGCGGCCTCGATTACCTTTATGACCATCCGAACACGGATCGGTCCCGATTGGGCATGACTGGGCTATCGGGCGGGGGGTGGCAGACCATCATTCTGAGTTCACTGGATGAGCGGGTGAAAGTAGCGGTGCCGGTGGCGGGATTCTCCTCCATCGTGCCGCGCGTGGAAGCCAAAGATTTTGGCGACATTGGCGACGTAGAGCAATCGGCTACTGACCTTTTCGACGGTCGCGATTATACATGGCTCGCGGCGCTGATGGCTCCGCGTCCAACGCTGTTGGTTTATAACGCAGAAGACGACTGTTGTTTTCGAGCTCCAATGGTAAAGGCGGGAGTCTACGACGCGATTCAGCCCTTTTTCGCGCTCTACGGAAAGCAGAGCGACTTTGCTTGGCACGAGAATCGAGATCCCGGCACTCACAATTACCTACTTGATAATCGGATAGCGGCCTACGACTTCTTCAGCCGGGAGTTCAAGCTCCCTCCGATCAAGGAGGATCCCGGAATTGGCGCTGAGGTGAAAAGCTATGACGATCTGGTTGTCGGCCTGCCCAAGGACAACCTGACGATCGTCGCCCTGGCGCGAAAACTCGCCGATGAGTTGAAACGTGATCCGCTCTCATCGAATGCTTCGGCTCTCGATGCGGAACGGTCTGGCTTAAAGAAGGTTCTGCGTTACTCGCCTGTGAAATTAGACCGTCTCTGGACAATCGGAATCAGCAAGCATCACGGAGTCGAGACAAAAGCCCATCTCTTCGCCATGGCCGATGGGCTCATCACAGATGCTGTGTGGCTGAAGCCTATCGATACCGCCGGAAACGCACCTGCGACTATCGTTCTGGATGACGCCGGGCGTAACGCCACAGCAGAACCGGTTACCGACCGCATAAACCGCGGAGAGCAGGTGCTCGCCGCTAATCTTCCCTTTTACGGGCAGCCGTGGAAAGATGATTCCACTTGGCTTCTGGAGCAGATGATAAATACGACAGGGGCACGTCCCTTGGGAATCGAAGCGGCTCATCTGATCGAGCTTGCCAATTGGTTAAAGCGCACTGGCGCGCCCAGAGTACGTTTGGAGAGCAGTGGCAGGCGCACCCAAGTGGTCGCGCTCGTCGCAGCCGCGCTCGAACCCTCGTTGTTCTCGGAGGTGGCGGTCACCAAAGGCATGCCCAGCCTGCGATATCTGGTTGACAAACCGGTACCGTTTCAAGATGCCGCCGATCTCTTCTGTCTCGATCTGTACAAGATCACAGACTTCGACCGCCTGACCGTCCTAGCCGCGCCGACCGTTGTTAAGCAGCAGATCGAACGATAGGCGCATTATGAAGTCGCCTGCGTCTGTGATTTTCTTTCTGTTCTTCGCGGTGCTACCTTGCCTTGGCGAAACGGGCACGGTGATCACCGCGCCTGGTGCCTCACCACGGGAACTATATGCCGCATCCAGGCTTAAAGATGCAATCGCGAAAGCCCACCTTAGATTGCCTGACAATTCGCGCATTCTGGTCGGCACTCAAGCGTCGTCGCTATTTGGTCACGCCGCCTTTTTTCCAGGCAACACCAGTGAAGCATTCCACCTCGAGCAGAGAGGCAACGAATGGTGGGTAGCCGGCAGCGATCCATCAGGCGTTCTGTACGGCTGCCTCGAACTGGCGCGGCGCATGGAAGAGAGTCGCGGGCTGCCTCAGCAACTCGACCTGACGGACCGTCCGGTGCTGAAGATTCGCGGCACCAACCTCTTTTGGATGAAGCAGGGCAACTATGATTGGGCTGTAACTCCTGACAATTTTCCCTGGTTCTTCGACAGGACGCTTATGTTGCAGTACCTGGACCGGCTTGTCGAGAACCGCTACAACACGATCTTTTTTTGGAATGGACATCCATTTCCCTACTTCTTATCGCTGCCCAAATACCCGGAGGCGCGCGCCCTGAGTGATCAGGATCTGAAGCGCAACATCGATCAGCTGCAATGGTTCACTCGCGAGGCGGACCGGCGCGGTATCTGGACCGTGTTCCACTTCTACAACATTCACGTCTCGCCTGCATTTGCAAAAGCCCACGAAGCCGAGGGCGTCCACCTTCAGAATCCCGCTTCCACACCGCTCCTCGAAGCTTATACGCGATATTGCGTCAAAGAATTCGTGAACTCGTATCCGAGCGTTGGCTTGATGTTGACGGCCGGTGAGGCCTTGCACGTCAAATCGGAAGAATGGGTGCGAGACGCAGTCATCGCTGGAATCAAAGAAACCGGGCAACACCCGCCTCTTATCGTGCGGCAATGGACGATCGATCCTGATCGATTCCGCCGCGTGATCAAGCCCAATTACGATCAGCTCTACACGATGATGAAACACAACACAGAGATGATCGTTAGCCCTTACCCGGATCCTCGCAACTCGACGTGGATATCCTTCGGGCAGAATCACATCATCAATGTGCACGAAAACGGAGACATCAAACCGTTTCGCTGGGGTTCCCCTGTTTTCATCCAACAAATGGTACGGATCTGGATCTCAATGGGAGTTGCGGGAATGCACCTCTACCCGGCAGTCTCCTGGGATTGGCCGCTATCTCTGGATCGTACGGAACCTCGTCTCTCGACGATCAATCGTGATTGGATTTGGCTTGATGCATTCGGCAGATATGCGTGGAACCCTGAGCGACCGGCTGCCGGCGAGGAGCGCTTTTGGAAGGACCGGCTGGCCCGGCGCTTCGGGGATGCCGCTGCGGGCACCGCCGTTTACAACTACTACGTGAAGACCGGTCCGATCATGCCCGCCTTACAGAACATAGTGAATGTCTTCAACATGAACTATCATCCTCTGGCTATCAGCCAGGAAGCCTCGCTCAACGGCATTTTGCATTCTGACCGGTGGGAGGACGTGGGCGATTACCTGGCGAGACCGCTCGACGACCTCACACTCGAGCTGTTCGAGAAGAGATTCGGGCAAATTGGCGAAGCACGTAAAAGGCCACCTTTGTCCGTCAAAGAATGGGTCGACGCCAAATCCAATGGGAAAACGCCGAACACTCTCGATCCCGTACGCTTGAGTGCGCTGCTGGTCAGTATGGCTGAAGACGCCGTGAACGACCTGCAAGCCACGAAAGTTTCAGATCCCGAGTACGGCCGCTTTCTAACCGACGCACAATCTATACTTCATCTTGCGAAATTTTATCGAGCGAAGCTCGAAGCAGCGATCGAGAAGGGCCTCTATGACGCTTCCGGTGAATTGGTCCATTATGACCGAATGATTCAACTTGACGCAGAAAGCGTGGCACAGTACGCAGCGCTTGATGAACTAGCCTCCAGAACATACCTGCATGCCACGGATCTCGGCTATTACTATCGATGGGATACTACCGAAAAATCCTTTCGTGAGGAGTTGGCCTTCTATCGCAATCAACAACGGATCTCGGAAACCGGAGCCGACGTCGTGTACCTGGGCGTCGACGGACCTATGAGTGATGCTAGTCGAGTCTTCCACTGGCTGGTCGAGCAGGAGCGGCAAAAGGTCGGATGGTCGGCGCAAAGCTATCATCTAGAACCGAATCTTTTTGCACGCGCCAAGGTCGCGGTAGCTTATGATGCCTTCGCCCCTGATTTTGTCAAGGACCAGGCAGAGATTGTGAACTGGGTTCGCAGCGGCGGAAAGCTCTTGATCTGGGACTCCACAGGACTTGGCGGTAACGGGATACTTCTCGAAGGCATCACTTTTGCACAGAATGCTTCATTCCGAGCCGGGGATCGCATCGCGTACCTGGCTGACGATCATCCGCTGTTGACTTCCCTCTCGGGCTCAATCGTCACCCTGAACCCGGGGGAAACTTTGTCGAGCACAATTCGGACCGTCTCCAGTGACTGGCGAGAGCTGGCATACACCGTGCTCCACAGCCGCGCAACGACTCAGTTCTATACAGGATACGAGACCTTCGGGCCTCGATGGACATCGCTCATGGACCCGGTCCGTGCACCGGTTTTGGTGGTTCGAAAACTTGGGAGCGGCGAAATTGCAATTGCGCAGATGGGCAGATGGAATGTTTCCGCCAGCGCGGATATGCCAAGAATCAGGGAGCAGGTTGCCAGATCAGCTCTTGAGAGATTCGCGGGAAACGTGATCCGGTGGGCTGGAGAGCCTCGCGAAACTGAGCAAACTGTAAAGCACGGTTCGACCGCGAGCAATTGAGAATTATCGAGCCAGTGAGCCCGCTGATTCGCGATCCGACTGGCCCAAAACGTGAACCGGTTCTTTTCATTGGTGGAGGCGGCGGGAGTTGAACTATCACTAGTACTGATAGCGCGAAAGTTATTGATTCTATTAGGCGAGAAAAACGATAAAAACGGTACTATGGCTGGTCGTGTGTACAAAACGTGTACAAAGTCGCGGCTGATCACGGACGCAGGCGTCGAGCTCGCCGACTCCAGCGATGATTAGGGTCTCGAGCGCCCGCACCATCCGCTCTTGCAGCCCCGCCCGCGTTTGCAGCATCTCGGCGTCTGATGCGAAGACGTCTCCAAAAACACATCCGCCCCCAACGCCGAAACCGCGCCCGATTCGCCGCAGCGCTTCACGGATTCCCTAAAGGGCTCGACCAATAGCAACGAATTACTTGGGCGACAATCCCTTTTATGAATTTCGTCCAGACCGAAAATGCATCGTCCAATACTGCCTAATTCGTCCATCAGGATGGATATTCGCGCGTAGTCCACATTCTTTGTTCTTTTCTGTACACCGCGCCACCATCAGGGCCGGACTGCCGCCCGCACGGTCCTGATATCCAGAAACATCCGCTGCGGCCCGGCACCGGCAGCGCCGTGTATGGGCACAAAACCATATTTCGCGTACCAACTCACCCGGTCCGGGTATGCGTCTGTGACGATGCAACGGCAGCCCACCTCATCCGAGACACGCAAGCTAATACGAAAGGCTTCTGAAATCAGTGCGTGCCCGAGGCCCCGACCAGCAAACCGCCGATCGACCGCGAGCCGTGCGAGCAGAATCAGCGGCAGGTCGTATCGTGGCAGTCCGCGGACATACCTCTTCGGGAGAGCATCACGCGGCACACTTGCCATCGCCAGAGTGAAGTAGCCGAGGACAGCTCGCGGCGCGCCTTCATCGACGGCCACATGCGTGACACCGATCGAGCTCTTCTCCTGATTGCTCCAGGCGTGGCGCCTCAAATAGTTGTTGAGTGGTTCATCGCCGCAATCGAAATTCTCAACTCCGTCCTCCTGTTCGAGGCGTCGGATTGTGATGGCCATTCAATCCCGCAAAGCCCGAAGCAGGGCTTCGGTCGGGGCATTCGCTTCTTCTGCTGATGCCAGTTCGGCAAGGCTCTCCAGTTCCCGTTCCGTCCATTTGATTTCGACTCGGGGCAGGACAAGATCTGGAGCGACACGCTCCAAACGTGGAAACACCAGCACTTTGCGGTCTCCGGTCGCGCTCTCACTTATGATGCGGTGCCCCAGCTTCCGTTCCGAGACCGCCCATCGAAACAGCGCCACGGCATCGGAGAAGAAATCCGTGTTGCTTGCAAGCTGCAGCTCCTGCTTGAGCACGCGCACGGTGCGATCTTCAGCGGGTGCGAGGTCCGCCTGGAATTTCGTCTTTCGCTGCCGTTTGGTCGAAGGCACCGCGATCCGCTTTTTCCGGGTTTTTGACGGCATGGATCTACTCCAACTATACTCCATATTCTAGTTAAAATCGAGTGAAGTGGGAGTCCTGAGCGTGGTAGCGCAAGAGAGCTTTTGGGGGGACACTCCCGACCCTTGCGCGCCTGAAACCCTCTGGGATTCGACCGTCTGCCTCGTCCTTGCATGAATCCACCCCCGCAAGGTCATCCCTGAAACATGGAATTTGCGGCAGAGTTCGCGCCGGCTATAAACCTCCTCCTAGGCGCCCACTGGATCCTCGCGCCAAATCTGGACCCAGACAGCCTTTTCGGGGCGCCCAAGTAACCACGTGATCTTCCTCACAAGCACATGTCGCACACGCGCAGCGGGAGCATCCGATCGATCGAATGGAGTGAGGTCGGTCAAATTTGTTTCTTACGCGATTCTTTCGGATCAGCGGATCCGCCGCCCAAGGCGCCTTACCAAAAAGCACGCCGAAGGTCAGAATTGTTTTACGCCTAAGCATCGTCGACACCGATTTCTCACGTCAACACAGGAAACGACGGGAAAACGCATCGCATGTCGTTCGCAGCAAACTACGACGGCAAGGAAATCCGGTGCGTATGGAGGACTCCCTTTATCCCGCGACCGTGACCGTAAACCGAGTCTCCCCGACTCATGTCACAGGCATCATGCGCATGGTCGGCGTGGTGATCGAGACGGAGGCGTTGTTGTATCCGACGATCTTCTCACCGACACTGTTCAACTGATTCGCCCAATGGCGACGTCGAAGCCATAACTATCATCTACCGCAAGCAGTAAGTGCCGAACCACGACAGGACAGCACGTCGGAGCGTGCATTGTACTGGAGAGGAGTTGGATCGAAAACGCCTACACGAGGTGTTTTTGCGCGTTGCCATTAGTGTCTATGCGTGCAGGGATTTGCCGAGAAGCGCACTTACATCATTCAACGTGTCGAGCGCCTATCGGCCGTTGCGTCTTTGAATCTCGACTTCAATCGCGCCGATGATCTCGCCGTTATTATTTCGCAACCATTCAACGTAGTCCCTGGGCACGTCCTTAAGATCCCAGCCACGATATTTTCCATGCCCAAGAACCATGAGGATATTATCACCGCGTCGCGCGCTACATTCACAAAATGCGAAGTTCCCTAAATGCCAGCACGCCGTTTTGAGACTCGGTCAGGGGTCGCCGAAATTCGGCGTCTAAAACGGCGCAAATTTAGCCCTGATGGGGAGGCCGCATCACAGTGACTTCAGCGAACCGCTTTGATCGTAATCGGCTGATTCAATGTAAATGTCAGCCGAGTCTCTGACGGAATGCGGACGCGTTCACCCGAAGTAAGGACTTGCGTAGCTGCGCCGGCCCCTCCTCCCGAGAGGGCACCGATGGCGGCTCCCTTTCCACCGCCTGCGATAGCCCCGATCAAGGTACCCAGAGTGGCCGCGCCGCCAATGACTTCCGCGGACTTGGTTCCGCGCGACCCACTGGCTCTTGATACAGAGGACGAGGCAGCATCATAGGTTTCTCCTTCGATTCGGAGATTCTTCAATTCGAGTTCGAGCGATGTTTTGCCGGTAATCTTCCCGGAAGAGTTTTTGTCGACCAAAGCTAAGGTGACGTCCGACCCAGCCGGCGCGAGAATTTGACCGCCGGACAGCAAGGGCCGGGCAAGGCTCGCCCGGTACGTTTGCCCGACCGAGTCTTTCTTGGAATCGATCGCATCGATCAACCGGACCTCGATTTGCGTACCGGCAGGAATTGTAGAAGCGGTCGCTTGGGAGCCGCTGAGAGAATTCGTATTCGTAAGACCACTCGCCGGCACAGCGCCGACGTCTCCAAATTCGATGCGTTTTACATCTCCCACATTGTAGGTTTGGATACGATCGCCCGTTTCGAAGCGAAGGGTTCGGCTGTCGCCTCCTAAAAAGACTCCGCTCAAAGTCTGTCCATTTTGGAGAAGCAGTGTGTCTCCGGCAAGCAAGCCGACGGTCGGCCCCAGCATCAGACCAAAAAACAACTTCCTCATCTTTACTCCTTTACTGCATGTTGCAGCTGGTTTCACTGCCAGAGAATGTGATCGTCGGAGGGCCATTTTCGCACAATGCTGGCACAGTGTCCCATAAACCGTTCGAAATTGCGCGCTCAATGTACGCGCCCATTCCCGGCCGCGAAGTCCTCGCCATACAGAAGCCATTTTTGCGCTTCTTGCGTTTCTGGGCTACTCTGCAGCAGATGCGTCTGTTTTGCAAGCGCTCAAGTCATGCGGATCTGGTCGTAATTTGTGCGCGATTGCCCTCTTCCTCTGTCCTATTCTTGTATCAGCCGATACCCTCCGATTGAAATCTGGCCAGGTCCTGAATGGTACCTGGATGGGAGGAGATGTCAGGCAGGTTCGCTTTGCCGTTGGTGAACAGGTACAAACCATCGCAGTCCACGATATTGCGGCTATTGAATTCGGAGACACGGGTCGGCCTTCCGACGTGGCAAAAACTGATAGCACGGGTGTGCCTTGGAAGCCGGAAGTGAGCGACAAGCAGGAACAATTCTGCCAGGTCGTGAAGGCGTATCGATCCGATGTTATGCGCACCGTAAATGAACCCAATCCGATTGTCCGCGCGGGCCTGCCAAAACCAGAACCTGCTGCCTACGCGAGTAAGCTCACCGCAATTCTCGGTTCCTCCGGCGCTTTCGATTCGTGGCGGGGCGAGGTGAGATTCCAAGTGGCCGGGTCCTGGGTGCTTGTCGAGTTTACGCCGCGGTGTACACCACCACAAGGAATTGCTTTCTCAACGGCTCGTATGCCACAAACAGGAGGAGAGGGCAGGCAGACCCTGATTAGCTTAGACTCGCCTGTCGCCCGTTCGCTCAGCCGCATAAAGCCAAATCAACCGGTCCTGGCCAGCGGCCGCCTTTTCTATATAGGAGGGAAAGGGGCGTACCGCGGGTCGCCGGACAATCCGAACGCAAGCGTGGGCGCGCCACGGTTTCTCGCCCAATTTACTAGCATCGTTTCCACTTCTCAGTAGGGGCTGCTGATGCAAAAGCAAGAATATATTCGAGCGTCCGAAATCGGATCCTTTCTGTTTTGCGAGAAGGCTTGGCGCTACAACCGTCAAGGCGTGAAGCCGTCAGCTCGGGTGCAGGCCAGCCGGGACGCCGGCATCGCGTTCCACCGAGCGCATGGTGCGAGTGTTTCACGGTCTCGCCTTCTCATGTTCATCGGATTGCTGCTCCTGATTTTTGCGTTGCTCGGGGTGTATCTCTTGCCACGCGGCTAGCTGGCCGAGAACCATGCCGATCCTGATCTTCTTCTTTCTACTCGGGCTGCTGCTCCTCGTGATTGGGGGCGTGCATGGTTTGCGACGGGTTTGCCCGACACTCAGATTGTCGCGGCCGATATGGGAGAAGCGCTCCCGGGCAGCAAAGCCCTGGTGTCTCACCGCCATGGTTTGACCGGTAAGCCCGATTACCTGGTTCGGATCTCGGGAGGGATAGCGCCAGTGGAAGTCAAATCCGGGCGGATTTCGCGACCGGGCCACCCTCATGCTGGCAACCGGATGCAGCTGGCAGCCTACTGCCTGCTGGTGGAAGAGACCCTGCAAACAAACGTTCCGTACGGAATTATCAAATACCGTGACGGCAGCATCCGGATTCCATTTACCGATTCCGAAAAACGGCAGCTGCTCTCTGTGCTGGGCCGCATTCGAGCCGCCAAAGAGACAACCGATTGCCAGCGCAGCCATGGCGAGCCGGCGCGTTGCGCGCATTGCGGATATCGGTGGGCATGCCCGGAGGCATTATGAAACTCGGAACACAGGCCTTGGATGGCGCTCCCAAACTGGAAGGGTCTGTCTTGGCAGACTCTCCGAAATACGCAAACACGTCATTCTTTCAGCGCTGCGGGCGATCTTCGCCCGCCGGAACCGCCACGTAGCCTGATGTGATGTACACGAGAACAGCGCAAAACGCGGCGCAGGGGCGAAGGCGATGTATCCAATAACCGTGGAATTGTGCAAACCTCTGCCTATACTGAGCCAACGGCGCGAACTCTCTCGATGAGCATTGCTTACCATCTCTGCCGTGCATCCTGGCAAACGATTCACAAGAGCCCGGAACTCTTTTTCTCCTTGGCGATTTTAATGGTCTGGAACACCCTCAGCGCTCCAACACGGCCGCTGGGTTTATGGATCGGCGCAGTTCTGGTTGTCCCGCTCTGCTACTACGGGTATCGGGTTCTCGGCGCCACTCCCTGGATGAAGCGCCTCGGTTGGATCGCACCTCCTCGTACATTCTGGGCTGGGTCTCTGGCGGCTGGATTTGTTCTGGCGCTGGCTATCGTGGTGGTTGCGCGAACACTGGGACAGCCCCTGGGAACCGTGCGCTCCATTCGTTTAGTGCTTTTGGCCACAACCGTCGGCCCCCTTCTCGAAGAATTGTTTTTTCGCGGCTTACTGTACCGGGCGCTCCACAAAGCGATGCGTCATCTGGGCTTGCGACCTGGAATCGTCTATCCCTTGACGGTGATGATCCTGGGCGTCCTTTTCGCCTTCGCACATACGGGTCGCGCACCGGTTCAGCTATGGTCCACCCTTTTTACCGGTATGGGATATGGAGTTATGCGTGTTCTCTCCGGGTCAAGCGCATGTGCCAGTCTGATGCACGCGTCCTATAATCTTTCCATCTGTATGTTCGGCTGGTAGAAGCCGCTTCCGAACACGATACGTTCAGCAAAGTGGAATAGCGGATCCTGCTTCGGATATGACAGAGCGGAGGGCAGCGCGCGTTTGGCTGCTCTCGAAAACGCCCACGCGTATTGGTAGTTGCCTGGATGACGAATGCGCCGCGTAAATTGATCTAGTAAGGGGCTAAGCAGGTCTCCCGCCGTCCGGCAGCAGAATACCCGCGGATTGCCCGCGTTCCAGGTTCCCCGAAGCGAAGCTTTTGCACCGTGCGATCGCTCAGAACGGGACGCATCCGGCAGCTGGGGCCGGTTCGGGCGACGTATTTGCAAGAAAATTCGCCGCCCTCTACACTGAGGGCGAAAGGAGAAACTGGATGCGATGCTCGGACTGCGGCTTTCCGCTGGACCCGCTCAACTCGTCCCAGTTGGTCTGTCCAGCCTGTGGCGCGGCACCGGGCTCGGATGATCTGGGCGATTTCGACGAGCTGGAACTGGACACTTTGAATGAGCGGGACGATCTGGAGGAGGAACCGGAAGACGATGCTCAAGAGGCACGGGGACGCGCGGTTCTGTTAACTGGCGGTTTGCCTGCCACTCGTTGGGTGAATTAGTTACTATAACCTTGGTTGTGAGCTCACTTTCTCGTGCCGGATTCGCAGGGTGCGCCTGGATAGCGCAACGTAACGGTACGATGACGGCGGCGATGAAGAGCGGTCATCACCTGTGATAAAGACGTTCCAGAGAGAGTAGCGCCTGAATAACACCACGAGTCATTGGCGAAGAAGGGGCGAATCAGTCGTGATAGGCTCTCTAGTGTGGGCTATAACAGGCGCCGCGAAGACCGCGAGATTGCCGACGCGATTGAGCAGTCGAACCGTCGTATTATGGCGTCACGCTGGCAAGTCTGCGCCGCAGACTTGGTTGTGCTAGAGGTGAGTTTACGTGTGTGGCGTCACGGCCGCTCCCGGGTAACCGTCTGATCGACCGTTACGGGCGGGAAGCTCCTGACCGACCTTAGGGATTTCCTTTCCGCAGATTGTCCGCAACGCGCACACGAGACCTACTTTCGCCGCTGCGTGCTTATTTTCCAGGTTGGTCCCAGAAGGTAGGGCATGATTCGTGTGGGTCCGGCCAGGTGGTCATGCAAGGATTGGTTTGGTTAATCGCGCTCAACCTGACAACCCTCATGGCCGGTATTGTCTGATTCCTCGCGCTTCGCGCTCTTGTGGTGAGCCAGATCGTATCGTGGATGGTAGATCAGTTCTTTAGTGCAGCCGCAAAAGAAAAACGTGCAGCCAAACGGATGGTAGAGCGCTTAGCCGCGCATGGGTCCAAGACTGGCGGTATAAAGCCAGGACGAACAATTGCTGCCCGAGAGATCGCTCCTAAATATGACCGGGAGCCGGCGCAGAAGGCGGCACTTCGCTCGTTCCTGGAGGCCTCACCATGCGCATCCGGCAGTTCGGGTTTCTGGCGAATCGGGCACGTGGCAAAAAGCTTGATAAAGGATCTGAACATCAGACGCTGGCTGTTCGAGATGTTGTAGTCGATGCGCCCAGTCCCCTCGTCGAAATTCGTAATCTGTGGAGCACCTGTAAAGGTCACAAGCCCGAATGGAGGCTGGCCCAAGGGAATCGATTGTCCGATAGTCAGCGCTGCAGGGCTGAAGCGCCCGACGGGGATCGTTGGCGGCGCCATTCCCGAACCCCGACGCCACTTAAGAATTTCGAGTGACAACATCGCGGACGTTCTGCAATTAGCCTTCGGGTTCGTGAACGCGATTCGGAAACCCTGCCGACGTCGGCAACTTAGTTGCATTTCTCGCGAGTGATGCGGCTCGTTTGGAGGAAGTTCTCTCTGTGGTGCGTGATTACGGCAAATACAAAGACTTCTACGCCCGAACGTCACAGAATCCCGACTGCTTTGCAATACCGACACAGACGACGCATTCTCACTTCGCATGTTGAACAAAGCGGTCGTCGCCAAGTTTGCGCTCGATGCAGATTTCCAGGGCAGATATAAACGACTGGACGAAAAGAAGTGGTACAGCGTCTCTGACACCACTCGCGTTCATGAAGTCGAGAACTACGGTCTGGCCGATGAACACGAAGCGCCTGCAAACACAGGCCGCTGTTTAATCTGGCTGCTGTACAGCATCTCCAGAGTTGAACAGCGCGACGGCGGGGTGTACGTTGAGTTGGAAGCGATTGTTCTTAGCCGAGATGTTCCCGGAGCGCTTCGCTGGCTCGTCGACCCGATCGTACGCCGCACCTCCAGAAGCTCGATATCTGTCTCGCTTGAAAAGACAGAAGGAGCAGTGCTCGAAGCAAGGCTTGCGACGAGGGAAAACAAGAGCTATGGCCTTCCTGCAAAATCGGCTCTTTCAAATACCTTACCGACGGCTCGAGTTCAAAACGGATTAATGCCCTGAAGTTCACTCGCCGAATGAGATTAAGCGACGCCGGCATGTACAAGTGATTTCGAACAGATAACTCAGACACAAATCGAGCGAATCACCGACCACATCACATTATTCAAAGGTCAGCGGTCGACTCCTGTAACTGCCTTTCCGTCTGAAGATCTTGCGTAGCGAGCTTGTGTTTACGTTCACCGCAAGCCGGACGGGCATGAGACATCTTGACAGAGACTCATATCAATAGGTCGGCTAGGCCGTTTGCCGCAACCAAACATCAACGACGATTGAAAGCGAGGTAACTATCTCGATGTGAATGAGTTGGCGCGCCCGGCTGGCCTCGAACCAGCGACCTTCTGCCCGGAGGCAAACGGTCACGAGGCGTAGATCTTTGCTTGCTATAGCGCAATACGCGATTTAATACTTCAAACCAATTTTGGCCACCCGATTTAACAAAGATGCCATGTAGCTCAGAATCGCAGCAAAGCTGGCCGAGCGTATAACATCTCTGCCGAACAAGCTCCGTTTCAGTGCCTCGCTACTACCCTAACCCGAGTCGGCTCCCGAGCCACGGCCTCTTTTCAGGCCAGCGATCCGCAACCAATCAAGGAGAGCGGCGCGGGGCCGCTCTCCGCACGCGATCAAAAGGGAACGTCATCCACGCCGGCATAATAATGAGCAAGCCTATCTCTCTGACGGCGATAAGATATCGGCTCCCTGCCGTCTGAATGCTCACGTAGCTCCGTCTGCTGGGGCGGGAGAGCGCTCCAGGGCGGCACGGTTCCAATCTGCCAGTTTGGCTCCGGCTTCATACGAGCTTTGTAGAAATTCGAGGACAGCATCATCCGGCAAATTCGCTCGACGTACGTCGTCGTACTTCAGGATGAATTCTTGAAGCTCAGTGCTATAGAAAGCCTGAGGTGGGCGAACCTCTTCCTTCTCAAATTCAACAGGTTGCGGCGCAGCATAACAGTAGAACGCTGGCGCTCCGAATCCGCCATTGCCGGGCCAGAAGCCGGCGCTGATGACCTCATGCGAGTAGGCCTCGCGCGTAATGGCGTCGGCGCCAGGGCGAGGAGGCGCTGGTCTGCCAGAGAATCGAGTCACAGCCAAATCGAAGCTGCCCCAAAAGAAATGCACCGGACTCGACTTGCCAATAAAGCGCGCGCGAAAACGCTTGAATAGCGTATCGCAGCGTTGCAGTATACGCCAAAAGCGATAAACAGAATCCTTGTCATAGGAAGCGTGCTGGTGGTCTTCTGGAAAAGGAATCGGATCGGCGATCTCGACCGGCTTCGGGTTGATCTTTGCATCAATGCCGAAAGATCGAAGAAGGTCAAGATATTCCCCGTAGAACGCTGCGACCGATTGTGCCCGAAGCGCAACCGACTTGCTCCCGCCAGAAGTGACCCGAACATGCAGCTGGTGATCTACAAAGTCGAGCTCGACATCGAAGAGAGCGTCGTGATAAGGGATGGTCGAGGTTGATAAGCCGCGCGGCGTTACGTAGAGAGGCACATTCCACCAGTGGTTCTCTAGCGGAGTAAATGCCAGACGTGTCTTACCGACGATCTGCATCCACATGTGAAGGGTTGCGGCTGTGTCTTTCCAATCTTCCCAGGGCAGAGGCGGCCAGAGCTCACGAGTGGAGGGATCTGGTTTCATCTGTTCTCCGGTCTGTCCCATGTTGCTCTATTTTTTCAGATGTTCAGACGCTGCGCTCGGTTCGGCCATTCCGTCTTCGTTGAGCGGGCACAGCCGACAATTGAAGTAATCATCGAGTAGTTTGCACCGAAGAGACGGTGGCCGACAGCGGTCCTTTGCGTCTGACGAAGCGAGGCTATTTTGGCGGATATTCTAGGGCTCCATCATGTCACAGCTATTGCGGGAGATCCGCAGCAAAATCTCGACTTCTACTCTGGCGTACTTGGATTACGACTAATCAAGCTCACAATCAACTACGATGATCCGACCACGTATCACCTCTATTACGGCGATGGGCAGGGCCATCCCGGTACGATTCTGACATTCTTTCCGTGGCCGGGCGCAATGAAGGGACGCATCGGAACAGGGCAAGTCACAACTACCTCATTCACCATTCCGGAAAATTCGCTGAAGTACTGGAAACAGCGGCTCGGCGAGCATCGAATCGACTTTAAGGAAGCAGAATCGGCGTTTGATGAGCCGCTTGTTTCGTTCGCCGATGGGGATGGATTACAGATCGAGCTGGTGAGCACCGCCGCTGCGAATCCTGACCGAACGTGGAGCGGCGGAGGCGTGCCGGTGGAATTCGCAATTCGCGGTTTTCATCATGTCACGTTGTCAGAAGAGCGATACGAACAAACTGCATGCTTGTTGACAGATACTTTGGGCTTCCGGCAAGTCCATCAGCTGAGAAACCGTTTCCGCTATGCTGTCGGTTCAGGAGAGCCGAGCGCTTTGGTCGACCTCGTTTGTGTTCCGAGCGCGAAACCGGGCCGCGTTGCCGTGGGAACTATTCATCACATCGCGTGGCGCACACCAACTGACACAGAGCAAGTTTCGTGGAGGGATATGCTCGGCGAGCTGAAATACAACGTTACGCCCGTGATAGACCGAACCTACTTCCATTCCATCTATTTCCGGGAACCCGGTGGTGTGCTCTTCGAGATTGCGACAGATCCCCCGGGATTCACGGTCGATGAACCGCTGGATCAGCTTGGCTCTCACCTGGTCCTGCCCTCGTGGCTTGAGCCAGCGCGAGCGGATCTAGAACAGATATTGCCGAAGGTTAACATTCCCGCGCGAACGCGGTGAGGAATCGCTGTGCAGACCGGCGACTTGGATTTTATTCATCATTTTGTGCCCGCGCCAGATACTCATTCGGATGTCACGCTGCTCCTGCTGCATGGGACTGGGGGAAACGAAGACGACCTGTTACCGCTGGGCAAGGCGCTGCTGCCCGATGCCGACCTGTTGAGCCCGCGCGGCAAAATTTTGGAAAATGGCATGCCACGCTTCTTTCGGCGGTTTGCGGAAGGCGTTTTTGATGTAGAGGATTTGAAGGCCCGCACAGACGAGCTTGCCAGATTTATCTCATAACCCATCAGTTCGTGTCCGAACGGGAATGGAAGATGCCCGTCAGTTACGAGGACCAGCATACTTCCAAAGCGGGAGGTGATTTGAATCCTGCGGTACGTTTGACCGGGACGGCCGACTTCACCAGCCTCTGCTCGCTTGTTATCGGAAAGAACCGTTCCGTGTGCAAATCGCGTAAATTGATGTTCGAAAACGTCGGCGCGGTCCCGCGAAAGATAGACACGATTATCCGGTACGGTTGAGAGTGGGGGTTGCGACGGGGCGCTGAAGTGCCAGTAGAGTTGCATTTTCACGCCGCCATCCCACTGGATTACCGAGTCCATTCCGATCGGGTCTCTGAAGGGTTCAACGATCACCTCTGCTCCCGAATCACGGGCCGCCTTGATGGCGTCATTCATATTGACTACGAGGTAGCCCGTGCGCTCCTGGCCAAAAGGAAAGGGGATCGGTGTGGTAAAGGCAAATACTGAAAGCATTCCGACGGGCGTGGCACGTATTGGGTTTGAGCGCTGCTCGGGACGGGAAGGACATTGGTGGCATCATCTTAAAGGCATGCCCGCCGAAGGTAGCGATAAAACTGGTGACGAAGGCATCGATGTCCTGTTCGGAGACATAGACGTGAGTCGAATCGTACTGGCGCCTACTGCAACGTCTTTTGGGAGGCCAGCTTACTTTCCGAAGAAGCAGCAAATGCGAAGAACGATTAACAAGACAATACACAGCAGCAGTTTAAGCGTGAAACGATTGCTTCTGGAAAAAACAGACATGGAAGCTCCGATGTGCGGAAAGATAAATTGTTGTGACAACCCGTATCACAATCAGCTACCTTTGAAGATACTTGCTCGGGCTATATCTCGCGACTGAATAGCGCATTTACCAACCGGTTCACTTGTGGGCCGAAGGAGAAGATCATGCTTCTGACTGTATTCACTCTCTTTCACGTCGCATTGAGCCTGGTCGGCATAGGCTCCGGCTTTCGTCGTTTGTACGGCTTGCTGGCCTCCAAATGGTCTAGTAGCTGGAATACTGTTTTTCTGACCACTACGGTGGCCACCAGTGTGAGCGGCTTCTTCTTTCCGGTCCATCGTTTCCTGCCCTCGCATGCGAAAGGCGTTTTGTCGCTGATTGTTCTGGGAATAGCGCTTCTCGCGCGTTATCGTTTTCATCTTGTCGGCGGCTGGTGCAGAACGTACGTGATCACGGCTTTGATCGCACTCTATTTCAACGTCTTTGTCCTGGTGGTACAGATGTTCGAAAAGATACCGGCACTAAAAGCGCTCGCACCGACACAGTCCGAGGCACCCTTCAAGGTGAGTCAACTCGTCGTGTTATTGCTGTTCGTTGTGCTTACGATTCGCGCCGCGGCCAAGTTTCACAACGATCCGCTCCACGCGAGATGAGTGGTCATATCAGTCAAATCCAGTTAGACCCGGAGATCTCTCGTTAGCTCGAATGTCTCACGGAGAATAGGCAATGGCCCACATCGCTAAACCTCCGTGTGACGAAGCAGCGATCCTGGCCGCCTCGCCTAATCCGTCATCCTAAGCTTCGGACCTTGGGTGCTCGCTGCCAGCATACTTGGATCGGTGTGGCTTTCGTCGATGGAACGGTGGTGAATGTCGCGCTTCCCGCGTTGCAGACGGCTTTGGGAGCAACGGTCTCGGATGTTCAATGGGTCGTCGAAAGCTAGCGCTTTTTTTGGCGGCTCTTCTCTTGGCTGGCGGCTCGCTCGGCGATCTGTATGGCCGCCGAAAGATTTCGCGGTCGGTGTTGTCTTGTTCGCTCTTGCTTCCGCCTGGTGTGGCGTTGCGCCCAACGTACAGCAACTGATAGCCGCGCGCGCACTACAAGGTGTAGGCGGCGCGCTGCTCGTTCCCGGAAGTCTGCCTTGATAGTTCCTCATTTCCGGTTGAAGAACGCGGACGTGCGATGGGGACTTGGTCCGGCTTCACGGCTATCACTGCGGCGATCGGGCCTGTTCTCGGCGGGTGGCTCGTAGAACATGGATCTTGGCGCTGGGTGTTCTTCATCAATCTGCCGATTGGTGTGGTCGTTCTCGCGCTCACCTTACTGCGCGTTCCCGAAAGTCGCAATCCAGAACAGGCTCATCAGAGGGTCGATTGGATGGGCGCGCTGCTCGCCACGTGTGGATTAGGCGGCATCGTATTCGCTCTTATCGAACCGGTTCACGCCGCGGTCGCCGCGCCGGTCGGAATTGTGGCTCTGCTGTCTTTCTTTTTCGTCGAACGACGCTCGCCGGCGCCGATGCTTTCCTTCGATTTGTTTCGCTCGCGCAACTTCAGCGGCGCCAACTTACTCACCCTGTTTCTCTATACCGCTCTCAGTGGTGTACTTTTCTTCTTTCCGCTCAATCTGATTCAAATTCAGGGATATTCCGCTACCAAAGCGGGTGCGGCACTTCTACCGTTCATTTTGCTGATGTTCGTGCTCTCGCGCTGGTCGGGTGGGCTAGTCCAGCGCTATGGAGCGAAGCCACCGCTCGTAATAGGTCCGCTGATTGCGGCGATCGGCTTCGCGCTATTTGCAATGCCTGGCATTGGCGGGAGTTATTGGAAGACGTTTTTCCCGGCGGTGGTGGTCCTTGGATTGGGAATGGCCGTAAGCGTCGCCCCACTCACCACCACGGTGATGGACTCCGTTTCTCAGAACCACGCGGGAGCTGCCTCAGGCATCAACAACGCGGTTTCGCGAATCGCGGGGCTGCTGGCAATCGCCATTCTTGGTTTCGTGTTGATCACAGTCTTTAATCGAGATCTCGACAGACGCTTGAGTAGCCTTTCTGTGCCATCCGAAATCCGCCAGCAGATCGATTCGCAACGATCGAAGCTCGCCGCCATTCAAATAACGAACACCGAAGGCTCGCAAAGCGATTAATGAATCGTTTGTCGCGGGTTATCGCACGCTGCTGTGGATTGCAGTCGCATTGTCGGTTGCAGGGTCATTCAGTGCAGTATTCCTCATTGATCTGAAAAAGGCAGAAACAACCCGACGATAACCGGCTGAGTGATAGGCGCCGCGAAAAACCTAATGGGCATGTTGCGGTTCCGAAGCGGGATCGATATAGCGCGTCGAAGCCGATCCGACTCCGGTGATCTGCACGAGACAGCTTCCTCGCGCGTCTCAGCAAAATGCGCCCGATGCGATGGCTCCGTGTAAAAGCTGCCGGCGGAAGCGGCTTCAGCGCCGCGCTGTTGAACGAGTCGCCGTAGCCGATGTACCAGGTGCCGGAGACAACAGTTGCGACACGATCGTCCATATGTTCGTGAGCAGCAATGCGCGTGTGCGCCGGAATCCGCAGCATGATCGTATAAAGACCATCGCGGTCCGGGTCGCCCTTCAGCACAACGGTTCGGATGCCGGAGACTCCCGAAGTGCCAGTTCCTGGCGCACCTTGGGAAACGCGAATTCGGCCGGTGTGACGCGCCGCTCACCGGCGGAAAGAACGGGCGGGGGTGACGGCGGAAGCCGATCCTGAAGAAAGTCCTGAATCAGCGCAATGGTATACGCGGGGCTCTCCTCCATCAGCCAATGTCCGGCGCCGGGGACTACTGCTTCGCGCACATTCGTCGCTACGTTGCGCATGACGACCGCCTCGGTCGCGCCAAACGATTTCTCCCCACCAACAGCAAGTACGGGCATGGTCAACGTTGTTCGCTGAAAGATCCTGTTGTCTTCCACGTCTTGTGAGAAGGCGGTGAACTGTGCGAAACCTGCTCGCATCGCGCCAGGCTGAGCGTATGCGCCGCGTAGAATGCTCGGGTCGCCTCATCGGGCTGGTTTGGGTCGCCCGTGAAGGCATTCCAGATGCGATCCAGATAGATTCGCTCGCGGCCTTGCACCAGGCGCTCGGCATCGGGGCCATGGAACGAGAAATGCCACAGTGCAGATTTCGCACGATGTCATTCCAAGGCGCGATGCCCGGGATCGGCGCGTCCATAACGACGAGTCGTTCCACTTTATCCGGGTAGCGCGACGCATAAGCGTACGCGACCATGATGCCGATGTCGTGCGAAACCACGGACGCCCGGTCGTAGCCGAGCGCAGTGACGACCGCCCGGATATCCGCGGCCTGCGTCTTCTTGTCATAACCTGCAGCCGGACGAGACGAGCGTCCGATGCCGCGCAAGTCCGGCACGATGACGGTGTAGCTCTTGGCGAGCACGGCGGCGAGCGGACCCCAGGAATCGCTGGTTTCGGCGTAGCCGTGGAGAAGGACCACAACCGGTCCGGAACCACCATGGCGGACGAAAATGTCTGCGCCTTCCGGGGTGGCGATGGTCTGCGATTTAAATGTGAGGGCAGCGAAGGTTGTGCCGCGGCAGCAAATGCGAGCCCGAGGCCGAGCGCGAGGATGACGAGATTCCGCTTGATCATGATGCCTCCTGATTCGACCTGAAACGGCTGCGTAGAGAGCGGACGCTACGCGAACCGGGAAATGCGTGACGTAAATTGCTTCCACGAGTCCCGCTCGTGGCGTTCTCGGGCTCTAACAGTAGCACCGTTTAGAGATAACCGCCCCTGCGCGATTGGGCTTTACCTGCGAATAGTAGAATAGGCGCCCTCACTGCGGTCTCGTAGATTAAGGTTCTCGACGCCGACCCGCGGGCGTGATGTAATGGCTACGCTCGTAGATTTGCCCAAAGGAGCCGCACATGCCCACCATCACCACGAAGGACGGCATCGAGAGTTCTACAAGGACTGGGGTTCGGGCCAGCCAATTGTGTTCAGCCATGGATGGCCGCTATCGGCCGACGATTGGGACGCACAGTTATTGTTCTTTTTGCGTCAGGGTTATCGCGTGATCGCCCATGATCGTCGTGGCCATGGTCGCTCCACGCAGACCGGTGATGGCCACGATATGGATCATTATGCCGATGACCTGGCCGCACTTACGGCGCATCTCGACCTGAAAAACGCCATTCATGTCGGCCATTCCACCGGCGGCGAGGTGACGCGCTATCTGGGCCGACATGGCGAAAGCCGAGTCGCTAAGGCAGCGCTGATAAGCGCGGTACCGCCGCTCATGGTGAAAACCCCGGCCAATCCGCTCGGCCTTCCCAAGGAAGCGTTTGACGATCTGCAGGCGCAGCTCGCCGCCAATCGTTCGCAATTCTATCGCGACGTGGCGGCGGGGCCTTTCTACGGATACAACCGACCGGGTGCGAAAGCCTCGGAGGCCGTCATCCAAAATTGGTGGCGCCAGGGGATGATGGGGGGCGCTAAGGCGCATTATGACGGCATTGTGGCCTTTTCGCAGACCGACTTCACGGAAGACCTTAAGAAGATCACCGTTCCCGTGCTGGTTATGCATAGCGAAGATGACCAGATCGTTCCCTATGTCGCCGCCGGGCCGCTGTCTGCAAAGCTGTTGAAGAACGGAACCCTGAAAACCTACAAGGACTTCCCGCACGGCATGCCTACTACGCAAGCGGACACGATCAACTCCGATCTATTGGCGTTCCTCAAGCAGGAGGATATTGCGTTGTCTGCGGAAGAGTGGCCGGCAGCGATAAGTGTCAGAAACGACTGGCGCGCTTGCCAGAGCGAGACCGGCTGGCGAGCTGCTGCAACCAACTCAGCGCGCCGGAATCCAATGGAACTGGGCGAGCACAATGCCGAACTATCTCAAAACTCCAGAAGCTATCTCACAACTTTCTCCAGAGCAGTACGAGGTGACGCAGCGTAACGGGACGGAACACCCCTTTCAAGACCCTCTATTGGAACAACAAAGTACCAGGTCTCTACGTGGACGTGGTTTCGGGTGAACCCTTGATTACTTCGCTGGATAAGTTCGACAGTGACTGTGGTTGGCCGAGTTTTACCAAGCCGGTCGACGCTGAAAATATCGTTGAGAAGCGCGATATCAGCCATGGCATGCTCCGGACCGAGGTTCGGTCGAGTTCTGGTGATAGTCATCTAGGCCATGTATTTCCCGATGGCCCTCGGAAAAGCGGCGGCTTGCGCTCTTGCATTAATTCCGCTTCGCTACGCTTCATTCCTGTCGACCGGCTCGAGAGCGAAGGTTACGGCAGCTACAGGCAACTGCTCCAAACGTCAGAAGAAGGAGTGAAGAAATAACATGTCCACTGAAACTGCCATTCTTGCGGGCGGCTGCTTCTGGGGTATGCAGGATTTGATACGCCGGTATCCGGGCGGTCATTTCAACCGGTGTCGGATACACGGGCGGCGATGTACCAATGAGCCTCGCGAATCGGCGACTTGCTGATGCCCAGGCAACCTACCGCAATCACGGAACGCACGCCGAAGCGACCGACGGGCGTTTTTGACCCGCAGAAGCTTAGTTATCGGAAAGTGCTGGAGTTCTTTTTTCCAAAAGCGGTTGAACGACGTCGGCTAGATCATTTGCTGTTGGGAAACGTCGTCAGTCGACACTGACGCGCTCAAGTACTGCTGGGTGAAGAAGTTGGCGCGCCCGGCTGGACTCGAACCAGCGACCTTCTATTCCGGAGGCAAATGGTCACGAGTCCGAATGTCCTTCATTTACAACGCGGCGCGTCGAAGTAAACCTGTCGCATAGGCCAATTTTGGGCCACCCCAATTTGACAAAGACAGGACGTGGTTCTGAATCGCAGCGGTGGCTTGTTCATCGTATGAAGTATTCGCTCAGGACGCGAGCCAAGGCTAAACCCGCCGCGCCAACACCTTCTTTCTATTCAGCGATGGGCAAGTAATAAAGGAGAGCGGCGTGGAGCCGCTCTCTGCACGGGATCAAAAGGGAACGTCATCCACGCCGGCATCTTCAACGGCTTTCTCGGCACGATCGAGCTTGCGAATGGATTCAGCACGAACGAACCAGGAACGGACGTTTTTGGTTTCCGGATTCTTCTTGAAGAAACTCTCACCATTCTCCGGAACTTCATCCAGCAAAACGAGCCGTGACAGTTCTCCTCCCTCCTTGGCGGCGCAACCAAACATGTCGGTGATCGTCCGATCGTTTGTTGGATGAGCAAACACTGCCACTCCCACCAACTGCTCGCCCTTGTATAGGCAGAAGCGAAATCGCGCAGGAGGGGTTGTCTGGAGATAGTGATGCTGCGCGATGAACTCCTTCACGATCCGATCGGATCGTGTCTCCGCGATTTCGTACTCGCGCGCGTTAATTACTTCGCCGGCGGGGCGGTAGATAAGTTTTCGGCAAGCTTGCATGAAATAGGATGAGGTTTCCTGGTAAGGTCGAGCGAGGGTGAGGAGATCCGCTGGCGATGGCACCTGAATCAGCCACTGATGTTGCGAACGAACTGGAACAGCTCCGGCGCCGTTTTGAAGAGTTCCGGAATACTCGGCCCGGGCACGCGAGGTTGCCGGAGGATTTGTGGGCGGCGGCAGCGGAGCTGGCCAAGCGCTATGGAGTGAATCCCACAGCGCGGGCGTTGCGGCTGGAATATGGCGGCCTGAGGAAGCGAGTGGAGAATCGGCGGCAAGCAAACGGAACGCGCGCATCACAGCGCGGGGCGTCTGGAGACTGGTGCGGCGCGCCGGGAGCAAAAGCGGTTACCAACTGCACGGTGGAAGTGGAGTCGGCGCAAGGCGCCAAGCTGCGGCTGGAGTTAAAGGCCGTGGCCGCTACAGAACTAGTCAGCCTGATCCGGGCATTCGTGCACCAATAAGCGATGTTGCAGATTGCGCCCGCAGATGAGGATCTTAGTCGCGATTGAAGCCGTTGATCTGAGGAAAGGGATCGACGGCTGGCAGGTTATGCCGCGAGAAACTGTCAGCCGATCCATTTTCCGGCTGCCTGTTTGTCTTTTGAAGCCGCCGCGCGACGGCGATTAAGTTATTACAGTACGATGGCCAGGGATTCGTGCTGGCACAAAACGCTTATCCAAAGGGCGTTTCGTCTGGTGGCCGAGCGGCAGTGGGCCAGCACGTGTATTGGAAGCTTATCAAGCGCAGTTACTCGTGGCCGCCGGCAATCCCGACACACAAGCAGCACCCATGTGGCGAAGAGTGAGCTAAAGAAAACTCCTCCAAAAACCTTGCATCGAGGGGCTTGCGTTCTAAACGGTTTTCTGTCACACTGCTGCTGTGCCGGTCGAGTATCGTTATCGCGGACGCAATATCAGCCGTAACGAGATCCTTTTTCTACAGCAGTTCATTGCCGATCATCCGGAGTTAAGCCGCTGTGCATTGTCGCGCAAGCTTTGTGAGCTGTGGCAATGGAAGCAAGCCAACGGTGCGTTGCGCGACATGGTGTGCCGGGGACTGCTGTTGCTGCTGGATCGCGCAGGCGAAATTGAGTTACCGCCCGCACGGCGCCCGTCGCAGAACCAGCCCAAGGATGGGAGCGTCCGGAACCAGTGGTACCTGACAACACTCCGGTACGCGGGCCGTTGTACGAGTTAATGCCGTTAGAGTTTCAGCAAGTGCGGCGCACACCGCAGGAGCCGCTGTTCAACAGTCTGATGGAGCAATATCACTACCTCGGCTATGAACAACCGGTAGGTGAGCACCTGAAGTATTTGGTATGCGCCAATGGGCAAGCGATCGCTTGCCTGGCCTGGTCCTCGGCAGTGCGGCATCTGGCAAGCCGCGATGGTTTCATCGAGTGGAGCGCCGAAGTTCGCAAACGCAATCTGCATTTACTGGCGTACAATAGCCGCTTTTTGATTCTGCC
>CAVTXN010000019.1:0-93138 GCA_963738555.1 Terriglobia bacterium
GTGCGGTATTCACCATCTTCATTCCTCAACGTATGCACGCCCGTATATAGCCGTGGCGGCCGACGCTTACGTCGCCGGTAGCCCAGCCCGGGAAGTCGTGACTTACCAACAGGCCGGCGTGGCTTTGGTGTTCGAGATTCTCGTGTCATCAGCAATCCAGTTGGTTTCCCAAGTCCTTCCGCCGTCGTCCGAGAAGGCCTGTTCAAAATGACAACTACTTGCGGTAATACCTGACCAAACGTTGCGGACAAGTATCATCCGTCCATTGACGGCTTCCTGGTCGTAGAATTCTCCGCGTCCATTTTTAAATTCACCCACGGTCGGCACGCTCATCGTCCCTTGCGTAGCGTTTGCGAAGTTCAGACTCCACTGATGAGCCGTAGGGTTGTAAAGCCGGAGATTGATAGCTTCAAGATGGCCGGTCGGGCCATCCACTTCCAGTTCCACCATGTTTGCGCGGCCTTCCCAAATGCTGTGCACCACGCTGGTTCCTTCATACTCGACCCAGGTGGCGGCTCCCTTCAGAGGGTGACGCAGCACTTTCAAGTGCGTCCTCCAGGTCCCGATCTCAAAATCGAAATCATGCTGCCCGTCGTGTTGCGCCGGGACGGGTGCGGTCGCTGGAACTGCTGGCGTTTGCGCTTGAATCACAGCCGCTACGTTCGCGAAGAGAAAGACGGATAGCGTGACTTCGCGAACTTTTCGAGAATTGTTCATTACCCTTCCAACTGAAGCAGGTCTACATCAGAATCCGCGAATTTTGATTTGAGGACAATGTCCACTTTCGCGCGTTAGCGCCTGCCACTCGTCTGGGCAGTCGGGCCAGAGTCACAGCCAAAATCCTCTTCACGATCGCAAGGATCAGACCAAACGCGTCGTCGTGCTTTCCTTTGATTCGATGCAGGCCCGCAGCTTGCGCACGCCGTCCTGTATACCTTCGATATTGACACCCCCGTAGCCCAGAACCAGACCGCCTCGCTCTCCTGAACTTATGCGGCACGAAGATAGCGGCATGGCTGATACTCCTCTACGTGCTGCCTCGTACGATACCGCCAAATCGTTGACTCCGGGACGCAACAATATTACGAGATGCATGCCTGCCTCAGCACCGGCGATCTCGACCGAGTCTCGTAAACTGCTCTGTAAGGCATTGACCAGCGCCTTTCGCCGCTCCATGTAGAGCATCCGCATTCGGCGAAGATGTCGCGCGAAGTGTCCTTCCCGAATAAATTCTGCCATCACTGCTTGAGTCAATGTAGGAGAAAAGATATCCATGCAATCTCTCGCTGCTGTGCAGACTGGGACGAGATCTTTGGGAAGCACAAGATAACCCAAACGCAACGCAGGGGACATCACTTTGCTGAAGGTTCCCATATAGAGAACACGCGCATCTAAATCCAGACCTTGTAACGACGCAATCGGTCTACTGTCGAACCGGTATTCGCTGTCGTAGTCATCTTCAATGATCCATGTGCCATTGCCAGCCGCCCAATTGAGGAGTTCCATGCGACGCGCGGCGCTCATCGTCATACCCATTGGGTACTGGTGCGAAGGCGTCACGTAGACCAGCTTTGGGCGTTTTCGTTTCCGTGCCAGTTCAGAAACGACGATGCCTTCGGCGTCGGTCTTGATTGGGATTATTTGGGCGTCAGCCATCGCAAAAGCCTGCCGTGCGCCCGGGTAGCCAGGTTCTTCCATGCAGACCCGATCCTTAGGGTCTAATAGCACCTGGGATGCGATCTGCAAACCCTGCTGTGAGCCCGTGGTCACCAGAATCTGCGAGGCCTCGCACCGAACCCCTCGTACTGTCCTGACGTATTCCGCGATAGCTTCACGCAGTGGCCCAAATCCCTTCGCATCGCCATAGGCGAGCATGGTTCGCGAAACTGCTCTCGAATGACGCGCAACCACCTTTGACCAAATGTTTACTGGAAAGTGATCAAGGGCGGGGAGGCTAACGCGAAAGGCGCCGAGCGCGTTGAGCCAAGGTTGAGCCGGTGACTTGTTCCACAAGGAAGCTCGATGTGAAAGTTTTCGCGGCACGGCATTCGCGGCATGCCCTCCGGAAATTCTTGTCTGTCGTACTTTTGTGATCTTGAGGGATTCGCTCGGAATAGACCTTGCGACACGAGTGCCGACTCCGACGAAAGTCTCGAAATAGCCCTCGGCATGCAGCTGTTCGTACGCATTCACTACCGGAATGCGTGAGACTCCAAGTTCCGCCGCAAGCCCTCTGCTCGAAGGGACGCGACCGCCTGGACGCATCCGGCCTTCAACGATTGCGCTTTGGAACCACTCAAAGATTTGCCGGTGCATTGGCGAGGAAGCGCGACGGTCAATAGCGATGGGTGGAACAAAAGTTGCGGCGACGCGCTTCAAACCTGCCTCCAGTGGCCATATTATAAATTCGCTTTGTGGCCATTTGCGCGATCCACCGCCAAGGCTAGCATTGAGCCTGTGATTGAGAGTACGGTGCCTTGATTTTCGAAGAAACGGCCAAGATGGATGGTGACGCTGAGTTGTCGAAGGAGATGAAGCGCTTCGATTTCCTGGAGGGCGAATGGGATGCGCTCTGCTGGTCCGAGTCGCCGGACGGGATATGGCGTGAAGGGCCTGGTAGTCTCATGGCTACGAAGGAGCTTGATGGATGCGTATCCGTCGAACGATTTGAAGGTCCATATTGCGGATCGCTCATCAAGGGGCTGGGCTTACGAGCGTTCAATCGACAGAGTGGGGAATGGGAACACACTTGGACGGACTCTCTGGAGCCAGGCCACTTTGTCGTATGGCGAGGACGCTTCGAGGGCGATACGATCGATCTGTGCGGCGCTTGGAAAAACCACAACGGCCAGCACGTCTTGTCTCGATTGACGTGGTCCAGGATCACGCCGATTTCAGCCCATTGGGTCAGTCAGAGGTCCATCGATGAAGGACAAACCTGGAGCAAACATTGGGAGATTCAGTTCAAGAAAAATCCGTTGGTATTGAGAAAGTGGCGGACGCGTGGTAACCGTTTAACATCCAGGAGGTTTCGTGACGATGGACGAGACAAAGGATTCCAAGGCAGTAGCTGCGATTACAGAGCGGAAGCGGCAGCATGAAGAAGCCGTCGAACATCATTCCGTTGTGTCCCATGAAGAATGGCTGAAGCGGCGATTGGAGTTGATGGAGAAGGAGAAGCAGTACGTCCGAGATGGCGATGCGCTCGCGGCCGAGATACGTGCACTGCCATGGGTGAAGGTCGAAAAGAACTACACCTTCACTTCTCTGCAGGGGGACTGCACGCTCGCTGATTTGTTCAAGCAGCACAAGCAGCTCTTCGTCAAACACTTCATGATGGAGCCCGATCAGGAATGGCAATGCGAGGGCTGCACGCTCGAGTCCAATCACATAGATGGCCTTCTGCCTTATTTTGAAAACCACGACATGTCGTATGTTGCGGTGTCACGCGCTCCAATTGACCAGATCGAAGTGGTGCGCAAGCGGATGGACTGGAAGTTCTGTTGGGTATCTTCTTTCAAATCGGATTTCAATTATGATTTCCATGTCTCTTTTCGGGCAGAGGAAGTGAAGGCGGGAAAGACGATCTATAACTTCCGCGAAACGAAGCTCGGACCCGAGACCTACACGCTTTCCGGGCACAGCATCTTCTACAAGAACGCGCAAGGTGAAATCTTCCGCACTTACGGCACGTTCGGGCGCGGGAGTGAGCAGTTCATGGGTATCTACGGATTTTTCGACGTGCTGCCAAAGGGCCGCGAGGAGTACGCTCGAGGGCTTGTGGATTGGGCAAAGATTTACGACCAGTCTGAAAGCGGTGGTAAGAACGAGACGGCCTGTGGATGCGCACGGCACTAATGCATGTCGTAGAGTAACGTTACTGCGCCAATGAGAAAACTTGTCGAGGTGACGTTCATGAGTCTCGACGGCGTAATAGACGCGCCAGACATTGTGCAAGAGGCACAGCCCTACTTCTTGTCCAATGAGGAACATGCGTCCTACCAGAAAAGAAAACTTTTTGCGGCAGATTCACTGCTGCTTGGCCGAAAGACCTACGAAACACTATCGAAGGCGTATCTAAAGATGGCCAACACTGGTGAAGGAATACCGGTCGAATTCGTGGATCGTATGAACAGCGTTCCGAAATACGTAGCCTCGAGGACTCTCAAAGAGACGTCCTGGAATGCCAGCGTTATCCATGGAGATATCGCAGAAGAAGTGCGAAAGATTAAGAATCAACCAGGCAAAGACATTGTGAAATACGGAACGGGTCCCCTCGACCGAGTTTTATTTGGGCAGCGATTAATCGATTTGCTCTGCATCGTTGTCCACCCTTTCGTACTCGGCCACGGCACACACTTGTTTGAGGAGTTCGCACCCACAATGCACCTGCGTTTGTCGGACGTGAAACGGTTTGAGAGCGGCACTGTGGTGATAGAGTACATACCCAAAAACTGACGTTGGAGGCCTAACAGATCGATCCAGCCGACCACGTACGCAGCTCGACCCCGGCGGAACTGGAGACCAAATCGAAACCAGCTTAGAAAAGCTCACATGAGCGACAATCGAGGCATGCAGGAACCGATCACGCGCGATCCCGAAGTGATGCACGGGACACCAGTTTTTCGAGGCACGCGTGTCCCGGTAAAGACCATGTTCGAGTACCTGGAAAACGGCGAATCTCTCGGCGATTTTCTGGAAGGCTTCCCCACCGTCAGCCGCGAACTCGCCGTTCAGATCCTTGAAGAGTCACGGGAGCTGCGCTTAGCTCGGGTCTGATGCGGATCCTGATTGACGAATGCGTTGATCAACGGCTCCGGTTGCTCTTCCCTGGACACGACTGCAAGACTGCAGCATATGCCAAGCTTTCGGGCTTGAAAAATGGCGCCTTGTTAGCCGCAGCGGAAGCGGCCGGTTTCGAGGTGATCGTTACCACGGACCAGGAGATTCCGTATCAACAGAATCTAAGCCTTCGGCAGATATCGATGATTGTCTTGTGCGCACCCACAAACAGACTCGCCGATCTCAAGCGGTTGCTTCCGGATGCGATTAGGGCACTGGACTCGATAAAGGCCGGCGAGGTCATCCGGATTACCTAAATTTTGTTCGGAGGGAACCCGGTTTACCAATCGGCAAGCGGCACCAGTCCGACATGCCGACTTCCCGTCAACTTGGATGAGCGGATGGCAGCGCGTTAGTCAGTCTAATCGCCGGCATGCTCCGGGACCAGCCCTCGCCGAGCCGGTTGCGCGAGTTGAATGGCGCGGATACAAAACCCGGATCGCCGAATGGTTCCGGCGGTCAGGACTACGATTCGACGATCGAACGGATCTCCGCGAGCGCGTGATGGATTTCGTCGTCTGCGGTGTAGAAATGCGGAGCGATGCGGATACCGGCATTAGAGCGGTAATCTACCAGCACGTTGCGGCGCGCAAGCTCCTTCGTGACTTCTTTTCCGTTCGGGATATCTAGAACAACGACGACGCCGCGGGACTGAGGATCGCGGCAGGAGCGCACGGCGAATCCGGCGGCGTCGGCCATCTCAATGAGCCGTTGCGTTTGACGAACGGACTTAGCCCGGATGGTTTCAACGCCGATCTCATTGATGATTTCGTAGCCGGAGCGCGCCGAGTAGAGCGCGGGAATGTTGGGTGTTCCGTTAAGAAACCGAAAAGCATCGGACGCGAATTCTATAGGGCCGTCTTCAAACTCGAATGGATGACGATGGGCCATCCATCCGGTAGCGGTCGGCTGAAGCTGTTCCCGCAGCCCGGCTCGCACGTAGAGATATGCTGCGCCGGGACCGCCGCATAGCCATTTTACGGAGCCTCCCGTCGCGAAATCGACGTTGAGAGCTCGGACATCGACGGGCAGAATGCCGGCGGACTGATAGAGATCCGCGATAACGAGCGCTCCAACTTCGTGTGCGCGACGCGTAATTGGGGCGAGGTCTTGCAGGAAAGAACTGCGGAACGCGACGTGCGAGACGGAGACCAGCTGCGTCTCTTCGTCGATCGCCGCGAGGAATGAGTCGACCGGCAACGTCATGCCGTCTGGGGATGGGACTCTGCAGACGCGCGCGCCCTGCCGCTCAAGGCCGTAATAGATGTAGTCGTTAGAGGGGAAATTCAGGCGCCCGGTGACAAGCTTGTTGCGCGGGCCGTTTCCTCTTGAAGCTGCAGCAGAGCTCGCACTCCAATCAAAGCAGGACGCCACGAGCGACTGACAGATGGAAACGTTCTGGTGCATGACGACTTCGCGTGGCCCTGCACCGATGATGGAAGCAATGAGATTGCCAATGGTGATGGGCATTTCCCACCAGCCCTCGTCCCAAGCGCGGATCCCACGGGTGGCCCATGTATCCCCGAATTCCTGCAGCGCGTCGGATGCGCGGCGCGGCATAGCGCCGAGCGAGTGGCTAATCAGGTACGCAGTATTTTCAAGGATCGGAAATTCTGTGCGCCACGCGAGTAGAGGATCGGTCGTTTCGATCAAAGGCGCACCTCATCGGACTTGATCTCCGGCGCGGGTTCATCGAGGATGTGCGCGCGGCGCTTTCGGAGGAGAAAAACAGCAGAGAGCAGAACGAGAAACGGGACGCCGGAGAAAAGAGTCATGCGGAACTCGGATGTGAACGCCGTGGTCATGAGGACCGCGAGCATAAGGCCGGCGCCGGCGAGAGTTGACCAGGGATAACCCCACATTCGGAACGCGAGCGCTTCGTCTCCGCGACGGCGGCGAAAAAAGAGGTGCGTGATGAAGATCATCAGCCACGTGAACATGGCGCCGAACATAGCGATCGACATCATCAGCATGAATGAACTTGCCGGAACAATGCGGTGAGGACAGTCGCAATGGCGATCCCGGCGGTCGACAGAAGTAGGGCGGCGACCGGGACGCCGCGGTCGTTCAATTCACCGAACCGAAGTGGCGCGTAACCGGCCCGAGAGAGGCTGAACATCATGCGCGTCGTGGTGTAGAGCTGGCTGTTCATGGCCGAGAGCGCGGCAATCAGAATAACGAAGTTAATGATTCCTGCGGCGGCGGGAACGTGCGTTGCAGCCATCACGCGGACGAAAGGGCTCTGCCCGGTGTTTGCCGCAGACCAGGGCACGACGGCAACGATGATCGCCAGGCTGAAGAGGTAAAAGAACGCAAGCCGGAACATGGTGGCGCGGAAGGCCCGTATGATTGCGCGCTGCGGATCGCGCGCTTCACCCGGTGCAACGGCAATCATTTCAATGCTGAAGTAGCTGAAGATGGCGATGAATACCGCGACCCACATCCCCCATGCGCCGTGGGGCAGGAAGCCCCCACGGGCTGCGTGATTCGCGAATCCGGTTCGCGTAAACACAAGCCATGCGCCGAGGGCGATGAATATCAATATTGCGACGATTTTCAGTGCTGAAAAGCAATACTCGACCGAACCGAACAGCTCGACATGCGCCGCGTTAACGGCGATAAGAGCGCTGGAAACCCGAGTATCCACATCCATCCCGGCACATGAGGATACCAATAGCTCATATAAACGGCTATTCCGGCGACCTCTGTCCCGATACCTAGAACGAGCGACGACCAATAGGCGTAGCGAATGAGAAATCCGGCGAGCGGGCCGATGTAGAATTCGGCCCAAGCACCGAATGAGCCTGAAGTGGGGTGAGCGACGGTCATCTCGGCGAGACAGCCCATGAGGAACAGGGTGATGAGCCCCCCGATTGCGTAGCTCAACAAGACGCCAGGGCCGGCGAAGCGGATGGCGGAGCCGCTGCCAGAAACAGGCCAGTGCCGATTGCGCCGCCAATCGCGATCATCGAGAGTTGGCCGGTGGATAAACCGCGATGAAGCCCCTTTTCACGCTCGACGATATCGTTGAAACCAGAATGAGGGTCGATCGTGTCGTTGATCATGATTTGGACTGATTTTAGCCCGTTTCAGGCACGTGCGGAGAGATGCGGAAGCCAGCGAAGGTGTTACGCCGTGGGACCAGTTTGCATACGTGCCGCTCGCCTGGAATAACGTTTTGTGGCCGTCGAGGTCCTCCGGGTTGGTCGCCAACCCACACAAATGCTCCGCAAAATTAATCCCGAAAATTCACTTCCCAACTGGTACCCCCGCAATTTCGTCAAGTTGATGAGAAACGCGCATCTCGCATATTGAGAGCTCAACATTGCGATGAACGCCCTTTCAGCGAGTCTGAGTTCAGGTGGAAGACTCGTTGACCGTTTGCTACCAGCAAAAGTCAGCGTTGATGCCGATGATCCAAACGTCTTTTGTTTTGAGGAACTTGATGCGCCCGGCTGGACTCGAACCAGCGACCTTCTGCTCCGGAGGCAAATGGTCTAGCCAAATGTTTGCACATCGGCCAGTCAGAAAGTATCAAGACGCGATTGGAGCAGCTAACGCCGGACGTCGTCGTCTTGTGCTCGGTGGTGAAAGCTGAGTTGATGTATGGTGCCGGGAAGAGCAATGTCGGTGAGCGCACCTTGGCGCGCCTGAACCGCTTCTTCAGCCTGTTCAACTCATTACCCTTCGATGATCGTTCAGCGGCCGCGTATGGCGCCATCCGCGCAGATTTGGAGCGACGGGGAGTACCAATCGGGCCAAACGATCTCTTGATCGCAGCTATAGCTGTAGCGAACGATTCGATTCTCGTTACTCATAACACTCGCGAGTTCGGAAGGATCGGCAATCTTAAACAAGATTGGGAATAAGCACTCGCTCTCAAGCGGCACATTAATCGCGCATCGGCGAAGCGGTTATGGGCCGACGCGCCAGTTTCCCGAGTTAGCTATGGAGGCGGCGGGAGTTGAACCCGCGTCCGAAAAAGCCCGCCGCACAAAGACTACGTGTGTATCCGGTTCTGTTGGATTCGGCGACTGCCTAAAAAACCGGCAAGAGCGACCGCCGCCTAGTCCGATTCATCTCGGCCCAAGTGCTCCGGACCGAAGCTTGGGCCTATCCTGCAAAATGACGCTTGCTAGCTGACGCGCAGGCTCATCAACCGAAGCGCGCTACCTAGGTTTTAATTAGGCAGCGTATGCAAACTGCTGATTGTTGGCAGTTATTGTTTTCCGATCGTTTTACGGGAGCTCGGAACCCGACACGCCTCTATGCAACGATTCAATCCCGTCGAATCCGTTGCGCCCCCACATTCAGTGGACCTCATCCATCATAGCAATTTCGCGGGATTTTGGGGAACGGTAGAATAAACCCTGCGATTATGCCGAGCGTTGTATCTACGCCGGAGACGACCCCCGCTCTTCAGGACGAACGTATCGAGGAGCACGGGCGCCTCTTTCACGTTGTCCTACTGGATGACGATGAACACACCTACGACTACGTGATCGAGATGCTGCAGAAGCTATTTTTTTTCCCGCTCGAAACGGCCTTTCAGCATGCGGTGGAGGTAGATACAACGGGCCGAACTATCGTGATCACCTGCTCGCTCCCGGAAGCTGAATTCGGGCGTGATCAGATCCAATCCTATGGCGCCGATCCGCGGATGCCCAAATCTAAAGGCTCCATGACAGCGATTTTGGTTCCGGCTGGCAATATCGCGACGGTCTAGCGACTTCGCTTACACTTTGATAATGAAATGAGCGCGCCTGAGTAAGGTGTCTTTCATTGTTTCTTGCGACAATAGGATTGCTGTGGTTAAAGCTGTACAAAGGACGACAAGACATCCTCGTTTTTGGATTTATTTGACTGCTGGACTGTGCGTCTTCGCACAGACAGTGTTTGCAGGTAACAACTCGCCTTGCGACTACGACATTCTTGGACTGAAGCTCGGAATGACGGCGCAGGAAGCGGAGGCTGTAATTAGACAGCGCCTGAACATAACACCGGAATCCTCTTCGGGTTCTTACAAGATGAATTCCACGCCGCGGCGCTACCAGCCCAACGGCACGTTTGTGGACGAGTTTGTGATCTCGAACGCCAAGATAGAATTAGTCCTCGACTTCACCGAGGTCTACCCCGGCCAAGGAGCCGGTCCGGAATCTCTTTACTGGATTTCCTACACACCAATACGAACATCTCCCGCGGATAGGGAGAACTTCGTGGATCGGGTTCTGGCAAGGTATGGGCGCCCAGTGTTTTCCTGCAATCAGGAGGAGGAGTTCTGGGCGAACCGTCCCTATCCTTCGGCGAATGCAGCGTTGCGAGCAGGAGTTCCGATATTGGAGCTGGATACCTCTGTACCGAAACTCATACTGAGCGACCAAAGTATTCGGCAAAAAATGGAAAAGGCGTTCACTGAACTTCAGCAAATTCCGTTGTGAGGCTTTTCCTCTGAGCAATTAGGCGCCTGGCCGCTTACTTGCTTTTCGTAGCCGTAAACGTCCCGCTGTATTCGGAAAATTCCCAACTTCCGGCCAACTTGCCGTCTTTCAGCTTGCCCTTGATTTTCAGGGTAGCTGTCATGCCGGCCTCCTCGGAATTCAGGGGGAAAGCTAAATCCAGGTCGCCGTCCTTGTAAGTCCCTTTCAAATCGGTGGTGTCCCATTTGCCACTGACCTGATCCCGGTCGAGCTTGAACAGAGCTACCGCGGTGCGATCGCCGCCCTCAGTATTCAGTGTGAACTGCCACTTCCCGGCAATGTCAGGTCCGGTGTCGGCTGTCGCAGACTGTGGTGTCGCATTCTCGTGAATTATCCCGGGTCCTGCAGCAGCACACATCATGAGCCCGGCTAGTATGGCCGGAAAAAGAATGATCCGAGTCATTGCTCTGGTAGTTTATACCAGAACAGAACTATTTTTTCGCGTCCTTGAAAATCTTTTTTAGAATTCCTACGGCACGGTCCACATCCTGCTCGGCGAGAATGTAGGGCGGCAGGAAACGAAGGACGGTGTCGTGGGTACAGTTGAAGAGCAATCCTTCGCGGAGACCATCGAGGACGAGCTGTTTGCCGGAAAAATCCAGTTCGACACCGATCATAAGACCTTGGCCTCGCACTTCCTTGATAAAGGAAAAGGTCCGCATGAGTTCTGTCAGTCTTTTCCGGAAATAAACCCCTACCGAATTGATAGAGGGAAGCAGGTCCTCGAGAATATCAAAGAATTCAAGAGCTACACGGCATGCTAGTGGCCCTCCGCCGTAAGTCGAGCCGTGCATGCCGGGCTTGATCGTAGCGGCAGCTTTCTCGTTCGCGATTATGACTCCGAGCGGGATGCCGCAGGCCATGGGCTTCGCCGCGAGGACAATATCCGGCAGCAATACTGGATCAAGCAACTGGTAGGCAAAATAAACGCCCGGCCTGCCGACGCCGCACTGAATCTCATCAAACACCAGAAGCGCGTTGAAGCGATCGGCCAGCTCGCTAGCTTTGCGGGCGAACGCCTCCGAAACAGGGTTGATACCGCCTTCGCCTTGGATAAATTCCAACACGATCCCGGCCGTGTTCTCATTCACAGCACCTTCGAGGCCAGCGATGTCATTTCGTGGCACGAAGCGAGCACCCGATAGCAGGGGCTCGAAGTCTTTGCGATATTTCGGCTGACCGGTGATGGAAAGAGAGCCGAGCGTGCGGCCGTGGAACGAATTCTCAAGAGAAATGATTTCCGTTTTGCCGGGCCCGACCGAATTGCCATGCGCGCGGATCATCTTGAGCGCGCCTTCCATAGCCTCGGTGCCGGAGTTGCAGAAGAAACTCCGTTGCAGCCCGCTGATTTTAGCGAGCCGTTCCGCCAGCCGGCCCTGATACTCGTGATAGTAAAGATTGGATGTGTGGAGCAGCAACCCGGCTTGCTGGCGAATGACTTTGGAAATTCGCGGGTGTGCATAGCCAAGCGAATTGACCCCGATTCCGCTGATAAGGTCCAGGTAACGTTTGCCGTCTGCACCGTATACATACATGCCGCGTCCACGATGGAGCAGCAGCGGGTAACGTGCATAGTTCTGGAGCAAATAATTTTGCTCCAGCTCAACTATCTTTTCTAAAGCGCCTTCGACCGGCGGCATTGCCTTTGCTTCGGATTCGGGACTGACGATGGCAGACATTCTCTCATCATACGGAGAAAGGCTCGCGGCGCGGCACGGTCACTTCATCGCGCTGGCCGCTAACAGGTTTTTTCTCCAGCTAAAAATGGACCGGGCAGCTCAATGGTTTCCAACGTAAGCGGCTGGATTTGATCTTCGATTACGCTTCTCGAGCTGAAGTTCGACAGCTTTACGAAATGTGCGAATGCCGATTCCATTGCCGATTTGGGTAGTAAGCCGATCAACTCGCTTTCTGCGATCTCAATCCCCTGAGCCGCGGCTAACCGGCTGACTTCGTCATAAACAACGTGCAGTGGAGTTTGTTCGAAATCCGTCAAATTCATCGAGACCTGCACGAGGTTGCGCGAGACGAGCGGCAACCCCAAGGCTTTCACGTAAGGGAAACCGCCGCTGCTCGTACGAATGCTCCGGGCGATCTGCTTGGCAATCTCCAGATCGGTTGTCTTGAGGTTAATGTTGTAGGCAATCAGGATCTTTCGCGCTCCTATGATGACAGCCCCGGCCGTCGGGTGTAGAGACGGTCCGCCGAGGTCCGGTGCTTTGGCCAGATCTGCAGGTACTGCTGCTATCAGCCCTTCGAACTGGCCTCGCCTGACATTCTCGAGAGCGATGCGGTCGGGGCGCATAGCGGCTGCTCCATAAAAATAAACTGGAATCTCGAGTTCGCGAGCGATACGTTTGCCAGCAAGATGCGCCAGCGCTACGCAGTCTTCAAGTGTGGAGCTTCCAAGCGGCACGAAGGGCAGCACATCGAGCGCACCGAGCCTCGGATGGATGCCACGATGCCTGGTAAGGTCGATGGAGATGGCGGCCTGAGCTGCGGCGCGAACAGCAGCTTCCACGATTACATCGCGCCGCCCTGCAAAGGTGATGACGGTGCGGTGATGATCCCAGTCACTCGTCCGGTCGAGAACGCGCACTCCCTGAACCGAAGCAATCGCGGAAACAATGGAGTCGATACAACCAGGATTGCGGCCTTCGGAGAAATTCGGCACGCATTCAATCAGCGATTCTTTCAGGGTGCGCTCACTTTCCAGCCGGTACGATTAAAGACGATTTTTCCATCGCGAATCACCATGCCAACATGATTGGTCCCGAAACGCCGCGGGATCTCACGGTAATCAGATAGATTCATCACAATCAGGTCTGCCCGCTTTCCAGCTTCCAAACTCCCCAGCACATGGCCTAGGCCGAGAGCTTGTGCTCCATTTATGGTAGCGGCCGTAATCGCCTGCTCGATGCTCAGTTGGAAGCGCAGTACCGCGAGAGCAAGCGCAATCTGCATATTGAGTACCGGCATTTCGCGAGCGTCATACCCACTTGATAGCGCGATCGCCGCTCCGCAGTCTCTCAGCCTTCGGAGAACCTCGCTGAGTCTGCCCTCCATGATGGATTTCGCGGTAGAGAAAACCACCGGCACGGAGCTCTGGGAAAGTACTACACATTCGGCAGTCGTGAGATCTGCGCTACAGATTACTGCTCGCGGTCGAATGCGATCCAGAACCTCCGTTAATGTATCTGGCGAACCGCCTGGCCACGAAAGATTGACGGCTAACCCGTTGTCACGCGCGGCAGTGGATACAAGTTCACGAGCTGAATCGCTCAACCCGGCATCGATTTCGACCGTCTGAACCAGTTTGTTTTTGGCAAATGACGGGAAATTGGTCGTGTAGTCATCACCGCTGATAGGAATTGGGCGGACCTGCCGGCCTATTTGCCAGGATCGGGTCATACCGATCGGATGGTTCCCGATACGAGCAAGCTGTCTGAGAAGCGTGATATCACAGCCGCCGATACCCGCTTGCCCGACTTTGACCTGCGCATTTAACGTTCCGTGGTGGAGGAAGGAACGGAACAAAAGAAGCGTTTCCTCAAAAAAGGCTGACGCTTTCTGCCGCTTGCCCGGCCCGAGCGATCCTACCGAACCGAGCTGTATTGTCGCATCGACGAAACCAGGCAGCACGATTGCCCCGTTGACTGCGATTTCAGCCGCTCCTCTAGCTTCCTTCAGGTTCTCGATGCGCCTTGTGGAGCCCACCTGCGCAATCCAGCCCTCGCGGATCAGAAGCGATCCGTCTTCAATTATCGAAAGACTATCAAGAGCTGAACCGCAGCGAACGCCACTGGATCCTCGCAACGTGAGCAGTTGCTTTGCTCCTCGAATCAGGAGTAGCTGCGCCAACGCTAGTTCCAGTTATAATACCCAACTCCGGCGGCCAGCCGTGCGTGTCGAGCCGCCGCTTAAGCGCTGCCTAGACCCCTGATGAGCATGTGATACGACCGAAAATCTTGCAACCAGGCGTATAGCGTGACGGCTATAGCGACACCGGCCAACACTTTCCAGAGTGTCTCGCGCGGGGTATTTGGAAGACCAGGCAGTCCAGCCAGCCAACCGACCAGAAAACCACCGATGAAACCACCCACGTGGGCAGCCATATCGATCCCAGGCATCAGACTGAGCACCAAACCAATGACAAGCCACTGGCCATAATGCGTCTTCACCGCCTGCACCAGTGGGTCGGCGCGATGCCGCAACCCCATCGCCAGCATAATTCCGAACATACCGAAGCAAGCTGCCGAAGCGCCTAAGGAAAGGCTAGTGGGAGACCAAAGGAGACTGCACAAGAATCCGGTAAACGTCGAGAAGACGTAGGCGCAGATGAGCCGGCTTGTCCCGTAGAATTGTTCCACTTCTCGAACCAGAATGAACAAAGACCAGGAGTTCATAGCGATGTGCATGAAGCCGCCATGCAGAAAACCGGCGGTAATGAGACGCCAAAACTGTCCCGCATGAATGAGGGGCCCGTACTTGGCGCCCAGGAGAACCGCCACCTGCCCACTGATCTCGGTGGATCTCGTCATTTTGTAGCTAATCAGGATCTCCGCCAGATAGAAAGCAACGTTGATGATCAAGATGATAACGGTGGTCGAATTGGCGTGCGGAATAAAGGATGCCGCAAACTGCGCTGCGCGCAGATCCACCGCGCGAGGCCCCAAGTGTACGCCACAATAGGGGCAGACCCGGTCGGACATTGTTATGAAAGCCCGACAATTCGGGCACATGCGACGCTTATCCACGGCTTTCATTGTAGCCGTGCGAACGATATAGCCCTGATAAAATCGGATTTCGCATGAGCAAGACCGAGCAGGAGCATCGCCAGGATCTGCTTCGCATTTGCCGCCTCGTTTACGACAAGGGATGGGTGGCGATGAACGATGGCAATATCAGTATCCGGCTGGATGAGAACCGTATACTCTGCACGCCTACCGCTGTGAGTAAAGGTTTTGTGCAACCCGAGGATCTCATCGTCTGCGACATGACGGGAGCAAAAGTCGAGGGCTCGCGCGAGGGTACGAGCGAGATCGCCATGCACATCACAATTTACTCGCTGCGCCCGGATGTGCGCTCCATTGTGCACGCGCATCCTCCTACAGCAACCGGTTTCGCCAGTGCCGGACAGGCACTGGATAAGGCCATGCTGCCCGAGGTGGTCATCCAACTCGGAGCGGTTCCCTTAGCCTCCTACGGGTTGCCCGGGACGCCCGCCTTATCCGAGGGAATGCTCCCATATATCCCCGAATACGACGCCATGCTGTTGGAGAATCATGGCTGCACTGCCTACGGCCGCGACGTCTGGGAAGCCTTTTTCCGAATGGAGATGGTGGAGCACTTTGCTCGAATCACCTTCGTAGCGGAGATGCTGGGCGGAGCGCGCGCGCTGCCCCGCGACGAGGTGAAGAAGCTTTTTGAGGCGCGTGCTCGTTACAACGTGAACTCGAGGGCGCAGATGGTCCCCGGCATGCCTCTGGTTGCGGAGGACTGCTGCCCCCAGAAAACGTAGGTAACCGGCCGGAGTCCATAAACATTTTTTATGTTTGTATTCTCTTGCATAAAAATTGCTTCTAGGCTAACTTGGTTTCATATAGAGAAAATGAGAGCCTGATCAGGCATTCATGTCTCTGTATATGTAAGATGATCCGGCTTCAAACGAATGTAAGGCTTTCCGTAGCGGTCCTACCAACCGCTTAGGAGCCTTGCAACTCAGTAGAAGGGCCACCGGCGGGATTGACCGATCAGCCAGGTGGCCCTTTTCATTGCAGGTCCCTTAAGTCCGACAATAAACAACAGGGAGTTTTTCAAAAGTAATCATGTCTTCCTCGAGTACCCTCTCCGGTGCAAAGATTCTGTTGAACTGTTTGATGGGTGAAGATGTCGATTGCATCTTCGGCTACCCGGGCGGCGTGACATTGCCGCTATACGATGCGTTGTACGATCACCCGATCAAGCACATCCTGGTGCGGCATGAGCAGAACGCCGCTTTTGCGGCGCAGGGTTACGCAAGAGCAACCGGAAAGGTGGGTGTCTGCTGCGCTACTTCCGGTCCGGGCGCGACAAATCTGGTGACCGGGCTAGTGGACGCCATGATGGACTCAATTCCGATAGTTGCGTTAACGGGTCAGGTATCGACGAAGCTGATGGGTACCGACGCATTTCAGGAAGCGGATACCTTCGGGATTACAAGATCGGCCACGAAACATAATTTTTTGGTGAAAAATATCCAAGATCTGCCGAAGGCCATTCACGAAGCTTTTTATATCGCGGCATCGGGCCGGCCCGGCCCGGTCCTGGTCGATGTTACGAAGGATGTTTTCCAGGGACAGGCGCAGTATACGCCGGTGACTGCGATCCATTTACCCGGTTACAAGGTTTACAGCGAGGGACACGGGGGCCAAATCCGGCGCGCCGCGCAGATGATATGGGAGGCGGAACGTCCGTTCATCTATAGCGGTGGCGGCGTGATCGCGGGCAACGCCAGCGAGGAATTACGGACACTCGTTGAACTGGTAGACGCGCCCACTGTTTGCACCGTGATGGGGTTGGGAGCACTGTCTTCCGAGCACCCGAATTTCATCAGCATGCCCGGCATGCACGGCAGCTATGCGGCCAATATGGGGATGACCAATACGGACCTCATCATTGCGCTCGGCGTTCGCTTCGATGATCGGGTAACAGGGCGCCTGAGCGCGTTTGCTCCGCACGCGAAGATCATTCACGTAGATATTGACCCGGCGGAGATCGGTAAAAATCGCCATGCCGATTTGCCGATCGTCGGAAACGTGAAGCGGGTGATACCGAAGCTGGTACAAGAGCTGAAGGAACTGGCTGGGGGAATGCGTGAGAAGAACGCTTCCAATCGCCAGTCCTGGTGGAAGCAGATTCGCGAATGGAAAGCGGAGCATCCGCTGGTTTCCGAAAAATCGGACACCGAGATCAAGCCGCAGCACCTGATGGCCGAGATCGACGCTCTATCAAGAGGCCAGGCCATCGTCACGAGCGACGTGGGCCAGCATCAAATGTGGGCCGCGCAACTGGTTCGATTCAACGAGCCGAGACTGTGGCTCAATTCGGGCGGTCTCGGATCGATGGGATTCGGATTGCCTGCGGCGATCGGAGCTCAATTCGCGCGCCCTGACAAACTGGTGTTCTCGATTGTGGGTGATGGCGGATTCCAGATGTCGATTCCAGAACTGGCCACGATCGTCAATCATGCGCTGCCGATAAAGATTATCGTCATGAATAACGGCCATCTAGGCATGGTTCGCCAGTGGCAGGAGCTGTTCTATAACAACCGCCTTTGCCACGTGGAACTGAGTTCTTTCCCCGATGTAGAGAAGCTCGCCGGCGCTTATGGCTTCAAAGGCCGCACAGTCGATAACGTGAAGGAAATGCCGAAAGCGCTGCGCGACGCCGTTGCCGAGCCCGGACCCTATCTCCTCAATGTGAAGGTGAGTCCGTTTGAGAACGTGTTTCCGATGGTGCCCGCAGGCGGAGCAATCAACGAAATGGTTCTGCGGCCGCCGCAACCGGTTGAAGTGTAGAGGCTACGAATTACATGCAACAGATCATTTCTCTTCTGTTAGAGAACAAGCCGGGCGCGCTGGTACGCGTGACAGGCCTATTGAGCCAGCGCGGTTACAACATTGAGAGCCTCACAGTTGCCCGTACCATGGACCAAACGCTCTCGCGGATGACGATCACGGTTGACGTTGAGCCGAGCATTCGGGCGCAAGTGATCAAGCAGATGAATAAGCTGATTAATGTCCTGCAAGCGACGGATGTCACGGATGGTCCGGCGGTGAATCAGGAACTAGTGCTCGTACGTACGCGCACCAACCAGCAGAATCGCACCGCGGTGTTGAAGGAAGCTGAAATTTTCCACGCACGAGTAGTGGATTCGACACTCGAGGGCTTCGTTCTTGAGGCTACAGGCGATCCGGAAAAGCTAGACGAGTTCATCGATGTGATGAGAAGCTACGGCGAAATTGAAGTGACAAGATCAGGGATGGTCTCGATGCCGCTGGACAACAAGAAACTACGCCTGTCTCCGCCGATAACGCGCGGGGTGGCTCCGGAAGAAGTGCTCGAGCTGCAGGGCGCTGAGTGACAATTTAAGGATAAATATGCCAACGCGTTTCTACGAAAAAGACGGAAATCTCGCTCACCTAAAAGGGAAGCTAATCGCGATTGTGGGTTATGGCAGCCAAGGCCACGCGCACGCATTGAACCTGCGCGATTCAGGTCTGGACGTTGTGGTTGCTCTGCCGGCGAGCAGCAAGAGCGTTGAAAAGGCCAAGAATGCTGGCTTAAAGGTTCTCTCGGTAGCGGACGCCGCAAGAACTGCGGAGTTCATCATGCTGCTGGTGCCGGATCACGTCCAAGGCGAAATCTATAACAAAGACATCGCGCCGCACATGACGAAGGGCAAGACTCTGATGTTTGCCCACGGCTTCAACATTCACTTCGGAGAAATCAAGGCTCCGGACGGCGTGGACGTTTCGATGATTGCCCCGAAGGCTCCCGGCCACCGCGTGCGTGAACTTTTCACAGAGGGCGTAGGTGTTCCCGCGCTGGTCGCGATTGCACAAGACGCGTCTGGACATGCACTCGAAAACGCGCTCGCTTATGCCCACGCATTGGGATGCCTCAAAGCCGGCGTTATCGAGACGACCTTCAAAGAAGAAACTGAAAGCGACCTATTCGGGGAGCAGGCGGTTCTTTGCGGCGGCGTGAGCGAGCTGATTCGCGCCGGTTTCGAGACTCTCACCTCAGCAGGTTATGCGCCCGAGATTGCCTATTTCGAGTGCTTGCATGAGCTCAAGCTGATTGTGGATCTGATTTATGAAGGCGGTCTGGGTTACATGCGGTATTCGGTTTCGGATACGGCGGAATACGGCGACTACACGCGCGGACCGCGCATTGTAACTGAGCAGACGCGCGCCGAAATGAGAAAGATCCTCAGCGAAATCCAATCCGGCGAATTCGCGAGGGCGTGGCTCACGGAAAACCGGGAAGGGCGCAAAAAATTTCTCGAGATGCGCGAGCTGGCGAAGAATCAGCCGATCGAGAAAGTCGGCGCGGAACTCCGTGCGATGATGCCGTTCCTGAAGAGACGGAAAGAAGCCGGAGTGCCGGAAGAAGCCGCGGTTGGGGCCTAGCCGCACAGGCCGCGACGCCGCGCCAACAAACGAAGGATGAGGCGTCGCTTTTCAGCGAGCCGAAGATTTCAAAGAGGGAACTTCGGCGAAGTTGGGCGCGGATTGCGAGTCCGTTGTCCGGCAAGTTTCTCAATAGTTTTTACCGTCTATAGAAAAGGCTCCCCTTGACAATCTGAGGAGCCGAGCGTCATACTTCCCATAGATCGTCATAGGAGGATCTTTATGGGAAAGGCCGCTAACCCTACCCTGCTGCAAGGAACTCTCGACCTGCTGGTTCTGCACGCTCTGCGACGCGGCGCCATGCACGGGTACGCCGTCGCGCAAACCATTCATTTGCTATCGGATGAGGTTCTTAAGGTGGAGGAGGGGTCTCTCTACCCTGCCCTCTACCGGTTGGAGCTGGACGGGGCTATTTCCTCAAAATGGGGCCTATCGGAGAACAACCGGAAGGCGAAATACTACGCCATTACAAAACGGGGTGAGGCGTTGATGGCCGGCCAGCAGGCCACCTGGAACCGTCTTTCGAGCGCTGTCGCGCGGGTGCTGGAACGGTAAAAACCCATGCGCCGCTTCCTGCTCAAACTCTGGCGCCGAAGACGCCTTCAAAGGGATCTCGAGACAGAACTGTCGTTTCACCGCGAGATGTCGGAACGGAATCGGAACCAAATTACGCTGGGCAATCCAACAGCGATTAAGGAACAGGCGCTGGATCTCTGGCGTTTCAACTTCCTCGAAAATCTGTGGCGCGACCTCGTCTACGCGGCGCGTGGACTTCGGCGCTGTCCCGTCCTGCTAGTCAGCGCGGTGCTCTCGCTCGGTCTGGGTCTTGGCGTCAACGCGGCGATGTTCTCGCTCGGGCTCGAGCTGCTCTTCAGTCAACCCTCAGTGCGAGACGCCGGCTCGCTGGTCTATATCCAACTGGCCGGGAGCAGTAATTCATCGATGCAGGCCATAGAATTTCTGCGAAAGAGCAATTTGTTTCAAGACGTCGCAGGTGAAGATCTCGAAGCGTTTTCCAATTTCAACGACGGAAACGAGACACACCGACTGTTCAGCGTTTATACAACCAAAAACTTCTTCACGATGCTGGGCACGGCAATGCTTCATGGACGCGGCATCATCCCCAGTGATCCGAAAGAGGTAACGGTTCTCAGCTATCAATTTTGGAGAAAGTACTTTCGGGCGGACCCGTCGGTGATTGGCAAAACGATCGATCTTGACGGACGCGCCTGCACGATCGTGGGAATACTGCCGGAGCATCACCGGACGCTACTCGGCTTTGGTCTGGCGCCGGATATCTATCTGCCACAGTGGCTCGACACGACCACCTTGCAAATTTACGCTCGGCTGAAACCGGGCATGGCACTGGGCGCGGCACAGGCCGGCCTGGAGACGATCGCCAAGCGCATGGACGCCGAAATGCCGATGCCCCTAGGTAAGTATGCGCAAGAGATCAGGGTGTCGCCCATTGCCGGCTACGCGCGTTTCGCGGAACAACCGGAATTTATGCCCATCGGCATATTCTTCTTTGTGCTGCTGCTCATTGTTGGTCTGGTATTGCTGATCGCGTGCGTTAATGTTGCCATCCTGTTGCTCACGAGAGGGTCGGCCCGCCGTGGCGAGACCGCCATCCGGCTGGCATTGGGAGGGAGCAGATCCGACTATTACAGCAGTTCCTGGCCGAGAGCATGCTGCTCGCGCTGCTGGGGACTGTTTTCGGAATCGCGCTCTCCCAAGCAACGGCTAGCCTGCTGGCGCGGATTAAGCTTCCGCTGCCTATTCCCATTCATCTTCAAATCACACCTGATTGGCGAGTATTCGCCTATTCGGCTCTGCTGGCCACGATGGCAACGCTGGTCTGTGGACTTCTACCCGCGTCGCAATCGTTAAAAGCAGCGATTACCCCCGATCTGCCGCGCGAGAGAAAGTCACGTTTTCGCAACACTCTGGTCGCGGCGCAGATCGCGATCTCGGTCGTCGTACTAACAACCGGTTTTCTTTTCCTGCGAAATCTCGTGCATGCAGATTCGATCAGCCCCGGGTTCGATGTGCGGCACACGTTGCGTGCCGATGTGAACCTTCCGCCAGGAAGATACGACAGTTCCAAAAACAAAACGCGCTACATCGATACGGTATTGCAGCAACTGGCAGCCTTGCCCGGAATCGAGTCCGTTGCCGCGGCAAGATTGACTCCTTTTACAGACAACGTGTCCTTCGGGGTGTTGTTGCAATTTCCCGAGAATGGCCAAAAAGAGCATGCATACTTCAAGTGGAACGCCGTTACGCCGCGCTTTTTCCAAACCATGGGTATTCCGCTTCTTCGCGGAAACACATTTTCAACGGCGAGTCACGGTGAGAAAGTTGTCATTGTAAACCAAACGTTTGTTGACCGTTATCTCGGCGGCAGGCAACCGATAGGGACCTTGATCTCGTGGGTGCCAAACGAGAAGACACAGTACCGCATCATCGGAGTCGTCGGGGGTACCAAAACAATGACGATCGGGGAGGATCCGCAACCCCAGCTATATGAGCCTCTCAACCAGATCGACAATGATCGCCTGCGCATGCAGTTTGTACTGCGATCGACGATTTCGCCGGTGCTCCAACTCGAGCCTGTCCGGCGGATACTGCATCGTGTCGATGCGATGGCAGGCGCCGAAGTCGAGACGGAATATTCGAGCATTGGTCTTGCGTTCCTGCCAAGCCAAGTGGGAGCGGTACTGCTTGGCTCTGTTGGCATTTTGGGGCTGCTGCTCGCTACGGTGGGGCTCTACGCAGTGATGGCCTACTCGGTGATGCGTCGCACCCGCGAGATTGGCATTCGGATGGCAATCGGCGCCTCACGCAGCAACATCTCTCACATGGTTCTGCGCAATGTGGCTGTACTGACCCTTACCGGATCCGCAATCGGTCTTTTCCTTGCACTCTTTTTCACAAGACCTCTGGCTATGTTTCTGGTACCGGGTCTCAAGCCGAGCGATCCGCTTAGTTTTGGTGCGGTCTTGCTAGTGATGATCGCGACGGGACTGCTTGCGGCATGGGGACCGGTTCACCGGGCGATATCGATCGATCCAAATAGCGCGTTACGGTGGGAGTGATTTACATCTGAGGTGACACATCGGCCGACTATAGCCCGGCCGGTGCGCTGTATGCTAGGGCATTGGATCGATGAATCGACGGAGATTTCTGGGCGCCTGTGCCGGAACCGCCATGCTCGCGCAATCGCAGTCTGATGCCGCTTCCTGCTCTCTACATCTACGCTTCGGTGTCGCGCAGTTTGACAAGTACGATCCACTGCTACAGATTGAGCAGTTAGCGCAGTGGGGCTTCGATTACTGCGAGCCGCAGGTAATCAAGGTCATGCTGCTGAGCGATGCCGAGTTCAAACAGCGTGCCGATCTGGCGCGGGCGGCGCGTATCCATGTGGAAGCGATGAATTCCCTGATGCCGGCAGACTTGAAGGTGGTCGGTCCTGATATCGACGTCAGCCGCGTTCGGGATTATGTTCAAAAGGCCCTCGCACGCGCGGAGACACTAGGCGCGAAAGTGGTTGTATTTGGCAGCGGCGATTCGCGGCGGGTGCCGGAAGGCTTCTCGCGTGAGCGCGCGTGGCTTCAACTTCAGGAATTCCTGCACATGCTGGGCGACGAGATTACGAAGAATCAATACGGCATGGTGATTGGAATCGAGGCGCTCCGCCACGAAGAGTCGAATATCGTGAACACTTCGTCAGAAGCATACAACCTGGCCGTTCAGACCCATCATCCGAAGGTTCACATTATCGTGGATTTTTTTCATCTCGCCAGCGAGGGAGAGGATCCGGCCATTTTGCCGATACTCAAGGACCAGATCGTTCATCTCCATTTCGCCGATGCTTCGCGAGGACGGATGTTCCCGCGGAGGGACTCAAAGCACCCGGTTTACGATGCATTTTTCTCCGCCATACGCGAGATCGGGTACCAGGGTCGAATGAGCCTGGAAGCGTACACAAACGACTTCCAGGTGGACGCGCCTGCGGGACTGGAGGCCATCCGCAAACTGTATGAGGACGCGTGCGCGAGATAGGCGTTTTCCGCATGAATTGACAACAGATTCGCGTAAAATACCGGCATGAACGATGTTCGCTTCGGACTTCGGATTCTAGCGAGGAATCCCGGCTCGAGCGCGCTGATCGTTTCCCTTCTCGCACTGGGCATCGGAGGGAGCGCAACGATTTTCAGCCTGTTTGATGCCGTCCTGCTGCGGCGGCTGCCAGTTCCGCATCCGGAGCAGCTGGTTCGACTGGTACAGCGTTTTCCGAAACCGCTGGGCGCGAGGAGCGAATTTCCGTACGTGTACTACAAGGCATTACGCGAGCGCAGCAAAACGCTTGAAGTCCGTATTCGCCGAGACAGACTGGTATGCGCACCTTCGTATGACGGAACCCGAGCCGGCGCAAGAAATCAGCGTGTACGGAGTGACGCCGGAATTCTTCGAAGCGTCTGGGCGCCCGGCCATTGATTGGCCGTTTCCTGTTGCGCGGACGACGCAACACGCAATTTCGATACGCCTCCCGCGATTTTGAGCTACGATTTCTGGCGCAAGCGATTCGGTAGCGATACGGGCGTCGATTCTGGGAAAGACTCTTCGCAATCAACGGCCATCGTTTCTCGATTGTGGGCGTCATGCCGCGCGCGCTTTCACGGACTTTCGGTCGATCACGGCCCCGATGTTCGAATTCCCTGGAGGCGTACTCCCTCTTGGTGTCGGATTTCAGCCTGGAGCACGCAGAATATCAACTGGCGGGCCGCCTGAAACCCGGCATCACACGAATCGAAGCCCAGGCGGAGTGTTTGACGATCTGGCGCTCGGTCATGAAGGACTATTACGAGAAGATCGAAAAGCGTTTGCCGGAAACCATCTCCCCTTTGCTCAAGCGCGGCGTGGAGGTTCAATCGCTCGAACGCGGTACTTCGATTCTTCGCGGAAAATTTCGGCGATGTAGTCAAGCTGTTGATGGCATCGGTGAGTCTTCTGCTGTTGATTGTTGCCCTTAACGTGGCGGGTTACTACTCGCCGAGGCTGCGGCACGACAGCGAGAGATGGCGGTGCGGTTAGCGATTGGCGGAACGCCATTACGCCTAGCGCAGCAGCTTTTGACGGAAGGTGCGTTGCTCTCGATCTTCGGAGGTATCGGAGGATTAATAATCGCGCTGATAACAATGCCCATGGCGGTGCGCGCTCTGCCGCCGGTCCGAGATCTCTATACCTCGATCATTCCTATCGCGCTCGACTCCGCACTCAATTGGCATGTGTTTTGGTTACCTGCTTGTGTCCTCCGTAATGACGATGGTGATCTTTACTATCAGCCCCGTCATGGCTACTTTGCGATTCCGCATCGACAGCGTCCTCCGCAGCGTTCGATCCAGCAGCAGTTTTCGCGGACGCCAGCTTTTGATCGCCGCGCAAATTGCATTGTGTACGTTCCTGCTAGCGACAGCGGGCTTGCTGGTGCGCAGCTTCGAGCAATTGCGCGCTACACCCTCGGGCTTTGCGATCGATTCCATCGCGACATTCCGGTGCGAGTTCGGAGAAGCCAAACACCAGCCTGGAGTAGTAGACGCGCTTCTCGAGAGAGTGCGCGAGATTCCGGGAGTCGTATCGGCAGCTACATCGGCGTCCGGGGTGATGCGCGAACACGGTGTTTTTGCAACCGTGGTTCCCGCAGGGCAGCGAATTACACGCGCCGATTTTATGGACTCGAACGTGAATGAGGTCTCGCGAGACTACTTCACGACTATGGGCATGCGCGTGCTGTCAGGGCGGGACTTCGTTCCGAATGACACTCCTGGGTCAAAACAGGCGACGCGCCAGAGGGTAATTGTGAACGAAGCGTTCGTACGAAGGCTGTTTCCTGGTTCGAACGGAATCGGCAAAACGTTCGGCACAGGTATGGAAGGTAGCGTCGCTTCCGCACAGAACGAAATCGTCGGCGTGGTCAGCGATGCGAAGTACAGGTCGTTGAGAGACCCCATCCGTCCTATGAGCTACGCGCTTGAAACGGATTTTGATTCCGCCTTCATGCTGAATGTGCGGACTTCGACTGCACCGGAGAAGATCATTCAACCGGTCCGGCGCGCGCTCGCGTCCGTTGCGCCGGGTCTGGCGTTACTCGAAACCGGGACGCTGGCGCAAACAGTGGACAACACGACTGCTCCCGAGCGAATCACGGCGACCCTAGCATCGCTTTTCGGTGCAATGGCGACACTGCTGGCGGGCATTGGAACATACGGATTGCTGGCTTATGCTGTTACCCAGAGGCGCCGTGAAATCGGCATCCGCATGGCTCTTGGAGCACAACCCGCGCAAGTCGCAAAGCTGATCGCCCGACAAACGTTCGCGATGAGCGCAGCTGGAATCATCACCGGGCTCGGTGCGGCCCTTCTTGCCGGGCCCGCAATACGATCCCTGCTCTACGGCATTTCGCCGCAAGATCCGAGGGCACTCGCAGCGGCTGCCATTTTTGTTGGGCTGATCGCGATCGGCGCAACTATCGGACCGGCATCGCAAGCGGTTCAGGTACAGCCTGCCGAGACATTGCGAATCGAAGCGTAGTCCAGTCCCGCTTGCGCTAAGAGATGACGGTACGCGTTATTCGTGCCGTAAGGCGATCATTGAGATCTGTTTTACGGCTGTTCATCTGGCTGGGCACTTGGCCGCGTGACATTGACAGTAACGGTCGCAATCTCTACTCTAGAGACGTATGGAAGTACGTCTGGATCCCGATGTGCAGACCAAGCTCAGCCGCCTAGCCGCTGCGCGCGGAAGCGATGCAGAAGTGCTTGCACGCGAGGCCATTGAGCGCTTCGTCAACTATGACGAGTGGTTTATCTACGAAGTGGAAAAGGGCATTGCTTCCGCCGATCGCGGCGACCTCCTCACACATGAGGAAGTCGGCGCTCGCCTGCAGAAACATCTGGCGGAAAAGTCCCGCCAATAGATGGAGCTCCGCTGGACACCCGAAGCCTCGGCTGATCTCGAACACATTACGAATTACCTTTTTGAGAAAGCGCCCGAACATGCTGTGCGACTGGTTCGTGAAATCTACGACGCGCCAGGAGCGTTGCTCAATTTCCCCCATCGGGGTCGGCCAGGAAGGAGGGATGGAACGCGCGAGCTTGTCTTATCCCCGCTCCCGTATATCGTGGTTTACCGCGTTACGGACGAAGTGATTCAGATACTCCGCGTGCTTCATGGTGCTCTTCGCTGGCCCTAGTTATTCGTGTCGTAAGGCGATCATCGGATCCACGCGGGAGGCGCGCCTGGCGGGAGCGTAGCCGGCCAGGGCTGCGACGGAAGCGAGAAGAAAACCGGCCATTATGATCGTGAGCGGGTCGTCCGCATTCAATCCAAACAGCTCGCTACGAATCAGCCGCGAAGCTCCGAGCGCAGCGGGTACTCCGATCGCAAGACCGGTCAGGACGAGCAAGAGCGTTTCCCGCAGGACCATGCCCGTAATCTGCGCGCGCCGGGCGCCGAGCGCCACGCGAATGCCGATCTCGCCCGTTCTCCGGTTCACCGCGTAGGTCATAAGACCATACAGGCCGACAGTCGCGAGGATCAAAGCCAACCCGCCGAATAGACTGGATAGAGAAGCGACCAATCGCTCCTGTACCAGAGAATCATTGACCTGGTTGCGAAGAGTTTCGACACCCGAAATAGGCAGCCGGCCATCGACCGCTTTCACTGCGCGGAGCGCCGCCGTCTCCACCCGGCGAGGGTCAATCGCGGTACGCAATTCGAAAGTAATACCGGCTTCCGGTTCCTGGAAGAGGGGTAGGTAGATCATGGGCGGGATCTGGTCGCGCAGATCATGATTCTTCGCGTCCTTCACAATGCCGACGATCTCGAGCCAACTGGCGTCACCTTTCCATCCGGGCACGCTCAAATGCCGGCCGAGCGGATTCGTATCGGCGAAATAGTTTCGCGCCATGGTTTCGTTGATGAGGGCGACGAGTGGAGTTCCGGATCGATCACTCGAGCGGAAGTCTCTTCCTGCAATTACGGGAGTCTGAAGAGTGGTGAAGTAGTTGGGCCCGACTACGTTCAGACCGACGGGTGACAGCTCTTTCGCAGAGTTCGGCTGAGCCCCTTCGATCTTTGGCTCGGTGAAGCCAAAGTTGCGGTCGAGGGGGCTGTAAATGGAAAAAGTCGTTGAACGGACGCCCGGAATGCGGCCGATCCGATCGAGTAGGCGCTCATAAAGCGGCACCAATTGACTTTCCTGGTAGCCGATCAGATCAGGACTGATGGAAACTAAAAGGACATTTTCTTTGTTGAAACCGGGATAGAAATTCTTCAGATTTTGAAGACTGCGCGCGAGCAGACCGGCGCCGATTATCAGTATCAGCGACACGCTGATCTGGAAGACGATCAGCATTTTCCCGAGTCCCGAACGGTTGGCCGCTCTTCCTGAACTGCGCGTGCTTTCGACGAGCGCCGGCGTTAGATTCAGACGTGCCGCCCGCCACGCCGGAACTGAGCCGAACAGACCCGCTGTGAACAGTGAAACGATAAGCGTAAAGCTGAGAACTGTGGCATCGGGTTGAACATGCAAAGCAACCGAGGAGCCGGAATGCGACATCAGAAGCAACAGGGATCTACCGGCCCAGAAAGCGACGAGCAAACCGAGAACGCCACCTGATAGCGCGAGCAGAATGCTCTCGGTAATCAACTGGCGAATCAAGCGCCGCCTTCCTGCCCCAACTGTGAGTCTTACGGCGATTTCTTTTTGACGCGCGTTGGCCCGCGCCAGCAATAAATTGGCAACGTTCGCGCAAGTGACGAGAAGCAGCAAAGCCACGACGGCCATGATGATCCAGAGCGGTTTCGAGAATTGGCGCCGTAGCGCGGCGAGTCCTTGTCCACCAGCTTCCAGGCGAAGCGTGGTGCCGATGAAAGCCTTTCGAACTGGGCCCGAATCGACCGGCGTACCGCCAAGTCCTTGCGCGGCCTCGCGCTGGCTTTGGCGGAAACCAGCCTCCAGGCTGGCAGCGGCCTCCTTTATCGTCACGCCGCGGTTTCAAGCGGCCCATGACGTTCAGCCAATTGCGGAATGGAGCGCTGAAGACATCATAGGGAGTGCCAGGCATTGCCCAACCCGGCTTCGCTTGAGCGATCATCGTTAGCGGAACGAAGACATCGATTCGCTGGCCGGGCTGAAGACCGAAAAACTCAGGCGGTGCCACTCCGATGATGGTGAACGGCGAGTTGTTCAGGACGATGTTTTTGCCAATAACGGCAGGGTCGAGGGCGAAGCGCTCTCGCCAATAGTCATAGCCGATGACGGCGACCGGGCTTTCGCCTGGTATCTTTTCGTCTTCTGCAGTAATCGTCCGGCCGAGGAGCGCGTTGACTCCGAGCACTGAAAAATAATCTCCGGAAACCGCATGGCCGTTTGCGAGCGCGCTCTGTCCGTTCACTTCCACATTCACGTTATTCAAACTGCGGAACGCGAACACGCCTGAGAGCAGCTGCTGTTGATCGTGAAATCTTTTGAACGCTGGGTAAGCGAAGGCTTCATTTAACCCGATCACCGGACTGAAGCTTTTGAATTCGACCAGCTGCTCCGGGCTCCTTACGGGAAGCATCTTCAATAACGCCACATTGATCAGACTGAAAATGGCCGTGTTGGCCCCTATCCCAAGCGCCAGCGAAGAAATGATGACCAACGTGAAGACCGGGCTTTTCGAGAGCGTTCGCAGAGCATAGCGAACGTCCTGCCAAAGGCTTTCAAGGAAACTGATGGTGTTCATGCGATAAATCTCCTCGCGAATGAGAGTCGAGTTCCCGAGCTTGCGGTTAGCGGCAGTTCGCGCCTGTTCCGGGGTGAGGCCGCGCGCGATATTCTCGCGTGTTTCGATTTCCAGATAGGTGTCGAGCTCGCGGGCGCGTTCTACATCCCATTGTTTACGGCGAAAAAAGCGGCTCCAGCCCATATGCCTTATGGCTCACTCTTCAACCGGACGGAGAACCCGATTCACCGCGCGCACTAGCCGGTCCCAGCGGCCTGTGTGTTCAAGAAGCTGTCTGCGCCCGGCGGCGGTTAACCGGTAATAGCGAGCTTTACGGTTGTTCTCCGAGGTTCCCCAAAAGGACGCGATCCAGCCGCGGTCCTCCAGCCGATGCAAGGCAGGATACAGAGAACCGTGCTCGACCTGAAGAACGTCTTCCGAGCGGTGCTCGATGCTATGCGCGATAGTGTGGCCGTGCGCGGGGCCGAGCACGAGAGTCTGCAAAATAAGCAGGTCGAGCGTGCCCTGGAGCATTTCGCCATCTAGAGGATGTTCCTTGCGAACCGGCATTTGCTCTATAGTAACCCATAGACGATCGACCGGAGCATTCGGTCAATTCGGATTGGAAATTCAGGAGCTCAAGTTTGTCACTCGTATCTCAAAGCAATCATCGGATCGACTTTGGATGCTCGATTTGCGGGAAGGTAGGCCGCGATCATCGCAGCCATCAACATAATGGCTGCGGCGGCGACGAGTGCAATGGGATCTCGAGGGCTCAGGCCATATAGCAAGGAATTAACAAAACGGGCCAGGGCGAACGCCAGGATGAGACCGAGGGCAATACCCGAGAGAGTCAATAGCAGTGTTTGGCTCAATACCGCGAGGACGACCTGGCCTCGTTCCGCACCGAGCGCCATGCGAATGCCAATTTCTCGTGTGCGTGTGGAAACCCTATAACTGACGACGCCGTAGAGACCGGTTGCAGCCAGCACGAGAGCAAACAAGCCGAAAAAACTCGAAAGCCAGGCTATCAGTCGCTCCTGAGACATCGATTCGTCGATTTGATGGGCGAGCGTTTTGACTTCGTAAACGGCAACATCCTTATCGAGGTCTCTGACGATGTTCCGGATGGAAGCGGCCAGACTCAAAGGAGCGACACCGGTCTGCACATATAAGGTTGTCTGCCCGAATCCTGCCTGGGCGAACGGGAAATAAACAATTCTTGGCGACTCATCGCGCATGTTCCGGTATTTTGTCGATCGGACGACTCCTACGATTGTGGCGTCCGGCTTGCCGCCTACGCCGATGTGTTGGCCGACCGGGTCGCGAGTGCCGAAGAAGTGGCGGGCATAGGGTTCGTTGACAATCGCAACATTGGGCGCAGTTTGATCGTCGCGCGCATTGAAATCCCGACCTTTCAGCCGGGCGATGCCCAGAGTCTCAAAAAAGCCGGGAGCAATGGACGCGGAATTGCGAAAAGAGATCCTCAGTTGGCGCAGGTTCATACCCGGGCGGATACAGATCCTCACTTTGATTGCCCCCACTCATGAGACCGGAATCGATAAAGCTCGCGGCGCGCACGCCTGGTAAGGCACGTACTTGTTCCAGCAGCCGACCATAAAAACCGTGCATGCGAGCCGCGGTAAAGCCTATCTGACGCGGATTAAGGGAAAGCTGCAGAACATTGTCGCTGCGGAAGCCGGAATCGGCGGAAGCTAAGTTGCGCAAAGTGGTTACAAATAAGGCGGCGCCGACGAGCAAGACGATGGCGACAGCAACCTGGCCGATGAGCAGCAGATCACGCGCCGATAAGCGATTCGGGCGGTTCATCCGGACGGCATCGTTCTTGATCGCCGCCGCAATCTCAGACTGTGTGGTTTGCCATGCAGGCGCTAATCCGAAGAAGATTCCTGCAAATATCGAGATCGCGAAGCAGAACAGCAGCACGCGCCAATCCAGCTGCGCAATGAGGTCCTGAGTGGCAGGGAGAACATTTACAAGTAATCGCGTACTTTCGAAAGCCATAACGATACCGAGCAGGCCCCCGGCCAACGCGACGACAGTACTCTCGGTGAGCACCTGGCGAATAATCCGTCCGCGGCCGGCTCCGATCGCGAGACGCAGCGCGATTTCCTTTTGCCGCGCCATCGCGCGTGCCAGGAGAAGATTCGCTACATTTGCACAGGTAATCAGCAGCAGCAACGTAACAAGCACCATCAGAGCAAGTAACGGCTCGGAAAATTGCTGCTGCAATTTGGAGAGCCCGTCGCTCCCGGGTAGTAACACAAGATGTAAGGGCACCGCGGATGGGGGAACACCATACGTTTCGCTAAGGATGCGATGAAGCAGCGTATCTGCCTCGGCTTGGGCGCGCTCCCGACTCACGCCTGGATTGAGGCGGGCCATTGCGGGCAACCAAGTCGCGTCGCGATTCTCCAGCATGTTGCCAGGGAGAGACAGACGATCCATGAGTTGGATGGGAACCCAGATGTCCGGGGAGACACCGACCTGAGTGCCAAAGAAACCGGCTCTCATAATGCCGATGATGGTGACTGGATAACCGTTGAGCCGGATGACCCGGCCAATTGAAGCGGCATCACCGCTGAAGCGTTGCTGCCAGAGCCGATGACTGATCACAGCAACGGGATGTGGATCGCCTTTTAGATCGTCCGCTTCCGAGAAGGTCCGTCCGCGCTCTGCAGTCACTTTAAGCGCGGGGAAATAATTGCCCGATACTAAAGCGGTCTTCACCGGTTCCGGCTCTCCAGCGGTATTGAGTTTGAGGAGATCGGAAAGGTATGTAAACGGTCCGGCAAACACGCTGTTTTTCGTCAGAGCCTGGAGAAAGGGATACGAAGCGCGGGTTTGCAGCTCTTTCGGATTTCTCGAATCACGAACTGCCAGAACGACCAAGCGCTCGGGATTGGGTACGGGCAAGGGTTTCAACAAAACCGTGTAGAGCAGGGTGAAGATCGCGGTGTTTGCTCCGATACCAAGCGCGAGCGATAACAAGGCGGTAGCCGTGAATATCGGAGCCTTACGCAGGGTTCTCAAGGCGTAGCGGGCATCTTGCCAGGCTTGCTCGACGGTAGTCCATCCCCACATTTTGCGAACGTCCTCCTTCAGCAGAGTGGTGTTCCCGAGGGCACGGCGGGCGGCGTAGCGGGCGTCTTCTTCGGGCAGACCGTTCTCGCGTTGATCGGCGGTTTCGAGATCGAGGTGCGAACGGAGTTCCCGTTCGAGATCTTCGTTCCGCCGCTTCCGCCACCAGCGCATATCAGCTTTCCTGCGCGGGCCACATCACGCGAGCGATCGCGCCCGCCATTTGCTTCCACTTGGACTCTTCGGCCGCCAGCTGTTTCTTTCCGGCCGCGGTGAGCCGGTAATATTTGAACTCGCGCTTCTGGTCTTTCGCCGCAGGCTCCCATTTCGCGGCCAGCCAGCCCTTGCGTTCGAGGCGATGCAGCGCCGGATAAAGGGATCCGTGCTCGATCTGCAGCAGGTCGTCTGTTGTCCTCTGAATGTGCTTGGCGATCTGATGGCCGTGGGCCGGCCCGAAGAGCAGCGTGCGCAGGATCAGCATGTCCAGTGTCCCTTGCAACAACTCGATTCGGTCGGAAGAATCTTTCGGCATGTGGATAGAAGATATTCTACCCTGACAGCAATGACTCAGGGTAGATATTCTTCTAAGGAAACGCGGCCGGCCTTTGGCGGACAGCGGGTATGGTCACCCGCCGGCGCGTTACGCTGCGGGCCGTTTCCGCACAAAATGGAGAATCAGGAAGATCACGGCCACCACGATCAGGATATGAATAAACCCCGCCGTGATGTGAGCAACCAGCCAGAAGATTAGCCACAGAACGACGAAAACGAAAAACAGCAACAGGAACAGGAAGTCTCGCAACATGACTCTCTTTCACACCCCACGTAAGACGACGCCGATTCGGTTACAGGTGTTTCGTACAGCTACTTACCTTTCCCATATTTGAACAGTTCACTCTAAGTTAATTGCTCTAAACCATTGACAGCCCTGGTCTACCAATTGGCCCGGACATTGCCAGTAAGAACCTGTTCAACGAGAGCGGGAGGGTGTTTGTGTTGAAGGATCTGAAGTATGCCGCCAGAATGCTGGCGAAAAACCCGGGGTTCACGGCGGTAGCTGTTTGTTCGCTGGCCATCGGCATCGGTGCAAATTCGGCGATTTTCAGCTTTGCGGACGCCTTGCTGCTGCGTCCTTTGCCAGTGATGAAGCCGAGCGGCATTGTCACGGTAAATCCGGGTTCGAGCGCCTTCGGCGGGGATAGCACCGTCTCATATCCCGATTACTGCGACTACCGTGATCGGAACCGCTCTTTCGACGGCCTGATTGCCTTCCAGTACGGCCAGTTCGGATATGCCCCGAACGCAATGGCGCAGCCAGAGATGAAATTTGGCGTGTTCGTATCTGGCAATTTCTTTCGGGTTTTAGGCGTGGAGCCCAGCATAGGCCGTGGATTCCGGCCAGAAGAGGACAAGATCGCCGGCCGCGATGCGGTCGCTGTTCTGAGTCACGATTTCTGGTTGGCCCACTTCGATGGAGCAGCTTCGGCCATCGGTTCGAAGATTCGGCTTAATGGGCTCGATTTCACTGTGATTGGCGTTGCACCGACCGCTTTCACGGGCGTGGATCAATTTGTCAAGCCTTCCATTTTCGTCCCGATCGCGATGTCACCTGCGCTCTCGGGCACGGACAATCTGAACAAGCGTGACGCTCGCTGGTTGAATCTCAAAGGGCGGTTGAAGCCGGGGGTCACAAACGCCAGAGCCGAAGCCGATCTGAATGCGATCGCCAAAGTCTTGCAACGGACCTATCCGGCGGAACCGCGCGATCAGAAAATTCGTGTTCAGACCGAGCTCGCAGTTCGGATGGAACAATCTCCGCCGGACACCGGCCTGATAGAGATGTTGGCCTTGCTAGCACTTTGCGTGCTTCTGGTTGCGTGCGCGAATGTCGCCGGCCTTTTGGTGAGCCGCGCAGGAGCGCGCGGACGTGAGATTGCAGTCAGGCTGGCGGTCGGAGCAGCGCGCTGGCAGTTGATCCGGCAGCTCTTTCTCGAAAACCTGCTGCTCGCGATGGGCGGCGCCATTTTGGGATTGGCGTTTGCTCTTGCCGGAGTCCGGCTGTTCGCAAGCATCCCTACGCCCACAGATGTGCCGATTTCGTTCAACATAAGTCTTGACCAGCGAGCGTTGCTGTTCACGCTGATTGTCGCGGTGGCCAGTACATTTCTGTTCGGCCTGCTGCCGGCATGGCGCAGTTCTCGCACCGACGTTGTTTCGGCACTCAAAGCGCGCGACGCGGATGGCAGCCGCAAAAGCCGGCTCTGGGGGCGCAATGTTCTCGTCTCTTCTCAATTGGCTGTTTCCCTGGTTCTTCTGATCGTTTCCGCAGTAGTCTTTCTTGGTTTTAGGAGGCAGCTTTTGCAGGGACCCGGTTTCCAAACCGATCATCTCTTCCTGATGAGTTTTGACTCGCAGATGGTTCGCTACAACACGGTGCAAAACGAGCGGTTTTACAAGCAGGTTCTCGATAAGGCACGTTTGACGCCGGGCATACGTTCTGCCGCTCTTACCTCGATCGTTCCGTTCAGCTTCGGCGGCGACAGCAAGAACGTGGTTCCGGAAGGCCAGACGCTGCGACGCGGCGAGGAGCCGCCCACTGCGTTCGATTCGATTATCAGCGACGGCTATTTCCAAACCATGCACATTCCCATACTGCGCGGCAGGGGCTTCCTCGAATCCGACACGGTGCATTCGCCGCGTGTTGCGGTTGTAAACGAGCATTTCGCGAATCGCTTCTGGCCGCGCGAGGACGCGATTGGTAAACGTTTCCACTTAGGAAATGCCAGCGGGCCGCTGATCCAGATTGTAGGAATCGCCAAGCAAGGAAAATATCTCTGGATCGGGGAACCACCCAGCGATTTTCTGTACCTGCCGTTTTCGCAAAATCAACAAAACACCATGACGCTTATCGCCGAATCGCCCTCGGCGGACGCCTCCGAGCTGGGGCCTGTTTTGCGCCGGGTCGTGCATAGCATCGATCCGAATATGGCCGTCTTCGACGTACGAACAATGAAGGACTTGTTCGACAAACGGGCGATTCAGACACCAGATATCATCGTCGAAGCAGTCGCCGGTATGGGTTTAATGGCGCTGATTCTTGCGGTAATTGGACTATACGGGCTGATCGCCTACTCGGTTAGCCGTCGGACACGCGAGATCGGAATCCGGATGGCAATCGGGGCGAACCGGCAAGGAGTGTTGCAGATGATCCTGCGACAGGGCCTCATTTTGGCTGTTATAGGAAGCATAGCTGGCCTCGCACTCGGAATCGCTGCTGTGCATCTTGTGGGATCGATGTTCATTCTTTCCTTTGGCGCCGCGAGCCCGGCACTATTTGTACTGATCATGTTGCCGCTGCTGGCAATCGCGCTGCTTGCTGCCTATGTACCAGCCCGCCGCGCCTCGCTGATCGACCCAATGAGGGCGCTGCGCGAAGAATAGGGCGGCACGATTGCTTCGCGTCACATATTTATCTGCTGCTCTTTGTGACTCCGTAGATACCAGCAAGGCGAGTCGCCGAGATGCGGAAAAAGGGAGTTCACGCACGTTTGATCCTGGGGATCGCCGAGCAGAAACTCCGTGCTCCGGTTCTTCTGCGGCACCGCATAGACCGGCCGTACTGTAATCGTCGCGGTAGCGCCTCGATTAGTCGCCATACGAAAGCGAAGAACCGCGTAATCGACCAGGTAAGCGGCCGCCAATAAAACGAGTGCGCCCGCTAGAATATTGCGGATTGCGAGGAGGATGATCTGGCGGCCCGTCCGAGCCGGTCTAGCCATTCAGAATGGTAGCCGCGAGTTCAGGCGAGTACAGATGGATGATGCCACGCCGCAGCGCGATGGTGACGGCATGCGTGCGGTCCTTGGCGCCCAGCTTGGCCAGGATGCTCTGGACGTGGGCTTTGACGGTTCCTGGAGCAGTTCCCAAAACATCTCCAACTTCTTTGTTGCCGAACCCGCGCGCGACCAACGAGAGCACCTCTACTTCGCGCCGCGTCAACGCTACCTCCGGGAAGAATCCGTTCAGCTGTTGCGTCACTTCGGTAGGAATGAATCGTTTTCCTGAGAACACGATCCGGATCGCGCGAACGATTTCCGTGTGAACCATTTCCTTCAGCAGATAACCACGGACCCCCGCCTCGAGCGCCCGGTAAATATCCTGGTCGCCGTCATAGGAAGTCAGCGCGATGATCTTGGCTTCCGGAAACTCGCTCCGGATCTCGCGGGTGACCTCGATGCCGCCGCAGTCGGGAAGTCGCAGATCCATTAAGGTGACATCGGGGACATGCTGGCGGAAAAGACGAATGGCTTCCCTGCCCTCGCTTGCCTGGGCGACCAGTTCCAGATCCGGCTCGGTGGCAATAATCGCGGCAATCCCCTTGCGGACCAGGTCATGGTCATCGACCGAGAGAATGCGGATTGTCGCCGTAGAAGTCAATCTGCGCCTATTGTAGTTGATGCTCGGCAACCGTCTCGCGGTTACCCGCCGGCCTGAAATCAGCCGGCATGCGAAGGGAAACCTCTATTCGTGTACCGTTTTCAGGTGAACTCGCGACGGACATGTCAGCTCCGATCTCGCTGGCACGTTCGCGCATGCCCTGAAGACCAAAATGCTGGTTGACGGGTTTCGTGGAAGTTACAAATCCTATCCCATCATCCTCTATCGCTAGTACAAGGACACCATCCGCAGTGTGCAGGTTCACGCCCAGACGTGTCGCCCCGGAATGTTTGAGCGCGTTGGCAATGGCTTCTCCGGCGATGCGAAGAAGTTGATATTCGATATCCGGATGGCCTCTGAGGGGCACCGGTTCCACTCTCAAAGACAGCGACATGTTTCTGTCGCTGACCGCCTGCCGCGCCAGGTTTACGAGTTTATCCGCGAACTCGAGGCCGCCCGCGCTGTTATTGCGCAGACCCCAAAGCGATCTGCGAGCCTCAGCGGAGCACTGCCCGGCATCGCTGATAATCTCGGCCAGAGCTTTTTTTTCCGGCGAAGATGGCAGCTTAGTCCAAAGCGCTTGCAATTGCATGGTTACTCCGGCGAGTCCCTGCAACAAGGTGTCATGCAGCTCCCGGGCAATGCGGTTGCGTTCGGCGAGTACATGATTAAAACGGCTTCTCAGCCGGCGAACGCGGATGCGCCAGCCGGCCCCGATGGCTAAAGCGAGCAGTACAAGCAGCAGCGGAAAGAACCACCAGCGTTGGTAGAGTTTTGGCTCGACAATAAACCTGAGCAGAGCGGGTTGAGCGCTCCAAATTCCATCAGCGTTGCGCGCTTCAACACGAAACTCGAAATTGCCGGGCGGCAGGTTCGTATAAAAGGCTTCTCGGCGAGTGCCCGCATCGAGCCATGCCCGGTCATATCCAACCAGCCTGTAGCGAAACGTTACCTTCTCGGGGGAGATAAAGCTAAGGCCCGCGTAGCGGATCTCGACATTATTTGTCTCACGCGGTTTAAGGCGCGCCTCCTGGTAAAGAGGAAGGCGCGTGCCGTTGATCAGCATTGCGGAAATGCTTACCGGTGGCGCTACACGATTTGCCTGCAAGTGATTCGGATCCAACACCACCAGGCCGCTGGTTGTCGAAAACCAGAGGCGTCCATCCCGGGTGCGGCAAGCGGCGGGTTGAACCCCGGACTTACACTCGAACCGCAGCTGACCTGTGGTAAACGGGATGCTCACTACATTCTTGAGCTTGCCATCGGCAAAACGGTCCAGTTCATCGCGGCTGACGCGGAAGATTCCCTTACTGGATGCAAGCCAGAAGTTGGAATTTTCGTCCTGCAAAATGCTGTAGATCCGATTGTCATAGAGACCGTCTTTCACATAGACGTGCACGATGGAGTTATTCTTCCAGCGCAACAGTCCCGAGCCGAGCGTTCCCATCCAAATTGCGTGATGAAGATGATCGATGAAAAAACAATCGATAGCGTGAGTCGTGGGCAGTGCATCAAGCGCGAGCTTGCCGTTCCGGAATTGATAGAGCCCTGGACCATCCAGGCTGGCGAAGAGCGGAACGGTCTGGCTTCCGCTGAGAGCGACCACTGCGCTCTGATAGGCAGGTCGCGGCTGCAGCAAACTTTCTACCAGCCTCTTACCTTCCAGATGTTGCAGAGCGGTTTCCGTGCCCACCCATAACACTCCCTGCATGTCAACAAACAGGCTACGTACCTCGTTACCGCGAAGACCTTGCGCCGGCCCAAAGGAGTCGACAACTGCGGTATCGCGAACGCGATCGAGTCCTCTCGCCGTTCCAACCCAAAGATCGCCCGAAGCGTCGAGAGCGAGGCTCAAAATGGTATCGCTGCTCAACCCATTGCGCATCGTGAGATTTTGGAAACGGTGGCCGTTGAAGAAATTCAGCCCATGCCCTAGAGTTCCGATCCAGAGATGGCCCGCCCGATCTTCGAGCAATGGCCCCACATTGTTGCTCGATAACCCTTCGTTGGTTGTGTACGGGGTCACTTTGCCATCCGTGAATTGATCGAGACCATTCTTAGTACCTGCCCACAAGGTGCCTTCCCGGTCGAGACACAGAGCAAGAACCTGGCTGTGCGAGAGCCCGTCGCGCGTTCGATAGACGCTGATCTCTCCATTCCGCAGACGGCTGACGCCATCATTGGTGCCGATCCAGAGCGTGCCATCTTTGCCTTGCGTGAGCGCGGAGACTTCATCGTCCGGCAAGCCGTCACGAGTTGTGAAAATGCGAGATGCTGCGCCTGCGATGTGGATCAGGCCTTCCGGAGTGCCGGCCCAAACGGTTCCATCCGATGAGCATTCGAGAGCAGTGACAATCTGATTACGCGGGAAAATTTGATTGGTGAAGGTGGCGAAGCGCGATCCAAAGCTATCGGAACGGCTCAGGCCATAATCAAGACCGGCCACCCATCTGGCGCCATCGGCCCCTTCGCAGGTGCTTCGAACTCTTCTCGAAAGCAGGCCATCCGCTTCGGTGAAGACGCGCACACGGCTGCCATCCATGCGCGCCAGTCCCTCTGCCGTACATGCCCAAACCGAGCCGTTTTTTGCCGGCGTCAGACAAAAAATTGTGTTGCTTGGCAAACCCGCCTTCGTCGAATATTGCTTGGCCCGACCGTCTGGCGCGATGCGGAACACGCCGCTGCCCAAAGAGCCCACCCAGAGATTGCCTCGCGCATCCTCGCTCAAAGTTCGAATCAGACTTCCGTGCAGGACGGAATCGCCTTCGGCGTACTCACGGAAATGAATACCGTCGAAACGAATGAGACTATCTTGCGTTCCGAGCCAGAGAAAACCATCGCGCGTCTGAGTGACTGAGTAGATAGTCGGCTGGAAGAGCCCTTCCTCCTGGCCCCAAATGCGATGCGCATATTGCGTCATCGACTTGCCGGGATCCAGCGGGAACAGCGGCAGGCTAATCGCCAAAAGCAATACAGACGAGCGAAGCAAGCTTAATCAGTTTAAGTGTAACGGAGAAGGAGGTATAGAAGCTTCAATGAGGTTTGCGGCGCGCAGGCGCTGCGAGCAGGCCATAAACGTCTACTTCGCCGCTTGCTGCGACATAGACGCGCCCATTTGCGACGACGGGCACAACGAATCGACGCGCGATTCCAGCGCGGTCGCGTACCCGGTTCTGCTCGCTATCGTAAATTTCGTTTGCGACATTTGCGGCATCATATGCGAATAGAACTGCGGGAACATCGGATGCACGCCAGCCTTTCGTCTCGAGCACCCAGACGATTCCATCTTTCGCTCCGTTCGCCGAGATAGAGGGCGTCGCGCCCGGATCGACGATCTTGTTCCGGCCACGAATCACCGGCTCGGCTGAAAGATGGCCGTTTTGAATCGCGAAATCTTTCAGCACATCGTTGCTCGGGAAATAGTAGAGATGTCCGTTCCAGTACGCCGGCGCCCCCATGATGCCGCCACCCACTCTGATCGTCTGGACAGCATGCCGGTTGTTATCTGGTACGAATTTGCCCATGTGGTCGCGGTTAACGACATAAATGACTGCTCCTTTGCCTCCAACAACAACAAGATGAGCCGTTGAACCGGGCTGCTCGGGAATGAGGAGAGGCCCTCCGGATCCGAGGTCGCCATCAGTCGCATTCAGTTCAGCTTGTTCGGAAGGCGTAAAGTAATCGGCTACGGCAAGTCCGGTGCGGCCAGTCGCGATCTTCAATAAGCTGTCACCGTAATCGCGGCCGCCCGAATCGATATCGAACTTCCCATTTCCCGTAGAGACGAAAAGGTTTCCCGATTCATCCACGGCCGGGCCAGTGTCGCTTTGCCAAATACCGCTCTCCATCGATTCCGGGGAAGTGTTCAAGACCCCGACCTGCCTCAATGTGCGCGCATCGTAGGCCATGATCCAGCCGTGGTACGGACCCACATCGCACGAGGATGCCCACGTGAGATAAATCATGCGATTTGCCAACGTCAACGCCGCCCGCGGATTTTCGTGCAGCGCCGCGAAATCAACCGTTCCCGGCAACAATCCGAACACCCCGCCATTCGAGTTCTTCACCGAAGCCCGAATCACAACCGGGCCGCCGAGCTTCTCTTCGCCGGTGCGCACATCCAGCGCATGCAGTCGTTGCCAAAAGCGCCGAGTTCCGCTGGTGTCCGTCTCTTCGGTACGGGCCAGTACGTATAATGTGCCGCTCGATCGATCGATTACCGGCGTGGAAGTGATCCCAATTTCCGGACTGATGAAGGGACAACCGACGCTCTCGGCTGCAACCGGAGAGATATGACGCGTGCTGTTTACAAAGCTAACCTTCCAGAGCGGCGTTATCGGGTTGCCCCCGGCATCGAACGCGTATACGGTATCGCGCTCAGTCGCGACGAAGACCACATCGTGTTGGCCCTTACCGGGAATCGAGAGTTGCGGCAAGAAGAGCGGCTGAGCATAGACATCGCCATCGACATCGAATGCGAAAAGTTTTCCAAATTGGTTCGTGTTTACGTTTTTGGGTGTAAGGCTTGTTTCGTTCAGATTCGCGCCCGTGCGCGCGTTGTCATATTGCGAAGTAGTAATCTGTCCGGAAATCAGACCGGCACTCATCATGCCCAGGAAGAAAGACGCGCGCAGCAGACGCATGCTATGTAGCATACGACACTACTTAGCTCTTTTTCGACAACCCCTTACGGATACGCTCCTCCTGCTCCCTAAGCTCTGGCGTGAACTCTTCGCCGAAATCGGCGTTCTCAAATATCGGACGGATTTCAATTTCGGAATCTTCTCTGTGCGGATTCGGGCAGCGCTTGACCCATTCAATTGCCTCCTCCATCGACTCTACCTGCCACAGCCAGAAGCCGGCAATGAGCTCCTTCGTTTCCATAAAGGGGCCATCGATCACAGTTCGTTTCTTTCCTGAGAACTCGACGCGTACGGCTTTCGAAGTTGGTTGCAGCCCTTCGGCAGCGAGCAGCACACCAGCCTTCGCGAGCTCCTCGTTGTACTTTCCCATTTCGGCAAGCAGTTCACGGTTCGGCATTACACCTGCTTCCGAATCCTTCGATGCTTTAACGATCACCATTACTCTCATGTTTTTTGTTTCTCCTTATTGTCAGGTCGAATGAGGACCGCCACGATCGACAGGTCTTCCTTTTTTATTCTTTCTACGCCAAATGGCATACGCGCTGATAATTCTTTCGGCAGTCGCGCCAGTCCTGCCGAAAATCGATTCTGAAAACAGCGCATGGAAACCGATCCTAAAACTTCTATCGCATCCGAGGGCTCGACTGATTCTCACTCCGCCGAACCGCCACCGGATGGTCGCACAGCTGATGATGTCAAGCCTAAACGGCGCCTTCGATGGATGATCTGGCTTGCGGCAGCGGTGATTCTACTAGGCGGTGGAGTTCTTCTTTCGCAGCGCAAGTCCGCCTCGGGCTCTGGTTCGGCATCGGGTGGAAAAAGTGGCAGGCGCGGCGCAGGTGGTGCTATCCCGGTGTCGATCGCTACGGTTCAAAAGGGCAACATGGGCGATTACATCAGCGCGATCGGTACTGTGACATCTGTATACACCGTAACGGTTGCCAGCCGCGTGGTCGGCGCGCTCACGCGCGTCAACTATCGCGAAGGTCAGATTGTGCATAAAGGCGACCTGCTCGCTGTCATCGATCCACGACCTTATCAGGCGGCGTATCTGCAGGCGCAAGGGCAGCTCGAACGCGATCAGGCCGTCCTGGCAAACGCGCGCATCGATCTCGACCGTTATCGCATGGCCTTGTCTCAACATGCAGTTCCCGAACAGACGTTCGCCACTCAACAGGCCACTGTGAATCAGGATGAAGGCACTGTCAAAGTGGATCAGGGCAGTCTCGATGCTGCCAAGGTGAACGTAGATTACACGGAAATCCACTCACCCATTGACGGTCGAGTTGGTCTGCGTACCGTCGATCCCGGCAATATCGTTCCTGCTAACGGCACCACCGGAATAGTCACCATTACGCAACTGCAGCCGATCACCATAATCTTCACGATTCCCGAAGACGATATCTCGAGAGTTGTTCCCGAAATGCAGAAGGGGCATAAAATGCGCGTCGATGCGCTCGACCGTGATAACCAGAACGAGCTCTCCCAAGGTACCGTCCTTACCGTCGACAACCAAGTGGACACGACTACCGGCACTGTACGCGTTCGCGCCATATTCGCCAATAAAGATTACAAGCTCTTCCCCAATGAGTTCGTGAACGCCAAGCTGCTCGTTCGCACGCTGATGGGCGTCAACATCATTCCGAACGCCGCAATCCAACGCAATAACGACGTTGCCTTCGTTTATGTCGTCAAGCCCGATAAAACCGTTCAGTCGCGCAATATCAAAGTCGGTACGACAGACGGCAATCAGTCGGCTGTCACCGGAGTTGAACCCGGTGAAGTCGTGGTCACCGATGGGTTCGACAAGCTGCAAGACGGCACCAAGATCGTAGCTCGGAAAACAGGCGCGACACCTTCGTCCGGCGCGCAGAACCAGATGAACCAGACTCAAGAAAATACACAGAGCCCCACTCAAGGCGCGGCTAACACTCAGATCAACACAGCGCAACAGAATCCGCAGCCCCCGCAGAAAGGCGCGAAGAAGTGAATCCGTCGCGGCCCTTCATTCTCCGGCCCATCGCGACCTCCTTGCTCATGGCGGCGATTCTGCTGGTTGGCATCGTCGCCTATAAGCAGCTCCCAGTCTCCGCTTTGCCGGAGGTGGATTATCCGACGATGCAGGTCGTCACGTTTTATCCAGGTGCTAGTCCGGAGGTCTCGGCCTCCGCCATCACGGCGCCGCTCGAACGGCAACTCGGTGAAGTTCCCGGTCTCAATCAGATGCTCTCTAACAGCTCCGATGGCGCTTCCGTCATTACGCTGCAGTTTGTGTTGAGTCTGAACATCGATGTTGCCGAGCAGGAGGTCCAGGCGGCCATTAACGCCGCGCAAACCTATCTTCCTGCGGACCTTCCGCTACCGCCCATTTACAGCAAAACCAATCCCGCCGACGCGCCCATCATGACGCTCGCCCTTACCTCGAAATCTATGGCTCTGCAGGACGTTCAGGATTTCGCCGATACGCGGCTGGCCCAGAAGATCTCGCAACTCTCCGGTGTCGGGGCGGTCACAATCAGCGGCGGGCAGAAAAAAGCGGTTCGTATTCAGGCCAATCCGACCCAGCTGGCTTCCTACGGGATCAATCTCGAGGATCTTCGCACTGCCCTTACCGAGACCAGTCTTGATTCCGCCAAAGGCAGCTTCGATGGGCCGCATCAGGGCTATCAAATCAATGCCAACGATCAGTTGATCGATGCCAAAGATTACAACCAGGTCATCGTCGCTTACAAGAACGGCGCGCCCGTGCGCCTGCAGGACGTTGCCAACATAATCGACGGAGTCGAGAACTCGCGCCAAGCTGCCTGGATGAACACGGTCCCGGCCGTAATTGTCAACATTCAACGCCAGCCCGGGGCAAACATCATTCAGGTCGTAGATCGCGTCAAAGCTCTGCTTCCCAGGCTGCGCGCTACCATTCCATCCGCGATCGGCATCGCTACCCTTACTGATCGAACGATCACTGTTCGTGCATCCGTAGCGGATGTCGAGTTCGAGTTGATGGTCTGCATTGGGCTCGTCGTTGCGGTCATTTTTGTTTTCCTGCGTAACCTGGCCGCGACCTTCATCCCGAGCGTCGCCGTGCCCCTATCCTTGGTCGGAACGTTCGCGGTCATGTATCTGCTGGGCTACAGCTTGAACAATCTCACGCTGATGGCTCTCACGATTTCCACGGGTTTCGTGGTCGATGACGCCATCGTCATGATCGAGAACATCATGCGCTATGTCGAAGAAGGCGAGCGTCCGTTGGATGCCGCTCTCAAAGGCGCGGAGCAGATAGGCTTCACTATTCTCTCGCTCACTATTTCGCTGATTGCAGTGTTAATTCCGCTCCTGTTTATGGGTGACATCACGGGTCGCCTGTTCCGGGAATTCGCCGTGACCCTGGCTGTGACCATCGTGATCTCCGCGGTCGTGTCGTTGACGCTTACGCCCATGCTTTGCGCAAAGCTCCTGCGCCACAAAAAAGACGCCGCCGAGGGACGCTTCTATAAAGCCTCGGAAGTTCTCTTCGAAAAAACGATCGCCTTCTACGGCCGGACGCTCAAGTGGGTTCTCGGCCGCCGCACTGCCACACTCGTGGTCGCAGTCGCGACTCTGGCGCTGACTGTCTTTCTCTACATCGTGATCCCGAAAGGATTCTTCCCCGTCCAGGACACTGGCGAGATCCAAGCGGTTTCCGAAGCGGACCAGAGCGTCTCATTCGCCCAGATGTCCCAACTGCAGCAGCGGCTTGCTTCTGTCATTCTCAAAGACCCCGCTGTTGAAAGTCTTTCAACGTTTATCGGAGTCGACGGCACCAACACCACCCTGAACTCTGGCCGCGTGCAGATCAATTTAAAACCGCTTGACGAGCGAAAGATTAGCGCCTCAGATGTTATCCGCCGCCTGCAGCCTCCGCTCGCCAAAATCGACGGAATTTCACTTTACATGCAGCCTATTCAGGATCTCACCGTCGAAGACATTGTCAGCCGCACTGAATATCAATACAGCATCGAAGATCCGAACATTAACGAACTCTCGAGTTACGCGGCGCGCTTCGTACAGCGCTTAAAGGAGTTACCCGAGCTGGCCGATGTCGCCAGTGATCTTCAAACCAAGGGATTGGGATCGTACATCAATATCGACCGCCAGACCGCGATGCGCGTCGGCATCAATACCTCCACTATCGATCAGACACTTTACGATGCTTTCGGACAACGCCTGGTCTCCATTCTGTTCACGCAGCTCAATCAGTATCACGTAGTGCTCGAAGTACCGCCGCAGTTTCGTACGCGTCCCCACAACCTGCACGATATTTACATCAAATCCACAACCGGGGCTCCGGTACCGCTCAGTGCTTTCACTAGTTTTTCCAGCTCCTCCATGCCGATTCTGATCAGCCACATCGGCCAGTTTCCCGCCACCACCGTTTCCTTTAACTTGGCACCGCATGCGGCTTTGGGCGAGGCGGTCGAGGCCATTCGCAAGGTTGAGAAAGAAATGCCCCCACCTGCGGCGATGCAGACTTCTTTCCAGGGAACGGCCGAAGCGTTTGTCGCTTCACTCACTAACGAGCCGATCCTTATTCTCGCGGCGCTGGTGACCGTTTATATCGTTCTCGGTGTTCTCTACGAAAGTTATATTCACCCCGTCACGATTCTTTCGACTCTGCCGTCGGCCGGTGTCGGGGCACTGCTCGCACTTATGATCTGCCGGCAAGAGCTCACAGTCGTCGCCATCATCGGCATCGTACTTCTTATCGGCATCGTCAAGAAGAACGCGATCATGATGATCGATTTTGCACTGGACGCCGAACGCAAAGAAGGCAAATCGCCCGAAGATTCGATTTTCCAGGCGTCTCTGCTTCGCTTCCGTCCCATCATGATGACGACCATGGCCGCGCTCCTCGGCGCAGTGCCTCTGGCATTCGGCACGGGTGTTGGCTCGGAACTCCGCCGCCCCTTGGGTATCACCATCATCGGCGGTCTTTTGCTCAGTCAATTACTTACTCTCTACACGACTCCTGTCATTTATTTGTTCTTCGACAACATTGCGCGCCGTTTTGCGGGCTTCCGTACCCGCCACGGCTTCGGCACAGCCGAAGAACAGAGAGATCCAGGTCTCACGCCGGAGGTGCAGCCATGAACATGTCGGCGATCTTCATCAGGCGTCCTGTCGCAACCGCGCTGGTTACCATCGCGATCGGCTTGGCGGGTAGCGTGGCATTTCGTCTGCTTCCGGTTTCGCCACTTCCACAAGTGGATTTCCCAACCGTCTCCGTAAACGCTTCCCTGCCCGGCGCCAGCCCGGAAATCATGGCCTCGTCTGTCGCGACACCGCTCGAACGACAATTTGGCCGGATCGCTGCCGTCACTGAAATGACCTCTGCCAGCTCAATCGGCCAAACTGGCATTACATTGCAATTCGACCTCAATCGCAACATCGATGCTGCCGCCCGCGATGTGGAAGCAGCCATCAATGCCGCTCGCAGCTATTTGCCCGCCGATCTACCGGCAAATCCTACCTATCGCAAAGTCAATCCCGCTGACGCTCCGATCATGATCATCGCCCTGACCTCTAATAAGCTGCCTCCGCCCATGCTCTACGACGCTGCTTCTACCGTCCTGTTGCAACGAATCTCTCAGATTCGCGGTGTCGGCCAGGTAGTCGCTGGCGGCAGTTCCGCGCCTGCCGTGCGCATCGATGTAAATCCTACCTCGATTAACAACTATGGATTGAACCTGGAAAGCATCCGCGCCGCTATCAGCGCGCAGACGGCCAACATCGCCAAGGGCAGCTTCTCCGATGGCGTTCGCAACTGGATGATCGACGGCAACGACCAACTCATGCACGCCGTCGATTACGAACCCCTTCTTCTCCGCGCCGGATCGAATCTGCGACTCCGCGAATGTCGCCAATGTCACCGACTCTGTGCAGACCGTACGTTCCCTTGGACTAGCGAACGGTAAACGCGCCGCTTTGCTCATCATCTTCCGGCAGCCAGGCGCCAACATAATCGACACGGTCGACGGCATCAAAGCCGCCCTCCCTCAATTGCACGCCGCCATCAACCCGGCAATTGACATGACGGTGACGCTCGATCAGACGATCACGATCCGTGCTTCGGTCAAAGACGTCGAGCGCACCTTGATGATCTCGGTCAGCCTGGTCGTGCTCGTCGTTTTCCTGTTCCTTCGAAACCCGAGAGCCACATTTATACCCAGCATCGCTGTTCCGGTTTCCCTCATTGGTACCTGCGGGATCATGTACCTGCTCGGCTATAGCATCGACAATCTCTCGCTAATGGCGCTCACGATCTCGACGGGCTTCGTAGTCGATGACGCCATCGTAGTCCTGGAAAATATCACGCGCTACCGCGAGCGCGGGATGAACTCCATGGAGGCCGCACTGAAGGGTGCTTCTGAAATCGGATCGACTGTTTTTTCCATCAGTGTCTCCCTTGTAGCTGTGTTCATTCCCATTCTGATGATGGGCGGCATAGTCGGGCGTCTATTCCGCGAGTTCGCCGTCACGCTCTCCGTCACTATTCTCGTCTCGATGGTCATTTCGCTGACGACAACCCCCGCCATGTGCTCGCGTCTTCTTAGCCATGGGAAAGGGCATGGCCGCCTCTACAACGCCAGCGAGAAGGTATTTCAGTTTATTCTCAGAACTTACGAGGTGAGCCTTGGCTGGGTTTTGCGGCATTCCGCCCTGGTATTGCTGATCGCCATCGCTACCCTGTGCCTCAACGTGTATCTCTATGTCGTCGTTCCGAAGGGTTTTTTCCCGCAGCAGGATACCGGACGGATCAACGGCAACTTTATGGGCGATCAGTCTACCTCTTTCCAAGCGATGCAGCAGAAAATCACGCGGTTGTCGAAGATCGTGCAGCAAGATCCCGCTGTAGCAACAGTGCAAGCCTTCAGCGGAGGCGGAGGCGGCACGACCACCAATACTGGACGCTGTTTCATCGCCCTTAAGCCGCTTTCTGAACGGCGCGCTAATGCCGACCAGATCATCAATCGCCTGCGCCCCAAGCTGAATGTCGTGCCAGGCGTCACTCTCTACCTACAGGCGTCGCAAGATGTCCGTGTTGGAGGCCGTCAGAGCGCCGCACAATACCAGTACACGCTACAAAGCGACAACTTGAGCGAACTCACGCATTGGGCTCCCGAGCTTCTCAATCTCATGCGAAAAATGCCCGAGCTTACGGATGTGAACAGCGATCAGCAGAACAACGGATTGGAAGCCAACCTGGTCATCGATCGGCCCACCGCCTCACGTATAGGCATCACTCCGCAAACGCTCGACAACATTCTCTATGACGCCTTCGGAGAACGCGAGATAGCCAAGACCTATACCTCCATGAATCAATACTTCGTGGTGATGGAAGTCGATCCGATCTTCTGGCAGAATCCCAACGGCTTGAAGGAAGTCTACCTTCCCTCGACTTCCGGCGGTCCCGTTCCGCTCTCCGTATTTACTCATTTTCAAACTTCGACTGCCGCGCTTACTGTCAATCACTCCGGCGTTTTCCCGTCAGTGACTATCTCTTTCAATTTGGCGCCTGGCATAGCGCTCGGCCAGGCAGTCGATGCCATCAATCAGGTGGAACTGAAGGCCGGCATGCCCACCACCATCAACACAAATTTCACCGGTACTGCTCAAGCATTCCAAGCTTCGCTTGCGAACGAGCCGTACCTTATCGGCGCTGCTCTACTCGCCGTCTATATTGTGCTCGGCATTCTCTATGAAAGCCTGATTCACCCGATCACCATCCTTTCGACTTTGCCCTCGGCCGGAGTGGGAGCGCTCTTGGCTCTACTTCTTACCCACACTGAGCTCAGCGTCATCGCTTTGATCGGCATCATCCTGCTGATCGGAATCGTTAAGAAAAACGCCATTATGATGATCGATTTTGCGCTCGAAGTAGAGCGCCGCGATCGCAAAACCCCGAAAGAGGCGATCTTCGAGGCGAGCCTTTTGCGCTTCCGTCCTATCATGATGACCACCATGGCGGCAATGCTCGGCGGTTTGCCGCTCGCGCTCGGTACCGGAACCGGGTCTGAACTTCGCCGGCCTCTCGGCATCACAATCGTCGGCGGGCTTATCGTCAGCCAGGCGCTCACGCTGTACACGACGCCCGTCATTTATCTCTACATGGACCGCTTTAGCTTGTGGCTGCAAGGGCTCCGGCATGGCACGCGACCGGAAGCTCCGGCAGAGGCTCGCGGGTAGCGAGGATGCTTCGAAGGAAACAAATCCGGATGGATATGCAGTACGAGATCAAAACTAAAAAACATCCTGTTGAGGAAGCCGTGACACTTCTCCTGAATGGCAAATTCAGCGAGGATGCATTGCCGGATCTAGACCAATCGATCTTACAAGCAAAGGGCTGCAGCCGGAGGGTCTATATCGATTTGAGCGAAGTGACGCTGGTCGATCGCAAAGCGGTCCGATATTTCTCGACGCAGGCGCGGCAGGACGTCAAACTCGTGAACTGCCCAATCTATCTGCGCCGCTGGATTACACAAGACATCGAGGAGACGGAGAGCTGAGATGAAGCCGATTCTATGTCTAGTTGGAGCATTCTTCTTGCTGACTGCCTGCAATCCGGGGCCTCGATATACGCGGCCCAGCGCGCCTTCGCCGGTAGCCTACAAAGAAACGGCGCCCCAGGAATTCAAAGAGGGCCAAGGCTGGAAGGTGGCCCAGCCCGCGGATGACAAAATTCGAGTTAAATGGTGGGAGTTGTATAACGATCCGCAGCTCAATGCGCTCGAAGAGCAAGTTGCGGCGGCCAATCAGAGTTTGGCGGCATCGGAAGCAAACTACAGAGCGGCAAGAGCGCTGGTGGTGTCCGCTCGATCGGCGCTGTTTCCAACCGTCGGGACATCTCCGGCGTATACAAATGCGCGCATCTCCTCAACCAGGGGCGCTCGCGTCCTCACTCCAGGTAGCGGAGGAAACACTGCAGCGCTGGGCGCCTATAACGACTATTCGCTGCCCATCGATATCTCTTACACATTCGATTTCTGGCACAGGATACGCAACACCATCGCAGCCAATGCGTTTTCCGCCCAGGCGAGCGCGGCGGATATCGCGACCTCGCTGCTCAGCCTGCAAGCCTCGGTGGCAGAAGATTATTTCGAAGTACGCGGACTCGACATGCAGGAGGCCGTTCTGCAGGACACGCTGGTCAACTATCGCGCCACTCTTTCTTTGACGCAGACTTTGTTCAAGGCGGGCATTGATTCCGACGAGGATGTCGCACAGGCGCAGACTCAGTTAAATACTGCCACTGCGCAGGCTACCGATCTGGGCGTGGCGCGTGCCCAATATGAGCACGCGATTGCAACCCTGATCGGGCGGGCGCCGGCAAGCTTCTCCCTCGCTGTGGCTCCCTTCAATCCAAAACCGCCAGCCGTGCCCGTCGCAGTGCCTTCGACGTTGCTGGAAAGGCGTCCCGATATTGCCGCAGCCGAGCGCCGGGTCGCAGCGGCCAACGCTCAAATCGGTGTCGCCCGCGCCGCTTACTATCCAAATGTCAGTCTGAGCGCCTCGGGAGGTTTCGAGAGTTCCAACGTGACGCAGTGGTTCACCTGGCCTAGCCGTTTCTGGTCGCTGGGGCCGACGGTTTCGGAAACCATATTCGACGCGGGCGCGCGACGGGCGCAGAACGAACAGGCACAGGCGAGTTACGATGCGGCCGTGGCAAACTATCGACAGAGCGTACTGAGCGCATTTCAAGCGGTGGAAGATAATCTTTCCTCACTGCGAATCCTATCCAAGGAGATTAGTGAAGATCAGACCGCGATCGAGTCTTCGGCGCATTACCTCGATTTGGCTCTGACGCGATATAAGACCGGAGTGGACAGCTACCTGAACGTAATCACGGCACAGAATTCGGTTCTCACGAACCGTGAGACACAAGTACAGGCACAGCTTCGCCAGATGGCGGCCAGTGTTTCCCTGATTCTGGCGCTGGGCGGCGGGTGGGATCCCTCGCAATTGCCGAAGATGCACGACATGCTCGAGAAACAGCGAAACTGGCAGCCGGGCGGCGCTCCGCTCCCAAACACGCCGGGTGAAATAGCTCCGGCGAATCCTCCGGCAGTGCAGCCTGTGCCACTCAATCTGCCGCCTTATCAGTCGCCCGCTCAACGCTAAGCACTGCGCGATCGATACTATCTGGCAATAGACGACAGATCGAATTTCGCGAGCAGGAACGGTTTGGAAACGGGAACATTGGACGCTCCCAAGGCCTCCGATACTCATGGGCGTTGGATAGGATGCACTGCTGTAAGTAGGGAATCCCCACACATTCCCGGTTGTTAGATCTATGACAACTTTGCCCATCACGTTCTGGCGGCCGGTCGGATCCGTTAACATCTGAGTTCCGGGTTCAATAAACAGATTCAGCTGAGCAGCCGTGGACTGTGCATGAACAGACCGAGGGCTCCGGAAGAAGAGAACAACAAGCAAGATAGTCTGCACTGCAACGACCCAGTAAATCAGGCGGGAGCTTACTTTTTTCATATCCAGTAAAGCTAACACTTTAAATGTTTGATCTGGAAAGCGCCTTCCTGGCGGCCGGCATTCTGCAAATGCCCTAAACATTGAGTGCTGATTCAGAACCGCGCACAAGTAAGTGAGCGGACCTGGAGTTTTCAACAAGCTCCTAAGGCCGCGGATTCTTCACCAATATTTCCGGCAGAGCGAAAGCAAAGAGCACGCCGTGTGCTCCGACGACGATGTACTGTCGTCCATCCAGCAAATAAGTGATCGGTGGCCCTTGTGCCGGTCCGCCGCCATAGTTGTGCCACAACGTTTTTCCCGTTTCCGCATCAAGGGCGAGGATGTTGCCGTGAACGTCGGCGGTGAAGACGAGACCTCCCGCTGTGCTCAGCACTCCTGCCCAATCCCAACCTGATCCCAGCTCATGCTTCCAGCGGCTTCGACCTGTTTGGTAGTCAATCGCGCGAAGGTAGCACTTGGACCAGACACTCAGATCGCGTCCGCCGAATCCCTCCGGTTTTCCCGTGGAAAAGGCGTAATACAGGCTATAGGAATCGTGACTATCTACGTAGAGCAGCCCGGTATCGGGATCAAAACTGGGAGACATCCAGTTGGTCGCGCCAATCGCGTCCGGTTCAACCAGAGTTCCCGCCGCGCTCGGATATTTTTCCAGTTTTCCGATCGGACGGCCTTTAGCATCTTCGCCCGAGCTCCAATCGATCTCTTCGTAAGGGACGGAGAGCAGCGGTTTGCCGTTCGTTCGATCAAGTACAAACAGGTAGCCATTGCGAGAGGCCTGGATGAGCAGCTTACGCCTCTCTCCACGGAAGTTGCTATCGAAGATGATGGGTGTTTGTACCGCGTCCCAATCGTGGACGTCGTGCGGCGAGGCCTGGAAATACCAGACCAGTTTGCCTGTATCCGGGTTGAGAGCAACGATCGAGCAAGTATAAAGATTGTCACCTGGGCGCACCGAGCCGTCCAGCACCGGATTCGGATTGGCTGTGCCCCAATAAAGCAGGTTCAATTCAGGATCGTAGGTGCCCGTTAACCAGGTCATACCGCCGCCGTGCTGAATCGCGTCGCTGTTGCGAGGCCAGGTTTCAGATCCAGGCGCGCCCGGCTTAGGCAGCGCGTCCCAGCGCCACTGCAATTTACCGGTTTCCGGATCGAAGGAATCGATGAAGCCATGAAGATCGTTGAAGTCGCCGGAAACGCCTGCCAGGACATGGTTGCGAATCACCAGTGGCGCCATAGTCGCCCAATACCCGAGCTTTACGTCGGCAAGTATCACATCCCATTGCACTTCGCCGCTGCGTGCATCTAGGCAAAGCAGATGCGCATCCGGAGTCTCGAAATAGAGTCTCCCTTTATACATGCCCAGACCGCGCTGGCCGATGTGCAGCCCTTCGTTGTTGTGATAGCGATAGTGCCATTTCTGCTGACCCGACCGCGCATCCACTGCCCAAACATCATCGGGTTCCGTGAAGTACAGTGTTCCATTCACAAGCAGAGGAGTTGATTTCAGCCCGGGTCCGGTATTCACGTCCGTTTGAAAAGCCCAAGCCATGCTCAACATTCCGATGTTGCTTTTATCGATCTGGCGCAGAGAGCTGAAACGCTTTCCCGAATAGTCACCGTTGAAGGTCGGCCAGCTATCTGCAGCCGGATGAGCCAGAGATTGGGGGTCGAGCTCCTGCGCGTTCGCTACCATCGCGGCAAGCAGAAAAAGAAGAAGCGCTTTCATCATTTAAATGTTTCGAGGTAAGCGAAGAGATCGTGCACGTTCTTATCTGTATAGATTTTCAAGAGCTTCTCATGCGCAGCGAGCGGGTCGCGGATCTCTAGTTGCACGCTGTCGCGCTTCCACGTGTAAACCCAACCGTTCTTATCGCGAAGAGAGATTAAAAATTCATCTGCATAAGTCTCTTCACCTGTGAAGGTCTGTCCCGAAGAAGTCCGCACCGCAACTGACGGATGCAAGCCGGAAGGATAGACAATCCGGGTCTGCAAATCGAATGGCTTATATTTGGATGCTACATGGGCGAGATCACCTGTAGGCGAATGGCAGGATCTACAGTTTCCGGGTCCGTCGAAAAAAGCCTTGCCCTGTTCTGCACTCCCGACCATTAGTTTCTCGAGCGGATACTCGGATGGAATTCGTTGAGATACGGAAGCGGCGATTTTCGCCTGAGAGTGCAGAAACTGAGCGATGTTGTTGATCTCCGCATCGGAAAGCTGGAATGCCGGCATGCCTTTTTCGGGCCGTCCGTTGCGGACAACCTGCCCGATGAGATTTCCATTCATGTCGTGACTGACCAAGGCCGAGCGGATCAGGTCGGGTCCGCTGGCGCCCCGGCCGTCTGGCCCGTGACAGAACCCGCAGGTCTGCTGGAACTGTGTTTTACCAGCAGTGATATTCGTCGAATCGGCTCGTGCTCGCTGAATGTCGTTAGGATCTTGCGCGAAGGCAAGGACCGGAATAAGAATCCCGAGAAAAATCGAGAACGGCCTCAACGCAGGCGATAGTAGCATACGCTTTCCATTGACATCATGAAATTTTAGTGCAAACTTCATAAACGGAGATGCCGCGCCGATCTTCCTCTCCTACCATGAAAGATATCGCGAGGCACGCGAATGTCTCGATCGGGACCGTCTCGCGAGTGCTCAACCGCCATGCCGACGTGGATGATGACCTCCGCGAGCGCGTGGAAACCGTGGCGCGCAAGGTGGGTTACCGGCTCAGCGAGAGAACTCGTACGGTCGTACATACCAGGTCACGCATTATCGGACTGATCCTGTTGAACGACTTCGGTCTCAGCTCGGCGCATTCTCTTTTGCTATTAGGCGTCGAAGAATACTGTTCGAGCGCCGGCTATTATCTTCTCTTTGCCCGGCATCGCTCGTTGCCGGATGCTTCTCCTGCCGGCCTGGAAATTCCGAGCGTAGTGCAGACGCCGGGGCTTGCCGATTGCGTGATCGTCGCCGGCACCATACACGAAAACATTCTCAAGGTATTCGAAAATCACGGCTTGAGATATGTGTTGCTGCGCAACCATTTCATGGATCCAGGAGCGAAGCCGTTACGCGGCAATCTGGTTGAGTATGATGACCTCGGCGGCTGTTACCAGGCAACTAAGTATCTGGCCCAGCTTGGGCATCAGGAGATCTGGTACATCGGTGATGCCTCGCGCCCCTGGCACAAGAACCGCTTCAAAGGATACGTCCAAGCGATAACAGAGCTGGGTCTTGAACACCATGCGCACACGGTTCCGCTGTCGGATGATGAATTCGAGAGCGGACGGGCCGCCGTTTCTTACATTCTGGAGCAGGGGTGGCCGATGACGGCGATTTTGAGCGCCTCCGACGGCCTCGCTTTTGGCGCTCGCGAGGGATTGAGACAGAATCGGCTTGAGGTACCGAAGGACGTTAGCCTGATCGGCTTCGAACATGAGCTGGGGCACACGCACGCTTCCAACCTGACTACTGTGTCTGTGGATATGGTCGAAGTCGGACGCCAGCTTGCAAGAGCCGCTATTGCGCAAATCGAGAGGAATGAGCGCGAGCCTCACGAGGTTACGGTGCCGGCGCATTTAGTAAAGCGCAGCACGTGCCGCCCGCTGCGCAAAGAGGAACACATGATGCTTTAGCATCAAAACGAGCTCCCGGTTTTTGACCCGCTGATTTTGAAAGTCCGCTATGAATTCTAGATCGCTGCTCCTTTTATTTGCGCTTTGCGCATTTGGTGCCCTCCTAAACGGAGCCGGCATCACCTACGAAGGCCAAACAGGACCGGGACATGGTAAGCATGTCGTCTTAATTGCAGGCGATGACGCTGAGTATCATTCAGAAGAGGCGTTACCTGCTCTCGCGAAGATCCTGGCCGTTCATCACGGCTTCACTTGCACAGTCCTGTTCTCTATCAATCCCGACGACGGTACGATCGACCCGCGAGCAAAACGGAATATCCCCGGCCTGGAGGCGCTTAAAACGGCGGATCTTCTGATCGAATTCTTGCGCTGGCGCGATCTGCCGGACGACCAAATGAAATATCTGGTCGATTACTTTGAATCCGGCCGTCCCATCATCGCCCTCCGCACCGGAACTCATCCATTCGATCTGAAGACCAGCCACACATATGAAAAGTGGTCTTGGGACAGCAAAATTCCGGGTTGGGAGGGCGGATTTGGCCGCAAGGTGCTAGGCGAGACCTGGATCGCTCATCACGGCGATCATGGACACCAAAGTACGCGCGGATGGTTTGCTCCCGGAGCAGCGCAAAGCTCCATTCTGCGCGGCGTCAAAGATGGCGAGATCTGGGGACCAACCGACACCTACGAAGTGCGCCTGCCAATGCCTGCGACCTGCCGGCCGCTGCTTTTGGGACAGGTATTGTCGTGGCTGAGTCCCGAAGGATTGCCAGTCGCGGGCAAAAACGATCCAATGATGCCGATCGCCTGGACTAATAGCTTCACAACGGAGAGCGGTCAGAAGGCGCGGGTGTTTACTTCTACAATTGGCGCGGCTGACGATATCGAGAACGAAGCTTTGCGCCGCATGATCGTCAACGCCGTGTATTGGGCGACGGGGTTAGAGGCAGCAATCCCTCAAAAAGCTGACGTGGCCTTTGTGGGGAAATACGACCCGCATTCTTTCCTGAATGAGATCTACACCGCGGGCGTGAAGCCTTCCGACCTGGCAGAAGTGCATTGAGCAGTATGCGGGGGCAAACCCAGTCGCGAAGTGCGGGTCTGCTCTTGCCGGTTTTCGTCGGAGCACTTCTCTTAATTCCGGCGAAGTTCGTGCGGGCGCAAGGAGACGACGCCGTGTCGCAAGCCGTCGCGGCGCTGCAGCGTGGCGACTTTTCTTCCGCAGAGCAACTCTTGAGAACGCGACTGCAGCAACAGCCGAACGATGAAGAGGCGTTGTCGGTGCTGGGTCCCGTTCTCGATCAGGAGAAGAAATACAGTGAAGCGAATGAAGTTTACCGGCGAGCATTAACGAATGCGCCTCCCGACCCGGCGCTGCTGAATAATTACGGCAATCATCTTCTCGCTATTGGGAAAGCCACCGAGGCTCAAAAGATATTTTTGAAGGTGATCGGGATGGATGCTGGAAACGTGAACGCACTGGTCCAGTTAGCGCGTCTCGCGGTGCAAGGGAAGTCACCCGGCGAAGCGATCGGCTATCTTGACCGTCTGCCGGCGAGCGCGCGCGGTCGTCCCGAAGTCGCGATCCTGCACATGCAAGCTGATTACGCGCTGCACCGCGACGCGCAAGGCGACGCGATTCTCGAAGGCCTTTCTCGGGCAGCGCAGAACGATCCGAAGCAAACTTTTGCGCTTGGCGTGGCGCTCGCATCCGTCGGGAAGTATGACAAAGCGGAGCCACTCTTCTCCAAAACGCTCGAAGCCGAGCCGACAAATTTTGAAGCGCTTTATTATTTGGGGCTGGCGGCTTCGCACGCCGGTCACAACGAACGAGCACAGAGCGTTCTGCAGCAGGCGCTCGAGAGGCAACCGGAGAACGTGGATGTTTTATATGATCTGGCAGCTGTCGATATAGCGCTCGATCAAAAGGAAGTTGCTCTCGAATTGCTGGCTCGGGCTTCTCATCTTGCGCCAAAGCGCACCGATGTTCTTCGGCTGTTGGCCCTGACTTCGGCTGGTCTCGGCTATTTCGCCGACGCAGGGCACGTCTGGGGCGAATATCTGAAGCTTGCGCCTCGAGACGATACAGCTCGCCGCGAGAAAGCCTTCGCTGAAACCGCGGTCGGCGAAGACATGGAAGGTGGTTTGACTGAGCTGAGAACTTTTGTTCGGCAGCATCCGAACGATGCGGCCGGACACTATGAGCTCGGCACAGCCGAAACTCCGAAACAACCGGACCTGGCGTTGCAGGAATTGAACAGAGCTTTATCTTTGAATCCGGCTCTCGTCGGCGCGCATGTTGCTCGCGGACTTCTGCTCTATCGCCAGGGGAAACCGGAACAGGCGCTCGCCGATTTCGAATTTGCCGCCCGGCGGGAGCCCCGGAACGCTGTTATTCTGGACCGGCTCGGAGAAACCTATCTGGCCCTCGATCGTGCCGGGGACGCGTTACCGGTCTTGCGCAGGGCGGCTGATCTCTCGCCTTCAAATTCGACTGTGTTGCTGCACTTGGGACGGGCCTTATCGAAGTTGGGCAAGACACAGGAAGCAGAGGCTACGTTTGAGCGCTGCCGCGAGTTGGGACCCAACAGATCCGAATCTCCTCATCCCGCCGGGCTGGTCGATTTTTTGGGCCTCTCGCCGGACGAGCAGATGGCGAAATATCGGGCTGGTGTATTACGTACCATCGAAGCCAATCCGAACGACGCCGAAGCCCAGGTGCGCTATCTGGGCATCCTGTTGGACGAAAAGAAGACGGCGGACGCCTTAGCAGCGGCTCAGAAATTAGCAACACTGCGGGCGTCTTCCTCTCTGCTGGAGCAAGCGGCAGCCGCATTACTGAAGGCTGGCCAATACGCGGCTCTCGAACAGCTTCTGGAGCATAGCGGTTCGGAAGCATCCTCTCCCGAGCTTGCGGTGGACATGGCTATCGCGGACTCTCACGTAAAGGGCGCGCAGGCTGGTCTGCAGGACCTGGAGCGCATACCGGCCAAAGAGCGGAGGGGCGATTATTTTTTCGCCCGAGCACAGATGCTCGAAGCACTGGGACGCCCGCAGGAGGCGGAATCCTCTATCAAGCAGGCTATTCAAGTGAGTCCGGCTCGTCCGGAGTTATACCTCGAAGCATCCCTGTTCTTAATACGAGACCATAGATTACCTGCCGCTTTAGAGCTTCTGAAGCAGGCCTCGCGGACGGTACCAAACAACCCCGAGCTTTTATTGCTCAAGGCCATGGTGCTCGAAATGAGCGGTGATCGGGCTGGTTCAGATCGCGAATTGAAACACGTCGAGGATGCTGTGGCCGGAGTGGTACAAAGCTTGGCTCGCAAACGCCCTGGTTCTTGAATCGCGCCAGCAACACGAGCAAGCAGAGCCGATGAGAGAAGCCGCTCTGGCGCTCGGCGCGCCTGCCTTCGTTGCCAGCGTCGGAAAGGATACCCGACCCGCCAGTCAAGCATTGAACGACGGAATACAAGTTCTATTCCGCTGAGTACTCTTGCGTATGCCGATCGGATGAAAAGTTCTTGAACGGTTCATTAAGGTTTGCTATCTTGTCCGCAGTACCTCTTCAGGAAGGTCTATCAGGAGGCATGCGTGCGTTTACTTCGCAATCCAGACAATGCACTGCGCCGGCAATTCTCCCCTCTGGGCGCCTTGTTCGCGCTAGCTCTACTCATCACGTTCGGTCAGATCGCTACTGGCCAAAGCTTTACATCATCCATCTCGGGTACCGTTACCGATCCGAGCGGTGCGTCCGTAAAGGCGGCTCAGGTTGAACTCAAGAACATGGGTACTAACGATGTTCGCTCGGTTACAAGCGGGGACAACGGAACGTATCAATTCAATAATCTCAATCCTGGGACTTATCAAATCACCGTCACCGCAGCGGGATTCAAGACTTTCGTCAAGAGCAATCTGATTCTGCAAGCCCAGATCGCGAGCACAGTCGATGTCGCGCTGCAAGTTGGCGACACACAGCAGAAGATAGAGGTTTCGGCGGCAGCCGTTCTGGTCGATACGGAGACCGCAAACAACTCGGTGACCATGGACAATCACCTGATCGAAGCTCTGCCGAACAGCACGCGTAACCCGCTGAATTTTGTGTTCGCAGTAGCGGGAACAACGGAAGCGCCAGGCGGTCAAACCCAGAAGAGTGGAACGCTGGACCAGATGTCGAGTAACTTCGGGCTGAACGGCGGCCGCACCGGCGATGAATCCGTTCTCATCGACGGCGCCCCTTCCCAAGCGGTGGATTGGGGCGGTCTCGTGGTTTCACCTTTGCAGGATTCCGTTCAGGAGCAACAGATTGTTCAGAATACTTATGACGCGCAATACGAGAGATCGGGCGCCGGCATCGTTACGCTCATCACCAAGGGCGGGACGAACGAATTCCACGGCGAGGTGTACGATTATCTGCAGAATTCTGCGCTAAACGCAAACAGTTGGACGAACAATCGGAACGGAGCGCCGAAGGGACAATTTAAACAGAATCAGTTTGGCGGTAATTTTAGCGGACCGCTTTTGAAGCGCTGGAATCTTTTCTTCTTCGGCGGCTACGAAGGGCTGCGGCAACCCAATACTCAAAATTCTGGTCTGCTGACGGTTCCTACTCAGGCGCAGCGAGGCGGAGACTTCTCGGGCGCTCTCAATGCAGACGGGACACCGGATCTCATCTACAACCCGTTTTCGACCACAGCTCTCGATAATACCGGGAACAATTTCACCCGCACTCAGTTTCCAAATAACCAGATCCCTTCGAGCTTGATCAATCCCGTCGGGCAGAAGATTGTGAATCTCTTCCCGCTGCCCAATCGACCCGGTCAAGGTCCCAATGGGATTTTCAACTACTACGCACAGGGCGCTGGCAATACATTTAATGACAAGATGGATACGCGTTTCGATTGGGACCAGAACGCGATTCACCGGCTGTTCGTGCGCTGGTCAGACCGTTTCCGGCAGGATCAATTTGTTCCCTGCTACTTCTGCAACGGAGCCGATACCGGCAACAACCAGGTCAATACCGGATTTCAGGTCGTTCTCAACGACACGGTTACTCCGAGTCCCAGCTGGGTCATCGATACCTACGCAAGTTACAGCCGCTGGAGAGAAGAACACACCGCGCAGGGCTACGGCGTTGCAGATGCCTCGACAATAGGCTTGTCCCCGTCGCTTTTCCAGGCTCCGCTTCTGCCGACCATCTACCCGGACGGCCCTTACACTTCGCTGGGCAACGGAAGCTTCCAACGGTATACACGGTATTCCGACACGGCCATGATCAACGTAACGAAGCAGCTTGCGAAACACACATTGAAGTTCGGGTTCAACTTCGACGTGCAACAGATCAATAGCATCAGCGAAGCACCAGGTTCCTTTAACTTCAGCAGCGCGCAAACTTCCTGTGACCCGAACCCGAGCGGCGGCCCCTGCACAGCGTTGAACGTTACCTCAACCGCCAGCGGGAACTCCATTGCTTCTACGCTGCTCGGCGTAGGCAGCGGCGGTGGCCAATCTATCAACATTGACCCTGCCATGTCGTTACATACCTACGGCACTTACATCCAGGATCAGTGGCGTATCAGTCAACGGCTTACGGCAAATTTCGGCCTGCGCTATGAAAACCAGCGGCCGGCGACCGAACGTTTCAACCGCATCGAGTACTTCAATACAACGGCGGTGAACCCGATCAGTTCTCAAATCGGGAGTACGGTCTTGGGAGAATTCCAGTATGCGGGCGTGAATGGAAATGGCCGTTACGCCTGGGCGCCGGATAATCTGAACTTTGCCCCACGCGCCGGTCTTGCTTACAAGGTTACGGACCGTCTGGTGGCGCGCGTGGGGGCAGGGATCTTCTTCCTGCCGGCATCGGCGATGATCACGTTTGACAATCCCGGCCAGTTTTACGGGTTCAGTTCCTCGACCTCGTATCTGGCGACGACCAACAACGGTTACACTCCTTTGAATCTAGTCGATAATCCGTTTCCCTACGGAATCGCACAGCCACAGGGCAGCTCGCAAGGTGGTTTGACTCTAGTGGGAAACGGCTTGGGGCAGATCTGGCCTAAGGGTTCGCACCCGACGCCGTACAGCGAAAACTGGAGCTTCGATCTGCAATATCAATTGAGCTCGCATTCGGTGCTCGAAGTCGGGTATACCGGAAATCGCGGGCGCAAATTGCTGTATGGTAACCCCAACCTGGATGCAGATCAGTTGCCGGATCGGTATCTCAGCCTGGGGCCGACGTTGGACAGCCAAGTGCCTAACCCGTACTACAACATCGCGCCCGCGGGCACTTATCTGGGCTCGCAGCCGACGATCGCTTATAACGAACTGCTCCGGCCTTTCCCCGAATTTACATATTTGCAATGGACCCGCTCGTTGCCTGGCGCGCGATCTTCCTACAACGCGCTAAACGTCAAATACAATCATTCGTTCAGCTCCGGATTGAGCCTGCTGTCCACCTATTCCTGGTCGAAGGCGCTCGACAACGGCCCGGAAGATTTCTTTGGCTGGGCGACAGGGAACCAGTGGCGCGATGCCTACAACACGATGCTCGATTACAACATCAGTACTCATGATGTTCCGCAAAGCTTCGCGACTGCTTTGGTATACGAGCTGCCATACGGCAGAGGCAAGAAGTGGGGAGGAAGTGCTCCCGCGGTAGTCAAGGCGGTCCTCGGAAACTGGCAGGTCTCTTCGACGATCAGGCTAGCAAGCGGTCTGCCGCTCTACGGGTTGCAGGAGAGCTCGAGCAATCAGTTGAACAACTACGGCTACCCTGGTCCGCAACTGCCGGACCTGATCAGTAAGAATGTAATTCCGGCAAATCGGACGCCAGACAACTGGGTGAATCCGAACGCGTATGCAGCGCCCGCTTCCATCTACATGCTCGGGAATGCGCCTCAGCGCATGACGCAATTGCGCGAGCGCGCCGCCCGAAACGTCGACTTGGCGGTGGCTAAGAATTTCGGCACAGAACATTATCAGGCATGGCTGCGAGCCGAGTTTATAAACGCCTTCAATTACGCTCAATACAACAACGTATGTCTTGACCTTTCAGAATCGAATTGCGCGCCATTTGGCACGGCGTACGGGACCGAGAATTTACCGCGCACCATTCAGCTCAGTCTCAAGCTGTCGTTTTGACCTTCCAGGCTTTCGGGATGCGGAAACACGGCCGTGTACTGGTTCTCATCGGAATCGGCTGCTCGGTGGCGGCCGGCAGTTGGTTGACGTTTGGGGGTAATCCGCAGCGGAACGGTTGGGCGCGGGATGAAACAACGATATCCACGGATAGCGTCAAGGGTTTGCAACTGCTCTGGAAGCTCAAGCTTGATAACGAGCCGAAACAGTTGAACTCACTCACCACGCCAGTGGTGGTTAATCCGGTCTACACCAACAAAGGCGCCGAGACTTACGTGGTCGTGGGGGGCAGTTCCGACAATCTTTATGTGATCGATGCGGATAGCGGCAAAGTAGCGTGGCAGAAGCACTTCACGAACGATGCTCCACCCGCGAGCGGCAATCTGGGTACAGGTTCTTATTTCTGTCCGGATGCCTTGAACGATACACCGCTCATCATGCCCGGGCGGCAGGGCGTGACCGTGTACGTCATTTCGATTGACGGCAAACTGCACGCGCTGAACATCGTCAATGGAGAAGACCGCTTTCCGCCGAAACAGTTCGTGCCGGCATACTCCAAGAACTGGAGCCTGAATTATCACGGCACTGTTCTTTACACGACCACTTCCCAAGGATGTGCCCATGCGCCATCCGGCGTCTGGGGAATGGATATCAACAGCCCGGATAAGCCGGTGATTTCGTTTCAGTCCGATCCATTTGGCGGAGGCATTTGGGGGCGCGGCGGAGCGTCCATCGGCGCTAACGGAACTGTGTACGCCGAGACAGGCGACGGCACTTTCGATCCAACGACCGGCAAGTATGGCAATACACTGTTAGCACTCTCGCCACAAGACCTGAAGCTACTCGATTTCTACACGCCCGCCAATGTAGCGTACCTGAATCGCAAGGACCTGGATATGGGAAATACCACTCCCGTCGTTTTTCCCTATAAGGGGACAGAGCTGATCGTCGGCTCAGGAAAGGAGGGCGCGCTGTTTCTTACCGACGCGAAATCGCTTGGAGGAGAAACGCATCGCAAGCCGTTGTATCAGAGCCCGCTATACGCCAACGAAGGCGCCGATATTGCGGGGCGAGGCTTCTGGGGCGCGTTCGCAACTTGGGAAGATTCCAAGGGAACGCGCTGGCTGTATGCGCCGGCTTGGGGGGCGGCAACGGCGCAGGCTCAATTTCCTGTTTCAAATGGTCCGACCCCGGATGGCAGCATCATGGCTTTCAAGGTGGAAGATAAAGACGGTCACCCGGTTCTTACGCCCGCCTGGATTTCGCACAACATGGCTGTACCGGAGCCGCCGGTTATTGCTAACGGCGTGGTGTTCTCAGTTTCGAGCGGTGAATTCGTTCGTCAGGTGAAGGAGAATGGCGAACTCTATACAGCTGCGGAACGCATTGCGCTGAGCAAAGGAAACGCGACGCTTTACGCTTTTGACGCACAAACGGGGAAAGAGCTGTTCTCGAGCGGTACCACAATGGCGTCCTTCACTCATTTAGGAGGGCTGGCAGTGAGTGATGGCCGGGTATTTACTTCCACGCACGATTCCACGATCTACGCGTTCGGATTCAAAGACCAGTGATGCTCGCGCTCAAGCGCCGACTTTAATTGCTTCTTCCGAGTGCAGCTCCTGCAGACTCCAAACTCGCACCGGGTCCTTTCTGCGCGCTGCCACTGCTTCGGCGGCTGCCTTCGCTCCACTCATGGTCGTGATGCAAGGCGTCCGATAGGTCACGGCATTCCGCCGAATGGTCTGTTCATCAGGAAATGAGTGACTGCCGGTAGTGGTATAGACGATGAGGTTCAGCTTGCCCGCCTTCAGCAGGTCAACCGCATTGGGCCGGCCCTCGTTTACCTTGAATACGGTCTTTGCAGTCAGTCCAGCTGCACGCAGGGCGGCGGCCGTACCGCGCGTTGCAAACAGCTCAAATCCGAGCTCGCGGAACTTCTTCGCCACTTGGACTGCTGCCGGTTTGTCCCGATCATTGACGCTGATGAAAAGCGCGCCTTCGTCGGGAATCGGCGTGCCGGCCGCTAATTGGGCCTTGGCGAACGCTTCGCCGAAACTCTGTCCCACTCCCATGACTTCGCCTGTTGAACGCATCTCCGGTCCGAGCGCCGGGTCCACGCCCGGGAACTTACCGAAGGGAAACACTGGACTTTTCACGAAGAAGTTCGGTACCGGCAGGGTGCCCTGCACAACGCCCTTCGTGAGGGACGCGAAGTCTTCGAGCTTCTTGCCAAGCATTAAGCCCACAGCTATTTTCGGCAGCGGCACGCCCGTCGCTTTGCTGACAAAAGGCACGGTGCGCGATGCACGCGGGTTCACCTCCAGGACGTAGACCTGGCCGTTCTGCAGCGCGTACTGCGCGTTCATCAAGCCGATCACATTCAGAGACTGCGCCAGCTTTGTGGTGTACGCCTCGATTGTGCGGATCGTCTGTTCCGAAAGCGAGATAGCGGGCAGCACGCACGAACTGTCGCCCGAATGGACGCCCGCTTCTTCGATATGCTCCATGATGCCGGCGATCAGGACGTTCTCGCCATCACAGAGCGCATCCACATCCACTTCGGTTGCGTCTTCCAGAAATCGATCGATCAACACCGGCCGCTTGACCGAAAAATGTGCCGCCTCTTGCATGTAGCGGCGCACAGTGTCTTCGTTGTAAGCGATGACCATGGCACGTCCGCCCAGCACGTAGCTAGGCCGAACGAGTACTGGAAATCCCAGCCTGCGGGCAATTTCGCATGCTTCTTCGACGCTGGTCGCCGACCCATGCGCCGGAGCCGGAATTCCTAATTCAGTGAGGAGCTTTCCGAAGAGTTTGCGGTCTTCAGCCAAGTCGATGTTACTGGGGTCGGTGCCGATAATGGGAAGACCTGCTGCTTTGAGAGGCATCGCCAGATTCAGCGGCGTCTGGCCACCGAACTGTACAATCAATCCGTCCGGCCGCTCCACGTCATGGATATTGAGTACTTCTTCTTGTGTCAGCGGCTCAAAGTAGAGACGATCGCTGGTATCGTAATCGGTCGACACTGTCTCCGGATTGCAGTTGACCATGATCGACTCATAGCCAAAATCCTGCAGCGCGAATGAAGCGTGACAGCAGGCGTAATCAAATTCGATCCCTTGCCCAATACGGTTTGGACCGCTGCCCAGAATCATGATCTTCTTGCGATCAGTCGGTGCTGCTTCATCCTCAGATTCATAGCTCGAATATAGATATGGCGTGAAGCTCTCGAACTCGGCCGCGCAGGTATCAACGCGATTGAATACTGCAGTCACGCCGAATCGCTTGCGCGCCTCGCGAACCGCAAGCGGCTCAACGCCGATCGCTTCAGCAATCTGCCTATCGCTTAATCCATCGCGCTTGAGTTTGCGGAACTCTTTTGCTGTTATGGAGCCCAATGCCCTGCCGTTCAGCGATTTTTCCGCCGCAACCACTTCCCAGACCTGCTGCAGGAACCAGCGATCGATACTGGTCATCTCAAACACTTCATCGACCGTGTGACCTTGGGCGAAAGCGAATCGGATGTAATCGAGGCGTTCCGGATTCGGGGTGATAAGCCGCTTTGCAATCAGCGCAGGGTCAAGCTTCTGAGCGCTCGTGGACTTACCGGTTTCAAGACTGCGCATTCCCTTACCGAGCGCCTGTTTGAAGGTGCGTCCGATGGCCATCACCTCGCCGACAGACTTCATCTGAGTGCCGAGTACCGGTTCCGCGCCCGGAAATTTCTCGAACTGCCAGCGCGGAATTTTCACAACGACGTAGTCGATCGCCGGCTCGAAACAGGCAGGCGTCGCGCGGGTGATGTCGTTCTGAATTTCGTCCAGGCGATATCCAACGGCAAGCTTGGCCGCAATCTTCGCGATGGGGAAACCGGTGGCCTTCGATGCCAAGGCAGAGCTGCGCGAAACACGAGGATTCATCTCGACGATGACCATCCGGCCGTTCTCCGGATTAATGGCAAACTGCACATTCGAGCCGCCGGTATCGACGCCGATTTCATTCAGACAGCGCAGGGCCGCGTCGCGCATCATCTGGTATTCGCGATCCGTCAATGTCTGGGCCGGGGCGACAGTGATTGAGTCTCCCGTGTGCACGCCCATGGGATCGAAGTTTTCAATTGAGCAGACGATGATGCCGTTTCCCGCCAGATCGCGCATCACTTCGAGTTCAAATTCTTTCCAGCCGAGAACACTTTCTTCGATGAGGACTTCATGTACCGGGGAAAGATCGATGCCGCGCGCGAGAATCTCCACGAGCTCTTCCCGGTTGTAGGCAATGCCGCCACCCGTTCCACCCAAGGTGAAGCTCGGCCGCAAAATGACCGGATACCCGATGCGCTCGCCGAAGTCGAGCCCATCTTCCACGTTGTTCACCAACTGCGATTGGGTCATATCGAGCCCAATCTTTCGCATGGCGTCCTTGAATAGTAAACGGTCTTCAGCTTTCTTGATTGCCGCGATATCGGCCCCGATCAGCTCGACACCATATTCTTCAAGCACGCCCGATTCGGCCAATTCCACAGCCAGGTTCAAGGCCGTTTGACCGCCGACGGTAGAGAGTACCGCGTCGGGGCGCTCCTTGCGAATCACTTCGGTCGCAAAAGCCAGGCTGAGCGGCTCTACATAAGTGCGAGTCGCTAACTCCGGGTCCGTCATGATCGTCGCCGGATTGGAGTTGATCAGGACAACTTCGTATCCCTCTTGACGCAGCACCTTACACGCCTGCACACCCGAATAGTCGAACTCACACGCTTGTCCGATTACGATTGGTCCCGAGCCGATGATCAGGATGCGCTTGAGATCGGTTCGCTTCGGCATCTCAGCCCTTCCGCTCCTGCATAGCTTTGGAGAATTCTTGAAAGAGATAGTGCGAATCGTGCGGGCCGGGCGCCGCTTCCGGGTGATATTGCACACAGAACACAGGTTCGCTCTTGTGTCGGAATCCTTCGAGTGTCTGGTCGTTCAGGTTTATGTGCGTAATCTCCACATCGGAGTCGCGGAGCGTTTCGGGGTCAACGCAGAAGCCGTGATTTTGGGATGTGATCTCGACCTTCCCCGTTTGCTTATTCAGTACGGGATGGTTAGCGCCGTGATGCCCGAATTTGAGCTTGTAGGTTTTGCCGCCGAGCGCGAGTCCGAGAACCTGATGACCCAAGCAGATGCCGAACACAGGAACCTTGCCGATCAGAGCTTTCACCTCCGATGCCTGGCGTTCGAGCGGTTCGGGATCTCCGGGTCCGTTAGAGAGAAACACACCATCCGGGTTCAGCGAGAGGACATCTTCCGCGGAAGTATCGGCAGGGACGACCGTCAGGCGCGAGCCGATCTGCACAAGATGCCGCAGAATATTGCGTTTGATCCCGTAATCGTAGGCGACCACGTGATAGCGAGTTTTTTCGGCGGCGGCCAATTTGTCGGAGGATGAAACCGGACGGATGCCCTCAGTCCAGTGATACGTGTTTGGGGTAGAAACGCGCGAGACAAGATTCTGTCCCGTCATGGAGGGCGCGTTCCGCGCAGCGCGTACAAGCGCGTCTTGATCGTGATCGCCCACTGCGATGATTCCGCGCAAGGCGCCACGCTCGCGCAAGATGCGCACTAGTTTGCGCGTGTCGACATCGGCGATTACTGGAATGCCGTATCTTGCGAGGAAAGTTTCGGCTTTATCAGCGGAACGCCAGTTGCTCGCAACGGGCGAGATTTCACGCACGACGAGACCTTCGATGTGCGGAGCGCCGGCCTCGCAATCGGCCTGATTTGCACCGTAATTTCCGATCTGCGGGTTCGTCAAAACAACAATCTGACCGCAATACGACGGATCAGTGAAAATCTCCTGATATCCCGTGATGGCGGTGTTGAAGACGACTTCGCCGGTACGTTCGACAGGCGCACCAAAGCTAGTGCCCTCGAAGACGGTTCCGTCCTCCAGGGCGAGAACTGCTTGCTCCAACCAGTAGGCTCCTATTCGCTATCGTTATCGTGAGGCGCCGCAGAACTTCGCGGCCGATCGGAGGGCCGATCACTTTATTGAAACATAGTCAGCGGTCAGCAGTCAGCTGATAAGCGGTCAGGGACGGTCAGTAGTCAAACGCTTCCTGACGGTCGCGGCTCTGCTCCGGTGTCGAGGGTTTTCGAGGCGTTTCGGGGAATTCGAACACACGTGGAGTGCGAGGCGCGCCGAACAAGTTCAAAAATGAGCGGAAATGGCGACCGGTCAGGCAGTCCGGCTGAGGAATTCCAGGATTTGGGCTTCCTTCATGCCGGTGGCGGCTTCCAATTCGGCCAGTTCCTGCCGATAGCTGCGTTGTTTGACGGGAAAAACGGCGGGCGGGAGCGGGGAAGCGCCAGCGGCGGCGGCAACGGCCTGCGGCTTTGCAGGAACGAAGCCACGGACCTTCTGCAGCTCGCGTAACGTATTGAGGGCCTTGTAGAAACTGCGCTCGGCCGAGTTCAAAGCACGCTGGATGGAGGTGAATAATCCGAGCTCGATGCAGCGCACCCAGTTGCCGGTATCGATGGCGGTAGCGCCACTTTGAGTCTGACCCTGTGCCTGGTAGACCTGGGCTTCGAGCGAGCGGTAGCGCTGCATGCGCCAGTAGTGCTGCGCGATCTCATTGACCAACAGTTCTTCGGTGAGGCCGGCGGGACGATGTTCGGCGACGAGCTCGGCGCGCAAGGCTTCAAAGAGAGCGGGGTCTTCGCCCGGGATGAGAATGGCTTTCGAATACAGGCCGTGCTTGAAGGAGTTCTGCGAAGAGATGGCTCGCCCCTGGTCCGTTTTGGGGCCGGTGGATTTCTGAGCGTTGGCGCGGTTGACAGCGGCGCGATTCTTTTTCGATTTGGAACGGAGTGCCATAGGATGAGGGATTTAGTGCGAAAGTACCATAGGGGAGAACGGAGAGGAGAGAGATTTAGTAGGTAAATGGTTGCAGGTTGGGAGGAAAGAAAGTTTTGGCGGTTAGTGAAAGATTCGGATCTGGCTGAGAACGTCGGCGGATAGCCACAAGTTCGTTACAGAGTACGATCGCGGCGACCACGGTGGAGTCTAGAGTGGAGGTGAGAACTCCAACGCTAATCTTTGGGAAGTAAAATTAGTAGATAGCATAAGGAACAAAGAATGAAAACTCAAAAGTGTTAGGCTAAGTGGAGAGAGAGAGGAAAGGAAGCAGTTTTTATGATTTTTGTGTTAGAGGCTGCCTCTTAGTCGCTTTTTGCCTCGGTACTAGCGTATACGCCGCAGGAGGGACGCCCCGTTTGCGAAGTGATCGAGAAGCTTGAGCAAAAATATGAATGGAGTATCACCTACGAGGATCCTCCTCTAGAGGATCCGGCTGAGCTGAAAGATATCACTCATCCGGAGTACAAAAGAACGCACCCGAACGCGAACGATAGGAAGATTGTACGCGTTGCTTCTCCCTTCACTTTTACGTGGGAAGACTAGCTAGCGACTTCGGATCTGGGAGCAGTACGCAATCAGATCGTAACGGAGCACAATAACTCTACGAAAGATGGCAGGTTTAGGGTCTATAGATAAGGCGGGATGTATAACGTGATTATATACGAGGTCTGGGCGAAAGATGGAACGCTGGTACCTGTACAATCCGTACTAGACGTGCAAATCAGCTTTCCTACTGAGGAAACGGGGTTTCTTTGATACGATCTCGCTCATTCTGCAGTTGGCCGGGTAGCAAGGCTACTGTGATCTGATTCTGGGGATGGCCTCCACCGAGATGGCGAGAGAGCGGGTCACCGTTGGCGCTGACCACATAAGCGCACGCGACGCATTGCTGGTTGCGATCACTGCCCGGGATGCGCAAGCCGCGCCGTGGCGCCTCAGTTGGATTTTGCTTCGCGACCGAACTGGAGAGACTACTACTTGAGTCTCGTCGGGGTCGTCCCGAAACGGGAGCCAGCCACAATCGTCTAGCGCGAGCCGGCCAAAAGTGCCTAGCTCGAGCAATCCCTCTGCACCTGGCTTCCTGCTTGGGAAGAAGCGGAATCGCCACGACAATGAGGTGCGGAGTAAGGCAGCAACTGGCACTGTTTGCCGATCGTACCTCGACTGAATGGATGAGGAGCAACGAACTACGACTGTACTTCTCCACCTTTTGCGTAGCAGTTGATGCAAGGCCTCCGGCGGCTCGGTTTGAAGGGCACTGAATTGGCCCACGCACAATGCCACGCAAGCATCGCTGAGGGCCGAACAGGGGCCTCGACCTAAAGTTTCGCTGGAAGCACTTTACCTCGCGGCAATGCTCTGCCGAAGGAATTCCGAATGGAGCGGGAGAGACATAGAAAATTACCTACAGGAGAATTTTGAAATATTGGGAACTAAGTGGAGCTGAAAAGAGGTTGGAAGAGAGGTGAAGCTGGGAAAGCGACCGCCCGCTTTCCCGTATTCAACGTCACCATTTATATGTCGTGAAGAACGATTTTTAGTAGACGATTACGGGCGGGTGCATGTGCGTTGGGAGTTCCTTTCGCACACGAGGATGGCTGGGGAGGAGGGCTATCCGGACGGAGTTTGCACCTCTAACTACATGAAAATAAAGTAAATTATATTTCGCTACTTCAGTCATCGACGGAGGATGTCCGGAAGATCGTAGAAAAGAGAACGCTCGCGCGAAGCGTGTGACAGGTTCCAGGAAAATTTTTGTTAGCGCGGTGACAGGTTCAGAAAAAATTCTAAATCGTTTGTCGTCAAAAGCTTCAAAGCGCTTCGCCGGTTCGGGAGAACACCGGGTCCCGGCATTCTTGGCACGGCAACAGAAGTTGCCGAATCGAGGAGGCCCGACTCTTGAGTGTAGTCCTTGCTTACAAAAATTTCGCCGCCAACCGCAACATCAGCCACATCGGTCTCGGCGTGGCTGCGATCAACACCGCAAAAGTTCTTCGCCGCGAGAACATAAAGGCCGACGTTTGGCCTATTCTGAATGCGGCCGATCTGCGCCAGAAACTTAGCGCGGCCCCGGCCAAACATGTGATCATTTCAGCGCCCTGGATACCGACCGCTGAGCTACAGGCGCTCGCGATCGATTTCCCTGACACGCATTTCGCGGTGAATTGCCATTCCAATGTTGGCTTTTTGCAGGCTGATCGCAATGGTGTAAAGCTGATGCGGGAAGTAATGGAGCTCGAAACGGGCACGCCGAATATTCATATGGCGGGCAATAGCCGACGGTTCTGCAATTGGGTGAAATCGGCGTTTGGCGTTCCTTGCGCCTATCTGCCGAACCTCTATTATCTGGATGGGTGTCCGGTGAGACAGATGCCGTGGAGAGGCGGCTCGCTTCGCATCGGTGTTTTTGGCGCGACGCGCCCGTTGAAAAATCTGATGAGCGCGGCCGGCGCGGCGCTCGAGATAGCACGCCGCTTGCGTTCGCCACTGGAGCTTTGGCTTTCGGGAGGCCGGACAGAAGGCGGCGGCGATACCATCCTGGCGGCAGTTAGAGAAATGATCGGCGGCCTTCCGGGAGTCAGTTTACATTCAAACGGCTGGCAATCGTGGCCGAATTTCCGCAAGACGGTCGCACACATGCACCTGCTGCTCCAGCCCAGCTACACCGAATCCTTCAACATGGTCACTGCGGACGGCGTGGCCGAGGGTGTTCCCTCGGTTGTATCGAAGGCCATCGACTGGGCACCCGACGACTGGAAGGCCGACGTCGACGACGTACTCGATATCGCGCGTACAGGGCGAAGACTGCTTTACGACGAGCACGCTGCCGATGAGGGCTGGACGGCGCTCGAGAACTATGTCGCGGACGGCCTGCATGCCTACCGGCGATACCTGGCTCAGTAATCGCCGGCAACACTTCGCGGAGGCTTGGCGATTTGGTCTTTATCGTCCAGCAGCTGCCAGCTTCGTGTCGATCCAAATCCGCTTGCTCACGCGTGAAGTGCGTAGCTAGATCATGCATGCAGTCCCCGTAGGAGAAAAATCGATAGCGGGACTGTACCGCATGTTGGTAGGCCGCCAGCGCTAGCTCGCGGCCTGCGAAGGCAGCGACAAGCATCAACAGACTGGACCGCGGCAGGTGGAAATTCGTGAGCATCGCACCAACACCCCGGAACCGGAATCCCGGATAGATAAAGAGATCAGTCTCTCCACGCTGGGCAAACAGACCGCCGCGCAGCAGCGCGGTCTCAATGGTGCGCACGCTGGTCGTTCCGGCGCAGACCAATCGCGTGGCGCGGCGCATTTTTTCACAATCCTCTTCTTTTAATTCGAAGGTCTCAGTGTGCAGATGGATCTCCGATAATTCTTCGCTGCGGAGAGGAGCGAATGTTCCGAGTCCGACGTGCAGAGTGATGTAAGCAATGTCTGCACCTGCCGCGCGACACTCATCGAGTATGCGCGGCGTGAAGTGCAAGCCTGCAGTCGGAGCCGCTGCCGATCCAGTCCGCTGCGCGAAGACGGTTTGATAGCGTTCACGGTCATGCACGTCCGGCTTGCGGTGAATGTAGGGCGGCAGCGGCGTCTCACCAAGCGCTTCCAGAAGTTCCCGGAGCGGCCGCTCCGCGGCAAAGCGGATGGTGCGTTCACCGAATTCTTCCTGTGCCAGGATTTCAGCGCTGAGTTGCACGCCGAAAACGATACGATCTCCTGGGCGTGCGCGCTTTGCTGGTTTGACGAGCGCTTTCCAACAATTCTCTTGTTCATCAACCGGCCGAAGAAGAAGCACCTCGACGAAGGCTCCTGTTTCGCTGTTACGCCTGCCGTGCAAGCGCGCCGGGAAGACGCGGGTGTCATTTAGGACAAGACAGTCTCCTGGACGAAGATGTTTACTGAAGTTCCGGAACTCGTCATCATAGAAAGAATTCTTTTGACGAGATACGACAAGCATCCGGGAGGCGCTTCTTTCGGCCAGCGGCTCCTGCGCGATTAACTCTTCGGGCAGATCATAATAAAAATCGGAAACTTGCAATCTCTTATTTTAGGAATCGAAAGTTCCTGCGATGAAACAGCCGCAGCCGTGGTGGAAAATGGCGCGCGCATCTGTTCGAGCGTTGTAGCATCCCAACTCGGGACGCATGCGAAATACGGCGGGGTTGTTCCGGAACTAGCTTCGCGCGAGCATCTGCGCGCGATTGTTCCAACCGTCCGGCAGGCGTTGGATGACGCCGTTGTTACGCTCGACAATTTGGCCGCAGTAGCGGTGACGGCCGGACCGGGTCTGGTTGGCTCGTTGCTCGTGGGAGTGACGTATGCGAAAGCGCTGTGCTTCGCGCGCGATATTCCCTTAATCGCGGTGAATCACATTGAGGGGCACATTCACTCCGTGTTGCTGGAGCACCCAGACGTTCGATTCCCTGCCCTTGCCCTGGTTGTGAGCGGCGGTCACACGCACTTGTTCGAGGTGCGTGAATTGGGCGAATACCGTCTATTGGGCAAAACAAGAGACGATGCGGCGGGAGAAGCTTACGACAAGGTGGCGAAACTTCTTGGTTACGGTTATCCGGGCGGTCCGATCATCGATCAGCTGGCACCGTTCGGTGATCCGAAGGCGGTGAAATTCACGCTGGCGAAGATGAAAGGCAACGATCTCGACTTCAGCTTCAGCGGACTGAAGACCGCCGTTCTCAGATGGACTGAACAAAACGATATTGGGAGTGAAATTGCCAATCGCAAGAGGATCGGTCGTGCAAGCGCCGAGAAATGGCGGGAAGCTACATCGCAAGGCACGCTCGATCTGCTCGCCAGCTTTCAATACACCGTGATCGAGGAGCTGCTACGGCACGCGACGGCTTCGGCAGAACGAATCAGTGCCGAGTCGATCTTGATCGCAGGGGGAGTTGCCTCGAATGCCGGCTTGCGACGGGCGGCAACGCGATTGCGGGATTTCAAATTTTACTTTCCCAGCTCGGCGTTGTCTACCGATAACGCCGCCATGATCGCCGCTGCAGCTTTCCCGAAATTACTGCGCGGCGATTTCGCCGGATTCGATTTGAAGGCGCAAGCGGGCTTGATGTTAGCTTGAGCATATGGGTCCTCAAGCTCCACACGAGCAACCGAAGCTACCGATCGCCGGAGTGCAAAACATCATCGCAGTCGGATCCGGGAAGGGTGGAGTAGGTAAAAGTACGATAGCGGTGAACCTGGCTATCAGCCTCGCAAAGCTCGGTCACCGGGTCGGTTTGCTCGATGCGGATGTGTATGGTCCGAACGTGCCGTTGATGATGGGAGTCGCGGAAACGCCGCACGCTATCGGACAGCGAATCCAACCACTCGAAGCGCACGGAGTGCGATTGATGTCGATGGCGCTCTTGAATCCGGGAGATAAGCCGCTGGTGTGGCGCGGCCCGATGCTCAATAGCGTGATCCAGCAATTTCTGCGAAATGTTGACTGGGGAGAACTGGATTACCTGGTAATCGATTTGCCGCCAGGCACTGGGGACGTGCAACTCACGCTTATTCAGACGACGCCTCTGACCGGGGCAGTGGTTGTTACGACCCCTTCGGATGTAGCGCTCGAAGACGCACGCAAAGCGGTTAACATGTTCGAGCAGGTAAGAGAGCAGGTACTCGGAATTGTCGAGAACATGAGTTATCTCGAGCACAACGGCGAAAAGCTTTATGTGTTCGGGAAGGGCGGCGGCGCCAAGACTGCCGAGCGGATGAAAGTACCGCTGCTTGCCGAGATTCCGCTGGACCCGAAGACACGCGAAATGGGCGATAACGGGCGGCCCATCGCGACATTAGAGGAGCCGAACGCACAGGTTGCGTTATTCGAGAAACTGGCACGGACTGTGATGGCGAAGGCGGAAGCAGCTAAGGAACGAATGCGTCCGACGATTACGATATCTGAGTAAAAGAAGCCCTGGCAACCGCTCCCTGATGGTCGCGGCTCGGTAGGCTGATGGTCGCGGCTCGGTAGGCTGATGGTCGCGGCTCGGCAGGCTGATGGTCGCGGCTCGGCAGGCAAGATCCTAGTCGGTGCTCTGATCGATTTGTAACTTCGATCCGGTACTCCATTCGGTGAACGGGCGGATTGAAGTTACGACATTGTCGCGTTCACGCCAGCTCCCGAGCAGGTAATCACGATTCATAGCGGCGATCACTTCGAGCGGTATTTCTTTCGGGCAAACTCCCGTGCACTCCCCGATATTGGTACAGCCGCCAAATCCTTCGGTATTCATCTGGGTCACCATGCGGACTGCGCGAATATCCTGTTCCGGCTTACCCTGCGGCAAAATTCCGAGATGAGCGATTTTGGCGCCTGTAAACAGCGCGGCCGATGCGTTGGGGCAGGCAGCAACACAAGCTCCGCAGCCGATGCAGGCCGCCGCATCCATGGAGCGGTCGGCCGATTCTTTTGAAATCGGAATGGCATTCCCATCTGGCGCGCTGCCTGTGGAAACGGAGATGTAGCCGCCCGACGCGATAATCCGATCGAAAGAGCGCCGGTCGACGACCAGATCTTTGATCAGCGGAAAAGCACGAGCGCGCCAAGGCTCCAATGTCAATTCTTCGCCATCCTTGAAGTGCCGCATCGTCAACTGGCACACGGTAGCCGCGCGGAGCGGACCATGAGCGACACCATTAATCATGAAGCCGCAGGAACCGCAGATCCCTTCGCGGCAATCGTGTTCAAAGGCGACCGGTTCTTCGCCGCGTTCCACCAGGCTCTCATTTAGCACGTCCAGGCATTCGAGCATGGACATATCCGGGTCGACGTTGTCGACGGGATAGCTGACAAACTTGCCGGGGGTTTTCCGGCCGGCTTGACGCCAGATCCTGAGCGTGACCCGCATCTACTTGTAGCTCCTCTGGCTCGGATGAACGTACTCGAACTCGAGCGGCTCTTTGAAAAGCTCCGGATAATTGCCGTAGCCGCGATATCCCCATGCGGCGACATACGAATAATGCTCGTCATCGCGCTGTGCTTCACCGTCTTCGGTCTGATATTCTTCCCGGAAATGGCCGCCGGCCGATTCGTTGCGCTCCCGCGCATCGATGCACATGAGCTCGGCCAGTTCGAAGAAATCTGCGACACGGCCGGCCTTTTCGAGGCTTTGATTCATGTCATCGGCACTGCCGACCACCTTGAGGTTCTGCCAATACTCTTCGCGCAGTTCGCGAATCTGCGCGATTGCGCTCTCGAGGCCTTCGGCCGTGCGTGACATACCGCAGTAATCCCAGACAATCTTTCCGAGTTGACGATGGAACGAATCGACAGTTCGCTTGCCATTGATCGCGAGCAATTTCTTAATCGTTTGCTGCACGCAGGCTAAGGCGTTACGAACTTCGGGATCGCCGGTATCAATTTTCGCCAGCTTGTTCGTGGCGAGATAATCGCCCACGGTATACGGCACGATGAAGTAGCCATCCGAGAGACCCTGCATCAAAGCGCTGGCGCCGAGACGGTTCGCGCCGTGATCAGAGAAGTTCGCTTCGCCGATGACGAAGAGCCCCGGAATCGTGCTCATCAGGTTGTAGTCAACCCAAAGACCGCCCATTGTGTAGTGAATGGCGGGATAGATTCGCATCGGAACTTTGTACGGATCTTCGTCCGTGATGCGCTGATACATGTCGAAGAGATTTCCGTAGCGGTCTTCGACTGTTTTCCTGCCCAGACGCCTGATCGATTCTGCGAAATCGAGATAGACGCCCAGGCCGGTCTTGCCGACGCCGCGGCCCTCATCGCAGACGTACTTCGCATTGCGGGAAGCAACGTCGCGCGGAACAAGGTTGCCAAAGCTCGGGTAGCGGCGTTCGAGATAGTAGTCACGCTCCGGTTCGGGAATCTGATCGGGCGAGCGCGTATCACCTTTCTTGAGCGGCACCCAGATCCGGCCATCGTTCCTGAGCGATTCGCTCATCAGGGTGAGCTTCGACTGGTAGTCGCCGGAAACGGGGATGCAGGTGGGGTGAATCTGCGTGAAACAAGGGTTCGCGAAAAGAGCACCGCGTTTGTATGCGCGCCAGCAGGCGGTCGCGTTGGAGCCCTTGGCATTAGTGGAAAGAAAGAAGACATTTCCGTAGCCGCCCGTGCCGAGGATGACGGCGTCAGCCAGGTGAACATCGATTTCGCCGGTGACAAGATTTCTCGTCACGATACCGCGCGCCTTGCCGTCGATGACGATGAGATCGAGCATTTCGGTACGCGGATACATGGTGACGCTGCCCGCCTGTACCTGTCGCTCCAGTGCCTGATAAGCGCCAAGAAGGAGCTGCTGGCCGGTCTGGCCGCGAGCGTAGAAGGTTCGCGAGACTTGCGCGCCACCGAAAGAGCGGTTGGTCAGAGTACCGCCATATTCACGCGCGAAGGGAACGCCCTGGGCGACGCACTGATCAATAATATTGACGCTGATCTGGGCGAGGCGGTAGACGTTTGCTTCGCGAGAGCGAAAGTCGCCGCCTTTCACCGTGTCATAGAAGAGGCGGTAGACGCTATCGCCGTCATTCTGATAATTCTTTGCAGCATTGATGCCGCCCTGCGCGGCGATGGAGTGGGCGCGGCGGGGTGAATCCTGAAAGCAAAAACATTTCACCTGATAACCCAGTTCGCCAAGCGTGGCGGCCGCCGATCCACCAGCAAGTCCGGAACCGACGACGATCAGAGAATGACGGCGTTTATTCGCTGGATTAACCAGCTTCATGTCAAAACGCGCTTTATCCCACTTCTCTTGAATTGGGCCGGAGGGTATTCTAGCGTCGAGTTCCATTTACTTGACCAGACCCAGCATGATGCTGACGGGTATCGAGATGTAGCCAAGAGCGATGATTACGGCAAGAGCAGCGGCCCCCTTTTTCAGTAGCGGCGTGTGGCGCGGATGATTCATGCCCAGCGACTGAAACATGCTCCAGGCGCCGTGTCGAATGTGAAAGCCAAGAAGAATCATCGAGAAGATATACCAGGCGGACACATACCAGACCTGAAAACCGACCACCATGTTGTGATAGACATCACCTTCGATGAACCTCCCACCGGGATGGATATAGCCGGCAGTAAGATGCAGCAGATGATAAATGACAAACGCCAGCAGGATCGGGCCGCTCCAATACATAGTGCGTGAGGCGTAAGAAGAGTTCGTGTTACTCCGTTTGGAGTAACTGATTGGACGCGCCGCTTTCTTCCGTAACGCCAATTTGACGGAAGCCCAGATGTGCAGAACGACTGCCACGAGGAGAATCGCGCGAACAGCCCACAGAGCTTCGGGGAAACGGCGCAGGGCAGCGCCATAAAAATTGAGTTGCTCGGGACCCTCAAATACCTGAAGGTTGCCGATCATGTGAAAAATGACAAAAAGAAACAAAATCGCGCCGGTAACGGCCATGATTGCTTTCTGTCCGTTGGTTGATTCCCAAAAATGGACAGAGCGAATCTCGCGCGTGCCGATCACAGTTGTGGCCATGTTGATTTCCTACTCAGCAGCCTTGCTCGGGCAAGATCGTGTGGAAAACGAATTCTCTTAGCCGGCTTAAAGAGTATATTTCAGTGCTAGTTTCAGGGTATCGCAGCAGCTATTCCAGGCGTGCGCGTAGATGAACCGGCAGACCGCTCGCAATTCACCGATTCATTCCAGGCATTCGCCGAAGCCGGGAGGCACTCGCCGAATGCGGCTTCACCCGAACTAAAAATGCACCTACGATGCCAATGAAGGAGAACTTATTCGAATGACTTCAAACGCATCGATAGCGAAGGGATATCGAGGTTGGGGGATGGAAGGAATGGTAGCGAAGTGGTACGCGGGGCTCACCAAGAAATCGCTTGACGAGTTCAAAACGCTGGCGCGCCGGGTGGCAGAACAGATTGAGCCCGGGCGACAGCGTACTCGAAGTCGCGCCTGGGCCCGGCTACTTCGCCGTTGAATTGGCCAAACTGCGGGATTATCGGGTCACCGCGTTGGACATCAGCGCAACATTTGTCGAAATTGCGCGCGCCAATGCAAAACGAGAGGGCGTGAATGTCGACGTCCGGCTTGGAAATGCTTCCGAAATGCCGTTTGAAAGCGATACTTTCAATTTTCTGTTTTGCCGCGCGGCATTCAAGAACTTCTCCGCGCCGGTGGGCGCGCTCAAAGAGATGTATCGTGTTCTAAAGCCGAACGGACGAGCTCTCATTATCGACTTGCGAAGAGATACGTCAAAAGAATCGATCATGCAAGCGGTCGATGATATGAAGCTTGGGCGGGTGAACGGGATCATCACTAAACTGACTTTCGAACATATGCTCCTCAAGCGAGCCTATACGAAAAGCGAGTTGGAGAAGATGCTGTCTCACACAAAGTTCGAGCACACGGAAATTCGGGAAAGCCTGGTGGGGTTGGAGATTTTGCTCCACAAGGCAGGAACTTAGAGATCGTGTCGCGATTGTGCAGACTGCCGCCGGTTTGCAGATTACGATTAGATGATGAAAACCGGCGGAGCTCTTGCAGCAGCAGCTTTGATAGTGCCAGCATTTGTGCTTTTGGCGAACGCGCAAACTACGGTGGGCGGCCCCGGCTTCGGCCAGTATGCGCGCGACCCGAAGCAGGCTATCGATTACGACTATACGGAGCACATTCGGAAATACACGACAGGTCCCACGCTTAACTCGCCTCTGACAGAGTATCTCCCGGCTTCAAAGAGTGTTCCAACACCGGCGAAAGTTTTGGGTGACGTGGCCGGCGCTCCGGACATGCTTCCCTATGCGGAAGATGTCTACCGCTATTTCCGGCTTTTGGAGCAGAGCAGCCCACGCGTGAAGGTTTTCACCATCGGACACACCGAAGAAGGTCGAGAAATGATTGCGGCCGCGGTAGCCGATGAAGCGCTGCTTGCTCAAGCGCAGGAAAACGGGGCGCGGCTGGCAAAGCTGGCCGATCCGCGTTCGATCGCATTGAATGACAGGACTGCTGCAGAGCTGGCCGCGAAGTCGTTTCCGGTTTACTACATCACAGGAACGATACATTCACCGGAGACGGGCGCCCCGACCGCGTTGATGGAACTCGCATACCGGCTGGCAGTGGATGACGCGCCCTACATTCAGTACATCCGGAAACACGTGATTGTGCTGATTACGCCTGTTGTAGAGGTGGACGGCCGCGATCGCATGGTCGACATTTACAGGTGGCACAAGGCTCATCCGGGCGAGAAGTGGCCACACCTGGTCTATTGGGGACATTACGTCGCGCATGACAATAATCGCGACGCGATGGGCATGACACTGGCTCTCACAAACAATGTTCTGAATACGTATTTGGCCTGGCACGCGCAGGTGTTGCATGATCTGCACGAATCGGTGCCGTTCATATACGACAACACCGTTGGAGACGGGCCCTACAATGCCTGGGTCGATCCGATGTTGACGGATGAATGGGCAGCGCTCGGCTGGAACAACGTACAGCAGCTACAGAGTTTCGGAATGCCCGGAGCCTTCACGCATGGAGATTTCGATACCTGGAGCCCGGGCTATCTGATGTTTCTCGCGGCGATGCATAACGGCATCAGCAGGCTCTACGAAACCTTCGGAAACGGCGGCGCGGATACGGAGAAGCGCATTCTTTCACCGGATGAGTATTCGCGAACCTGGTACCGGCCGAATCCGCCGTACCCGACGGTGACCTGGTCGCAGAGGGACAACAACAATTATGAGGAGACGGCGCTGCTTACAACGCTCTCCTATTTCGCGCGTAATAGTGAGCACTTCCTGGATGATTTCTACCTGAAGAGCAAGCGCTCGATCGAGAAACCGAAGAATTCCGGGCCGGCCGCTTACGTGCTTCCGGCGGATGAGAACGCGCTAAACCGGCAATTGCAATTGCTGAAGACACTAAAGGCCCAGCATGTGGAAATTTCAAGATTGACGGAAGCGGTAACGATCAAAATACCACCGCCACGTCACGATGAGAAATCGGACGGCGCCAAGCCGGCTGAACCAAAACCAGAAACATTCGGGCCAGGCAGTTGGGTGATTCGCATGGACCAGCCGTATTCACGCGCGGCGGACGCTTTGTTGGACCGGCAATACTGGTCGCCGGACGATCCGCAGAAGCATCCGTACGACGATACAGGCTGGTCCTTCGGAGACCTGTTTAATGTACGAACGATTCGCGTTACGGATCAATCGATCCTCAATTCAAAAATGGAGCATGTAAACGAGCTGAGCAGCGCCGCACAGCAACAAAGCTCAAAAACACAAGGCTCATTAGAAGCAGTGAACAACTCGGGCCAGATCAGCCTGCTCGCATTAGCATTTGCGCTACGGCCGGCGGAAGTCTCTATCGCAGAGGGGGCATTCGAGAGCGAAGGCCACCACTACAACGCAGGCTCATTACTGATCAAGACTTCGGATGAGAGCAGGCTGCACTCCAGATTGGCCGAACTGGACCTGCAGGCTCGCGCTTTGGCGTCACAGCCCAACATACGCGTACATCCGGCGGCCACTCCCCGCATCGCGTTTATGCATACCTGGTTGTACACGCAGACTGAGGGTTGGTGGCGGCAGGCCTTCGACAAATTGAACGTACCGTATGCCTACATCAGCACGCAGACAGCGGCGCGAGAACCCGATCTGCGCAGCAAATACGACGTGATTATTTTTGCTCCGGTGGCGCATGTTTCGAGTGAACAGATCGTAAGCGGTCTACCGATGTGGGGCAATTCCCTTCCCTGGCAAAAGACGACGCTCACGCCGAACCTGGGCAGACTGGACGAGACCGCAGATATGCGTCCGGGCTTGGGGTTCGATGGTGTTGCCCACTTAAAGGAGTTTGTCGAGAATGGCGGGCTTCTAATTACTGCGGAAGATACGGCGGAGTTTGCGATTAATGAAGGCCTGGCTCCAGGAGTTTTTATTGCTCCTCTGAAAGGGACAAAAGTAGATGGCAGCGTGCTGCGCGCGGTGGCGCTCGACAAAAATCGACCGGTCTCATACGGATATGAAGGCGAAGTCGCGGTGTACAGCCAGGGTGGAATGGCTTTCACGATCAGCAATCTCGTGACGAATCGAAATATTCTCACAGAGAAAGAGTACAAGCGGCCCACAGGGCGCGGTGGCCCGGACGATGAAGATGCGCCGGAGGGCCGGTCCTATGCAGAACCGCCGCCACTACCCTCGCCCAAGCCGTGGGAAGCGACTCCGCTCAACGAAGAACAGACACGGAATAATCTTCTCTTGATTCCGATGGAGCAGAGACCGCAGGTAATTTTTCGTTTTGCTGAGAAGAAGCGTTTGCTCGCGGCAGGGCTGCTCGAAGGCGGTGATTCGATTGCGGAGCGGCCAGTCGTAGTAAATGCCCATCTAGGCAAGGGAAGCGTACTGCTGTTTGCCAATAACCCAATCTACAGGGGCGAAACGCTTGGAAGTTACGGGATGGTTTTCAATGCAATTCTGAATTGCAGAAATTTGTGCGACCGTAAGTAGCGGCTCGCGCTGATTGGTCTCTGCCTGCTTTCAAATCTTGACGCGGCGCACGAATTTCACGGCTTTGTTTTCGAAGAGCTGCGCGATCAGAGCATCCGAGACAGGCTCGTCCGTTTCGACAATAGAGAGGGCCTTAAGCGGTTCCGAAGCTGCGTGATTCGTTTCCTGGCGGCCGAGCGCGAAATTGGCGATATTCACCCCGTTTGTGCCAAGAACCGTGCCCAGATACCCGATCACACCAGGCACATCCTCGTTCTTCGAATAAAGCAAATTGCCGCTCAGCGTGGCCTCGCAGGAAATATCGTCCACCTGTAAAAGGCGTGGCTTGCCGAGGACGACCGCACCGACGGCGGAGAAGCGTCCGGCATCGGATTCCACTTCCATACGAATGGAATCCATCAGGGCTTCGCCAGGTTCTAGCTGTTCAATGACGCGAAAGCCGCGCTGGGTAGCAATCTCCATAGCATTTACTAAATTTGGCCGATGCTCCATGGACCGGCTGAGAACGCCGGATAAGCCGGCATTGCGCAGCAGTTGAGTATTGTTTTCGGCGAGTCTTCCGAAGTAGACAATGCGAATGGTGTGGGCATTCCCAGGGGCAATATGGCTGAGGAACAAACCGAGGCGCTCGGCCAAATCGACGTAGGGGCCTAAGACCCGATACTGCTCGGGCGTCAGGGCCGGCATATTTACGGCATTCAAAGCGACGCCGCTCTTGAGGTATTCAATGAGCTGTTCGACAATACGAATGCCGACAATTTCCTGCGCTTCTTCGGTGGAGCCGGCGATATGCGGCGTAGCGACGACTGGTTCAAGGTGCAGTAGCGAGTGGTCACCGGGAGGTTCGACTTCGAAAACGTCGAGCGCAGCTCCTCCGACCGTGCCGTTGGAAATAGCCTGTTCGAGCGCAGCGGTATCTATGAGCTCGCCGCGGGCGCAATTCACAATCCGAACGCCGTCCTTCATTTGGGCGAAGGCTCCGGCATTCAGCATATGATCGGTCTCAGGCGTCAGGGCGACATGTAGCGTGATGTAGTCACTCTCCCTGTAGAGATCGGGGAGCGAAACCAAATCGATGCCGAGATCGCGAGCGCTTCGCGAACTGATATACGGGTCGTGACCGATAATACGCATCTCGAATGGACGGGCACGCTTAACCACTTCACGGCCAATGCTGCCGAGACCCACGATCCCGAGAGTCTTTCCGCGCAACTCATTGCCGAGGAATTTCTTCTTTTCCCAGTTCCCGCTCTTGGTGGAGAAGCTTGCCTGCGGAACCGAGCGCGCCATGGACAGCATGAGCGCCAGAGTGTGCTCAGCGACTGAAACAGCATTGCCGCCGGGCGTGTTCATGACGAGAACACCTGCATTTGTAGCCGCCGCGAGATCGACGTTGTCGACGCCCACTCCTGCGCGACCGATCACACGCAGGTTAGGGGCAGCAGCAAGAACTTCTTTCGTTACTTTGACGGCGCTACGAACCACAAGGGCATCAGAATCGGAGAGGTGCGCCGAATAGGTCTTGGGGTCGGCGACAATGACGTTCCAATCGGATTGCGCGCGCAGAAGTTCGACGGCTGCCGGCGCTAGCGGCTCAGCAATTAAGATCTTCATGGGACGAATTTTGTCAGCTTAGCGTCAAAGCTTCCTTGGGGAGAGCGATATCCGCGTACACGTTCTGCACCGCGGCAACGCCGGAGCCGAATCGAACAGAGCGCCCTTGAGCCGCAAGAATGATTTCCAATTCGGCGATCACGGCAAACAGGTCATGAAAATCGAAAAAGCCCAGATGAGCGAACCGAAAGATCTGACCTTTCATCGAACCCTGCCCGTTGGTGATGATTGCGTTGAAACGGTTGCGGAACTCCTTGATGATCACGCCCGAATCCATACCAACTGGCGCACGTACTGCAGTGACAGAAGAGCCGGGAGAGGAAGAGAAGAGCTCAAGGCCGAGCGCCTGCACGGCTTCGCGCGTGGCGCGCGCCAGAAGCTGGGCGTTCTCTACTAATTTATCCATGCCTAGCGACTTTATGTATTTCAGTGCTTCGCTGAGCGCGAGAAGGAGCGCGGTGTTGGGAGTCCAGGCGGATTCGCCGTTCAGCGCATTCTTTCTCTCTTTCTCGAGGTCGAAATAAAATCTGGGAGCTTTGGCGGAATCAGCGAGCGTCCAGGCTTTCGGACTAATCGATAGGAAAGCCAGGCCAGGCGGAATCATGAATGCTTTTTGGGATCCGCCGATGACGACGTCGAGTCCCCAGCCTTCGATATCCAGGGGCATGGTACCGATGCCCGTAATGGCATCTACGACAAAAATCGCATTTGTCTTTTTGACAGCCAGGCCCATCGACTTCACATCGTGCTCAGTGCCAGTGGAGGTCTCCGAAGCCTGAACGAAAACACCCTTGATCCTGGGGTTCGCAGCGAGGGCGTTCTCAACGGCAGAGGGCTGAACGGCGTCACCGTAAGGCGCGCTGAGGACGGTGGCGTTCATTCCCCAAGCTTTCATGATCTCCACCCAGCGTTCGCCAAATTTTCCAGCGCAGCAGACAAGCACTTCGTCACCCGGCGAAAAGAAATTCTGGGTAGCTGCTTCCATGCCACCGGAACCCGAGGCGACAAGAACGAGCACGTCATTGCCGGTACCAAGCACCGCTTTCAAATCAGAAAGCACTTGCTTGTAGAGGTTGCGGAAGTCCTCCGTCCGGTGATGAATATCGGAGCCCATCATGGCGTGAAGGGCGGAGGGCAACAGAGGCGTCGGTCCGGGAGTAAGAAGTCGTTGCTTTTTGATGTGCATTTGAGGGAAAGATTGTTTGCTCACGCGGCTCTGATCGCGCGCTGTGCAACCAATGAAACCCTCAGGATAGCAAAATTACGCAGCCGCTCTGCTCGCCACTAGTTCCCGACAGTGAAGCCGGAGGAAACTGTGGAACTCTGGCCGTCGGTCGTGGTAGCGGTGATCGCCAGGGTATGAGTGCCGTTCGCCAGGAACGTGGTATCCACTAACAGGTTCCAACCCACGTCGGGGCAACCGGGGCTATTCGGGTATTTTGTGCAAACGTCGCCACGGTCGCCACCATATGAAGCTGCGCCAAAGGAGATGCTGTCAATGGTTGCCGTAACGCTGGCGATCGGCGCGGTAGGATTGATGGCCCAACCACCAAAGGCCGCAACACCCTTGAATATCGGGCTGGAGGTGTTCGGCGTATCGATGCTGATACGGGTGGGGCTCGGGGTTGTCCAATTGGCGATCTGGAAGGTGGACGAAGTAACGTAGAAACTGCCGTCGGCGGCTGTCGCCGTAACACCGAGCGTATGCGATCCGTCGGCAAGCTGCGCGGTGTTAAGAGCAAAGGTCCAGTCGATGGGCGTGTTGGCGCCGGCCGGCGTGTAGGTCGCGGACCCATAGGGATAGCCGTCGATGGTGACGGCGATACTCGTAATACGCGCGCTGCTGCTCTGCGCGGTTCCTGAAAAGAAGGCCATGCCCTGATACGGACTGTTTTGCGCGTTCGGTTGAGCGATGGAAGCGGTCGTGGGGCTGGTCCCGGCAGAGTTCGCAACAGTGAAGACGGAGCCGGCAGAAGCGCGCCTCCCGTTTTGACTGGTGACAGTAACCTGTAGCAAGTGAGCGCCATTAGTGAGGGAGAGCGTATCGAGCATGTAATTCCATCCCACATTGGGGCAATTGGGAGAAGGATGCTTGGCGCAAACGTCATTCCGGACGCTGCCGTATACGGCATAACCGTTGAGAATTCCATCCACCAGCATTTCGATAGTCGACACCGGCGAGGAGCTGTTCGATGCCCAGCCGTTAAAGGCGGCAAAGCCGCTTACGGGAGCGCTGGATGCATTGGGCCGATCTATGGAGATGAGAGTCGAGCTGGAGCCCAGGGCCTGATTCGCAACTTGAAACGGAGTGGTCTGCGTGTAGCCTTGGCCGCTGGTTGGCGTGTAAGTAACTTGCAGTATGTGGCTACCGTCCGCGAGAAGCGTAGTATCTAACAGAAAATTCCAGCCGACATTCGGACAGCCGGGACTGTTCGTGTAAATAGCGCAGACGTCGGGGCGATTTCCGCCATAGCTCGCATTACCAAGCGGGATGTCATCGACCGCGATGGCGACGGAGGTAATGCGCGCGTAAGGGTTGACCGCCCATCCAGCGATATGCGCCACGCCGCTTAGGGGTCCGGTCTGAGAATTAGGCTTATCGATACTGGAGATGGTAGGGTTGGCGGTCGTCCAGTTGGCAACAGTAAAGGAATGCGCCTGGATGAGGCGGTCACCATTGGCAGCCGTCGCACTCACCGAAAACACATGATTACCGTTCGAGAGGTTGGCCGTATTGATTTGATAAGACCAACCCACATTCGCGCTGCCGTTCTGACAATTGGGCGAAGTGGTGTAGATAGCGCAGACATCGGGACGGCTCGTTCCGTAGAAGGCTCTTCCCTGAGTGATACCATCGATGGCTACAGTAAGCGAGCTGATGCCAGAGGTTTTGTTGAGGGCCCAACCGTAAAAGTTTGTCGTGCCCTGAAAATTCCCGCCTTGACCGCCAGGATTGTCTATGCTGATGGCGGTTGCGTTCGCGCCTTTGTAATTGGATGAGGTGAAAGTCTGGGCACGCGTTAGCCGCGATCCGTTGCTATCGGCTGCGGTGATCTGAAGAGTATGAGGACCATCGGCGAACTGCGTCGTGTCAAGAACGTAGCTATATCCGACGATGGTGTTACCGTTCGCGCAGCTGGCACTGGTCGGGTGCGCCGCGCAGACATCGGGTCTATTTACGTTGTAGTTCGCGGGGCCGAGCACGACGCCATCCACCGAAACATTCACAGAAGCGAGCGGAATTATATAGTCGATCGCCCATCCTTCGACCAGCGTCGAACCGCTAAGAGCCGCACTTCCGTCATTCGGTGTATCGATATCGATGGTGATCACGCTGCTGCCGGTGGGCGGCACATTCGGGTTGGGGTTTGGAGGACCAACCGGAATTGTCACAGTATTGCTGATAAATGCATTCTGAGCGACGTACAGAGGGGTCGCGGTGTTCTTCGCCTGACCTGGCGGCACGATCAGCTGGATCTGATAAACGCCATAGGATCCCTGCGGAAGCCCGGCGCTGACAACCTGGGAGGTCGAGCCGCCCATGGTAGCGCTCACGGTCGCGGTAGCGCTGTTAATAGGAGCATAGGTGTAAGGCTGGCCGACAGGGATGCCGCCGAAGGCATTGCCAGTCAAATCACTGACAGTACCGAGACCGACACCGCTAATAGTGATGGTCTCGCCGGGAGCGGCAGGATTGGTGGGGGTGATCGGAGAGCCGTTTACCACGTTGCAGCAAGTGGCCGGAGTATAAGCCGTAAGCGTGATATCGGCACTACTGCTTGTACTCGTTGAGACGGCTATGCCATTGCCCGCTGCACCGCTTTGACGGGCTACGAGAACGACCCGGTTAAAAGCTCCTCCCTGCACGGCTGTCACATAGGGGTCAGGCGCATTGTTAATCATCTTGCAAAGGTTATAAGTGATGCTGGTGAGCGTGTCGCTGCTCTGGACGGTGTAGGTGTAACTGGTACTTACAACTTTGATCGTCAGCGTGTCTCCGCTCTTAACGGTTCCAGTGAAGTCGACCACAGCCTGGGGATTTGCAAGTTGATGGTAGGCACCACTAGCCGGCCAGGGACGAGACTGGCCGGCGGCAGTTGGAGCGCTGAAGAGGCCAGGATTCGCAGGGGCGATGTAGACCGGAGTAGCGTTAGTGATTGTGACAGAGCCGTCATTGTGGGTAGTCCGCACATAGACGCTCGTGCTGTTGCGCGCGTTGAAGTTGAACGGCACCTGGGAGACGACCTGATTCGAAGCAGCGCTGTACACCGGCCCTGCGACACCGTCGAAAAAGACCTGCGCACCGCCCAAAGAGGTTGGAATTCTGCCGGTAAGACTGGCTACCGCGGGCTGGCCGGGTGGCAGGTCCGAAAGGTTTGTTCCATTAATCTCAACCAGCATGCCCGGAGCAGCCGTAGCAGCTGTTCCGGCTGTCAGGTAGCCATTACCGGAGGCAGTCGCCGTAATGTTCGTGGTATTCGACGCAGCCACCGAAAAAGCAATGGTGTCGTATCCAAGATTGATGCCTCTCGAGCTCAGATACAGCGCGCCCGTGCCGGTACCGGCGAATATTGCGATGGCGTTGGGATCGCCGCTGCCCGCATTGATCAGGCTGACCAGACCTTGCGCGATTGTGTCGCCCGTATCGGTGCTTTTGACGGTGTACTTATATGTATTGCTGCCAAGCGTGACAGTGACCGTATCACCAGAGACGATGGTAGTTGCACGGATCGTGACGATTCCCTCCTGACGGATTATTTCGCTTGCCCAATTCACAACCGAACTGTCGGGTAGCGGCGTATTACCGGGAGTGAAGACCAGAACACGATTATCGAGCGGATCGGCTACATAAAGATTGAGCCCGTCGAACGCCAGGGAGGTGGGGCTGGGCGTCACATCTACCGCACTCGTGCTATCGACGGCAGTGCTGGCGATACTTATGGCCGTACTCGAAACATTATCGACACTAAAGTTGGGCTGTCCCAAAACCTCATCGGCGCGCGCGCCATTACTGGTAGGAATGGTGTTGTATATGAGGACGCGGTCATTTCCGCCGTCTGCAATGAATAGCCGGGTTCCATCGGAGAGGGCATAGCGAGGGAAGTTCATGTTGTAGGCGCACTGCACCTGGGTACCGGTGCCGTTCAGGCAGACAGCCGGGTTATTCGGCACGGCACTTACCATATCGGGCTGACCGACTACTACATCGGCGTTCTGTCCATTACTGTTGGGAATGCTATTCCAAATAAGGACACGGTTGAATCCCAAGTCGGCAACGAACACGTGCGTTCCATCGGAAGTTACCGAGACGGGATTACAGAGTTCGTTGGCGGCACTTACGTAATTAGTTTTGGTTGGATCACAAGCTGTTTGGGTGCCGATGTTGAAGCTAGATTGCCCAAGAACCAGGTCGGCTGGTTGATTGTTGGAAGTGGGAATGCTGTTCCAGATGAGCACTCGGTAATCCTGAGTATCGGCGACATAGAGTTTTCCGTTCTGGATCCACACTCCTTGCGGACCGCGGAGTGAACTGGCAGTCGGCGGGCTTGAAACAACGGAGTGGGTAAAGTCGGCCTGGCCGAGAACAAGATCCGCGGGCTGGTTCATGGTAGTCGGAATTGAGTTCCATATCAAAACGCGATTGTTATCGGTATCCGCCACGGCAAGATGAGTCCCGTCCGTTGCCACTGCCGTAGGAGTCTGCATGTTGGAAGTGGTGGCGGTGTTATTCGTCCCGATAGGAAAGGCGTTAGGATCTCCTTGGCTTGCGGGTAATCCCTGCCTGGCGGCGCCAAAACCGGACTGCCCTACCTGCAGATAAGCAGGGAATGCGCACAGATTGCACTGAAAGGACGAATAAGAGCGGGCGTTCGTCAGATCGGCATTGGGGGCTGGAATCTGGTTCGTGTTGAACATGATGACGCGGTTGTCCTGCGGAATCGCGCCAACGCGATTGGAATCGGCAACGAAGAGCGTGCCGTTTGCCCAAGCCAGGCCGCTCGCGCCGCCAAGAATTTGCTGGTTCGGAATGGTCTGCGCCGTGCCCGGGGTAGCACCGCCAAAAGTGAAGGTGTATTGGCCAAATTCGGCTCGGGCGGCTTGACCAGTGATAAAATTCTGCGCCCGAAGGCTACAGGCAGAAAACAGGAAAACAGAAATCGCTGTATACTTTTTCAAACTTAGAGCCCCAAAGCAATGAGTAGCCAAGCCCTGCGCGTAATGCATTATGGCGCGGAAACGTCGAGGCAGAATCGCCGTTTCCAGAAAGACGGCCAAGCTAGCTCAGTATAACAGCGGGTTTGACGTAGGGGCCCCGGCCGGGGTTGCGAGGAACAATCATTTTCGCAAACGAGTCAAGCGTACAATGTTGGTCGATGTCGCTGATCGAACGAGTGCAGAAAGACATGGTGGATGCCATGAAGGCGAAGGCAGAAGACCGCCTGAGCGCCTTGCGCATGATGAAGGCAGCGCTCAAGAAGCAGGAAATCGATTCGATGAAGCCCCTAAACGAAGCTGCGGAGATGCAGGTGATGAACACCTTATTGAAGCAGAGGCGAGAGGCTGCAGATTTCTTTCGGAAGGGTGGCCGCGAGGAACTAGCTACTAAAGAGGAGGCGGAAGCAGCGCTTCTCGAGAGCTATCTGCCGCCGGCGCCCTCGAACTCGGAATTGGAAGAAGCGGTTGCGCTGGCCATAGCCGAAACCGGGGCGAGCTCTGCGAAACAGATGGGCGCGGTTATGAAAGCGGCGCAGGCAAAACTGGCTGGCAAGCGAATAGATGGCAAAGCGCTAAGTGAACTGGTAAAGCAGCGATTAGGATAGGCGAAGGCCTGGTATTGGACCGCGCGATCCGTTCCTTCCTGGCGTTTTGGGGCCTTTCGATCCTCGCCGGAAAATCGAGAAAGCTCCTTCTGCTGGGCGTGATCATTGGCTTGTGCGCGCTGCGCGCTTACATAGGACTCATCGGAGCGCGCCTGTTTGCTCACGACGCATTCATGTTATTCGACGGCGCGTGGCGCATGACCAATGGCCAGCGCCCTCACATCGATTTCTATAGTCATCTTGGATTCTTGACATACGTCCCCACCATCGCCGGTCTGTGGGTCTCTCATGGTACGGCCTGGGGGTTTGGCTATGGACAAGCCCTAACCGCCTTAGCAACCGGGATTTGGGCCTACCTGTTGGGCCGGAAACGCTTGCTGGACGTACCGCTGACGTTATTTTGCCTGGCCGTAACACTCATAGCGATGGCCCCGTTTGCGCTCGGCTTCCCCCGAAGATGGGACCGTCAACGACTTACAACCGGTTAGGGTACGCGTTGATTGCCCTAGCATTGGTGGAGGCAGTTGCAAGACCCGGCGCGAAGTGGAGCGAAAAGACCTCAGTAAGTATTCCTGGAAGTGAGTTCCGGGGCGGATTCTCGAGTGGCTTAATCGTTGCAATTCTGTTTTTCGTGAAAATCACGTATTTCCTGGTAGCCATATTTTTGCTGATCGCACTTATTCCGTGCCGGCCACAGACGAAGCAAAGATGGGGAGGAATAGCTGCAGGTTTCGCTGCCGGTACGCTTGCGTGCTGCGCGTACTTCGATTTCAATATGAAGCCGATGCTGAAGGATTTGATTACGATCGCAGGCGGCAAGCATATTCAACCTGGCGCATATATTTCGGACGAAATCCTGCAGCAGGCCGCTGTCGTCTTAGTCTTCGTTGTTTGCGCGGCATTGCTCGGTCTGAAAAATGGCAGCGCAAGGCGAGCGTTTTCCGTCCTCGTTGCCGGAGTAGTGATTTCAATTGCCGGAGTTGGTTTAATCCTGGGAAATTCAGAGGAAAGCGGTTTTCCTTTGGCGGCCTTTCTTGCCCTCGTGCTCTTGAATGAAGCAATACTATCTGCCAAGAGCAGGTCAACCGGCAACGACGATCTTCGTTTGCCGGTATTTCTCTTGGGAGCCGTGCTGATCGGGGGATCGTTGCTCTCGGGTTTGATGGGAACAGTGGCCGGGGTTGCCGGACAAATACACATTGCACACCGGCTTCCGCCACTGAAATCACCAGTTCTGAGTGGATTCATTCCGGCTGGGGACGACTTTTGGTATGGAGATTTTGTGAACGATGGATTATCGCTCGTGACCGAATTCCGGCGGCCCGGCGACACCATTATGAGTCTGGATTTCACTAATCCTTTTTCCTACAGTCTTGGCATGAAACCGGCACAGGGAGGCGCGACAGTGCTTCAATACAACACCACGTTCAATGACCGGTTCAGACCTGCGGCGAATTTTTTATTTGGCTCGGCAAAACTGGTGGCGCTACCAAAGAGATTTTCGGACGGCAGCCTGGACGTGAACATCGACAGGCTTTATGGAAGTTATTTACGCAATCACTTTCGTGAAGTTGGAGAATCACGGGACTGGCTGCTCTATCGCCAGAATG
>CAVTXN010000020.1:0-58007 GCA_963738555.1 Terriglobia bacterium
AGTTAAAGGCTGGATTTAGGTTGCGGGTCCAGCGCACGTCCTCGAAGAACACATCCCGATAGTGTGAAATCTCCGGCGCCTCACCGAACACGATCGCGACGATGTCGAAACGCACTGTGCTCCAGGAATCGCCCGACCGTGTCACGAAACTCCGAGCCGCTCGAAGGATATGGCGCTGCTTTTCACGATCGATCGCGCGATGGGGCTGCCAAACTCCGCTGAAGTCCGAGTCTTGACCTCCACAAAGACCAGTTTGTCCCCGTCGCGAGCGACAATATCGATCTCAGAATCCTGCCCGGGGCGATAATTCCTTGCAACCACCTTATAACCTGCGCTGCGCAAGTAGCGGTGCGCCAGATCCTCGCCCTTCCGGCCTAGCGCTGCTCCGGAGTTGAGTGATCTTTTCTCTCGTATTTGCCGCGCTTTGTCACTCAGTTTCCAGAGTATCTGCCGGAACCCTGCCGTGCGAAAGCCGGGTCTTCCTTCACTGCTGTCAGATGCCATTCGATCACCTTGCCGCGAATGAGATAGCAGAGATAGAACTCCAGAATCGCCGAAACGTGCGAGAGCGATTCACCAGGAACTCAAATCCTAGATATCTCCACAGTGCAAGTAGCCGGACGTGCACCAAACTCTCGCGAAATCTCGCAAACGAATAGTAGCTGTAGCCGCCGTGGTCCTCGCCAAAATAGCGTAGCGAGAAGCTATTGAGATGCCAGCGATGGGTCGGGTCGCAGAAGGAGCTGAAATCGGTGTAATGGGGCGTCACGATCATCACGCGGCCATTCGGCGCTACGAGCCGGTAGAACTCCTCCATCGTTCGAATCACATCAAAGACATGCTCGATCACGTGTATGGCCCGCACCTCGCGAAACGAGCTGTCAGCGAAAGGAAAAGGATACTGATCGAGATCCGCAATCACATCGGCATCCGTGTTCGCGTTGCGATCGATACCGATTGCCCCGGGATACTTGTTAATCCCGCAGCCAACATCCAACACGGGAAGGAGCGAAGACGTGTTTGCGATACTCTCCGCTGGTTCGAAGCCGGCCGCCTGGCGTGTTCCTACTGTTCCAATGCCTGCAGGCACTGCTCCAGTGTATCGACGGCGTAATCCGCCTGTTCACGATTGATCACCAGCGGCGGGCAGAGGCGAATGCTGTTCGGCCCGGCACCCAAGACAAGCAGCCCGCGTTCGAACGCCAACACCTCGAGCTGGTCGCGTAGCTGCGGCGCTCGTTCTTTTGTCTGCTTGTCAAGAACCAGCTCGATACCGATCATCAAACCCAATCCGCGTACGTCGCCGACATATCGGAAGCGTTCCGGCCAATTTCGAGCGCGTCCTAAAATGTACTCGCCCATCTCAGCCGCATTCTTCACCAGGCTCTCTTCGAGCAGGTCCAAGGTCGCAAGCGCCGCAGCAATAGCGACTGGATTGCCGCCGAATGTCGAAGCATGTGCTCCCGGCGGCCATTTCATGATGTCGGCTCTCGCGATCATTGCCGAAAGCGGCAGACCGCTCGCGATCCCCTTCGCCAACGTCACAATATCGGGCGCGACGTCAAAATGTTCTGATGCAAACATCCGTCCCGTGCGTCCCATGCCGCTCTGGACCTCGTCGTGGATCAGGAGGATGCCGTATTTATCGGCGATGCGCCGCAGTTCCTGATGAAACTCCTTGGGGGGTACGAGGTATCCGCCTTCACCCTGCACCGGCTCGACGAAAATGCCGGCCACTTCTTCCGCCGGCAAGATTGTTTTGAAGAGCTGGTCTTCGAGTATTCTCACGCAATCGAGCGCATGGACCGCCTCCGAAGTGCCAGAGGGCCGGCGGTATGTATTCGGGTACGGAATGTGATGCACCGGCAGCGAAGGATGGAACCCCCGGCGTTGTATCACCTTACTGCCAGTAAGCGAGAGCGCCCCCATCGTGCGCCCGTGGAACCCGCCAAAAAATGCGACGAATCTATCACGTCCCGTGTGATACCGCGCCAGCTTGATCGCCGCTTCGTTCGCCTCCGCTCCGGAGTTGCCGAAATACACACGTTTGGGACCGCCACCTGGGGCTAAGGCCGCCAGTCTCTCGGCCAGTTTCACCATGGATTCGTAATAGAAGTCGGTACCGGACATATGCAGGAATTCACCTGCCTGTTCCCGGATCGCCTCGACCACGCGTGGGTGCGAGTGGCCCGTCGCCACCACAGCAATCCCGGCGGCGAAATCAAGGAATTGGTTGCCATCGACATCCTCTACGACAGCCCCTGCTCCGCGCTTCATGACGAGCGGATAGCAACGCGTATAGGATGGCGACAACACCGCCTGATCGCGCCGGATGATCTGCTGCGCTTTCGGTCCGGGCAGAGAAGTCGTGATGTGGGGAAGAAGCGGATTAATAGCAATATCGGTCAGCATTGTCGATCCTCAAAACTCAGAAAATTAAGAACAGCAAAGAGCACGCGCAGGCGGCGCGCTAGTCTGAGCCAAACAAGGACGGACGATTGCTGGCAGGAATTGCCATACTTCTAGCTTAGTTCAAAAGTGGAGGATTCGGGGGTTTTTCTCTGAGCTTATTGCGGGCGCCGTTGAAACGTGTCGCAAGATGAGATATCTCCCGATTTGAAGCCACGCGTAAACCACGCCGTTCGCTGGGCGGACGTGCCGTGAGTAAAGCTTTCCGGACTAACTCGTCCGGTCGCCATCTTCTGCAGACGATCGTCTCCGACCGCGGCCGCTGCGCCCAATCCCGACTGCACGTCGCTCTCATCGATAATCTTTCGTTGCGCGGTTGTATTCGCCCACACACCGGCAAAGCAATCGGCTTGGAGCTCGAGGCGTACCGATAGAGGATTCGCCGCATCCGGCCTTGCTTGCTGCAGCCGCCTGACTTGCGACTCGATGCCCAACAACTTCTGAACATGATGGCCGATCTCATGCGCAATAACGTAAGCCTGCGCGAACTCACCCGGTGCCCCGAAACGGTTGCGCAGTTCGTCGAAAAAGCCCAAATCCAAATAGACTTTCTCGTCTGCTGGACAATAAAACGGCCCAACCGCCTCGCGGGCCGTTCCGCATCCTGAATAGGTGGCGTCCCGAAACAGCACCAATATCGCGTGGCGGTACGCCCGGTGCGCCTCCTCGGGTAGCGTGTGGTCCCACGTCTTCTGCACGTCATTGAGCACGAACTTCACGAACTCGACCTGCGGCTGCTCGCGAGCATCACGCTGACGGTCGGGAACAGTCTGCACTTGCCGCGTGCCGCCCCCCTCGCCGGAAAACAGCGTGAACAGGTTCTGGCGGAAGAGTAAACTCAGCAATCCGACGACGATTATTCCGCCGATTCCGAGGCCCCCCACTCCGAAACCGCCACCCCCGAAGCCGCCGCCGCCTTGATCCCTGCGGTCTTCTATGTCGTCACTGGAACCGCCCGGCGTCCACTGCATTGGTTTAGTCTCCCAGATTCAGGATAGTTCGATTCCGCTAGCTTCGGTTTATCGCGCTCTTCTGGAAAAAATCGTTCAGTTCGGCGAAGGGGATCATCCCGTCAAAACCGGCGAAACTGCCCTCTTCGGCGATTGTTCTCGCGGCTCGCACGAAACCGCTCCAGGCACTCCGAGCAAGTGAAGATCCGGTGCTGATGCGCCGCACACCCATTTTGGCCAGATCGGGCACAGTCAAGCCGTTGTTGGCGCTCATCAGAACATTCACTGGTTTGGGACTGACTGCTGCTACGATCGCCTGGATCTCCTCACGTTTCTGTGCTCCCGGCGCGTAGAGAACATCCGCTCCTGCTGCAGCATACGCTTCGAGCCGCCGCAGCGACTCTTTCAATGGCTCGGCATGCCTCGTCAGAAAACACTCTGCGCGGCCCGTCAGCAGGACGCCGGTTCCTGATTTGTCGATCGCAGCGCGCGCGGCTTTGATCCGATCTACCGCAAGGGGCATTGCGTAAAGCGGCGTTTCCTGGTCGCCCGTCGAGTCCTCAATCGAGAGACCAGCGACGCCCGTCGCCACACAAAGCTCTACATTTTGCGCCACCATTTCCGGCTCGCGTGCGTATCCGGATTCAAAATCAGCATTTACGGGCAGTGCAGTTGCCGCGACGATTTCGGCAATATGGCTAAGCATTGGGTCGCGCGATACCGTCCCTGCGCCATCGGGCAATCCTTGCGAAAAAGCAAATCCGGCGCTCGTCGTCGCCAGCGCGAGAAAGCCGAGGTGTTCGAGGTAGCGCGCCGTGCCGATGTTCCACGGATTTGGAATCACGAAGCAACCGCTTTCGTGTAATTTCCGAAATGCGGCTCGCGTTGCAGTCAGGTCAGAGTTCATGAATGTCGACCAATCACAGCGGGGACGATCTCCTATTGTTTCATTTCAAATTTTCGCGATCGAACCAATGGATTGTTACATGTTCTATCTTGATATCGAGAATAATGAAATCAAGGAATAACAAGAATCCTACAATCAAGAAAATGGCTAAAACCAAAGGGGACAGAGACATTGCAGAAGGAACTCATGTCTTTTTGGTTCTCTGGAAGGCGTATCGCGCACTGCTAGCTCGCGCTGAAGCAAGCATAAAGCGAGTCAATCTGTGCGATTCCGATTTCCGGGTGCTGGAGGCGTTGCTCCATCGGGGACCTCTGCCGGTCAACGTGATTGGGAACAAGGTTGACCTGACGACCGGCTCGATCACAAGTGCTATCGACCGACTAGAAGAGAAGTCGCTGGTTGTGCGAAAGAATCATCCCAACGACCGCCGGATCCGAGTAGTGGAGTTGACCATGAAAGGACGCCGCTTGATCGAGAAGGCTTATGCTCAGCATCAGCTCGATATGGAAGAAGCCGTCCGGGGTATTTCCCCTGAAGAGCGCAACACGCTTGTCAATCTGCTACGGCGGCTCGGAAAGACGGCAGCTGAGTCAACTGGATGAATGCCCAGCTGCTGCAAATCCACTGCTGATGAGTTTCAAAGTATATCGAGGAACCTTATCACGTCACAGAACGGGATTTTTCGATCCGTCGGTCAGGCAAAAGCCACATGATCGCAACGAACACATAGCAGCCATACGCGGCCTTGGGCCAAACGAAAGCGAGAGGAATCGCAATCATGTAGATAAGAACGCTGGCAAGCCCCTTTCGATCGTTTCCGATTGAAACCGCCAATCGAGAGGATGCGCCGTGATGCGCTACAAGCGCTTTCGTCAGGATGAAGTATGCGACTCCCGCGAACAGGAACATCAGACCATACAACGCGATCGGCCAGGGAGCATTGTAATTCTCGCCGACCCATCTCGTCGCGAAGGGCGCAAGTGAAAGCCAGAAGAGTAGATGCAGGTTGGCCCAGAGGATTGGCCCGGAAACGCGCTCGGAAGCATGCAACAGATGATGATGATTGTTCCAGTAGATGCCGACATAAACGAAGCTCAGGACGTAGCTCAAGAAGACCGGAACCGTGGACCGGAGCGCTTCCAAAGATGGACCGGACGGCACCCTGAGGTCCAGAACCATGATTGTAATGATGATGGCGAATACGCCGTCGCTGAAAGCCTCGAGCCTCCCTTTATTCATCGCGGAGGTTTCTGGACCGCCTGAGGACGCTTAAGCCGCACGGCAGCAGCGACTTCGTCCTGCCGGTCGAGCGTCGCCCGATCCCATTTCGCCAAATCAGCCGCCGCGGAATAGGTCTCCTGGAGAAATTCAAGGACGGTATCGGCCGGATCTTCGGCATCTCTCGCATCGGCATAGTCCAGAATGAACTCCGCCATCTGCGCGTTATACCCGCCCTTGCCTTTGAGCACCGTGTTTTGAAGTCCCTCGGGAGCCGGGGCCGCGTAGGTGTAGAATGCGGCGCGACCGTAGCCGCCATTGCCTGGCCAGAAACCCGCGCTGATTACCTCATGCGAGTAGGCTTCCGCCTGAACCGAGTCGACGCCCGGCCGCGCCGGTGCTCGTTTACCGTTGAATCGCGTGACAGCCAGATCGAACGACCCCCAGAAGAAGTGGACCGGGCTGATCTTGCCGTAGAAGTTCGTGGAAAAGCGTTTGAGAAGCGTGTCCGCAATCCTGAGCACCTGCCAGAAACGCCTGACGGCCTCGCGATCATAGCTGCAATGGACCGTATCGACATCGAACCGGATTGGATCTGCCACCTCCACCGGCAGCGGGTGAATTTGGGCGGATACGCCGAGAGCCCGGAGCGTCGCGCTGAAATCCTCAAAGAACTGAGCCACCGAAACGGGCCGGAGCGGGATCTTGCGGATTTCCCCGGAGCTCGTACGGCAGACCAGTTCGTGAGACACGAAATCGAATTCGATGTCGAGCAGCATCCCGCGATCTGCCGGCATTGCCGATGTTGTGAGCCCGCGAGCCGTGAGATAAAGCGGGATATTCCACCAGTGGTTCTGAATCGGCGTAAGCGCCAAACGTGTCTTTCCAACGATCTGCATATACATATGCAGCGTTTCAGCGGTGTCTTTCCAATATTCCCACTCAAGTGGAGGCCATTCGCCGAGGTCTGGTAACGGGACTTGCATGTAGTCGCTCAATAAAGGCGAGATTCCCAGTCGTGGAGCACGTCGCCTTCCGGCCGGGCACCGCCTGACTTCAGGATGCCACCGCGATCTTTCCCCGACCGGCGTTCACGACGTCTATCCAGCCCCTTGCACCAGCACAGTCCGCTCCGCAATTGCGCCTCCCACAGGAACGGCTCGGTGCGCCGGGTATCCCGAGGCAGGCGATCAGAGATTCATTAGTCTTCGACGAACGATTTCAGCCTGGAAAGCGCCTGATCCCATTGCGCGGAAACGAGATCCAGGTATTGCTTGACCTCTTCGAGCGGCTGTGGGCTGAATTCAAACAGACTCTCCCGGCCTTTGCGAACACCGTGCACCATTCCTGCATGCTCCAGTACTCGCAGATGCTTCGTAATCGCCTGCCGCGTCAGTCTGGAACCTCGTGTCAGCCGAGTGATGGAGACCTGGCGGCCTTCACAGAGCTTCGCAACCAGCAGTAATCGCGTCTCGTCACCCAATGCCGCAAAGACCGTGGCGTGAGCGCGGCGCTTGACTGCCAGGCGGTTAGGCAGCCTTTGCGACATAGTTTTCGATGTTCTTCATTTGTTCTGTCCAGCCGCCGTCATTTCTGGGGAATGCTTCGAGGCGGCGGCCGGCGGGAATCTTGTCGAAGCCGGACTCGGTCAGTAAAAGAAGCGTCCCGTTCGCAGTTTTTTCCAGCTTGAATTCGACCAAGGTGGGCGTCTCCTTCGAATAGTCGATCTGGGATCGACGGCATAAGGATGCCAGGTGAAAGAAAAGACCCGTTCCGGCTCCATCTTCTGCACCACAGCTTCCCATTTCAGATGTTCGTAGCCTGGATAGGTAATGTGGCCGCGTGATACTTCGCCCGGCAGAAAAGGACCATCGAGTTTTACGCGAAACCACTCGCCGAACTCACGATAGTCAGTAAGCGCGCGCCAAACTCGCGAAACCGGGGCCTTCAGTTCGATACGCTTCTCGATTCGATCATTCATTTATGTGCAACCTCTCAGTTGCATATTAGCGCGAGCGCGGGTCGAGATGCAACCATTTTGTTGCGCTTGTTTTTGGCGGCAGGACGCTAGGCGATGCGGCGGGCTGCGATCTCTGCCACCGGGCGACGATGCGCCGGGTCGCGTGATGGTCCCTCGTAGTCCGAGAGAATCTCCCAGCCACTGAAGAACCCGCGCAACTCGCCTGGCCGTGCCCGCTTCTCGCTCCATTTCTCACCCGGCTCCGGGGTATGCGCGATCGCCAGAATCACACCGCCTGGCCGCAGGGCCGCCTTTGCTTTAGCGAATAGATCGCGTTGCAAATAAAACGCGATCACGATCAGGTCGAAGGCATGCGCCGGCAGTGTGAAGCCGGGCGAGATCAGATCGGCAACCGTTGTATCTATCTCTAAATTGCGAGCGGCTGCGCGCTGCCGCACTATCTCGATGGCTGTCTCCGATCCATCTACCGCCGTTACCTTCCAGCCACGCTCCGCCAGATACAGAGCATTGCGACCGGTTCCGCAGGCCAGATCGATGGCAGTTCCGGGAGCGAGCTGCTGTGCGATCTCGACCAGCAATACGGTAGGCGCATCATCGCTTGCGCGGCCTCCCGAGCGATATTTCTCCTCCCAACCTGCAATATCCATGGCCTCATGATGACAGCTTCAGCCGATCAACTGAAGAACGACGTGCCTGTGATGCGCCCGGGCGCGGTGCTCGAAGATATAGAGTCCCTGCCAGGTACCAAGGGTCAACTCTCCGGAGATCAGCGGAACGGCGAGGCTGGTATGCGTGAGGGTTGAGCGGATATGCGATGTCATGTCGTCGGGCCCCTCTACGGTATGACGGAAGTCTTCGCCGGTTTCGGGGACCAGTCGTTCAAAGAAATCACGGAGGTCAAGGGTGACGTCGGGATCGGCGTTCTCCTGAATGACGAGAGAGGCCGAAGTGTGTTGAATAAAGAGGGTGAGCAGGCCGTCGCGGATGTCCTGTTTTGCAAGCCAGTCGCGCACGCCCTGAGTGAACGGGTAAAGGCCCTTGCCGCGAGTCGGAACGGTCAATATTGTATGGCGCGTCACATTTTCAAGTTTGACTTACAACAAATTGATGTAACCAATGCCGTGTTCACGAGTATGTTTGTAGAGGCTGAATGGCGGCAGTTAAGTCCGGGAGACATGGCGCGCTATGCGAAAAACCAACTTTGTTGAGAGCGTAAAGCAGGATTTGCGTTATGCGGTACGAACACTAGTGAAGAATCCGGCGTTCACGCTGGTCATGCTGATCACATTGGCGCTAAGCATTGGAGCCACAACCGCCATCGTAAGCGTGGTGAATGGAGTTCTGTTGCGTCCTCTGCCATATCGCGATCCGGATAGGCTGGTTCGAATGTTCACCAGCAATCGTTCGTGGCCGAAGTTTCCAATGAATCCGAACGATTTTCGTGATTTTCGCGCTCGCCTGCGTTCATTCGAATCGTTCGCCGCATACACACGGTACGACCTGCAGCTGAGCGGGTCCGGCGAGCCGGTCAGGCTGTCGGGATTCGCAATTACGGCTGGATTTTTTCATGTGTTGGGATTAAAACCGGCCATGGGTCGTGAATTTGACCGCGGAGACGAATTGCCGGGGAAAGGGCACGTCGCGATGATCAGCGACACGATTTGGAGGACCAGGTTCGGAGGCCGCCGCGATGTTTTGGGAAAGAAAATCCTACTCGATGCCGTGCCCTATCAGGTAGTGGGCGTCATGCCGCCGGGAGTGGAGCACCCGGGCAACATGTACCACGCTGTGGCGTACGGGGAAACGGTAGACTTCTGGACTCCATTTAACTCGTTCGGGGACCCGAGCGATCGCGGCTCGCACTACCTCGATTCGATCGCGCGCCTGCGTCCGGGGGTCTCGGCGCCGCAAGCGCAGGCCGAGATGAATGCTGCCATGGCACAACTCGCTCGCGAACACCCGGACGGCGACAGCGGATGGAGCGTGCTCGTAATCCCGCTGAAGCAAGAAATCGTTGGCCGCAGCGAGCGAATGCTGTGGGTACTGCTCGGCGCGGTGGGATTGGTGTTGCTGTTGGCATGTGTGAATGCGGCCAATCTGCTGCTCTCGCGTGCGGCGGCCCGGCAGCGGGAAATTGCGGTGCGTGCGGCGGTCGGAGCGGTGCGCGAGCGGCTGATACGGCAGATGCTGACGGAGAGCGTACTGCTAGCGCTGATGGGTGCGGCGCTGGGAACCTTGCTCGCGCTCGCAGGCGTGAAGGCGCTGATCAGCCTGCTGCCGGCGGATTTTCCGCGTGCTGGAGACATTCATGTTGACGCGCCGGTACTCGTTTTTATCTTATTGATTGCCTGCGGTACGGGCCTCCTCTTCGGGTTCGTTCCAGCCTGGAGTGGAACCGGGGAGGATTTACGAGAGGCGCTGCATGAAGGCGGCCGGAGCGGGATGACGAATTTGAGCACTCTCCGGCTGCGCAACGCTCTGGTCATCAGCGAAGTGACACTGGCGTGCGTTCTCCTGATAGGAGCGACGCTAATGCTGCGCAGTTTCGTCAAACTGGTCGACACCGATCCGGGATTCCGCGCAGAGCAGGTGATGACTGCGGGCATCTCGCTTCCTCAAGCGAGCTATAAAGACAACACAGCGGTTATCGCTTTTTACCAACGCCTGTTGGAGCGGCTGCGGGCAATGCCGGGAATCGATACTGCCGGAGCGGGATCTTCCCTGCCCTGGACGGGTTGGGACGATAACGCGGGATTCACGATTCAGGGCGAAGTGCCGCCGCCCAAGGAATTTTTCCACGCCCGATACGATGAGGCAAGTCCGGGATACTTTCGCGCTCTGGGTATTCCGATAATCCGCGGCCGGTCTTTCGATGAACACGACCGCGCCGGGGACAGGCCCGCCCTAATCATCAATCAAGCGATGGCGAGGTATTGGAAACGGGGTGACGCGCTGGGCGGTAAAGTCACGTTCGCAGATCATCCGAAAGATAAGGACTGGCTGACTGTGGTGGGCATCGTAGGCGACGTGAAGGATACGCCAACCAGCCTAGGCGCAGAGCCGGCGTTCTGGTGGCCGATGATGCAGGAGCCTTTCCCGTTAGCTGCCAATTCTTCGATCGTCATTCGCTCGAATTTACCGCCGGGTATCGCGGCAGACCGATTGCGGACTGCTGTACGTGAACTGGATGCAGGACTTGCTGTCTCGGACGTCCGTACGATGCAGCAGGTCGCCGCGGGATCTTACTCGACCGCGCGGTTCGCGTTATTTCTGGTGACTCTGTTTGGGTCCCTGGCACTCTTGCTGGCCGCGATCGGAACGTACGGAGTCATCGCGTACTCGGTCAATCAACGGATTCATGAGTTCGGTATCCGAATCGCGCTCGGTGCGAGGCCGCACGAGGTAATGAGCGGCGTGCTGGTGAGCGGAATGAAGCTGGCAATTTCCGGTGCGGCACTCGGCGTGGTGCTGGGTTTGGCGCTTTCACGTTTGCTGGGAACGCTGCTGTATGGGGTAAGCAGGGTCGACCCGGTGGCAATTAGCGCGACCTGTCTGATGGCCATTCTTGTCGCAGCGGTTGCCTGCTACGTACCGGCAATCCGCGCCACCAGAGCAGATCCGATGGAGGTTCTGCGAACGGACTGAGGAGTTTTCAGTAAGAGAAAACTTCCGACTGGACGCCGGGCTCGGCGACGACCAGCCGGGTGAACAGCGTCTCGCCACCCAAAGCCCGTAATGCTTGTTGCCGCACCAGCTCCGTATGATTGTTGTGCTCGCTGACGTGGCCCAGAATGAGGGTGGAAACCCGGCTGTCGAGATCCTTCCGGATGAAGTCTGCGACGACTTCATTCGACAAATGGCCGCGCCTGCTCATCACGCGCTGCTTTACGGACCAGGGATAGGGGCCGACACGCAGCATTTCCAGATCGTGATTCGATTCGAGGATCAGAACATCTGAACCACGGAAGTGGACTCGCAACGAATCGGGGATGTAGCCGAGATCGGTCGCGAACGAAACCTTGACGCCTTGCGAACAAACTGTATAGCCGACGGGATCGGCCGCATCGTGCGGGACGGTAAAACTGGTGACATCGAAGTCGCCGATACTGAATCCACACCCGGCCTGAAATACTTCCGTGACAGGCGAGTGTTCGCCCCATTCCATACATGCCGCCGTACCTTTCGTTACATAGACCGGCAGACGCCAATCGGAAAATTTGGCGAGCGTGGCGATACCACAGGTATGATCGGTGTGCTCGTGAGTTACCAGCACCGCGTCGAGCTGGGCGATATCCTCGCCGATCGCGGCCAGACGTCTGGCTAGTTCCCGGCGGCTGATTCCGGCATCGAGCAACAGGCGCGTCCGGCCGGTGGCTACAAACACCGAGTTGCCCATGCTGCTACTGGCGAGAATGCAAATCTTGACGATATTCCCTCACTGAAGTGCCGTGGACTTATAACAAATTCTACACGAATTGTTTGTGGAGGAACAGTGTGGTTGCTTTCTACAATGAAATTCATGAAAGCGCGTGTCTATGTTTCAATGAAGCCGACTGTTCTCGATCCGCAGGGGCAAACCATTTGCGCGGCTCTGCAGGGCTTGGGGCATCGGGAAATTGCCTCGGTGCGGCAAGGCAAGTATTTCGAAATTGGCCTCGCCGAAGATCTCCCGCGCGACTCAGCCGCTCAAGCGCTCGACGCGATCGCGCGCGACGTGCTCTCGAATCCCGTCATCGAAGACTACCGGATCGACATTCTTGAATAAGCGTCTGGGCCTGCGCGCAGACAGATGCATATAAACTGTGGGATGCCTATGTACGGACGCGGTCTCGCACCTTTTCTCATTGCTGCTGCTCTTCTCGGCGCTCCTAACATACCTGTTAAGCGGCCGCTAAACCTGGATGATCTCGCGCGGCTGCACGACGTCGCGGCTCCCGAGGTTTCGCCCGACGGCCACTGGGTAGCTTATACCGTCACCACCGTGGACAGTAAGGCCGATAAACGCGTCACTCGTATCTGGATGGCGAACTGGGAAGGAACAGAGGAGTTGCAGCTCACCAACGGGCAAGAATCTGAAAGTTCCCCGCGCTGGAGTCCCGATGGCAAGTATCTTTCTTTCGTCACTTCACGCGCAGGAGAAGCCAAAGGATCACAGATCTGGCTTCTGAATCGCCAGGGCGGAGAAGCGCGCCAGCTTACTCATTTCAAAAACTATGAAATTTCGGATTACGACTGGTCTCCTGACTCGACCCAACTGGCAATCGTTCTGCGGGAAAAGGACGAGCCGGATACCGAGGAACCGAAGCCCGGGGCAGCGCCCTCAAACCCCAAGCCGCCCAAGCCTATCGTCATCGATCGTTACCATTTCAAAGAGGACATTGCCGGGTATCTCAACCGCAAGTACAACCACATTTATCTTTTCGATGTCACTACTGAAAAACTCGAGCAGGTCACCGACGGCGGCTTCGATGAGACGAACGCAAAGTGGTCGCCCGATGGGAGCAAGATTGCATTCATCAGCAACGGCGACAAAGATCCGGACCGTACCGAAAACACGGATGTGTTCGTTGTGGATGCAAAACCGCATGCGGCACCGCTGCGGCTGACGACGTATCCGGGGCCGGATTCCGGACATCCTGTCTGGAGTCCCGATAGCAAGTTCATCGCGTATCTGCAGGGCAGCGAGCCGAAGTTCACTGCCTATGACATGAACCGCTTAGCGCTAGTTCCGGCGGCCGGCGGCGCTCCCAGGATCCTCACGGAGAAGCTGGATCGTGGCGTGAGCGCACCCTCATTCTGCCAGGATGGCCGCTCTCTAGTCTTTCTAGTCGCCGATGACCGCGCCGAGTATCCGGCTCAAGTCGCGGTTTCAGGTGGCACGGCCGAGCCCCTGCTGCATCAGCCGGTGGTCGGGTCTGCGTTGTCGTGCAAAGCGGGTCACACCGCCGTGCTCGTCTCGACCGACCATGCTCCGGCCGAAGTTTTCGCTCTCGAGAACGGGTCGCTCCGGCAACTCAGCCATCAGAACGATAAGCTCTTCTCCGAACTCGATCTCGGCTCGGTGGAGGACATCAGTTTCAAAAGCTCGGACGGCACCGAAGTGCATGGCCTCATCACGAAGCCGCTTCATTTCGAAGCGGGCCGAAAGTATCCCACTCTTCTGCGTATTCACGGCGGACCCAACGGCCAGGACGGACATGCTTTCAGTTACGAGCACCAGTTATTTGCCGCGAATGGATATGTTGTGATCTCCATCAACTATCGCGGCAGTTCGGGTCGAGGCCACAAGTATGGGGAAAGCATCTTTGCCGATTGGGGTCATCACGAAGTCGCCGATCTGCTGGCGGGTGTCGACCACGTCAAGTCGATGGGAATCGCCGATCCGGACCGGCTGGGCATCGGCGGCTGGAGCTATGGCGGCATTCTTACGGATTACACGATCGCCACGGATAACCGTTTCAAGGCAGCCATCAGCGGCGCCGGAAGCGCGAACCAGATCTCGATGTACGGCATCGATCAGTACGTTTTTCAATACGACAACGAAATCGGACCACCGTGGAAAAACGAAGCCACCTGGATAAAGCTTTCCTATCCTTTCTTTCACGCCGACCGGATTCACACTCCGACTCTGTTTATGGGCGGAGATAGAGATTTCAACGTGCCGCTGGCAGGCGGTGAGCAGATGTATCAGGCACTTCAGATGTTACACGTCCCCACCGAGCTTGTGGTCTATCCCGGCCAATTTCACGGGTTCACCCGCCCGAGCTTCATCCGCGATCGCTATGAGCGCTATCTCGCGTGGTACGGCAAGTATCTGCACCCCTCCGAGGCAAAGCCGATGTCCGCCTCGTTGAAACACTAACAGGAGATTCATTCTATGAAGAAAAAATATGCGCGAATAGCAGTGCGATGTCTTTGGCTCGGTGTGATGGCGCTCATCGGTATGGGGAGCGCTCTCGCCCAGAACCGGGCCATTCGTTTTAAAACCGGCATGCCCTTCAGCGAAGGCGTTGTGGCCGGCAATACGCTCTATGTGGCAGGTCAGCAAGGACCCGATTCGCAAGGCAAGGTCACGGGAACGGATATCACTTTGCAGACTACGAATGCCATAGCCGCAGTCAAGAAGGTCGTGGAGGAGGCCGGCTTCCAAATGAGCGATATCGCTTCGGTAACGGTTTACGTCACCGATTTGAATGACGTGCCCAAAATGAACGAAGTTTATAAGAAGCTGATGCCCGACCCAAAACCGGCCCGCGCTACTGTGCAGGTCGCAGGTTTGATTGGCGGCGCGAAAATCGAAATCTCGGCAATCGCAGTCAAGCACTAGCTCTGTAGCGCCGGTATTTCGCTACTGGCGCGGACTATGCCGGCCGGCAGAATCACTTCGAACCGGGATCCGCGTCCCGGTTGGCTGTCTACCCGGATCTCGCCGCCGTGGGCTTTTACGATTGCCGCCACGAAACTCAACCCAAGCCCGAGGCCCTTCTCGGGATTCGGATCGGGCACACGATAGAAGCGGTCGAAGATGTGCGGCAGATGATTCGCAGGAATACCTACGCCCGAGTCCTCTACTAACAGCCGGACGAGGGAGCCTCGAGTTTCTGCGCTCACGCGCACCCAGCCTCCGGCGGGCGTGTATTTCAAAGCATTCGAGAGCAAATTCGTGATCACCCGCTCAATTTGCGTACGGTCCGCCTCACAAAGCACGTCTCGATGCGTTGTCTGGGTTAGAGTTACCTGACATGCTTCCGCCGGAATCTGGAACTGGTCTACCAGCTCTCCAACCAGCTTGCCCAAATTGAGCACGCTCTTTTTGACCGGAATCTGGCCCGTTTCCGACTGCGAAAGCAGGAGCAGCGCGCGCACCAGGTTTGCCAGCCGTTCCACATCTTGCAGGGCGTTCTCGATGGATTCCTGTAACTGCTCTTTGCGCGTCGCGGTGAAAAGCGCCACTTCGAGTTGACCTTGTATAGCGGTCAGAGGCGTACGTAGCTCGTGGGAAACGTCGGTTGAGAACTGCCGCATCTGGGCGAAAGAGGATTTCAAGCGGCCACTCATGGCGTTGAATGAATCGATCAGCCGGTCCAGCTCGTCATCCGCGCCGCGCTTGGGAATCTGCAGCCCCAGATTCGATCCGGTGATCTCCTGAGCAGCCTTTTCCACCGATTGCAGGCCTCGTAGCGCCCTACCCGTCGAATACCAACTCACTACCGCGCAGGCGACTAGAGCGATCGGGAAAAAGATGACGTAGTTGCGCTGAAACTTCCGCACGACCAGCCGGTCTTCGACCAGACTGCGCCCTTCCGCTACATACCAGGTCCGCTGGCGTTTAGAGTCTTTCATTGTGCTGCTGAGCACCTGATAGGGAACGCCATCGGTATCGTGAATGATTCTCAACATCGGCGTGTGCGTACGCTGCATTTCCGCGAGTTGGGCGAGAATTGTCTTGCGGTCTACCAGGGCGCGCAGCTTCGGATCGGTGGTCGCCCGGTCGAGACGCCCGTGGTCGTCCGCAATCACGTAGACTTTCTGCAAACGCAGCAGCTCCGCCAGTTCCTCCTGATCGCTCTGGTCTACTTCATCCCACAGCGGTTCGCCGCTGCTCTCATCGAAGGTAAACCAGCCCTTCAAGGCACCGATCTGGCCGCTGAGCTGGGCTTCGCTTTGGGTTTCGAGCACTTTCTTCAAGGCGGTCGTCGAAAGCCACCCTATGAGCACCAAAGCGAAAGTGAGAATCAGTAGGAAGGTAGCGGCGAGACGGAATCGGAGTGTCCGAAAAAACCGCACCGCCTTCATCCACTGAGATCGCATTGGTCCTTCAAGCCGTTAGATTTTCTGCCGGCACGGTCTGCTGGTTCTCGGGTATGTCCAGCATGTAGCCGATCCCGCGCACGGTGTGGATCATTTTTACCGGGAATTTGTCATCGATCTTGCTGCGCAGATGCCGGATGTAAACATCCACGATATTGGTCAAGCCGTCATAGTCAATGTCCCAAACGTGCTCGACGATCATGGTGCGGCTCAGCGGCCTGCCTCGGTTCCGCATCATATATTCGAGAATGCTGAACTCCTTCGGCGCGAGCTCGATATTCTCGTTGCTGCGAGTAACCTTGCGTCTTATGCAATCGAGGCTGAGGTCGCCGACCTGCAGCCGTTCCGGCGTCGGCTGTCCACGGCGCAGGAGCACCCTGGCACGCGCCAATAGCTCTACAAACGCAAACGGTTTTACCAGATAATCGTCGGCCCCTTGTTCCAGGCCCTTCACCCGGTCGTCGACCGAATCGCGAGCACTCAGGATGAGCACGGGTGGAACGGTCTTCCGGTTTTTGATCTTCTGCAGGACCTGCAACCCGTCAATATCTGGAAGCCCGAGATCCAAAACGATCAGGTCATATTCGGTGGCGTGAACTCGCCCAATGGCGTCACCGCCGCTGTATACGACATCCACCGCGTACCCTGCGCTTTGCAGCCCTCTCGAAAGGAAGTCCGCAATCCGCTTCTCATCTTCCACTACCAATACGCGCATAGATTTGCTGCTGAATGAAGACTTAACTAATCTCCGGCGCAACTTCGTTCCTTCTGTCCTTCCTTATTGGACGCGCGCTGGAAGAAACCGTAGCGCTTCAGGCTCAAGCCGGTCAGTGCGAGCAGTCCCGTCAGAGCGAATGTGAGGGATGCGGGTTCGGGCGTAGCTGTCACAGAGGCGAAGACGGCATCGGCCACCAGGGCGTGACCAGCGGTCGTGGGGTGCCGGCCGTCCCAGAACAGATAGCCCGCATCTGTCGGAATATTCAGGCCTTGTGCCGGCTGAGTAACGTTCGTAAGACCGAAGGAGCCTGGATTGGCGAGAATATCGTTGAACAGATTGGCGATGTTCACGCCGTCCACGTGGATGCCATTGCCTTCGAGCGCAGCCAGGTCTCTGGCCCACTCGTCATTGAATGCGATAGACGCGGCATTCAGCGCCGCCGAATCAACTTTTCCGTCAGGCGTTTCTCCCAAGAGGGGAAGGTTCAGCCAGAGGAAGTTGTCAGCTCCTTCGCCGTGCAAGGTGTTTATAAAGCCTTCAATGTGATCGGCCGCGGCGACTGGACTTGCCCCGTTGAGAACATCGTTGGCGCCTCCCCAGAAGGCATATAAGCCGGTGGGCGATGCACCCCCTGGATGAGTCGCAGTGAAGAGGGCAACTTGGTTTGCGATGCTTTGAAAGCCGCTAGCCGTCTCGGCGCCACCCACCGCGTAATCACTTGCATTGGCGATGCCGGAGACGACGGGCAGAGGGTCCGGAACACCGAGTTTAGCGGCGAGTTGATCTACCCAGAGTCCGGCGGGACCGGCAGCCACGGGCGTGGTATTCGGACCATCGGAGTAGTGAACGGTGGTCAGGTTGGCATCCGGGAAAGTATAGCTTCCGTAATTTGCTCCCGGAGTAACGCCCGCGCTACCCAGATAGGCGTTGCCGTTGTCCGACAAGCTGTCGCCAAAGACAGTCAGTTGCGAAAACGAAGCAGCAAAAGCCGTAAAGAGCGGTGAAAATAAGAGAAAACCCGATACCAGCAACAATTTCGAGTGCATGGATCGAAAGTATCACGATGCGGGACGAGCGGTTATGCCTGATCGGTTCGATTGATCAGAAACGATGCCGTGGATTCGAAGAAGTCATTCAGCAAAGCACTCGCCTCGGGCGGGAATTGCACTTCGTTCAACGCTCCGGTCATTAGCTGGATCCAGCGATCGCGGGCCGATTGATTTACAGCAAAGGGTGCATGGCGCATGCGAAGCCGGGGATGGCCACGTTGTTCAATGTAGGTTGCAGGACCGCCGAACCGGTAAATGAGAAAGCCGCGAAGACGTTGTTCGGCAGCGGCGAGATCCCTCCCTTTGTACATCGGTCCCAGAATGTCGTCGGAAGGAACGCGCCTGTAGAACGCAGCAACTAGGCGTCGAAAACCGTCCTCGCCGATGGCGGCATAAATTTCGTGCTCCTCCACGACCGTGATCCTAGCATTCGCAGTCTACTGCGGGGTATTGTTTGGGGAAGGAGGAGTTTCCGGGGGAAGCTCTGTAACAGCGGGGATGTCCGGCTCCTGCGAAGCGCCTTCCGAGGGGTGGCCCGAATTGGTGGCTGCGGAAAGCGGGACCGTGCCGGCGGTGGTGCCGTCGTGCTTCGCGCCCAGGCCGAGTGCTTTGAGGCTCAGAGCATCGATCTTTCCATCGCCGTCCAGTTTTTGATCCGCTTGAAAATGCCTGAGAGCAGCCACGGAATCGTCGTTCCACTCACCGTTGACCTGCCCCGTGAAGTAGCCCCGCTCGGCAAGCGCCTGCTGAATTTGCCGGTAACGTTCGGGATCAGGATGGAGCTGGTAACTTGGCGCGAGGTGAGCCGCTCGACGTCTTCTCTTTTTCGTTTTCTGGGTAGATTTGGCTGCAGATGCTGCCGGCGGCTTGACGGGAGTAGCCAAAAGAGCCGTGGCCAGCAGCGTCAATACAATCGCCCGTGCCATGCGCTGAAGCTTCATCATAACAACTCGTGTGAGGGTTTGTGTCATACTCTAACTTCATGGGGAGTTACGCAGCCGGCTTTCGCTCATTTCGATTTTGGTATCGGCCAGAATCGTGCCGAGGGGTGTCCGAGTAAGCTGAGAGCCAGCGAATAGGAAACAAGGAAAGCCCACTCGGCAGCGAGTGGGCTTTTGAATTTTAGAGTGAGGTGTTTGAGATCAGATGATCATTTCGATGAAGCTTCACGCCACGAAAGCCGAAGTAGAGGCGGTATGCGAGCGCATCCGCGAATTCGGATACAAGGTTCACTCAATCGAGGGGGAGGAGCGCGTCGTTATCGGTGTGGTTGGGGTAGGCGATGTGACGGCTTGTCTGGAATCGCTGGAGGCGATGCCTCAGGTAGAAAAGGCAGTTCGCATCTCTGCCCCATATAAATTCGTCAGCAAGGAATTCCGGCCGGGACGAACGGCCGTGTTTGCGAACGGCGTCGAGATAGGCGGCGACGAATTCATAGTCATGGCCGGCCCTTGCTCAGTGGAGAGTGAGAAACAGATATTATCCACAGCGCAGATAGTCGCCGGCCATGGCGCGAAGTTTCTGCGCGGAGGCGCCTTCAAGCCCCGCACATCGCCTTACGATTTTCAAGGCATGGAGCGGGAAGGCTTGAAGCTCCTTCGTAAAGCAAGAGAGGAAACCGGCCTGGGCGTCATCACTGAAGTCATGAGCGACCGGGATGTTGAGATGGTGGCGGAATACGCGGATATTCTGCAAATCGGCGCTCGCAACATGCAGAATTTTGCGCTCCTGAAGGAGCTCGGGAAAGCAAAGCGTCCGGTCATGCTGAAACGGGGCTTGAGCTCGACCATACGGGAATTACTAATGTCGGCCGAATACATCGTGGCGCACGGCAACTCCAATGTGATTCTGTGCGAGCGCGGCATACGCACGTTTGAGACGGCAACCAGAAATACGTGTGATATTACGGCAGTGGCTGTCCTGAACGAACTTTCGCACTTACCGGTGATTGTGGATCCGAGTCATGCTACCGGGAAACGCAGCCTGGTTCCTCCGCTTTCGCGAGCGGCGTTGGCGATTGGCGCAGACGGTCTGATCGTAGAGGTGCATCCGCAGCCGGAGAAGGCGATGAGCGACGGAGCACAATCGCTCAATCCAGATCAGTTTGCCGCGATGATGGACGAGCTTCAGCCTTATGTCGCTCTTTGGAAGCAAGCGAGAGTAAAGGAAATGGCCACTGTCTGACCGGTGGAACGGTTGAGTTCGAGACGGAAGGGTTGGCTGGCTCTGGCAAGCTGCGTGGTGGTTGCCGCTTGTGTAGGCATCGGCGTCGATCGCTATCAACGCAGGTTAATCCGTTCGGATGAGGACCTTGTCGGATTGCTGCCGCTGAACGATGCCACAGTCTTCTTCGCCGACGTAGCCGCTTTGCGGCAACGCGGCTATCTGAAGCTGCTGGAAGGCGCCGACCCGCGACAGGAAGACGAGTATAGGCGATTTGTGCGCGAGGCGAATTTCGACTATACAAGAGACTTGAACGCCATAGCCTGCGCGGCCGACGGCGACCAACTCTTCTTCGCATTGCGTGGGAATTTTCACTGGAACAGCATACGGGCCTACGTGATGGCGCACGGCGGCACTTGCAGCGGCAATTTGTGCCGGGTTGCCACGAGCAGCCCGGGGCGCATCGCCAGCCTGCGTTCCATCCAGTCCGATGTGACCGGCTTAGCGATCAGCAGTGATCCCGAAGCCGCAAAATGGATTGGCTCCCGGCGGCCGGAGACGATCATGCCTCTTCCAGCGCCTTTGTGGGTACGCCCCTCGCAGCAGCTTTTGGCCGATCCAAGCCACCTTCCGCCGCCTCTGAGAATGTTCGCCATGTCGCTCCAGTCCGCCGATTCGACCGTTCTTTCGCTGCAGCCCACCGGCGCGGATGGCGGCGCATTCGCCATAGCGATCGACGCTCTGTTCCGAAACAAGCCAATGGCCGAGGCAGCACGCACGCAGCTTGTGCTCAATACTGATTCACTGAAGCTGGCACTTGCGCGAGAACACAGGAAACGGGATCCCGCGGATTTGAGCTGGCTGCTCACATCGGGCAGTTTTCAGGTATCCCAACAACATCTACTGGGTCTGTGGACCGTGCGGAAGGAACTCCTCGCCTCTTTGCGATGATCAAGAGGCCGAAAAGCACCAGCAACGGTCGAGAATGGCCAAAGGACCGAGTTCTTAAATAATCTTTTCAGCAACTTACGACTGGTATCCGGTTTGCAGATTGACATGGCGATTGAAAGCGAGCCGGGTGAAGTCCGACAGAGAAGCGGCCCCGGCGAGTTGCGGAGGAGTGAATCATGAAATCGAAAATACTTGCACTATTTCTCTTAGCTGGTAGCACGATGTTCGCGGGAACGCATTTTGCAGTTGGGGTAGGGGTCGGAGTGGAAGGCGGTATATGCGCCGCCACCACCGCCTGTTCCGGTAGTGCAATATGCCCCTGCGTACTACGCGCGTCCGGGTTACACATGGGTTGGCGGATACTGGTATCCCGTCGGTCCACGCTATTACTGGCATGCCGGATATTGGGCTCGGCCGCCGTATGCGGGAGCGTACTGGATTGGGCCGCGCTATTACGGCCACCGCTATTATCGCGGCTACTGGCGGCGATAGATAGCGGCCTCAGGACAGCGACAGGGCTTCGCTCGGCTCTGTATCAGACGCTACGGCGGCCTTAACCGCTTTCTCCGGCGGATGAACATAGTGCTCAACAACTCTGCGAAAGCTTTCCAGCGTCAATTGAGGAGCCGAGTCGGGTGTAACACCACAGATCTCTTCGACTATATGCAAGCCGAGCCGCCGGTAACTTTCAAATTGCGCTTCGTTGAAGAACTGTTCGGCTGTGGACTGATGAGGAAATGATGGATTGGCCGCCGCGTACTGCTTTACGTCCGGCGGCTCGTTGCCGTTGCGTGAGGCCTTGATGTAAATGAGGGTTCCGGGCGGAACGTCGCCATCTACGGCACTGTACAGAATGTTAGCGATCGCGCAGTGCTGACCGGAAAACTTGTCTGTGGGCCAACCTGTGGGCGACATGGGCAGCGAAGGGGGATCGAACTCGATCGGTATACCCAGATCGATGCGTATTTTGCGAATAGCGTTGGCCAGATCTTCGTAGGTGTAGTTGGGGTCTGCGCCGGCGTCTGAGACCACGATCAAACGACAGCGGCGAAGAACCATTTCATAGACACCGAGATTCTCGAAATGACCGCCGTCCGAGAGATAGAGCCAGTTCGCCTCGTCATTGGTGAGACCAAGCGCCTCGTTGATAAAAGGTCTGATTCCAAAGCGGGGGCCTGGCCACTTCCAGAGGCCATTCGGCGCTTTCGGATTACCCAGCCACCAACCCAGACGGGCGTTGAAGAGTGTCATGACAATACCGAGAAGGGGCGACGAGTGATAGCCCATGTTAGGGCTGGCTGCGGCGCCCGAGATAGTCATGGCCGTTCCCAGACTGATCGGGAGCTTTTTGGGAAGCTCTCGGAATCTGCCGCCATAGAGTGACGACTCGCGGTAACCGACCCGGCAGCTACCTGTATGGATTCGAGTGGAAGTGAATGACTCAGCCTTCCGCTGCTGCCAGGCCAGGTTCTTACCCCCGACAAGATTCAGCGTCATGTTAACCACATGCAGAGGTTTGTGATGAGTAAGGGTACACATCGGCATGTTGTCGGCGCTGTCAAAGTTGGTGAAGAGGTTAGGCCGGCGATTGGTGTTCGATGCTCCGAGAAATGCGCGGATCAGACGCATGCGGTACATCCCGTGAAGCGAGAACTTATTCACATTGATGAAAAAGGACGCAATCACGCAGACAACGATATAGAAGATAGCCAACCAGAAGATATGCGCGCTCGCGTCACCCAGAGGTCTTAGAGGCTCCGGCCAGTAGGACGGAATTCTGGCTGGCAGATGGCTTATCAGACGAAGCAAGCTGAAGTTGATTGCGGAAAACAGCATCGTGAGGAGGATAAGAAACACCGGTAAAAGAATGCGCGCGCCGTATTCTTTCAGAACACTGCCAAGCGGCGGCGTGGCCGGGCAGGATTTGGTTTCACCATACCCGGATGGGGTAGACGCACTGCCCGCTAACTTTGCCGCTGCCCACCCGCTTAAGCCTGTGAACGCCGTGAAGGTTGCGCTGAGTTGTCCATTCACCCACTGAAGGACATATCCGCCGTAGAGAACGATCACTGCCGCCAGCGCCCATGCTAGAGAAATGCCAAGAAAGCGTCCTCCCGCAAACGCCCACCATTCCCGGTCTTCATCCTCGGTTATATAGCTGGTGAAGCCCACAAGGAGCATACCGGAGACGAGGAACACGCACATCAAGACCGGGAACGCCAGGGAAGCGTAGAGGCGTACGTAGCTGATTCTGCCGTCAAGGCCATACGGGGCCAGTTGAGTAACGGCTTCCGCCAGAAGGCCACCGGCAAATCCCGTGAGGGCAGCAAAGAGAGCGGTCGCCACGCCGATCCGTCTTGGCGGCCGATGATATTTCACATCGACAACGGCCAAGCCCGCGGCCATACCACCGCCGTGCATGAACGCTCCAACGGCTCCGAACTGCCACCACGACAAGCCTTCCTTGCCGCGGCCGATGATATCCCACCAGGCAGCGTGAACACTCCCGAACGGCAGCCACGCCCAAAAAATAACGAGGTGCATAGCAGCTATCGACAAAGGAAGAAAGCTGGCATAGACAAACCATTTGGCAGGCTTCTGGGCGTCGCCGCCGTCGGGGAGATCGAAGCCGATATAGGCGGTTGACAGCGCGCCTGCAACAACTCCGGTGCCGAGCAGAAACCAAAGCGTCGAGGACGGAATGAAATGTGGTCTCAGCAAAAGCAGCCGCCAGGCAAGCGCCGGACCTAAAATGACGGCGGCGAAAAGAGGCAACAAAACGAACCAGTTCAGAATGATGTTGCGAACAACTGTGTTGACGAGCGCCCAAGTGTCGGCGGACAGCAGGCCGACTTTCGGAGCCAGGTAATTGGAATAAATCCGGAGATGTTTAACCGTGGCAGGTTCAGGTTCAAACGAGGAATCCGGGCTTTGCGAAAGCTGGCGAATTACCTCGGCGGGTCCATCAATACGGTCCCGTTCCGAGCAGCAGGTTAACTTATTGGTGCCCGGGCGCGCGAGTCTGGTTGCCCAGGCAGAGAACCAGGACCCCAGATAACCTCCGCCAGAGACTGTCGAGAGATAATCAAACTCGCCCAGCAATCCGGGCCGCTGCCCTTCCTGCTGTAAGGAACGAGCGGCGAGCCCTTGAAGGATCCCGAGCCCGAAGGTTGCACTGCGAATGCCGCCGCCGGAAAAGCAGAGAGCGGCGCGTCCGCGGTAATGCAAGCGAGCGAACAGTGCTTTCCGAAAGACGCTCTCAGCAGCTGCACACTCGCTAGCGTCTCCTTTCAAGCGAGCAGACCGGTATGCGGCGCGCGCGGCTTCATAGGCCACGGCGTCCGGATCGGCCTCATGGCTCTCTTCGTTGAGCGCTCGATCCTCTTCGTCGAGCGCATCTAGAAAAGAGAGACACTCATCCTTCTGCAGCTCTTGGCTCTCATCCATTCGAACTACCTGACTCCGGCCACAGCAGATTTCGAGCCATTCTCGTTTCGGCTACTGTGGATCACTTATTGGGGGTCGAAGACATTGTTTTGCGGCGGCGAACGATAAAAAAGGATAGCGGTATTTACCGATTGTGTTACACAATCTCGCAAAATTATGGTTTGAGTATGCCGATCATCTCCGGAGCGGCTTCTTTGCTCTCTGCGGACGTTTCCCATTTCACGATTTTCAGATCGAGTACAAAGATGGAATAAATGACGGGAACAAGAAGCAGGGTAATAAAGGTGGCCGCAGACAGGCCCCCGATCTGGGCGTAGCACATCGGTTCCCAGAGCGGTCCGCCGTGTATGGCCAGCGGAAATAAAGCAATAACGGTTGCGCTGACGGTGATAAGGACGGGTCGAAGCCGCATGATGCCCGCGTCGAGCACTGCCTGTTCAAAGGGTTCCCCTTTCGCGTGCATCTCTTCGATGAAGTCAAAGAGAACGATGATGTGGCTGACAATAACGCCCACCAGGCTGACGACACCCAGGAACGCCATAAAACCGAATGGCGCGCCCATAATCCAGAGTGCAATCAATGCTCCTACTGCTCCGTAAGGCACAGCAGCAAATACAATGAACGGCTTGATTGCGTTCTTAAATTGAAAAACCAGCGCCAGAAAAATGGCTGCGGACGAAATTAGAAGCACAATGCCAAGTTGTTTGAAACCGTCTTTCTGTTTTTCTTGCTCGCCGCCAATTTCGAGCCGGTAACCGGGAGGTAACTCAGCCGCGATCGCCGCCAGCTTCGGTTGAGCCTGTTTCATCACCTCAGAAGCGAGTATCCCCTGCTGGGGCGAAGCAGAAACGGTGATCGTGCGGAACTGATTGCGCCGCCGGATTACTTCGTCCTGGAGACTGTAATCGACGCGCGATATCTGGCCGAGAGGAATCTTTTGGGTGCCCGAACTCGAATAGATGTACAAGTGCTCGACATCGTCAAGACCCACACGTTCATTTGGGCGAAGACGGGCGACAATCGGAATCTGCTTATCTCCTTCGCGCAGAACGGTAAGCTGATCACCATTGATGCCGCCGGCGGATGCATGCGCCACATCCAGATTTGTGATTCCTGCCAGATTCGCTCGATCCGGATCAACCTTCACTTGCAGCGCAAAACGATCTTCACCCCAGTCGTCCCGGACCGCGGTAGCCTTCGGGATCCCCTCGATAATTTGTCTTACGCGATCGGCCGCGGCGCGGAGTGCGTCGATATTGTCCCCGGATATCCGAATTTGAATCGGTAAGCCGACGGCAGCGCCTGTTTCGAGTTGGCGAACATCGATCCGAGCACCGGCGATCTCGCGCGAGAGGCGCCTCTGCAGCACGGGCAAGAACGGTCCGGTATCGTGCTCGTCCCGAAAAGCGAGTACGACCTGAGCGTAATTCGCGTGGCGCGGCTCGGGCGCGAGCGAATACCAGAAACGTGGTGCGCCGCCACCGACGAATGTATCGAGCGAATCCAGGGAACGATGTTGTTCGGCTGCGACCTGCTCCACGACGCGTTCGACTGTTGAAGCCAGAGTGTTCGTTCCGGTGAATGGCGCGTCTTCTCCCAGATAAATATTTATGTACGCAAGATGCGACAGATCCTTTGGGAAGAACTGGAGTTTTAGAGTCGATCCGATCCCGGCGCCGATGCCGAGCACAACAAACGAAAGCAGCAGGGTCAGCCAGCGATGCTCGATCGCCATCCGGCCGACCCGGTAGTATGCTGCGCCAAATCCCGTTTTGCGCCGCTCCTCGATGCTCGCTTCCGGTTTTGGCCGCAGCAGAAAGTATCCCAGAAGAGGGATGAAGGTCATCGAGACGACGCGCGAAGCGATGAGCGAGCACGCGATCACGATGGGCAGCGAATGAAGGAACTTGCCGGTATCTCCCGTTAGCAACAGAAATGGCAGGTAGGCGACGATGTTGGTCACCGTGGCGTACAGGATGGCTGTCGCCAGCTTTGTGGGTCCGAGCCAGGCGGCAATTCGTGGCGGATGACCGATACCCATGTCGCGCTTGATGGCGTCGCCGGCGACCACCGGATCGTCCACCAGCAAGCCGAGCGCAATGATCAGTGTCGCGATGGAGACCTGCTGCAAATCAATTCCGAGCACGTCCATCATTCCGAATGTCATGAGCAGAGTAATGGGAATAGCCAGAGCCATCAGCAGCGCCGAGCGCCATTCCCAGAACCCGATCAGAGAGACGATCACAACCAGCAGAATTGCTTCGTACAGGCTGGTCATAAAGAGGTGAATGTTTTCAGAGACCTGATCCGCCTGGTTGCTGGCGCGGGCAATAATCAGATCGCGAGGAAGGCGTGCTTTCAGGTTGGCTATTGACGCCTCAACCGCAGAGGCAAAGCGGCCCACTTTTTCGCCCTTACCCATCTGAACGCTGATGCTGATCGCCCGGGTACGCTGCCAGCGACCCTGGGTATCGCGCGAGGAGTAATAATTTAGAAATTGCGGAGGATCGTCGTAGGCCCGAACGGTATCGACCACACTGCGCAGGTAGATGGGAGCTCCATACGAAGTAATGCCGATAACTAAGTTGCCGATATCGCTCTCGTTGAGAAATTCTCCGGAAGGATTTACAACAATACTCTTTCCGCCCACTGTCAGTTGACCACCAGGCAGAGTGATATTTCGAGCGTTTAAAGCATTCTGTAAATTTGAAGGTTTAAGGCCGTAAGAGGCGAGCCGCTCCTGAGAATAGAGCAGATAAATTTTCTCATTCAGAATGCCGCTGCGAGTAACTTTTGCGACGAGTGGCGGACCGTCGGCGGTCCGTGCCGTAGCCAGCAGCCCTTTGGACATCTCATCTGTGAAATCATCCAGCTGCCTGTAGCTATATTTTTCACCGGCGACCTCTCTCAGCTTGGCTGCGACGTCGGAAGGCGCGCGCACAACAAAGGGCTGCCAGGCATCAGGATGAATTGGACTATCGCCGTAGTTCTGCGAACGGAAAGTCTCGAGCGCGTCGAGGATGGCCTGATCTTGCCAATCGCTCTCAAAATCAATTCCGACGAATCCGGAACCGTCGAGAACTCGCACGTCGCTCGCGGCTCTGAGCGTATGCAGTTGCTCTTCGAATCGAGGGATAGCTAAGGTGATCAGCCGTTTATCGACAGTCAGAGGAAGGCAGAGCAGCAACGAAGCGCGGTTGGCCGCGTTCGGGGGCCGGACCTTGGTGATGGCCTGCACAATCGCATGCGCGCGCATGTCAATTTCCTGGTCACCGGCCTTCGGGCTGGCCACTGTGAGCAGGAGAGTTGCTGTGTCGCCGAAATCGCGTTGAAAATTGATGGGACCAGCGCCTTGCGGCAAGCTACTGATGGCGGCGAGGCGCCCTCCGATGTCGTCCAGGGTTTGACCGGTATCCCCGAGCTTGTCTGAAAGCGTGAGCGTCACGTAGGAAACATTCGCCCGCGAGATGGACTCGATGCGGGCGATATTCGAGTTGGAGGCAACCGTCTGCTCGATCGTACGAGTGACGAGCTGCTCTACTTTTTCAGCGCTCGCGCCAGGCCAGTTGGTGATGACCATAGCCTGCCTCGCAGGAATATCCGGATCTTTGCGCTGCGGCATGCTGGCGTATCCATAGAAACCCCAGGCAACGGTGGCCGCCAGCAACACCCAGGCAATCTGCGGGTTTTCGACGAAAAACCGCGAGGTATTATGAGTCGCGTTAATAATTTCGGTATCAGACCGGTGGCGCGCGCTGCTCACGGAATTACCTTGACTGACGCGCCATCGGACACGAGATTGGCGCCTGAGCGTATCACTTTCTCCCCGGCCGAAACGCCGGTAATCGCAATGCGGTCTCCGTAGGTCGGGCCAAGCGTGACGGGCCGCAGCCGCGCTACCCCGCTATTCACAACCATGACGGCGAATTGTGATGAGTCTCCGACGCCACGAACGATGGCGTCGAGCGGCGCAACCGTAACGGGCTGTAATTGTGGCGTCTCACCGAGGGCGAGCGAAACGATCATTCCAGGCTTGAGCAAAGCGCGTTCATTCGGCACCGTCACCTCTACCTGAAACGAACGCGTACTGGAATCTGCAACCGCGGCCAGAGCACTCACGAATCCCCGGAACTGACGGTTCGGAAAGGCTTCCGCATAGATCGCCAGCTTCGAGCCGTTTTTGACATGTCCGATGACGATATCCGGCACGGCGAAAGTGGCTTTTACCGACGATATGTCGGCAACAACGAAGGCCAGGGTGCCGGGGCCGGCGAGGGTGCCGAGTTCAATCGATCGCTGGACGATAACACCAGTTAAAGGAGCAGCCAGAGAAGTATCGTGCAAGCCGAGACCGGCGGTTCCGAGAGCGGCTTCAGTCGTATTGACCGTGCCGGCGCTCGCCTGAACTTGTGATTGCGCAGCCTCGACTTGGGCCCGCGTGGAATCGTAGTTAGCTTTGGCCGCATCGTAGTCTGACTTAGTAAGTGACGTTTTCTTATAGAGCGCGCTGGCTCGCTCAAAATCCTCCGCCGCTTTTTGCGCGGCCGCTTGCGCCTGCACCAATTGGGCGCGGGCGGCTTGCTCCGTTTGTGTAGCCTGTTTCAGTTGACCCTGCGCCTGCGAGACCTGCAGCTCGTAGTCCTTCGATCGTAGGCTGGCCAGCACTGTGCCGGTTTTGACGACATCTCCGATATCGACACTCCGCAGCTTCCCATCTGCGCCGCGAACCTGATAGATCGATTCCACAAACCCGTTTACTCGAAATACCAGGTTGACTTGGCGGTTTGGCAGAACCGAGGCGGAGTAACGTTGTCCCTGGGATGGTTTGTACATCTCGACAGCGGAGAGACGCACCGGAGTCGGGTTCTTTTCGAGGGTAGGCGTTTCCCGGTTACACGAGAGCAGGAACACTATCAAAGCTAGCGGCACCAGATGCTTCATTGGTCCTCACCGATCGCATGTTCGAATTCCGCTTTGGCGGTCCAGTAATCGGATAAGGCGTGTTCGTAATCGGAATTCGCCTGGGCAAGAGTCGTCTGTGCCTGGAAGACAACCTTCAATAGAGCGGCATGCACTTCGTACTGATTTTTGTTGACGCGCAGGTTCTCTGAAGCAGCGCGTTGAGCCAGCGTTGCCGCATGAAGCTTTGACCAGTCTTGTTGCAGCTGCCGGTACTTGTCATCGACGTCCATAATCACTTTGCGCCCGGTCGATGTTTCCGTGTTCTTGTCCTGCGTTACAGTGTCGCGTTTTTCCGCGATCTCATTTCTCTTCCGTCCCCAGTCAAAGGGTTCCCATGAGAGGCTCACTCCGACACTGTACGTTCCACCCGGCAGAAATGGATTGAAATTTAGCAGGGTGATCGAATTGAATTCCGCAGAGACGTCCGGGATGTATTCAGCTCGTTTGGCGCGCAGCTCCTGATCGGACTCCATCGTCTTGAGTTGAGCTTGCCGCATCTCGGGACGCCCGGCCAGCGCCTCTTTACGTGCGGCGACCACATCAATCTGGGAATTCTGGGCTTCGCTCGCCGGCGCAACGCTGAACTCTGTTAAAACATCGCGACCCATCAGATCGTTGAGTTTCTCCTTGAGGCCGGCTTCCTGATTGGACAACGCCATTTCTGACTGCTCGGTATCAGCAAGCTTGGCTTGCGCCTGCAGAAAGTCTGATTCGAGCGCTGTCTGCTGGGCAACGTACTCGCTCGTTGTCCGTTCGATCTCTTTGTAGAGCTGCACAGTTTCGCGTATCGCGACAAGAGAACTCTGGACCTGCTCGAGGCCGTAATAAATCTGCTTAACGTCCCGAACAACGTCCTGCCGTTTCCCACGCAGTTTCTCGCGCGCCAGTTGTGTAGAGAAATCCAGAGCCTTCAAGTTCAGATGGATTCGGTAAATCTGCGATAGTGGCTGAGCGAGGCGGCCTACCAGAAAACCGGTCGGCTGCATGGGCGTGGGGAATACAGTATCTGTCGCCGGGATCGGTCCGATTCCAGGGTAATTTTTGCCAAGCGATCCGGCCGTAATGGTGATATTCACCGGCTGGAGCTGTTCCGAACCGAGCGCGTAAAAGGAGAGCTTAGGGAAAAGCGTCGCGTGGAACGCCCTCCAGCGATCGTTTGCTTTCGATACATCCAGGGATGTATTTACAATTTCCGTATTTTGCTGCAAGGCCATGCGGACTGCCTGATCCAATTGCAGCTCCTCTGCTCTAAGCGCAGAAACCGTGAGACAAAGAGCAAATACGCATCCCGCTGCCGTAGCTCTCATAACCGTGAATATCTGTTTGTTGGCGATGTTTTGTCAGTATATGCAAAAATCGGCGAAAAGCGGAAGAGTCATGCTGCTAAGCCTGCTCGCCAGCGTGACTTAGTACCATATCAGAGACTTGCCTAACCACCGCAAAACAGGGAAGATGACAAAGATCATCCCGTTATGAAGCGCTCACATACGGTCCACACAGCAAAGCGCACGCGGAGCCGGCTCTAAATGAAAATCGGCAAGTTCGCATGCCTTCTGATTCTCGCTGCCGCCACAATTGTGACTTCAGTTCAGGCGCAACAGGCCGACGCTGGCTCGCCGGCAGATTATCGTTCCAGAACAGTTTATTTCCTTGTTACAGACCGATTCCATCCGCATGAACCATACGCGCCGTATATCGATCCGCAGTATCCTGACGCGACCAACGCCGTCAACTGCTTCGTGGAGGACTGCGATGACGAGATCGAGTTCCGGAAATATTGGGGCGGAGATATTGCGGGTGTCATTCAGAAGCTTGACTACTTAAATGATCTCGGCGTGTCGGCAGTTTGGCTTACTCCTCTGATGGAAAACGTCAGGGCGTACCAAGGCGGCACCGGATATGGCACCGGTTATCACGGCTATTGGGTGCAGAATTACTATCGCGTAAACGCTCACTTCGGCGATTGGAACGATGTCACACAGCTTAGCGATCGGCTGCATTCAAGAGGCCTGCGCTATATCCAGGACATCACTCTCAATCACTCGAATCCGAACGATAATCATGTATACGGCAGGCTGTTCGAATCCAGCGCGAGCGATCAGGTTTTTATCAAAAGTTATCAGCAGGACTTCGACCCGGCAACTGGTACCCGTTATTACAAGCATTATCAAGATGACCAGCGCTGCCAGGACGCAAAGAACCTTCCCGATTACGAGTGGAGTTATTGGCAGCTGCACCACTGTCTGCTGGCCGATTTGAGCGGCTATGATCAGCGAAATCCGCAGACGGCAGATTATCTTCTCGGCGCCGGGAAAACCTGGATCGACTATGGTGTGGATGATTTTCGGCTGGACGCCGTGAAATTTCCGTTCCCTGAGTTCATCGCGCGATTTACTCGTACTATGCGCGAGCATCTTGCCTCCCTCGACCGCCCCTCGCCTTACATCGTCGGCGAATGGTCTAACGGCGGCGTGGGTGACGCCAAATCGATTCGCTTCGCCGACAGCTACAAAATCTTCGGAACCAATATTCTGGATTTTCAGTTATCGTTCGAGCTGAACCGCTTTATTGGCGGCGATCTGGAGTATTCCAGCGAGCGGCGGAGCGCGTTCGATCTCGATAATTTTTTACACGAGCGCGTGCAAGCCTTTAACGGGCGGGATACCTGGCAAGGCACTTTCCTCGACAATCATGACCAGATCCGGACCATGGTCCGTCTGCGAAAACTGGGCCTGACAGATGAAAACGAGCGGAAGCAGCGCATGGATCTTGGCACTGTGCTGCTAATGACCATCCGGGGCATTCCCATCATCTATTACGGCGACGAACAGTATCTGGCCCATTATGACGATCAGCAGAAGACCCCTCCACAATATGTGAACACCGGAGATGACGATCCCTGGAACCGGCCCGGCATGAAGCAGTGGGACGAGAATACGTCAGCTTTCAAGATAATTAAAATTTTGGCGAAGTTGCGCAAAGAGAGTGCGGCGATATCGGAAGGAAAGTATCTGACTGCTTATGTGGACAACGATATTCTCATGTTCGAGCGCGTGTACCAAGGCCAAGTCGTGCTCGTGGCAGTCAATCGCGGCGAAGCCAAAACTGTCAGCCTGAACGGAAGGCTCGGTATCGCGCCGGGAGAATATAGAGGCCTGTTAACAGACGCGAGCGATGCGAACGCCGGGAACTATCTTTCGGTTACGCAGGGACGATGGACCTTGCACCTAAACAAACTCAGTTCGCTGGTGGTGCGGCCGTAATTGCCGTTTTGCCGGTCTGCGAAGAGAGTCGGTTAGTGCTTAACGGGCTCGAACCCATCGCAGGTGCTTACGGCCGTCACTTTTAAATGTAATGGCGCGTGCTTCGGATGGCCACAATCTTCCAGTAGATCTTCCTTTGCCTCTTGCGAGGAGCGAATTTGCATGAGAATGGCGTCGCTGTGGCCTTCGCCAAAGTGGGAGCACAAACCGCATTGACCTTCTTGAACGTGTAGCATGGCGTTCTCCTGCCTCGATGGTGGCCGATTCGCGGGTACCTGTCAAGCGCAAAAAAGCCCCGGCAACTCGACCAGAGACTTCAAACCTGCACCGTCTGAAATCGAAACTCCGGTCGTGGTTCTGCGGGCCGGAACGCCCGCAGGTGCAAAATTCGTAAGCTAGCCGGCAGTTCCGCGAGCGCTTGCTCGAGCAATGATCGAAGCCGCTCAGGATCGGCAATCGCGCGCAGGTTAATCGCGAGTTCGTGGTCGCAAACAGCGTCCGCGAGCAAGTCGCCTTCCGGGACCGGCTCTCGATCGTTTGAAGAGATACTCGCCTTCACCCATCCGCTCGCTCCCTGATCGAATACCTTGAGATGAGCGATAAATACTTCTTCCGCATCCAAGAGGTCCTTGAGCCGATCGAGTAGCGGTCCGCAGAGCTCTGCCGGATTGACCGGGCGCGATGACCGGACTTCGGCGTGCAGGTTTACCCAACCCAGAGCCGTCTCCGCCTCCGCGTAGCGCTTGTAGTCGATGTCGAGCAAACGAGCACCGGCCACGCGCTTACTCGCTAGCACTTCCGTCAGCCACCCGTCTACTCCGGAGCCCGTCTTCGCGCTCAGGCTGAAATCCACTGGAAATGGCAGAGGAACAGACTCGGTGACCAGATCTTGCTTGCTCGAGCAAACGATGTCTGCCTCGCTCAGTTGATTACGAAAAAGAAACTCGACATCAGCACTGAGCTCGCCATGATAGACCTTCTCCGCTGTGATCGGATCGATTAACACGGTGAGCGGCGCCAGACAAAACGACTGCCGGTGATACGCTTTCAGCGGCTGCAGAATGGTCGCAGAGAGATCCGTGCAGCTTCCTACCGGTTCAGCGAAAATAACATCGGGATTATAGGCCTTGAGAGCGTCGCAGGCATCCATGAGATCGGAAAAGCGGCAGCAAAAACATCCACCCGCAATCTCGCGAGTTGGAACTCCTTGAGCCACTGCTTGCCGGGTATCCACGAGACCCGTATCCTGATCGTTGCTGATATAAGCGACCCGTTTGCCGCGCGCTGTAAGTATGCCGGCCGCCTTCAGAATAAGACTGGTTTTGCCCGAACCGAGAAAACCTCCCACAAAGACCATCACGGGAATATTTTGTTGGTTCATGGTTGATGTTCCGGACATGATTGACTGATAAGATGCCCCTCACGTTATCCTGGCACGACATCCTGATACGTGTCGCTTGGACCGTACTCGCCGGATTTCTGATCGGCATCGATCGCGGCGAGCATAGGCGTCCGGCCGGCTTACGTACTACGCTGCTCGTCTGCTTGGCGGCGTCTCTTTCGATGATTCAGGTGAACCTGCTTTTGGCTACGGCTGGAAAGGCACCCAATTCGTTTGTCGTGTTGGATCTGATGCGGTTACCATTGGGCATCCTGTCGGGCATGGGCTTTATCGGGGCCGGCGCCATCATCCACCGCAAAGATCTTGTCATCGGCGTAACAACTGCGGCAACCCTCTGGTTCGTAACGGTGGTGGGTCTCTGCTTCGGAGGCGGTCAGATCAGCTTGGGAGCGATAGCTTTGGTGCTCGGGCTAATCATCCTCCGATCTTTAAAGTGGGTCGAGAAACGGCTCCAGCGTGATCGCCGCGCCTCACTACTCGTCCTGGCTGATTCGTTCGGCATAACGGATCGGGACGTTTCCTCGCTAGTGAAGACAGCAGGTGGCAAGGTGGTTTCTTATTCTTTCGCCTCGCTCAATCGGACAAAACAGAGCAAGCTTCGATTTGAAGTGGAGTGGCGCGAACGCCACGGAGATCCAGAAGCTCCCTCATTCGTTACCGAGCTCGCGAAGAGATCCGATGTTCAGCGCGTTGAGTGGAGGCCCAAGTAAGCCCGGAGCTCTCTGATCAATCTTCCTGATCCCGAAACACGGGCTCCTTGCCCGCCAGCATCAATCGCTCGTCGAGCGCCGCCTTCACCAGTTCTTCTTCCATTTCGGAAAGGCCTCGGGCATCTTTTTCGATCCGGCTCAGCAATCCCTTCATCCGGCCCCTGGAGATATCGCTCGGTAACACCAACGCATAGGCAAACAGCGCATCAGAGCGCAGGGTCTCGTTTTGGAAGAACTGTCGTAATCTTTCCAATTCACTCTTAAGCCCGTAGTAACCCACACCCCAGATCGCGTTGCGTTGAACTTCCTGATCGGCATCGCCCAAGTGCTTGGCGAAGTAGTCCCTAAAACTCGGGTGCATGGAGCGCCACATGGCTTCGAGGGCTTTGGCGCGTGCTTCCGGCTTGCCGTATAGCTCGAGGATAGCCTTGCGGACCTCGTTACGATCCGCTTCCGGCGCCAGTCCCACCACCAGACCGGCGCGTTCTTCCAGCGGGAGCTCAGGACGGCGTAGCGCGCTGAGCATTGCTTCCACCACTTCGATCTGATCTGTCGCGTTGATCAGCGCCTCCCAGGCTCGGGCGCGCACGTCCGCGGATGTATCTTCGAGCGCGGACCGTAGTAATTTCTTTCTCTGATCCGGAGTGAGTTCCTGGTTGAAGAAAGAGTGGGCGGCGGCGGCGCGTATCGAAGCCACGGGATGAGCCAGCAATGCGCTCCGCTCGTCTTCGTCAAGCAGATCGAGCGGAAGATCCTCCGTCTCCGGATAGAGGCTCCAGATATCGAACGCCTCGCTGTCACTGTCGTTCTCCACCGGCGGAGTTTTCAGAGATTCCAGAGTATCCGCCACTTCCTTTTTCAATTCGGCTTCGTGGGCCTGCAACTGCTCGGCGGCCTTTTCGATGGCCGGTATGGCTGCCGGGTCCCGGTAGATACCGAACAACAGAAGCGTGTCGGAGAGATCGTATTCCAGGCGATCCTTCAAGAGCTGCAGTATTCGCTCGTCTCGAATACGGAGGCTGACCAGAAGAAAAGCAACCTCGCCGGATTCGGATTCGTCGAGTTCATGATAAAGCGCTAGTAGTGGTTCAAGCGCGGGCTGTCCTATGGCGGCCAATGCTTCCACCACCTCGTCCGGAACATCTTCCGGATCTTCCTTTATGTAGGCAACGAGAAATGGGACCGCATCAGCGGTTTTCCAATACCGAAACAGAGCGATGAGTTCGGGCGCCAGGTCGACGGTATCCTCACTGCGGTCGCGTGTCGCGAACGCACGAACGGCGGGCAGCGATTCTTCCGGTCGGTCCAGCAGCGCGCGTAGAAATCTGTGATCCAGGCCGAGGTGGCCGCGGGAAGCCGCGTCCAAAACCTCGGCTGGACTTACTTGGTTTAGCTTGTCGGGATCGGGGTACAACGCGAAATTAGCGCTCTGGTTCGACAATCACATTCACGTCGACAGTTACATCGCGGTAAAGACGCACAGGCACCTTGTGTTCGCCCACGGTCCGGATCGGCTCATCGAGTTGGATTTTTCGCCGTTCGACATGGAACTTCTGCGCCTCGAGCGCATCCGCAATATCCTTCGCTGTTACCGAGCCGAACAAGTGATTGTTCTCGCCAACCCTGTGTTGGAATTTGACCGTCACGTTCGACATCAGCTCTGCAAGACTCTCGGCATCGCCCTTGACCTTAGCCTCACGCCGTACATAGGCTTGGCGCTCCTGCTCGACAATCTTCTTGTTGGCCTCTGTCGCCGGAACTGCGAGCCGTTTGGGGAAAAGAAAATTCCGCGCGTATCCATCAGCCACCTTCACCAACGCTCCGCGCGCGCCCACCTTTTCGAGATCTTCCCTGAGAATGACTTCCATGATTCGAGCTCCTACAATTTCAGAATCGGGAAGCGAACGGCAGCAGGGCGATGTTCCTCGCCTGCTTGATCGCCTCGCTCAAACGCTTCTGATGAGGGGTGCAGACCCCCGAAATTCGCCGGGGAGTAATCTTCCCGCGTTCCGAAATGAAGCTCGAAAGCAATCTGGAATCTTTGTAGTTGATATCGTCAACCTTGTCGACGCAGAATCGGCACACCTTTTTGCGCCGGAAGTACTGCTTCTTGCCGGTGGCGATCGCCTTGTCACCGCCGGTCGGTCGTTGTGAGGCCGCGATCGGGCGGCCGCCTCTCTGTTCTGCCATGTTGAATCTCCTTGTCGACTACTCTCCAGTTGTCTCTGGGCTCCTGCTGCTCGAAGGATTAGCGGGTCCTGCCGGACTTGTGCCCGGAGCTCCCGGTACCGGCGCCGGAGCTTCACTTGGCAGCAGCGGCGAAGTCACGGCAGCGGGCATCGGGGCAACCGGCGGCGGCTTACGGGCTGCTCGCTTCTCGCGCGCCTTTCGCCGTTTTTCGATGCGCTTCAATTTCTCGTCTGTTCGCACGGTGAGGAACTTTAATACCAGGTCTGCTACCCGCAACCGCCGCTGAATCTCTCTCACCGTCTCAGGAGGCGCGTTGAACTGCAGCAGGATGTACTGCCCCTCGTTGTATTTCATGATCCGGTAGGCGAGTTTGCGAACGCCCCACCTTTCGGTCTTCTCCAGCGAGCCACCCCCTTGGGTGATCACGTTTTTCAACTGATCGATCAGCGGATCCACCTCTTCTTCAGGGGCATCCGGACGTACGATAAACAACTCCTCGTAGCTTCTCATTCTTCCTCTTTTTGTATGCCTTGAGCGCGGCGATTGTAATTCGCCATGGCCTTTGCGGCGCCCTCGGCAACGATGGCTTCGACAGCGTCAGCGGCATACGACACTACCTCACCCACCTCTTTCATCAGCTCTCGTTCCCAAGGAGCGAGAACATACTCTATCGCGTCAATCGGGTGGTTCGGATGTATACCGATCCGAACCCGCGTAAAGACCTCGGTCTTCAGAGCAGCGATAATCGACTTGACACCGTTGTGTCCCGCCGCCGAACCGTTCTTCTTGATCCGCAGCGCGGTCCATGGAAGATCCAGTTCATCGTGTACCGCAATCAAGTCGCGGTTTGTCAGGTTCCGGTATTTCAGCACCGGGCTGATCGCCGTTCCCGACAGATTCATAAACGTTTGCGGCTTCACCAGCACAACATGCTTGTTCCGGATTTGGCCACTTCCTACCAGCGCCGGGCCTTCCACCTTCGAGACTCGCAAGTGATGACGACGAGCCAGCTCATCTACCACCAGGAATCCGAGATTGTGCGGAGTCGATTCGTAACGAGCGCCAGGGTTGCCCAAACCCGCAATGCAGTAGACCCGGTTTGGTAAGTCGTCCGCACTCTGATCATCCTCCGGCCCCAAAACGTCCTATTTCTTCTTCGGAGCCTCAGCAGCCTCTTCTTCTTTTTTGCCTTTCTTGATGACTTCCGGTTCAGCCGTTGGAGCAGCCTCGGCCACAACTTCGGCGGGTGCCGGCTCTTCCGCCTTGATGGAGATCACGTGCGTTATGACAGTATCCGGCAAGCTGACCAGCTTCAACGAACCTTCCATCGGAATATCTGCCGCGCGGATACTTTGACCTATCAGCAACTCTGAAACATTCACTACAAACTGCTCGGGAATTTCGTCAGGCAGGCACTCTATCTCTATCTCGCGAGTGACCACGTCCTGAATACCGCCTTGCAGCTTCACACCCTTGGGGTCGCCTTGCGTGATGACTGGCACCTTGACCGTGATTCGCTTCGTCAGGTCGATTCTTTTCAAGTCAACGTGCAGCAGTGAGTCCTTGATTGGATCGTATTGCCAGTCGATGATCATCACCGGAGTGGTATCACCGTTCACGCCGAGATTAAAAATTGTGTTGTGACCCGTCCTACTGTTTAGGATTCTCGTCAGCTCTTTTGGATTAACGGTAACCGGCGTCGCACCGGATGGGCCCCCGTACACGACGGCCGGCATGGAACCCTTTGCACGCAGACGCCGCGCTTCATTCTTACCGCGCGAGTCACGTGGCTCGGCGGTAACCGTAATATCTCTTCTCACCTTTCACCTCGTACCGGGACGGCGACCTTCGCGGCCTCCGGATTCCGGTTTTGATGTACCCGCTCAAAATGACCGGGCTTTTTAACAAGCTTTCAGCTTTGATCAATCAGCTGATCGCTCCTATATAAACAGGGTACTCACTGACCCACCTTCGTGAATCGATTGAATCGCCCTGGCCAACAACGAACTCACCGAAAGAGTTCGAATCTTGCTGCACTTTGCCGCCGCCTCGGTGAGCGGAATCGAATTACTCACAACCAATTCCTGCAAGACCGAACCGCTAATCCTCTCCACTGCCGAACCCGACAAAACAGCATGTGTGGCACACGCCCGAACACTTTGCGCCCCTTGCGCGAGCAGAGCTTCTGCACCCTTCACCAGTGTCCCTGCGGTATCCACCAAATCATCAACCATCAGACAATGCCTGCCACGAACATCGCCGATGATGTTCATCACCTCGGCCACGTTCGCATCCGTACGCCGCTTGTCAATTATCGCAAGCGGAGCATTCAGATACTTAGCAAACGATCGCGCCCGTTCCACGCCGCCCGCATCCGGAGAAACAACGATCAGCTCTCCGTCATCGAACTGCCTGCTGAAGTATTCGACCATCACCGGAGCGGAAAACAGGTGATCGACGGGTATATCGAAAAAGCCCTGAATCTGAGCCGCGTGCAGATCGAGCGCCAAAACCCGGCTCGCCCCCGCCCGTTCGATCAGGCTGGCGACCAGTTTTGCGGAAATCGGCATCCGCGGCCTGTCCTTCCGATCCTGCCGCGCATACCCATAATAGGGTAACACTGGCGTGATTCGTTCCGCGCTCGCCCGCTTCAGTGCATCGATCATGAGCAGCAATTCCATCAGGTGATGATCCACTGGCGTGCACGTTGGCTGGACGACAAAGACATCGGCGCCCCGCACGTTTTCTTGAATCTGCAGATGCGTCTCGCCATCGGCAAAGCGCCTGATCATCGCATCGCCGACCGGACAGTCCAGCGCCTCGCAGATTTCTTCGGTCAACGCGCGATTGGCGGTCCCACTAAATACCTTGAAATCAGTAAACAGCGCTCTCGCCGGCTTCGGGGCTGACATCTTTTCTCTCCTTGATTCTTAGCTGCAGGCAAAACAGCTTGCGCTGGCAGCCGGACCCAACGCGCGACACCAAAGCTTCCGGTACCGGCGCCGCGAAACGAAACGCACCGCGAAAGCCGTTCCGGGAGCGAATTTCGCAGCCGCAGCGACGGCCGTGGGTAGATCTCGAAAAACGCCGAACACTCCCGACCCGCTGCCCGTCATCAGCGCCGGTCTCGCGCCCAGACGCCGTAGTTTTTCCACAACTTTGCCCAGCTCCGGATATTGTCCAAAGACAGCTTTTTCAAAATCATTTCGCAAGGAGATTCGATCCAGATCGCGGTCTGCCAGAGCCCAGGCGACTGTCTGAAACTCTCTCAGAATAGGGGACTCCGCCTGTGAAGTCAACGCGCTTGTAACATCTCGCCCTAGAGCCTGGTACGCCCACCCGGTCGCGACGTGAACGCCCGTACAAACCACTAGAACTGCCCGCGCATCGGAATCAGGCAAAGGATAGAGTTCGGAGCCTTTGCCGAGCCCGAGCGCCGTCCCGCCGTACAGGAAAAAAGGCACGTCACTGCCTAACATGCCGGCCAGTTCAGCCAGCTCCGCAAAGGTCATCCGTCGGCCTGATAGCGCCGCCAGCGCAATCAATACGGCAGCGGCATTGCTTGACCCACCGCCCAGCCCGGCGCCCATGGGTATGCGCTTCAAAAGCGAAAAACGCAGTCGAGCTGTGGTCTTTGTATGCTCCAAAAGCAGTCTGGCCGCGCGTATGACCAGATTATCTTCAATCTCGACTGAACTATTCAGATCGATCTTCGTTCGTTTTGCGCTTTCGAACTCGATCGCGAGATCGTCTCCCAAACTGATGGTTTGAAAAATGGTTCGCAGCTCGTGGAAGCCATCGGGCCGTTTGTGCAAAACACGCAGGTCGAGATTCAGCTTCGCCAGCGACGGAACTTTGACTTTCACGGTCAATACTGCAGGAGAGAAAACACTTCATAGTCGGCGAGCTTTTGCCGCCCGTTCAGAAAACTGAGTTCGATTACGAATCCCAAACCGGCAATCTTGCCGCCCAGTAACGAAACCAGCTGGGCAACTGCCGATGCCGTACCGCCAGTCGCAAGCACATCATCGATGATCAAGACGTTCTGCCCGGGCTCGACGGCATCCGCGTGAATCTCGAGTTGATCGGTGCCATATTCCAGGGCGTATTCGACGCTCTTCACCGTATGAGGTAACTTCTTCGGTTTACGAACCGGTACAAAACCCGCTCCTAAAGCGAGCGCCATCGCCGGCGCGAAGAAGTACCCGCGCGCTTCGATCCCAATCACTACATCGACGGGTATACTCTTGTAGTGCGCGCTCAGCGCATCGACCGTTTGGCGGAAGCCCCGCTTGTCTTTAAGCAGCGTCGTAATGTCGTAGAAGTTGATTCCTGGCTTAGGGAAATCAGGAACTTCCCGGATCAGCGCCTTCAGCCCTTGTTGAGCGGGTACGGAAAGTGTTGCTTTAGCGGACACCCCGCCGATTTTAGCAGGCAGCGCCATTACCGAATATGGAGAAGTGGAAACAACCCTGAGTAGTGCTGCCGCTACCATGAAGCAATGCCGGTGGAAGTTCTTCTTTTCGGCGCGCATCCGGACGATATCGAATGGGGCGCAGGAGGCATCGCGCTCCTCTTGGAACAGAAGGGCATTTCATTCGCCTTAGTTGATTTGACTAAGGGTGAAATGGGATCACGTGGCACGCCTGCCGAACGCGCCAGCGAAGCCGAGCGGGCTGCGGAGTTTCTAGGCGGGGTTCCGCGAGAGAACCTGGCACTCCCGGACTGCGGTCTCGTCGATGCTCCGGAGACCAGGAGACTTATCGCCGGCGTGATTCGACGATTTCGCCCCGCTCTCGTCCTGGCGCCATTTTGGAAGGATCGTCACCCGGATCATGTCGCAGCCGGTCGTATGGTTCGAAACTGCAGTCTCTATTGCACGCTGAAAAATTCTCCCTTCCCGGATGCACCCCATAAGCCGAAAGGATTCCTCTATTTCCTGCTGCATCACTATACGCGGCCCTCGTTCGTGGTAGATGTATCGGACGTTTATGAGAAGAAAATGGAGCTGCTACGGTTGCATCACTCACAATTTTCGAAAACCGCCGAGCAGTTCGGGGTGGTTTCGCACGGAATGAGCGATTACCTGTTCGGCCTCGAATCGCGCGACCGCTTCTTCGGTTCGCTGATCGGTAGACGCCATGGCGAAGCTTTGGTGAGCGACCGGCCCATCGCTCTTGAGAACGTAAGCAGAGTTCTAGACCTGTCTTGATATCCTGACGGTTACTGTTCCGATTCGCCGCCGGCGATTCATTCGAACTTCCGCCATGATTCGACCTTATCGCGGAGTCTTGCCGCGCATTTCGGATTCTGCCTATGTCGATGCAAGCGCCCAGGTGATCGGCGATGTCGTGATAGGCGACAGATCCAGCGTGTGGCTCAATGCGGCAATTCGGGGAGACGTGAACTACATTCGCATAGGAAACGAAACCAGCGTACAGGACAATAGTGTTCTACATGTCGATCATCAGGTATACCCGTGCATTGTAGGGAATCGCGTAACTGTCGGACATAATGTCGTGCTGCACGGTTGCGTGGTGGAAGATGAAGCTTTGATTGGCATCGGCGCGATTGTTCTGAACGGCGCAAGAATTGGGCACGGCGCCGTGGTGGCCGCAGGCGCATTAGTGCCCGAGGGTATGGAGGTGCCTTCCAACACGCTTGTGATGGGAACACCGGCAAAGATAAAGCGTCCGGTTACTCAAGAGGAACAGGCCCGCTTTCGTCGAAACTGTGATAACTACGTCCGGATTACCGCAATTTATAAGGACGAGCAGCAGTGAATCCACTTAGTAGCGTCAAAGGAATGCGGGACATCCTCCCGCCGTCGAGCGCAGTGTGGAACCAGGTGGAAGCGGCCGCGCGCAGGATTTTCGCCCGTTTCAACTATCGCGAGATACGTACGCCGATTCTGGAAGAGACGGCGCTCTTTGCTCGTGGCGTCGGTGAAGATACAGACATCGTTAGTAAGGAGATGTACACGTTCTCCGATCGCGACGGCAGCTCTTTAACGTTGCGCCCGGAGAATACCGCGCCCGTCCTGCGGTCCTACATTGAACATCGTCTGGATCAGCAGCAGAGTTTGCAGAAGCTGTACTATATCGGCCCGATGTTCCGCAGAGAGCGTCCGCAGAAAGGGCGTTACCGGCAGTTCTATCAAATCGGCGCGGAGGCCATCGGCTCCGATTCGCCAGCGATCGATGCAGAAGTAATCGAGTTGGTGCTCTCTATACTGGACGAGATCGGCATCCAGGGCTACGAACTGCTGATTAATTCAGTGGGTTCGAAGAAGTCGCGTCAGAGATATGCCGACGTGCTGCGCACGGAACTGAAGACGCTTGCTCCGCGCATGTGTTCCGACTGCCGTGGACGCGCCGAGAGGAACCCGCTCCGCGTTCTGGACTGCAAGGTGCCCGAGGATCAACCGATCATTGAGCAGTTACCTTCATTTCTCGACTACTTGGAAGAAGACGATCGCGAACATTTCCGGCGCGTGCGCGACTTTCTCGATGATCAGCAGATTCGCTATACCATCAACCCGAGACTGGTCCGCGGTTTGGACTACTACGTGCGCACGACCTTCGAAGTAACACATGGCGCGCTCGGCGCCCAGAATGCGATTCTCGGCGGCGGCCGTTATGACGGTTTGGCGGAAACGCTGGGATCCAAAGTAGGGGCTCCCGGCATCGGCTTTTCTATCGGAGAGGATCGTTTGGTAATGGCGGCAGAGGAGGGAGCGACGCTGCCCGCACAGCAGCTAGACCTCTATATCGCGCCTATGGGCGTTGCAGCGCTGAGGCACTGCGCTCTGCTGGCAACGGATTTGCGCAAACTTAATATTTCGATAGAGGTCGGAACTGAGCAAAAGTTGAAGCGGATGTTGGAAATTGCGAATAAGCTGCTTGCCAGGTACGCGCTCCTGGTAGGCGATAACGAGATAGCAACGCAGTCCTACACTTTGAAGAATATGAGGTCGGGGACCCAACAAACGCTGACCCGTCAAGCGCTTCTAGAACCAGAACAATGGCTGAAGTGAAACTGGATTTTTTAGGGAATCTTCGCCGGACTCACTCGTGCGGAGAATTGCGCGTCGCGGATGCGGGCGCGAAAGTCGTATTGATGGGCTGGGTGCATCGCCGCAGGGATCTGGGCGGCGTGATCTTCATACATCTGCGGGACCGCTACGGCATCACACAACTCGTATTCGACGAAAGCAAAGACCCGGAAACACATCAACGGGCGCAGGAATTGGGCTCTGAGTTCGTGATTGCGGCAGAGGGTTTGGTCGCACTGCGCGGCGAAGGGACCGTTAATCCGAACATTTCGACGGGTGAAGTGGAAGTGGCGGTTTCGAAGCTCTGGATTCTGAATGAATCGCGAACGCCCCCCTTTCCGCTGGAAGATGATGCGGACGTAAAGGAGGACATTCGGCTTAAATATCGCTATCTAGATCTGCGCAGGCCGCACATGCAGCGCAACATCGTTATGCGCTCGAAGATCACGCTGGCGGTACGCGAGGCACTGGACGCACAGAATTTCCTCGAAATCGAGACGCCTTTTATGACGCGCTCGACGCCGGAAGGCGCGCGTGACTACCTTGTGCCAAGCCGCGTCCAGCCCGGCACTTTCTATGCTCTGCCTCAATCTCCCCAGATCTTCAAACAACTGCTCATGGTCAGCGGCTATGAGCGCTATTTCCAGATAGTGCGTTGCTTTCGCGATGAGGATTTACGGGCCGATCGCCAGCCGGAGTTCACACAGATCGACCTGGAAATGTCGTTTCCACAACAGGAACAGATCTACGACGTGATAGAGCCGCTGATCTTCAGCGCCTGTGAAGCGGCGGGGAAATCGGTCGAAAGGCACATTCCGCGTATCACCTACGCGCACGCGATGAATTGCTACGGCAGCGATAAACCGGATCTGCGCGTTCCGCCATTTCATCGCGTAGAAGATCTGTTCGTGGATTCTGGACTGATCGGCGACAGCTTACCGCTCGTCGCAATTCGCATTCCGCGGGTTGGACCATTGAGCCGCAAAGAGCGGGACGAAATCAAGGCTTTCGGCCAGGAGCGCGGCTTGCGCGTCTTCGACGATATGAAACGCCTGGAACGCGACTATGCCGGGCCGGTGGCAAGAATGCGAGAGCGAATCCAAGCCGCGGATGACGACCTTGTCCTTCTTGCCGGAAGTGCGAGCGAGCCCAAAGGCGCCCTGCCGGATCAAACCGTACTGCTGGCGTGTGGGCAGTTGCGTTTGTATGTTGCCCAAAGGTACAACGATCGCCACAAGCTGCTTAATCCGGAGGTGTTCAAGTTTCTGTGGGTCGTGGATTTCCCGATGTTCGAGTGGGACGAGGAAGACAAGCGTTGGAATGCCGCGCATCACCCCTTTACATCGGTACATGACGACGACTTACAGAAACTTACCGATGATCCGGCTCACTGCCGGGCGAAATCCTATGACCTGGTGCTGAACGGTGTCGAGCTTGGATCTGGCTCGATTCGTATTCACCGGCGGGATGTTCAGACCAAGGTCTTCGCAGCGCTTGGCTTCAGTGAAGAAGACGCCAAACGGCGTTTCGGCTTTCTGTTGGAAGCGCTCGAATACGGCGCGCCTCCGCACGGCGGTATCGCGCTGGGGCTCGACCGGCTCGTGATGATCCTGGCAGGCGAGCAATCGATACGCGATGTGATTCCCTTCCCCAAAACTGCCAAGGGTACTGACTTGATGTGCGAGGCCCCTTCGAGCGTGCCTGAGCGGCAACTGCGCGAATTGGGGATCACGTTCGCCGGCTCGAGAGGTCATAGCGCCAAGTAACACCCAGAGACCATCCCGGACCGTGTTGTGGGGTGGGTTGGCCGAAGGCAACCTGCAGTCCGATCGCCGAGCGGCCTTCTCCGCTCCTCAGTTTCGGTTTAGCGCACTGCCGTTCGTTCATTCTCCCCCGTGTTGCTGTTCGTGATACTCGTGGGAGATGGCAACTCAAGCTCCGCAATCGACTGACAATCAAAAACAGGCGCTTTCGCCCGAAGAAATGCGTCTGATCGATGCATACTGGCGCGCTTGCAACTATTTGAGTGCCGGCATGATCTATCTGCGCGATAATCCCCTGCTGCGTGAACCACTGAAAAAGGAGCACATCAAGAACCGTTTACTCGGGCATTGGGGATCCGATCCTGGCCAGAGCTTCACCTGGATACATCTCAATCGCTTGATCAAAAAATACGATCTCGATATGATCTACATTTCCGGGCCCGGCCATGGGGCGCCCGCAGTCTTGGCGAACTGTTATCTCGAGGGACATTACTCGGAGATTTATCCCGATAAAAGCCAGGACGAAGAAGGATTACTCAAGTTCTTCAAGCAATTTTCCTTTCCGGGCGGTATCGGCAGCCACTGTACCCCCGAGACGCCCGGCTCGATTCATGAGGGCGGCGAACTCGGCTATAGCATCTCGCACGCCTTTGGAGCAGCCTTTGACAATCCCAATTTAATCGTCAGCGTGATGGTAGGAGACGGTGAAGCTGAAACCGGACCACTTGCCACCGCCTGGCATTCGAATAAGTTTCTGAATCCGATCCGCGATGGCGCTGTTTTGCCGGTTCTGCACCTCAACGGATACAAGATCGCGAATCCCACGCTGCTGGCGCGCATCACGCCGGAAGAGTTGGAGTCGCTTTTCAAAGGTTATGGCTGGACTCCCTACGTGGTCGAAGGCCACGAGCCTGGTCGGATGCACCAGAAAATGGCCGAGACGCTTGAAAACTGTGTCAACGAGATTCGCGGCATTCAGGAGAAGGCGAGAAAGAGCGGTAAAGCGGAGCGTGCGCGCTGGCCGATGATCATTCTGCGATCGCCAAAAGGTTGGACAGGGCCCAAAGAAGTGGACGGGCACAAGGTGGAGGATTTCTGGCGAGCGCACCAGGTCCCTATTCCGGACGTCAGCAAACCGGAACACTTGGCAGAACTCGAAAGCTGGATGCGGAGCTATCGGCCCGAGGAGCTCTTCGATAAAGAAGGCCGGCTAATTCAGGAGTTACGCGATCTTCCGCCGTCCGGAGCAAAACGTATCAGTGCAAATCCGCATGCGAATGGCGGTCTGTTGCGCCACGACTTGCGCATGCCGGATTTTCGAGACTATGCGGTGCCATTCGAGAAGCCCGGCACGTTAGAAAAGGGACCGACCGAGGTGCTGGCTCATTTCTTGTGCGACGTGATGCGCAACAACATGAAGAACTTTCGCGTCTTCGGACCCGACGAAACGGCCTCCAATCGTCTCCAGGCGATCTATGCGGCTTCGAAGAAGACCTGGTTGGCCGAGTACAAGCCGGAAGATGCCGATGGCGGTGAGTTGGCGCTCGATGGCCGGGTGATGGAGATGCTGAGCGAGCACACGCTCGAAGGCTGGTTCGAAGGATATGTATTGACGGGCCGGCACGGCTTCCTTTCTACCTATGAGGCCTTCGTACATATCATCGACTCGATGTTCAACCAGCATGCAAAGTGGCTGGAAAAAGCGAAACTCGATCTGTCCTGGCGCGCGCCTATTTCGTCGATCAATCTGCTGATCACCTCTCTGGTCTGGCGGCAGGACCACAACGGTTTCACGCATCAGGACCCCGGCTTCCTCGATGTCGTCACGAATAAAAGCGCAACAGTCACACGCATCTACCTGCCGCCCGATGCGAACTGCCTCCTGAGCGTGGCCGATCACTGCCTGCGTAGCAAGGATTACGTGAACGTGATCGTGGCAGATAAACAACCGCATCTTCAGTATCTGGATATGGATGCGGCCATCAAACATTGCACCAAAGGCATCGGTATTTGGGAGTGGGCGAGCACCGACAATTGCCAAGAGCCGGACGTAGTCATGGCTTCCGCAGGCGATGTCCCGACTATGGAAGCTCTCGCGGCGGTAGCTATTCTGCGGGAGAAGTTTTCCGATCTGAAAATTCGTTTTGTGAACGTAGTCGATCTATTCAAACTACAACCCGACACGCAGCATCCGCATGGGCTCTCCGACCGGGATTTCGACACCCTGTTCACCAAAGATAAACCGGTTATCTTTAACTTCCATGCCTATCCCTGGCTGATTCACAAGCTGACTTATAAGCGCGCGAATCATCAGAATCTGCACGTGCGCGGCTACAAGGAGAAGGGCAATATCAATACGCCGCTCGAACTTGCGATTGAGAATCAGGTGGATCGATTCAACCTTTCAATCGATGTCATCGATCGCGTGCCGCGCCTACAGGCGGTCGGTGCGCACGCGAAGGAATGGCTCAAGAATGAAATTATCGACAGCGTGAACTACGCCCATGAGAACGGAATCGACCGGCCAGAAATCACCGGCTGGAAGTGGCCTTATTGATGACCGGTCGTCAGCGCACGGTTCTGGCTGTCAACTGCGGATCTTCCTCGCTGAAATTCGGCGCGTATGCCTCGAATGGCGCTGATGCTGAACTCATTTATCAAGGCGAAGCCGAAGAGATCGGTAAGCAGCACAGCTTTCCAGATCACACCGCAGCACTCCAGCATGCGTTCGATGAGCTGAAGGAACACGGCATATCGGACTTTGAAGCGGTTGGGCACAGATTCGTGCATGGCGGCCCTGGATTGAGGGAACACCGGTTATGGGACATGGCTGTTCAGAAACAACTCGAAGCGGCCGTTGAATACGCACCCCTACACCTTCCGGCGTCTCTCGCCGTTCTGAAAGCAGCACAGGAGCGGCTGCCCGGTGTTCCGCAGGCAATTTGTCTGGATACGGCCTTCCACCGCCATATGCCCGAGGTGAGCCGGACCTATGCATTACCTGAGAAGATTCGGAAGCTCGGAGTGGAACGATACGGTTTTCACGGACTGTCGCTCGAGTCGATCGTCGCGCAGCTTCGAGTAGTGCCGGATCGGCTGGTAGTAGCGCATTTGGGAAATGGTGCGAGCGTCACGGCAATTCTCAAAGGTATTTCGATCGACACATCCATGGGACTGACGCCCACTGGTGGCGTGATAATGGGTACGCGTTGCGGCGATCTCGATCCGGGGCTGGTGGTCTATCTGATGCGGCATGGCTATGCTGAGGCAGCACAGCTTGAACAGGTTTTCGATCATGAGTCAGGCCTGCTGGGGATATCCGGCATGAGCAGCGATGTACGGAAATTACTGGAAGCCCGCGCCCGGAACAGGCAGGCAGCTCTGGCGCTCGACATGTTCTGTTATCAGGTGCGGAAAACGATCGCCAGTATGGCGGCGGCTTTGGGAGGGCTGGATATGCTCGTGTTTACCGGCGGAATCGGCGAGCATGCAAACGCACTTCGCAGCGAAATTTGCAACGGCTTGAAATTCCTGAGTTCAACTGAGCTGGAGATCAGGGTGTTGCCGTCACAGGAAGACGAGCAGATCGCGAAGAATACCGTACGGCTGCTGATTGAAGAGAGTTGCTCCGATGGATGACATATCCTTCGTGGCAAGATAGGGGACGCCTATGCCGAAAATCACCGTGCAAATCGACCCGTCTGCTTGTATCCTCGCTGCAACTTGCGTTGGCATCGAACCGAAGCTGTTTCAAATCGGCCAGGAGTCTCATGTGGAGCTGACGGACCCCGCAGGTATCTCGCAGGGAACCGAATATACATTCGAGGCGACTGCGCCGGAACTGGAGATGATCGAGACAGCTGTAGAGTCGTGTCCGACTCAGGCGATCAGCATACACACGGCCAACCGGATGGAATCCAGGTGACCCATTTCAGAGCCCGAGTAATAGCGCAGCCTTGAGAAGCCCGCCGGTACTGCGCCGCTTAGCACGCTACCGTTTGCCTCGGTGGATTATAATTCTCAATTAGCGCAAAGCCGACTATACGGCCAACTTAATTGCGGAGCTAGCATTTCATGAGAGATGTACGAGATCCTGACTCCTTTAAGGCCGTGTTGATGGTCTGACGTGTTTGATAAAACCGACGCGGCTGTAGGCTATCATACGATGTTTCAGAACTCTATGCCTCCACCGCGGAAAACAATACCGAGAACTTAGCAACCAGCTTTTTGCAGAAATTGAAAGCCATCCGGCTTTTGTGGCGGAGCAGGCGCTGGAGGGACTGTCGGAAATTGAGCGGCTAGGCGACATCCAGAGTGCGGGCAAGCTGGGTCGGAAGCTCCTGAACGTGTTCGCCTGGTCGGCGCTGTCCGTGGCGGGCGTCGAGGACGCCCTACATCACGCATCTCCGGTGGACGGGCTCTTCGCTCCTTCGCTCTCGTTCCGTCAAAAGGAACTCGTGTCAATCTTTCTTCTCCGGCTCTTCACCGAATACCTGCTATCACACGTTCCCCGGAATTTAGCCTTGGCACTTCCCTGTTTGATGAAGGTTTTCCATGATAATCGGTACCGGGTCGCAAAAGTAGATGTCAGCACCCAGCCTACGCAAAAATCGAGGCCTTAAGAGCGTTGCTCCAATCCGTGGAATGCGAGCTGATGGATGTTGTAAACAGCCTTGACGACCTTGACGGGCTTGGCGGTGTAAAACAAGCCTTCCTTAAAAAGATAAACGCCGGCGTAGCTCGTAAAGTCGTTCATCCGTTCGTTCCAGAACAGCTAAGAGATCAGCGCCTCAGCAGCTTGTTGACGGCCGCTGAAGTGTTCGGTCGAGAGTCAGGCGCCAGCATTGTAGACAGCTATCGCCGGCTCACTTCCGATCTAGCCGGTCTGCCCAACTTGCATCCGAGCACGAACGAGATAGCGGAGCTGTACTGTGGTTCCCTGGTCGTTAAGGTACAGCGCTTGGTGGATCAGCACTTCCACTCAACCCCATTCAGCAGACCGCCAACATCGGAATCCTCGCGTCTGAGAAAAAGTATCCCTTAGTCTTAAGGTTCCGATGCTAGGTTCGTAGAGTACCAACTCGGTCCGCGTGATGCTTTGATTTCGTGACTGCGAGTACGGAAAACATCTCCATTGATAAACGGGCGATTCATTTAGGAGGTGTTGAGGTCGGCCGTACGCAAGAGGGCATCCCGAGTTGTCGTCCAGTATTCTTCATAGATTCGACGCTTGTTGAGTTCAAGTGTAGTTGGACAAATTTCGACGGGTCACTGGAGGCTCACACAAATATAGTTGAGTTCCCGCAGCAAAGATGTGACGTTGACTGGGCACGGGCCCGGACCGAAGACCCATATAGCTTGGGGGCGGTATTGACGGTCACGGAGCTTGTGGGGCGGCACGAGATCATCAACCAGCTGATTGCGTTAACAACAGGGCCGACTGTGGGGTCCGCGTTGATTCGTGGGCAGCGCAGGGTAGGAAAAACCTCGATTGTGAAATGCCCTCAAGGCTCACCTACAGGAGCGTTTCAAAACGGATTACATCGTGGTTCTGCTTGAGGGTGGGAAATACGTAGGAGACGATGCTGTATGACGTCCAGTTCCTCGGCCGAAAGCTTTGGAGGGCCAGGAGAAAGGCCGACGGACGGTTTGCGAACGTCGAAATACCGTCTTTTGAGGGGGCACTTTCGCCACTTGTCGATTTTCTCGAGGACGTTCATACGATCTCGCCACGCTGCCGGATCCTTTTCATCCTGGATGAGTTTGACGATCTTCCTCTGGATCTTTATAGAAAGGGCCTATTGGGACGTTCCGAACCCTCCGAAGCATAAGCACGATCCCCAGATCGGGTTCATTCTCGTTGGATCGGAAAAGATGGAGTACGTGCTGAGCTGCCAGGGCGACGCCCTAAACAAGTTTGCGTCTATAGCGGTCGACTATTTTGATAAGCGTACACATTGGGCAGACTTTCAGGATCTGATAAAGCGGCCGACCGCATCATACCTTGAGTTTTCGGAATCAGCCATCGATGCAATTTACGAGGAGTGTGCAGGCAATCCGTTTTATGCAAAGCTGATCTGTCGCGATCTTTTCGCACTCATGGTTGAGCGACGTGACGGCACGTAACGCCGAGAGATGTCAAACAGGCGGTGGAACAGACCTTGGAGGGTAGAGGTCACGATTTGAACACTTTTGGACAGATGGAATACGGGAGATTGGAACGCGTTTCGAGGAGATCTCAATAACGCGTCGGCGCGTTTTACTGAGCATCGCCGAGTAAGGAGAAGGAGGGCGAGACAGATAGAAGGAAGCCGAGGCTCAGCTGAGCTGAGCTGCGCGATCGACGGCGTAGTCTGCTGCGACGCAGGGGATGGGTCGACATAGGTGTAATCCAGAGTGTGTCGCAAGGTATCAGCGATCAGAGCCGTCGACGCAGAAGCGCGTAGCGGCAGACGCGCGGAGAGGACAGGGTAAGGACGAAGAGATCGCGGACTGTAGCGCTGGGACTCTACTAGCAGGCTCAGAGTAGCGTCTGTCGCGTGGCTAGCTCAGTCGGCGAGGAAGCCGCACGCTTATGTTCAGATGCTACAGGCTCGTCTCCGGCGACAGTCGTCAAGCCGCGAGGGGCCGGCTGTAGGTAGACGGTGATTGGCAGTTAAGAACAGCAGCCAAGGCGCGATCTGGTGGTGACTGCCTGGCGGGCTGGCACATAGTGGATCAGTTGCTGTCGGTACGCCGACGAAAACATGATCTTTGGAGAAAACGTTGTTCCCATAAGCGACCTCGACAAGTTGCTTGCTAAGCGGAGCGGAGCCCAGCGGTCGTCGTGGTCGACGATTTTGTCGGAACTGGGGAGATGCTAGCCAGCCAGATAGAGAAACAAACAAGCAGCTGTTCGCTGCTGCCTACGAGCAAGGCGTGAAGCACACTTCCTCCGAACATGTGTCGGTTTCGCGGCAGGCCAGAGCGCTATTGAGTCAGCAGTGCGCGCGGCATGACTTGTCCATCTCAGTTCATTGTTGCTGTGACTCCCTTTCGGAAAAGGACCGCCTCTTCAGCGAGCACTCGGCGGCCTTTCCCGACCCCTCTGTTCGAATGCAGGCGAAGGACATTGCATATGAACACGGAGTCAGCCTCTTGCCCGATGCGCCGCTCGGTTACGGCGATACGCAGGCGGCCGTCGTGTTCGAAAACAAAATACCGAATAACTGCCCTCCGATCCTCTGGAAGGAGACTAATTCGTGGCGAGCGCTCTTCCGGCGCACATAACGCGGTCTAGGCGCAGTGTACATCGGCTGGCGCGATCCTCTTTTTCACCCGCTCACTGTTCAGGACGGCTCCGTTCAGTGAGAACCGGCCACTTTGACGTAAAACGGGCGCGTCTCCGCCAAAGGTGCGCGCGCAGCATTCAATTAGCGCAACGCCGACTAACCGTCAAAGTGGGTTGCTGACGGCAAGCGTTTTTCGCACCTACATGTAAGTGCAAGCCGAGAGCAGATCTGCTTACCTGCAAACTGCATTCTCGGAAAGCAATGAACCTAACGCTCGCTTGTTGATTCCTGTTGACGTATTTTGGAAATCATTCGGAGGATAGCCTCAGTCACGACGTTGGGTTGATCTTTGAATACGTAGTGTCCACTCCCTTTAGCAAAGATCCCCTCACGGTTGGGGGAAGCCGCTACGAACGCAGCGTGCGCACGGCGCATCGCTGCAAGCTCGTCCGGTGTGTCAACCCACGTGTGCTCTGCCGTGATATCGATTACGGGCAGATTCAACGGTACGTGTACGTCGCGCATGTGACGCGCAGTAGCCGGATAGGCTTGATCCTGGCGGAGTAGATTGCGGCCAAGCTCGGGCTTTTCCTTTATGAGATTTTCCGCCAGAGGCGTATAGCGCGCAGAGATGAGTGCCGCTTCTTTATCGTCAAAAAAGGAAGGAATGTTCGCATCTATCAACACAAGACCTCTTACCCGCTTGTCTACAGAGGCGACGATCTCGCTGATGAACCCTCCGTAGGAATGAGCCACTAAAATGATCGATCCATGAATATCGCAGCCATCGAGAGCGCGTCGCAATGCCGTGGCCTCATCCTCGATCCGATACGGGCGCGGATTAGGGTCACTCTTTCCGAGACCGGCGCGGTCGTACAGCACAGTTCTCACTTCTGCCCGTTCCCTGATTACGGGTTCGATATTGGACCACACGCTTGAATCGTCCCCGCCACCGCTCTCGAAAACGATTGTCGGAGTGCCTTCTCCTTGGCTTCGCATCCACAGCGCGTACCCACCGACGTCGACCTTCCGTCCCATGCTGCAATCTGCAAGCGCGTCACCACAACCAAAAATCGCTATCGACAGCATCAGCGTCGAAATGAGTCGCAAACCTGCCCTCCGTGCTCTCTTAGATTGGAAATGCTCCCGAATGGATCATACACGGGTACGCGTCCTTGAAGGCATCGAAATAGTGGTTTTGGCCTTCATCCTCATACTCACTGGCGACTGAGAGACCAACTGCTGACATGTGCCGGCGGTACTCGGCAGCTCCAAGGGAGCGTGATTCTAATCCCGTCATCGCATCGTTCCAAACAATTGGTTCCGCAGGAGACGTAAACAGCAGTCGGCCCCCTGGCACCAGTATCCCGGCGATCCTTTCGATGAGGCGGCGCTGGTCCTCGGGCGAAAGCAGGAAGATGAGTCCCCACGCCAGGACAGCATCGAACGTGCGATCGAAGAATCTCGAATCCTGGACGGCTTCGCAAACGACCGGTGTGTTCGGGAGATTGCGTCGGAATGCCTGGACGAAAGATGGTGCTGCATCAACTCCAAACGTGCTGAGCCTTTCGGCAACCAGAACCTCGGTAATCGGGAAACCGGGCCCGCAGCCCAGGTCGATGACAACGGCTCCGGGTGGTAGCGTTCGGACCCACTTCCGCACCTCGTTCACGCCGATGCCGGTAGAACGGCGACTGCCGCGCCGCGCCAGGAACTCCGGCGCGATTCCCTCGTATCCATTCGATCGGTCGATCACGACTCACACTATCAACTTGGGGTAGCTCCCGGTGAGCGCCTGTTCGACTAACCCCGGAACGCTGGATTCCCCTGCATCGCGTGCCATCCAGAACTTGGCATAACCGGCGTCACCCGACGTCGCGAGTTAGCTGATCTAAAGTTCACGGATATGCAGCAGCGGGAAGAGCATTGGGCCATAGTCGATCTCGTTGGTAAGGGCGGGCACATTCGAACGGTTCCGGTACCGGAATGGGTCAAGGCGACCTTGGATGAATGGATCCATGCAGCTGACCTCCATTCGGGGAAAATATTCCGTTGCGTCTGCAGAGCGGGCAAATGCTGGGGTGATGGAGTCACGGAACGCGTCGTCTGGCATGTGGTCAAGTTGTATGCCGCGAAAAGCGGTTTTGCTGGTCTCGCGCCTCACGACTTGAGGCGATCTTGCGCGAAGCTCTGCCGTTCTGCAGGAGGTGAGTTGGAGCAGATTCAGTTCCTGCTTGGACATGTTTCTGTGCAAACTACCGAGCGTTATCTCGGCTGCAAACAGCGAATTCGCGGAGCAGTCAACGATCGCATCGGTATCGAACCATAGCCTCCACTTACTTCAAAGGAACGCGTCGCCGACAACCCGGACAAGTGGATTTGAGAACCTTATCCGCACGGTTCGAGCCGGAGACCAGCGCTTACCATAATTATTCGACTAGCTTCGGGAACTTGGGCTTTAGGATCGGAACGCGAAACCCGCCAAAACTCACGAAATCGGGAATTTCCTGCCAGCCGGCCTCATTTTCGAAATCATCGCGAAGCCAGCGAATTAGGTCGTTGAGGGAACGGAGCCGCAAAAAATGACTTTGGTTTTTCGCGTACTGCTGTGCTGTCCAAGTGAAGCTCGTGTTGGTCACTACGAATCCGAGCCGAAACTGCGGTACAGCTTGCATCGCGCCTACGAATTTCTGCACCTTTGGGGTACCGGTTTTGCGATCGACTCGATGATGCTCTGCTTGAACGGCCAGAAGGTACTTCGGTTGATTTGACCGCGGATCAGGAAATGCAATTAGATCGATGCCGCCGTCTCGTTCATTTGCTCGACCGACCAGTTGTACGCAAAGCCCCATGGCTTCAAAGCGATCGGCAAGCAGCAGTTGAAAGCGTTCGGGAGTAAGTTGCTTGAGTCGTTCCGGATCTTCTTGTAGGAACCGCAATTGATCTTCCGAGAACTCGGTCAGCGAAATCAGATAGGGCTCGCTACCACCCCATTTCACTTTTGCTAACTCACGAACCTGAGAAAGTAAGAACAGATGCATCGGGGCGCTGCTCTTGTAATAAGGGTTGTCTCGTTCGATGTAAACCAGACGATACAGTTCGTGCTCCTTCAGCCGGAATTCCCGTAGGGCGCGTGTCTTGGTTACACATCCATATTTTTCGGGGAAGCGCGAGCGGCACTCGGCGCATAACGGCATGTTCTGGAACGCATCAACTCTCCTTGTGCGTTTGTGGCACTCGCAACAGGGCCACCCATTAACCGAAAATGCTCCGCTTGGGCTGAGAAGATCCCCGTTTTTCCGCAAGCTACCTTTACTTTTAAGTTCGGAAAGAAGGTACCGAAATGTTGGGTCGTCAATTGAAGCGGCCGCAGCCAGTTCATCGATCGTGTAACCTTTGTACTCCTGAAACAAGGCACGGATACGTCGAACGGCGGCCGAAATGTTCATCTTGGTTCGATATTCACCATTTCCAATTCTGATAAGTTTCAATTGCTGCTGGAGGGCCCGAGCAAAAATCAAGGCCGCCTCGCCTGTCGTTATGCCGCAATGATGAGCGTAATCTGCCACCGCTGATGTCCCAGCGATCTCACATTCTGAAACCCTATCGATAGGTAACTCCTTAAAAGCTTTTCTAAGCTCTGAATCGTTCGGGGGGCGAAGAACACGATCGGCCGTTACGATAATGCAATTTCTCTCAGCTAGCGACTTTATGATCAACGAACAGTCCTGGGGCTCGATCGTCAAAAGAGTGGCCAACTTATCCGGGTCAGCAGCGAAGCTTCTTTCTGCGGCCAAATGCGCTAGGAGGCGCTCCCCGCCCTCAGCAAGCAGCTCCTGTTTGCTCCTCGGACGGATGGATCGAGGGAGTCGGCCTTTAGCGAAACTATGATTCAAGGCCGCGTCGATGATTTTCGGATCTGCATGAACTCCTTTCATAAGGTCCTGCAGAGGTAAAGTGGGCGATGCGATATGTGCTTGAACGAGCTGTTCCACGACTGAATTTCTCGCTTCGATCCAATTTCGCCGGTCCTGACGTGGCCTCGTCATGAGTTTGATCGCTTAACAGCGTAGCGCAACCTAATGAACGGAAGTTCCACAGAGAGATGAGGACCAAGGAGCCCTCTCAAACGTATTCATACCGGCAAATCCGCTTCTCAACTCGGATGTCAGCGAGATAGCCAAGTTGACGTATGACGCGCATACCGCGGACCTTCGCCCGAACAGGGTCACTTGTCTTTGAGGCTATCGCGCCAAGCCATTGCTTCTAGTTCGACTCGAATTGCGTCGGCGACAGGAATAACGGGGCGCGCCTGGAATTCAAAAGCCGGCAGCATCGAACAGAATTTGTGAACTTCCAGCGGATCGTCGCAATCCATCAACATATACCCGCCCCAATCGCCGACGCGGATGACGAACGACTCGATTTTGAAATTGGTCGGTGCCTTCCACGGGCTGAACACTTCCAGAATTCGCTTTTGGGCATTCTCGTACTCCATAGCCGAACCTTGCGGCCGCTCGTTCCAACTGATCATGTACTTCATCTTGCTGCTCTCCTGAGTTGTGGTAGTCCACCGGCGCCGTTCCGCAGGCTGCCAATGTACCGCTCAATCGTACAATTAGCGCCCAAGCATAAGTCACCCTTGTCGGCATAAGGCGCGAACCGCCCGCATGCAGGGCAAGTAGCCTCTTTGGCCAGCCGCAGTGAAGCCGGCGCTCGTCGAGAGCG
>CAVTXN010000021.1:0-101667 GCA_963738555.1 Terriglobia bacterium
CGCGATCGCCAGAGTGCTCGTTAGACCGCACAGAAAACATCTTCGAGCGGTCTTTGAAAATCGGGTGTAGTTGTACTTCATGATTTTTCCTTCTAAGTGAAATGGTTATTAACCCGAACGGGAATAGCGCCTCGACCGTTTTAATCGAGGCCTGTCTCGCACAACACGATTGGTGACGAAATAGCTCAATTTACTCTTTCCTTCCGGGCAGTCAAACTGTCATAGAGCGTGGCCCAGTCCTTACGGCCGCGCGCTCTCAGCCATGCTCCCGGCCATTCGGAGCCGTAGCGCGCTATCAGAGTGTCAACGCTCGCGACTTTTTTGGGGGACCGCCCGCGGTGGAACCAAAACCGTTTACCGCAGCGCCCTTGCACGCGTCGGGGCAAAGCCCCGGTAGGAGACTTTCTTAGCGGTGCTGGGACGAAGGTACGACAGAGGGCAGCGTGATCGCTTCCGGTAGATCCGCGGTCTCGAGGGGACGTGTGGGGATGACCTTGGCGGTTTGTCCGATTTCTTGTTCTACTTCTGTCCGAGCGTTCACCGCCCGTCGGCTTTGGTTCGCCGTATGCTGGTATGTCTTGCCAGGCTACAAGGAAGGTACAAACGTCGGACAAAAATTGAGCTTGTGTCCGGCTTTTTGTCCGACCAAGGGGGCCGCTTCGGCTCCTATTCGCCCATTCGTGGTCGTTTTCGTCCGCTAGCGTCCGGGAGGAAAACTGTTTGTTTTGTGGAAGTTATTGGAGGCGCGGGGCGGGATCGAACCGCCGAATAAAGGTTTTGCAGACCTCTGCCTTACCACTTGGCTACCGCGCCCGGCTCGGGAGATTCTTCCTCCGAAAGATACCATAGCGCCCCGCCAAGCTTCTCGCGCTACGCTCTAGATTTGGCTCTCGGCGGCCTCGACCCTAAATGCAGCGAGTGGAACTTACCGAAAGAATCGCCGCCCGTCTGCGGACTCCTGGTGGCCACCAACTGACCGAAGCTCTCTTTGTTCGGTTGCTCGGCCTCATCTATTTATCCGCGTTCGGGTCTCTGTGGCCGCAGATCGTCGGCCTCGTGGGAGCTAGGGGTATCGCTCCGGCCGCGCGCTTCATCGTCACTCTGCATTCGGAACTCGGCAGGCGTTCATTCTTCTATGCACCGAGCCTGTTCTTGTTCGATTCAAGCGATGCAGCCCTGCTGCTAGCCTGCGCATTCGGTTGCTTCGCTGCAATTCTCATGGCTGCCGGGGTGTTCTCTCGCGCTTCGAGTGTCGCCTGTTTCATCCTGTACCTTTCTTTATCCTCCGTCGGTCAGCCATTCACGTCTTTTCAGTGGGACGCTCTCCTGCTGGAGGCTGGATTCCTCGCCATCTTCGCCGGAGCGCCCTGGCTGGTATGGGCCTACCGTCTGCTGCTCTTCCGGTTGATGTTCGAATCGGGCTGGGTGAAGCTTGCCTCTCATGATCCTAACTGGCGAAACCTTCACGCGCTGCGTTTTCACTTCATGACGCAGCCTTTACCCAATCCGATCGCCTACTATGTCTACCGTGCGCCCGCCGGTCTGCTTGATTTCTTGACCGCTGCGGCTCTTGGTATCGAGTTACTGGCGCCATTTCTCTTGTTTACGCCTCGCATGGCGCGATATATAGGCGTGGGATTTCTCATGTTGCTCCAGTTGCTGATTCTCTTGACCGGCAACTACGCGTTTTTCAATTTACTAGCCCTTGCACTTTGCCTGTGGGGCTTCGACGATCAGATATTCACGCCGCTCACGCGGCTGCTACTCTGGCGATTTCCGCGCGTTAGCCTCAAGCTCAATCGACAGACTTTTCGCCTCGCCGGCAATCTTGCGGTGACCGTACTCGTCGTGCTGGCGGCCATGCAACTCCTGGATTCCTTGGGTTCCCGTCTCGCTGCTCCGATGTTTTCGAAGCCGCTTGCGGCCATTCAGCCCTTTGAAATCGTGAACAGCTACGGCCTCTTTGCGGTCATGACGACTACGCGTCCCGAAATCATTCTGGAGGGCTCGAACGATCAGCTCGATTGGCGCGAGTACCAGTTTCCGTACAAGCCGGGCAACACTCACCGCAGTCTTCCCTGGGTTGCGCCATATCAGCCACGCCTCGATTGGCAAATGTGGTTCGCGGCTCTCGGAGATTATCAAAGCAACACCTGGGTCGGAGGCTTGATGTATCGTATACTCACCGCCGAACCCTCTGTGTACCGGCTTCTGAATCCGCCTCCTTTCGATCACCCTCCCCGCTATCTCCGAGCGCTGCTCTATCAATATGACTTCACTACGCCTGCCGAACGTGCGCGCACGGGGGCCGTTTGGCAGCGGCAACTTCGTGGAGTGTGGTTTGGCCCTGTCTCACTCAATGGCCAGTAAGTCTACTGAAATAATCGGGTGAGATATGATGCTGGCGATACAAACGGCCATGATCGATTTCTCTCGTCGCAGACGTTTTCTCTCTTCGCTTGGCTCTCTTGGGGGAGCTGCCTTCCTCGCCAAAGGGCGTACTGCAAATGCGCAAATCGCAAACACCTCGGCGAGTGCGCCCTCGCTGCCTGCTTACGCGCTCGCTCCCACCCATAAAACACTCAAGCAATCCAGTTATGACCGCACGGGTGGTAATGCCGACTACTTCCACATTGCTCCCGGCGAGAATCTGAACGTATTCGAGTCGGATGGCCCGGGCATCATCACGCACATCTGGTTCACGATCAATGCGCGCAGCTCTCGTCATCTGAAAGAGCTCGTTCTCCGGATTTATTGGGACGGTAACACACATCCCAGCGTCGAGACGCCGGTCGGGGATTTCTTCGGATTGAATCTCGGCGACTATTTCCTTTATCAATCCGCATTCATGAACTGCTCGTCTGTCAAGGCCATGAACTGCTATTTCGCCATGCCCTTTCGGCGCTCTGCGCGTATCGCGATCACAAATCAGAGCGCTCATCCGGTTGATTCGTTTTATTCCAATATCGACTATCAGCTTGTTCACGCTCTGCCGTCCGAGTCTCTTTATTTCCACGCGCAATACCGTCAGGCGACTCCCAATAAGGCGATCAAAGGCACAGAAACGAATCTCGACGGCCGCAACAATTACGTCTTTTTCGAAACGCAGGGCAGAGGCCAGGCGATGGGTGTCACCTTGGGAGTGGTCCAGAATACGGATGGCTGGTTCGGCGAGGGAGACGAGATGATTTTCATCGACGATAATTCCAAACCCGCTATCAATGGAACGGGCACGGAAGATTATTTTTGCGGAGCCTGGGATTTTGGTGTTACCTATCCGTTCGCTAATCTTTACAACGGTGCTCCGTTCATCGGGGTGGGGGAGCGCGCGGGAGGACATTACTGCCTCTATCGGTGGCACGCTGATAACCCCATCGCTTTTGAACGTTCTTTGAAGTTCACAATCGAACACGGGCACGCGAACGATCGCGCGGATTGCTTCTATTCGGTCGGCTACTGGTATCAGAGTGAGCCGTTCACGGATTTTCCGGAGTTGCCTGCTGCCGCCGATCGCTATCCGGCGCTCAAGCTCTCCTGAACTGAAGAACCGCGATCCGCCGCTAAAATGAGAGTCATATGAGTTCAGGCAACGAATTGGAAACGCTCCTTGACGGTGTTCGCCGGTTTCGCCGCGAAATTTACTCCAAGAATCGTGAACGCTATCGGCAGGCTGCCAGCCAGCCGCAGCGGCCGCACACGCTCTTCATTACCTGCGCCGATTCTCGTATCGGTCCCGAGCTCCTCACGCAATCCGGTCCGGGTGATATTTTTGTAACCCGCAATATCGGCAATCTTGTGCCTGCTTACGGCCAGATGCTGGGTGGCGTATCGTCTGTAATCGAATATGCGGTCCAGGCTTTGGAGCGTTGCTCAAATTGTGATCTGCGGCCATACCGATTGCGGCGCCATGAAAGGTTTACTGCATCGCGAGAAACTCGTCAACATGCCGACCGTGAACGCCTGGTTGCAGAATGCGGAGGCTGCCCTGAGTGTGGTAGAAGCACGCGATGCTGCTGCAAACGAGACGGTTAAATTGAATCGTCTGATCGAAGAGAACGTTCTTCTTCAACTCAATCATCTGCGCACGCATCCATCTGTCGCCGGCAAAGTCGCACAGAAAAAACTCGCCAGCTACGGTTGGGTATATGACATCGGCAACGGTCATGTGAACATGTACGACGAGGCAACGGGACACTTTCTTAGTGGTGGACGATCAACGGAAAGTGCGGTTCCTGCCCGCACTGCCCATCCCGCCGCCACCTAGCGCGGCAACCCCGCATATTCGAAGCAACTCATTGGCCAGCCAGACCTCATCAGACAAGCGATGGAGTTTAGACGCTTAGGCCGTTCAGGCCTCAAGGTTCCGGTTCTTAGTTTCGGCACCGCTACATTCGGAGGCGGAACCGAATTCTTTCGCGCTTGGGGCTCTACCGATGTCGCTGAAGCGAAACGCCTGATCGACCTCTGTCTCGAGGCCGGCGTTAATATGTTCGACACGGCAGACGGATACTCCAACGGGTTATCCGAAGAAATCCTGGGCAAAGCTGTCGCGGGTCGCCGCCAGCAGGTTTTGCTCGCGACGAAGGCCTTCTTCCCGATGGGATCCGGTCCGAACGATCTCGGCACTTCCCGCTATCACCTGATCAAAGCGTGTGAAGATAGTCTGCGCCGGCTTGGGACAGACTATATCGACCTTTATCAAATGCATGCCTTCGACGCCCTCTCGCCTGTCGAAGAGACTCTTAGCGCGCTCGCCAATCTGGTAAGCAGCGGCAAAGTGCGCTACATCGGATGCTCAAATTATTCCGGCTGGCATCTCATGAAATCGCTCGCGACCTCCGATCGCTACGGTTGGCCCCGTTACGTTGCGCACCAGGTCTACTATTCTTTGATCGGTCGTGATTTTGAATGGGAATTGATGCCCTTGGGACTGGAAGAAGGTGTGGGAACACTGGTCTGGAGTCCGCTCGGCTGGGGAAGGCTCACCGGCAAAATCCGGCGTGGCCAACCTCCTCCCGACGTAAGCCGTCTGCCGAAGACTTCCGGTATCGGACCGCCGGTTACGGACGAATATTTGTTCAAAGTGGTGGATGCGCTGGACGACGTGGCTAAAGAGACGGGCAAGACTGTTCCGCAGATCGCGCTGAACTGGTTGCTCCAGCGCCCGAGCGTTTCTTCGGTCATTATCGGTGCGCGGAACGAAGAGCAGCTGCGCCAAAATCTGGCCGCTGCTGGCTGGAACCTCAATTCAGAACAGATAACGAAACTTGACGAAGCGAGTGCCACCACTCTCGCCTACCCTTACTGGCATCAGCGCACGACGGCCGCTCGCAATCCTCCGCCCGCTTAATTACTCTACCTTTCCGCCGGGACTCTCTACAAATCTCGGCGGTGTCGCTTCATCCGCGAACTGCCAGGCCGATAAGTACGCCAACCGCAAAATCTTCGCCATCTTCACGTAATCGATCTTTTCCGCGGTGTCCGTGACGTGATGGTAGTCGGGATGAAAACCGGTAAACCACCAAAATGCGGGCACATTATGCAGCACGAACGGAAACTGATCGCTCCGAAAAAAGATGTTGAGCGCCGATTCATGATCGAAACGATAATCGAGTGTTAACCCCACATAGCGGTTTTCCTGTTGTACCGTGCGGTTGTAATCGGGACTGTAACTAGCGCCGATCAGATTCAATCGGTTACTTGTATCCGCCGGGATATCGATTAGCCCATTCGTTTGATTGCTTGGCGCCTCATCGCGCCCGATCATGTCGAAATTGATCATCGCGCGAGTAGTGTCCAGCGGCCTCGGCGGATGACTCGCCATGTAGAACGCACCCAATAATCCGCGCTCCTCCGCGGCGAACACCACGAACAGAATGGAGCGCTTCGGCTTCAGGCGATTTGCCGCGAAGGCATGCGCCAGTTCCACCACGCCGACTGTTCCAGAGCCGTTATCGTCGGCTCCGTGCCAGATCTGATTCAGACTCATTCCGTCATGATCGTGATGAGCGCTGATCAGAATCGTCTCTTGCTTCAGTTTTGGATCTGTGCCCTCGAGCAATCCAACCGCGTTATAGCTGATACCGGAGCGCGTCGAGAGATTCCGGAAGTGAATCGTCACCTGCGTATCCGGCAGTGCTCTCGATTGCGGCTTCAGGTCGCGATCGATGGCTGTTTGGATCTCCGACGGCGTGGCTCCGGCGTTCGCCAGCAGTTCCTTGCAGATTGCATCGGAAATTGTGGCCGTGGACGTGTGCAACTCATCCTCTGCCAATGCCTGCTGCGGAAGAGGAATCGCACGCGTTGTCGTCCCGCCGATCCGCGCAACGCGTTCCTGATTCGAAGGATGCTTTCTATTCGGCTCGGCGGCAATAAGCACTCCCACTGCGCCATGCGTCTGGGCGTTCAGCGCTTTCACTCGAGTAGTGGCGTAACGCGTGTTACCCGTTCCATTAAAAATTGAGTTGGGGTCGGTCTCCTGCGGTTCGTGATCGAAGATCAAAACAATTTTGCCGCGCGCATCGATGCCCTGATAGTCGTCGTACTTCAACTCGGGCGCCGTGATTCCGAAACCCGCGAAGACCACGTTTGCGGTCACGTCGACATCTCGCGGGAAGCTCCCATAAGCTTCGGGAAATTTCCATTGTTCCGCTTTGCCATTTCGCTTCAAAGCTACGTAACTCCGTGCGCGATCCGGCTGATATTCAATCAGAAGCACTGGCTGGAGATAGCTGCCGGATGCCGGCCCAGTGAGTCCCGCTTTTGCAAACTCGGAGGCCACCCACTGTGCCGCGGCGTCATCACCCGGTTGCAGGGACATTCGCCCTTCGAGCGCATCCGATGCGATAAAGGCGAGATTGGCTTTGAGGTCTGTTTCGGTAATATTGTCGTAGCCGCTAGCGACGCTTTGCGGTACTCCCTGGCCCCAGACGCCAACTCCTCCGAAGAAGAGCACGCCGGCCGCAAGCGCAAAAAAACGCAATCGCATCTCTCGACTATAGCGACCCAATGCTACTAGGGCATATGCGCTGGAGCATGAATATTCTGCCATCCTTCGCCATTCAGCGCTTCGAGAAACGCGAGGAGATCCTGTTTGGTTCCTTGATCCATATAGAACGCGGTGATGCGCGTGTCGAGATGCGGGTTTGCCAGAGCGCCCTTGGAATAAAAGTCTAAAACTTCCCCTAACGTCTGGAACCGTCCGTCATGCATGTATGGTCCGGTTCGCCCGAGGTCACGCAAAGTGGGCACCTTGAACTTTCCGAAATCGCTGCGCTTCTTGGTAACGACCATTCGGCCGGGATCCGGATGCGGCTCGTCCATGCCAATTCCCAGGTTGGCAAATTTTTCGTTCGTGAAATTTGGACCCGCATGGCACTCGGCGCACTCACCTTTCCCATTGAAAAAATCCAAACCGCGCTTCTGTTCCTTTGTGAGCGCATTCTTATCGCCCGCCACGTACCGATCGTATGCAGAATTGCCGGAAACGATTGTACGCTCAAATGTTGCAATCGCCTTTGAAATCCGATCGAAGTTGATGACTTCATCTCCGAAAGCTGCCACGAATAGCGGCTTGTAACCCTTGATATGCTCCACCGCTTCGACTACCTGGTCAGCAGACATGCCCATTTCATTTGGATTCGTCACTGGAATGATGACTTGCGCTTCGAGGGTCGGAGCACGCCCGTCCCAGAACTGAGTCTTTCCCCAGGCGCGATTGATCAGAGTCGGTGTGCGCCGTCCTTCCAACTTGCCGTTTACGCCGGTTGATAGTGGCATTCCGCCTGAGAATCCGTCATTCGGACGATGGCAGAAGGCGCAAGATACGGTACCGTTCGAAGATAACCGTCCATCGAAGAAGAGTGTTCTTCCAAGTTCGGCTGCCCCCGCTGAGTATGGATTATCTGCGGGCCAATCTATTCGCGGAAGTCCGAGCGGCAGCGGCGGTCCGCTGTGTTCCTGTTGCTTTTTGTCGTTCGCTCCCATACTGAACAGGAACGCGAGAAGCACCACTTCAACACGCAACCACATAGCGCAAGTCAATTACCGGGCGGACCTGCGCTATGCAGTCGCATGCGCGGCAGGTGTGGCGTGATGAAACGAAATCGCCGCCCAAGAATCATCTTCACAAGAAGACGGTCTGTGCTGTGTGTGACGCCTACGCCCACTCCAAAATTGAATTCCCAGTTGGGACCAAAATCGTAATCGACTGATGGCACAATCTGCTCTTGCTGTAATCCAAGCGGATCGAAATCCGTGATCGATCCGAGTGCGCCGTAATACTCGAGTCCAGCGCTGAACCTGCGCGTTATTGAGTAAGCTGCTTTGAAATTCGGCGAGAATCCCACGCCTTCATGAACGCTCGCACCGTGGAACGAGCGCTCGAGCGCCGGGTTGAAAGACAGATACCACGGGCCCAGCTGCTTATCGATGATCGGACGAATCTCCCAGGTCCACGTATCGCTCGAGAAAATCGGCCGCTGATACCCTATTTCGGTCGATATGCTCACTCCGACTGGCCAATTCCAGCTTTCCGGAACGCGCACCCGCGGCCGGATATGGTCGCCAACCCATTTGTATCCCTGGTTCGGCCCGGCGCTAGTAAAAATATAGAGTCCCGTCTCAAACCAACTGTTCCAACCCTGCGTGATCTCGACAGTCTCATGCACCTGATGCTGATCGGGCAGAACGCCGCCTATTGTTGTCGTGAAACCTTCGATAGTGAAGTTGCTGTGCAACTCCACCATAGTGCGCCCTGGCGCTACGGTATCTGATCCATAGACCTGAATTTCGTAGTTCCCTTGTCCGCGAAGTGCCAGGGAACCAAAGATACCTAAAAGGATTAGCTTGCCGCTTCCTGTGAGGAGCCTCAAATCAAACTCTAATACGACGACGAGTAAACGGGCAGAAATTAGACAATAGTGATCAAACAATCACATGGTCGAAAAACTTACTCCAAGCGAGCGCAATCAATTAATTGAAAAAGCCCGCCTCGTTGCCGAATCCGCCTATGCGCCGTATTCCAACTTTCGCGTCGGTGCGGCCGTGCTGGGCAAGTTCTGTCATTACCTGGGAACCAATGTCGAAAACGCCAGCTACGGTCTGACTCTTTGCGCAGAGAGGTCCGCGCTCTCGGCCGCAATCGCCGCCGGCGACACGCAGATTCGCGCTATCGCAATCGCCTGTATTGACGCAAAGGCTGGGCAGTGCCTGGGTTCCGTGATGCCCTGCGGCGCCTGCCGGCAATGGATCGCGGAGCTCGCGCCGCATGCCGTCATCCTGATTGCCGGTCATGATCCGGAATATACGATCGCTGACTTGCTGCCTGACGCGTTTCGGCTTCAATAGCTTCAAACGTCGCGTGCGTCCGAGCCGTCGCGCCGGTTTTCTTCCCGAATCAAGAACCAAAACAACGTTGCCATCAGCGCGAAGACCGATCCCGAGAGCAGAGCGTTGAACCACCCGAAGCTGTGCGCCAGTATCGGAAGCAGAGTTGTCGAGACCACGCCTCCCAGATTCCCTGCCAGATTCATGACTCCGCCAGCCGTTCCTGCATCTCCTTTTGCCAGTTCTATCGCGGTTGACCAGTAAGGCGCTTCCGTACTGAACAGCAAGCTTACGCTCAGCGCAATAGCGGCAATTGCCACCGTTATGTTCCCCGCGCCTGCTCCTACAAACATGAGTAGAGCCGAAATCGTCAAACAGCTTGTCGCTATCAGCCGCCGGCCCCTCAGCGCACCTCTCAGCGTCGACAGACGGTCGCTCCATCTTCCGAGCATTGGAACGACAGCAGTTGCCGTGATCCATGGCAAGCTGTTTGCCCAACCGCTGTTGACGATGCTCAGATGCCGCACGTCCACCAGGTATTTGAATAGCCAGTAAACGTAAATCGAAATCGCATAACAGTAAAGGAAATAACTCGTACAAAGGAAAAGGATATTCTTCTTTACGATCAGTCTCCACCACTCTGCACCGTTGCGAGTGAGCTTCGTCGAATCTAAGTCTTCGTGATGAGCGAGCCCCCTAGTCTGTTGTAGCCAGAGAACTGCCAACACAATGGGGGCTACGCCAGTCCAATAGAAAGTGGCACGCCAACCGAGTGCGCTCATGATGTATGCCACCAACGGCGGAGCAAATGCCGCTCCCAGCGTAGATCCGGTAAAGATGAGTGAATTGATAAACGCGTGTTTTGACGCCGGAAACCAATCGCCTACCGCTGTCATTGCTACCGGGTAGGTGGCGGCCTGCCCTAAACCCAGCACAAACCTCGCAAGAAGCAGGGAACCCAGAGCGAGAAAAGTTCCTTTGAGCAGCAGACCGGGAAGAAGACCGGTGCAGAGGGTGGCTGCTCCACAAATCAGCGCCGAAGCGGTCAGCACAGCACGTGGGCCAAATCTGTCGCCGAGAACGCCGGCTGGTAGCTGAAAAATTGTGTAGCCGATCAGAAAAGCGCTGAACAAATACCCTATCTGAATGTCGTTCAGCGTGAGGTCGCGCGCCATGTACTGCTGGGCAACTGCGATGTTCGTTCTCAAAAGATAACTTAGGAAGGCAAATGCCCATAGCGCCGGCAGAACGCCGGCCGTGGTCCGCTCAGAGCGGTTTTCCACGACTGAACTAGCCACCTAGAACTCTATGGCGGATATTTTGTCGTCCGTCTTCAAGTGATCGCCCGTGGCGTTGGAGATGTCTTTCGGAATATTGGTTCGGTCCACCAGGGAAACTGCCTTGACTTTACCGGTAAAAAGCATATCGTTAGTGACCTTTGTCCGCTCGTTGTCTATGTCAGGATCAATGCCATGAGTGATCGATCTGCTGGTTTTGGAGAAATAGATTTTGATGTCGTGTGTCGCGGCGGCCACGAAAACAGGTTTTCCCGCGAAGGTCTGCGACATTTGGAAGAACCGTATGTGATGACGCGAGGCAAAGGTGTTGTTTTGCTTCTCATACGTCATATCGGGCGGCTTGCCATCGAGTGTCAATATTGACATGGGCGCTTCGTCATAGCCTTGATTTTCTATAATGGCCTGCGCTGTACGAAAGTTGGCTGCTCTGCCGAGCGGGTCGGATGCGAACCAGCCGGCATCTTTGAAGGCCTGCTCAATCTGATCCTTTGTCCCGATGAAGAGCAGGTTGGTTAAATCGGAGGGGCTTGGCGGCTTCAGGGCTACGGTACGAAACGGCAACTGCTGCACCAGCGCGGTAAGTTGCGCGGTCGGCTCAATCGCCGGCGGGAATTTGGCACCGCTCTGGGAATTCCAATCCAGTGCTTGCGTCAGTTTCACCGTGAACTCTACTCCGGGCTTGTAGTCGATTGTGGGATTGGCCTGTTTTACCATCGCGCCTTTGATGCTTGACAGCAGCTGACCGAACTCCTGGTTCTTCTCCATCACCTTATTGACTCCGGAATCAGCCAGTGACGTGAAAGTACGCGAAGCTGTAATGCCCGTAATCAGGCCCGATTGATCGACGGATTCTCGCGCGTTATCGATCCCGGCCAAAACGCACGAAACCGCCTTCGACTGGCCGCTCTTGTCGTGTATCTTCGTCAACTGGAGCCGGAGCGTGGCTGGCTGCTCAGCATTGCCGTTTGCGGCCGGTTGGTTTGCGTGCGCGTCCGCGGTCACACCATCCATCTGAGTGCCGAACCATATGAACGGCGCGCCATTTACCAGGACAGGCGCGATTACCACTGCCGAAAACGCCTGCCCGGATGGCTTATCGCTACTAACTTCCGTGGTGAGCCTTAACTCGATCAGCGTGCCCGCAGGTACGCTAACGGCGAGCGCCTGAGTAGCGAGGCCGAGGCTCAGTGAGAAAATCGCAAACAACAATTTGCTCAGACGCATGAAATCTATCTTCTCAATCGTCTGTCTAGCCGGATGCGCAAAGGGCACGGATCCGTGCCGCCAAACAAGGATGAGGCCGCGCTTCTCAGCGAGCCGAAGATTCAGGATGGAAGACCCTTGCCTTTCCGGCGGCACGCTCCATACACCCGTGCCCGTTTTGGCCGCCCCTCAAAAACTATTGATACATATAATCTCGCGTCAAAGGTCGTGAAGCGCCGCGCTTGACAAGAACACTCTGATGGATTTCTGTTTCTCCAACATCGAAGCTGACGGTAATAGCTGACAGGTAAAGCAGCCAAATCCGGTACGTCTGCATATCGACATACTTCAGGCACTGCTCACGATTTCTCTTGAGGTTGTCAATCCACGCCTTAGATGTGAGGGCATAGTGTGGACGAAGATTTTCGACGTCGATCACTTCAAAGCCCGCCTGCTCCGCGCAACGGATAACGTCGATTAGCCGCACAATGTGGGCGCCAGGGAAAACACAGCGGCTCAGAAAGACGGCCTCCGGGCCAGCCCGCATCGAAGAAGGCCGCACAATGCCGTGATTCAGAAACACGCCGTCGGATTCGAGCAGATTGTATACCTTGTCGAAATAGCCCTGCAGTGCCACCGGTCCTACGTGTTCGAACATACCGACTGACGCTATCTTGTCGAACGTTCCTTCGATTGCGCGGTAATCGCTCATTCCGAAAGAAGCGTGATCGCTCAAACCCGCCGATTCGCATTTCGCCGTACTCCACTCGAGTTGATTACGGCTGAGCGTGAAGCCGGTGCCGACAGCGCCGTAGTGTTCGGCACCATACATCACCAGGGCTCCCCAACCGCAGCCGATGTCTAGAAACCTGTCCCCCTGTCGCAGCCGCAATTTCTCGCAGATATGTTGCAGTTTCGCCAACTGCGCCGCTTCCAAAGTTGCGTCTTGATTCTCGAAATACCCGCAGGAATACACCATTCGCGAATCGAGGAAACAGCGATAGAACTCATTGGACCGGTCGTAATGAAACCGGATATCTGCCGCAGTCGAGCCGCTCCGGTAATCTGCCCTCAGTCTCTGTTTCAAATAGGCCTGAAGAGTTTTCAATCTAGGCCGGGTGTACGGAAAGAACCGTTTCCTGAAGATCCGGACCGCGCTTGGAAGATCTCCCTCCACTTCGAATTCGGAGCGGATGAACGCCATCGCCAGCTGATACGGATCGCTGGTAGTCAATCGATGCCATTGGCGTTCGTCTTTCACCAAGAATGTGCACGCGGGTTGCTCCTCGGAATCGACTCTTCCCGATCCGTTTTCAAATTCGACCGCATAACCTGGTTCCGGAGCCTGGCTGTTCTTGCCGGTCAGATAGTCGCGTAAAACCACAGACACAAAAGCCTCCTTTGGCAAGCGGGACCGTGACTTGACAGAGAGGCTGTGGCCGGCTTGCCTCTGCAGTATAGACCCGATTGGCTTGCCAGGTGACACTCCGAAAAATTCAAAATCAACGAAGCGCGGGCGCTGGCACGTCGGCGGCAAGCACGGCTTCAATGCCGGCCGTGGCGTCCACCGATGGCAGCCCCTCTATCATCTGAGCGGAGAAAGTGCTGGGGGGCACTGCCGTGGTTTTTTGCAGCGCGGAACCGCCGGAAGGGTCGAGTGAAAACACATTCACTTCAACCGGTGCTTCGACCCCGTCCAGAGCAGTCGCAGAGCGCTGTAGCCGGACGAAAGCTTCGTGTGCGTCATCTAAGAAACTGCCGAATGAGAGCTGGAGTCCGGTGAGGACGAGTTGTTTAGCGCTTACCAGTGCAGTGCGGCGCTCCCGCGATAGCACAACCAGACCGTCGCCGGGCGATTTGGAGAGCTGGCCAATTGCCTGACACGTGCTGGCATCATTCGCCGGGTCCCGCACCGCCTGAACCAGGTTCACGTTGGCGTGAGGGAACGATTCGGCAATACCAGCCCGAAGGCTCTCAAAATTATCGAGCCGCGAGGTGAAGCAGGTCGTTGTCAGGATACTTTCAGGAGGCACGGAGAGCGCTCGCGCACTCTCTTTGACTTTGGCCAAAGCGGCAGAAAGCGAGTCGCCGCTTTGTCCGGCAAAAAACGCGAGGCCGTTAGGATTGGTGACGCGGTGCGTTGCAACAACCGCCTCGATCACGACCTTCGCTGCTTCGTCCCCGAGCGCTCCGACCTGCAACACGGTCAGGACTGGTAGCGGCAATTTACGCTCGGTGAACAGCCTTGAAACCTCGGCTTCCACCCGCCGTGCGTCCCCGGCGCCCGCTACAAACGCGCGTAATTTCACGATGGTCTCGCCGTGCGTATCGCGGATGAGGTCACTCAGGCTCTGGTGAATTTGAGCCGCTAAACCGCCGGTTTTCAAGAGCGGAGAAAGATGAAAATCGAGACTCTCCGTATCTGCTTTGAGGGCCATTGGCGGCTGTGGCGGAAGCGGCAAAACCTGCGACTTTGGTTCTATATCCTTTCGCTTCTGCGGCTCAGCCGCCGGCGATGAGAATGGCCGGATTCCGAGCAATGCCAATGCAATCAGCGCGAGAAGCGGGGTTCTTCGGGTAATTGTACTCTCACCACGCCATAGGCGGCTCACAACCCTAGCCTAGCCTGTCCCATTTAAAGCCCCTCTTGCAGAGCCAACACCATTGAATTGGCTGGTCAGTACCAGTCCAAATTGGTATGATAGATCAGGTTTGAAGCTTCTGGCGCATCTGTCTCTGGACCACGATTCCGATCTTCCGCTATATAGGCAGTTAGCTGAATCAATTAAAGCAGCTGTTAATTCCGGGACATTAGAACACGGCGATCGCCTGCCAGCCACTCGAGAATTGGCTGGTCAACTTGGACTGAACCGGACGACCGTCTCGGCAGCCTATTCGATCTTAGAGCAGGCTGGCCTGCTGGAAGGTCAGGTGGGACGTGGAAGCTTCGTCGCAGTTAGCAGAAGTCCCAGAAATGCGCGCGGCACGCCGCCTGCGGCACCCTTCGATTGGCAGACCGTGCTCGCCCGTGACGAGCCGTCGGCTGCACCGCCGGTTAATGTATCGATCAACTTTGCCAGCTCTCGTCCGGCCGAAGACCGCTTCCCGATCGCCGAATTCCGTGCCCTGTCGAAGCAAGTCATAGACAGCCCGCAGGCGACTGAGATCCTCCAGCTCGGATCGCCATACGGTTATGGCCCCCTGCGTAAGTATCTGCTGGCGCAGAGCATTGCTGATGGAGTAGCACGGTCTGGCGACGATCTGATCGTGACGAATGGCTGCCAGCAGGCTCTCGATCTGCTAGGCCGCGTCCTCATTACCGACAATGTCCCGGTGGTATTGGAAGAGCCGGTTTATCACGGATTATTGCGAGTATTTGGCCGCGCTGGAGCGACACTCATCCCGCTTCCCTTCGATGAGTCAGGATTTAAACCGGCCGCGCTCGAGGCTCTGGTGAGCCAGCATCGGCCCCGGCTGCTCGTCGTAACACCGGAGTTTCAGAATCCCACTGGCGTTACCCTCAACATGCAGCAGCGGCAGGCGATCATCGGTATCTCGCAGCGGTTCGGGGTAGTTGTCGTTGAGAGCGAAATCTATCGCGATTTGCGCTACCGTGGGCAATCGCTGCCATCCCTCAAGCAGCTGGATGAAACCGGCAATGTGATTTCCATCGGGAGCTATTCCAAGGTCGCCTTCCCAGGATTGCGCGTCGGCTGGGTGATCGCGCCTCAACCGGTTGTGGCGCGGCTGGCCCAAGCAAAAGAGACAAGCGATCTGCATTCGGACCAGCTCTCGCAGGCTGTGCTGCTGCGTTTTGCAGAGTCCGGAGAATTAGCCCGTCACGTGAAACGTACTCGCGAAGCAGGAGCCGGGCGGCTGCAAGCGGCTCTGGAAAGCTGTGAAGCGCACCTGCCGCCCGGAAGCCGTTTCACGCGTCCCGAAGGGGGAATGAATCTATGGGTGGAGCTCCCGCCACCTCTGCTCGCGGAGGATTTGCTGAAAAGCGCTGAGGAGCGAGGGGTCAGCTTCTTGCCCGGCAATTGTTTTTCGATGCGGCTCACCCAGCGTCGCGGTTTACGGATCAGTTTTGGCGGTCTTCCGCCCCAGTCCATCGCGCGTGGGATTGCCATTCTGGGCGCCATCGCTAAGGAACAGCTGGCTTCACAACACGCCCGGACGGCGCCGGAGCCTATGCCCGCACTGGTCTAGGAGAAGAATCGATTTAGAACTTGAAGGAGTTGAACATGCATTTCGAAACGGACCAATTTCGTTTAAAAGTAGGTTTGGCGGAGATGCTCAAGGGCGGCGTCATCATGGACGTGGTCAACGCCGAACAGGCGGTTATCGCGGAACGTGCCGGTGCCGCTTCCGTGATGGCTCTCGAACGCGTGCCCGCCGATATTCGCAAAGAGGGCGGAGTGGCGCGTATGTCGCAGGTCCGCATCATCCGCGAGATTATGTCTGCGGTCTCGATTCCGGTCATGGCAAAAGTGCGGATCGGGCATTTTATGGAAGCCCGTATTCTGGAAGCGCTGGGTGTCGATTATATCGATGAGAGTGAAGTTCTCACACCCGCCGACGAGGAGCATCACGTCGACAAGCACGATTTCAAGGTTCCTTTCGTGTGCGGTGCTCGCAACCTCGGTGAAGCTCTGCGGCGTATCGCGGAAGGCGCAGCCATGATCCGCACCAAAGGTGAGGCCGGTTCCGGGAACATCGTGGAAGCGGTTCGGCACATTCGCACCATCGTGAAGGAAATGAAGCAGCTTACAGTCCTCGGTAAAGAGGAATTGGTGCACGAGGCTAAGAATCTGCAGGCTCCCCTCGAGCTCGTGCAGTATGTTGCCGAACATGGCAAACTCCCCGTGCCGAACTTCTCCGCGGGCGGAATCGCCACCCCGGCTGATGCCGCCCTGGTAATGCAACTCGGCGCGGAGGCCGTTTTCGTCGGTTCCGGTATCTTCAAGTCTTCCGATCCCGAGAAACGCGCTAAGGCCATTGTTAAAGCCGCAACTTATTACCGTGATCCCGTTAAGCTGCTCGAAGCCAGCGAGGAACTTGGTGAAGCCATGCCTGGCCTCGAAATTTCCAAACTGCCCGAAGGCGAATTGATGCAGACCCGTGGCTGGTAACGGCGCGCCACAAATGAGTGTGCCAGCGCAAATAGGGGTCCTTGCGCTGCAGGGAGATTTTGACGCACACCGTAAAGCGATCGAGCGCGCGGGTGCGCGTGCGCTCGAAATCCGCACGATACGCGATCTCGATCAGGTGGACGGGCTGATTATCCCTGGCGGTGAGAGCACAACCATGCTGAAACTACTCGATACTGAAAATCTGCTGGCCCCAATTTGTTCCTTTGGTGCTCGGAAGCCAATTTTCGGAACCTGTGCCGGTGCAATTCTTCTTGCTTCGGAGGTTTCGCACCCTACGCAGCCCTCGCTCGGTCTCATGGATCTCGCCGTCGAGCGGAATGCTTATGGGCGTCAGATCGATAGCCGAATCGCGCGCATCGACCTCCGGGGCCGGTCGTCAGAGGCGGTTTTCATCCGCGCCCCCATCATTCGCCGAGTCGGCCCCGGCACTCTTGTTCTAGCGACCTATGGAAACACCCCGGTCCTCGTTGAACAAGGCCGGCACATGGCGTCCACCTTCCACCCTGAGTTGAGCCCTCAATCGCCTGTCCACCAGCTCTTCGTTCAAAAAGTTACTGCTGAAAAAGAGAGGGATCTCAAGCCCGCTACACTTGAAAAAGTAGAATGTCCGCGCGATTGTCGAGCCAATCAGGAATGAAAGCATCTTCGAAGCGCGTTTTATTCCTCTGTATCGGCAATTCCTGCCGGAGTCCTATGGCCGAGGGGTTCGCACGCGCCTATGGATCCGACGTCATGGAACCATCGAGCGCCGGCTTGGCTCCTGCTCCCATAATCCAGCCGCTAACCAGGCAGGTGATGGCGGCTAAGAACATCAGTCTGGACGACCAGCATGCCAAAGATCTCAGCGCGATAGATCTTCAGAAAATTGATCTCATCATCAACATGAGTGGCCGGCCACTCCCAGCGGGTTTGCCGGTCAAGGTAACCGAGTGGCGGGTCGAAGATCCCATAGGCTGCGATGAAGCGACATACTTAGCTGTTCGAGATCAGATTGAACGCCTGATTATCGGCCTCATCCTCGAGCTTCGTCGTGAGAACCGCCCCGCCAAGCGGCCCCCGTCGTTACGTTCGATTCTCAACCGGCGCAACAGAGCTCACCGCTAGCTTCACTTCCCACCGCAGTGGGTTGACGATCTGCGGGACGATTGCCGATCGGCCCGCCTCAGCAATTCTCGACACACCTTAAAAGAAAAGCGCGGTCAAGGGCTGAAACCCTGGCCGCGCTCTACGGATAATTTAGCCGAAAACCTTACTTGGTCGTGCTGGTCGTGCTGCTCGTATCGGTCTTCTTGCTCTTGTGATGCTTTGACTTCTTCGTGCTCTTCATGGTGTCGGTGCTGGTCGAGGTGTTCTGTGCAAAAATAGCTCCGCCAGCGGTGAGGAACGAGAGGGCGAGGGCAGCGGTCATGATCTTTTTCATTGTGAGATATCTCCTATTTACAGCTTAGATAGCACTCTGTGCTTCCATAGCCATGTTCGCAAACGGAAGGTGAAATAATCCTGAAATTCACATTAAACTCACGTAATGTGAAGCACTCGTGGAGTTACGAGTTTTCGCAGCAAACAATAGGATTTAGGGCGCCCGGTGGCGTGTCAGGCAACTGTTCCCGGTGTCAACGCACGATCTCGGTGTTCTCGCGATCGCCCTGGTACTTTCGCGATCCAAGGGGCGCTCTGGCCAAATTCTCCCAGTCGGCTATCGAGCGGTTCCACCTGCCTTAACATTGGCACAGTCCTGTACGATCGTTTCAGGCTCATGAACAGGTTGTAGCGGACCAGATACCAGAGTGCTGCGAAACCGTCACTCAGCCCGATCTTCTTGCCTTGCTCGTAGGTTCTGCCGTAGTAGCTTATCGGCACTTCGAAAATCGCACAGTGAAGTTTGCATACCTTGGCTGTCACCTCGATCTCGAATCCAAAACCGCTCGAGGTGATAATCATGTTGCGAATGATTTCTCCCCGAAAAGCTTTGTAACCGGTCTCTACGTCCGATAAATTTACGTTCGTGAGTAGATTGGAAAACAATGTCAGGCACTTGTTCGCCACAAAGTGGTAGAAATAGAGTACTCGTGCCGCCTTTCGGATCAGAAATCGCGAGCCGTAAACCACATCGGCGACTCCCTTCCGTATAGGCTCGACAAGATCGGCAATTTCGTCGGGATCGTACTCCAGATCGGCGTCTTGGACGATCACGATCTCACCCTTGGTCGCCGCAAAACCCTCGCGCAAAGCGGCTGTCTTACCACTGTTTCGCGCTAGGCGTAAGACTCGAATCTGCTCAAATTGCGCAGCGAGCCGCTGAGCTATCTCATGTGTCCGGTCAGCCGAACAATCGTCCACGATCACGATCTCGAGAAGACAAGGCACCCGCAGCAGCTTTTCCACGACTCTTGCTAGCGTTTCCTCCTCGTTATACGCAGGTACCACGATCGAGAGAAGCCCTGGGCCACTTCGCCTCACGGGCAAATCGGAATCTCGTTGCGTCAATTTCCTCTTCCTCCTCGGGAGATGACATCGCCGGCCTACCTGGTACGCAGCGATGATGGGATGATCCTCTTTTTCTTCTTGAAGTTATGTTCGCATGGATGAGCGCCGAATTTGAATCCTCGCGATAAGTACTAGCTGCGGCCCTTGATTGATCTGTAAGATTGTCCCGATTATCCGCAAGATCTCAATGGAGCGCACAGTACGGCTATCGGTATAATCCTCATAGGCCATTCCTTTCCGTGCAGTTTTAGAGCATGTATCCTCCCAAGTTGATCGTCGCGGCGGGCTTTTCTATAGCATTCGCTTTTTCCTTGCCGGTATTCGCCCAGCAGAGTTCCAGTTCTGGAACGACATTGCCTCCTCCACCTCCCGCTGCCGGTGACACGTCCTCGATTCGCGTTTCGGTGAACGAAGTCATCGTTCCGGTAACCGTAACCGACGAGAAAGGGCGCTTCGTCTCCGATTTGGAAAGGAAAGACTTCACGGTCTTCGAAAACAATAAGTCGCAAGCCATCCGCTACTTCACTAGAGAGCGAAATCAGCCCGTCGTGATCGGCTTTTTGCTGGACATGAGCAACGCCAGCCGGATTCACTGGAAGAATTTTCAGAATGCTACCGTTGAGCTGATTCAGACGCTTTTAACCGGCGACCCTAAATACTCGGGTTACCTGATCGATTACGCGCAGGATGCGGAGATCGCTGTCAATACCTCCGACGATCCTGAGCCGATGGTTGACAAGATTCGCAAATTGAAACCCGGCGGCGGATCCGCGCTCTACGACGCAATCTATCTGGCCTGTACCAGCCGTAAGCTCGTGAATGGCGAGCCGATCGAGCCGCGTCGGATCATCATCATCGTGGGAGATGGCCACGATAACGCCAGCAAGCACTCGCTCAATGAAGTCATCGAACTGGCCGTGCGCAACATGGCAACCATCTATTGCATCAGTACCGAGGCCTTCGGCTTTACCAATGAGAGCACCAACAATCTCGTGCGCCTGGCCGTCGAGACCGGAGGACGCGTCGTCTATCCCCTGGGAGATGTCTACAAGGATACAGACGGCTACCTGTCTCATCCGTCCGACGATGGCAATTATGCGTTGACCGTGGGCACCGGGCTCTACCAATCGGCGGTCGATACAAAGATGTACCGGGCGGTCGCCGACATTGCCGGCGAAGTGACCACCCAGTACATCCTGCGCTACGTCTCCGACAACCCATCTGAGAAGTCGTACCGGAACCTAAAGGTTGTGGTGGATTTGGGCAATGTCCACGTCCGTGCCCGCAAAGGATACTACGCCAGTGCCGCTCCCCCTTCCCGCCCTGCTACCCCTTAGCTTGCTCCGGAGTATTGGCTTCTCCACTCTCAGGCGATAAGCTGAATCCTGAAAGTCATCATTCCGCGTTTCCAAACGCAGTAAAAAGTTTCCGATGCCGGCACGCGTCCTTTCATTTAGTGACTACACGCCCAAGTCAGGGCAGTTCTCTCTGCTTCTGTCCGATCTTCCCGGCTATGGCGTGAAAACTATCGGAGTCCTGCTGCTCGACCCGGTAACCGATCGTCTCTACTTTCGCCTGCGGCGTGATTGGCACGTGATCGGAGACGAAGAAGATGTCGAAGTCCTGGCCGAACTGGGCGAGGAACTCGCGTCCTGGTCACAGGAGCGCGGCGGCGCAGCTGTTTTGGAACATCTCGAAAACGAAGCATCCTTATCTGTTCGTGTGACCGACCGCGAAGCGGTGACGGTGCGCGGCTTCGATCGCACTCTGGGCGAGCTCTATCGCGAGCACGTGCCTTCGGAGGTTTTACAATTCCGTACGCACCTTCCCCGTTACTCGCTGGCCGTGGCTGCCGGACCATTTCTCACGAATCCGGAAGATGTAACCGCCGAAGAGTGGATCGAGGTCCCTCCCGATCTGCGGCTCGATGAAGAGATGTTCGTAGCCCGTATCCAGGGTCACTCGATGGAGCCGCGCATTCCCGATGGAAGCTTGTGTGTGTTCCGACGCGGGGTAGTGGGCTCGCGCACCAATCGCCTGGTCTTGGTCCGCAACTCAGAATTGGCCGACGACAACCAGTACACCGTCAAACGCTACAAGAGCGAAAAGACTGTCACCGAAGAGGGTTTTTTGCAGACTCGCATTCGCCTCGAGAGCCTCAACCCGCAATATCCGTCCTGGGATCTGGATCAGGAGGAAGAAAAATATCAGATCGTCGGCGAGTTCGTCCAGGTTCTCGAATAGCAAAATCCTCGAGTAAGGGAAACTTCCGTTTTATCCCGCCCCTCGCCGTTTCTTGCTACGTTCCCGGCCGGTCACTAATCCGAACTGCAGCTTCCTCTCGACCGTATCCACACGGTCCAGGCGCACGCGTACCCGGTCACCGATCGCGAAGGTCTGACGAGTCCGCTCTCCGATAATCTTGCGTCCGTTTTCGTGAAAGCGGAAGTGATCTCCCGGCAGCGTCTCCATCGGGACCAATCCTTCCACAAACAGCTCCGTTAACTCCACAAAGAAGCCGTACTTCGTCGTGCTGATAATCAGCGCCTCGAACTCTTCGCCTGCACGCTCCTCCATGAACTTCGCCTTCTTCCACTCGATCAACTCGCGCTCAGCCTCTGCGGCACGCCGTTCCGTGAAAGAAGTATCATTCCCCAATTCATGCAGCGTTGCGTCTCCCAACAATGGTTGATGGCCATCGAGGTGATTTGCCAGGATGCGATGCACAATCAGGTCCGGATAGCGGCGAATGGGTGATGTAAAGTGCGTATAAGCCGGTGCTGCGAGCGCGAAGTGTCCTTCGTTTACGTTGCTGTAGCGCGCTTGTTTGAGTGAGCGTAGCATCAGGTAACTCAGAATCCGCTCTTCCGGCTTGCCCGCGATCTTGGCGATCAAACGCTGATAATTACGCGACGAAATGTCGGTTTGTTGCGGCAGGATAATTTCGTTTCGACCGTGTCGCGCTTGGCCTTTACGGCCGCCGGTCTTGCTGTGTGGTCGTCGTATCGTCACGTCGAACTTCTTGGCCGGCACCGCGCCCGCTCCCAGCGAATACCCGAAGTGCGCCGCAATTTCTTCGAAGTCCATCAGGCGCTTGCCATCCGGCGGTTCGTGAATGCGATAGAGCGCCGGAATGCCGGCCGCTTCTAAATGCGTCGCAACCGCTTCATTGGCCGCCAGCATGAGTTCTTCAATGATGCGGTGCGCAATATTGCGCTCGCCGCGCGTGACGCCTGTCATCTGTCCGGATAAGTCGAGCTCGATATTGCTCTCCGGCATGTCGAAATCGATCGATCCGCGACGGGTCCGCTTCCGGTTCAGGATTAGCGCCAGTTCGCGCATCAGCTCGAAACGATCCGCCAGCGTGCTGTACCGCTCCCGCATCGCGGCATCGCCCTCGAGTACACGAAAAACATTTGTGTACGTCATGCGCTCGACACTGCGAATGACACCCCTTGTGAACCGCTGTGAGACTATATCTCCTTTCCGGTCGATCTCGAGAATAACCGACAAAACCAGCCGGTCTTCCTGCGGCCGAAGCGAGCAGATGTCGGTAGATAGCTCGACGGGTAGCATCGGCACCGCGCGGTCCGGGAAATACACGCTGGTGCCTCGCAGCAGCGCTTCGCGATCGATCTCCGATTCCGGCCGCACATAATGGCTCACATCTGCGATATGCACCTGTACTGCAAAATTGCCATTGGGCACAGGTTCTACCCAGACTGCATCGTCGAAATCGCGCGCCGTCTCGCCGTCTATCGTGACGATTTCGAAGTCGCGAAAATCCTCCCGTCCGCTGAGCTCGGCGGCGGTAAGCTCGCGCGAAATTTTTCTTGCCTCGCGAATCACCTCCTCGGGAAAGGTATGCGGCAGGTGATGTTTTCTGATAATGATCTCGACATCGACCCCGAAATCCTCCGGGTGGCCCAGAATTTCAATGACGCGCCCTACCGCGCCCTCGCCGTCCTGTGGAAATTCGAGCAGTTCGACATTCACGATCATCCCGTCCATGTCTTCGGCCGATTCGATCTTTTGCGCCCGATCTGGAAGCAGATCTGCGCCCACGCGGTCCACGGCTAAGTTCCGCCCGGGCTTCTCCAGGCCCTCCGGAATTCTGATCCACTCGCGCAATCGGTCGTCTGAAGGCGCTACAAAGTTGCCCCGCTTCCGCACCCGGAACTCCCCTACCACGGTGACGTGTGCCCGGCGAAGGATCCGGACGATCTCTCCCTCTGCCCGCCCCTCGGTGCCGAGCCGCGTGATGTGAACCAGCACGCGATCTCCGTGCATCCCTTTGGCTGCTTCCGGCGGTGGAAGAAAAATGTCGCCGCGAATTGTGTCAGGTAGTGCGAAATCTGCTATCAAGAATCCGAAGCCGTCTTTATGCACCGAAAGGCGGCCAGTCACGTATTCGGCGTTCGCTCCAGTCGCAATGAAATGACCCGAGCGCAACTCCACCAGCAGTCCCTTGTCGGTCAACCGGTCGAGTGCGTCTTCGAGCGCATCCCGCTTTTCGCCCTGCAACCCTAGCTCGCGCACCAGCTGCTTAAAGGTAGTGCGGCCGTGCGGCAGCCCTCGAATGTGTTCCAGCAGATCTCCGTCCTCTAACTGGTCTCCGCGTTTGTGTTTTTGTTTGCTGGGCTTGGCGGCGCGCTCCCTGGCCTGCTCCGGGTGCTCTGGCACTACCCGCAATTATAGAAACACCTTCCCGCTATCCTGTCCATCATGGAACTCAAAGCCGTTCGCCTGACCATCCCCGAAGAAGCCAACATCATCGTCGGCCAGAGTCATTTCATCAAATCCGTTGAAGATATTTACGAAGCAATCGTCAACACGTCGCCCCATCTTCAGTTTGGTGTGGCCTTCAATGAAGCTTCCGGGGACTGCCTCACGCGGTTTGACGGCAACGACGATACGCTCAAGAAAAATGCCATTGACAATGCGGCTGCGATCGGTGCCGGCCACGTTTTCGTCGTGACTTTGCGTAACGGATTCCCGATTAACGTACTCGGCCGTATTCAGGCAGTCCCGGAAGTAGCGGGCATCTACTGCGCGACCGCCAACCCCGTGGAGGTCATCATTGCGGAAACCGAACAGGGGCGCGGCATTCTCGGCGTCATCGATGGGAGCTCGCCCAAAGGCGTCGAGACGGCCGCTCATGTGTCGGCGCGTATCGAGCTTCTGCAGAAATTCGGCTACAAGCGCTGATCCGGCTGGAGTACCTGGAACAGACTTCCTTCCTGTAATCCGTCGTTTATCACTCGACCGATCTCGAGTTCGGCCATCTGATTTGGCTCGCGCTCTCTCGTCATCCGCACTTTCAGGAAGTTACTGGATAATGCCCAGCCACGTTGTTCTAATGTCACCGCCGGCACTGTCTGGCCGATCATGCGGCGCCGAAACTCGAGATTTTTCTTCTCCGACAGGTCCCGCAAGATCCGTGTTCGTTCCTGCCGTATCGGCACCGGCACGGGCTCGCCACTTTCGGCGGCTGCCGTGCCCGGACGCTCTGAATACGTGAAAACGTGGAGATACGTGAACGGCTGCTCTTCTACAAATCGCGCCGTTTCCCGAAATTCCTCTTCTGTCTCGCCCGGGAATCCTGTCATCACGTCTGCGCCAATCGCTGCCTCCGGCATCAGCCGTCTCGCCATTTCCAGCCGGCTCTCATAATGCCGGATGCGATATTTGCGGAACATCCGTTTCAAAACGGTATCCGAGCCGGATTGCAGCGGCAGATGCACATGTTTCGCGACACGTTCCTCTCGCGCCACCAGTTCTAATAGCTCGCTGGACCAGTCCATCGGTTCTACCGAGCTGATTCGCAACCGCCGCACGGCTGTTTGCTCAAGGATCGCGCGCAGCAGATCGATAAAGCGGGAGCCAGGCGTCAAATCGCGGCCCCACCGTCCCAGGTTGACGCCGGTCAGCACAATCTCGCAATACCTGTCTGCCAGGAAGCGCGCCTGTGCAACTACGCTCTCGACCGGTGCGCTGCGGCTCGGGCCGCGCACGCTCGGAATTATGCAGAACGAACACCGGTTACTGCAGCCGTCCTGCACTTTGAGGTTCGGACGCGTACGGTCGCCGCGGATGCCACGCACGAGCGTCGCGCCAAACTTGCGTTCGCGAGCGATGTCGCTATTCAGAATCTGGCCGTGATAGTTCTCCGAATTCTGCGCCAGCAACTCCGGGATTTTCGGCTTATGCGAATTGCCCACCACCCAGCGCACGCCCGCCAGCCCGGCCAGTTCTTCCGGCGCGCGTTGCGCATAGCAGCCGGTAACCAGAATCTCGGCTCGCGGATAATCCCGGCGCAATCCCCGGATGATGCGTCGTGTATCTACATCGGCGCTGTGCGTCACGGTACACGTGTTTAGAACGACGAGGTCCGCGGCGGCCACATCGCGAACTATCACAAACTCCCGATCTTCGAGGGCCGCCTCGATCGCGGCGCCATCTGCCTGCGATGTACGGCACCCGAAACTTTGTACAAAAACGCGCTTCACTAAAACATCACCGTAATCACCACTTTAATTCGTGCTTCGGACAGCGCCGCCTGCTCATGCTCCCCAAAGCTCACCCAGCCGCACTGAGTCGCCATCCCGTGATGCGGTTTAATAGAAGTAGAGGCAATAGAGTACACCGCTTCATGAAAACACTCGCCCTGCTCTCTGCGTTTTTGCTTGCTTCCTCTCTCGCTGTATGCGGTGCGACGAATACGGCGAAATCCCCGGAACCCACCTTTAGTCACGATGTAGCACCGATTCTCTACCAGCATTGCGTCAAGTGTCATCACCCGAACGACATTGCTCCTATGTCACTGCTGACTTACTCCGAGGTCCGTCCGTGGGCTGCCGCCATCCGTGAAGCTGTCATCTCCGGCAAAATGCCCCCTTGGAAGGCAGATCCCCGATACGGGCATTGGTCGAACGATCCTCGCCTTTCCGAATCTGAGATCAACACGATCAAAGCCTGGGTCGAGGGCGCCAAGCTGGAGGGCGATCCCAAAGATATGCCGCCGCGTCCCGAGTTCCCGGATGGCTGGAAGATCGGTAAACCGGATGTAGTGATCGCAATCCCCGAACACCGCCTCGATGCTACCGGTCCGGATGAGTACACCTACGTCAATGTACCCACCAACTTCAAGGAAGACCGCTGGATTATCGCCGCGGAGCTGCGGCCCGGAAATCGTAAAATCGTCCATCACGCTCACGTCTTTGTCGCTGACCAGGCGGAATCGACGGACGCGAAGGCCAAGCCGGCCAGCAACCCTGCGACTGAATATGCTCGCTGGATTCGCATCCGCCAAGGTTCCCTCGAATGGGTTCGCCCCGACGCGCCTGTGATCGACAACGGCTGCTCCGTCGACGATAACGGCTTGTTTCCCGGTTCGAAGAGCTCCGATCTGGGAAGTCTGATCAGTTCCTATCTGCCAGGCCGCGGGCCCGATGTATACCCGGTCGGCACAGCTCGCAAGATTCCGGCTGGAGCCACCCTGAATTTTCAAATTCACTATTCGCGCACGACCGGTAAAGTCGAGACGGACCGCACCAGCGTTGGGCTCATCTTTGCGAAAGAACCGCCGCGCCAGATCTCTCGTCGAATCGATTTATCGAACCAGATGTTTATGATACCGGCAGGCGATCCCGATCACGCCGTTAGCGAATGCCATACCTTCACCAAGAACGTTCTCATCACCAGCCTCACGCCGCACATGCACCTGCGCGGCAAGTCCATGCGTATTGTCGCCGATCTGCCGGACGGCCAGAAGCAGACCCTGCTTTTTGTGCCCGCCTACGATTTCAACTGGCAGTTCACGTATCGCGCAAAGGATCCGATCTATCTCCCCGCCGGTACTCGCATTGAAGTGCTCGCCAGATTCGACAATTCGGCCAATAAAGCAGGCAACCCGGACCCCACGAAGGTTGTCCGCTGGGGCAGCGCCAGCGAGAAGGAAATGATGGATGGCTGGATCGAGTATCTCGATGCGGATAGCAACCAATCTGCGTCGACCAACAGTAAGAGCGATCTAGCGCGTAATTGATTTCCGCCCGCGCTCTTCTACGAGTCGCGCCATTGTGAGGCTGTCGGAAGAATCGATCGCTTCCAAACCGCTCTGATCAGTGAAGAGCACGGACATGTCTTAACAATTCATCCCGATCTTCAAAGAGCCGAGCCCGGCCTCGAACCAAAGAGGCTTATCTGGAGAACTGATTCCAATAGCGGCGCGCTGAAGCGGCTGACCTATGGTGAGGCCATTACCCGCGGTAGTAGGCCCAGCGATGTTGTCCTGATCAGTAATTTTCGAGAGTAGACGAAACACCGTCAGCCACGCCGGGCAAGAACCAGCGTGATGTCGTCAGAAGCTGGCGATCCATTTGAAAAGGACAGAATCTCTCCCCTGATTCGTTCGATGATGTCGTCAACGGAACCATCGCGTTCCCCCTGCACAACCGAAATGAGGCGATCTTCTCCGAATTCCTGCTCCCCATCGACACCTCGAGCCTCTGTGACGCCATCGCTGAACAAGACCAGAACATCGCCCTTCTCGATCCGGCAACTGTTCTGCTGATACTGCGCCGCCCGTGAAATCCCGAGCGGGATGCCGCTCGCTTCTAACGATTCAACATTGCCGCTGTGGCGGATCAACAGCGGCGGGTTGTGCCCCGCGTTGCAATAAACCAACTCACCACTTGCGGAATTGAGAACCGCGACAAAGAAGGTAATGAAGCAGTTGCCGGGACAATTCCCAGCGACACTGCGATTCAGTTTGGAGACTTGTTCAGCCAGATCGTCCGGATTCTCGAGGAATACTTGCGCACGCGCCTGCAGACTCGACATCAGCAGCGCTGCGCCCAATCCCTTCCCGGAAACATCGCCGATCAAAAGAGCTACCCGTCCGTCGGAATAAGTCAGGAAATCGTAGTAATCGCCGCCAACTGTCCGGCATGGCGCGTTATATCCCGCTATGTCAAAGCCGGGAACCTCCGGAGCTTGCGAAGGTAATAATCGTCGTTGAATTTCTGCAGCTCGCTCGAGCTCGTGATCTAATACCTTTCTTGATTCCTCTTGCTGTACCAGCCGCGCATGTTCGATGCGGATGGCGGCAATGTTAGCCATCACCGTAACAAGATTGAGGTCCTCGACGGTAAATTCTCGCCCGAAATTTAGGGAATCGAGATACAGCAGCCCGATCACCGCTTCGTCCGTCTGCAGCGGAACTGCCAAAATACTCCGGATCTGTTGCATCAGAATGCTCGTTCGTGACGCAAAATCCTGATCGGACCTGACATCGCGAACCAGCAGAGATTTCCCTTCGTTCGTGACAAGATCGCGCACCATGCTGCTGATGCGAAAGCCCTCGCCCCGAATTGCGCGTGTTCTCAAATCGCCGTTCGGCTCGCGAGTCATCACCACCCCACGAGTCGCGTTCACGGCATCCAGCGAGAAACTCAGAACCAGCTCGAATAATTTGTCCAGCGCGCCTTGCCCGGCAAGCTCGCGCGCCGCCCGCACCAGTGTCCCTAGATGCGTACTCTCCAGTGTGGGCCGGCCGGCGAGGTCTGTGCTTTTCTCGAGCGCGGACTGGAGATTCAGCGAAACGGTCGTTCTCGCCCCTGAAAGTTCTTGTTCGACGAATTTAATCTCGTTTACCTTAGCATCCTTGAACTCGCCGCACGTGTCGTAACGAATCGATAAGTGACCGGCCATGACCCGGTCTCCGTGTGCCAGCCGAGTTGGCTCTGCGATACGTATTCCGTTGACGAAGGTGCCATTTCGACTGTTTAAGTCCCGTAATACCCAGCCTTCCGTGGCTCTTTGCAGCAGAAGATGCTCTCGGGACAGCTTATGATCGGCAGGGAAGGCCAGCTCGTTGAGCGGCGCGCGGCCCAGCCGGTATTCTTCTTTCTCCAAATGAAAGCGGATGGTCGCGGCGCCGGGTGAGTCCACAACCAGGTCTTCCGTATGGGGTTTCACCGCCGCCGTCGCCATTTCTTAAGAGTAACCAAAAAGACTACTTAATTCCTGGAACGATCGATTCGCTCAAACCAGATCATCTGCATGGAGATGACCGTGAGGCTTGGCGGATGGAGCGGCGTGGCGGTGATGCTGTGGGCGCACAAGCCCCGCGCGTTCCAACAAGCGGCCGTCATGTAATACCGAATAGGGCTCGCCTTCCGCGGCAACCGAGCCTTTTTGAAGCACGATGCAGCGATCGGCAATGCTTTCGAGTAAATCGAGATCGTGCGTGGCGGTGACAACAGTGCGCGAAGTTCCAGCCCAAGACCCGAGCAGGTTGATAATCGTGTTCTGGCTGGCAGGATCGAGCGTAGCAGCCGGTTCATCCAGCAAAACGATCTCCGGCTCGGTCACCAGGACCGAAGCAAGCGCTACCCTCTTTTTTTCTCCGCTGGAAAGACGGTATGGAGGACGCTCTGCCAACGATTCAATGCCCATGGCGCAAAGTGTGTCTGCAACGCGTTCGCGAGCTTCCTCTTTCGACCATCCAAGCTGGAGCGGTCCGAAAGCGACTTCGTCGAACACGCTCGCCATGAACAGTTGCACGTCAGGATTTTGGAACACAATCCCGACGCGTCGTCGAAAACTATAGAAAAACTCGGCCTGCTCCATCGCTTTGGCCGTCAGGGCTTGCCCGAAGAAGAGAACCTCGCCCTTATTGCTGAAGCTCAGTGCCGCGAGCAGACGAAGGAGAGTGGATTTGCCCGAACCGTTGGCGCCAACCAGAGCGATGCGCTCACCCTGCCTGATTTGAAGCGAAACACTTTCGAGCGCGACCACTCGTTCGTACGAATAGCCGGCATTCCTGATATCAAATGCCGGCGCGCTCATCGCCCTCCCCAGATCGCCGCGGCGGCAAACACGAAAACTGCGGTCAGCTTAAGCCAGTCAGTGGCGCCCATAGACAGATCGTCCACGAGGCGGATCTCTCCGCGAAAACCTCGCGCTTGCATCGCCTGATGAACGTCATCACTCAACGAAAGACTCTTGTGAAGCAAGGCGCCGGCGATCGCGCTCGCCGACGAACGCTGTTGCGCCGGATCGATAGAACCCATCAGACGCGCGCGGCGAGATTCAAACAGCTGGCTAGCCGACCGTAAGAAGACAAAGATGTAGCGGTATGTCATCTCGAGAATGATCACCAGAGTTGCGGAAATCCCTAACAGCCGCAGCGCTCGCAAGAGGCGATGCCATGACGTTGTCAATATCACGACCAGCACCAGTGTGGCCGCGGTTTCAGCTCTCAGCACCAGAAACTCCGCGGAAGAGAGCCCTTGCCGGGTAATTACCCAGTTAAGCAAGGGAAGCGAAAAGGTCGTTTGGCCCGGAATCAGAAACAGCGCGGGCAGCGCTACCATCCCGGTAAACCCGAGAACCGTGAGCCAAACACGTACGGCAACTATGCGAAAGGGAATTTTGGAAAACCAGATCAGAGCAATGCTGAACAAGAATAGTGCGCACAAAAGCCACAATCGGTGAACTGCAATGACGGCGAACGCGAGTGCGCCCAAGCCTGCCAGCTTGACTCTCGGGTCGAGCCGCTGAAGCAGTCCCGGAGTTCGTGCTATCTTCTCGGCGTAGAGAGCTTCTTGAGACAGATGCATGAGCGAGTCAATCGTTCTTTCGACAAAGCCTCTGCGCATTCGTCGCGAAGGGCCAAACTTTGTGTTGATCCAACTAGCGAACGACAGGACGAAAATGATGATTCCCACACCCATCGCGCCCGATACGAAATAACCGAACCCAGCGCTACGAACAAAAGATGGAGCATAGTTGGACAGGGGCGCCGTCCAGAGAGACGAAAGCCGAAGCAGGCCCGCGGGTGTTGTTTGAGGCGGAAGCTGATGGCCCGACGACCGCGCGATAGCAGTTCGCGCGCCCGGGTTCCCGAAATCTGCCGCGCGCCACTCCCCCCAGGCAGTTCCTCCGGCCAGGATGCCTAAGGGCGTGAGCACCAGGAAAACGGCGACAATCAACCAGAGCTTGCGGGCAGAAGGCCATGCCTTCGCGAAGCGCACTGCCGTGCCGGCCGTTTGTTCCGGAGCGGGAGCATCCGGAGCCGTATTTCGAAGAAGCATGGGCTCGGCGCGCTGTAAATATGCGACAAGGCCGGCTGAAAGAACAAGCTCCGCCAGGCCGGCAAACGTAAGGTGACCAATCATCATCGCCGGAACTGCAATGTGCAGCGCATAAGGCGCGTACAACGGAACCCCGGCTGCATTGTGAAACAGCATCGGCTGCAAGCCGAACTCGACCGAGGCGCACAAGGCAGCGAGATTGATGCCGATGTATCCCGCGAGCCCCGCGGCAATTACCCGCCTCATTCCTCCAAGAGATGCGCGAAAAGCAACCAGCCGGTAAACCGCATAAGCCGCCAGCGAGCCGGCGATCGCCATATTGAAGCAATTCGCGCCATAGGCAGTGATACCGCCGTCGCCGAACAGGAGAGCCTGAATCAGAAGGGCTGTCGAAATCGCAAGAAGCGAGACCCAGGGACCGAGCACAATCGAAGCCATTCCCATGCCAACCGCGTGGCCGGTGGTGCCGCCGGGCAAGGGAAGATTAAACATCATCACCACGAATGAGAACGCGGAGAATACCGATAGCAACGGTACGGTCCGTGTAGCCAGCACGCGTTTCACGCGTCGGAGCGCCACGTACCAGAACGGTGTCGACGCAGCATAAAAGACGGCACAGGTCGAAGGACTTAAATAGCCATCGGGAATGTGCATGCCGTGGTCGGGTGATGCCCGATTGAGTAACACGTATATTTATCTCGTGTTACTGCTTCGCTCCATTATCCTATAAGCGTTGTGAGTAGAAAAACCAATATGGCAGGGCTAAGTCGGATTGGAGTTGCTATCGATTCGGACCTCCTCACGCGCTTCGATCGATTCATCGGAAAACAAGGCTACACAAATAGATCGGAAGCCTTCCGGGACTTGATCCGGGACCGTTTGGTAACTGCCGCCGTCGAGTCGCCTGAATCGCCCGCGGTAGGAACAATCACTCTGATTTACGATCACCACTCCCGGCTTTTACCGGAAAAGCTGATGGATCTGCAGCATGACTATCACGATCTGATCATCGCGACCACGCATGCCCATCTGGACCACGATACTTGCCTGGAGGTCATCATCGTGAAAGGTATTTCCCGGCGTCTTCAGAAGATCGCGGATTTGCTCATAGGCACCAAAGGCGTGCAGCACGGCAGGTTAGTAATGAGCTCGCCGAAAGCTCTGATTCCGGCTCAGAGACTGGCTGCAGGCGCGCCGTAGCGCTGCCATCATTTTGCCGGATCGAGCCGGATCAGGACGACGCCGTGCGAGGGAACATCGGCTGAGAACTCACCGGAGAACTTGCCGCGGTCGGCATCGGCCCAAAGATCACGCACCGTGAAGTTCCCGTTAATCTTCAGGTCAGCGCTGCTGGCAGTCACTTTAGCCGTGTCGGAACCCCGATTGAAGAGTCCAACTGCTTCTCCGCCATCCGCCAGCGGACGTGCCCAAACCTCCAGGTCTCCGTTCCTTGCTACGCGCGTGGCTTGCTTGCCCAGGGGATCCTGGTCGATCGCAATCACATTTTTGTTGGTCAGGATTTTGAGGGTCTCTGGAGGCACGTTGCGAAGATCGTTGCCCGCAAGCAATGGGGCAGCGAGCAGACTCCATAAACTCATGTGCGTGAGATCCTCGGTTTCGGTCATTCCGCCATTGCCGACCTCGAGCATGTCCGGGTCGTTCCAATGTCCCGGTCCTGAATATTGCGCAAGCCCTTCCTGCAGATCGAAGCCGATGTGAGACATTGACTTCCAGTTGTCGCTAATGTCGCCGGTCGTGCGCCAGAGATTACCGCCGACGCGCGCGCCCCATTGCGGACCATGGAAGACGCCATATTGGCAAAGACTGAACACAATCGGGCGCCCGGAGTCTTCAAGAGCCTTGCCCATCTTCGCGTAGACTGCCGGCATCGAGTGATAATCGTATACCTGCGTTGCGCTGCACCAGTCGTATTTCAAATAGTCGAAACCCCAGGTCGCATACGTTTTCGCGTCTTGCTCTTCGTGCTGGTAGCTTCCCTCATAACCGGCACAAGTCTTCGGACCGGGCGACGAATAGAGGCCGATCTTCAAACCTTTGCTGTGGACGTAAGCGGTCAGCGCCTTCATGTCGGGAAACTTCGAATTCGTTTGTATGTTCCCCTGCGCGTCTCTGCCGGCTTCCCATGTATCGTCGATGTTGACGTATGTGTACCCGGCGTCCTTCATGCCGTTGCTTGCCATGGCATCGGCGGTTTCCCGGATTAGCTGATCTGTCACTTTCCCCGCAAATTTGTTCCAGCTGTTCCAGCCCATGGGCGGTGTTTTAGCCAGCCCGTTGTAGGGAACAGGACCGGCCTCCGGCAAAGAAATTTTCTTCGGCGCTTCCGGCATCGGCCCCGGAGCTTCGGTTGAAGCCTGTTTCAAGTGAATCTGCGGGCCGCGGCGGTCTTCAAAGCCGGGCATCTGCAGCACGAGCGTGTCGCCTTCCAGTTGGCCCGTGTACTCCGATTTGCGTTCTTCCCCGAAGACGTCCCGGACGACTTCGAACGAGATGCTGTTGCCATTTACCTTTCCGTGCTGAATGGAGTCGTTCTCGTTTCGCGAGAAGATGTATCCGGTCAGTGCATCGCCATCCTGCTTGAGATATAAAGATGTCTCGCGGACGTTGCCATTGACTTCGTTGCGGTAGGTCCAGTGGCCGGTAAAGTTTGCGGCAAACGCAGCCTGAGCCACGAACGAGCTGAAGAGAACAACGAGTAGAGATTTCATATCACCGAAATATGAATTCTATACTCTTCTGATTCGACCATTCGGCCGTTCAGCAGCTCATAGTGCTCCAGGTTGTCGTCAATCTGCAAATCAAGGGAAAGAAGCTCGGTCGCCACGGAGTTCCTCCTATGTCAGATCCGTCGTGTCAGGCACGCATTCCATCAATGAATTTATGAATGCGATCGAGGCCGCGCTCAAGTTCCGTCATCGAGGTGGCGTAAGAAATCCGTACGTGACTATCTGTTCCGAACGCTTCTCCAGGTACTACGGCAACGTGCGCCCGTTCCAGCAGAGCGGTTGCAAATTGAAGGGAATTCTTCACCCGGCCGCTCCGGAATGCTACCGAGATGTTGGGATAAGCGTAGAACGCGCCCTTCGGAGTGCTGATTGTCACACCCGGAATTTCGCGCAGGCGTTTCACGACGAAGTCGCGCCGCCGGCGATATTCGGCGAGCATCTCTTGAACCGATTCCTGAGGGCCTTTCATCGCTTCCAGCCCGGCTTTCTGCGCGATCGAAGTCGGATTGGAAGTCGAGTGGCTCTGAAGCTTTGTCATAGCGCTGATGATGGGCGGCGGAGCGAGGGCAAATCCGACTCGCCAGCCTGTCATGGCGTAAGTTTTCGAGAGTGACCCAGCCACTACTACCGAGTCCTTCGCTCCGGCGCTAGCCGCGATAGAAAAAGGCTCGCCTTCGTAAACGAAGTGGCAGTAGCACTCGTCCGACATCAGGTAAATTCCACGCCTGGAAGTGAGCTCCAGGATCTTCGCGAACTCAGGTTGTGAGATCACCCCGCCGCTTGGATTGGAAGGCGAGTTGATGATGACAAGTTTGGTTCGGGGAGTGATGTGCTGCTCGATGCTTTTCGCCGAGACTTCGAATCCGTTATTCTCGTCGGTATCTACAAACACGCAGACGCCGCCAGCGTAATTCACCACGTCTTTGTAGGTGACCCAGTATGGAACCGGAATGATAACCTCGTCGCCGGAATTGATTAGCGCTTGTACGAGATTGAAGATCGCGTGCTTGCCGCCTACTGTAACCAGACACTCGGCGGGTGTGTAATTCGTGCCGAAATCGAGCCGGTGGCGCTCGCAGATGGCCGCGCGAAGCTCGGGAGTGCCGGCGGTATTGGTGTATTTCGTGAAGTTTCCATCTATTGCCTCAATGGCAGCGCGCTTTATATTTGCGGGGGTAGGGAAATCAGGTTCCCCGGCTCCGAAATCGACAACGTCCGCCCCTTCGCGGCGAAGGCGGTCGGCATCTGCGGCCACCTTCATGGTGGAGGAGACACTAATAGTGGAAATGCGTTCGGCTATTTCAAGAGTGGCTTGCATAGAGGGTAACTTCCAGATTAACGTTTTCAAGAAAATTTTGCGCGAAGGGATCGCAGTACGGCGCCCGGCACAAATTGTGCAACATCGCCCCCGAGCGTAATGATTTCTTTGATCATGCGTGAGCTGATAAACGAATAATCTTCGGTGGCGAGTAAGAAAACCGTCTCCGCTTCAGGGTGCATCCGACGATTCAAATGTGCCATCTGCAGCTCGGCTTCATAATCGGAGACTGCGCGAATGCCCCGAAGGATCACGCGCGCATTTCGGCGCGCAGCGTATTCGACTAGCAGTCCTTCGAATGTATCGATCTCCACATTCGGAAATGGCGCGCAGGTCTCTCTTAACATAGAAAGGCGCTCCTCTACGGAAAAGAGCGGCTGTTTATGGGTGTTGGTCAGGATAGCTACTATGAGGTGATCGAAGAGACGCGAACCTCGTGTGATGAGATCGAGGTGCCCGTTCGTGAGCGGATCGAACGAGCCGGGATAAACGGCAATGGTCGTAGTCTCACGTTTCCCGCTCTCCATTTAATAGATTCGAGTGTAGCCGAACCGTCCTCGAGAGAAGCATCAAATGAATTTCGAAAGCGTTATAGATTCCAATAATTCCGATATTTTCGATATCGCAACGCACGCTCCCGGGCCGCAAGGCGCCTTGCCCATCACGGCCGAAATGTTGAGCGAACAACCATCCGGCAACCTGTTCGGGTTGAGTCAGAACGTTGGGATGGGCTGGGAGCCCGCTGCTCTTCTTGGCAAACAGGTTTTGATCCTGAGCACACATGGAGGTGTTCGCGCTCCGGATGGACGGCCAATCGCCCTCGGATTTCATACCGGGCATTGGGAAGTCGGTTTACTCGTGGCCGAAGCGGCACGTGAGCTGAAGAAATTCTCGGCTATTCCCTTCGCAGGAGCATGTACCGATCCATGCGACGGGCGAACGCAAGGAACAACCGGCATGTTCGACTCGCTCCCTTATCGCAATGATGCGGCGATCGTCCTACGACGATTGATCCGGTCACTCCCGACCCGCTCCGGCGTGATCGGAGTGGCAACCTGCGACAAAGGCTTACCTGCCATGATGATGGCCCTGGCGGGTACACACGATTCGGCCTGCGCACTCATACCTGGCGGCGTATCGCTCATGCCGGAGCACGGCGAGGATGCGGGCAAAGTCCAATCGATAGGCGCGCGTTTTGCTCACCAAAAGATTTCTCTCGAGGAAGCAGCGCTCGCCGGTTGCCGGGCGTGTGCGTCGCCGGGTGGAGGCTGCCAGTTTCTCGGCACAGCCGCTACCTCGCAAGTGGTCGGCGAAGCACTCGGTCTGGCGTTGCCACACGCGGCGCTGGCGCCTTCCGGACAGCCCGCCTGGCTCGACATGGGCCGCCGCACCGCGCGTGCTTTGCTGCGGATAATTGAACTGGGACTGCGAACGCGCGACATTCTGACGCAAAGCGCCATCGAGAACGCTATGGTTATCCATGCGGCTTTCGGCGGCTCAACCAATCTCCTGCTGCATATTCCGGCGATCGCCCACGCCGCCGGACTGAAACGGCCGACCGTCGCGGAGTGGAACCGAATCAATCGAAGCGTGCCCAGACTGGTAGACGCATTGCCCAACGGCCCACGCAATCACCCCACCGTGCAGGTTTTTCTGGCAGGCGGAGTGCCTGAAGTTATGCTCCATCTGCGCCGCGCCGGCCTGTTGAATACAGACGCCCTGAATGTCTCCGGCGAGAAGCTCGATGTCACGCTCGATTGGTGGAAGGATTCCGAGCGGCGCGTTCGCTTCCGCGACCGTCTCAAGAAACTCGACGGCATTGATGCAGACGATGTAATCTTATCGCCGGACAGCGCGCGATCGCGTGGGCTGACTTCGACTGTGTGTTTCCCCCACGGCAACCTGGCGCCCGAGGGTTCGGTAGTCAAGAGCACCTCTATCGATCCCGTCGTGGTCGATCCCGATGGAGTGTACAGAAAGCGCGGTCCGGCGCGCGTCTTCGTCAGTGAACACGATGCAATTACCGCGATCAAATCCCAAGAAATTCGCGAAGGCGATGTGATTGTGCTGATCTGCCGCGGCCCAATGGGTTCCGGAATGGAAGAGACTTACCAGATAACATCTGCGCTGAAACACCTGGCCTTCGGTAAACATGTCGCAGTGATAACCGATGCCCGGTTCAGTGGCGTCTCGACGGGCGCTTGTATCGGACACATCTCCCCCGAAGCGCTCGCCGGCGGTCCTGTTGGCAAGCTACGCGACGGCGACATCATTGAGATCGTCATCGATCGCAACAAGCTCGAAGGGAATGTCAATTTTATCGGAGAAAGCGGGAAATTATTCTCGCCGGAAGAGGGCCGTGATCGACTATCGAGACGTGCCGCCCGCCCCGATCTGCGACCCGATCCGCTTCTTCCAGAGGACACGCGCCTGTGGGCTGCCCTGCAACACGCGAGCGGCGGAATATGGGGTGGCTGCGTCTACGATTCCGAAGCGATTATTCAGAAATTGCGCGGAGGCGGCGCATCCCTCTTTAAGTAAGGGTACGGACTCCAGCTTCCGTCACTCTGATTCTTCTCGGCTTCTTCCTGCTTCTTTCGCGCCTGTTCTGATTTCGACTCCCCTCCTTTGAAATACAGGTGAACGGTAACGTTGTGGGTTGAAGCATCAGCCGTGTAGTCCGAGTGCGTGTCCGCGAGATGATCGAACAGTCCTTGTTCCTGGACGCGCTTCAGGAAGAACTCCGGGTAATCGGGATTGAAAGGATGTCCGGGCTTTTCTCCCCATAATTTGGCAATCACCGGCTCGCTTGTTATATCCAGACCGCGAATGTCCAGTGTCTGAAAATTGTAAGTCGCGCCGGGAGTGACGTTATAGATCAGATTGACGGCGCGGTTACTGTCGTCCGGTTGGGTTTCAACGCTGACGCTTGCGTCTAACAATCCGCGCCTGCGCATCTTGTGGATCAGGTCGAGACGGTAATTGTCCACTTTTTCGCTGTCGAAAGTCTGCCCCGATTTGAAGGGTATTGTTGAGCGAATCTCGTCCTCATCCATACCGCTGCCGCGGAACCGGATGGAACCGAATTTGAAAGAAGGTCCGTCTTTGATTTCCACTTTGACAATCACGCCGAGGTTGGTTTTCGCCGGTTCGGTGGTGATTTTCGGAAAGCTCACAGCCGCGTACCCCTTTGCTGCGTAGAGCGGCCGGATGGTTCCATCCAATATCAGCTTCAGACGCATATCGGAAAGCGGCACGCCAATGGCTACCTGGTTCACCGCTCGCAGGATCGTTCCCGTGTCTACGGCTTGATTGCCTGAGACTTCGACTTGAGAGATCGTCGGCGCGGGCGTATCCGGCGAGAAGAGCACGGTCAGTTGCTGCGGGTCGTCATTTGAAATGACGGCTTTCACCTTCAAGTCTCCCTTGCCATGCGCGATGCATTGCTCAACTGCGGAAGTGTAGCGATGCAAAACTCCTTCCGTGCCAGGAATGCGATCGGCATAGAGGTCCACGTGCTCGCGAACGCAGGAACGTACAGCATCCGGCGGCATGCCGAGCCGTTCGAAGCGCGTCGGGAAGAGCTGCTCATTTTCCGCAACTTCGAAGGTGACATCGTAAGTGGGGGCAGGTCCGGCTCCAATCCGGTATTGGTAGGCAACACTGTTGAACAGTTCCGTTGATTGCAGCTTCTGCCGGGCCCGGTCGATTGTTGCCCGATCAACGCGTTCGCCGTCCTTCAATCCGCTCTCCTTGACGATGGCGTCGGATGGATAAAGGTGGTTTCCCTTCACGACGACGCTATGCAAGATGCCGGGCGGTGACGGTCTTTTGGCAACGGCTGGCTGACCGGGGGGCGATTCCGATTGGCGAGCAGCGCAGCAGACCGGCAGACAGAACACCACGGCGGCACACAAAATCGAACGCATGTCCCTTTCTTTTATGATACGTAGCATCGCATTGGGTTGGGAGGCGAAAGGACTTACCAGCTCTCTGGCGATTTTGGTTTGAGCCGCTTACGCGGCAGCTTCCGACGGCAATCTCACCCCTGGCCGCAGCAATCGCTCGGCAACTGACGCATCGGATTTTCCCGATTCTTCCACGCTACCGGTTAACGAGGAAACCGCCGATGAGTTGCTTGGCATGAGTAACTATTCACCACAAACACTAATTGAGCCCACATACCGAGGATGGTTCGATAGGGCCGCATCAATTTCGGTTTATCGGCGCAGCCTGGCCGCCGCCGCATGGAGCACGATTAGCCGATGGCTCTTCGGCCTCTCGATCCTGGCGTCCTTTTCCGGCTTGGTCTGCGCCCAGACACCAACTGCAGCGGGAGCAAGTGGCCCCCCAGGCCTTGCCAAATGGCAAAACGACATGCTGACACTCGGCCGGAAGTGGTGTAACGGAAAAACCTACGGTTTTGGTTGGGAACAGGACGTCTGGTATTACGACGGAACGCGCGTCTATTATCAGATTGCCGACTACACACAAGATCCTTTCTGGAATAGCTGTGCCCTTAATGTTGCGCGACAGTATCGTGACTATGTGATCTCGAATTCCGGGAAAATCCCCGGATGGCGCGTTTTTCCTCGCGGGCTCCGCATGGCTTGGGAGCGTACCGGCGACGCTAGCTACAAACAAGCAGTGATCTTGCTAGCGACGAATTCGGCATTTGCTTGGAACGCAGGCGGCCCTTCCGACACGGTCATCCGGGAAACAGCTTATGTGGCCGAAGCCTACATGGAAGCCGAACGGGTCGGCCAGCCTCGCAATCCGAAATTGCAGCAAGCCGCGACCTATTTGATCAATGATTTGGAACGCATCTTTGTCCTGGGTGGCTATAAACTCCATCAACCCTTCTTTGATGGACTCGCGGCCGAGGCCCTGATCGATTATTTTGAACTGACACAGGATGCCCGGGTTCCGCCAGCCATCGAAATGATGCTCGACGGTGATTGGGCAAATGCCTACAATCAGACAACTCACAAATTGGCCTACAATCCCGATCCGACGGGTCCCACCTGCTCAGTAGGATGCATGCAATATCTTCCGGACATCACGAACCTGCTGGATCCCGCTTTCGCCTGGTATTGGAGTTACAGCAAAAACGATGTCTATCGCCAGCGGGCCGATATTATGTTCGGGCACGCGCTGGATACCGACATTAGCTACAGCGGCAAGATCTTCAGCCAAAACTACCGCTGGAGTTTCGACTACGTTAAGTGGCGAACCGGCACCGAGCCCAAATATAACGCGGATCTCAACGCGATCGCAGTCCCAGGCACTTGGATGACCATCATCTCGCGAAATAGCGGGAAATGCCTGAGCATTGGTAATAGTCCGAAGGCGACAGGCGCCGGCGATCTCGCCGATCAATGGACCTGCGTGGGGGGTACAAACCAGGAATTCATGCTTACTCCGGTCAACGGCGGTTACAGGATCATCGCGCGAAACAGCAATTGGTCGTTAGGCGTTCGAGGTGGACCTTCGCAGCTCGCCAATGGAGCTCTGATCCAACAAGGCTATTACAACAACACCTCCGATCAAGTCTGGATTGCTACTTCCAACTCCGATGGATATTACACGCTACAACTGGAAAACAGCGGGAAATGCCTGGATGTCATAGGCGCCTCTACAGCCGATGGCACCCTCGTGCAGCAAGATTCCTGCTCGGGTGGCTCTAATCAGGAGTGGACTTTGTTCTCTCCCACTCCCACGAAAATCGTCTCGCGAAATAGCGGGAAATGTCTGAGCATTGGTAATAGCCCGAAGGCGACAGGCGCCGGCGATCTTGCCGGTCAATGGACATGCGTGGGAGGTACAAACCAGGAATTCACGCTTACTCCGGTCAAAGGCGGTTACAGGATCACCGCGCGAAACAGCAATTGGTCGTTAGGCGTTCGAGGTGGACCTTCGGAGCTCGCCGATGGAGCTCTGATTCAACAAGGCTATTACAACGGCACGTCCGATCAGATCTGGATTGTTACTTGCAGCTCCGATGGATATTACACGCTACAACTGGAAAACAGCGGGAAATGCCTGGATGTCATAGGCGCATCTACAGCCGATGGTAGCCTCGTTCAACAAAATTCCTGCTCGGGTGACTCTAATCAGGAGTGGACTTTCTCTCCCACTTCCTAGCATTACCAAGGCGATGTAGGCGCATCGCCGGTGCGGAACTGGCGCTATAACGAGCTGCTCGCCTAAGACACTCTCAGCAGCCGTTACAGAGTAGAGTACAGGCTCTGCTACTAAGCTACGTCTTCAGAGGAGGACGCGTTTCGAGAAAGCCGGCCGGGGCCCTGAAGTGGCTGTAAAATAAGGGCCCGATGCTACACTTGAGACGAAAATGACATACGACGTAGCGGTGATCGGCAGCGGACCGGGTGGTTATTCTGCCGCCGTGCGCGCTGGCCAATACGGCCTGAAAGCCGCTTTGATAGAACGGCAACCAAGGCTGGGCGGCACTTGCCTGCTGGTTGGTTGCATTCCGACAAAATCTCTTCTGCACACCGCCGATGTTTGGGATTACTTTAAAAATCCGGCTTCACAGGGAATTGATTGCAAAGATCCTCAACTAAACTATCCGCGAGTTCTCGAGCGCAAGAACAAAATCGTAACCAAGCATTCCAAGGGAATCGAGATGTTGATGCGCAAGAACAAGGTCGATGTAATTAAGGGCGATGCTCGTCTGCGCGGCGGCGGGCAAATTGAGGTGAGCGGTCAGCAGAGCCAAACCGTCGAAGCGAAAAATATTATCCTCGCCAGTGGTTCTGAAGCCAGGATGCTGTCAGGTTTGCAGCCGGATCAAAATCTGATCCTGACAAATATTGAAATCCTGGATTTAGCGGCTATTCCGAAGACGATTGGAATTATCGGCGCCGGCGCAGTCGGCGTCGAGTTTGCGTCGATCTTCAATCGTTTCGGTTCACAGGTGACTATTCTCGAGATGCTTCCCCGCCTCGTGCCCGTCGAAGACGAAGAGATCTCAAAGGAACTCGAAAAGCATTTCAGGAAGTCCGGCATCCGGGTTGAGGCGGGCGCCAAGGCAGAGAACATTCGCAAGAATTCGGCTAGCGTCAGTTTGAGCGCCACCCTGGCCAACGGCAACAAGGAAGAGTTCGAGTTCGAGAAGCTACTCGTCGCAGTCGGCCGCAAGCCCAATACCGACAACATAGGACTCGAAAATACCAAAGTAGAATTAGATCGCGGTTTCGTCAAAGTGGATGCGTATCAGCGAACCGGTGAGCCGAATCTATATGCGATCGGCGATATCGTCGCCGGAACGCCGCAACTGGCGCACGTGGCGACCGCTGAGGGCATGGTCGCCGTAGGAACTATCGCCGGCAAACCAGTCAGGCCCATCAATCGAAATCGCATTCCGGGCGCTACTTACACCGATCCCGGTATCGGAAGTGTCGGGCTCACTGAAGCCCAGGCGCGCGCGCAAGGTTTCAAGGTGAAAGTCGGGAAATTCCCGTTCGTCGGGAACAGTAAGGCGACAATTCTCGACAAGCACGAAGGATTTGTCAAGGTGATCGCGGAAGAAACGTACGGCGAGATCCTGGGTGTACACATTATCGGCCCGGAGGCTTTTGAGCTGATTTCAGAAGCGGTCACGGCCATGGAATCGGAAGCAACTGTCGAAAGTATGATGGCGACCATCCATGCGCATCCGACAATCTACGAGGCTGTAGGCGAAGCCTTCAATAACGTCTACGGACTTGCAATTAATATCTGAAGCCGGAGTGGCGTCCGACTCTTGGCAGATTTCATGATGAGAACTCTGGAATGCATCGATCTGGGCCGTTTGCCGTACGGGCCGGCACTCGATATTCAACAGAGCTTGGTCGAACAGCGCAAACGTGGCGAGGGCCGAGACACGTTGCTCTTCGTCGAACATCCGCACGTCATCACCATGGGACGCAACGGCAAAGAAGAACATATTCTGGCGACTCACGACGTGCTGGAGCGTTCTGGCATAGCATTTTACGAGACTGATCGAGGTGGTGACGCGACGTATCATGGACCCGGACAGCTCGTCGGTTATCCGATCCTCGACTTGCGAGAATGGAAGCGCGACGTACACGCCTATTTCCACGGAGTGGAACAGGCCTTGATTGAGGCGCTCGCAGCGGTAGGAGTGCAAGCAGAGCGCATTCCGCAGCGGGGATATGAGGGTGTTTGGGTGAACGGAGCGAAGATAGCCGCGATCGGCATTCACATTAGCCGGTGGGTTACCTCGCATGGCTTCGCGCTCAACCTTGACACCGATCTCAGTTATTTCAAATATATTGTTCCTTGTGGATTGACTAAACCGGTCTGTTCCCTCCGAACACTTGGGTCGAGAGCTAAGCGCGAATTGGTCATGAATGCGATAGCGAATTCCTTCGCGAATATATTTGGTTACCAACTAGCGAGGCCAAGGCACGCAAAAGGAGAGCAGCCTGGAATCACTTCGACGCTCTGTTTTGCGAGTCCTTTAGAACAGAAGCAGGAGATTCGATGATTGACGTCGTAATGCCCCAGATGGGCGAAAGTATCACGGAAGGAACGCTTACGCGTTGGCTGAAGAAGCCGGGAGAGAAGATTGAACGGGACGAACCGCTGTTCGAGATATCGACCGACAAAGTCGATACGGAAATTCCTGCTCCTGCAGCCGGCGTGCTGAGCGAGGTTCTGGTTCAGGAGGGGGCTACTGTCGCGATCAACTCGGTTGTCGCGCGCATCGGTGATAGCGCATCAAGAGCGGCGGCTGCTGCGCCGGCCGAAGCTCCCAGCCAGCCGACCAAGCCCGCGGAGCCGTCTAAGGTCGATGTGGGGCCGTCGGCTGTAGCGAGTCCATCTAGCGAATCGCGTCCGGCACCGGCTGCGCCGCCAGCGCCGGTTTCGTCATCCGCCGGACCCTACCCGATCGAGCCGCCGCCTGCTGCCCAGCCACCCGCACCCGCTCCATCCGCGACCCAGACCGACGGAAACGAAGATCAGGGGCCCCTTTCACCGCTCGTGCGCAAAATGGCTCGCGAGTACAACATCGACTTGAGCCAGGTAAAAGGAACAGGAGCCGGCGGGCGCATCACTAAGCAGGACGTTGAGGCTTACATGTCATCGCAAGCCGCACGGACCTATGCCGCTGCTCCCGCCCAGCCAGCCGCGCCTCCCGCGTCTCAGCAGGCTGCAACTGTGCCCGCACCCCCTCCTGCGCCTCTGCCTTTGGCCGAATCCGCAAAAGTTCGGACCGAGCCCATGAGCACCATGCGGCAGAAAATCGCCGAGCACATGGTGATGAGCAAGCGAACCTCTGCGCATGTCACCACCGTGCATAAAGTCGACATGACGAAAATCGCTAAGCTGCGCGATAAATCGAAAACCGAGTTCCAGGCACGCAATGGTTTCTCTTTAACCTTCCTGCCCTTCATAACCGTGGCCGCAGCAGAGGCGATCCGTTCTTTCCCGATCTTTAACGCAGCAATCGACGGCAAGAATATTGTGTACTATCGGGATATCAACATCGGCATAGCGGTAGCGCTCGAAGGCGGTCTCATTGTGCCGGTAATTCGCAATGCGGATGAAAAGAACGTGGCCGGCCTGCAACGCGCCATTGTCGATTTAGCTACTCGCGCGCGCTCGCGCCAGCTCAAACCAGACGAGGTGCAGGGCGGCACGTTCTCGATCACGAATTTCGGCAGTTTCGGCAGTGTGTTCGCCACGCCCGTCATAAATCAGCCGCAGGTGGCGATTCTGGGCATCGGGGCCGTCGAAAAGATCCCGGCGGTAGTTGACGGCGATGCGATCGCTATCCGCTCTCAAGCCCATCTGGCCCTCACCTTCGATCACCGGCTGATCGATGGAGCGTTAGCCGACCAATTTTGCCAAAAGGTCAAATCGGTTTTAGAAAGCTGGTCGGCCAATATTCTCTGAGCCTCCCCTCGCTATCTTCGGTCTCTCTCTCCAGGGATCGAACTGAACGGAAGACCGGCTTCGAGCACTCCAAGCACCACCTCACTCGAGTGTGTTCCGCCTCATCGACACTTATACACAAGAATTTACGGCGAATTAACCGTACACCACCCCTATAGGTGTGGAGCCTGCACTTTTCTATTGACGAAAGCTTAATGCAGGTTTAATATTCCTAAGGGCTGTTTAACTCCAACTGATTTTTTCCAAAACGAGAAAAGGGGTCCACGAATGACCTTTCAGGTCGGTGAAAAGGTGGTCTATCCGAACCACGGCGTTGGCACAGTCGAAAATATCAGTTCTCGTGCCTTTGGCACTCAGCAGGAACGTTTTTATCTTTTGCGCCTTGCCTCGAGCAGTATGACAGTGATGGTGCCTTTCTCGCACGTATCCGATCTGGGGCTAAGAAAAGTCACGAAATGCAGTGAGATCAACCGCGTGCTGAGTTATTTGTCAGCTGGACGACCGTGCTGTCCGCAGGATTGGAAGGACCGGTTCAAGGAGAATTCGGACCGCATGAAAGGCGGCAGCCTTTTGGAAATCGCCGAAGTTTTCAAGGCTTTGGTGATAATCCAGACAGCTAAACCTCTGTCATTCCGCGAAAAGAAAATGCTCGAACGCGCGCGTAGCATGCTGATCCTCGAGACTTCGGTCGCCAAAGGCGTAAGCGAACCCGGAGCCATCGCGCTTATCGCACGGGCGCTCAGCAAGTGCAGCCTGCCTATGCCGGCCGCGCTTTAGCCCGCTGGTGGCCTGGAAAATCTCCAATACCGTATACTGGTACCGTTTCGCCGTGGCGCTATCGTCTAACGGTTAGGACGGAGCCCTCTCAAGGCTTAAATAGGGGTTCGATTCCCCTTAGCGCTACCAACCTAATTTTCTATTCGAAGCCGTGAAGCACTTCAACCCAGCGCGGCTCGAATGAGTTTAATATCGTTCCAGAGTCCTTGCGAGGCGAGCCTGCACTTGTGGCACACAAGCAGATGTTCTTCGACGACTTCATTTTCTCGTGCTATTAATCGATTGAGCAGATGCAGTTCGAGAATCTCGGTTTCGGGATGGTAAGAGATCGTTTTCATAACCTATCCATCGGCGGAATCGGTCGCGGACATTATGGCGAGATTGTTGGTTCCTCGATCGCACTCCTCAAAAAGATGATGCGTCTCGTGTTTTTGATCGTCTGTGCGTCGGGTTTGGCGATCACGCCATTATCCGCTTCCCCTAAAGCACATTCGCGCTATAGTCATCCCAGCCATCCCAAAATGGTGAAACACAAAGCTCCCAAGTCGCACCGGGTGAAGCACACCAAAGGAACGGTAGCCGCTTGAGATGCACCTTGGCGCATTTGAGCTTGTTTTGATTTGAAGTAAGAACGGGTGCTTGGGTTTGGGTGGTGGTGCAAGCACCCGTTCCTGTTATGGGGATGTACTTATTAGAACGCAGAAAGCTACAAAAGAGTTGCTTTTGTCAAAACATTTTTTTGCCTATATATCATTGTTATTCAACGATAAGTAACAGTGCTATCTATTCGAACATCCCCTCAAACAACGCAGAACTTAGATAGCGTTCGCTGGCGTCCGGAAGGACCACGACTATCTTCTTGTTAGCCATTTGCGGCTCCCGCCCCACTCGAACTGCGGCTGCTACCGCCGCCCCGCAGGAAATGCCGCTCAATATTCCCTCTTCTTTCGCTAATCGCCGCGCCATTTCGATCGATTCCTCATTTGTTACCTGCTCGACGCGATCAACCATTGAGAGGTCGAGGTTCTCAGGGATGAATCCCGCACCCAAACCTTGGACCTTATGAGGACCAGGTTTGAGTTCCTCGCCCTTGCGCGCTTGTGTAATCACGGGACTGCCCGTCGGCTCGACAGCGATCGAGATAAGAGGCCACTTCTTCTCCTGCTTGATATACCGGGAAACGCCGGTAATCGTCCCCCCGGTTCCCACGCCCGAGACTAAAACGTTCACGGAACCATCCGTGTCTTCCCAAATCTCCGGCCCCGTGGTTTCGAAGTGGATCCGAGGGTTGGCAGGATTACTAAACTGCTGGGGCAGGAAATAGCGATCGGGATCGGAAGCCCGAATTTCTTCCGCTTTTGCAATCGCCCCTTTCATCCCTTTGGCGCCCTCCGTCAAAATTAGATTCGCGCCCAGAACCTTGAGCACCTTCCGACGTTCGAGCGACATTGTGTCCGGCATGGTCAGAGTAATCGGGTAACCTCTTGCGGCCGCCACAAACGCCAGGGCGATTCCGGTGTTTCCGCTGGTCGGCTCGACGATTTCTTTGCCCGGTTTGAGTATTCCCCGGTCCTCGGCGTCCCAGATCATCGACGCCCCGATACGGCACTTTACCGAGCACGCTGGGTTTCTTCCTTCGATCTTCGCGAGAATCGTTGCTTTCGCGCCATCCACTACCCTGTTCAGTTTCACCAGCGGTGTTCGACCGATGCTGAACGAATTATCCTGATAAACCACGGTTTCCTCTCAAATTTCCCAGTTGGGAATGTATTTTGTGTGCTTCTCCTGCCAGCTGCGGGCTATCTCGCCGAAACTGGTTTTGTCCAGCACGTCTGACATCGCTACGTCCACCCGGTTCCAGATCTCGCCAAAAGGATTGTCGTTCGAATGCTGGGAGGTCGTTCGAAGATTCTCTACCGCTCGAAGAACATCGCCCACTGTGATGGAGTCCGGGGGCCTGGCCAATAGATAACCGCCTTCGGCACCCCGTCGCGAATCGACAAAACCGTTCTGCTTGAGACCGGCCAGAATCAGCTCCAGAAACTTCTGGGGAATCTTTTGTCGCTTCGCTATATCGGCGATCTTTACCGGAGACATAGGAGCGCTTCGAGACGTTGCCAGATATTGAGCAGATAGATCGAAAACCGCTTTAAGTGCGTATTCGCTTTTGACCGAGATATTCATCTCTTTCCACTCTCAAGTGTAATCTCCCCAATGCCGATAGTCGATGCCGTAGATAGAGAAAGTCAGGCGAGGCTAAACACTTGTATAGCGGCTAATATAGAGACTTGCATGGGTATTTCCTCCGGAACTTTATCACGAGAGCTCTTTGGGACTGACGGTATTCGGGGCGTTGCCGGCGAGCCGCCTCTCGATGCGAGGACGGCGCACGCTCTCGGAGTTGCTCTCGGTGCCTGGGCGCGTCAGGATTCCAAGAAGCAATCCAACGATTCCGGCGCCGAGGTCGTTATCGGTATGGATACCCGGGAAAGCGGTTCCTGGCTGGCTGCTCAGGTAGCGGGTGGGCTCAGGCGCGCCGGTGTCTCGGCGCGGTTCGCGGGCGTCATCACCACGCCCGGAGTTGCTTATCTCACGCGGATCGGTCCCTTCGTGGCCGGCGTAATGATTTCCGCATCTCACAATCCGTACCACGATAACGGCCTCAAAGTGATCGGTCACTCCGGTTACAAGCTCCCGGATCACGTCGAAATGGAATTGGAGCAACTCATAGGCGAGTGGCTCGCCGGCGGCGAGGAAGCAACGGCCGAGGATCTTCGCGTGGATCCGTTGCTGGAGAATTTGTACACGGATTATCTCGCCGGAACTGTCACCGGCAAATTCGACTTACGCCTCGCAATTGACTGTGCAAACGGCTCAGCGACAGAAATCGCGCCTAAATTGTTTGAGCGCCTCGGCTCGCAAGTCAGCTGGATCGGTAGTTCCCCGGATGGCCGGAATATCAATCTGAACTGCGGCTCGCTTTATCTGGAAGCTCTTCAGCAGCGCGTGAGAAAAGGAGATGTGGATCTCGGTATCGCCTTCGATGGAGATGCCGATCGCGCCCTGTTTGTCTCGCCGTCAGGCAAGATCGTCGATGGAGACGCAGTGCTCTTCCTCGCGGGCTCTTCGCTCAAAAAGGCTGGCAGGCTGCCGGGCGACATCGTAGTAGCGACGGTGATGTCTAATCTGGGTCTGGAAAAAGCGCTCCAGGGGCACGGCATTCAGATGCTGCGAACGCCGGTTGGAGACAAGTACGTGCTCGAAGAGATGCTGAAACGCGGAGCGGCGCTCGGCGGCGAGCAATCGGGCCACGTTATCTTTTCGGAATATTCGACTACTGGCGATGGATTATTGACTGCGTTGCGCGTTCTTGAGATTGTTCGGGATAGCGGACAGTCGCTCGATGAGTTGATTCGTGCAATAAAGAATTTTCCGCAAAAACTCGTCAATGTTCGCGTGAAAAACAAGCGTCCGTTGGCGGAACTTCAGGCAGTGCAGAGCGAGATTGCGGCCGCCGAACGCGAGTTCGCAAGCAGCGGCCGCGTAGTTGTTCGATTCTCCGGCACCGAGCCCTTGGCGCGAGTGATGATCGAAGCTGAATCTGAAGAAGCTGTAGAGCAGTGGACACGCCGTATAGCGGACGCGATTCGAGCAGAGCTCGGTGCGCCAATAGGGAATCCTTAAACTCATAGCTTGAATTCCTATGCCCTTTTGGGGTTCTCAGGATAAATGGTCGCGTTCTGCGGGCTCCTGACTGTGAGAGAGTATTTCAATGACTTTGCCAGCGCATCAGAAGACTCGACAGCGGCTGGCTTTCCTCTTTTCAGTTCCGCTCGCGTTTAGCCTGGTATTCTTTTTCGCGAACCAATCGGCGGAGCACCGCGAAACGCGTTTGCTGGACGTGCAGAATCTAACCGCATCTGTGATTCAGTTGCGTTCTCATGCAAGTGATGCAGAAGCCGGCGAGCGTGGTTACTACCTTACAGGTCAGCAGCGATATCTATCGCCTCTTCAGCAGTCCCAAGATACGCTTCAATCGCTGATCAGCCAGACACGCGAGGACGTGAAGGATCGCCGGCGTGACCAAGCCAGAGTAGAGCGAATTATTGCGCTAGTCCAGAAACGGGTGAACAATGCCGTACAAACCGTAGAACTCAAGCGCCAGGGGAAATTAACCGACGACCAGCTATCAACCTATGTCATTCAGGGCCAGGATGAGATGGATAAGATCCTGATAGAAACCGATGTCCTTCTCCAGCAGCTTGAGCGCGAAGAAGTAGGCCTTCTGGACAGCCAGCACTCCTTTTCACACTGGAGCTTCGTCTTCTTCTCTATGGGTTCCCTGATCATGATCGGGGTAATTATCTGGCTTTACAACACACTCCTGCGCTATCTCTACGAACGCGATGTCGCCAACCAAAATCTAAAGACGGCGAACACAGATCTGGAAGCTCGAATCGAGGAGCGCACGCGCGATCTTAAACACCTCAACGAGGAGTTACAGCAATTCGCGTATGTTGCCAGTCATGACCTTCAGGAGCCGCTGCGTACGATCACTAGTTTTTCTCAGCTTCTGGCCGTACGTTATAAGGGACGCCTTGATGAAGATGCCGACGAGTTCATCGGGTATATCGTGAGTTCTTCCCGCCGGATGACGGATCTCATCAATGGCTTATTGGCATTGGTGCGCCTCAGAAAATCAGGTCAACCCACTACTCCGATCTCGTTCGAGAATCTGCTATCGCAGGCGGAAATCAGCTTGCAGGCCTCAATCCGGGAGAGTCAGGCAGTCATCGAACACGGACCGCTGCCTTCGCTAGTGGTCGATTCCGTTCAATTTTCGCAAGTGCTGCAAAATCTGATCTCGAACGCAATCAAGTATCGCGGCGAGGAACGACCCGTCATCCGAATAGAGGCGGAGCGTGACTCGAGCAATTGGATCTTTTCAGTGAAAGATAACGGCCGTGGCTTTGATCCCCAATTTGCCGAGCGCATCTTCGGCCTTTTTCAACGATTGCAAAATCGTGAAATCGAGGGAACCGGGATGGGCCTTTCGATATCTCGCAAGATCGTCGAACGGCATGGGGGAAGAATGTGGGCGAAATCAGATGAAGGAGTGGGTTCAACGTTCTTTTTCAGTTTGCCCGCAACGCTCGAAGGAACGCGCGAACACGTGGAACCAGTCGTCCGAAACGAGCTGACACAAGCCAACACCGGCTCATGACTCTCGGACACATTGCAGTCTGACCGGCCGCGACTAAAGCCGAATGCGTTCCCCGCCGATAGTCAAATCGGGGGAACACTTTGGCAAGAATCTTTCACATCTCCGATCACCGCCCGCATGCAGGGTCGCAGGAGCAGTGCCGCTGCGGTACTGCGCAGGCGAGACAAAACTTCTTTTCGAAGGAGCTGGCTGATCTGGAATCCGATCCCCGCCACAGGCGCATTCTGCGGCTGGAAGATCTCGCCAATTGCTTCCCCGAGAGGACTGGGAAACGCGACGTACAGTGGGACTATATTTATTCAAGCGGTTTACTGACTACTTTGCCGCAAGTGGCCGCGATGCAGGTAGTGAGAAAGGCCGTATCCTGTCTGAAGCCAGGTGGCCATTCAATATTTGCCAATATCACCTTCAAACCTGGAGATCCTGCCTGCAGTGCATGTGCGTGCCGTCGATGGATCTACCGTACTGAGTACGATATGGCTGATTTGGTGAGAGCAGTGCCGGATGAGATGGTTTCAGGTCAGGCTGTTTTCCGCGATGCGTCTGGTCTGAACGTCTATCTCGAACTCCATCGCAGATAAAGTTTCAATCGGCATTATTTGTTCCGCTGTTCAGCAGAACAGTCGGAACCACAGACATGCCCGGCAGCAGAAGATGGTTGCGGTCCTCCCCGGGCTCCAGAACCAGCTTGACTGGCACTCGTTGCACTACCTTAACAAAATTTCCGGTTGCGTTTTCGGGCGGTAGCAGGCTGAACCTGGCGCCGGAAGCGGCAGCAATGCTGTCCACGTGTCCTTTAAACTTATGACTGCTTCCATACGTATCGACTTCGATTTCAACCTTCTGGCCAACCCGCATTTTTCTTAATTGCGTCTCTTTGAAGTTGGCAGTAACCCAAATATCATCGAGCGGCACCAGCGCCATGATCTGCTGTCCAGGAGCAACCTGCATTCCCGGCTCGGCGTTTTTTCGGCTCACAATGCCATCCACCGGAGCGCGCATCACGGTGTAGCCTAGATTAAGTCTTGCTTGGTCCAGATCGGCTTGGCGCTGCCTTACCTGTGCTTGGGCGGACTTGAAGCGGGCCTGACTTACCGCAACCTGCTTTGGTCGGATTTCCTGGCTTTGCCGTTGCTGAACGAGAGCGGTAGACAAGCGGGCTTTCGCTTGGCCTAGTTGAGCAACAGACTGATCAAGGCTCCGTTGCGCCTCGGTGATAGCGGACTTGGCTGAATCCACCTGCGCCGCATTGGCTGCCTCCGCGGCCACCGCCGCATCGTAATCCTGCTTCGAAATTTCATCCTTCCGAACCAAATCCCCGTAGCGGCTCAAGTCCTTTTGTGATTTCAAATAGTTCGCCTGCGCCTGCGCCAGCGCGAAATTGGCCGAGTCAATGCGCGCACGTGCCACATTTACGGCTTGTTGAGCGGCAGCGACTCCGGCGCGCCCTTCCTCTACTTGCGCGCCGCTTGTGCTGACCTGAGACCGCGTGTTGATGTTAGTTACCGGTACGTTCGTCTCTGATTCAGTGGTGCTGGCTTGAGCGTTGGCCAGATTAGCTTCCGCCTGAGCTTCAGCAACCTGGTAATCTGCCGGGTCAAGACGAACCAGTTCCTGTCCCGCCTTCACGGCTTGATTGTCATTCACCAAAACGCTCAAGATCGTACCTGAAATTCGCGGACTAATCGGAACCACGTGACCATCCACTTGTGCGTCATCGGTCGATTCGCGCACAGAATAGTATGCCCAAATTGGAATCGCAGCGATGAGAGCGACTACGATAACGGCCAGAACAACCAGGCGAGCCGTTCTCTTGCGCCGTGGATCCCGCGACGCGCCGCCTTCTGTCCGACGTCTTCTGTCCGGTGTCGCCGCTCTGGCTCTGATTTTCGCCGTTCTGGTCTTCTGCCAGGCTTGAAGCACCGTCCCGGCCGCGTTGTTGATGGTCGTCAGCCATGTCCTCTGTTATCACTTACCGGCATTTGGCACCCTGTTTCGATTCAAATGAAAATTGGTAAGTTCTTGATTATTGTCGCACTTGGCGCAATCTGCAAAGCCCGCGGCCAAGAAGAAGCTCAGTCTTTTTCGATTCTCTGAGGGCGCATCGGTAATCTAAGTTCGTACGGCCCGAAAGAAGCGCACAGGCCGTGGTCTCGCGCCATCAGATAAAAGAGGAACTTCGGGAGACTTGGGCGCGAGCGCTACAGCCGGTTTGTGGCGTTGTGCGCGATCTACGTGGTCGCGTGTCCGTATGTGCGAGGTTCCTCAAAAGTCACAGAAAGGAAGAAGCAGTTGCGTAGAACAGTATCGATAAGCTGTCTGATTCTGGCGGCGTCCGGCATCGTGAGCGCGGCCGAAATGCAAGGTGTGATCGCCGACTGGAATTGCGTCCGGCCGATGGTTCGCGACGGACGCGCGAATACATTGAAGAACAACCGCTCGTGTTCGCTAATGAAGAACTACGATCGAGCCGCCTACGGGCTCATAACGGACGATAAGAAGTTCTACCGGCTTGAAGATCCCGGTAACAACAAAATTCGCCAACTCTTGAAGGACACGCCTGACAAGGACAACCTGAAAGTTGTCGTGACGGGCGACATTCAGGGCGAGACGATTAAAGTCGACGTTATCAGCGAACTTTAGTTTCTATCCCGCGAACACCGAACGCCGGACCGGGCTCGGAAAGGGCACCGGCCAAGACAGGAGTGCGACGTGATCATAAGCCCAGAAATTGATGAGTCCAATTCCCGAGGTCGCGGCCAGCTGATATTCCGAAGGCCAAGGGCATGCGCCGTCGAACCACGGGATGAGATAAGCTACTTCCGATACTGGCCACGACAATGATCCCGTAAAAGGAAACGTGATTGCCTGGATCGCAAGATCCAGATTTCTATAGGTCGATCCCCAGCTGAGCGCCTCCACCTTTAGCCGGTCCAACCCGCTGCCCGTTTGGTTTTTCCATGCCGAGGGCAAGTTCACTGCCGCGTTCAGTCTGCCGCCCTGCGGATAGGGATTCTGAGAATTCGCGTAGCATACCGCGTTATTCACATCATTCGGATAAAGGAGCTCGAACTTCGCATTCGGATACGAGGAAAGTACCGCCTGGCGAATGGTATCCACATGCGCTTTTAATTGCGTGGCAAGAAAGTTTGCATCGGCCCCGCCGTTTGCGGTAGGGTCATCATCCTGGCACGTGAATTTATACAGAGGCCGTCCGAGAGCTGTGTTGGCAGCCGTGGTGGTGACCGCATCGTAGTAGCCCATCGACCCACCCGATACTGTTCCGGTTCCTGTCATCCAGGCTCCGTTCGCCGCAGATCCATTCAGCGTGAAATGTGTATCGTCGGTAACAGTGATCGTCCAGACGCCGTTGGCGCTTGTCATGCCCTGCAGGCCCGAGATGATCACCCGGTCCCCGGTCGCGAATCCGTGAGGGTTTGCTAGTCCAATCGAGATCGGGCTGCTAAAAGCTGCGTACCCTACGGGCACATTTTGTTTGGAGCTGTAATACCACCACAGAAATTCACCAAACTGCAACCAAGGTGTCAGGCCGGCAGCGTTCTGCAAACCGGCCATCTGTAAGTAGACGCTCGTTTGAAAGTCGGTCAGGTTGGCAACCGGAGCGCACTGGGAAGAAAGAATGCCGTCGAAATCCGTGGCCGTGTCGACCGGGGTTTGATCGTAATAGCGTGCCTTCCAGGTGTTCGCCGTCGTGCCGTCGTCTGTTGGCGGATTGACCAGCTCCATCGAAAAGGATGTCGTAATCAGCAGGCCTGCGGCCTTGATTGCGTTAAACAGATCCGTATGCCACCGCACTACCGGGAAATTGATTGGTTCAGCCGCGCCAGGATCGATCATCCACGTGCCATCGCTTCCGGCGTCCAAACTGCCTGAGGCGACCACAATGTGCCCTGCTGCGGATGTTGCGCTGACAGCCAGCGTATTGCCCCAGTCAGGTGTCCTTGTGAAAACCGTCAGCTGGCCGGGGCCGGTCTTTTGCGCATACATCGAAACGCTTGCTGAATTGATGTAGTAAACAAAATGGGCGGCAATGCTATCCGAAGTGTCCCATTGGGTGACGGCTTTTTGAAAAAGGAAGCCACCGATGTTTACGACGGCTGCATCTCCGGCCGCCCAGGTGCCGCTCAGCGCGACAACCGCAGAGTTTGACAAGCCTCCCACCCGCTTCCGTTGATTCCACCAGTAGACGCCCAGATATTCGTTGAGCTGCCCGGCCAAGCCCAGCTTGCTCATATGCCAGAGCAAGCGCTGCGGGCTGACCTTGTAGGTGGCATCAGTATCGAAATCCAACGCAGCGCTCACATTGCCGTAAGTAACCATCGGATCCGGTATGTCCGAAGGCAGCGCTGCTTCGATGTAATCGAAAAGAAATTGATACCCGAGCGATGTTACGTCCCAGCTGGGATCTATTGCCTGATGATTGTTTCCGAGAACCGTGAACGTTACTGTGTGGCTCCCGGCGGGAACGGAGGCACTCAGAAGGCGCCGTGTAACTATTTCGGAAGTGACGTTCAGAAAGCAATCGACGTTTGGCAGAGCCTCGCCATCAAAGCTAACGCTCAAGATTCCACGGTTATTCAAGAGCGAGGTTCCGAGATAAAGATTGTGGGCGCTCGAACAGTTATAAGTGACCGTGACCGAATCGCCTTGCTCGGCGGTCATGCGGCCGTATCCGCGCCAGTAGTTGTTAGCCGGAATCATTTTCCAGCCGGCGCCTGAATACGCGCAGCTCGGATCGCTGTTCCCGACGCGCACGCTGCCCGGCCCGGAGCACTGGAGTGCCTTCACGTTATTTGGATCCGAGACCGACCAGTTGCTGAAGGACGCCGCCCACTGGCTGTCGGCGTAGGCAATCCCCGGCGCCAACTGTGGCGCGAATGTCAGCCAGGCTTGCCGGATCTGATCGATGCCCAATGCCGTGAAATCCAGTGAGATGGTCCAGGTAACGTTATCCGAATTGCCCCCGGTGAGCTGTAGCACCGGATTGTTGATCGCGAGGCTCTCATTCCCCGGCCTCACGACCATATAGACTTGAACATCATTGCCATCCACACCGCCGTATTCGGCGAGATAGACTACGCCTGTGCCTGACGTGGCCGGAGAGCTCAGCGTCAGAACCGTGGGACTGACAACGCTGGCGACTGTATAACCGGCGCCGTCGAGATAAATCGTCGAGCCTGCCGCGATACCTGGGAACTTAATGCCCTGTGCCCAGGTCACCGTCATCCCCTCAACGTTTACCAGTCCCGTTCGGGCATTTTTTAGAGTAAGATTTCCGCTGGTATCGGCCGACGCGATTACCGAAATACTGCTATTGGCGAAAGTGGACCAGTTGTAAGAGTTGATCTCATTCGCAAGCGTCTGCGCGACGTACGCCGCGGACTCGCCGCCTCCAGCGACGAAATCGAAGCTCACATTGTTAACAAATAGGGTGAGTCGGTCGTATATCGTGCAACCGTCCGGAGCCGAAATGGCGTACGTGCCTTGCGCTACTGAGTAAGAGCCTGAGGCAAGAGTCGCATGATCCCAAAGCGGGATCCGCACCGGCTCGCCCGTCTTTTTTACTACGTCGAGCCGCGACCAGTCGATCCAACTGTATTTCGCCGAGTCGATGGGCTGTAGGTTCTGGTAAGAGAGGCTAAAATTCAGCACGATACCGGAGAGATCGAAGTCCGGTAAGTACTTGACCGAATAATGCTCGAAGAGATTATCGGCGTCATAGATGACCAGCACGCAAAAATCAGCCTGATCGCGAAAAATTCCGTATACGCTGAAACCGGAAGGGCTGGTTTCGCATAGCGACGCGGCCGCTCCGAAGCCGGTAAATCCACGCAAGTACAGCGTTCGATCTGGTTGAAATTTGTTGATGCGTTCCTGACTCATTAGGCGCTGGCAAACGGTGAAATTTGCTGGTTCGAACGTAGCGCGCGCCGGAAAGAATCCCGCAAGGAACAGAGTCAGAGCGGGAGACGGAATGCGATGGTAAGCGTCTCACACCGTTGAACTTGTGTGAATTTCGACATCTTCCTCATCTTCTGTGACCGATGGTTCGGGAAGTCTGCCGCTCCAGTTCGCCCAGCCCCAGAAAATGGCAGTAGAAGAGCTCAGCAGACCCGACAAGGCGCCGATGAGCCGGATACTGAAGTACTCGGATGCCATGCCTGCGGCCATCATCGAAACCATCATGGTGGACCAATTCAAAGTCTCGATTGTGGAGAATACACGGCCGCGAAAGCGATCTTCGACATGTTTAAGAAGCTTTGACCAATTCAGAACTGAGCTGATGGCTACGCTGCCGCGCGAAACGGCCATAAACAGCAGCGCCAGGGGCCAGCTTCGCATCTGGCTGAACACGATATAAGCTCCTCCGTGCAGGAGATAGCATGCGAAGACGACTTTCTTGTACGACTCGAAGCCGATGCGTTTTCCAATTCTATTGCCGATGATTCCGCCGATCAGCAGACCGACGCCGGCAATGCCCCAAAGCTCGCCAAGACCCTCTGGCCCTCGTTTGAAGACCATTTCGCTGAAGAGAGTGAAAAGCACCTGTGCCGCCCCGCCTCCGCTAGCCCACCCGACAGCGATCAATCCGATACCAAGAATCAGGGGCGATTTGAGCATGTATCCGAGGCCCTCCCGGTATTCATGCCAGGGCCGCGCCACTTTCGTTTCATTCAGATTGCGGTCGGCCGCCCGAAAGTGTCCCTTTTCGGATTGCAGGTTGGTAATGCAGAAAGCAGAAAAAAAGAACGAAAACGAATTGAAGATGAACGCGATTTGATAGCCGAATTTGGCGGCCGTCGTACCCCCGAAAAAGGCGCCTATGGCCAGCGTCATCCAGCCCGTCGTTTGAGTAAGTGAGTTCGCTGTGTGAAGTTCAGCGTCGGTAGCGATAGCCGGTAGAATCGCCGAGCGGCCGCTCGTGAAAAACGGCGAAGCAATCATCAGTAAGGCGCTGAGGAGGTACAGCAACCACGTCTGGCTGAACCTTATCGCCAGAATGAATCCCAGAGCCAGCACTCCGCGGATCAGATCGCTCGCGATCATGATCCGGCGCCGGTCAAAGCGGTCGAGCAAAACTCCGGCGAATGGTCCCACGATGATGGCCGGGATAGCGCGCGAGAGCATCAGAGCTGCGATGGCGGCCCCGTTGTGTGTTTCGTCCATCGCGAGACTCAACACCGCTACATTATTGAAGTGGTCGCCAATCTCGCTGACAATCTGCCCCATCCATGTCCAGCGATAGTTTCGATTGCTCGCCAGCAGCCGGGTGAAATCCGACATCGGGCCGGAACTACTGGAACATCTTCGCGAGCGTGATTGCCTGGCCGAGGTGGCGCTGCGTGTGCTCGCACAAATGGACGATCAGTCCGATCACTGTGGTCGGCAGAGCGCGGCGGCCTACCGATCGGCGGTCATATAGAGTTGCTGGATCCAATTTCGAGAGTTGCTTTTCGGAATTTGCAAGCCGATCATTCACTAGGTCCAGAAGTTCGGTCAGATCGCCCTCTGGTTCCGCCTCGTGTTTCAGGATGTCGAGTTGTTCCTGGCTGAGTTGCTCACCTATGAGATAAGTAGTCAGCCGGTCGACGCTTCCCGCCAGATGCCTTAAGTGGAAGCCCAGCGAAGCGCCATCGATGTTACGCCAGACGGCTTCATTCGATAATCCGGCGGTGTATCTCGCCAGGTCTTCACGAACCATGGCGAAGCTGAAGAAAATTGGCGCAACTAACGGATGAACGCCGTCGATCGGGCCGCGCAGCCATGGCTCCGGATTGCTGCTCAGTGACATTTCTCGACCAACATTAGCGCATGTTTCCCGTATGCCCAAGCGAGTAACGGCCCGGCTGCGGGTAGACGCAAAGGCCGTGCGGCCCCTTGCCTACGTTGATTCTGGCGAGCAGCTTGCCATTGGCCGTGTTGAATACATAAACTTCGCTGTTGTAACGCCCGGAGAGCCATAAAGCCGTTCCATCGGGCGAAACCCCGCCCATGTCGGGACTTCCGCCGCCCGGGATGGTCCATCGTCCGGTCAGCTTGCGAGTTGCGCAGTCGAGTATCGAAATCGTACCTTCTCCACGATTCGAAATGTACATGTATTTCCCGTCTCTGCTGAAATACTCGCCGTGCGCGCCTTTGCCGGTCTTGATGAACTCGAGCTGTTTGAAGGCGTTGCCGTCGATGACGTGAACTCCATCGGAATCCATGTTTGCCACGTAAAACACTTTGCCGTCAGGCGACAAGCGGCAGTCCTGAGGCATTCCTTTCGGTTGCAGCTTGAGACGGCCAATCACTTTTTGCGCCGCCACATCGATCTTGAGCAGCTCGCTCGAAAACTCGCAGGTCGCAATCATATAACGGCCGTTTTGGGAAAAATCAGCGTGATTGACTCCCTCGCAGTCGACTGGAACCTTGTTAACGACCTGCATCGTTTGGGCGTCGCGGAAGTCGATGCGTTTCTCGCGTTCTGCCATTACGACGGCGTATTTACCATCCGGTGTGTAGTACATGTTGTAAGGATCGTCGACGTGGACCGTTCGGCCTTCTTTGGCCGTCGCAGGGTCGATCATCGTCAATTGATCGCCCAGATCCTGTGCCACCCAGAGCTTTTTCAAGTCCCAGGACGGGACGACGTGTTGTGGTTCCAGAAGTCCCCTTCCGTGCTTGGGTAAGGCGAAGTGCGCGATGATTTTATAAGTCTCGGGGTCGATAATATCTACCGTGTCGCTCTTCGAGTTGGGCACGTAGACGCGATAGGGAAAGCCTCTCACTGTAGCGCTAAGCATTCCAGGCCCGGCGGCCGAATAGATATTGCTGCTGTTTAGGACCGGCGGCATGCCGGGAAGCGTGTTGGTTACGTCAGCCGTCGGTTGCCCGATAGCATGAACATGAAGGCAAACGGCCGAGACCCCCAAAATGCCGGCAGCCCAGAAAGACCTCTTGAAAAATTGCATAGCTAAGCTTATAAGTAGGTTAACCTGACGAACCGCTATTACAGCGGTCAAAGATCTTCAGTACAATTCGAAGTAGAAATGTTGCAGAGCACCGAACGCGAAACGGAGATCCTGCTGGGTAATAAGCAGCTTCTCGGTATTTTCTTTGTGGTGGCGGCCCTGCTGGCGATCGCCTTCGTCGGTGGCTACAAGGTTGGCCAAGCCTCAAGTGCAAAGAAGTTATCGGCCGGTCCGTCGACTGCGGCGTCGGACACCGCACAAACTTCCGCGGCCGCTCAACAGGGCGGGGAAACGCACTCGGTTTCTCCCGGCGATGGTGGCGTGCTGAACACGGACGCCACAACCGCAGCAGGTACTGAAAAGGGAACCCAGGGTATATTGGGCGCTCGCAAAAAGAAACCTGCCAAGGCGGATGCATCCGGTGATGAAACGGTGGCGGCTTCTGCTCGCTCGGATACGTTCGCACCCCAAAGCGGGCAGGAATTTTTACAGGTAACGGCGGTGCCTCACGATCATGCCCTGGCCGTGGCTGCTGTCTTGCGCAAGAAGGGCTTCCACGCCCATGCGGTACCCAAGCCTGGCGCGGCCAATCTTTATCGCGTAATCGTTGGACCGATTCACGATGCTGGCGAACTTGCGAGTACACGGGATTCGTTGCGCAAGACAGGCTTCAGCCAGGTAATCGTTCAGCATTATCAAGAATAAGCGACGGGTTCTACTACCACTGCACAGGTTGGCCCTGCTTTAACGGCCAGACTTCGATTCCGTCCTTGTTGAGTTCTCGCGCAAGCTCCTCTGGTCGCCCGCTCAGAGCCGGAAAAGTGCCGTAGTGCATGGGTATCACCTTCGTTGCTTTAACAAGGCGCGCTGCGTGGGCCGCCGCATGGGGTCCCATCGTATAGAAATCGCCGATAGGAAGAAATGCCAGCTCCGGGTGATACAGCTCCTGGATGAGCTTCATGTCGGAGAAAACTGTTGTGTCGCCCGCAAAATAGGCATTTCGCCCATCTTTGAAACTGAGAACATACCCGGCCGCTTCCCCTCCGTAGATGAGATCGTCTCCGTCTTTAATCGAACAGCTGTGTAGGGCATGCGTCATCGTGAGCTTAACGAAGCCGAGATCGACGGTCCCGCCCTTATTCATGCCGACGGTATTCTTTGCGCCTTTTCGTTCGAGCCACGAAGCGGTCTCGAAAATTGCGATGACCTTCGGCGCAAACTTCTTCGCTAACGGTAAGGCATCGTTCATATGATCGAAATGCGCGTGTGAGAGCGCGATCGCATCGACCTTCGAAACCTTGTAGCCCTTTGGATAAGCCGGATTGCCTTCGATCCAGGGGTCCAGCAGAAGGACTTCGCCCGATTCGAAGCAAAGCTCGAAAGTTGCGTGGCCGAGCCAGTTGATTTGTATCATGCCGAAGCGTTAGATGCGGTCTCATCTCTGAGTGGTACATGCGGCTTGCACGATACAGCACTTAGAGGAGCTCCAAGCGCGAGATGCTCGTTTCGCATTGGTCCTGTGTCGCTTTTCAACAGCACCTTCGTTTTTAGCGCTTAGAGTTGCTGCGCGCCGAAGGCTTTGCTGATTGCGAACCCACCGGCTTGCGAGGCGACGCAAGCAGGCGTTTCGTGTGGCGAACCAGCGTAACGATCTCGTTGGCGCTCTTCTGAATAACCACATCCGCGCCGGTAGCATCAGGGCGAAGTCCGAGATTTTCAGCGAACCCGGTGAGAAGGATAATTGGCTTCGCAAAATTCTTCTCCCGGAGGCGGCTGATCAATTCAAGCCCATCGATGGGCGACATCCGGTAATCAGTGATAACGAGATCGAACGACTCTTTTTCAGCAAGCTTCAAAGCCTCCGAGCCGGACTTCGCCGGAATCACTCGATAACCCAGTTCTTCGAGCACGGATCGGCGGGCAAGAATTCCATCGTTGTTGTCGTCGACCAGGAGAATTGTCGCTTGCACTGCTGCGCGATAAGGAGAAGCAGATCGCATTAAGCCTCAGCGAAGTTAACAAAGGCGGCGTCGATCTGTCAACCCGCGGCTATGCGGCTCAAACAGAAAAAGATTGAGTGCTTGACAAAGCGCGAAGGGATTGCCCGTCAACTGTAGGGGTCTTCATCAATGGTCACGGCACCGTTATCTTTTGCGAAGTCTGCCGCGTCCCGCCCGAACACCAGCAAATCGGAAAACGAAATTCCCCAGCCGGTTGGCGCCCTGCAGCCCGGCGGCAACTTTCTCCCGCGGCGAACAGTCCCGGTACTAGATGACATCTGCGAGTCGCCCTCCACGATCGCATCAAACAGTTGTTCGGATATCATATAGCTGAAAAGAAATCCCATGTTCACGCTGAAACGCCATTTCTTGCGAGAGCGAGGGCGCGCTGGCGAGAGCAGAGCGTTACCGTTTGCTGCATGAACCGCGGAGGAAGGCGCGAACAAAGGGATACGCTAGCGACGTTTACAATTGGCTCGTTCTGATGCGAAAGCGATACGCGAATATCTGTACATGCCTGGCGTTGGTAGTTGGGTTGATCGGACTGACTACCGCTGCGCGGGGTGAGGACGATACGGAACGCTTCCACGGAGTGTGGCAGGCGAGCTTTCTTTACAACGGCCAAAACGTCACCATCATGTCGGTGCACGATGCCAGCGGCTACAAGAATTACGCGTTGACTAACACCCGGAACACGCTGGCCGGCGACGGAACGTTCTCCGCGGCGAACGGCAGGTACACGACCAGCGCCTCGAAGCCCAATGATTCTGGAACATATCGGTTCATCGACGACGACACTGCCATCTGCACAAACGCCGCTGGGCAGACTCTTACCTGGAAGCGCGGCAAGCGGCCACCGCCGCTGACAAAGCCGCAGGACTACCGGATCGCGGGGCAGCGGGAAGAGAAAGCAGCGGCGGCGGGGAACGCTGTCGCGATGACTGACTTGGGCGTAATGTATGAGTACGGCGCAGGAGTGCCGCGGGACTATCAGACCGCGCGGCGGTGGTATGAGAAAGCAGCGGCGGCGGGGAACGCTCCCGGTATGTCCAACTTGGGCGGGATGTATGAGTACGGCGCAGGAGTACCGCAGGATTATCAGACCGCGCGGCGGTGGTATGAGAAAGCGGCGGCGGCGGGCAACAATGGCGCCATGAATCAATTGGGCTGGATGTATGAGTGGGGCATGGGAGTGCCGCGGGATTATCAGACCGCCCGGCGGTGGTATGAGAAAGCAGCGGCGGCGGGCAACAATGGCGCCATGAATCAATTGGGCTGGATGTACCAAGATGGCGAATGGGGGTTGCCCCCGGACTACCAGACCGCGCGGCAGTGGTATGAGAAAGCAGCGGCGGCGGGGAACGATATCGCGATGACTAACTTGGGCTGGCTTTGGGGAGAGGGCCTCGGCGTGCCGCAGGATTATCAGATGGCGCGACAGTGGTACGAGAAAGCGGCGGCGGCGGGAAATGCGACGGCGATCAAGAACTTGAAAGGACTGGATCAAGACGGCCTGGGCCTGCCGCAGCGGTACCAGAACGCGGCGGGTGGAAAGCGCTAGCTTGCCTAGTCAACCTCGCGCGGCGCCTTATACCCCGCCTTGGCGATGATTTGATACTTGATCGGCTTACCCTTTTCGTTCACGATGCGCAGTGGCTCGTTGGTCGATGGATTGACCAGCTCCACCTTGATGTGACGGAATTTTCCGTCCCGCGCAACGTTCGTAGGATGGTAAGCGAAACTGTACTGATCTCTGAGAGCTTGCTCGATCTGGTGAAAGACCTGCGGGTATTCGCCTGTGAAACGCGGAAAGAAACTCAACCCGCCACTCTCTTTCGAAAAGGTTTTCATTTCATTATCGGCTTGCAAGAAATCCATGTTCTCGATCTGCGCGCCCATGCCGCCCCGACCTTCGAGCGACATGCGTGCGATCTGAAGAATGCTGATGGTATAGATCGGGACACCCGCTTCCTGCAGGGACTTGCGGGCCGTGTCGAAAGTGATTTTGCTGAACGTGTCCAGCCCCGTGCCGATCAGCAGAATCGCTTTACGTCCTTCGATTCCCGACATCCGATCCGCCATATCGGTCAGGGCATCGAAGACGTTCGATTCACTGAAGCCGGGGATTCGCAGACGGGCCATCGCCTCTTCCGCCTTGCCCTTATCTGGAGAGAAGTCCGACAAAATCGTCGGTCGAAGATCGTAGGCCACCACTGCGACATTGTCGTCAGGCTTCAGTGTAGAAAGAAACCCATACGAGGCCTGCAGCGTTTCGTACCAACCGTAACTCCAGAACTGCTGGAACCTGCCGCTAAACTCGATCAGCAGGCAGATCGTCATGGGCGCCTCGCTTTGGTTAGCCTGTGTGATCTGTTGCGGAACGCCGTCCTCGAGAATACGGAATTTGTCGGGCGCCAGATGAGAGATAAAATGGTTTTGGTTATCTAGTACTGAGACGTCCACGTTGACCGTTGTGGCATTCGCCCGGAACGTTGGCGTGCCGGCAGGGACATCCTTGGGTTTCTTGTACTCAGAAGGAATCGGAGCCTCGCTGGGCGCCGGAGTTGTGTCGGCAGGTTTCTTAGGCTTAGCGACCGAGTCGTTGCTTTCCGACTGAGGGGTTTCCTGGGCGTAAAGAGGCCATGACGCGATCGGAATAATCGCCATGCCCGTCAAAGCCGCCAGCAGCACAAAATGTTTCATTCTTACCACCTTTGCCGGGCAGCACAGCCAAGAGCTCAGTGTACCCAGCGATCACGATTCGAATCTTTTTTGCGAAGATAAACTTCAAACTTCTTTCTGGCGCGCCGCAGCTTCCAGTCCCTGTAGCCGGCCACCAGAGGCTGGCTCATCCGGAGCTTCAGTCTGCCGCCTCGCAGAATCAGGTAACCCGCCACGAGCCCGGCTAAACTTGCGATGACTTCGGCTACGCCGTGCCCGCTCACCAGCGCCAGATAAGACTCGAGAAACACAACCGCGCCGATGATCATGACGAAATACTTCGTCTTCATCGGAATCAGAAACCCAAACAGAATCGTCTGATTTGGAAACAACACGCCGTAGGCAACGAGAACACCGTATATGGCGCCTGACGAGCCAACAATTGGGACGTTTGTGCCGCCGAAAAGGTAAGCAGCGATTACGGCGGCCAAACCCGCCGCCACTCCGCACGCCAGATAAAATCCCACGAAGCGGCGCGTTCCCCACGCTCGTTCTAACTCGACTCCGAACATCCAGAGAGCGAGCATGTTCCACAGCACATGGCCGATTCCGGCGTGTAGGAACAAATAAGTAACTAGCTGCCAGAACGCAAAGACTCTGACGAACTGGGCGGGAACGAGGGCAAAATATTGCAGCAGCGAGGCTTCCGGTTTGCTCGCGCGCAGAATGAATTCAAGGACAGAAATGCCGATCGTTGAGATCAGCAGCCATTTAACCCCGGTAGGGAACCGATTCGAAGGGACATAGCGATTCACGTAGGAACGCGAACTGAAAGCCATCGGCTGCGTGATTCCTCAAATCGAGAATAACAAAAGGAGAGCAAAGGGCATGGGTCGACAATCGTCGCCCTTAGAACAAGCTCGCGCCATTCCGTTGCCGGCGTTGTGCGGGGATTGATGCGGTCAGTTTGCTTGGCGGGTGCGCCGGCGGAGTATGCTGGCCGCGACATTCACCAGAATCGCGATCGTTAGCCACACTAACCAGTTGGATAGCGGACCCGTCGTGAACAGGAAGTTGCTTGTCCACCCAAAGTTGGAGGCTAAACTCCACGCGGCGAGGGCGTATCCCGAGAAAACCGCTGGTCCCATCAAAGCGGCGACCAGAGCCCCAAATTCCTGGGCTGTACCGGTCGCCCAGGCGCCTGCGCGGGAGAAAATTGTGCTGCTTGCCTGCAATAGTCCGGCCGCGCGCTGCGTTTCCGTCCTGATTGCAATTGCTGTTGTTCGTGTCTCGGGCATCTTCTCAGCCTTCATCAACTTTGATGCACGTCACTGGCCGAAAGTTCCTCAACCGGAAATCAGCGGATTTCTGCGGGTTTTGACGGCTCACAACAGATGCCCGCCATATGGGAATTGGTAAGGCCTTCTCACTCGAGATGAAAAATAACACTACGTCCACCCATGGATGAAGTTGAGTTCCACCAGAATAATCTCAGGGAAATATCACTAGGGTATGAAAAAATCGAATGCTGCCGGCGGTGGCTTATACTTTCTTGCGGAGAAGAACAGACGTTATGAAAAAGATCAAAACAGCAATTGTCGGCACCGGTTTCATGGGCAAGGTGCATGCCGAGAACGTACGCAGACTGGGAAATGTGGAGATCGCGGCAGTGGTTGGCAGTCGCCCGGAAACGGCGCAAAAATTCGCTGACGCTATGGGGATTCCGCTCGCCACAAGTAAGTTGCAGGATGTGCTAAACGACAAAGAGATCGGGGTCGTTCACATTTGCACCCCGAATGTGGATCACTATCCAATGTCGTTAGCTGCAGTCGAAGCAGACAAGGCAGTGCTGTGTGAAAAACCCATGACGATGAATGTCGATGAGGCACGCCGTCTCGTGGAGGCAGCCCAAGCGGAGAAGGTCCTCAACTGCGTGCAACACAATCTTCGCTACTATCCGGTATTGCAGCAGGTCCGCCAGATGATCGCGCACGGGGATTTGGGTGACATCTTGATTGTGCAGGGGACGTATTCACAGGATTGGCTGCTTTATGACACGGACTGGAACTGGCGGCTGGACGCTAAATCCAATGGCAAACTGCGCGTCATGGGTGACATCGGTTCTCATTGGATGGATATGATTCAGCACCTGACAGGTCTTTCGATCACGGCTGTCTGCGCCGATCTGGCCATCTTCCACAAAACCAGGAAACGCCCCAAAGGCTCAGTCGAGACCTTTTCAGGAAAGAAAGGAATCACGGGGGATTACGAAAGTTTCCCCATCACGACCGAAGACTTCGGAATGGTTATGCTACGGCTCGGCGATCGGGCTCGTGGCGCTTTCACGGTCAGCCAGATGTCGGCCGGCCGCAAGAACAGATTTGCCTTCGAAATTTTTGGAACGAAGTCGGGCATTGCCTGGGATCAGGAGCAGCCCGATAGCCTTTGGATTGGACATCGGAACGAACCGAATCAAATCATCATCAAGGATGGCTCTTTGCTTTATCCGGAGGCCGCCAAGTTCGCCGATCTTCCCGGTGGGCACAGTGAAGGCTACGACGACTCCCACAAACAGGTTTTCAAGAATTTCTATGCGAAAATCGCTGATCCTTCCGTTCCTGTGGACTATCCGACGTTTGAAGATGGGCTGCGCGGCATGATCCTCCTCCAGAAAGTCGCGGAGAGCGCCGAGAAGCAGGCTTGGGTCACCGTCTAAAGCTGTTGGGTCAGGCTTGTCAGCGCGGGCGATCGCCGGTCGTCGACGTTGTCTTCGCTGAACCTGCGGGCACTTGTTTGATGGCGATTTTGATGACCTTTACAGGCGTATTCGGTTTGTCGTTCTCATCTCGGGGGACCTTTGAGATTGCATCCGCCACTTCCTGCCCGGAAACAACCTCGCCGAATATTGAATAATGGCCTTCGAGATGCTCGGCAGGGGCGACCGTGATGAAAAATTGAGAGCCGTTGGTGTTCGGGCCGGAATTTGCCATCGCCAAAACCCCGGGTTTGTCAAAGTGGTGATTGGGTGAGATTTCGTCGTCAAATTTATAACCCGGACTACCCTCTCCAGTGCCTTCGGGATCACCTCCTTGAATCATGAAATCCGGAATGACTCTATGAAACGTGGTCCCGGAATAGAGCGGGGTATGCATCGCCTTGCCTGTCTGCGGATTGGTCCAGGGTTTGGTCCCCCTTGCGAGCCCGACAAAATTCGCCACAGCCTTCGGCGCTTCCGCTGGGAAGAGCCGGCAAACAATCGTGCCCATCGATGTATAAATCACGGCGTATTCCCCTGGATCGGTCGGTAGTGTGACCGGCGGCAGAACCGGCTCTGGAGCTTTGGCCGGCCGTTTACTTGCCTGCGGATTGAGACCAAAGCAGAGAAGCGCCGACAGAACTAAGAAACAGCTGTAGAACAAGATGCGCACTTATCGCCGATTGTAGCTTTTTGCTTTCTTCGAGAAAACTCAATTGAAACCCGATCCGCTAATTACGGGGGTGGCGCCGTCGATAATTGTCAGAAGATGTTCCATCGGCGGCCACCTGATTAATTGAACAGGCTACCCATTTCTCCTACAATTCTATTGAGCATCCATATATTATGAAGTCCGTATTCGCCTTAGCTTCGCTTTGCGGCGTGCTGTTCTTTACTGGCGCCTGCACACAGAGTCCTCAGAAGCTAATTTCGAGCGCCAACCGGTATCACCAGAACAAGAAGTATAAAGAAGCTTCGATTCTGTATCAGAAGGCCATTGCGGAGGATAAGACGAATGAGGAGGCCTACTATCGCGCTGGCTTGAATCTCCTCGACGACCACCAGCCGTTTCAGGCCATCGGTTTCCTGCGCCGCGCCGTCGATCTGAAACCTGATAATACGGATGCAGCTGTCAAGCTTGCTGAGATTTACCTCGCCGTCTATGCCTCCGATAACCGGCGATACCGGTCGATGCTCGACGACGTGCGCGACCTGAGTGACAAGATTTCGGCGCACGCTCCGAATTCGTACCAGAGTTACCGAATTCAAGGATTACTCGCTCTGGCGGACCACAACACCCAAAAAGCGCTCGATCTGTTTTCGAAGGCCAACCAGCTAAAGCCTCATTCCCCTGACCTCGTCGGATGGTACGCGCAGACCCTCGTTGCAACACAGCAGAGCGACGAGGCCATAAAACTCGTGGAGAAAACCCTTGCCCAGAATAAAACCTGGGGACCGGGTTACGATTTCCTGTTCATGCAGTACAGCAGGGCTGGTGAATCGGCGAAGGCCGAGGCGATCCTTCGTGACCGAGTCAATAACGACCCCACCACTGCTGCCGGCTACATCAATCTCGCGAATTATCTGGCGGCGACTAACCGTTTCAACGAGGCGGAACCCGTGATGCGAAAGGTCCTCAAGGACAAGAGGAACTTTCCAAACGGCCATCAGCTGGTCGGCGATTTCTATGTTCGGGCGAGGAAGTACGATCAGGCGCTTCAGGAGTACAAGATCGGCCTGGATGAGAATCCGAAGGAGGCCGTAGCTTATCAGGAGCGCGTAGTCGCAGTGAATCAACTGCTCGGTCATTCAGAGGAAGCTTTGCGCCTGGCAAAAGATATAGCGGAAAAAAATCCGAAAGATAACACCGCGAATGAGGTCTACGCGTCTCTGCTCCTTCAGCGAGGCACCAAAGAGGATCTAACTAAGTCTGCGCAGGAGCTGAAGACGCTTGTTCAACGAAATCCGAGCCAAGGCACATTGCATCTTGATCTGGCCAAAGCTTACTACGGGTTGCATGAAACCGGCAGCGCGTTGAGTGAATCCCTGGAGGCGTTACGCCACAGCCCCAAGTTGTTACCGGCGCACCTTCTGGCTGCGAAGATCTATAGCGACAGCGGAGATAATGGCAAGGCCATCGAGCAGACGGAAGCGGTCTTTCTGAGTGAACCTCAGAATCCTGAAGCCCGCTTGATTCACGCTCACGCTCTACTGGCTTCCGGGCAGACGGCTAAGGGCCAAACAGAACTCGAAACTCTGGTCACTGAAGTACCCAAGATGAACGACGCCCGAATTCAGTTGGCCGGGTTGTACCTGCAACAGAGGGAATTAGGCAAAGCCAACGAGCAGTTTGAGAAAGTCTGGCAATCGACACCGCCGGATTATCGCGGCTACATCGGTCTTCAAACGGTCAAGATGTCGCAAGGCAAGACGAATGAAGCAGTGCAGGCCATGCAGGATCTCGTGCAAAAAAATCCGCAGAATGATGCGCTTCGTTCTGAACTTGCTAACTTCGAAGCGACCGCGGCCGGCGTCGTGGCGAAGTCGGATCCGGAGCGGTCTAAACAGCTCGTCCAGGCTGCCATCGCAGATCTCAAACAAGTGCTGAAGACCTCCCCTAAAGTTGAGGATGCGTGGCTCCGTCTGGGCATTCTTCAGCGCAGCCAGAACGATAACGATGCGGCCATGGCTTCGTTCCAACAGGCCGCCGCGATTAATCCGAGGAGCGCCTCGGCTTTCCTCAATCAGGCAGTCCTTCTGGAATTCCTGGGCAGGAAGAAAGAAGCGGAGGATGCGTATAATCGCGTGCTTGGTATCGATTCACAAAACACTTTGGCTCTGAACAACCTGGCCTTCATGAATGCGGAAGCCGGGACGAATCTGGATCGCGCCATGACTTTGGCGACGCAAGCGCAGCGACAAGTTCCCAACAGCCCCGATGTCTCCGACACTCTCGGCTACGTCTATTACCAGAAGAACCTGAATACGGAAGCTCTTCAGATCTTCAAGAGAGTGGTCCAGGATGCTCCGCAGAATCCGACCTTCCGTTTTCATCTGGCCATGGCTCTGCTGAAACAAGGTGACAAGCGAGGCGCTCTTGAAGAAGCACAGAAGGCCATGAAGATGGCGCCTCCGCAGCAGCAGGATGAAATTCGCACATTCGTAAATCGAATCGGCTGAAGAACTGGGCAATTTGCAAACTCAAATCGCCAGCCGGCGGGAGGAGACCTCCTCGCTCAGGTACATCACTCCGTTTCTGGTTTTTCTTGTTTTTCTCGTCGCGGATGCAAGAATTCCGATAGATTCCTTCTGGGGAGCCCCGCTCCGTGTGTTAGTCCTGGCCGTGGCTTGCGTGATCTGTTGGCCGCGAGAACTGCCGTTGCGGCCGGCTAAACCTTGGGCCAGCATCGCCGTCGGGGCGTTCGTCTTTTTTTTGTGGATTGCGCCTGATTTGTTCTTCCCGGCCTACCGTCAAAATTGGCTCTTTTCGAATTCAGTTATCGGCCATCTGCACTCTTCGTTACAGCCATCAGCTCTGCACAGCCCTTGGATACTCGCCTGGCGAAGTATACGGGCAGCAATGATCGTTCCTGTTGTTGAAGAACTCTTCTGGAGGGCGTGGCTCATGCGTTGGCTCATCCATAACGATTTCCACAAGGTCCCGCTCGGCGCCTATACCCCCTCCGCTTTTTGGGTGACGGCCATTCTTTTTGCCGCCGAGCACGGATCATACTGGGATGTCGGTCTGCTAACCGGAATTGTCTACAATCTCTGGATGATTCGAACCAAATCGGTCGCTGATTGCATTTTGATGCACGCTGTGACGAACGCCATTCTCAGTGGCTATGTGATCGCCGCGGCCCAGTGGCAGTACTGGCAGTAATTGCTAGACAAATAACGAAATCCGTTTTGCTAAGACCGGTCTATTTGCAGGAGAATAGCTCCAATCGATCATGCCCTGTCTACTTGCGATTTTAGCGGTTGCTTTTCCGCGTGTGGCGATAGTTCTTCTTTGGCTGTTTACGAACTTCTTTAGCGTGTTGCACAACAATATACTGATTCCCATTCTGGGTTTTATCTTTTTGCCGCTCACTCTGATCGTTTACACCTATATGCTGACCGCGTATGGTGGCCGCCTTGGAGTCACGCAACTCGTTATTCTCTTCATTGCGGTCATACTCGACTTGGGCCTCGTCGGCGGGGGAATGCGGCGGCGATAACATTCCGTCACCGTTCTGCGAATTCCTGCTTTTTACCTGGAATCAGCGCTTTAGGATTGCTCCAAGTCACAGTTGAGCGGCTCACCCAGGTAACACTCGCGGCGGAGGATCTCATTCCGTGCCCAGCTTGTCCGAAAAACCCTCGGCCCTTTCTGACCCAAATCCGAAGCCATCAGAGAACGGCAGTATATCTTCTGAGCAAGTCACGCTTCGCCGGCTCAACACGCAAATCGATTGGTACGACTACCGCAGCAGGCTCAACAAAACGTTGTTTAAGGTGCTCAAAACCATTACCTTAGTCGCGGCGACCGCGATTCCTGTCGTCACCACTTCGGCGATGGCGCATGGCAGTCAGCTTGCGGCAGCTCTCGGCTTATTAATCACCATGCTGGAAACCATCCAGCAATTAAATCAGTATCAAGCGAATTGGATCGCTTATCGCGCAACCGCGGAATCGCTCAAACATGAAAAGTATCTGTACCTCGGGACAGCGGGAATCTACTCCAGATCCGCCACGCCGCGCACTCTTTTGGCCGAGCGAGTCGAACTGCTCGTCTCCGAAGAGAACGCCAAGTGGCTGACGAGCCAGACCCAAATCGGTGTGGCCGACCAGCCGGCGCGCATCGCCTGAGACGGAATCGAATGGATGCCTACTAGTTTGTGTGGCATTGTTCCGCACCTATAGCGCGGCGTTACAGGGTATTGACGCTCACTTGATCGACGTGGAGGTCGACATGTACCCCGCCGGCACTAATCGGGATTTCGTTACCGTGGGTATGCCGGACGCAGCCGTGAAGGAGAGCCGCGAACGCATCAAGTCGGCTCTGTTGAACTCGGGGTTTGGCTACCCAAGCAAGTCCGTGACGATCAATCTCGCCCCGGCCAACCTTCGCAAAGAAGGCGCCGGCTTTGACCTGCCGATGGCTACCGCCATTTTGGGAGCGATGGGAACAGTTGCGAGTACCGAAGATCACCTGTTGATCGGGGAATTGTCTCTCGATGGCAGTCTGCGGCCTGTCAGAGGCGCCCTCTCGATTGCCGTTTGCGCCGCGCGCAAGGGAATTCGTAACCTGCTCCTTCCAATCGACAACGCGGCGGAAGCGGCTGTGGCAGAAGGCGTCCGGGTCTTCGGACTGCGGCATCTCGCGGATGTGGTGCAGTTCCTCAACACTCCTGAAGCGTTCACGCCAACTGTTGCCGGATCGAACGAATGGAACGCAAGCTCCGCCGATCTGCCGGACTTCGGCGAAGTGCGTGGCCAGATTATGGCCAAGCGGGCATTGGAGGTCGCGGCTGCGGGAAGTCACAACGTGCTGATGATCGGGCCTCCAGGCTCCGGCAAAACTATGCTTGCCAAACGACTCGCCGGCATCCTGCCTCAATTGACATTTCGGGAGGCCCTGGAAGCTACTCAAATTCACGGAGTCGCGGGAGTCTTGACGCCCGGAGTTGGAATTCTCAAAAGCAGGCCGTTTCGTGCGCCACATCACACGATCTCGGACGCCGGCCTGATCGGCGGGGGTAGCGGAAATCCCCGGCCGGGCGAAGTGAGCCTCGCTCATCAGGGCGTTCTGTTCCTGGATGAGCTGCCTGAATTCCCGCGAGGCGTATTGGAACAATTGCGGCAACCGCTCGAGGAAGGTTCGGTAACCTTGGCACGCAGCAACGGCACTTTAACCTTCCCGGCACGCATTATGCTGGTTGCCGCGATGAATCCTTGTCCTTGCGGGTTCTACGGCGATAACACGCGCGAGTGCCGCTGCACGCCCGGCATCATTCAGCGCTATCTGGCAAAGGTGAGCGGCCCGCTGCTTGACCGGATCGATCTGCACATCGAAGTGCCCGCCGTTCCCTACAAAGAACTACGAAGCAAGAACGACGGCATCTCCTCCGCGGAAATCAGAGAACGCGTCGAGGCAGCTAGGAAAATTCAGCGTGGACGCGGCTTCTACAATGCACAGATACCGCCTTCCCAGTTACGCACCCTCTGCGCCCTCGATGAGAACGGGGAACGCACGCTCGAAATGGCCGTCCGCCGTATGAACCTGTCGGCGCGCGCCCATGACCGCATGTTGCGGGTTGCTCGCACGATAGCAGATCTCACCGGAGCGGAGCAAGTATCGGCGAAGCATCTGGCCGAAGCCGTACAATTCCGAAACCTCGACCGGAATTACTGGAACTAGCTGAGTATTCGCGCTTCTCGTTTCTCAAAACACACCCTCCTCCGACAATTCCAGTCTGAGGAGAAGAAGATCCGGCGCATTCATGGCGAGCACCTGGATTGTTGCCCGCCCAATTGGAGTCTTGCCGAACAAATGAATGCCTTCCGCACGAAAATGCTCATCCCAGAGATCTGTTCGGGGATGGAATAGACGGACGAGTTTTCCCGAATACGGATCTAGTCCGGCAATATTCGGTCCTTTGAAGCGATTACAGTGAAAACACGCTAGCGCGAGATTGTCGCTAACCGTGGCGCCTCCGTGCTGGCGCGCAATGATGTGGTCGACCTGGAACGGAAGCCGGTAGTGCGGATGCGGCATTCGGCAGTACTCGCATCGATCGACTGCTCTTTCCCAAACCAGCCGCAGGAGTTGCTGGTTCACTAATCGAGGGCTGCAGAATCACTCATCGTCATGAATCGCCGTGCACGGCTTTGAAGAACAGATAACAGGGTGCCGACATGCAAGTAGCTGTCAAGTTCCGCTGTTTCTTCCGTGGTCAAAGATCCCTCGCGGGCCCGCTCAGACAAGACATTCATTCGCTCGATATCACCCGCTTCGAAGTCAATGTCGAGCAGAAATTCCGCTACCTCGCGGTTCATCTTCGCCCCCGTTTTCAGCAGCCGGCCCAGAATGGCAGCCTCGGTATTCGGCGTGACGACCTGTGAACTCATTCTCTTGCTTCCTCTATCATCCGACACTTCGTGACGGATAGCCTAGGACTAATTGGGCTCTCAAGGTTCCTCAGCTCGACCGGAATTACTGGAACTGAGGCGTATACGCGTCTGAGCGGTTCTCTCGCCATCGATCCTTCTTTCGACTTTTTCCCTCTGAATTTACTGCATTAAAAATTTTGATTGGAAGTTTCCAGCCATTCTGTCTTACCATCTGTTAAACGAAATCGGCTAGTTACCCAGTGTGTACCCCGACACCTCGTCTCGTGTCACTGCGGCGCTTGTGCCTGCCCTTTTTCGCGTAAACAAGTTGCCGCGACGATCAGATTACGGTTCCTCCCCCGCGATAGTGAACCGGTTTTCGAAGAGTAAACGATTGTCAACCTCGAAGGAGACGTGAATGGCTGAAACATCCTCGGTAGAAATGAAACCCACTCTAGGTCTGACTGGCCTGACGATGAACGCTATGGCTCTAATCGCACCCGGTGCGTTCTTGTGGCTTACGTTTCAAATACAGGCAAATACTGGAGTAACCGCGCCCTCAATGTGGCTCGGCATCGTCTTGGCGCTCCTGCTCTGCCTGGCGACTGCCGTGTGTTACGCCGAAATGGCTAAATTGTACCCCGGTACAGGAAGCTCCTACTATTTCGCGGAGCAATCTTTCCTGAATCACGAAAAGGCTTGGCGCTATGCTCGCCTTTCAAAATTTATCGTGGGATGGGGCTCGCACCTTTACTACTGGATCTATCCCGGCGTAATGGTAGCGGTGATGGGCGTATTGTGCGGCTACCTGGTCGGAACGATCTGGCCGAACTTCATGAGCGCTTCGAATCCGGGGCCAGCGTTCATGGCGGTCATTGCAATCGTGTTCTCGTTCTTTATTGCTTATATCGCCCAGCGCGGTGTGAATGGAGCCACCTCTGTAAACATTGCCATCAACGTCATTCAGATCTCGGCGTTGCTGGTCTTCTCTATATTGGCTCTGGGATATCGCATGAATCATCCGCCCGGCAGCGTGGCGTTTCAGTTCGACTCCACATCGGGCGAAGCATACACCTACGAATTTCTGACCGCCAAGACCGTGGCAAACGGGCAAACCACTGAGAACATTGTTCGCGACGCGAATGGTGTGCCCAAGCCGAAACTGGATGCAGCCGGAAAACCTGTTTCGTACCACATAAGCTATCCCGAGAAGGACGATAAGGGTGCGTTTCTCTCGCATTCCACGGCGGGTTCGGTCATCAGTGCGCACAACTTCGGCTGGGTATTCGTTCAGGCAACAGTAGCCATTCTGATTCTGGTCGGCTTCGAATCGGTAACGGCTATGGGAGGCGAGGCCAAAAACCCGAAACGTGATGTGCCTATTGCCGTGATTTCTTCGCTACTGATACAGGGGGCATTCTGCTATTTAATTGAGTATTTCGCGGCTAATTACTTCCTTAATAGTGGTTACGCGATGCCAAATGCATCTGCATCGGCAGCGCCGATCGGCGACATGATGGTTGTGGTCGGTGATGCCATCCTCGGCCCCGGGCACGGCCGCACCTTCATGCTCATCGAGGCGTTCACCGTCTTCCTCGCGATTATTGGAACCACCCTATCGTGCATCAACACGGGCGCTCGGGTTACCTACGCCATGGGTAAAGACCAGGAGCTTCCCGATCACTTCGGAGCTCTGCATTCGGGCAATCTGACCCCGCATCGTGCGATCTGGACGCTCGCTGCCATTTCGGCCGTCGTCGGCGTGATTGCTGTATCCGTTCCCTTTGGTGACGCCGGTGCCTTGACCGATTCCGCAATTCAGGCTCTGCCACACGGCTTCTGGTCGAGCTTCGGCTACTTCAGCCACGACACGCTGGCTGCGCTGCCGAACACTTTGATTACGGTCACCCTGGCTTCGAATTTCGGTACCTTCCTGCTGTACATGTTGAGTTGCTGTATTTGCATAGTGGCGTACCACAAGCACCCGAAGTTCAGCGCCGTCCGCCACTTCTTAATCCCGGTCTTTGGGTTGGCCGCCAACCTGGCGTGCATGGCCTTCTACCTGATCGGCCCCTTTATGGGGTATGGAACCAAAATGGAACCATTGCTTGCGCTTGGAATTGCGGCCGTTTGGGGTGCTTACGGCGCAATTTATTTCGTCAAGACCAGCAGAGCCACCGGCCGCACGACCCTGGTTACTAAGGGGATGAATGCCATCTCATAACGGTTCGAGTCGTGCCGGGTCGGCTGTTATAGTCCGACCCTATGCTCGATATTGAACACGCCCAGCTTTCCGATGCGGGCTTGGTACGTGAGCACAACGAGGATTGCCTCGGCTTCGTTGTGCCGCATTCTCCGGAGGCGGCTCGCTCGCACGGATGGCTGTTTGTCCTCGCCGATGGGGTCGGCGGCCAGGATCGGGGCGAGGTAGCGTCGAACATTGCGATCGAAACCGTGACGACCGGTTTTCGAAAAGCGCCCGCCATCGAGCCGCTGACAGCGCTGCTTCCGAAGTTGGTGCAAACCGCAAACACGAAGATCTTCGAAAACAGCATCGACGGCGGCGCGCAACACCGCGCCATGGCCAGCACTCTAGTAGCCTGCGCGCTTCGTTTTGATCGAGCCACGATTTCCCACGTCGGCGACTCGCGGTGCTATCTCATCCGCCAAAATCGGGCAACACCGCTGACGCGCGATCACACCATTTCGAGCGAGCAGGTGCGCATGGGTCTGCTCACCGCCCGCGAAGCTGCGGAAACAGGAACCTCGCACCTCTTGAGCCGCGCGTTGGGGAACGACATGTTCTTGAGTGTCGAGACCGGTGAGCACCAGATCTTCCCGGGCGATGTGTTCCTGCTGTGTTCCGACGGCCTGCACAACTGTGTTTCCGCCGAAGAGATCGCCCGCGCGGTCGGCAATGGCCGCTCACTCGACGAGGCCGCCTCAGAGCTGGTCGAACTTGCGAAGCAGCGCGATGGTAGCGATAATATAAGCGTTCAACTGATCCGCATCCGTGGCGTGGAACGAGTTGGCATGTATCGCGGGAGGCATTACAAAATTCAGTGATGTTGAGAGCCAGGTGGTCCTCCACAAGCTGCGCCTCTCGTTTTGAATGAATTCCCTTCATCCAGGCGACCAGCTCGACAACTACAAGATTGAAGCGCTCGTGGCCCGCAGCGGCATGGCATCCATTTTTCGGGCCCTGGATCTGCGTACTGGTGCGATGGTTGCATTGAAAATACCCCACCCCGAGGTCGAAAGTGATCCGGTCTTCTTCGATCGTTTCCACCGCGAGCAGGATATCGGCATCAAGCTGGATCATCCGGGTGTAATGAAGGTGCTGGCCGATCCCAATCGCAGCCAGGTCTACATGGCAATGGAGTGGGTCGAAGGCCGTTTGCTTCGCCAAATTCTCAAAGAAGAAGGCAAGCTCCCGCCCGAAAGAGCTGTACGGATTACGATCGGGATCTGCCATGCTCTCGAATATATTCACAAAAACGGCGTGGTCCACCGCGATTTGAAGCCGGAAAACATCATGGTCGGCAAAGAGGACAGCATCAAGCTCATCGATTTCGGGATTGCCGGGCAGGAAGGCGCCCGCCGCCTGACATTTTCCAAACTATCCCAACTAATGGGGACACCGGATTACATCTCTCCCGAGCAGGTGAAAGGAAAGCGCGGCGATGCGCGTAGCGACGTCTACGCGCTTGGCGTGATGCTCTACGAGATGCTTACCGGCCAGGTGCCATTCCGCGGCCCCAATGCCTTCGCGATCATGAATGATCGCTTGTTGAATAACCCGGTTCCACCGCGCGAGCTCAATCCGGAGATTTCGCCGCAACTCCAGGAGATCATCTATCGGGCTTTGGAACGCGATCCAAGAAATCGCTATGGCAGCGCGCGCGAGATGGCTTGGGATCTCGAGCATCAGGATGAAGTGGGAGCTTCCGAACGCCCGGAGCTTAGCGATTGGAAAAAACGCCGCTCGCCGTGGCAGAGGCGCGTTCTCTTTTACCTGATGCTCGCCGCTATTCCGATCTTCGTGTTCGGTCTGCTCATCTATGTAGCGAAACACTGATTCAAAAGTGCCGGTTGATGAAGTCTTCTCGGTGAATGACAAATTCAGGATATGCGCCGGCTCCTAGTTCGTACAGATCCATTCCTTGCCGTTCGCCTTCCCGTGCGACGCGTTGCCGAAGCACTTTATTCAGCGCCCAATTCAGCAAATATGCGAGGGGCAGTACGAAACCGAGTAGAGCAGCCGCGCCTGTGAGCTGAGCAAGAAACTGTTCGCTTCCCGCAACAGTACCGAACATTCCCGCGGCAAGCACGCCCCAAATGCCTCCCACCGTGTGAATAGAAATCGCTCCGGCAGGGTCATCTACTTTCATCCTTAATTCAACTATTTCGATCGCAAAAATAACCAGCGTACCCGCCACGGCTCCGATCAAAATCGCTTCCGGCGGTTTAGCGAAAAGGGCCGTCGCGCTGCTCGCGACAAGGCCGCTTAAGCACCCGTTCGCGGCCAGCGATGCGTCAGGTCGTCCGAACCTGATACGCGTCGTGAGGATCGCTGCCAGCCCCGCGGCTGAGGCGCAAAGAACGGTATTGAGTACGACCATAATCAATCCGCTGATGGCTGCGCCCCCAAACAGCAGCGCGCCGGCCGAATTAATTCCCAGCCATCCAGTGAGCGCGAGCATGCAACCGAAGAGAACAACTACGACGTTGTGGCCAGGCATCGCGGTCGGCATTCCTTCGGACGTAAATTTGCCTTGCCGCGGTCCGATGATCCAGGAAATCGAGAGCGCGGTCAACCCGGCAACGACGTGAATACAACTTGAACCGCCCGGATCGACAAATCCGTGTGCCAGCCCGAAGTTCGTTCCGAGTTGTGCCAGCCACCCGCCGCCCCATACCCAATGCGCGAAGAGAGGATATACGCAGCCGGCGAGGATGACCGTCGACGCACAACTTGCTGCCAGTCGCCAACGCTCCGAACCGGACGAGACCGGAATGACGGCCGCTAGCCCGACGGCAAATATTTGGAATATTACAACTGCAGCTTGCGCTGGGTACTTGCTTGATAAGCCGCGGAGAAACAGTGGTCCAGCTCCCAGCCAATTCCAGGATTTTCCACCCGCAGCGAAAGCCCACGCCGGTTCACCGGCGCCGCTTCCAATGGCAGAGCCCCAGACGGAGTAGACGAGCATCGCCAGCGCCGCGACACACAGAGACGTCAATAGCGTATGGGCCGCATGGCGTGATCGGCTCAGACCGGTGTTGTTCAGCGCGATTCCCGCAATTGCACAAGGCGCAAACACTATCAGCACAAAACAGATTGGGGCCGCCGCATCAGACATCGCTGCGCCTCTTCGGTCTAGGGATGTAACTGTGCGCCAGCAGCACAAAGCCGAGAATTTCGATAGCGATTCCCGCCACCACGAAACTCATCCGCGAAGGCAGGGAGCTCAGCAGGACAAGTGCGAACAGCACAAGCACAAATCCGGCAAGCAGCAACAGCAGACCGGCGATCTTCAAGCGCGCTCTCCAGAAAATCTCAAGACGGTGACTCCTCAATAGCGCAAAGGGTGCGGATGCGCGCCCCGAGTCAGTCCAGAAATCCGCTGCTTCTTTGCGGAGCGCGCCTGACACCGCGACCGTTTGCGCTGTCTCCCAGTAGCATAGAAGAGTCGCCGGTGCGAATGGGGCAAAAGTTCTTATCCGCGCAATCGAAAGATTCGATGCCAGGTTTGCGGAGCTTATTCGGGTTGCTGAGCTTATTGCGTAAGCGGAAACTCAAAGTACAAGAGCTGCTGCCCCGATCGCGCATCGCGCAATCCGTTCAGGTAAAGCTTATCGCCTGCTTCGGACTCTGCCTCGAAGTAAAGGAATCCACTCGCCGAGTCGCCCGGCGGCAGCATTTTGGCAGCGAAAGCTCGCTCCACAATCTCCGGAGCGTTCAGCGGGTTTTTCTTTTTCGGGAGCGGTATCGGTGTATGCACGCCGACTGGAGACGGGTGCTTGCCCGACTTTCCCAAAAAAACCAGATCTTCCGGCGCAACGGCGTTCACATGCCGGCCATCGGCCGCTACCAGGCTCGCTTCCAGCTCCCTCAGGTCCAATGCCTTGTCGCGCTTATTCTCAATAACAATTAGCACCGGCACGATTCCGTACTTGGAAAACTCAATTTTTTTGCCGAAAGCGCTGTTCACGAGTTCCTCGTTATCGAAACGCTTGGCTCCCACCGTCACGTCTTCGGATTGCTGATGGGCGTATTGGCTCGGCGGCCCGGCCTGAAAACGCTTCGTTTCCTTAGCCAGTAACACAAAAGCCAATGCTGTTACCGACGCTATACTCAAACTCAGGAATCGGTTTATTGGAATCAAACGCGCTCTGCTCCTCTATCGCCTAGTCCAGCTCGTTCTTCTACCAGCCGTATTCTTCTATTTTGCCGCTCGGCTTATCTTCAGCCGCTCTTACTGGCCTCACTTTCAGGAGCGTCTGGGGTTTCTACCTCAACTCTTCTGTCGGACGAAATCGGGCTCCATCTGGTTGCACGCTGTATCGGTGGGTGAGATTTCCTCCATCGTTCCATTAATCCGCCGTTTGAAAACGGATCAACCCTCCGTGCCGGTCTATGTTTCGACCGCGACCGTGGCCGGGCGCAAGGCGGCGCAGCGCCAGCTGGCCGGCCTCATCGAAGGCATCTTCTATGCTCCGATAGACTACGCTTCTTGTGTTCGTAGAGTCTTACGCACCATCCGGCCCGCCCTTCTGGCCGTGCTCGAGACCGAGATCTGGCCGAATCTGTACTTCGAAACAAAACGCTCGGGTGCCTCTCTGGCGCTGATAAACGCCCGCATTTCGGATCGGGCTTGGCCGCGCTATCGGCGCTGGAAGAATTGGTTCTGTCCGGTTCTCGAATTGCCTGATCTGATTCTGGTCCAAAGTCTGAAAGACCAGCAGCGTTACGCCGAACTGGGCGCGCCCTCGCATAATCTCGCCATTGCGCCTAACTTGAAGTACGACGCGGCGCTATCCGCCACTTCGGTGGAGCTTCCGACTTTCGGCGCGCAACATGTCTGGATTGCTGCCAGCACCGTCGGCCCCAATGAGCGCGGGAGTACTATCCGACACTCAGTCGACGAAGATGATCTGGTCTTAACGGCTTTTGAAATTCTCTCGCATGAGTTTCCGAAATTTCTTCTGATCCTCGCTCCACGGCAGCCGGATCGCTTCGACGCTGTTGCCCGCAAACTCGACCGCAAGCGTATTCAGTTTTTGCGTCGCACGGAGACAAAAGTTAACCCTGCCGCTACGCTCGCTCTCCCTGGCGTCCTGCTTCTCGACACCATGGGCGAGCTGCCCGGAATCTATCGCATAGCGGATGTGACCTTCATGGGAGGCTCGCTCGCGCCGCGAGGCGGTCATAACCTGCTGGAACCTGCTGCCGCGGGCTCGCCGGTCATCGTGGGTCCTCACATGCAGAACTTCGAGTCGATCACCCAGGACTTCATCGAGGCGGGCGCGCTACTCCAGATACAACGCGCAGAGGAACTCGCGCCCGCTGTCCGCATGCTCCTGCAAGATCGCGCCCGAGCTCACGAATTGGGCGCGAAAGCACTTGAGCTCGTCGCGTCTCGCCGCGAAAGCGCCGGCAGGACCGCTGAGCATCTATGGCTGCAGTACTACGGCGCTTCTCTGCGCAAGACGGGCAATCGCTTCGCGCGTTTCTTCTTGACTCCCCTGGCTGGACTGTGGAAAGAGGGCGGCGCACTCAAACGCAAGCACTCTGAACACTTCACCCTGATTTCCCCGCCTCTTACCGCGCCGGTTGTCAGCGTAGGAGGAATCACCGTCGGAGGCTCCGGCAAAACTCCTTTTACGGTCTATCTCGCAAACCGGTTACAGGCTCGTGGCCATTCTCCGGCTATCCTGATGCGAGGCTATCGCCGCCGTTCCCCGACCGAGGCCTTGGTGTTTGCTCCGCGGGCCAAAGCGCCTGCCGCTCTCACCGGCGATGAGGCTCAGATCTTTCTTCGCTCCACCGGCGCCCCCATCGGAATTGGCGCGAAAAGATACGAAACCGCCCAGATCCTTCTCCGGCAATTTCCGTCAACCAGTGTTCTGCTGCTCGATGATGGATTCCAGCACGCGCGCCTCGAACGCAATTTCGACATTGTCTTGATTGACGGCTTAGATCCCTTCGGCGGAGAAGAAGTGGTCCCGCTCGGGCGGCTTCGTGAACCGTTGAAATGCCTCTCTCGCGCTCACGTCTTCGTGATTACCCGCGCTGAAGAGCCTCATCGCTTCGAGGCCATCCGGCGGCGGCTTCAGAAATGGAATCCAACAGCTCCCGTTTTCCGCACGCGCCTGCTCCTCCGCTCGTGGCACGATTACCGGAACGGGCAGGTCGTCCCCACGCTGAAAGGTCGTCGCGCGGGAGCCTTTTGCGGCATCGGCAATCCGGAAAGCTTTTGGCGAACGCTTGCCTCGCTCGGCGTTGATGTTGTTTTCCGCTGGAGTTTCCCCGATCATCACGCCTATAACCCCACCGAATTGCAGCGCTTCGCGCACCAGGCCCGCCTCCATGGCGCGGATATCCTCGTCACGACCGAAAAAGACCGCGTCAATTGCCCCAGTCATCTTGAGCGCGTAATAGCCCCGCTCGACCTCGTTTGGCTTGAGATCGAGCTTGAACTCGAGGATGAATCGGGTTTCTTTGAACTCTTGGAGAACTCCCTTCAACCAACTCCTCCGAAGCAATTTGTCGTCTAAACTGATTGCCTGCGAAAATCTCGAATTCAAATAGTGGCGCGCGCTTTAGCGTGCCGCGTCGAGACTCATCTCGACGCTCGGACGCAAGCCGTCTTTCTTATCCCTGTCACCGCCCGATTCGCAGGACCACGGCCCGCCGCCCGCTTCACAGAAACGCGCATCTGCTATCGTGGCGGTTTCACGCCTGAATGCAATTTCCTAAACTTGAAATTCCCTGTGAAGAAGTACTTCTCGACAACGGTCTCAAGGTGCTGGTGCACGAAGACCACAAGACGCCTGTCGTCGCGCTCAATATCTGGTATCACGTCGGTTCTAAAAATGAGAAGGCCGGCAAGACGGGCTTCGCTCACCTTTTCGAGCACCTCATGTTCGGCGGTAGCGAACATCTCCCGGGCAGTTTCATCGAAGCCATGGAACGGATCGGCGCCACCGATCTCAACGGCACAACCAGCGAGGATCGCACCAATTACTTCGAGAATGTTCCAACCTCGGCATTGGACTTCGCTCTTTTTGCGGAATCCGACCGCATGGGCTACTTCTCCAATACCATCAGCCAGGAGATCTTGGATCTCCAGCGCGGTGTAGTTCAAAACGAAAAACGCCAGGGCGAGAACCAGCCCTACGCTGTCGTCGAGGACTTGGTAGTCAAGGCGACCTACCCGGCCGGACATCCCTACTCCCACACCGTCATCGGATCGATGCAGGATCTTGACTCGGCCTCGCTCGAAGATGTTCGCGAGTGGTTCAAAACCTACTACACGCCTTCGAATGCGGTGCTGGTCGTCGCCGGCGACATCACGCCCGCCGTGGCGCGCGATAAGGTTCAGCGCTATTTCGGCGATATTCCTCCTGGGCCTCCGGTCTCACATGAACGTGCCTGGGTTGAAAGAATGACCGCGGAACATCGGGAGACTGTCGAGGATCGTGTTCCTCAGGGCCGCCTGTATAAAATCTGGAACGTCCCGGGTTACGGCACGATGGCGGCAGATCATCTCCGGCTGGTTGGCGGCATTCTCTCCTCAGGACGCAGCTCCCGTCTCTACAAGCGCTTGGTGTACGACGACCAGATTGCCACGAAAGTCTCTGCCTACTTGGATGAACGGGAAATCGGCAGCCAATTTGTGGTGGTAGCGACGGCCAAGCAGGATATTGATCTCCAGCAAATCGAGAAAGCCGTCGACGAGGAACTGTCTCGTTTCTTAGAGAACGGTCCCGCGCAATGCGAACTTGACCGCATCAAGAATCAATCCTTCGGGAACTTCATTCGCGGGGTGGAACGCATTGGCGGTTTTGGCGGCAAATCCGACATCCTCGCCACCAATCAAACTTATCTTGGAAACCCGCACGGCTACAAACAGCGGCTCGAGAACCTTACCCAGGCTTCCGCTGCAGATCTTCTGGCAACCACACGCAACTGGTTATCGGATGGCAGATACACGCTCGAGGTGCGGCCCTTTCATCCGCGTTCCCAACCGGCGCCGGCGTCAATAAACAGAAAAATTGCCCCCGAACTTGACCGGCCTCGCGAGCTCAACCTTCCCCGCATTCAGGAAGAGCGCCTGAGCAACGGTCTCCGTCTGCTGCTGGCGGAACGCCACGAGGTTCCCGTCGTGAACTTCTGGCTGGATTTCACCGCCGGCTTCGCGGCCGACCATCTGACGATTCCCGGAATCGCTCGCTTGACCTCCTCGTTGTTGACCTGTGGTACCCACAGACGAACCGCGCTTCAAACGAGCGACGAGCTCCAGATGTTGGGCGCTCAGCTCAACGCCCGCTGTAATCTCGATATCTCTAGTGTCTTTCTTTCGGCTTTGAAACCGGCTTTAGACGAAACCCTGGATCTCTATGCCGACGCCGTCCTCGCCCCCGTGTTCCCGGACATGGACTTCTTCCGCCAGCAGCAATTGCAACTTGCCGCTATCGCAAACGAGAAGGTTACTCCGCTTCAAATGGCGTTGCGCGCTCTTCCCCCGCTGCTCTTCGGCCCAAAACATCCATACGGCGTTCCCCTCACCGGTTCCGGTACGGAAGAAAGCGTACGCAAACTCACGCGCGACGACGCGGTGAGATTTCACGAGACTTGGTTCAAGCCAAACAACTGCACGTTGATCGTGGTTGGTGATACAACCTTATCGGAAATTAAGCCGAAGCTGGAACGCCTGTTCAGTTCCTGGAGATCAGCCGAGGTTCCAGACAACAGCTTGAACGAAGTCCAGCGTCCAGCCAAGCCGGCTATCTACCTGGTCGACAAACCGGGCGCCCTGCATTCTGTAGTGATTGCCGGCACCATCGCGCCACCGGCCAAAGCCGAAAGCGAAGTCGAGCTTGAGACCATGAACAAGATCTTTGGCGGCACTTTCGGCGCTCGCCTGAACATGAATCTACGCGAAGACAAACACTGGTCCTACGGGGCAGGGTCTGTTCTCTACAACGCGCGCGCCCAGCGGCCGTTTCTCGCTTATGCCTCAGTTCAAGGCGACAAGACTGCCGATTCGATTGTCGAGATACTGAATGAGCTCTCCGGAATGACGGGCGCGAAGCCCGTGACCACCGCAGAACTCGACAAAGTGAAACAACAGCAAATATTCGAGCTGCCCGGCTCTTTTGAAACCATGAATGCGGTGGGAAATCTGCTGGGCGACCTGCTGCAGAGCGGTTTACCGCTTAATTTCTACGATAGCTACGTAGCTCGTCTTTCATCATTACAGATCGCGGATATAGAACGCGCAGCCAGTTCGCTGCTCTCCCCGCAAAACACGATTTGGATGGTAGTCGGCGATCGATCTGTAATCGAGAAACCATTGCGCGATCTTGGTATCGGCGACATCATTCTCGCTGCTGTATGATCGAGAGGCTTTCGCAAAGGCCAAATAAGAAATAAGAAATAAAGAGAATGCGAATCTCCCTCCCGGCGGTCCTGATTGCCGCCTTTCTGATCACGCAGGTTTCTGTCTTTGGCCAGGACTTACCGAAAAATGATATCTCTATCGGGTTCGGCGCCGCGTTTCCTGCCGGAGCCCAATATCCGCTGTCGAACAATGTGCCGGATTCCACTGTCGCTTACGGCCTGCACCCGTGGAAGTTTTTGCAAGCCGATGTGGCTTTCGATACGGCGTTCCACCCTTTAACCCTTGGTCTCTCCCCAGATACCGGCAACTACCACGCGAAGGATCATCTTTTCGCAACGCAGTTCGGGGCGCGCGCTGTCCTCCCGCTTGGAAACCGCTTTACAGTGGCAGCGGGCGGGGGCCCTGCAGTCATTCATTATTCAACCGTTGAAAATCTAACCCTAGGTCAAATGTCGTTCACGCGGTGGGGTTACTACGTCCTTACTTCGGTCGAGATTGCACTGGACCGTGCAGCGCATTTCTACATCGGCTCAACACCCAAATTTCTACATTCAAATGGGATCCACTACTTCGTACTCGGCGGTGAATTCGGATTTCGATTCTAAAAACATTTCAATTTAAAGGGGCTGGGCTTCGTCGGCAGTGTAAGACATGCGGCGGCGCGAAACCGCTGCTACCGGAGGATTTGTTTTCCTGAGACGAGTTCCGGGCAAAAAACGTATAGGAACGTGCGATCGATTACGCCCGAATTGGCTTACTCGCCTTTCCGGCCCGGTCGTCTTACGCGTAACACGACTTGACAAGTAACGAACCGAGTCCCTTACCGCGATGTGAACGCGGAGCGTGCTCAAGCCGGGTATTGCACGAACGACTGGTTTAAGCGGCGGCAGCGATAATATTGAGCGGACATCGGTCCCGTTGCTCAGGGAATCAATTCGAAGCTGTCTATGGACACGATTGCACTTTGACCAACCCGTGGCGAGTTGAGATGAAACCAGACCTCAAGTGAATCGAATGACCGAACGGCGGAATGCCGGGGCATTTCAAACTGAAAGGCCTCATTACGCATCCCGATCGGGAGATCAGCCAGAACATTAGCGGGCATTGCTAGGGACCGCTCTCCCAAGGTCTGCGAGTTGCGTTCACGATGCGACGAATCGGTGATGAGCAACTCTATTGTCACTGCCTCAGGCTGCGGGTCAGCAGCTTGTACAACGACGTTGATTGCATGACAGCAGCGCACGTCGAGTCGTCGTTCGATATTCTGTCGAGCTCGCATGACCAGTCTCCCGAAGCCCCTTAGAGTCGCACTGACGGTGGTCGGATCGCCCTCCTCTCTCAGTGAATTTGCCGGAGGCCGTAGAAGAGGCCATCGTGAAAACCAGTATTCACCTGAGAATGGAATCCTCATCCTTGTGGATAGAGCTCGTACTGGCCCGTTGCGCAGAGTATCTGGTCGCGGAAGGACCAGTGGAACAGCCAACTTTTTCTTCTTGAAGAGAATGATTCCAGACTGGAGCTGCTCATTTATGGAATCGTAATTCTGTTGTTCAGAAGGCCGAGTTCCGAAGGAACTGAAGCCCGAAGGCCGGCCGCTCGCCACCAACATGAGAAAAGTTATCGCAACTGCAATCGTGGCGTGACTCAGAAGCCTAAAATAACTATTTGTTCGAAGTGCTCTCTCTTCTTTCTGCCGGCCATCGAGGAGCCACGCCAACAGGAACCAACTGACGGCCGTACATGCGACTGCTGATATTCTGTTTCCACTAAGTTCGGCGGCGATCCCGATATATGCCAGGCAAATTAACGCGGTCAAGCAGACTAAATTCGGATTGCTCCTTCGTGCATGAGCGAAATCGGGCGCGAGCTCAAGGACAAAAGTCCGACCGCTCTGTGCGTCAACTTCGGGTCCAAAACTCGACATTAGCTTCAGAAATCTGGCAGTCGCGGCTGCAAATGCTCCAATCGCACAAATGCCGGCTAGCCCGCCAAAGACGGAAAGCGCGATAGCCGGAACGGTCCATAAAAGAACGCTCAGGAACGATCTCCAAGTTTTTGTATGGTTCGTCTGCAGTCCTGCATCTCGCGATCGTAGCTGCCGCAGCGCCATTCCCGAGCCGATCATCACTACGACAACCACATACAGCAAGGCCACAGCCGCAGCACGAGACAGGCTTCGAGAAAAGGCAAGAGCTGGCGGGAGAAGCGCGAGCGCTGATACCCAAGCGGCGGCAAAGCTCGCGATCATGCATATAAAAAGACGGCGAGCCGCCGCGCGGGGCTCTTCGCTGCTGTCTAACAGCCTAATCATTTGCGCGGCATCCAAATAGGGGCATGCCGTTGCCGTAGGGACGGCGATCCCTAATCGCTGTGGCATGAGTTTTTCGTAGCTCAATAGCGTTCGCTCTGATACCCATATCTACGCTTCGACCGGACCTCGCAATCCTGCCCGCGAGACCCGGCAGGATAAGATTACCTGTTCTCGTTCGGAGACGGATCCATTCGAGGTTCAGTGCGCGGCAGCATGGAGGTAATCGCGTCCATGGCGTTCGCGGCCATTAGCGGGTCGCGATTGGCCAGCGCGACGAGCACATATCCGCTTTCGGGCAGGATGCGTAACTCTCCATTGACTCCTGGGCCTGCGCCCGCGTGCCCGTATGCGCGGTTCCATACCAAAGAGAAGCCAAGACCGCAGACCGAATGAACCACATCCCAGGACGTCGCCTGCTTTAGCAATGCTGAAGGCAAAAGCTTTCCCGACTGGAGCGCTTGTGCAAAAAGGAAGAGATCGTAAACGGTGGAGTACCCGCCTCCGGCTGCTGTTGCGCCTGCGACGGGTGGCTCGGGTTTGATCGGTGTAGTGGGCGTGAGCCCGTCGGGTCTATGGGTGTAGCCGATCGCATATCCTGCGGCACGATTTGTGTCAGGGCGAGGACTCGTATGTAGCATCCCGGCAGGATCGAAGATGTGTTCTCTGACGTAGCGGTCATAGGACTGTCCGCTCACCAGCTCAATCAGCCTGCCTAACAGGATGAAGCCGAAATTGGAATACTCCCACTGTGTTCCGGGCTGGAACTCCAGGGGGCGATTGCCTAACAGCCGCACCACATCGGCGAGCGTATGCAACTCCGAACGGTGCGCTTGGAGCTCGGGAGTGAACAACTCGCCCGTGCCCGCCGTGTGGTCGAGCAGCTCGCGAACGGTCACGCGCGCCGCGAGGTCGCGATTCGGATAATCCGGCCAGTATTTAGCGATCGGCGCGTCGAGCGCCAGTTTTCCCTGACTGACAAGCTCCAGAATGGCAACCGCAGTGAACATCTTATTCATGGAAGCGATGCAGAACTGAGTCTGCGGGGTATTGAGCACATTCCTGGCTATATCTGCATCTCCCCATGCCTGGTCCAAAAGCACTTTGCCACGATGAGCAATCACAATGGCTCCTGAGAAGGCATCCGGTCCATGCAGTTGAGCAACGTGCTCGCGTACCTTGCTCACGAGATCGGCGTCGTTTGATGCCCTGCCGGGAGAACTCTCGGGTGGCGCTACCGGGCGGCCAATGAGACGCCCAACGATGGGTGGGTGTATCGATGCGAGATCCATGATCGACTCCGAGTAAGTCCCGCGATGTTCTTTCATCAGCACAACTAGGTGTGTCTGTGTTTGGTCCGTGATGCGAAAGATGCCCATAGCACCGGTCGCTTCACGCAGGCGCATATCGAACGAACTGCGAGCGCCAGGCAACTGTTTGCTCCCGTATTGGCGCCAAAATCCGGAGATTTTAGTCGCATCACCCGAGTTGAAGGCGCTGAGCCACTGCCGGAACGTGTTAAGGACAGGACGTATCGGCATCCATGCTGCCGCAAGGAGCGATTACAGAAAAACAAATCAGGATGTAGGAGCCGAGTGGCAGGATCCAGGTGTGCTTCATGGCGCAGTCCCCGCGTCGCGACTCCGCTCCGTCCCCTCGGAACAGAGTCGGGTTTCGGAGCGGACCACTCTCCAGGATTCAGGTGCATCGGATCTTCTCCCGACCAATACGCGTGTAATAAGAACGCGCTGTGGTTTTCCAGCACCTTCGGGCGCGCCGGAACAATATTGGCTCCACGCGCTTGTCGGAAACCAGAATAAAAATTCCGGGGGACGCATAGTCCAGAAATTAGAAGCCTTGGGATCCCCTCCCACCAAAACGCCCGCCAGCAGAGCGACACCGAAGACGGCTGTCGCTAACATGCGGGCTAAACAGGCAGAAGAGGTAATCTCGGTGTAAAGCGGCGTAGTCTTCGGCACAGGAGCTGAAACATAGCGAACCTGTTGCCGGGCGGCCGACAGTACCAGGTCCGCAAACACACGCAACGAGCCTTGTGTTGCCTTGCATTCTTCAAAGATGCCCAACATCTCGTCTCCGAACTCATGCCGAAAGGGCTCCGGATATAGCAGCAGAAACTGCCGGTATAACTTTCGTGAGATCGATCCCGTCACTCTGCTCTCCTCGGTTTCATTCCTTGCAGATATCGTTTCGTTTGCCGGACCAGGTCGTCGAGACGGCTAATCTCATAGGAAAGAGCGGTCTTGCCAGCGGCCGTCAGCCGGTACATGCGTTTTTCGTTATCGGACGCGGGCTGCAGATCGCGGACCCAACCCTGTTCCATAAACCGTTTCAGGTTGTCGTATAAGGTTCCAGGACCAATTCGAATTCTTCCCTGGGACTGCGCCGAGGCGGCCTGAATGATTCCGTAACCATGAAGATCTTCGGTCGCGAGCGCAGCAAGAATCTGAAGCGCTGCTGGTGATAATGGCGAAGGAGGCTTGTCTTTGGATTCCATAGTCGACCTCCGAGTATATCGAGATCCGACTATCCTTGTCAATTTCCTCGGATGTCGTTGCGAGTTTCGTTGTCGACTGGAAGTGTAAGGCAGCCGTCGCGTCGAAACCGCTAGTACTCTGAAACTTGGTTTTTCCTGTAACCGATTCTCGAACTGCGTGTTCTATCGATACACCGCCCAGAGGATTAGCTCAAACCGTAAACCGGTTTGTTCTTTGAAAAGGAGTTCTCCATGTTTGAGGCATGCCCTCTGTCTTCCGGTAAGAAACTCGTTATCGCGATCGCTCTTGCTCTCCCGCTGCGATTGCTGGCGACCAACGTTCTCACCCAAACGAATCTGGTGTCCGATATCCCCGGTGAAGCAGCGCACACCGATCCGAATCTGAGGAATTCCTGGGGCGTCTCATTTGCTCCGACTTCGCCCTTCTGGATTTCTAACCAGGCCTCGGGAACGTCCACCTTGTACACTGGCACCGGAAATCCGGTGTCTCTCGTCGTAACCATCCCGCCTGGCGGACCGCCGAGCGGCCCTACTGGCCAGGTATTCAACACAACGCTCACCAGCACGACACCCGGTTTTGCACTCTCTAATGGAAACCCGGGCATCTTTATTTTCGACACGCTAAACGGCACAATCGACGGCTGGAATCCCGCTGCCGGCACAACTGCGCTGCAAGCCGCCTCCACCCCGGGCGCGATCTATACCGGGCTGGCCCTTGCGAGTGTAGGTAGTTCGAGTTATCTATACGCGGCCGATTCCACAGGCTCCATTCGCGTCTTCGATTCAACATTCACACCAGTGACGCTCTCCGGCAACTTCACTGATCCGAGTGCCATCGCCGGCTACGTGCCATTCAATATCGAGTTGATTGGCTCGAACCTCTACGTCACGTATGCCAAGCTGTCGGCGGCAGGAATCGGTCTACCGGGCGGTTACGTGGATGTCTTCACCACCAGCGGGACTTTCGTTAAGAGATTAGCCACTGGCGGCTCGTTATATGCGCCGTGGGGTATGGCCATAGCGCCTCCGGGATTCGGCACCTTCGGCGGCAATTTGCTCGTCGGGAATTTCGGGAACGGCGAAATTCTGCGCTACGATCCGTCGACCGGCGCCTATCTTGGCACGCTGAATGCAGCCAACGGCACTCCCTTCGTGAACGACTTTCTGTGGTCTCTCGAATTCCGCACCGCCGGTCCCGGCATCAACCCCAACGCCCTCTATTTCACCGCCGGCATCAACCATCAAACAGATGGCTTGTTTGGTGAAATTGCTTTCACTCCGGAACCGGAAACGACGATCCCTCTCATCTTAGGCATTCTCAGCTTCGCGTTCTGGAAACGCCATCGCGCCCGCGGCAAATAGACCTGCCGTAGAAAGCGGCCGATTCCGATTCGTCCGGCTCAATGGCGGCCTTTTCCCCGGCCGCCTCCCTCTCCCCAATACTTGTGCACCCGCGCTTCCCAGCTCTTTCCGGCTGCTGTATCGTCGCTCTGAGAATCAGGCAATCCCCATGACGCGAGTGACTGCCGAGGCCATTTGCTCCCACTTCGATCTCTCCTGCATTAGTTGCTTGCGGCCGCCCGGCGTCAAGCGGTAGAAGCGCGCCCGGCGATTGGTCGACGACACTTCCCAATTGCCCGCAATTAGACCAGCTTTTTCAAGCCGGTGCAGCGCCGGATAGAGTGAGCCGTGATCCACGGTCAGAACGTTATCGGAAAGCCGGCCAATCGCTTTTGCGATCTCGTATCCATTTGCCTTTCCACTCAGCAACGTTTGCATCACCATCATGTCGAGAGTACCCTGCAATAGGTCCAGACGTTCGCTTGACTTCATTCCGGTAATTGTCGTTTTCACGATACCATGTCAGATGGTAGATACCTTATAGGTAGATTGGCCACTATCGTTCAAAAACGGACGCCGGGAATCGCAGAAACGAAGCAGCTGGCGCGCATCGAAGGGCTTCTGCAAAGTCGAAAATGCCGTACGATCAACGTTGTAGCTCATCTACAACTTGTGGCAAGAAAGCTGCAAGGCATAGTAGGCAATCTTCCTATGGATCATTTCAGCCGGAGGTCGCTTCTCGCCGCCAGTATCGGCCTCCTTCCAGTTCCACGGCCGGAAGCCGAGCAGGAGTATCGGTTCGGAACCGCCGATTACGAGATCCGCATGAGCCTGGAGTATCACGATAAGGAGCCGAACCGCGGTTTGGGTTTCGAGGAGCGATCAACCAACCGGCACTTCTGCCTTTCTACAGGAGGCGACGAAAACCGCAACTGCATCGACGACTTCGAGGGCTCGGTAGCAGTCATGCGATATCGCATTCGGCCGCGAGTGCCGTCGCGCTCCGCGCTTTCGCTGCGAGAGTACGTCCGCAGCATCGATCAGAGCGATTGGCTGCCTCCCCGACCGCCGTTCGAGCGGGTCATAGAGGTGCGTGGCGGGATTGCGAGCGATATACAGGTCTATGGGCTTCGCACTACCAGTGACAAGCAAGCTTCGGCTGATGATAGCTGGTGCCTGCTACGGCAGAACCTTTACTTGCCGGACAGCGCGACGCCTTTTCTGGTGCTGCATTGGAAACATACTTTGCGCCAGATCCGCGTTCTCGACGTGATTCCTCAGCGAGGAACATCGACGTTGGTCGACGGCCGGCTCAGAAGGAGGTAATCCAGCTGTTGAAACAGTTGTTAGACCGGATTCGGATACGCTTCGGACATTTTCGCAGCAGTTCGGATATCGAAGCCGAGATGCGAGTTCATGCTGAGTTGGAGGCGGAAGATCTGCGAGCGAACGGCGTCTCGCCGGCAGAGGCGCAGCGTTTGGCGAATGCTGCATTGGGAAACCGGCGTGTGGCCATCGAGAGGCTTAGGGACGGCGAGTTCGTCACGCACGTCGAGGGCTGGTTCCGGGACATTACCTTTGCGGTGCGGGCGCTGTCACGGAATCCGGCCTTCTCGATTACCGCCATCCTGACGCTGGCGTTGGGTATAGGAGCAAACACAGCGATCTTCAGCCTGCTCTATGGTTTGGTTTTGAAAAGCCTGCCTGTCGCTGAGGCAAGTCGGCTGGTTGAGGTCGGGCTCGCCAGCCGAGCCGACACGAACGAAGCTGGCAACTTTCTAACCAAGGACATGCTCACGTTCGTGCACTCGAATCTCAAATCAGTTGGCGCACTGTCCGGCTGGGTTGGAATGGAAGCGCCGGTGGAAGACAACGACGGCTCATTGCGAACGTACTCGGCAGCGTTTGTCACGGGCAACGCGTACGAGGTAATGTCGCAGCGACCCATTTTGGGGAGACTCATCGCGCCATTTGATGACGTTCGCGGCGGACCACCGCAAGGATGGCCGGTGGTTTTGAGTTACGGATTCTGGAACGATCACTTCGGCAGGGACCGGAACATCGTCGGCAAGCGAATCAGAGTGTCCGGCGCGAATGTAGTTGTAGTCGGCGTTATGCAGCCAGAGTTCAAGGGTATCTGGCCGGGGACCGACGTAAAACTCTATCTCCCTCTTCAATTCCTGAACGTACTGTTCAAAGAGGACGTTCTAAACACACCAAACTCACTGTTCGGGCTCGAAGCGATAGGGCGGCTGATACCGGGCGCTTCGATCTCAACCGCGAACGCCGAACTTAAGCGGCTGGAAAGGAGATTGCTGACCCAGTTCATCCCAACCATATACCAACACGATCCCTTTATCGAACAGGCGTACACGCGAGTAATCTCTGCGCGCAGCGGCGTACCGACTTATGTGCGTCGCACTTACGCTAAATCGCTGTACCTGATGCAAGGGTTGGTAGCGATGGTGTTGCTGCTGTGCTGCGTGAATGTAGGAGGACTCATGATGGCGAGAGTCTATACGCGTCAGCGGGAATTCGCCATACGCCTGTCACTGGGCGCGCATGTGTGGCGCTTGCTCCGGCAATACATGGCGGAGAGCCTGCTACTGGCGATCGCCGGAAGCGCTTTCGGAGCGCTGCTGACTTGGCACGGCACCAACTTTTTACTGCGTTTCTTTCGTGACCCGATGATGGGTGAAAGCATGCAGGTTTCCCCCGATCGTTCCACACTCTTTTTTGCGGGCACGCTCGCCATTCTGACGACCTTGGCCTGCGGAGTGTTGCCGGCCTGGCGCTCGGCGCACTCCGATCCGGGGCATCTCCTGAAGACACGTTCCAGTCTTGGCGGCCAGCGGCATGTAGCCGGGCGGGCGTTTGTCCCCATTCAGGTGGCATTATCGCTGGTGTTGGCGACACTCGCCTCGCTACTATCGCAAAGTGTTTTCAAGCTGCGCTCGGAGCACACCGGGTTCGACATCGATCACGTGACCATTCAAACCTCACCGATGAAACTGCTCAGGTTGACTCCGGAGCAGCGCTTGGATCTTTATCAGAGCCTGGTGGACCAACTCGAAGAAATGCCGGATATTCGCTCGGCGGCCGCGACCTCAAAGACTCCGATGACCGGTGAGGAGGTGATGTCCAGTTTTCAGCCGCGCAGCGATCAAGCGAAGGATCATGTCGAATTTCGACTGGCCTTTAACGATGTGGGCCCTGGATATTTTCGGACGATGCAGACCGCGATCGTCTCGGGACGCGAATTTGAGAAGGCCGATCGATCGCTCAAGGTGTGTGTTCTGAATCGCTCCGCAGCGCGTTTGCTCTTCCCGCGAGAGGAAGCTCTCGGCCGCTATGTGCAAGCGGCAGATGAGCGTGAATTTAAAACGGGAACCGAGTGCCGGGTAATTGGAATAGCAGAAGATGCGAAGTTTTCCGACGTTCGCCAGGGTCCGCCGCCGACGATCTACTTTCCGCTTTCACTCGAACGGATGAAAGACAAGCTGGGCGATCTGGTGTTCCTGATTAATTCCGGCACGAAATCAGCCGCGGTGGACGCGTTTCGGAAAGTGCTGGCGAAAAAAGCGCCCACTCTGCCGCTAGTGCTCTTTGTGACTCTGCGTGAACAAATGGATGCAGCGCTAGGAAGCGAAGAACTCATTACCTTTTTGAGCAACTTCTTTGCCTTGATCGCGTTGCTGCTAAGCGCCCTAGGTTTATACGGGCTGCTATCGGCTAGCGTGACGCAACGAAGCGCGGAGATCGGAATGCGAATCGCGGTAGGAGCCGATCCACGGCGAGTCATCCGCCTGATTGTGCGCGAGGCGATGGCGATGGTCCTGCTCGGCCTGCTGCTAGGTGCGTTCGGTCTCGTTTTCTTCGCGCGGCTGGTTGCCAACATGCTGCATGGCGTCTCACCTTCCGATCCTGTGACGCTCATTTCGGTGCTGGGCGTGCTGCTCGCAGTTAGCTCGATAGCGGCGCTTTTGCCGGCTCTACGGGCCGCTAGCGTGGACCCGATACAAGCACTCCGAGTCGAGATGTAGTTCAGGTAATCCTGCACGCCGGCCATCTCAGCCGGCGGAACCTGACGCTAGTCCAACTCTTCCGGCTCTATCCCGGCCTTTTCCCCGGCCGCCTTCTTCTCCCAATACTTCCGCACCCAGGCTTCCCAGCTCTTTCCGGCGGCGGTATCGCGTCCGCTGAAATTCAGCGTGGCGATTTCGGAAAACGGAATGCTCTGTCTGGGGCTGCCGTCAGCCGGCAAAATCCGCACCAGCGATGCCGCGAGCGTGTCCGCTTGCCGGCGATCGTACACGTAGCCCTCTACTGTGGAGCCGTCCTTACGCACGATCGTCACGTCGCCCCGGTAGTCGAACGCCTGTTCCAGAGCTTGTCGGATCTCTTGCTCGGTCGCGAGCGACGGAATCGATCCCTGCAGCTTCGCATGCGCGAATCCCGGAGCCACTTCCAACTCGTCCGGTTTGATCGGCTGCTCGCTCAAGGGATCGTGAAAAACTCGGTTTTCAGTCAAGAGGCACTCTCATAAGTCTCTGATCCCTAACGGAACCGCGACCCGTGAGGGAGCGGCAAACCGCTTTTTTCACAAGCCCTCAAGCTTACGTCTCGTCAGCGGTCTTGATTTGTACCAGCGGATTATACGAATGCACCGGCTTGTAAGCTTGGTTCAACAATGCCTTGGCGCCTTCGTCTTCATAGCGGCTGAAAAGAGACGCCTTCGCCATAGCAAAGAATCCGCGCAGCGAGCCGAACGCATAGTCCACTGCCGATGCCTCATATCCGCTGTGAACCATGCAATTCGCGCACTTCGGATTGCCCGATTCCGTGCCGTACTCTGCCCAGGCTGTTTCGGCCATTAGCTCCGCAAACGTATCCGCGTAACCGTCCTGCAGCAGATAACACGGTTTTTGCCACCCGAAAACGTTATAAGTCGGCATTCCCCACGGAGTACAGCTGAAATTGCGCTTCCCCATCAGGAATTCGCCGAACAACGGAGACATATTAAAACGCCAGTTGGATTTCCTATTGGAAAGAATGGCTCGGAACAGACGGCGTGTACGCGCCTTTCCAAGAAAATGCGATTGGTCCGGAGCTTTGTCGTAAGAATATCCGGGAGCGATCATCATGCTCTCGACCCCGACTTCCATCATTTCATCGAAAAACTCTCGCACGCTGTTGGGATCGGCGCCGTCAAAGAGTGTCGTATTCGTAGTAACCCGGAACCCTCGCGCCAAAGCCGCCTTGATTCCCTTAATTGCCACGTCATAACCGCCTTCCCGGCAAACCGAGAAGTCGTGATGCTCTTTCTGCCCGTCGACGTGCACCGAAAATGCAAAATACTTGCTCGGCTTGAACAGATCGAGCTTTTCCTCGAGCAGCAGTGCGTTGGTGCAGAGGTAGATATATTTCTTGCGCGCAATCAACCCTGCTACGATTTCGTTAATCTGCGGATGCATCAACGGCTCGCCGCCCGGAATAGCTACCGATGGCGCGCCGCATTCGTCAACCGCACGGAAACATTCTTCCGGCGTGAGTTGGCGCTTCAGCACGTGCGCAGGATACTGGATTTTGCCGCAACCGGCGCAGGCCAGATTGCAGCGGAACAGTGGCTCGAGCATGAGAACCAGCGGATAGCGTTGGCGGCCCGCGAGCTTCTGGCGAAGCACGTAGGTCACCATGGTCCACATTTCTGAAGCGGAAACACTCATATCGTTGAACTTGGTGGAAGCGAGGTGAAGCAGACCCTCCTCGGCATCCAAACCCGGATACCTCTATCCTAGCGGATTCGGGCTGCCGGACTGCCCACTTGGCTCGATTGCTAAACCTGATCGAACGAAAGCTGACTAGCTTTTTCGCGTTCAGCATCCGGTCGGTTCATGGCGAATGCCGCCACCGCTTTGCCATCTTTCAGCCACCACGCGCTAAAGCTGGACGAATTTACATCCCCTCGATATTCCACTTGCTCCGCGCCCTCTACGTCGCCCCAGAACTCATACGACAAATCGAACACATCCGAAAAGAAATAGGGAATGTTTTTGAAAGGCTCCGACGCTCCATCCAAATGCCGCGCAAGATACTGCCCTTGTTTCACTGCATTGTCCCAGTGTTCGACACGGCGCGATTTTTCGAAGATTACATCTCGATAATGCGCCACATCTCCGCCCGCATAGACATTCGCTGCGCTTGTTTGTAGAAATTCATTTACTCGGATACCGTTTTCCACAGTTAACCCCGCCGCTTGGGCCAGCTCCGTTACTGGCTCCGCTCCGATTCCCGCAACAATCAAATCCGCTTCCAGCTTCTTGCCTGTAGATAACGAAATTCCATTCCGTTCGATTCGCTCCGCCTTCGCTTCTTTTATGAAATGCACGCCCCGATCGGCGTAGTATTTCTCAAAGAACTGAGACATCGGCGATGTAAAGAAGCTCTTCCAAACGCGCTCCTCCGAAAATACCAGCGTGGTGTCGCGGCCTTTTTGCGCGCTCTGCGATGCGACTTCCATCCCTATAAAACCGCCGCCGAGCACGACTACCTTTTTCGCGCCGTCCAGTGCGTCCCGCAGCCGTGCAGAATCGCTCAGTGAGCGTAGATACAATACGTTCTCGCGATCCGCGCCCGGCACGCTCAGAGTACGCGGTCGCGCCCCCGTCGCTAGGATCAGTTTTTCGAAACGGAATTCGTTACCATCCCGCGTCACCAGGCGTTTCCCGCCGGCGTCGATCCGGTCGATTTCAGTATTCAGGTGAATGCCGATGCCATGTTCGCGATAAAAGCTTTCGGAATTAATCAGAATGCTCTGCTCGTCGTCTTTTCCAGCGAGAAAGCTCTTAGACAGAGGAGGTCGCTCATAAGGGAGTGCATTATCCGCAGAAACTATACCGAGTTCTCCCGATTTGAGACCGGTCTCCGCCAACTCTTTCGCGGCGTACCCTGCCACCATGCCGCCGCCCAAAATAATGATTCGATGTTGTTGCACGTTCGTGAGACTATCCCATGAGACTGGCGTAACGATCTTTTGCTTTTGCCCGAAACCTTTCGGGTCCGCTGGACATCAGTTATCGAGCCTAAGGTACGGATTTTGCTGTTTGCCGTACCCGAATCGCGGACCGAAGGAGGACGGCGGCAGGGAAGTGAAGGCTTATACGTTGAGCACTCGGCAGATGATTTGAAGATGCGGAACAGGGTTCTTGCCGTCTCCCCTGCCTTCCGATTGCTCCGGGAACGGTAAAATCGTTCGGTAGAACAGCCCGGGGAATCGGCCGCGTAGTGTCAAATCACCTGCCGCGCCGCTCGGTACACTGAGAAACCTTGCTCCACTTCATAACGGCAATTCCTCTGGACGTGACGCGCGGGAGTGGTTGTTATGTCGGAACTCGAACATTAATTGACGGGCTTCACCAGCTCGGGACTGATGTCTCACTGGTAACTCCGCGGCAGCTGACCTCGATTTATACGGTCACCCGAGTGTTGTTCAACGAAACACTGCGTTGGTCTTTCCACGGCCAGGCGGGCGACGCGACCGTCGGAATCGATGCCGACGGATACTCTATCGCCGGCAGGCCTAAGTCGCTCCCGCACATTGCGTGCATCAAAGGAGTTTTGGGAGATGCCATACGTTTCGAGCGCGGCGCCACGCGGGCGAGCCTCGCGTTTCAGGCTTGGTTGGAGAAAAAACATGCCAGACGCGCCGACCTGGTCGTCACCGTCAGCCAGTACTGTGCGGACCGGTTGAGAGAACTCTATGGCATCAACAACGCCGTCGTGGTTCCGGAGTTGATTGACCTGGATTCCTGGCGCCGGCTCTTTCTTGCAAATCCCGCTCCGCCGGACCCACGAAAATTCACCGTTCTCTCCGTATGCCGCTTTTATCCTCGCAAGCGCCTGGAGATACTCCTGCAGGCCGCCGGTCTGCTACGCGATCGTATTCCTCAGCTCGAAATCCGCATAGTGGGAAATGGCCCGGAGTACGCGAGGCTTCTCCAGATCAATCGTGAGCTGCATCTCGAAGAGACCGTGAAATGGCTTGGTAACCTCGCCATGGACTCACTCGCCGCAGAATACAATTCCTCAGACGTCTTTTGTTTGCCCAGCGTCCAGGAGGGCTTTGGGATTGTTTTTCTCGAAGCGATGGCTGCCGGCAAACCCATCGTAGCGGCCCGTGCGGCCGCCGTGCCCGAAGTAGTTCGCAACGGAGTTCTGGTCGAGCCGGAGAGTCCGGAGGCGCTTGCCGAAGCCATTTATCGCCTGTATCGCGATCCGGACCTCCGGGAGTCACTCGCTTCCTGTGGCCTCCGCGATGTAGAGCAGTTCGAAATCCGCCGTGTTGCCGCGCAGTTTCTGGCCGAGATTACAAGAATCGTTCCGCAGTCAAAGCCGCGCGCCCCGTCGAGTCATGCCGCCCCGAGCGTTGCTCAATGATTTCTAATTGAGTTCTCGCACCCAGATATTCCGGAAGCTGACCGGTTCACTTTTGTCGCCGTGCGCCTGCAGCTTGATCGGAGCCGCTGTGTATTTTTTATAGAACGGCTTGCCAATATACAGCGTCTGGCCCTTCAACTCGAAATGATTTTGCACGACCACGCCATTGAAGAAGACCGTGACGTAGGCGGGAGTATTTAGCGAGCCGTCGTCTTTGAACGTCGGCGCCGTCCACACTACATCGTAGGTCTGCCATTCCCCCGGCTTACGCGCAGGATTCGCCAGCGGAATAGCTTGTTTGTAGATGCTACCCGCCTGCCCGTTCACGTAGGTCTTGTTGTTATACGAATCGAGAACCTGCAACTCGTATCCGTCGTCTCCTGGTCCGGTCG
>CAVTXN010000022.1:0-192798 GCA_963738555.1 Terriglobia bacterium
ACTTACTTCGATTCGACCGGAATTTGACGCCGATTGGCCTTCTGCTCGGGTGTAGGGATCGCGATCTCCAGCACGCCGTTTTTGAATTGTGCCTTGGCCTGTTCTGTACTCGCACCTTCCGGTAGCGGAATGGCCCGATAGAACTGGCCGTAATGCCGCTCGGAGCGGTAAACACCTTGCTTGTTCTGTTCCTGTTCGTATTTTCGCTCGCCTTGAATGACTAGTCGATCATTCGTTACTTCCACGCTACATCTTCAGGTTTGAGGCCCGGCAGCTCGGCATGAACCTTTAGCTGACCGTCGCTCTCCCTCACTTCAATAGCAGGGGACCAAAAGCTTCTCATTGCCTTCGCGCCCGAAGAATCGTCCGAAGTTGCGATCCATTTCTTCGCTGAAATGGCGCATCAGCGAGAAGGGATTCGAAAAGAACTCCGAAGGCGTCCACCCGAACGGATCCCGGTAGGGAGACAGGCCTCCAGCATTTGACCTCGTCACACTAGTTGCATCATTTGTTTTCTGTTCAGCAGCTTTCTTGACAGCTACTTCAGCCATAACTGAACCTCCTGGACGAGACGGCCGGCCCGTAGCCGACCCGCTTTCCGTTTCGTGGATGCAACAGAGAATGGTTAAGTTACAAGCCTGGCTAGCCGGTGAGAAAAAAGCTGCTACTGTATTGTCACTACGGCTTTTCGGCTCGTTAAGCGGAGGCTGGCTTGTGGGAGGTTTGTCGCCGCCGCGGCAACATTGTTCGGCATCCGAGCACGCGACCTGTCATCGCGCGATGAGTTTACCGATCGCGGCGACGAGCTGCGACGCGCTTATCCGTGTTTTCCAAAGCGTATCAGGCGCTTCCGCTTCGGCTTCGGCGCGGACGCGCTCGGCTTCGCGGTCGGCGGAAAAGCGGTCCATCTTGTCTTGCATGAGCGCCTGCCAGATCATCATTTGCTTAAATTCGGCGTCGTGATGATCGATCATCTCGTGCATACGCCGCGTGAGTTTTTGCAGGCTCGCTTCAATGCGGTCTAAGCGGCCGGTTCCGTTACCCTCGGGCATTCCACTCTTCACCAACGCGCCTTTGCTGCTGCACTCGCAGCCGCGCTGCGTTCCTCAGGAGTCGCTTTTCCCCATCTCACTACGGCCATCTGACGCGCATTTTCCGAACGCGCCTTGCGGCTGATTTTGCTCCAGCGGGCACGCGCCAACGCCGAAGCGAGTTCCGTTTCCTTCTTGCCCACATTCGCAGTTTACATGATTCGTGCGGCGCACGCACGCATACTAACGCAACTGCACTCAGGGCTGCGACCATTCGGCTGCGGCGGTGTAACCGGCGTCCACCACAAGAGAGGTGCCCGTCACACCGGAGGATTCCGCTCCGGCCAGATACAGAACAGAATCCGCGATCTCGCGGGGCGCCAACGGCCGGCGAAGCGGAACACGATTGAAGCGCTGGCGCAATGTTTGCTCGGGATCAGGCGTGGTGTTCACGTGAAAACGAAACATCGGCGTATCCGTAATGCCAGGGCACACGCAATTCACGCGAATACCATGAGGCGCCAGATCGAGGGCCAGCGCCTTGGACAGAAGCAGCACACCGCCCTTCGAAGCGACATACGCAGGCGTACCCTGCTGGCCGATGAAGGACGAGACAGAACCGATGTTGACTACACTCGGTTGCGAAGATCTTCGCAACCAGCGCAGCGCATATTTAACGGTGAGGAACACGGACTTGAGGTTCACAGCCAGCACATGGTCCCATTCCTCCGCAGTACATTCTTCGATACCTTTGACCAGAACAATGCCGGCATTATTTACGACGTGATCGATACCTTGAAAGCGCTCGGCGGTTTGGTTAATGGCATGAACCGCGTCGGATTCCTCGGATACATCGGCGTGAATGAACTCGCAGATTCCGCCGAATGAGCGAATTTTGCTGCTCGCGGACTCTCCCGCTTCATTTTCACGATCAAGGATTGCGACGCGCGCGCCCTCCTCTGCGAAGCGCTCCGCAATGGCCAGACCGATTCCTGATGCGCCGCCCGTCACCAAGGCGACTCGTCCATTGAACCGGCCGCTGTTCAAGCGATCACTCCTCCCGGATGACGATGGAACACTTCGGGGTCGTAGATGGAAGCGTAGATCTTCGCTTCGCGCCGGATGCGGGCCCAGGCGCTGTCGGCCTCCATCATGCTCTCCATTACTCCGAGATAGTGGCCCTCTTCGATGTTGCCGTATTTGAAAAAGCAGTCGGTGAGGATAACGGTTCCTTTCGAAGTCTCGATACAAACCGCGATAGAAGAGCGGTGATGCACACCTGCCCAGAAAATGCGCAGGCCGTCGAAGATCTCCTCCTCATCGGCGAGCAGGTGAACTTTTTCCCAACCTTCATTTTGCAAGTAGTGGTTCACTTCGGGTGGAATACGCAGATGCCGCGACACATGGAGGTGATAGTACGGCGCCTGAAAATCCTCGATCCAACCCTTCCGCGAGATGCAGATGCGGGCTTTGCGAAATAAGTGGATGTTAGCGGTGGCATATGCCTGCAGGGGCGTAACGATGAGCGTATCGATATCGCCGGGCGTCAATCCCTGAGATTGGAGAATGTTCTGCGGCCGCTGCTCCTCCGTCCTGACAATCTGCGCTTCGGGATAACCGAAGAAGCCCAGCCAAGCCGCATTGATTACGCTGAGGTCTTGCGGGGGTCCGGTGTTGATCAGAATGTTGTGACCACCACCACGCACGAGATAAATCAAGGTGTTCATCTGCTCGCGAGTGTTCCAGCGCTGCATCCAGTAGACTTCAGGACCGGGAACCCAAAATGTACCGGCGTTGAACGCCTGTATCGAGTAGTTCATGCGCTTGCTCCCTCCCTGGTTTTGAGGACATCCGGCAGGCTGTCTAGCACCGATTGGCGAAACTTCCGGACACTATTTAGAAAAACGCCGATGTCACTGCCGAGGCTGAGAGCGCGAAACCCTTTGCGAATCCAGTGTTCCGCGCTCTCTGGAGTCGCCGGCAAGAAGCCGGGCGCTACGCCATGGCGGCGACATGCGGCGACCAACGCGTCCATCGCCTCAAGAAAGCGCGGATGATCGAACTGCGCGGGAATGCCCATGGAGACCGTCAGATCGTAGTGGCCCATCCAGGCGATATCCACACCGGGAACGGAGATGATTTCGTCAATATTGTCGAAAGCCTTGGCCGTTTCGAGAAGCAGGATCACGATCGTCGACTCATTCGCTTGAGCAAAGAACTCCGGGCCGCCGGCTTGATAGAGATCGTGCGCGACACCCAGGGCCACGCCGCGGCGACCGAGAGGCGCGTACTTCAACTGCGCCACGATCTCTTCGGCCTGCGCTCGCGTCTCGACCCGCGGGACCATTACGCCGCGGAGCCCCATATCGAGCACGCGCGAGAGCGGGTGGAAATGCAAATCCGGAACTCGAACCATAGGGACAATCTCGCTGCCGCGGCAGGAAGCAACCATTTCCGCGAGGAGTCCAATATCGCAGCGCCCGTGTTCCATGTCATAGATCACGAATTCGAGACCGCAAGAGGCCAGCATGGGGCCGATACCAGTGGTGAAGAGTTCCAGCACCATCTGGCCAAATACCACCTCGCCGTCGCACAGTTTCTTTCGCAGCGGGATCATAAGCTTGCTGCGCGCGAGCGCCTGTACTGTTCGAGCTTGGCATTGAATCCCGGACGCTCGAGAACATCGCGATTGACTACATGCAGTGGAGGCTCGCCTCGAGCCACCGCCAGCGCGCCTTGACAATCCATGCGTCCCATATCGCGGAACAATTCCACGCTCCAGGCGATCGAGTGTGAGGTGAGGACGACGTTATCCAGTTTCATCAGGCGCGAATCAGCCTCCAGCGGTTCATTCTCGAAGACATCGAGTGCCGCGCCACGAATTCTGCCGGATTCGAGCGCCTCAATAAGATGCTGCTGCTGAATGATCGGGCCGCGCGCTGTGTTGATAATCACGGCCTCCGGCTTCATGCGACCGAGCTCGCGGGCGCCGATGAGACCCTGTGTCTCCGGCGTCAACGCGCAATTTACCATCAGGTAATCCGATTCTCTTAAAACCGTGTCGAGATCCGTCAATTGAACATCCAGTTCCTGAGCTCTTGCCGCGGCCGCGTAAGGATCGTAGGCGATTACTCTTGAAATACCGAATGGCCGTAGCAGCCGTATGGTCTCGCCGGCGATATTTCCAAGGCCGATGCTGCCAACAACTCGGCCCCTGGGCTCCCAGCCTAGTTTGTGTCTGCTCTCCGCCCAACGACCCTGCCGAACGAGTCGATCCTTGAAAACGAGATTGTGCGAAAGCGCCAGTATGAAAAGCACGATAGACTCCGCGACGGGACGCATCACGGCAGTCGGGGTGATGTAAACGGCAATGTCATGCTCGGTACAAGCAGTTAAATCGACATTGTCATAACCCACACCGCAACGGCCGATTGCAGCGAGACGCGTAATTCCTTCGAGCGACTGCCTGGTAACACGTGGCTTGAGAGAAATGAGTACATCCAAATCGCGCAGCTGCTCAGGCACATATTCAGCACGGTATTCTTTCAGAAATTCGTAGGTGAGCCCACGGGCGCCTTCGAGCAGAGACAAACCGATATCCGGAAAAACCAGCGAGCCCTGCTCATCTAAGAAATCCGCCGAAATCCCTACTCTGAAATCCTCAGTCATGCGATCCAAAGGGCTCATAATATCAGGCCATCAGACCTTCTTGCGAGAGAATCGATTACAATCAGAGTCCGCTAGGAGATTTGGACAGGAATGAGCGTGATGAAAACCGGGTCTCGTCTTGTAAGGAGCGTCATGGTAACGGGACTACTCTGCCTGGCAGCGCCCGGCAGCTGGGGTTCCCAGGCGAATACTGGAATCGTCGATGCGGCAAAGGTATCGCGATCGTTGATTGGCATTCAATACGAAAACTGGTTCACGCCACACAACGCCACCTGGGATACCGCGGAAGCGATCCCAATTCCCGGCAAATACAACTCCTACGATCCGAATATTTTGAGGCAACATTTCGGTTGGTTTCGCGATATGGGCATTGACTGGCTGCTGATCGATTGGAGCAACATGCTCTGGTCAAAGCCGGCCTGGGAAGCCCATCAGGGCGGTACGCGTGAGCTGGAGCAGACAGTAGCGGTGATGTTCAAGACGGCTGCGGAGCTCGAAAGGGAAGGCAAATACGCTCCGAAGATGGTCTTCATGTTGGGGCTGCAGAACGGCCCTCCCGTTCCGGACGGCATGAAGCGGCTGAACGGAATCATCGCCTGGATCAAGACAAACTATCTCGATAAGCCTGAATACAAAAATCTTTGGCTTTATTACAACGGCAAACCACTTCTTACGATTCTGTATTTCCCGTCGGATCCCTGCGCGCAGATCAAGCAGGATCTGGCGAAATCGCATTTGGAAGCGCCGGACTGGACCGTGCGATGGATGGCTTCCCAGCTTCAGTACAATCATGCGGACAGTTGCGGGATGTGGTCCTGGATGGACGGAGATATTCGACAGGTGGTAACACGCCATAACGGGCAAGCGGAGGAGGTGGTGGTTACGCCATCGTGTTTTCAGCTCCCTTCGAAGGGCTGGCGCGATCCGACAGCCACCGGGCGCGATCACGGGGCACCTTACATCGAGAGCTGGCGGGTAGCTTTTGAGACGAGACCAAAATTTATTCAGGTCCACCAGTGGAACGAGTTCGCAGGCCAGAAAGAGGGTCAGGGCATGCCGGATGACTACTGGCCGAAAGACGCGAAAGCGAAGCCTCCGAAGACGCAGATTTACGGAGATGAATATAACCTTGAATTAAGTGACGACATCGAGCCTACGCGAATGAGTGAGTGCGCCTACCGGGGCTGCGGAGGCTGGGGCTACTACTACATGAATCTGACCACGGCTCTGGTCTCGCTTTACCGCGGCGAAACACCGGATAGCACTGTGATGGCGCTCTCGGCGCCATTTCAACCGGGGAAGGTAACAGGAACTCGCATGCCCCTTCATTGGAGCGTCATTGGTAAGAGCCCCTCCGGGTTCACGATTTCGGTAGATGGCCGCCCTGCTGCGAAAAATGTGCAAGGCACCGAGTATAATCTCGACTTATCGAAACTCGCCGCGGGCAAACATCGAGTGACTCTGGTGGCCGAAGGCGCGAAGACCTATTACGATCTGGATCCGTCAAAGGCCACGAGTAAATCGGAGAAAGCATTGCCGGTAACGTCGTCTGTTGAGTTTACTTACGCGGGCAAATGACGCTCTTAAGGCTGCCGGGACTTGGAATCCAGTTGCTGGACGGCTTTGATCATTCAGAGGGTCTCGGGCACGGCTTACAGTACTACCAAATCCTCGCTGAGTTCTCGCGCTTGAACAGATCGGAGATGCGGGGCTTCAAACGGCTTTTCCGATGGGCATTGGAGCACGCGAGACAGAGTGAACTTGAACTTCCATCGCGTATGCAGAAGAACCACCTGTATCACTCGGCGACTTACACATTCGAGTCTATTGCTAAACTGCTGCGGCCGTAGCGATCACGAAATTGTCTTCGGGCTCTTGAGTAAAGTGAGAGCGCGAGGCAGGTGCGATTTGCGCCACAGATTCTCGGTCACTGCTCGCACTTGGCAATCCTCTGTGTCCGGTGCACTATCCACGTTGACGTAAAACGCGCGTTCACCCACGGTGCGGGCGCGCAGCATTCAATCAGCTAACGACTTCTCGGTCATGCGGGGTGACTGCTCAGGAGCGATTCCGCGATCAGCGCCTATTCTCCTTCGAGCGTCAGATGCACTCCCTTCATTTCCCTGCTATCCGTGAGGACAATCGCGTGCGTTCCATTCCGCTCAAACGAGATTCCCTTCACGTGCACATATCTGCCGACGAAGGGCATCAGCTTTTTCCTCTCACTGTAGTCGGGCATTTTGTCAGAGATTGGCAGATACAACTCGCCATCCTTCGTGAGAATACCGACCGGCGAGCCGGCCTTCACGCATTCCCTCACGCACTTCAGGCTCAAGTGAGTTGCGTCTCCATCGAGGTTTTGCATGGGGCATGCGATATCTCGCACTAACCCCTCGATCGTCGCTTGTGAGCGATTCGCGCGGGCACCTTCCATCGACGTCTTCTGTAGAGGGGCGGCATTTCCGCCATCGCCGCAACGCAGCAGCCGGCCAATAGACAGACACGCAGAATTCGGTTCATAGATGGGGACGAGTATAGCTCTGCCGCAAGCGCCTCGATAGCCTCGGAGTCGACAAACTGGCGCACGCAAGCCAGTTACTTCTGAGAGCCGGAAGTGAAGGCATTCACATTCAACTGATCAGAGGCGCAGGCGTCTTGGTAAATGGCGCGACGTGGTGGTATCGCGATGTAATCTCATCACCCGTTGCATTCTCCTCGGCTTGAACACGCGGTTGACCGGGATTCATGTGGTGGACAACATCGGGATCGATGCTCTACGCGCCCACGCAGAACCTGAATCCATTTCGCACTGGCAGTCGAGGTCTCAAGTTGCCTTCACGTGCCGTGTGGATGTTGCGAGCCTGCCGGCGAAGTAGAAAGCCATTCCGAATCGTCATCGCCAATCGGCATTCCCGGCGGAACTTCAATACCCTTTGCAGGCGCAAACTTAACCGGATCCCGTTCGAATTCACCGATACGAGCTAGAGCAGCCCCGATCGGCGTGCCGCTGGCAAGATGCGCTTTTAGAGAATGCAGCCGGGTCCGGAGAATCGCTTTGGCTTCCACTGACGATGCCGGATTCGCCCCGCGAGCGCCAGCAACGCTTCCAGAGTCCGCATTTGAACGGCGTGTTGCTCGCCACCGTCTCCCAGGCGCCGTATTGCCGAGGAGGCGTTCGCCAGGCTACGGGCGACAGGACAGCCACTCTTTTGCTGGGAATCTTCATGCTGTGAAACGATCTTTCTAATTCATGGCAGCCAGCACCTCTTTGAGTGGGACGGTCGCGAAACCAGTGGCGTGATCGGCCAGACCATAAGGGATGATCAGTTCGCCGTTGTGAACCAGAGCGCCGCACGTATAAACGACGTTGGGCACGTAGCCTTCTCGTTCGTTTTGGTTGGGTTTGAGCAAAGGTTCGTGGAGGCGGCCGATCACTTTGGAGGGATCATCGCGATCCAGGAGGAACGCACCGATGCAGTACTTCCGCATGGGGCCGACACCATGGCTCAGGACCAGCCATCCTGCGTCGGTTTCAATAGGAGATCCGCAATTGCCAAGCTGGACCAGTTCCCAGGGAAAGACAGGTTTCAACAGCACCTGGCGCTGGTGCCAGAAGTGGACGTTGTCGGAAAACATGAGGTAGATGTTCTCGTTGTCCTGCCGGGAGAGCATCGCATAGAGGCCGTTGATTTTCCGGGGGAAGATGGCCATGCCTTTGTTTTCGGCGGCCGGACCGTTCAGCGTAATGAATCGAAAAAGGAGGAAGTCGGAAGTCTCCACTAACTCTGGCACGATCACCTTTCCATCGAAGGCGGTGAAGGTCGCGTAGTAGACGTGAGTGCCGTCATCGTTGTCGAAACGGACGAACCGGGCGTCTTCGATGCCATTCCGTTGCGAGGGAGTGGCTGGAAAAATGATGCGTTCGGATAGCCGCTGTTCGGGCTGGAACTGAACTTCGTAGTTGGACCGGGCCAGCATCCAAATTCCCTGTACAGTGTTTTGATCTTCCTGCGCGATGCCATCCGACGGGCTGGACTGCTTCACTTCGGCTTCGAGAACGGCGCGAAGCTCCGCGAGTGCGAACGACTCTCCGAGTTTGTTCATGACCCGGCGCGTAAAGTCGTTGGTTAGCCCCAGTTCAAACAGTTTCCGCGTGAACAGCGCCTTCTCATACAGCGGGTTTGGGATTTGACGCGGCTCGGTGAGGAAGCCGCCGGGCGTTAGTACCTCGATCTGATGATCGGGATGGATGATGCCAATTCGAAAGGTGATGGAAGAAATGTGTCCCTCCCCCGTGGCGCGCAAGCTGAGAATGAACCGCAAAGCGCCGGGTGGCAGGTCAGTTTGATCAGGATGCGGAACGATAGAGGGATTGAACAGCGCGGCGGATTCTAACGAATATTCGGCCAGAAAATAGGAGCCGATCAACAGTCGTCTTTGTTCGGAGAGTTCCTCATCCGTCGACAGCAGCTCGCGGACTTGTTCAAAGCGTTCCAGAAACACTTTCCGGATCTGTTCGTGCCGCTGCGAGAATTCAGCGGAGACTTCGTCCAGCAGGGGCCCGACTCGATCTTCCGGGAGCGACATGATCCTGGCGACGATTCTGCCGACCCGCTGGGGATCACCCGGGCTGAATGGCCGCAGAAGAACGCGCGACTGGTTGGGCTTGAGGATCGTGGCCGTGCGTTTGGCGTGGATTGACATGAGATTGCTATTCACTGGAAAACGAAACAGGGAGTGGCGGTTACTCTTCAACGGCAATCGGTTGCTTGAAAGTCGTGAGCATATTCTGCGCCAAGCGCATTTCTGCCAACGAAAGCAAGAACGCCAAAGTGGATTCCGCCCCCTGGTTTCCATTGACCCGATCCACGTGCAACCCATCGCGGCAGCCGCCTGTCTCGGGAGAGTAGAGTTCCAAGCCGAGATCGTTCCAGCCGATGAACCAGTCGAAGGCGCGTTGCGCCTGTTCATACCACCAGACGTCCGCTGTGGCGCGATAGGCTTCAAGACACGCTGATACCGTCGCTTGCGCCTCAATCGGCTGCTGGTCGAAGTTGGCGCGCGTGCCGCTACGGCGGTAGAATCCGTTGCTGCCAATCGGCCGAAAATGACCCTTCTCGGACATTTGCAATTCCGTCAGCCAGCGCAGGGCCCGCAGTCCTCGATCGTACACGGCGTGTTGTCCGGTTGCCCGTCCGCTCAGAATCAAGGCATGCGCGAGTTTTGCGTTGTCGTACGACAGCTCCTCTTCAAACCAGCACCAGTCCGGACTGGCATTCCTGTCGAAAAGCTCCACGAGCCTGGAAGTGAGGCTCTCGCGGGTTTGGTTGACCATGCTGTCACCGCTCAAGCGGCGCAGGTATTCATGGATGCCGATCAGGCCGAACGCCCACGCGCGCGGCGAAGTGAACTCCGTCAATACCGGAAGCGCCAACGCGAAGAGTTGCCCGGCCATCATTTGAAAGCTCCGGAAGGGAGAACGTCCCACCGCTATGCCCAGCGCCCAGAGCGCCCGTCCGTGACAGTCCTCCGAGCCTTCCTCGTCGAGCCAGCGGCGGTCAAAGGTCATGAAATTGTGGAACCGATTCTTCTTTGTGTCGAACGCGTGATGAAGAAAGGCCCCACAAGTGGTGGCCACCGCCCGTCCCCGTTCCTGGTCTTCTCCCAATTCACTGAGCAGGACCGCTAGGATAAATGCGCGGGCATTGTCGTCAGTGCAATATCCTTCCGAAAAATTCGGGACGCTGAAAATAGCATGTTGGAAAAGCCCCGTTGAATCGGTCATCTGCCAAAGATGATCCAACTTCAATTCCGGCAGTTCCCGCGGCCTTTGGTCGAGCGTCTTCGTCAGCAGAGATTTCCGGGAGAGCGCCGCACCTTCAAGTCGCGATAATTCGAACGATCGCATATATAGCTGTGCGATGTTGCTCCAGACCATTTCACGCCCAATCCTGTAAGCGTTCTTGCGAATAGCATGCCGGCGGGGATCGTCGCGCAGCAAGCCAATCACCTCGCGCGCTATGGCCGGCGCATCGCCAAATGGCACCAACACTCCACGATCTTCCGCTAACAATTCTGCTGCGTGCCAGTATGGCGTGGAAACTACCGCTTTGCCTGAGCCAAAAGTGTAGGCCAGCGTCCCCGACGTAATCTGCGCTTCATTAAGGTAAGGCGTTATGTAGAGGTCCGCGGCGCCGATGAACTCCTTCAAGTTCTCGAGGTCTACAAACCGGTTGTAAAAGACGACGTTCTTCTCTATCTTGTTCTTCTTGGCAAGGATTTCGAGGCTGAGCCGGTAGGTTTCACCATGTTCGCGCAGTTCGTTGGGATGGGTAGCGCCCAGAACAATGTAAACAACGTCTGGGAACTCCGCCAGAATATCTGGTAGAGCGTTGAGCGCATATTCGATCCCCTTGTTCGGCGAGAGTAGCCCGAACGTAAGTAGCACCACCCTGCCTTCTACACCGAACTGGTCCTTGAAATAAGTCGGATCCACGAACCCGACGTCGGGAATCCCATGCGGGATCAGATCAATTTTAGCCAGAGGGGCATGGTAAATCTCATCTAGCATGTGTCGTCCGCGCTCCGCCATGACAACCAGCCGTGTCGAAAGCGAGATCAACTCCTGCATCACACGTCGTTGGTCAGCCCTCGGCTCGCGCAAAACCGTATGCAGCGTGGTGACCACAGGCATCTTCAATTCGCGCAGAAATGCCAAAATGTGACCGCCGGCGGGCCCGCCGAAAATGCCGAACTCGTGCTGCAGGCAGACGATGTCTACGTTGCTGATGTTGAGGAAGTCCGCGGCACGTATATAGGACGAGAGGTCCTGCTCCTCAATCTCGAAGCGCACTTCTTCCGGGTACTCATAACCACCCTGAATATCGTTCACCGACACGGAGAGGCACTGGCTTTGGGGATGGGCAGTTGCGACGGCCGCCAGCAGATCGGACGTGAACGTGGCAATGCCGCACTTTCGTGGCAGATAATCCCCGACAAAAGCGATCTTGCGGACCTTAGAACTTTCTTTCATGAAACATGGCGTTGATTCTCTACATCAGACGGAAACAGTCTTTCCAGGTACGGCATTTGCAGACACGGGCGAAGAGGAGTTCGGAGGGTACCCCCGCCTTTCTACGCTGATACACCCGTCGCTGCGAAACTCTTGACCGCCGTTGCTTCGTCTGTATAAATCGCAAAAACAGTGTAGAGCTTTGTGATCTGCATTAGATCATAGACTCTCTTGTTTAAGTTGAGGAGCTTGATCTCGCTACCGTGAGAAATGGCTGTCGCATAACTCCCAACCAGCTGACCCAGTCCAGAGCTGTCCAGGAACGTTACGCCGCCAAGATCAAGGATGATATTCTTATGCCCGCCATTGAGGGCTTCACGAACTCTATCTTGGAGGGATGGTCCCGAAGCGCCTAGCGTTATTCGGCCGGTTACCTCCAGAATCACAGCATTTTCAGTTTCACGGACGTTGATGTTTACACTCATATTCAAACCTCAGTTATCTCCTTGTTGCCGGCGAGTGGCGCGGTGTTTCCGGCAAGATCTCTTGCTCGTTTCAAGTGCGACATCAGGTTCCGCTTAAATGTGACGTACAGCTCATGATCGTAAAGAATTTGTACGCGCCCGGAAACTGCACATTCCGCCACGATGCTGATTATTGCTTCCGCAGGCAGTGCAAAGAAGCGTGCTGTTCCATCAGCGCCGAAGCCGAAAACTCTGAAGGGCTCCGTTATTTGAAATGTCTCTGCTGTCATGCGCGACCTCCTTGAGTCCGAGAAGAATTCAACTCACAATGTGGGGCGGGTTGGCCGAAGGCAACCTGCGGGCCGATTGCCAATCGGCCCTTGCGTCGAAAGCTCTGTCTCAGGGCATCCGTAAAGAAATTTCGGAACCAGCAGACTCGAGCCATGTGCGTTCCTCGTGTCATGTAGTTCTCCAACATAAGCCGGCCCGCCCGGGAGCTGAGTCCTACTAAGCTGGGCGATTCGACTCAGTACGTGACCCCACCTTCGTTTTCCCAAGCCTGGACTGCTTCGCCGGTGAGCAAGGATTTCCTCCGAACCGCAGCGTGGTCGACTAACCACTCGCGCGAACGAGACCGAGTGCTTGCTGGCAGGTGAGCTGGATCCTGAAAGCGTCGACTTCTCTGAATGTGTCTGGCGTGAGCGACAAGGCTCGTGTAAGAAAATCCCAGAAATGATCGCCGCCTCATTTGAGTAATTTCCAAACAGTTGCAATTCTCCCGCTTAACGGCATTGATCACGCGCGCTACAGCGCGAGCTGTCCGGGACTGATCGTTGAAGCCGAAGCCGCTCGTCCGAATCTCGCCGGCCATGTAAAAGAATGTCCATCCTGCATCTTCGATTTCCTTCTCCAGTTCAGTGCTGGTGAATTTGATGATGGAGGACCAGCCTGCTGAATAGCCTTCGGTGTCGACGACGAGCGATTCCGGCGTATGGGTGCCGTCCTCGATAAGCATCGTGCCCAGGCGAATTTGATCTGTCATTGTTTTCTCACGATCTTCGGAACTTAAGGGAGGTGCGCCTACGGCCGGAAGTGCGCTTTGTTTGCGAGTCGATCCTTATTGAGGTCAGCTTTCGCGTTCTGTTCCTTCAGCATCAAAAGGCCGGGAGCCTCTTCCGCATCCAGACGGACACCTTCAGCCACTGCATTATCCGCTAACGCATTCAGACGTTTAGAAACTAAAACCAGCCGAAAACTTGATCCGGAAGGGAGCTGAAGGAGGCTGAACAAATTGTCCGTGTTTTCCCAGCGCGCAACGACTTGCACTGTATCTTCAGAAAACTCGGCCGGTAATAGCAATGTCACGCCGGGTCTTGTTGGCGTGCCATATTTCCTCGAAACCGCCTCGACGATGTCCTCGGAGGTGAGCCCGCTAATTTTCTCGGTGTCATAATCGACGACCATTCGAAATAGCTCACCGTTGTAAAAGCTGAAGAGGACTTGTTGCACCGGGTCCGTATCCTGGGAAATACCGGAAAACCGCTCAGGATTCCAAGCTAGCTCCTGAATTCGCGCCGGATGTTGATGAAGTGTCTTCACTTCGGACACATCCATTCCGGAATGCTTCACCGCTGCGTCCAGACTCATGCCAAATTGGAAGCCGCGATAGGTGGAAAGATCAGCTCCGCATAGCAGGGGCGAAAACAGCAGAAGTAACAAAGGCAGTTTGTTGATCGAACGAACTCTTTTCATGGTGTTTCTCCTTATGCGGTGCAAGACAAGCTTTAAACGGCACTCCTACTCGCCGAACTCCGAGCCATACTGCGGATTCGACGAAAGCGAGTATTTCTCATCGCGGGGTTCACAAACCATGGCTTCCGTCGTCAGCATCAGCGACGCAATCGAGCTGGCATTCTGCAGCGCTGACCGGGTCACCTTGGTGGGATCGATTACACCCGCTCTTACCAAATCCTCATATTGCGTGGTGGCGGCATTGAAACCATAGTTCACGTCGCTCTGCGTCCGGATATTGTCAATCACGACGGCGCCTTCGTGTCCGGCGTTATTCGCAATCTGACGAGTTGGCTCTTCACAAGCACGTTTGACAATCGCGACGCCGGTCTTCTCATCGCCTGCGAAATTCAGAGAATCGAGAACATGGGCGGCCCGCAGCAATGCCACGCCACCTCCAGGCACGATACCTTCTTCCACTGCTGCTCGCGTCGCATGCAATGCGTCTTCTACCCGAGCCTTCTTCTCTTTCATCTCCATCTCGGTTGCCGCGCCAACCTTGATCACTGCCACGCCGCCCGCTAATTTCGCCAGGCGCTCTTGCAGCTTCTCGCGATCGTAATCCGACGTGGTCTCCTCGATTTGAGCGCGCAATTGCTTGATGCGACCCTCAATGGCATTTTGCCCGCCGGCGCCATCAATGATGGTCGTATTGTCTTTATCCACAGTCACATGCTTCGCCCGGCCCAGATCATCGAGGCCCAGCTTTTCAAGCTTGATGCCGGTCTCCTCCGCTATCGCTTTACCGCCCGTGAGAATTGCGATGTCCTCCAGCATGGCCTTACGTCGATCTCCAAACCCAGGAGCTTTCACTGCGCAAACGTTCAACGTTCCGCGCAACTTGTTCACCACCAGCGTGGCGAGCGCCTCCCCATCCACGTCTTCCGAGATCACCAACAGCGGTTTCCCCGCTCGAGCGACTAGCTCCAGTAGCGGCAGCAGATCCTTCATAATGGAGATCTTCTTCTCATGAATCAGAATGTAGGGATCCTCTAGAACGGCTTCCATTCGATCCGTATCTGTCGTGAAGTAGGGCGATAGATAACCGCGATCGAACTGCATACCGTCAACCGTGCTTAGCTCAGTTGACATTGTCTTCGATTCTTCGACCGTGATGACGCCGTTCTTGCCAACCTTCTGCATCGCTTCGGCAATGGTATTTCCAATAGCGGCATCACCGTTGGACGAAACAGTCCCGACCTGCGCAATCTTTTCGTTGCTCTCGACTGGGGATGAAAGCTTCTTCAATTCCTCGACGACTGCCTCTACAGCAGCCTCAATCCCACGTTTCAGCGCCATCGGATTTGCTCCCGCCGCGACCGACTTCACGCCCTCGCGGAAAATCGTTTGCGCTAGGATCGTGGCCGTCGTCGTGCCATCGCCCGCGATATCGCTCGTCTTGGAGGCGACTTCACGAACGAGTTGCGCGCCCATGTTCTCGAGCGGATCTCTCAATTCGACCTCTTTGGCGACGGTGACACCATCTTTTGTGATCGTTGGACCGCCGAACTTCTTTTCGATGACCACGTTCCGGCCCTTTGGCCCTAACGTCACCTTCACCGCATCCGCGAGCTGATTCACCCCCCGCAAAATCGCCTGCCGGGAATTCTCACTGTAGACAATCTTTTTTGCTGCCATATTGTTTCCTCTTCCGCCTATGCAACCTTCGTTACCGGCTTTTCAGCGCCTTCCAAGATGCCGAGTACTTCGTCTTCGCGCACGATCAGATACTCCTCGCCAGCCAGTTTGATCTCGCTGCCCGTATATTTGCCGTAGAGGATGTGATCGCCCACCGTCACATCCAGCGGAGTTACGCTCCCGTCCTCCAGGCGCTTGCCTCGAGACACCGCGACAACTTCGCCTTCGTGGGGCTTCTCTTTTGCGCTGTCCGGGATGAAGAGTCCCCCGACAGTGCCGCTCGTCTCGATGGGTCTCACAACGATCCGGTCGTGAAGTGGTCGGATATTCATACTGACGCCTCCAATTGGCTATTAAACGTTTTTGTCCGCAGGAGAAAGTGACTCACCCTCGAATGCCGGCTGTGCCACGAGAAACAAAAGCTCCCAGGCCCTCGGGCATGAGCGAATCGCGCCTTCGCGCCCGGTCGGTCAAAACTGCGACCTCGGCTCAAACCACGTTGAAGAGGGCGGTCCGCAAGGTTGAACATGACAACCTCCTGGTTGTTGTGTTGGCTAAGAGAGGGGTTCCGATGACTGACTTAGTTCAGAAATCGGAAGAGTGGGCGGAAGTGCTCAGTCGTTAACCATGATAAGTTAACTCTATTTGCTTGTCAAGCTCAGTCTGCGTTAAACTGCAACTGTACTTAATTGTGTACGGTTAAGCGCGGGGACTAAGCGGCGTGGATATTGCCTCTGTGATTCGACATCGTCTGGACGAACTGGGAATAGAGCAGCGCGACCTTGCTGTTGGAGCCGGAGTGACGGAGTCCTACATTTCGCAGTTGCTGGCAAAGAAGAAAACGCCGCCCGCGCCCGATCGGTCTGACATTTACGACAAGATCGCAAAGGTGCTGAAACTTCCCGCCAAAGAGCTGTCAAGGTTAGCCGACACTCAGCGCCGGGAAGAACTCAAACGGAAGGTTTTAGATCCGCCACGGCCCCTCTTTCAGGAATTCCGCCGGCTCATTCTCCGTAAATGCGTAGCTGCGAAAACGAAGCAGATCACCAACATCTTCGAGCGAGAACCTTTCGGCGAGTTCGAACGCTTCATCACCCAAAAGCTTCTTGATGTGGCGAAGCGAGTGGCGAAAGAAGAGCTTGAAGACGAAGAGTGGATTCACCGCGTAGCCCGAGTTGGGGAACTCAGCTACGAAGAAACGCGAGTGTTGATTCTTGAGTTCCTGGATACGGATGTCTTCCACGTTTCAGTTGAAAACTGCGTATCGTTTCTCGATCCGCTTATCGAAAGCTGGGATATCGAATTCGAGAGCTTTGGCATGGAGATCGTACTGAACCGCAGATTGACTCGAAGTCACGTCAAGAAGCTCGAATTCCGGGAAGCAGAACCCGAACTCTGTTTTGAAATGGAGCAAGGTCTGAAGGAATTTCTCAACGATGCGAAACTTAGCGCTGGTATCACTGAGGACGAGACTGCCTTTCTAAAAAGGCTCAGCCACGACGGAAAACGGCCTTCGCCACTTTATTATTACCGTGAGCTGCAAAACCTTCGAGACCCGCTCAACTTTCTCCCATTATCCATTGGACCGCGACGCGGGGCGGAAAGAAACGCCTCAGTCATAAAGTCTGGGGCTCGGAGAAAGACCGTCAAGGGATAAATAGCAAGCTGCAATAGATGTCCGAGTTCGGCGTCACAATGGATTTCACCCATGCCTACAAATCCAATCCCGAAGGCTTACCAAACGGCCATCCCTTACCTCATCGTCAATGGGGCGTCTCGCGCCATCGACTTTTACAAGGCCGCATTCAGCGCAACAGAATTGGTACGTCTTGCCGATCCAAGTGGAAAGATTATGCACGCGGAGCTTCGCATCGGCAGCGCTCCCCTCATGCTTGCGGACGAGTTTCCAGAGATGGGGTACCGCAGCCCGAAATCTTTTGGGGGTTCCCCGGTTTCGTTGTTGCTGTACGTAGAAGATGTGGATGTTATCTTCGCCAAAGCCATTGCCGATGGTGCTACAGAAACCATGGCGGTAGCAGATCAATTCGACGGTGATCGCCGCGGCACCTTGACCGACCCTTTCGGCCATGTTTGGTTGCTCGCTACTAAAAAGGAAGAAGTGTCAATCGAAGATCTGCGCGGCCGGTTCGCAAAGATGATGGACCAGGGTAAGCCATAACCTTCATTGCAGCGGATCGCTTTCTGCTCCACCTTCTCGGCATACAATTAAGCTGCGCAGAATGCGGATTTGCGATCTGGGTCGAGCTTCAAAGTCCTTTACTGGTCGCCTTCGCGGGACGGACGCCAGGAAAGAGTTCACGCAACCTTGCCAGCGCTTCCCCCCGGGACTGGGTCGCCACCTCTTCGGCTACGGTATATCCGAGCTTGCTCTTACGCCTCAACAGTCTGATGATCCCTTCTGGATCGACCTGCCATACCGCTGGAATTCCATTTCTTTGAACAATGTAAAAGTTGGACATGATTCTATTCCCCTGCTTTCTTCGGGCCCAGGTAGTTCTGCATCCACTCGACGGGGTGGCTCCGGATCCGTCCGTCCGACTGCTGGATCGCGGCCCACTCGACATCGTCCTTGAGGCGTAAAAATGTTCCCCACACGAATTTGTGTGGTCCTTCTGCAAGCACCACCTGATCTCCTGCTTGAAACTTAGGATGATTCACAAGCTGTGCAATTCGAACTGGATCATTTAGCATGGGACACGTCCGACAAACTTGCCGCCGATTTATCGTCGTGCTTCCCCCGGCGAGCGGAGAGGATGAACGGCAGTGTGCTCAGCAAAAGAAACGGCCAGCCGCCGCGGAATAGCCATGGGCTGGACAGCAACGGGTTGAACAACAGGGCGACTGCCATGAACCCGACAGCCAGGATGTAGCGGCGAGAGAGAATGGCTGTCCGAGCGAAGGCGATTGCACCTATGGTGAGGACGAATTGGGCCACCTTCACAGCTACAGTCGGGTACACGAAGGCGTGTTGGAATGATCCAATGATTGTCAGCAATAATAGGCCGACGCAAAACCATCTCGCAACTTCCATGCGCACCAAACTCTTATGCTTCTCCCGTGCCGAGTTACGGTTGAGCCATGCGCGCCAAACCGTCTCGTCCAGAGTCTTGACGGACTGGACTGTCGGACTCGCCGGCTGTTGATTCAAGATCCCAGTGGACATTTTGGATTCCTTTCTCGAATTCTTCTGTATGGTAGGACCTGTCTGTGGCTGCTAGCGCCCTGCCGGCAGACAGTCACGTTGTCTGTGCGACCGGGACTTGCCATCGGAACAGGAGGAAGTGCTTCCCACAAAGGGAGCACCGGCAGGGCTGAAGGAGCGAGTGGAGGGCTCGTTCAACGAAGTTTCGGACGCCCACGCTTCTGAAGTCGATGGATCTGCAGTGCGGACAGCGTGCGCGGAGCAGCACTCCTGCTATGGCAGTCATGATCTAAACCTTGGCTTTCCCCGGTACGCTCGACCGCGGCTCAAACCACATTGAAGGGGGCGGTGTACAAGGTTGAACATGGCAACCTCCTGGTTGTTGGGTTGGCTAAGAGGAAGGGGTCCTGATGACTGACTTAGTTCAGAAAATCAGAAGAGTGGGCGGGAGTGCTCAGTCCTTAACTATATTAAGTTAATTATGTTTGCTTGTCAAGCCCAGTTTGGTTAGACTGCAACTGCGCTTAATCTGCGTGCGGTTAAGCGCAAAGGGCTTAAACGGCGTGGACATTGCCTCTGTGATTCGACATCGTTTGGACGAACTGGGAATAGAGCAGCGCGACCTTGCTGTTGGAGCCGGAGTGACGGAGTCCTACATTTCGCAGTTGCTGGCAAAGAAGAAAACGCCGCCCGCGCCCGATCGGTCTGACATTTACCACAAGATCGCAAAGGTTCTGAAGCTTCTACCAAAGAGCCGTCCTGTCAAGGTTAGCCGACACTCAGCGCCGGGAAGAACTCAAACGGAAAGTGTTAGATCCGCCACGGCCCCTATTCCAGGAATTCCGCCAGCTCATTCTCCGGAAATGCGCCGCAGGCAGATTGTATGTACACGCGTTGCTGTTAGCCATGCGAACTGTGATCACGCCGCAGTGCCCTTAGCGCAAGCATGCATAACCAACTTATCGACGGAACGTGTGGTCACCACAACGATGCCAGTCTCGGTGACGTGATGTAGAGCACGATCCTGCTCGATGTCGTAGCCAATACTTATACCATCCGCTAGCGTGACGTTCTCGTCGAGGATGGCGCGTCGAATCCTACATTGGCGCCCGATGACGCAATTGTCGAGAACGATCGAGTCTTCGACGACGCTCCTGCTTTGCACATGGACACCTCGCCCGAGTACAGAGCCGCGAACTACGCCACCCGCGAGAATGCAGCCGCCACCGATGACCGAACCTATGGCCTGGCCCGCGCAGCCCGCCTCGTCAAAGGTAAATTTCGCTCCCGGGTCAGGATAGCTGGCCGTTCGTATCGGCCACCGGCGGTTGTAAAGGTTGAGGGAAGGTAGCAGGCCGCACAGATCCATGTGCGCCTCGTAGTATGCCTCGAGAGTTCCCACGTCTCTCCAATACACAGGGGCATCTGTCGGCTCGCCGGGAATCCCGTTCGCCTGGTAGTCGTACGCGTACATTGCTGCTCTTCCGAGCAGCGCGGGCAAAATGTCATGGCCGAAATCGTGCTTACTTTCTTTCCGCAGAGCGTCGGCCTCAAGCTCCCGCAGCAATGTGCGAGCGGAGAAAATGTAGTTGCCCATGGATGCATAAACTCGATGGGGCTCACCCGGGATCGTAGGCGCTTCCGATTTTTTCTCGTGGAATGCCACAATCGTGCCATCCGGCGCAGCCTCGATCACCCCAAATTCTGACGCCAGGTGAGCGGAAACAGGAATTGCTGCGACGCTTACATCCGCGTGCTTTCGCTCGTGAAAGTCGATCATGTCACGCACGTTCATACGGTAGATATGGTCGGCGCCAAAGATGGCCACCAGATGTCCATCCAAATCGTCAATCAGGTTTAGGTTTTGAAAAATTGCATCCGCAGTGCCGCTGTACCACGTTTCATCGGCTGAGCGCATCTGCGCAGGTACAGGGATGATGAACTGATCCTGCAGCAAACCACCGAATTGCCATCCGTCTCGCAAGTGCCGCAAGAGCGACTGGCTCTTGAACTGCACCAGCACATAAATCGAGTACAAGCCTGAATTGATGAGGTTGCTGAGCACGAAATCTACAATGCGGTATTTGCCACCAAACGGAACTGCCGGTTTGGCGCGTTCCTGGGTCAGCGGGAAGAGACGGTTGCCTCTACCCCCGGCCAAGACAAAAGCGACCACTTGATGTTGCATCCTGTTCCTTCTTCGTGTCGAGACGCCTCATTGGGTCAAGAGCTTCCAGCCCCGTGCACGAGTTCTCGAAGCGACAGACCCTGAAAACGTTGGATCGACTTAATGGCTCCGGTGCCTGGCCCCTTGTACAGGCGATCGCGAAAGCCACTCCCGGAGAAAAAGGGGCCTCCGATGGGCCCCGAGGAACTACATTGCGCTGGCTTGCGCTGTTAATGTGGGTTCTTTATTGACGTTTACCTTGATGGCGCGCGCTTTAGCGACCGCTTTCTTGGAAAGAGTGATCGTCAACACGCCATGCGCGTAATCGGCGCGCGCGCTGTCGGCATCGACCGTCTCCGGCAAAGTGAAAGAACGTGCGAAAGTCCCGTAGCTTCGCTCCATCCGGTGATAGCCCTTCACGCTGTCGTCTTTCTCGATGCTCCGCTCACCCTTGAGCGTCAGAGTCCCGTTCTCCACCTGGACTTCGACGTGCGCCAGATTGACATCAGGGGCGTCAGCCCGGAAGATCAGCTCGTTATCGGTTTCAAGAATATCAACAGCCGGACTCCACGGTCTCATTTGGTTGTCCGCGGCGACGAGCCGGTTCACCGTCTCGTGCAAGGACAACATCGCTGTTGGGAGATCATTCAAATTGCTGAATCTCACTAGTTCCATACTCTACACTCTTTCTTTTTAGTACATACTTAGTATAATACATTAGTGTAGCTTTGTCAAAATACCTAACATTATTATTGTAAAGCGGCCTTAGTGACCATAGGCGAGAAGTTCTTGTGAAGCAGATGCACACGGTGCGTTCCGGTGCTCCATACAGTTCCATATTCAGACTGTTGAAGCGTACGGCGACAGAGTGGAGCGCGGACAACGCTACGCGCTGGAGCGCTTCTGTAGCTTTCTACACTCTGCTTTCCCTTGCGCCCCTCCTGGTTCTCACGATAGCTGTTGCTGGCCTTGTCTATGGAAAGAGAGTCGCACAAGGCCAATTGGTTTTAGGCGTGAGGGATCTGGTGGGTCCTGACGTTGGCCCGGCCATTCAGATTCTGCTCAAGAATCCTCACAAACCAGTGAGCGGCTTGCTTACGGCCGTGTTCGGCACGCTGACTTTGTTCTTTGGAGCTTCAGCCGTATTCAACGAGGTTCGTGATGCTCTGAATACCATCTGGCATGTGCCTCTCCGTCGGCACGCAACCCACTTCGAGAATTTATTCCGTCTTGCGAAGGAGCGCCTGTACTCGTTTGCCATGATCCTTGCGGTCGGTCTCCTGCTTCTCCTCTCACTGATATTGAACACTTGGCTTGCGACGGTCGAAAGGTTCTTTGGCTGGCGGATATTCGCGTCCAATCCATTTCTGCATGTCACGGCATTCCTTATTTCTTCGCTGGTGATTACCTTGGTGTTTGCCGGCATATATAAGTTCCTTCCGAATGTGCGTTTGAACTGGAGAGACGTCGCCATGGGAGCCGTTGTCACGTCGCTGCTGTTTGTGATCGGAAAGCAACTCATCGCTCTCTACATGGAGAAGACAAATCTGGGATCCGCTTATGGCGCTGCCGGGTCGTTTATCGTTGTCCTGATCTGGGTGTACTACTCGGCTCAGGTCTTTTTCTTCGGCGCGGAGTTCACGAAAGTGTATGCGGAGACTCTTGGCTCCCAAACAAAGACAGCGGACATCCGCGACAAGCTCCCTGGAGACGAACGATCCAAACGCAGCACACTCGTAGACTAAGCGCTCGCTGGCGTGATCATTGCGTCGAACGGGAGGGCATGTCCGGCGGATGCTGGTCAGAGCGAGGCCCTTCATTCGATAGCGAGCTTAACCAGTCCAATCCGGGCGGGTTGGCGTCGATACTCGGCGCCTTTCTTAGTGGTTTTAAGCTTCGCCGTTCAGCAAAAAGCTTCAGTGTGTTGTAGGTCGTGAAAAAGACATTCAGTCGTAGATCATTGCGCAATGAAGCCAACCCGCGCGACACTCGACCGCGCGCCTTGATGCGGGAGATAGCGCCGACGCCCGGCATGTTCTTCGGATTGCGGCAACTGTTCAATCGAACCACTGCAATCTTACTGTCCGTTAGAATCGGCCGCTCTCCCTTGAGTTCCTGCAGCAGATCAGGGGAAGTGCGCGGCACCAACATGGCCGCGTTAAGGCATCCCGTGAACGCCAGATCGTTAACTACTTTCGCCCGTTCGTTGTCGATCTTTGAAGCTGTGGAATGAGTCCAGTGTGCCAGCTCAAACCGAAAAGCGATATCTTCAGCCGCAGCTCCCAGCCAGACATCCGCCCGCTGAGGATCTTTCCACAACCGCACGTGATGACGTTTTTGAACAGTATCCAGGCTCTTCTGATATACGAAATCGGACCGTGCTCCGTTTAGCGTTAGCGTATCCATCGGAGCCCTCCCGTAACCAATTCGCTCGGTAAGCGCATGGTACATCCGATAGAGTGACATCGGCGACTTCCTTTCTGCCCGGGACCATCCGGCGGCATGAAAGGCGCGGTCCATCTCTTCACGGCTACCAAGAAACAAAAGGTTCACAAGGTCTGACGGACGGGTTCCCATTTGCGCCTGCTGCGGGGAACTCTTCAGCAGCTGACGAACTTCGCTTATGTCATCCGCAGTAAAGGACGTTATGCCGACTGGTTTTCCGGTACTAGAGCGAACCTCAACCGGGGCGGTTAGCCGCAGAATGAGTTCTGTACCGGGTGGAAAGTAGATCTCCGGATTTGCGCTCGGCGCAATTAAGGATTTGATGCCCCAGACCGGCACCCCTATCGTTGGCGCTGCAAACAACAGGGGAACCGTGAAAAGGGCCAAGCTCGAGGACAGGCTTGCTGCCGGGTGAATCCCATGCACTGTACCGTTAAAATCTACCCGCTCTTTCGCAGTTTCGACCTCCAGCAGTTCAGTGTGGATGGGTATTGTGTCCCCATCTGGTAACCGGAGCGTGTGAAACCGATAATGAATCCTGGCGGTGATCTGTTTGAGCCCTAACCCGAAACGCTGCACGCTTTCCACGGATCCGAACAATCTCGATCCTTGCGGAACGAAGATCTGTCCGCCAAAGCCGATCGGTGCAATGGTCCTCCCTTCTATTGGGTCTCCGGTGTGAGAAAGACGAGAACCGCTGGGGATTGACAAGCGCACTTCTAAAGTCGTACCCGCCGGCAATTCCTCCGCATACAGCGGGAACCGTAGCAGAGCTAGTATCGACCATGCAGCGAGTGCGTACCGCTTGGAAGCCGTTGTCCAGAAAGCTGCGCGATTAGCGGAGGTAAATCCCACTTAAGTGCTAGAGGAGCGATCTCAAAAGGCCGTCAGATTTATCGCCACAGACTTCGTTATTCATGATTGCCACACTGTTGCTAAATCACTCTACAAGAGATTTGGTCGGGCGCTTGTAAGACTTATGTAATTCAAAACGTAGCATGCTTGACAAGCGGACGGATTACGAGTATTGTACAGATGACTGAGCAAGTCCGCCCACTCTGCAGATCATCTGAACTAAGTCAGGTCCTCTGACACGCTACCCCTTAGCAAACTTAGAATCATAGTTGATTCATCTTGCGGATCGAACACGATTCGAGAATGGCTCACCTCTCGTGATTCTAGATTGCGAGTTGGAAGGTTCCACCTCGCACCGGAATGAAAGGATTCCGGAGGGTCGCGTCGCAAGACTCTGCCCTGCTTATGAGCAAAATGTCTCTTCTCAGTTGGATTCTCCTCGGATTAATCGCTGGATTTCTCGGCAGCAAGATCGTAAACAGACGCGGCGAAGGTATTTTCCTGGACATCGTGCTGGGAATCGCTGGTGCGGTCGCGGGTGGATATCTATTCACCTTCTTTGGAGGCGGCCGAGTTACTGGCTTGAATCTCTATAGCGTACTTGTCGCGACGGTAGGAGCAGTACTGGTCCTGGTTGTCTATCACGGCATCCGGCGCGCCACGGGCGTTGGCGGTTGGAAGCACACAAGTGCTCCTAGATAAGCCGAGAAATGATAAGTGGATAGAAGATATATGAAGTTACCTATTCCCATACCGCGGGAGTTTCACCAACATGCACAATCCCAACCGACGACGGGTTTTAGCAGGGGTGTCCTTTTAGCAGGAGTGTCCTATGTTCAGTGATCCGCTTCGTGTCGCAGACGCGATCAATAATCCCAGGTTTCGGCCAGGCGATCATGTGATGCTAATCCACGGTCCGCACAAATTCACTCGGGGAATGTTTCTCAACCTGAAACCGGACGTTGAATGGGCCGCCATCGAGGAATCGAGCGGAACGATCAGGGCTCACCCGGTTGAGTGGATGCAAAGCGACGCGGGAAACACGTGATCGAGGCGACAACACTCATTGTGTGTGAGCTTTCGGCTGGCATGCACTTACTCACTTATTGAGCGTTAGACCGAGCAGATCAGATCGTAGCTCTGGCAGCAGTCTCGAAAAGCGTTGAGCACATCTTCACAGATCCGAGTCTCGTAGCCACTCCATCTTTCGGGGCGAGTGCGCCCGGTGTCCAAAATTCAACGATGAGTCACTCAAGCTCGTCGATTTGGCTCTTTAACATTATTTCTGCGATCGCCAGTTCCACTATAGCTGTGGGCGATTCGATCTGCGTGGTAATGGAGGGATGTGTTGCCCGAAAGATTGGTCGGTCGGCGATTCGGAAACTGGGTGCGCCTGACATTTAGATCGATCCTGCCTTGTCGTTAGGCCTTGTCCTCGAAGCGAGTTGTGAGCGCTGCCCGGAAACTCGAAGATGATCACGCCAACAGCTTGGGGCGTAGGGGGCGAGCGGGGTGAGGAATCGCGCTTTAAAGGCTTTTGTTAGCGGCGGGATAAAAGGGAGCCAGTTCGGGCGGTTTAAGTGGGCACCGGTATCGGCTGAGATAGCGAGCAGACGCACGGGTGCGGCGGCCGCTTGAAGGATAGACAACGGCCAGATGCCGAGATTGTTCCCTGCGACAAGACGAGTCAGGCCATAGCCGACCCTCCCGCGCCGTCAGCAGGAACGGGAGCAATGGAACACCGTGTGTGTTTGATATCCGGCTTGACGGACTCAACGACGAGATAAAGTTTATCGGCGCTGTTGACTTTCCCGGAGACGCAGTAGTATTGGCCTGGCGTGATGATTTGGGATTTGGTGAAGTCGTACAGCCGATAGACCCGTCGCGTCGAGTCATCTCTCATGACGAACACAACACAGGAACGGCATTCCGTCCGCGAGAGCAGGAGCAGATGATTGGCGCTGAAGTTGAACATCGAGGGAAGGAACCAGAGAGCGGGAGCCGCTCGGCTCCCGCGCCCATGGGCAGCGCCGATGAGGGGTTACCCGGCGGACTCCTCCGTTTCGGGATATCGCCACAGCGCGGCGCTTGACCGTGGCCAGCCGGGAACTACTCGGCCGGCGGATTCGGATTCTTGTTGGCTTTGCGGAGGCTGTCACCACCGAGCAGGAAAATCTCTGAGTTCTCGACCAGGCGATCGGCGATGGCGGTAGCGATGGTGGTGTTGTAGAGGATGTTGCCCCACTCGGAGAATGCCGTATTGGTAGTGATGAGGGTGGAACGTCTGTGGCCGTGGCGAGTGGAGATGACCTGGTAAAAGAGATTCGAGGTTTGCTGATCGAGCGACAGGTAGCCAAGCTCGTCGCAGATCAGGAGCGTGGGCTCCGTGTAGATCTTGAGCTTGCGAACCAGGGAGTGATCGACCTGCGAAGCTGACAGTTGATTCAGCATGTCCATCGCAGTGGTGAAGAGAACGCGTTGATTGGCTTGGCAGGCGCGCCAGCCAATAATTTTCGCCAAGAATGTTTTGCCTACGCCGGGATTACCGATAAAAATCGCGCTGGTACCCTTGGCCAGGAACTCCAGATCGAGCAGCCGCAAGATGCGGTTCTTCAGCTCGGTGCGGCTCTTGTGATGCTTGAAGTGGAAGCTGTCAATCGAATGCTGCGCTTGTAGCCGCGAGCAACGGAAGCGGCGCTCGATAGCACGGCTGTTGCGCGATTCCAGCTCCAGATCCGCTAGCGATTCGAGTGTTTGTGTGAAGCTGCGGTTCTGAGCGGCGGCATCGGCGAGGAGTTGGTCCAGTTGGCGGCTAATCGTCGTCAGACTGAGTTGATTCAGTTTCTGGTGGAGTGAGGTCACAGGATTCCTTTCGGGAACGTAGGATGAAAGCGTCGTATTCGGCCAGCGAAAGCGGATCGGTGGTGAGTTCGTTCAGTTCGGGATCTTTCAGTCGAAGCGGCGGTTGCACGTCGCGCCGCACTTGCTGCTGGCGAAGGATGTTGGCAATGTAGTCGGCTCCGAAGGCACGCGCGCCGTGCGCCTTGGCGAGTGCACCGGCGACAGCGTCCGGTCCGTATTCACGAATGAGAGAGAACAGTTCGCGGACTTGCCGGGTGAGAGAGCGATCCGTATCGGCGAGGCGGCGCAGATAGTGTTCCGATTCCGGCCCGAGCAAGGTTACTAAGCGCTGTTGGGCAGCCGAACGTTGCGCGGCGGCCATCTGTGCGAACAGTTCTTTCTGAAAACGTTCCGCGCCGAAGGTCTGGCCGCGTTGCCAGGAACGGGCATAGCGAACGATCTCATGATGCTGATCGTAGATGGCAACTGAAGAAGCATCGGCCTTCACCGTGAGTCTTCGCCCGACATAGCGAGGCGGCACGCAATAGCGGTTGCCGTCGAAAGACAGTCGGAGATCTTTATGCACGAATGCGTCGGTGCGGTCACGATAATCCGGCAGCAACAAAGGCAACGGCCGAAGAGACTCGGGCTGAAAGCGTAGGTCTGGCGGCTGACCTGTTTCGCGATGCTGGCGTTTGTTGGCCACTTCGTCAAGCCACTTACGTGCTTGCGCGTTTACATCTCCCAGATCGGAGAAAGAGCGCAGCGGCCAGAAGTTTTGGCGTACATATCCGATAGCCCGTTCAACCTTTCCTTTTTCCCAGGCTGCGGCTACGTGACACGCGCGGGGAACGAAGCCATACTCACGAGCAAAGGCCAGAAAGCGCGGATTGAATCGAACCAGGTTGCCCTGGTGTTCGGCAACCGCAGTGGCGAGATTGTCGAACCAGAGTTCACGTGCGATGCCGGCCATCGCCTCGAAGGCGTGTATGTGGCAGCGGACGAAGGTTTCGAAACTTTGACTGTGCGTGAACTCCAGATACATCTTGCGGCTGTGGCACTCGACCAGGCAAAAGGCATACAACTTGCGCGTGGCTCCGTTATAGGCCAGTGCGCCGAAGTGTCCCCAATCGATGTCGAAGCGCTCGCCGGCTGCTGGCTCCATACGCACGTAGGCCCGGCGCGCAGCAGAACTCCGGCGCACGGCCCGCAGATAATCCTTGATAATCGTGATGCCGCCGTCGTAGCCCAGAGGCTGCAAGCGTTGCGCGATAACGGGGGCGTTGGCGCTCGGGTCTTGTTGCAATAACTCCGCGATGGCCGGCTTGAACGGATCGAGCTTGCTGGCACGGTCGCGGCGCGTTACCGCCGGAGCTGGAACATTGAGGTACTTGGCAATGGTTCGCCGGCCGATACGGAGGTGGCTGGCAATCTTGCGGACCGACCACTTCTCGACCCAGTGCAGGCGGTGAATATCGCTGATCTGATCCGGCGCGAGCATCGGCAGATTCTTTTTTACGGCCAACTCTGCCGCCAAACCAGAACGTTGTTCTTTTCAAGAACTGGTTCTTGCCTCCGGCTTCTCCGCAACGGAATGAAAAATAAAGAACTGGCACGAAGCCAAGTTGTTCTTTTCAAGATCCAGCGCGGCCGGGCCCACCAGCCAGACCTCGGCGGTAGAACGCTTTAGGTCGAAAGCTGAGTTGTTCTTTACAAGCGACTGCACACGGCGCTTCCGGTCGCGCTGCCGCTGTCGTTGCCGGTTCTGTTCGGCAGCCTCCGGATGACTTTGCCAGTACTGCTTCTGGTAATCGGGATGCGCGGCCCGCCACTTCCGCTGACTATCGCGCGCGACTTGCGCGTACTCCGGGTCCGCGCTCAGCTTCTGACGATGATAGTCGGACCGGCGCCGGCGCTGACAATCCACTGCGCTGCAAACGCTTTGATCGGGCCGATACTTTGACGGTTGAAAAGATTGCTGGCAATACTGGCAGCAACGAGACGGCAAGCGGCGATCTCCTCCGGGGTCTCGAAATGACCTCTTGTGGAGACCAGAGATGATTTATCAAAAGCGATTTAGAAACTGATGTAGAGTTCTTACCGCGTCCCCGCCCATGAGCCTCTCAAACTGGACTCACTGGCTCCAGATGTTCCGGCACCCCCTTGGCCACCATCACATCGGCCGGCGCTTCGATCACCTTCGCTGAACTCCATCTGCGTTCCGAGCGGATCATCAGGCACTCCACATCTGTGAACCGATCATGCCTGAAGTCCTAAGCGAGGAAAGGATCGTTTTCCGGGCTCAGACCCGGTAAACAATCACTGGTGGTCTAACCACACGTCAAAAGTTACTAATTCACTGGTGGCAATTTCTTTTGCCGCCTCTATTCTTCTTTCCGAACCTGGCCCCATGTATGTGTATTTTTCCCAATATCCAAACATTTCTGCTAATTCCTTTGCTCCTTCAAAAAGAGTTGAAAACACTTCAGCCGGCAGCCGTGAAAAACTGTACTCTTTGCCGTGCCTTTTATAGGCTTCGAGAATGTCGTTGAAGCTATTCAGCTCTGTTGCCAATGAAAGGTAATTGCCGTTTCCAGCTTTTTCGGGCTGCGAAAATGCACCCGCGACTACTTTTCCCAGATCATTGATGTCCGACCAATGGATCACTTTTTTTGTCGGATCGAGCGACAGCGTCCAACCGGTTGTGCCGTCTTGTTTTGCCTGTGGTGCAAGCCGTCCGACAAGATTTTGATAATAGAATGGAGCTTGAACAAATGTTGAGTATTTAAACCCTTCATTTTTCACCAATGCATCGACCTTAGATTTGTTGGTAAAATGAGGAACGTCGAATTCACCATTACTTATGGCTTCAACATCAGGAAGTGTTGACCAAATAAAATGCTGCACTCCTGTTGCCTTTGCTGCTTCAACGGCATTTTTACCTTGAGCAATCTCGTCTGCACCTTCCCAAAAGTTGGTTACCACAAATACGCCATAAGCATCCTTAAAAGCATCTTCTAACGAATGTAGATCGTTTAAGTCTGCATATACCGCTTCATTTGCCTTGCCAGAATATTTTTCCAGATTACGGGTTACTGCTCTTACATTAAAAGCACCTTCATTTACAAGGGCATTTACAACACCCTTACCTTGTGAGCCTGTCGCTCCAATCACTACTATTGTCTTGTTTTCCATTTTGTCTCCTTTTGCAGTCTACGTGTTACAACACCGCTCCTTTTCGTCCAGTGGACTGGTAAAGAGTGGTCGTCGAAGCCTTGAGATTTCCTGATGGCAAGCCCTGCGTTCCTGCTCCTCGGGCAGCGGCGCGCGCCTGTTGCACCCCCGTCATTGCTGCAGCGAGGTCGAGATTCTCGTCCAGCGCGCGCTTCACAATCCGTGTCAGCTCGGGATCGCGGAAGCCCGTCCACCACTGGTCCAGTGGCGGTGCCGGCAGGGAGGCAGTACGAGTCTCCATAGACGGGGCGTTGTGAGACGGCTGCAGCTTGACCGTCGGGCGCTGATACCTTGGCCCCAACGCACATCCGGTAACGCTCGCGCCGAGTGCGAAGGCAAAGCCGATTCGGAGGGTGAGCTTCTGCGCGGCAGATGAGGCTTTGTGGAACATGCAGCGTATCCTTACTTGAACGAAATAGCGTACATGTATAATATGACTGTACGGAGAAGAAGGATTCAAAGTTTTTAAGAGGAAACCCATTGACCCTGCAGAAGCGAAAGGAACGCTACCGCTCTGAACTGCGCGCGGAGACCTTGTCGGCAGCCCGCAAGTTGATTCAGGACGAGGGATACCAGGGCCTGACCATCCGCAAGCTCGCGCAACGAATGGAATGCTCGCCCATGGCGCTCTATTCCTATTTCGCCGACAAACAGGCCCTCCTGACCGCTCTCGCACTGGAAGGCTATGAAAAGGTGGCGAAGCGGTTCGATTCCGCCGTTCACCGCGACCCGCTTAACGCGGTCAGGAAGATACTGCTGGACTACATTGCTTATGCCGAAGAGAATCCCAACGAGTACAGGATTCTGTTCCTATCGGTTGAAACTCTCGGAGAACTGAAGCTAAGCCGTGAGGACTTGCAGGAACGGAATCCTGCTTTCGGAGCGTTATTCAAGCGCGTGGAAACGTGCATCAAGGCAGGAGTGCTTCAAGGCGACCCGTTCGCTGTGAGTACAGTGCTATGGACGGCCGCTCATGGGGCGGCATCCCACCTGATTACGGCGCAGAACTTTCCGTTTGACAGCCGGCAACTATACGCCGAGGAGGTCATCGCAACTGTATTGAGTGGCGTGCAAAACCGTGTAATTGCGCGGATATGAAGCGTCACATGATTCATTGCGAATCACGATCGTGTAAAACGTTATGACCACGGACAATCAATCTGCGAGTCGCTCATTGACCGCAGTAGCTTCCGCAGTGCCTCCGGATGACTTTGCCAGTACTGCTTCTGGTAATCGGGATGCGCGGCCCGCCACTTCCGCTGACTATCGCGCGCGACTTGCGCGTACTCCGGGTCCGCGCTCAGCTTCTGACGGTGATAGTCGGACCGGCGCCGGCGCTGACAATCCACTGCGCTGCAAACGCTTTGATCGGGCCGATACTTTGACGGTTGAAAAGATTGCTGGCAATACTGGCAGCAACGAGGCGGCAAGCGGCGATCTCCTCCGGGGTCTCGAAATGACCTCTTGTGGAGACCAGAGATGATTTATCAAAAGCCGATTTAGAAACTGATGTAGAGTTCTTACCGCGTCCCCGCCCATGAGCCTCTCAAACTGGACTCATTGGCTCCGGCCTAAACCGCCGATTATGGCTCCGTTCTTCACCGCCCCTGACAGGCTTTCGCGTCTAGAAACAGACTACCGAGTCTGGGGTTCGGAGAAGCACGGCCAAAAACCGCGGCAGGAGTCCAGCATCAATTACTACATAATGTCCCAAACCGGGGTCGAAACCGATGAGGAGCTACTCAAACCCTAAGTTTCTCAGCTCATGCCTGCAACTCTTGCTTTGAGGGCTGTGGGCCGCCCCAACATGTTACCCTGAGCGTACTCCACACCCACAGTTTTGAGACGCGCAAGGGTAGCGCTATCTTCGACATGTTCCGCGATGGTCTTGATGCCCATCACTCGACCAATGTGATGAATTCCTTCAACCATCGCGTAGTCAATGGGGTCTCCGGCCATGTTTTTGACAAAACGCCCTGCGATCTTAAGGTAGTCTATCGAGAGATTTCTCAGGTAGGCAAATGAAGATAAGCCTGTACCGAAATCATCCAGTGCAAATTGGCATCCCAATTTTTTGAGAACCGAAATAAACCGTATGGCATGAGAAAGATTTGCAATAGCCGCCGTTTCCGTTATCTCGAGGCATAGCCGGGAGGGGTGAACTTCCGTTCGCCGCAATTGTTCGACCACGAAAGCAAGAAAGCTCTCATCGCTCAGCGATTGCCCGGATACGTTGATTGAATAGATCATTGAGGCTGAAGTGGGTCCCCGTAATTTGAGATCCTCCAAGCCGTGCCGAAACACCCAACGATCTACTGCTGTCATAAGGCCGTAGTGCTCGGCGGCCGGTGTAAAGTGGTCTGGGAGTATGATGCTGTGGCCTTCTTCATCTAAGAGCCGGAGCAGTATCTCACCCCACTTTCCGCCTGTCGGTTTTGCTCCTAAGGAGACGATGGGTTGGTAATAGAGACAGAATTGATCGTTCCGCAAAGCGTCATTAATGCGACCCACCCATTGCATCTCGCCGTGGCGTTGTAGCAGCGCGTTGTCATCCACTTCATAGATATGCACCCGGTTGCCTCCTTCCTCCTTAGCGGCATAGCAGGCGGCGTCCGCTGCGATGAACAGGCTCGAAAGACTTGCACCGGTTTGCGGAATCGGTACCACTCCGATACTGACGCCGATACTGAAAATCTGGCGTTCCCACTCTAAACGAAAATCCCCAATTGTCTTTCGCAGGTGATTAGCAATGCGCCGCGCCTGTTCCTTCGGGCAGTTTTCGAGCAGAATGCCGAACTCATCTCCACCAAGACGGGCTAGCCTGCTCCGAGTCGGGATATCAGCTTGCATGAGAGCGCTGATCTGCCGCAGTAGCATGTCGCCGGCCGCATGGCCGCCGGTGTCATTAACAACTTTGAAGTGATCCAGATCGAGGTACAACAATGCATCGGGCTGGTGCGCCTCGGGAGAGTCGAGAACCTGTTTCAGGCGCCGCTCAAAACCGCGGCGGTTCTCGAGTCCAGTAAGAGCATCTTGGACGGCCTGATGGCTCAGCTGCTGAACAAGCTGCCGCTTATCGGTAACGTCCCGAAAGATGAGCACGGAACCGATCATCTCTCTTTTGGCATTAAAGATGGGTGCCGCGGTATCGTCGATGGAGAGTTCCTGGCCATCACGGCGGATCAATAGAGTATCACCAGCTAAGCGACTTACGTCGCCGCTCAGAAGGCAGTTTGCTACCGGATCCGCGGCCGGCTCCCGAGTCGCCTCAGTAAGAATTTTGAAAACTTCTGGGGACAGCAGACCCGATGCTTCCGAAATACTCCAACCCGAGAGCGCTTCCGCGACTGGATTGAGGTAAGTGATCTTCCCTCCCTGGTCCGTGGTGATGACCGCGTCACCGATGGAAGCCAATGTCAACTGAAACACTTGCTTTTCTGCAATCAGTTCGTCCATAGCTTGCTGCAAGTGTGAAGTCCGTTTCCTAACCCCCTCTTCCAGTTCAGCTTGTACTTTCACACGGCTCTTTTCGTTTCGCGCATTGTTGCTCATTCCTTTTCTGAGGCCATTGACCGAGTCCAGAGCTGGGGGGTCAGATTTCGACACAACATTTGGCGAAATCGCAATTGGTTCTTTTAATGGGGAGACCTCGCGCGGGAACTTGAAGTAGAATGTAGAACCTTTCCCGATCTCCGACTCAACCCAAATGTGGCCGCCGGCTCGTTCGACGATGCGGCGGCAAACGGCAAGTCCGAGACCGCTGCCGGAGCGCTCGTCTCCATGAAGGCGTTTGAATGGTTCAAAGATGTACTCGCGATATTGGGCCTCGATTCCGATTCCGTTATCGCGAATCGAGAAAAGATACCCGTCTTTTTCTTCCGTTGCAGAAATATGTATACTGGCCTTCTTATTTCCGCGATATTGAATAGCGTTTCCGACGAGATTCTGGAAAATTTGCAGGAGGTGCGCAGAGCTGGCCCGAATTGTAGGCAACACTTCATAAGTAACGACTGCATCCGTCTCCCTAATGAGAGCGTTCAGATTCATGAGAGCTACGCTCAAGATGCCGCCGGCTTCAACCGACGCTTCTGGTCGAATGTCGGCGCCTGATACCTGCGCATAGGTAAGAAGATCTTTAATCAAGTCTGCCATGCGCCTCGTATTTTGAGCAATTATGTTGATGTAGTTCCTTGTATTTTCGCTCTGCCCCTCGGGGGAATCTCGCCTCAGGAGCTCAGTGAACTGACACACGGTTCGAAGCGGATTTTGCAAGTCGTGGGCGGCGATATGAGCAAACTGCCTCAAATCTTCATTTGAACGGCGTAGCTCGGCAAGGCTCGGTTCAAGGTCCCTTTGAGAGGGCTCGATTGGTCGCACTCTGATCCATTTTTATGGCCTTCCCAAAGCCGAACGGAGGATGATCTGTCGAGGCTAGCTGCTTCAAACGCACCCAGTCGAGACTGGCATCTGCCGCACAATTGCGTAAGTGAGCGGTTCGCCTCGCTTGTGTGCTGACAGCAAAACAAGCTGCGAGGGCTCGAGGCCCTTGAAGGTTAAACCTTCTTTCTGTCAGAGAAAGCGCGCCCGCCTTCGGGAATGCTCTTTGGGGACTGTTAATAGTACCAGCTATCTCGAGTAATAGATAGCGATTTACCTAGATTTTTCCCGTGGCGCTTTCAGACTGGACCAAGAACTAACATTTTCAAGCTGTCATTTCTCAATTAGACTGTACATTTGACGGTGACAATGCGCCGCAAATTACTCCCGGGAAGATCGTCTAAACCGGGTCGATCCAGCCGTTGTTTCGAAAGCGGAGGCCATTCCGAATCGTCATCGCCAATCGGCATTCCCGGCGGCGCTTCAATACCCTTTGCAGGCGCAAACTTAACCGGATCCCGTTCGAATTCATCGATACGAGCTAGAGCAGCAGCCCCGATCGGCGTGCCGCTGGCAAGATGCGCTTTCAGAGAATGCAGCCGGGTCCGGAGAATCGCTTTGGCTTCCATTGAAGATGCCGGATTCGCCGCGAGCGCCAGCAACGCTTCCAGAGTCCGCATTTGAACGGCGTGTTGCACCGCCAGCGTCAGTCCGCTCGCTGGAGCAGCCAGCCACGTTGCCTGTATCGTCGCATCCAACACTTCTTCGAGCCCCGGGTTTCGCGAATCCCGTGCGTGGTACTCCACCAGCCGCGCTGCGCGCTCGGGCTGCAATAGCAGACTTAGAGTCAGATCCGCAGAAGCCTCTGCTGCCGCTACCGGATCGAAAGTAATACCCGTCTCCGACCGAAAACTCTCCTGTGTCTGCTCGAACCCCGGCGGGCGTGGCGGCAGTAAACGCAACAGAGTTTCGGGCAAAGTTAACGCCTCGGGTGAAATGGTCTTGAGTACCGCTGCAAGCGCCTTGCGCTGATCCGCCGGCGAAACGATCGCTGTCACTTTCTGCCCGTCATCGCGAAGAGCATAACGATAATCGACGCCGCCGATTTCCTTAACCGCCGCCTCCGTCTGATAGCGGTCCATCAGGTACAGTACGACGAGAGTGTCCTCCAGTTGCGCGTCGGGAGTCCCGGGCTTGATAGCATCCAGGCCAAAACGTTCCAGGGCAATTTTGCGAACCGCCAATACACGTTCGAGCTCGGCGGCCGAATCGGGTCCGTTATCCCATAAGTGTGCATGAGGGTGCGCTGACCCCTTCGGGCGCGCATCTTCATCTGTAATGAAATAGAGGCCGCGCTTCAGAGAATCATGCAGAATGGCCTCCAGGGCGGCGTGTTCATTAATTCCCCGCGGGAACTGCCGGTAGCCGTAGTCGATCGCTACCTTGTCCCACTCGCCGATGTTCACGGCGTAGGCTTTGGAGAGGTCTGGCTTCCCATCCGCTCCGATTGTGACCAGTGGATGCGGATAGTCCATAACGCTGGCCGATTGCGAATAAGCGCTGGCTGCAAAATTATGAGCCAGGCCAAGAGTATGCCCGGTTTCGTGAGCGGCAAGCTGACGAATGCGGGCCAGCGCCATTGCCAGCATGGGATTGCGCGCCGGGTCATTTTCGTCCGGCAGTAATTGGCCGATAGCGTAGGGAGACAGCAGGGCTTCGCCGATCAGGTAATCCTGCCGCGCGCGCAGGCTGCCCAGGGTCACATTGCCCTTCAAGATCTCCCCGGTACGCGGATCAGCCACCGCTTCACCGTAGCTCCAGCCCCGCGTATAACGGTGTACCCACTGGATCATGTTGTAACGCACATCCATGGGGTCGGCGCCTTCCGGCAGCAGATCCACCCGGAAGGCATCCTTCCACCCGGCATCGGTAAATGCCTGATTCCACCAGCGGGCGCCTTCTACCAGCGCGCTGCGCAGCGGCTCTGGAGCGCCGCGGTCGACGTAGTATTGGATTGGAGCCGCCGGTTCACAGGCGTCTTGGCAATTCGGGTCCTTCTTAATCAAGCGGTGGCGCAGGATGAACTGCTGTTCAAGAGGTTCACTCAGAGCCGCCGTGTAATTGCGATAGCTCGTCGGAAAGTATCCCGCGCGAGGATCGAAACGCCGCGGAGTGAAACCGGGGCCGGGCAGCTCGATGAGACTTTGGTGCTCGCGTACTGTCAAAGCGTGGTCATCCGGCGTAACCTGTTGGACGAAGTTGTGTGCCGGAGCCTCGCTGGTAAAGGTCAGGACCGCCTCTACTTCCGTATTCTTCAGGAAGACTCTTGTCTGCTCGGTCGCAATAGATGAGCGCGACATGTCGAGCTTGTAGGCGCCTTGATGTGTCTCACCGAGCTGCTCGGCTACGCCATGCGCATCGCGAACGAAGAAGTCTGTCGCATCCACCAGGACAGCGCCGCCGTCCTCGCCGGCGACAGTAAAGCCCCAAAGCACGGACTCCGGAAACGATTGCTCAACGGCCAACCGTTGGGGCTGCTCGTTCGAGCTCGAGCGGAAAGCCAGATTCCGCTCCACAAGCAGCACCTTCGGGCCGATGCGCCGGAACTGAACCACCACGCCTCGGCTTACCTGCCCGCGATCGAGGCCCAGATCGTTCGATCCCACTCCCCACGGCAGTGAGTGCAAATAGAGAATGTCCTGATCGAAGCGTGATATTTCCAGGTACAGCTTGCCCGTAGTAGCATCCCAGTCCAGCGGCAAAAATCCCGGCATGTGCTTCATGCCGGCGGTCTTTACTTCAATTCCGCTTGCCGAGGAGATCGCCAGCAGCAGTACTACGGAATGGAAGAGCTTCGCGCTTTTGTGCATTTCTCGAACAGGATACTCTGCTAAGCTCTCCCTAGATCGTCATAGGAAGCAGCACTCTCTGTTTTTACCCTCCTGCAGGCCCTTTTTTTAGGACGGTAAAAACCCCCTGACCTGCTCATCATTGCCGGCCTGTAAACTAAACATTTTTCAGGTGATTATGCTTGCGAGCGTCCAAAAGGCTCAGCGCGTTATTACCGTTTTCGGTCCGGTGTTGAGTAGCCGGTGAAAGACTCGGCTCACGCCCTCAGGCGTAGGCCGGTTCTTTCTCTTCCGCAGCGCTGAAGTAGACACAATCCGGGTGATGGAAAACGAGCGCGGAAACGCTCGCTTCCGGCTCCATCATGAACCCTTCCGTGAGTTGGACGCCGATCTCTTCAGGGCGAAGCAGTTTCCAGAGCTTCGCCTGGTCCTCCAGATTAGGACAAGCTGGATAACCGAAGCTGTAGCGCTTCCCTCGATAGCGGGAGGTGAAGCGCTCATGCATGGTTAGGGTCGGCGGATCCGGGAAGCCCCAGTCTTCCCGCAAGCGGCGATGAAGCCACTCGGCTGCGGCTTCGGCGGTTTCGATAGCCAGCGCCTGCAGCGCGTGTGCTTCCAGAAAATCGCCCCGCGATTTTGCTTCTTGCGAGCGCTCGATCACGTCTTGGCCTGCGGTCACAACGAAAAGGGCGATCTGGTCCCGGCGCCCATCCTGCGGATCGAGAACGAAATCACTGAGACACAGGCCGTCGGACTTGGCCTGGCGTCCGAAGTGGAAACTCTCAACAGGGACATCGCCGCCCGGAGCGAACAGGCGCACCGTGTTCCCCGCCCTCTCGGCTTCGAAGAACTGCCAGACGGCGCGCACCTTCATGAATTTGGCGGCCTTCTGCTTCACCTCTTCGACAGAGTGATAGAGTTCGAGCGCCTTGGCATCCCGTTCGGCAAGCAGTTTCTCGAAATTGCCCTTGAAGCCAAGGTGCCGGCCGTAGAGCATGAACGGATTGATGTAGCTCCACACCTCGGCCAGATTCGGGACATTGCGAACGCGACGATCCGTATACGGCGCGGGCGGAATCGGAACATCGGTGTGGACCTTTGGGCTGCGGAACTCGCCGGAAGGAATCACCAGCGGTTCGGGTACGCCCGTTTCGACCGGTGCTTCTCGGAAAATATGCTGGCTCAGCACCTCGGCGCGCAATGCTGGATCGGTGATCTCATTCATGAGCCGCAGACCTGTCATCGCGTCTTTTGCGTAGAACGTCGGAGCAGCATAGCTCGGGCCGATTTTGGTTTTGGTGAACTTTTCGGATAACGCAGCACCTCCGACCAGAAGCGGAATAGTAATTCCAGCGTCCTTGAAGTCGCCCGCCGTGATCACCATCTGCTGTGCGCTCTTGACGAGCAGCCCGGAGAGGCCAATCGCGTCGGGTTGGTGCTCATGATAAGCCTTAATCAAATCGTCCGGAGGAACTTTGATACCCAGATTGACAACCGTGTAGCCGTTATTACTAAGGATGATCTCGACCAGGTTCTTACCGATGTCGTGAACATCGCCTTTGACCGTCGCGAGTACGATTTTTCCGCGCGCCGAGGTCTCGGACTTCTCCATGAACTGCTCGAGATGATTCACTGCTGCCTTCATGGCCTCAGCAGATTGCAGAACTTCGGCAACGATCAGCTCATTATTGTTAAATAGCCGTCCGACTTCGCCCATACCGGCCATCAGCGGACCGTTGATGATATCTAACGGCTCCGCGCCTTCGGCACGCTTCAGCTCAAGGTCGGGAATCAGGCCATCTTTAGTTCCTTCGATGATGTAGTTCGCAAGGCGTTCGTCAAGAGGCAAGTCAGCGGTTTTCTTCTTCTGCCGCCCGGCCGCGCCGCGAAAATGCTCGGAGATCGCTGCGATGTGGAATTGATTGATCGCAATCTTTTGGTCACGCGATTGCAACCTCCAATCATTAATCTCAGAAAGAAGGAGGGCGGCATTCGGATGGTCTGCAGATACCTGCGTCGGGGGCGTGTTGAAAAGAAGCGCCTCGGCCAAACGCCGCTCTTCCTCCGGGATCGATGCAAATCGTTCCAGTTTCTCGGAGTTTACGATCGCGAGGTCGAGCCCGGCCTTCGTGCAGTAGTAAAGGAAGACGGAATTGACGACCTCACGGGCCGTCGCGGGCAATCCGAAGGAGATGTTGGAGATCCCGAGGATGGTCTTGATGTACGGGATCTGCTGCTTGATGAGGCGGATTGACTCGATCGTCTCTACGGCTCCGCCGATATAGTTCTCATCGCCGGTAGCGCAAGGAAAAACCAGCGGATCGATGACGATATCCTCTGGTGGGATGCCGTACTTGGATGTAAGTAGAGCTACGGAACGCTCCGCCACAGCGAGTTTGCGTTCGCGTGTGAAGGCTTGGGCCTGGACCGGGTCTTCATCGATGCAGCCAACCACGAGCGCAGCACCATATCTGCAAGCGATCGGACAGAGACGCTCGAATTTCTCTTCTCCATCCTCCAAGTTGATCGAATTAATAATGCTCTTGCCTTGACAATAGGTGAGCGCGAGCTCGACCGAACGCGCGTCGGTCGTATCGATCATGATTGGCGCTTTGATCTTGCGGATAAGCTTCTCATAGAAGGGTGGAATGTCCTTGATTTCGTCGCGATCGCTAGTCTGCAGGCAGACATCGACGATGTGCGCGCCATTCCGGATCTGCCGGCGGGCGATTTCTGTCGCCTCCTCCCACTTCTCTTCCCCGACCATGTTCTTGAAGAGGCGCGAGCCGATCACGTTTGTTCTTTCGCCGACAATCAGCGGGCGATTGCTTTCTTCAGCTTCCACAACCTCGATTCCGGAGAAGTAGGCCCGATGACTCGATTCCTTTGCGACACGCGGCTTCTTGCCGGCAGTCATCTGAGCGAGAGCCCGGATATGGTCGGGCCGAGTGCCACAACAGCCGCCGACGATATTGAGCCAGCCATGATCGACAAATCGCTCGAGCTGCGCAGCCAGAGTCTCCGGCGTTTCCAGATATTGACCTGTCTCGGAATCCGGCAAGCCGGCATTCGGATAACAGGAAATGCGCGTTGTCGAGAGTTCGTGCAAAGACCGGAGGTGGTCCGTCATGAACTCGGGGCCAGTCGCGCAGTTCAGGCCAATCGATAACAGGCGCGCGTGCGAAACCGAAGTATATAGCGCATCGGCTGTCTGGCCGCCGAGCATGGTGCCTGTAGCTTCAATCGTGCCCGACACCATGACAGGGATAACGTAACCAACTTCTTTACCCAAACGATCGATTGCCAGTAGTCCTGCCTTGATGTTGCGCGTGTCCTGGCACGTTTCAAGAAGAAGAACATCCGCGCCGCCATCGAGAAGCGCCTTTGCTTGCTCGTAGTAGTTGGCCACGAGCTGCTCGAACGTGACCCCGCCGGTCACCGAGATTGCCTTGGTGGTTGGACCCATTGAGCCGGCGACGAAACGCGGCCGGCCGGGCTGCGACATTTCATCCGCCGCTTGCCGCGCCAGTTTCGCGGCTGTGAGATTCAGCTCGTACGACTTATCCTGCAGACCATATTCAGCAAGGACGATCTTGGTTCCACCGAAGCTATTGGTTTCGACCATATCCGAGCCCGCTTCATAGTAGGTGCGGTGGATATCAAGGATTACGTCGGGCCGTGTGAAAACTAAGTTTTCGTTGCAGCCTTCGAGCTCCGGGCCGCCGAAGTCGGCTGCTGTGAGATGGCGCGCCTGCAGCATGGTTCCCATGGCTCCATCGAGCACGAGAACATGTGTGGAAAGGGCATCTTCGAGAGCTAGCCGGCGATCCTGCCGGCTCTCCGAACCAGGAGACGACATTTAGGGACTAGCTCTATTGTAGCGAGCAAATGGCGCTTTTACGCCTGGTCCTGAGGTGGATGCGGTCCGCGCTCTGCTTCTACGGTGATTTCTTCCGCACGCGGAGCCTGCTGGGTACCGCCGGGTTTCGTTGTTTCATCCTGTGGCGGCCGAGGGCCTCTTCCCGGTGTAGGTGTCGATGCTGATGCCATATCGTTTTCTCCTCCTATGGGTCTTCTTTTAGCAATTTCCACGCCATCTAGCGCGCTTTTGCGCGCTGAAACAACATAACATCCGAGTAATTCTGCTGCCGCACGCACGCCAGATGACTTCCGTCTGCCGACCAGGCGAATGCCAGGATGGTCTGGTCTTCGAAGCCGGTCAGGCGTTCCGGTGTCGCAGAGTTAAGCGGGATGTGCCAGATATTGGAAACCCCGTTTACGTCTGTAATCGAGCTGGTCAAAGCATCGTCTTTACGCGACCAGCGGAAAGGGACGCTGGCATTAGGAACTGCGCGAAAGCCATTTTGGGCGCTATCGAAAGGAATGATCCCGACTGACCAATGGTCGGGCTCTTTCTGGACCTGGCAGGCGATCCATTTTCCGTCGGGTGAAATTTGCGGATGATCCGCAGAAAACTCGCCCAGGCGGACGGGTTTACCCCCGTCGAGCGGGATCTTATAGAGCAGCGGATAGGTGGATGTTGCAGATGTGTAGACGATCCATTTTCCGTCTGGAGAGACAGCAGGAGAATCGTCGTAGGCGGATCCGAATGTGAGTTGAAGATAGCGGTTGGACCGGCGATCATAGCGCCAGATATGGAAGCTGCCGGAACGGTTGGAGGAATACACGATGAAGCGGCCTCCCGGCACCGGTTCGGCGTGCTGTTCCACGACCGGTCCGGACGTCAGGCTGGATTCGACCTGGTCGACCGTATCGAATAGAGCCAGATTCGGAAAACCAGTGCGTCGCGAGTTCACCAACAAGTGTTCGCCGTCTACCCACGCCAGGCTGGCATTTTCCTGCGCAACGGAGAAAGGCTGGGCCGAACTAGCCTGAGACACCGCCGCGCCGCGTCCGTGCATAAAATCGTCAGCGCGCCGATACCCACAACGTCGCGCGCGGGTCAACTTTCACGGCCGCTATACGCGCTCCATCGCTGGTGACGGAAACACTTCCATAGCCGCTGAGGTCCTTAGTCAAATCGTGGACAGCGCCGCTATGAACAGCCACCTCGCGCAGTTGCGTTCCGTTCTTGCCCTCGCTCTTTGAAGAGGCAGTGAGCAGGAGAGATCTTCCGTCTTTTTCCCAGGCCAGCTGTCCGATTCCGCCCCAACTTGAAAAACGCTTCGTCATCTGGCCATCGCGCAATCTGATTAAGCTTAGTTCCACCTGGTCGGAAGCAGCAGAGTTGTTCCGGACGATCGCCGCAATTCGCTTGCCGTTCGGGTCCCATGCTAAGTGGGACATCAACGTGAGACTAGTGGTGGAAAGCAGGGTCGCCAGTTGGTAATCTTCTGTTCTCGCAATTTCAATGTTGTTTCGGGTTTGGGTCGCATCTCCCTTCACCGGCTCGTATCGTATAAAGGCAAATTTGTCTCCTGAAGGCGAAAATGTAACCGGACCATCGATGTCTTCAAGCAGCGGTGTTGCCGAGCGTTCGCCAATGAGCGGAACGGCGAACAGTTTGCCAACAAGCGTGCTTCGATCTTCTTCCACTTCGTAGATGGTGCGGCTATCCGGTGAGAACGTAAGACCGAGGTAGTTGATTTTGCGGCTCGGAATACGTACCTGGTCCGATGGCTGGTCGGTCTGTTTGATATGGAGCGACTGCATCCCGCCTTGATCGCCAACGACGAAGGCCAGGTATTTGCCGTCCGGAGAAATTGCCGAGGATAAAGTCCGGCCGTTAAAGGTCAATTGCTTTACAGACTCGATTTGAAACCAGTCAGGCTCCAGGAATATATCCCGGCCGCTCGAAATCCACCACCATGCGCCGAATATAGCCAGCAAAAAAATCGCGCTCACAACACCGTACCGGCGAGCGAGGACCGCTTTGCTGGCGGCGAGCTGCCGAACTGGCGGGCGGTTTCCCGAAGGCGTATCGATCCGCTCGAGATCGCGCAGCATCTCCGCAGCCGACTGATAGCGCTGCGCCGGATCTTTCTCAAGGGCCCGCGCGATCACCCGACCGGCACCCGTTGGAACAAACGCCAGGTTGGGCAGAGGCGGCGCAGGCCGATCGAGAATTGCCACAATCACATGGCTGTCGGTCTCGCCCGCAAACGGGCGCTGGTTGCTCAACATTTCGTAAAGGACAACACCGAGGCTCCACAGATCGGTGCGAGCGTCCACTTCTTCGCCGCGGGCCTGCTCTGGAGACATGTAATCGACGGTCCCGACTACGGAGCCCGGAAAGCTCAAGCCGGCATGCCGGAATGCGCTCACGTGGGAGTCGTCTGTGATCTTGGCCAGGCCGAAATCGATGACCTTGATATAGCCGTCCGGCCGCACCATGACGTTAGCGGGCTTCAGATCCCGATGTATGACTCCGGCCGAGTGAGCGGCTGTGAATGCCGAGGCGATCTGAGTGGCGAACCGAATGGCCATAGGCCCGTCTATAAAGCGCCGTTGAATCGCCTTCTTCAGGGTTACGCCTTCAACGAATTCGCTCGCGATGAATAGCTCACCCTGGACTTCCCCGATTTCGTAAATGGTGAGGATATTAGGGTGATTAAGAGCAGAGGTGGCGCGCGCTTCCTGCTCTAAGCGACGGAGCGACTCTTCGTCGGCCAGCAGGTCAGGAGGAAGGAATTTCAGCGCGGTATGGCGGCCCAGACGAGTGTCGAGGGCGAGGTAGATCTGCCCCATGCCGCCCGCTCCCAGGCGGCGCAAGATGCGATAAAAGCCGAACTGTTTACCCTCGCGGGGATCTGTGGGAACTGAGGTCTCGTCGCTTGCAGAAATGTTTTCTGACGAGACTTTAGATTTACCAGCACGCAGAAATCGCTTGGTAATCTCGTCGCGCAACCCGCTCATTGACAAGGGAGTCCCTTCGGCGCACAGCCAAGGGTGTCCTTTGATTGTCGCTCAGTTCAGCTATCAGCCGTCAGCTATCAGCTACCGAACACGGATATCGACGGAGAGGGTCCTTGCCGGATTGTTCTTTTCCCAAGGACGTGCATACGTGAAGTCGAGGGTGCTCTCTCCTTGCCTGACGGCGTGAAAAGTCCAGCCTTCCTCGCCGCCGGCCCCGGGCAACCCTGCCGCACCTGCCTGGTAGTTATGGCCCACGCTCTCGACTGAAGCTGAGTTCGGAAGGTCAGCGAGTCTCCAAGAGTATCCAGTGGTTCTGTTCGACGGCAGCAGGATTGTCCAGCTGCTACCCGACTCGATGACGAGCATCTTCTCACTTGCGACCCGGCTGAACACATATTTCGGGGTGAAGCCGCTGAAGTTTGCTGTCTTGAATTTGCCCTGTGAGTCGAAAGTGAAATTGAAGAAGGCCTGTCCCAGAACAGCGCAGGCATGGCAACCCGCCTGAACTCGATAACCTGCAACAAACTGCTGCGATTTGTCGGGCATGATCAGGGCGAGCAGCGCATCGGGAGAGGAGCGATCTCCGGGCCAGAGAGTCGCGTCGGGATGAGTCTTTGACATGCCGGCATACGCGGGATCGGCCTTCATCTTGGCCTGTTCCAGATTCTTGAAATCGTCTATGTCGATGGCAGGAGGTTCGCCGTTGATGAGAAACAGGCCGAGGTTCTCATTGGCGCGGAAGGGGTAGTTGACGAGCGCCGCATCGACAGTTCCAACCGGGCGCAACGCCTGGATATAGCCATCATCGTGGATCAAATGAGCGAAATCGAGCGCCTGGGCAGATGCGCCGGCGATCTTCATCTGATCGGCTAAGCACTTACCGAAACCGGCGCCGGAACTCTGACAGGCCGAGAGGACAGTATTGCGAAAGCCGTCGGGCGGCCGCCAAACTACAGACGGCCCGAATTCATGGGCCTGCATGGCTAACCCGAGCACCAATAAACCGAAGATCATGTCGCCTCCACCGCAGGAGGCGCTCCATCGTTCGCCTCAGGGTTTCAAGTGAAGACTATTATGGATGGCGTAGAGCGCTAATTCAAGCCGGTCGGAGACGCCTAATTTGTCGAACACATTGTGGAGATGATTCTTCACGGTCTGTTCAGTGATGAACATCTTCTCCGCGATTTCTTTGTTCTTGTAGCCTTGGGCAATCAGAATGATGATCTCGCGCTCCCGCTGGCTGAGTTGGGCCCGCTCGCGCGGGATCTTGCCGTTCGAAATGGCGGCATGGACGTCACCCGGCGCAGCGAACTTACGCATCACTGCCGCGGTGGTGTTTGAATCCAACCAGATTTCACCGGCGTGCACTTTGAGAATACTTTTCTCAATCAGCGAAGCCGGAGAGTCCTTATACACGATCCCCGAACAACCCAGCTTCATCGCTTCTACAAATTCTTCTCGGTTGTCCGCGGTGGCGAACAGAATCACCTTCGTCTTGGGAGCACGTGTCTGGATACTCCGCAGCACGGTGAGACCGTCGACTCGCGGAAGCTTCAATTCCATGAGCACGACATCAGGCTCCAGAACTACCGCTCTTTCGATTGCGTCCACGCCGTCCGTGGCTTCTCCCACCACCTCTATAACAGGGTGATTTTCAAAAATTTTTCGAAGGCCTTCCAGGACGATAGGGTGTCCGTCGGCAATTAAGACACGAATAGGTAGTGTGGTTGACATCCCATTTTCTTCAAGCTGTAGAACCGTCTCCAAACCACCTCCCTAGTACAAAGGTACTGGTACGTTGGATCAGAAAACCTGACTACGGATTATAGTGCCGACTCCGCTATTTCCTCTTAGAGATTTTACTGCCAAGCCCAAAAACCTGAAGCCATCCTTGGGGTTGAAGCAATTGCGATGCCTTTTCCGCACGCCGAGCATTTTGGGTGTCCTTTTTACAATGGTTCTATGTCCAAATTGTCGATCAGAGATCTAGACCTCTCTAGAAAGACCGTATTCATCCGTGTTGACTTCAACGTTCCGCTCACGCCGAACGGAAAAGAAATAACCAGTGACAAGCGGATCAGGGCGTCTCTGCCGACGATTCAGTACGCCATCGAGCACTCAGCCGGAGTAGTTTTGGCCAGTCATCTCGGCCGTCCTAAAGGGAAGCCGCGAGCGGGAATGAGTCTCGCGCCTGCAGCTGCCCGGCTCTCTGAGTTGCTGGGCAGGCAAGTTGTCATGGCGCCAGACAGCGTCGGGGCGCATGTCTCCGCATTGAAACCGGCTCCGGGCGAAATCCTGCTTCTCGAGAACCTTCGATTTCATCCCGAGGAGGAGGCCAATGATCCCGAGTTTTCCCGCCAACTTGCCTCTCTGGCGGACCTGTATATAAATGACGCCTTTGGGTCAGCACATCGCGCCCATGCTTCTACGGTAGGAATCGTCTCCTTCCTGCCGGTCGCTGCGGCGGGCTTGCTCATGGACAAGGAACTGGAGTGGTTGACCCGTGTGACTCAGAATCCCGAGCGGCCCTGTATCGCGATCCTCGGCGGCGCAAAGGTCTCGGACAAAATTGAAGTGATCCAAAATTTAATCAAGATCGTGGACAAACTGCTAATAGGCGGAGCGATGGCATACACTTTCCTGCGCGCTCGAAGCCAGCAAACCGGCAAGTCGTTAGTGGAAGCAGACAAGATCGATTTAGCGGGGCAGTTGTTGAAGGATCATCCGGATAAACTGGTGCTGCCCGTCGATCACGTGGCCGTGCGCGAGCTCAAGCCGGGGGCTCCGCTCGAAATAGTTGAGAATATTGGCCCTGACCAAATCGCGGTTGACATCGGCCCCAAAACGATTGAGGCGTTTTCGAACCAAATAGCCGCTGCCAAGACGGTGATCTGGAACGGTCCCATGGGCATTTTTGAGATGCCTCCGTTTGATAAGGGTACCGTGTCGCTCGCAAAGGCTGTCGCAGAGTCTGGCGCCGTGTCAGTCGTTGGCGGCGGTGACTCGGAAAAAGCCATCAAGAGCGCCGGTGTATCGGACGACATCACTCATGTTTCAACCGGAGGAGGCGCATCGCTGGAATTTCTTGCCGGGATGCAACTGCCGGGCGTCGCAGCCTTGAGCGATAAAGTGATGTGAGGAAAAGGCCCAGCAGATTAACGAGCCGAATGAGCTGCGGCCAGCGATACGGCTTGCGGGTTCGCATGGACCTTAAACCAGAACGAAGCCCCCTGGCCGGGTTCGGATTCAACCCAGATCTCTCCCTTGTAGCGTTCGACGATCTTCCGGCACAGCGAGAGTCCGATGCCTGTGCGGTTGCGGTTGCGATGCGGGTCAAGCCGTCGGAAAAGACCGAAGATCCCGTCCGTATGCCGGGGATCTATGCCCTCGCCGTTATCTCTGACACAAATCGCCCGTGCGCCGGCATTGCTCCGAGAGAAGATCTTGATTTCCGGCAACACCCCTGAGCGGTGGTGCACAATCGCGTTCTCAATCAAATTCTCAAACAAGGCTTCCAGATCGTCTTCGGCCATTAAGAGGGGCGGCAACTCTTCCACTTGCACCGAGGTTCTTGTTTCATCAATCAGAGGCCGTAATCTCATACAGACACGCTCGGCGACAGTATTCGAGTCCAAGACGCGCGCGACGGGCTCGTCATGGGCTACGCCTGTGTACTTCAGAAGATCGGAGACCAGCAGGTCCACGCGTTTGGCGTTGGCCAGAACGAATTGCATGTATCGAGCTGCATCGCCGGTCAGTTCAGATTCTAATTCGCGCCAAAGCAATTCCGTATAGATATTCAAATGACGAACGGGCTCACGCAAGTCGTGCGATGCCGAGAATGCGATCTGTTCTAATTCCGCGTGCGCCCGCTTCAAATCTGCGTTGGCGCTCAGCAATCGCGTGTTATTTTGGGCCAGGGCTCGCAAAATAAAGATGCGATCGAAAGCCACTGCCACCTGATCGGCGATGGCCTGCTGAACTTCCATTTCTTCTGACCCAAACGTCCCTCGTTTTCGACTGCCAAATGACAAAGTCCCCAGGAGTTTGCCGTCGCATAGCAGGGGATAACAACAGAAGCAGTCAACACCCAGGCTTCTGAGAAAACCGGTGGCCGAGTCGCAGGCTGCAGAAATCCTTTCGCGCCGCAGAACGCGGCGCTGTTCGGCGGCAATGCCGAAAAGACCCTCGCCCAAGCTAACCTTTTTGAGGTCGAACTGCAGTTCCGGCGTTACTCCGCCAATAAACACTGCGTGCAGCTTCCCGTCGGTAGCTACATGCGAGAGGCAAAGATCGATATCGAGATGGGCGGCACTTCTTTCGAAAATGCTTTTAACCAGATGCTCGGGCTCCGCGAACCGAAGCAGGTCCGTGGAAACGCCGGCCAGCAGTTCTCTACAGTGCTCCCGAGATCTTAAGTCCAATGCTAGGATTCCGAATTAATTTATTGAACAGAATAAAGCCGGCTCCAAGTTGCGTTGACTATTTGAGGCGAATAACGGCGAAATGTAACATGGCTTTTGGCTAACCACATAATCCGAATAACGCCGTCCAGAAGTTATCAGCGGCTCATGCAGTCAACGTGAGGACACACTTGAAACGCTCTGTCCACCTTTGTTTACTAGTGCTCGCGGCAACAACGTATTTGAACGCAGGTCCTAAAGCGATTCCGCTTTGGCCGAATGGCCCACCCGGCGAAAAGGCCACTTCCGATGCCGAAAAGGACATGACCACCGCAAAAGACGGGCTGGTGGCCGGCAAAAGCGTCATTCGCTTGGGCAATGTGACAGAACCAACCATTACCGTATATCAGCCTCCGGAGGCACGTGACGGAGGCACTGCGGTCGTTGTCTTTCCAGGCGGAGGCTATCGCATTTTGGCTATGGATCTGGAAGGTACTGAGGTCTGCCGCTGGCTCAATTCAATTGGGATTACCGCCGTGCTTTTGAAGTATCGGGTACCAGAACCCGCCGGAGTGCCCCGGTACGCTGAACCTCTCCAAGATGCGCAACGTGCGATTAGCCTGGTACGTTCCCACGCTGCCGATTGGAAACTGAATCCAGATCGAATCGGTGTACTCGGTTTCTCCGCCGGAGGACACCTGGCGGCGGTTTTGAGTCATAGTTTTCAATCTCGAACGTATCCAGCGGTGGACGCGGCTGATCGTGCCAGCTCTCAACCGAATTTTGCTGCCCTAATCTATCCGGCATACCTGTCTGTTCTCGATCAGGGGGAACAGCTGGCGCCGGAAGTGGCTGTTGACGCTCACTCGCCGCCTACTTTTATCGTGCAGGCTGAAGACGACCACATCTTTGTTGAGGGCACTCTTCTCTACTACAGAGCGCTAAAGCGCGGCGGCATCCCGGCTGAGATGCACATCTTTCCCAACGGGGGTCACGGTTACGGCCTGCGGCGGTCAGCGGCGCGGGTCACGAGCTGGCCGGCACTGGCTGAAGCATGGCTGCGATCTTTGGGAGTGTTGGAGACGGAAAAGAGAGCAGATAAGTCACGCTAGACCATCGCTCCAGGCGGCTTCAACGCTTCGCGCTTGTCGCAGGAACTCGATCATGAGGCGGCGACAGGCTTCCGGCTGGTCGGTGGTTAAGATATGACCGGCATCGTGAACCAGGTGAAACCGGGCGCCGGGAATGCGCGCGGCCACAACTCGCCCGTTCCCGCAGGGCACCAGGCGGTCGCAATCGCCATGAACTACCAGGGTGGGCACGCCAATGGAGGGCAACCGAAGATAAGAACTCCACAGCAGAATGCCGGCGAACTGGTTGATGAACCCTTTGTAACTCCACGACGAACAACACTGGACATCCAGATCTTCCCTGATACGATCCATCGGCGTGGAGGGGGAATACAGCATAGGTATGAGCGCCAGTTCTCGTTCCCGGCGTTGAGCCTCTCCCCATTTGATCCCGCGCGGCGGGATGAACCGGGGCCAACGAGCGAGTAAACCACCATGGCTGGTGCAGGCAAGCAGCAGGCTGCGAACGCGCGCCGGGAAAGAAAGGGCGAGCTCTTGGGCGATCATCCCGCCCATCGAAGCACCAATGACGTGAGCGCTGTTTACGCCGGCCGCATCCAGAACCGCGACTGCATCGCGCGCCATCTGGCGCATGCTGTAGGGCCCCGTGGGTACTTGACTGAGACCTACCCCGCGGTTGTCGAATAGAATTACACGAAACCGACTGGCCAACGTTGGCAGAACCCGGAACCACATCTGATGAGTAAAGCTCAGGCCCATAATGAGCAGCACTGGCGGGCCGATACCATGCTGTTCCCAATACAGACTGGTGCCATCGGAAATCGCGTAGGGCATGCTACACGACCACCACATATTGCGTAGAACGTCGAATGAGACCCAAGGCCAAGGATAGGACTGTCTTTACAATGCCCGATCGAGACGGTACGATGGAGTCACCCCCGAGAATAGGTCTTAGGGAGGTCTGCTCCAGGTGCTGAAACTTAAGCGCGTCGAGATACATGGCTTCAAGTCCTTCTACAACAGGACGGAAATGAAGTTTAGCGGCAGTGGCATAGCGGCAGTCGTCGGTCCGAACGGTTGTGGAAAATCCAATCTGAGCGACGCCATCAGTTGGGTGCTCGGAGAGCAATCGGCGAAAACTCTGCGCGGCGGACGCATGGAGGATGTCATCTTCGCCGGAACTCGCGATAGGAAGGCGCTGGGCATGGCTTCCGTGACCATGACGCTGGTACCGGATGAATCAGCTTTGGCTGCCTCGCGGCAGGCCGTTCCCGCCCCCGAAACCGAAGACAATTTGCCCCACAGAATAGACGTCGGGCAGAATGGAACGGATTCTCACGCTTTTGAAACAAATCACGGCGCTGAGGGGCTTGCGGCGAGCGAGGCGGTTCGAACCGCCGAGCGCAGCGGGGAGATCACTATTACCCGCCGGCTCTACCGGTCGGGGGAGAGCGAGTATCTGATCAACGGCAAGCAGGCCCGTCTAAGGGACATTCAGGACCTGTTCCTGGGCACAGGTCTTGGACCGGAGAGCTACGCCATCATCGAGCAGGGGCGCGTTGGTCAGATCCTAAGCAACAAGCCGCAGGATCGCCGCAGCCTGATCGAGGAAGCGGCCGGAGTAACGAAATTCAAGACCCGCAAGCGGCTCGCTGAAGCGAAGCTAGAAAGCGCCAAACAAAACCTGTCGCGAGTGTTCGACATTCTTGAGGAAGTCACCCGGCAAGCAAATTCGCTCAAGCGTCAAGCTGCTAAAACCAGGCGTTACGGCGAACTGAGGGCGGAAGCAACCGGGTATCTGCGACAGCTTCTGGCGGCGAAGTTCCGAATGCTCGAACGCGAGATGACAAAGATTGCTATCGAACTGAATCTTGCGTCTGCGGAACTTCAGAACGTGCAGGCCGCGATCCAGGAAGGCGAAGCTGCACAGGAGCGAGTGATCGGTGTTTCCTATTCCACCGAAGGAGAGCTGACGGACGCCCGCAAGCGTTTGGCGGACCTGAAGCTGGAGGCTGAACGTACCCGCGGGCGCCTCGAGTATCAAAGCAAGCAGATCGAGCAAATCACACAGACAATTCATTCGGGCGGACTGGAGCTGGAAGTCTTGACGACGCAGCAATCGGAGCGCTCGTCGGAACTAGAGGCGCAAAACGGCGAACTGATCCAACTTGAACGAGAGTTTGAGGGAGTCCGACAAAATCTGCTGGCCAAAGCCTCAGCGCGGCAGACGGCGCATGCGCGGGTAGCAGAAGCCGAAAGGGGACTCGAACTCAGACGGCAAAACGTCCTACGCTGGCTCAGCGAATCATCCGCGCTGAGAAATCGCATCACGGAGGCGGAAACTCACCTGCTGGCTGCCGATCGCGATACGGACCGATCGCGGACAGAAGAGCAGCAATCGCAAGCGGATCTGACGCGACTAGAAGAGGCGAAGAAGCACCTCTCCGAGCAATTAGCATCACAGCAAACCAGCCTGGTTTCAGTGCAGGAGCAGCGCAAAATACTCGACGGCGAGCTCCAACAGATGAAGGCAAGGCTGAACGAGAGCCGCACTGCACTCGATCACCTGAAAACAGAGTTTTCGCGAATGAGAGCGCGGAAGGACTCGCTCGAGGAGGTGATCCAGCACCGCAGCTACACAACAGAAACGGTGAAGCGCCTGTTTACGGCAGTAGAACGAGGGAAGACCGAAAGCTTCCAACCCATCGGCGTTATGGCAGATTTCCTCGAAGTGGATTCTCATTTGGAGAAAGCTACGGAAGAGTTCCTGCATGAAGAGCTGGAATACGTGGTGGTGCGCAACTGGAGCGAGGGCGAGCGCGGTATCGAATTGATGCGGGGGGACCTGAACGGCCGGGGAACGTTCCTGGTGGAAGATGCGGGAGAGAACTCGGGGAACGCGATCGGAGTTCCGCAGCCCAGGGTGGAAAACGGAAATCTTACAAAATTGACCGACGCGCTGCGCTGGACGAACGGGTTGTCCCATATGCCGGTCGAGCAGTTGCCGCGAATAGCGAATTCTTACATAGCAAGTGAACGTGCGGTGGCGCGCGAGCTCGCAACGGAATTTCCGCATTGCTGGTTTCTCACGACGGACGGGTTAAATTATCACGGACAAGCAGTCAGCGGCGGCAAGAAGTCGGGAGCCGGACCGCTGGCATTGAAGCGCGAACTGCGCGAAATTCTAGCGCTCGAGGAGTCAAAGCAGATCGAGCTCAAGGCGGCCGAGCACGAGCTAGAGAACCTGGAGCGTGAGATCGCGACCTCAACGGAAGAGCTGGATGTTCTGCGTTCGCGACAACAAGCAGAAGAGAAAGATATCTTAGCTCTCGATCACGAAGCCCGGAAACTGGCGGAAGACTTTGGACGGGCGCAATCGCGCTTGTCGCGGGCGCGGCTGGAGCTCGAACGAATCGCGCGCGATCGCGTACAGCTGGAGGGAAGCGTGAGCCGAGACCAGCTTGCATTGGGGGAATGTGAAGAGTCGCGCCGGAAAGAAGAGGATTCGCTCGAAGCGGCCCGGGAGGAGCTTTCGGGCTTGCAGACGGAGCTGGCAAAGCTGACCGAAGAGCATGCGACGAAACGCGCTGATCTGGCTGGTATCGAGGAGCGGCGACGATCGCTCGCGAGCCATCATTCCCGCCTGGAGACGCAGGTTCGCGACTTGATCAACCGGCGCGCCCACTTAACTGTCGAGAGCGAGCGGCTGGATACGGAAAAGGCCCATCTGCTGACAAGCAACTCGGAACTGCAGGCCAAGGCGGTCGAGTTGGAGATTTCCATTACGGAAGCGGAGGAGACGGTAAGCGGCCTGGCGCAACGTGAAGCAGAACTGCGCGAGCAATTGGCAAGCGCGGAAGAAGATTTGAAACGGCTGCGCGCGACGGCGCAGATTCAGCAGGAAAAGCGCGCGGAAAGACAAGTGGACCTCGCGCGAGCGGAATCTCAGCTTAAGCATCTCGAGGAAACCTGCGGCCTGGAGCTGAATACTACGTTGGCGGAGTTGAGCGAAAACGTCGAGGAGGCGCTTGACGAGACGGGATTGGAAGCAATCGAGAACAAGTACGGCGAAGTTCGCCGAAAAATCGAGGCGCTGGGACCGGTCAATCCCACGGCCTTAGAAGAATTCGAGGAGACCCAGCAACGGCAGGAGTTTCTTTCGGCGCAACGGCAGGATCTGCTCGATTCGATCCGAGACACCGAAAAAGCGATCCATGAGATAGATACCGAATCGCGCAAGAGATTCGGCGAAGCGTTTCACGCAATCAACGCAAACTTCAAGGAGATGTTCGCCAACCTGTTTGGCGGGGGAACCGGCGAGATGAGATTGACGGATGAAGATAATCTCGCTGAATCAGGAATTGACATCGTCGCCTCGCCGCCAGGCAAGCGCTTGCAGAGCGTCTTATTGCTTTCGGGCGGAGAAAAGGCATTGACGGCTATGGCGCTGCTGATGTCGATCTTCCAATACACGCCTAGTCCTTTCTGCGTTCTGGACGAGATCGATGCACCGCTTGACGAACCCAATATCGAGCGGTTGACAAAACTGCTGAAGACGATGGCGGAAGAGACTCAATTCATCGTGATCACGCACGCCAAACGAACCATGGAGGCGGCGCAATCGCTTTATGGCGTCACGATGCAGGAGCCTGGTGTCTCAAAACTGGTTTCAGTAAGATTCAAGCCGGAAAATGAGAACAGCAACGGTAAGCCAGCACAGCAGCAGCTAGTTGGTTCTGCGTTCTGAATCTTTCGATCTAGACAAAAAGAAGCAGCGCGTCCCAAGTTTAACGCGCTGCCTTATCGACGCTATGAGCGGGTTTATCCTCGTAAGCGGCTTAGCAAGCCTCCGTAAATCGCTAAGCGGCGTTCCGAGCGCTTCTACTAGAGCACTTGCTGGGCCAAATGTGTGCCGCTTCTCTAATCGCTTGAAAACACGTTGGGCAATCGCATTCTGTGAAGTACCTGATAGGACAAAAAGATAGCGGAGCGGGTAAAGTGGATAGCAACACTGCCGCGGCTACCGAGGATAAGAAAGAGTAAAATGGCATTAATCATTGGTACCAGGTTGGAAGACGGTATCGCGATTCTCGAACTGGAAGGGTCACTAACGCTCGGTCCATCGTTGGTTTCGCTGCGCAATGCGGCGCGAGACGTCCTGGCCAGACCGAAATTGAACGGCATTATCCTGGATATGCAACGGATCACATCCGTAGACAGCTCCGGATTGGGCGAACTCACCATCGTTTACAGTTCGGCCAGCCGGCGTAAGTGTCCGATGCGATTAGTCGGAGTGAACTCAAATCTTCAGAAGATGTTGCAGATGACTCATCTGGATGCCGTACTGGCGTCGGCGGATGGGCTCGTCACCGCCAAAAGCCAGATAAAAACTGCCTGACAGCCGACGATCCATTCCAGCTGTCGAAACGATCAATTCCAGCTGTCGATAAGCTGGAAGCTGTGTCGAGCACAGTCATCAACGGCAGAAACATCATAGGATCAGAGTTTTCAGCTGCAGGGCAGTCAACTTTTCAAGCCTTCAACCCACGTGAAGGATCTGCCATCGCAAGCAAGTTCCACGAAGCGACCGACGCAGAGATCGGGAAAGCAGCGGAGCTGGCGGCCACGGCGGCGGAGAAGCTGCAAGAGCTGGGCGCCGACAGAAGCAGCCGATTTTCTCGACGCGATTCGCGAAGAGATTCTCCAGCTTGGCGACGAGCTCATCGAGAAGGCGAATGAAGAGACGGCATTAGGATTGGATCGCCTGCGCGGCGAGCGCGACAGGACCACAAACCAACTTAAGCTTTTTGCGGATCTTGTGCGGGAAGGTTCCTGGGTTGATGCTCGGATCGACACGCCACAACCGGAGCGCAAGCCGGTGCCGAAGCCGGATTTGCGGCGGATGCTGCAACCGATCGGCCCAGTGGCGGTGTTCGGGGCAAGTAATTTTCCGCTGGCGTTTTCGGTCGCTGGCGGCGATACCGCGTCGGCTCTCGCCGCGCGCAATCCGGTGATCGTGAAAGCGCATCCGGCACATCCTGGAACCTCAGAGCTGGTCGGAGGCGCGATCGCCAGAGCAGTGCAGAAGAAGTCGCTGCCAGGTGGAACCTTCTCGCTGCTGCACGGCTTGCGTCCAGAAGTGAGCCTTGCTCTGGTGACGAATGAGCATATTCAAGCTGTGGCATTCACGGGCTCGCAGCGGGCCGGCCGAGCGCTTTACGATGCCGCAGCAAAGCGTCCCACGCCGATTCCGGTTTTTTCCGAGATGGGCAGCGTGAATCCAGTGTTCCTGCTCAAGAGCGCTCTGGAAAAGAGTGCGGAAAGCACAGCCGCGGGCTTCTATCGCTCGGTAACCCTGGGCGTCGGACAATTTTGCACGTGCCCTGGACTCGCTTTCGGAGTAAGCGGCGAAGGCATAAAGAGTTTCGCCGATTATCTGAGCAAGCAAGTGGAGGCGGGCACTGCGGGAACCATGCTAAACCCAGCGATTGCCAAGGGCTATGCGCAATCCTTCGAGAAAGCTGGGAAGATTTCCGGAGTCGAAGTGAGAGTGTCCAGCAGCGAAGCAGATGCCCTGCGCACCGAGGGACGGCCAGGAATGATCGTAGCGGATGCCAAGACTTGGCTTCAACACAAAGAACTGCAGGAAGAGATCTTCGGCCCGTCGACGGTCGTTGTGAGCTGTGCTTCTCAGGCCGAGCTGCTTCAATGCGCGAACGCACTCGAGGGTAGCCTCACGGCTACGATACACGGCGCCCCAGAGGAATTGGCGCGCCAGCACGCACTGCTCTCGATTCTGCAGAGAAAAGCCGGCAGGCTGCTTTTCAACGGATATCCGACAGGCGTCGAAGTCGGGTATGCGATGCAGCATGGAGGTCCATATCCGGCTTCAACGGACTCGCGCTTCACATCCGTCGGGACGGCAGCAATCTACCGGTTTGCGCGACCGGTCTGCTACCAAAATTTTCCGGAAGAGGCGCTCCCCGCGGAGCTTCGCAACCAAAATTCGCGCGGGATCTGGCGGATGATCGATGGAAGGCTTACCAAGGAATCGGTTGGCTGATACGTCTCTTCTGATTAATGGGCGTTCTGGTTCTCCTGAATCGCTTCACTGGCACGCTCAGCGGCAGCATTGCGTGTCTTCTGTTCTAGTTCGCTGAAGGTTTTCATCTCGATTCTGGCCTCGTTGCTTTTGCCTGTCGCGCGATAAGCCTGCGCCAGCAAAAAGTGCGTGCTTGGCTCAGAAGGATTCGCCTTCTCGGCGGCAAGAAGCTCTGGAATCGCCTCCTGTTCGCGATGCAGCTTCAAAAGCGCGCGCCCACGATCCGCGCGGGCTTCTGTTAAGTTCGGGCATGCCGCCAAAGCCTTATCGACATGATTCAGCGATTCCTCGGGCTCGACACTTTTCTGGAGCAAGATGTCGCCGAGTTTCCACTCGATCATGCAGTTTTTTGGATCGACGGTCTGCTCCAACTGAAATTGTTCAGCCGCATTATCCCACTGCGACAGGCTCCAATACACGTCGCCCAGTTTGAAGTGCAGTCCAGGCTGTTTCGGCGCGATTTCCAGCGCTTTCTTGTACTCCGCGATGGCGCCGTTATAGTTCTTCATGCTCTCCATCAACTCAGCGGAGATCTCATGGGCCCAAACGGAATCGGGGTTAATCTGATTGATCTTTCCAAGCGCCTGTTCAGAGAGCTGCATGTAGACCCGGCCCAGCAGATACCAGACTTGCTCGTTGTCGGGCTGGCGCTTCGAAAGCTGCTGCAGATGAATCGCAGCCTCCTCGAATTCCCCTTGCTTGGTGAGATCATTCACCAGCATAAATTCGGCATTGTTATCGAATGGATGAGCCTTTACCGCTGCCTCCAGATGAGGCTGTGCTTTGCGATATTCACCCATCTGGAACAATGACATTCCGAGAAGAGCTGAGGCCGAACCCATGGATGGATCAAGCTTCAGACCTCGTTCGAGCACCTCTGCGGCGTCGTGAAACTGGCCTCCCTTGAAGTAAAGAGCGCCGAGATTGTTATAGGCAGGGGCGAGATGGGGATTGATCTTCAGAATCTCTCGGTATTTCGAGATCGCTGTCGAAAGATCGCCCTTCGCTTCGGCAGCGGCGGCTTCGGCGTGCAGAGACTCGACATCGCTCGTTTGAGCCCAGAGCGTCTGGAGCGCAAGTAGCGAAATGCCAATGAATAACAATAGGAAACGACTGGCTAAAAACGACGCCATGGATACACTATAGAGCTTCGATGAAAGAGTACGCGGTTCTCCTGGCGCCTGTCCTGAGCCTGTCCATGGCCGCGACAGCTCTGTTTGCACTGGAAGCACCGAAACTGATTTTCGAAAATGTTACGGCTGTATCTGGCGTGAGTGCTACGCTGCGCTGCGGAGGCCCTGAGAAGCGCTGGATTCCAGAGGCGAATGGAAGTGGAGTGGCTTGGCTCGATTACGATAACGACGGCCAAATGGATCTGCTGATTGTAAACGGTGGAACGATGGATCAGTTGCGGAAGGAATTGGCCGGCAACACGATGCCGGATGTGCCGGGAGGCGTCTACTTATACCACAATTTGGGAAACGGGCGCTTTGAGGATGTGACCTCGAGAGCGGGCCTGACGAATCCATATTGGGGCACTGGAGCAAATGCTGCGGATTTCAACAACGACGGCTTTACCGATATCCTGATCACCACTATCGGCCGCGATCTGCTGTACAAGAACAACGGGAACGGAACCTTTACAGACGTCAGCGCCAGTGCCGGGTTGCGGACAAGCATGGCCTGGCACACAGGCAGCGCTTTCGGAGATTTCGATAACGACGGCAAACTAGATCTCTTTATCACCGGTTATGTCGATATTCATTCGATGTCCTGGAACGAACCTGCTCCGGTCTGCGATTATTTCGGCCAAAAGACCTTCTGCGGGCCGATCGGACTCAAAGGCGAGCACAGCGTGCTGTACCACAACAACGGCGATGGAACGTTCAGCGATGTTTCGAAGAAGTCGGGAATTGCGAGCGCGCCGCCGGCGCATGGCTTCACGCCCGTCACAGCGGATTTCAACGGAGACGGCAAGCTCGACATTTTCGTCGCGAACGATTCCGATCCGAATTATTTGTTTTTGAATCAAGGCGACGGGACGTTCAAGGAGGAAGCGCTCGATCGCGGCGTCGCTTTCAATGCTGACGGGAGAACCCAGTCCAATATGGGCGTGGCGGTCGGGGATTATGGCGAGAGCGGCCATATGGATGTGCTCACGACGACGTTCAACAAAGACTACTTCCCGCTTTTCCGGCAATCGAAATCGGGCGTTTATGAGGACGTGTCTTCCGCCACCGGACTGGCGACATTAACCGGTCCTTATCTGGGCTGGGCCTGCGGCCTGACCGATTTTGCGAACTCCGGAACACGCGATTTCTGGACCGCCAACGGGCACGTCTACCCGACCGACAAAGACTATTTCGAGCCAATCACGATTTTTCGAAGCGCCGGGTCAAAGAGCATAATCGCCTTCGCCTACCCGCTGACGCCGGACAATTCGTATCGCGGCGGCGCTACCGCGGATTTCAATAACGATGGAAAGATCGATCTCGTTGTGCTACCTATCGCAGGCACGCCGGTGCTGCTGAAAAATGAAACGGCGCCGAATAATAACTGGGCCGGTTTCCGCTTACAAGGTACAAAATGCAACCGCGATGCAATCGGGGCGGTGGTTACGGTCGAGGCTTGCGGACAACAACAATCGGATTCCGTGCGCAACGGGGGAAGTTATATCTCGAGGAGCGATCCCCGGTTGCACTTCGGGTTGGGAGCGTGCGGCAAACTGGATCGCGTGAGTGTCGCGTGGCCTGACGGAACGAAACAGGAAGTGCGGGAAGTGTCGGTGAACAAATACTCGACGATCGTTGAGAAGGCTACAAGGGAATGATCTTTTCGGCGAAAGAGAATACCTGCTTCACAGCGAAGGAAGCCGACGGTAATCCCGATGGGAGACCGAGCGTGTCGGCTTCGGCAAGCAATAAAGTTATTTTGCCGCGATGCACTTCGACAACTCGCTTCTTGGGATAGATAACCCAAATCTCAGGAACTCCGTCTTCGATGTAAGCTTGCACTTTATCGGCGATAGGGCGCTTGCGATTCGAAGGGGAGATCACCTCTGCTACCAGGAGGGGAGTCGTTTTCGGATACCCGCTTTTTTGCGCTTCGACCCATTTCGCATAATCGATGACCATCACATCGGGGCTCGGCATGTAATAAGGGCTCTTCATTTGGAGGTTGAGGCGCTGCAGGACTTTGTAAGTAGGCTCCGGGCACGCTTGCTCCAGAAAGTTATGGATTCGTTCGCAGATGTCATAGTGAGAAGCCTGCGGGTCTGGAGACAAGATGATCTCTCCCTTGATGAGTTCGCAGCGAAAGCCGCGGGGAGATTGGAAGCGCAGAAACTGTTCGACGGTGATGGGTGGGGCTGAGGTGGCAGCCAAGATTGCCTCCTGAGTTAATTATGTCGTGTGGATTCCGAGCCGGCTGATAATCGAAGGGTGCTTTATGAATAGCTATCAAGTAGCTATATTAGTAGGGTGAAGGTCAGTGTAGCTGAAGCGAAGAACACATCATCCTTCGATATAAACTGGCGGAAGAGATTGAATGACTAAATACGAGATTATCTTGTATTGGAGCGACGAGGACAACGCCTTTATTGCGGAAGTGCCGGAACTGGCAGGCTGCGCCGCAGACGGGGCTGATCGACAGACAGCTCTCGCAAATGTGGAGATCGTTATAGCGGAATGGTTGGAGACTGCTCGTGAGCTCGGCCGATCTATACCGGAACCCCGAGGTCGTTTATTGTACGCTTGATGCGAACATGCCCGGGGCTCATCTCGAGAAACGAGCGCCCGGGCGATATAGTCGTTACTTGCCTGGCTGGCGCTTAGAACGTGATCGCCAGGTGGCCCTGGCCCTGACGTTGAGTATTGGCCTGACTGTTGATCACTTTGCCGAAGTTGGCGTCGTTGAAATTCTCGTCCGGGCTGCCGAAGACCACGCGATTCAAAACGTTGAAGTACTCGATCTCCAGCTTGAGCTTCACGCGTTCGCCGAAGGCAAAGTATTTCGCCAGAGCTACGTTTTCGTTGTATTGAAAGGGATTCCGTAAGCCACCGAGAACACGTTTTGAGTTGCCGATGACCCACGGCCCTGGGTCGCTGAAAGCGGCCGCGTTGATGACCGGCAGTCCCTTGTAGACATTGCTGTAGGAAAATTGCAGAGGCGCTCCCGGAACGACGTTTGCCCTGTTGCAAGGAGCACAATTGTTGCCTAGTCGGGTCGCCGCTGACATATACGGGGCCTCCGTTGCTAAAGAGCGGAGTCCCGGTCGCGTAGGTCAGAAGCGGGCTGATCTGCCAGCCGCCAAGAATTGCGTTCACCACGCCGCCGCGATTCATGAATGGCCGTCCCTTTCCGAAAGGTAGCTCGTAGGTAGCCGCAATGTTGACCATGTTGGTTTGATCGTTGTTATCGATCGTCCACTCCGCCTTCTGGTTGTTCTTGTTCAACGCGCGCGAAGCAAACGAAGTAAAACCGGAATTGGTATTCGACATCATCTTCGACAGGTTGTAGGAAACCAGGAAGCTGAGGCCGTTGGTATAGCGCTTTTCCACCTGTAATTGCATCGCCTGGTAGAGCGATGATCCAGTCATATCGAAATTATTGAAGATATCGAATACTGTGGATAGGGCCGCAGGGCCTGGAGCACGTTCGCATTCGGGAAATCGGTGAGGAAGGTTGGATACGGCAGCGGAATGCCAAGCTTAACGCCGGTTGTGGCGTAGGAGTCGCCGAGTTGCGCTTCCGTACTGTGCCAGAGAACTGCGGAGTGAAGTTGATTGACGGGATTCAACTGGGACGGAAGATGATTAGCACGATTGCCCGTGTAGTTGACGCGTCAGGAACATGTTGGAAGGCAATTCGCGCTGGATGCCGATGTTCCAGACGGCATCATAAGGAGCAACCCCGTCGTTCTCGGGATCAAAGCCATTGATGCTGCTGCCGACACCCAAGCCGGGCCGAAACGGCGTAGGCGCGGGCTCCGGCAGAACGTTGCCCGGTGCGTCCCAGGAACCGAAGCCGGGGGTTGTCGATCCCGTCGAGTTCCGGGTGAATGTGCCGAGGAGCAGGTTACCGTAGTTGACGGCCACCTTGCTGATGCCGTATTCGTATGCGCCGCCGTTCAAGTAATTGACTGAGAATCCGCCCTGGAGCACGGTCTTTTTGTTGAGCTCGTAAGAAAAGCCTGTTCTGGGACTGAAGTGATTCCAATGGACGAACGCCCGATCCGTAGAAGCACAGCCTATGCAATAGCCGAACTTGGTGGCAGCACCCAATCTGTCTCCCGCGCCGGGATTGGGGATCGTCGAATCGAAGTAGACGATGTTGTTATTCATCTCGGTGAACGGCGTCATCACATCCCAGCGCACGCCGATGTTAAACGTGAACCGAGGGGTTAGTTTGATGTCGTCTTGAATGTAGCTCGAGATATCGAGGTTGCGCAGCCGCAATTCTTGTGATCCAGTGCGGTTCGCGTGGTCCACGGTTCCGAGCAGGTAGCTGGCAAAGGCATTGCCTGTGTTGCTCAGGTTGCTCGGGTCGGCGGTTTGATTATTGCTGAAGTTGAAATTACCGGCGCACTGCTGGCATTCGTTGTCGTCTTGATAGGTTCGACGATACTCCCAACCGATGTTGAAGGTGTTCTTTCCGTGGATATAGAGGAAGTTGTTTTCTGCTACGGTACCGAGCTTGCGATTGATGGAATTCGTGTTGGATGAGCCGACATTGGCGGGCGATAGCGGACCGTTGAAATTGATTCCGGGGACAATCGGCGCGCCCGGCGCTGCGGGAATATCCGACCGCTGATCGTGTGGCTGCGATCGGGAATCTGGAAATTCAGTTCTCCCAGCCAGCTCGCTCCGGCGGTCATCACCAGATGAGGGTTGATGGTGTACGAGTAATTCAGGATAAATACCGTCCCAAAATCGGGAAAGTAGGTGTAAAAAGCCAGAGGATTAGTGGGAGAAAGATTACTGCCTCCAAAAGAGGTCTGCTTATCGCGCCACTCTGCCCAGTGAATGGACTGTTTGTCGTTGATATTATGGTCGACGGTGAAGCCCCAGGGATTTTGCCGCGTGGGCAGAACTCCGACCTGATTGACAGCGTTATTCGTAAAGCCAGGCAGAGTCGCAGTAGGAAAATATTTCAATAACGCTACGGCTTGCGGGCTGAAGCAGGCGCTTGGGATGATGTTGCCGCGGAACTGAGTCCCGGGGGTGTTGCCACCCGCGGTGCAGCTGCCGGGCTGTCCGGCAGCGGGATCGAAGATGGGAACCTGCTTGCCACTGGAGTCCACCAGAGCGCTGAAATCGCCTGCTAGTTCGCCGGCTGTCGGCGCGGAGAAGAAGCCGGTCTGCAGTTGGTTCTGCCGATACCATTCCATGCTGAGGTGGAAAAATGTCCGGTTCTTTCCGTTATAGAGTTTGGGGATGATGACGGGACCGGCGATGGTGAAGCCGTAATTGTTTTCTTTGTCGATTGGGACGGTCGGGTTGTAAGCGCCGCGGGCGTCGAAGAAGTTATTGCGGATAATTTCGAAGGCATCGCCGTGAAACTGATTGGTTCCGGAAGCAGTTTGGTACGTGATGACGCCCTGTGCAAGTCCATACTGAGCCGAGAACGACGAGCGCAGCACGTTGAAGGAGTTGACTAACTCGTAAGGCGGATTCCAGATGGTCTGAAAGCCTTGCGTCTCCGACTGCGCCATCGGGATGCCGTTGAAGACAACTTCGTTCTGGAAGTCGACCCCGCCGTTAATGCGGTGGCTAAACGCGCTTCCCGTAACACCCGGAGCAAGAAAAATGAAACTATCGATCTGGCGTCCGCGGCCGCCGCTTACTATCGTTGGTAGCTCTTGCACCACCTTGTTTTCGATGGTCGTGTTGAGGCTGGGAGCAGTGGTGTCGAGCGCGATAGCACTTTCAGAAACCGTGACAGTCTGCTGCGTGTTACCGGGCTGCAGGACGGCATCGACCGTCGAATTTCGGCCAACGTCGACACCGACACCTTTATGCTCCGAGGGCTGGAAGCCCGCCAGCTCGACCGTTACCGTGTAAGTGCCGGGAATCAAATCGGTAACAGTATAGGTTCCTGCCGAGCTGGTCTCGGCGGTCTTGGACACGTGAGTCGCGTCATTGGTCACCGTGACTTTTGCGGTCCCAACAACCGCGCCGCTCGAATCCGTCACAGTGCCGTTGATGCTGCTTAACGTTTGTGTCCACGCGGACCCGGCGACAAAAAGAGCCAGAGCCGTCAAACTGAGAATGCATGCGTACCGCTGGACCAGCCGATGCACACGCTGCAGCGCTGCCTTACTTGACATGTATTGAAATCCCCCCCGGGAAGCCGCTAAGCGAACTTAGCAAAATTAAACGGAACTCTTTGGAGTATATAGCGTATTCGTCTCCGGATACAACCAGATTATTGCGCTAGAGCCCAACTTTCGGTGTAGACGGGATCACCGCTTCCTGACGGTCGCCTCAGACAAGCGTTTTTGATTCGATGTAAGTATCTGATACTCTCGCAACTTGCGGTTTGTCCTCGTTGTTTTCGCAGTTCTAACGCCCTCGCTATTCGGCGAGGTGTGCGCTTCGTGCCATCCCAAGGAAGTCGCGGGATTTTCGAAGTCGGCGATGGCGCATTCGCTCAGCAGAACCTATGCGCCGCCTGACGGCACGTTTGAGCACCTGCCTTCCCATACGCACTTCGCCAGTAAAACGGACAGGACGGGAATCTGGCAGTCTCTAACGCGCGGCGAGGAGTCGCAAAAGCTGCGCGTCGCCTACGAGATCGGTTCCGGAAGTCACGCCGTGGGCTTTCTCGCTCAGGTCGGGGACCACTTTTTTCAATCCCCTCTTTCGTATTACACGACCCGGCATGTGTGGGATGTCGCGCCTGGTTACGAGCAGGCGGCGGCCCCTGACTTTTCACGGCCTGTGACCCTCGAGTGTCTGACCTGCCATGCCGGACCGGCCGCGCCCGATACCCGAGACACTGAACCGTTATCAGAATCCGCCCTTTACTCAGATGGAGATCGGCTGCGACCGGTGCCATGGTTCGGCCGAAGAGCATTTGAAGAAACCGCTACCCGGCAGCATCATTAATCCGGCGAAACTTCCACAGGCTGCGCGCGACAGCATCTGCGAACAGTGCCATCTTGCCGGCGAAATCCGCATACCTGATCCCGGAAAGACAATCGCCGATTTCGAACCAGGGGAACGGATGGAAGACGTTTATACGGTCTACGTTGCGGCGCGCCCCATGGAAAACGAAATCAAGGTCATCAGCCAGTCTGAAGAACTGGCCCAGAGCCTCTGCGCTCGCAAAAGCGGAGGCAAGCTCTGGTGCGGCACCTGTCATGACCCGCATAACGTGCCCGAGCAGCCGGTGGCCTTTTATCGGAGTCGCTGTTTGAGCTGTCACGCCGGCGCTCTGCCCTCGAGCCATACGGGATCAGATCAGAACTGCATTGCCTGTCATATGCCGAAACGTCCCGCAAAGGACGGTGGACACACTGCGTTTACCGATCACCGCATTACCCGGCGCGCGGAGCCGGAGGGTAAGCCTGGTATCGCGGCGGATCTGGCGGCGTGGCGCGAACCCGCCTCAGAACTGCGCGATCGAAACCTGGCGCTCGCACTGGTGACGGTCGGCCTAGAAAACCATACGCCGGATCAGGTCATTCGCGGCTATAAGATGCTCAACCGGCTCGAGGGAACGTTCTCGAAGGACCCGCTGGCACTGACGGAATTAGGTACCGTTCTGCTGACCGCCAAACAGCCGTCCGAAGCCGAGCGCAGATTCCGGCTGGCCCTTCAGCTTCGCCCGGACTTCGCGCCCTATGAAGTAAACCTGGGCGATGCTTTGCTCGAGACCGGCAACCTGGCGGGCGCGCTAGAACATCTGGAGCGCGCTGTCCAGCTCGACCCACTGTTGCCGCAAGCCGTCCAGTTGCTGGAACGCGCTTATCGAATGCACGGCGATGCCGCGAAGGCGGAACAGCTCACGGAAGGCTATCGCGCCGCCATGGGAATCAGCATCGCCCCCGCCCGCTTGCAGGATGTGCAATGAAAGATATGCTGCCGGAAAAGAAGAGAAGCATCATTGTAGTGGGCAGCCTGAATGCGGACCTGGTCCAGCGCATCGAGCGCTTCCCGCGGCCTGGCGAAACAGTCACGGGCAGCGACTTAAATATCGTTCCTGGAGGCAAGGGCGCAAATCAGGCCTACGCTGCCGCACTGCTCGGAGGACGTGTGGAAATGGTGGGCCGCGTCGGTAACGATCCCTTCGGACCGATGCTGATCGAGAGTCTCGTCAAAACCGGAGCAGGTACATCGAAGATCCACATATCGGCTACTTCCACCGGTACGGCCGCCATTCTCGTGCTTCCGAACGGAGAAAACGTGATCGTCATTTCGCCGGGCGCGAATGGGAAATTGATGCCGCAGGATATCGAGAGCCTCGACCTGCTTGAACCGGGGGCGATTCTGCTCGGGCAGATGGAAGTGCCGCTTGAAACGACGCAGCGCGCTCTCGAGATTGCGCGGCAGCACGGCGCGACCACAATACTCGATCCGGCGCCGGCCCGGAGGTTGTCCCCTGAAATTCTGGGATTGGTCGATTTCTTAACTCCGAACCAGACCGAAGCCGTCCTCCTTTTAGGCACAAGCGAAGAGATCGTATCTTACGAACAAGCTGAGGCCGCCGCGCAGAAACTGCTTGATAGCGGATCCTCGACCGTGATCCTGAAGCTCGGAGCTCTCGGTGTAGTGATTGCGAATGGGGAAAGCTGCCAGCGCGTTCCCGGCTTCCCGGTAGAGGCCGTCGATTCGACAGCCGCCGGGGATACCTGGAACGGTGCTTTTGCCGTCGCGTTGGCCGAAGGAAAAGACATTATCTCGGCGGCGAGATTCGCGAATGCGGCTGGCGCGCTCTCGGTGACGCGCCCGGGCGCGCAATCTTCTATTCCGACGCGCGAGGAAGTGGACCGGCTTCTCTCCGGATGAACCCGCCTCAGCCGATAATCCGGATCTCCCCGATGCCGCCTTCCACCTTTACGTGCACCTTCACCTTAGCGTTGTCGTAAAGGCTGTTTTGCCAATGATCGTCTTTCTTGTCGAGACCGGTAACCGTGATGCTGCCGAGACCTCCATGAGCTTCCGCCCAGATGCCCACGTCTTCGGGTAAATGTACATTTGCTTGCCCAACGCCGCCCGAAACGGCGACATCGTAATCGCGGCTCGGTTTGCCGCGGAGATCAAGATCGACCTGACCGGCCCCCATGTGAACCTGGACGCTTCGCAAATCGAGATCTCCCAGATTGAGATTCGCCTGACCCGCGCCGCAGTTGATCGTAAGATCCAACAGGACTTGATCGTTCAATTGCAGATCCCAGGAATAAACGCGGTGGCCCCCTAAATGGGCGTTGTTCGGCTGGCTGATCTTGACCATCGCGTGGGAGCCGTTGTTGGAGGTATCGATTTTCGGCTCCCACGAGGGCACGTTGAATTCGAAGCGGCCGTCGACGAGCTTATCCGCCCCACCCCGCACCTTCATTTGACCGGCTGCCATATCCAGATCGATGCTCGCCCGTTCGGTGCTCCCTTTATCCAGATGGATCGAGGTTTCGCGGGTCGGACCGGACGGCGTCGTATCGAATTGACAGCCTGTCAAACCGAGCAAGATGCCGGATAAGACGAGAAGATGAACCTGCCGAGGCTTATTCATTGTGCTTGCGAGAGAATACGCAAGCATACAACGCCTTGTTCCGAGAACCAACTTTGCCGGACAGGTGCGTGTGCGTTATGGACCTGTTTTCTTAAACCAGGCGAAAGCGAGGCTCAGAAATCCCGCTGTTGCGAGGAGGTAGACCATGGCGGGGTGAAGCGGCTTCGACGCCGCGTCTATCAGAAGAAATCCGGCTTGCAAAATGTCTGTCCTCCCGAGCTCAGTCTCAGGAGAGAGGTAGGAAAAATCCGGAGTTTCTCTCGGACTATTCGACGGCGAATGCCGCCAGCTTAGCCAGGATCGATTGTGGGACTTCGGCCACAACCTCGCAGTAATCTTCCTTATATTCCTGGGAAATTACCGCGCCGCGCTCGTATAACAGATGGAGGCGCCTGCCCTCGGCCACAGGCAGGCGAAAGCAGTGGCGCGATACGGGATCCTGGATCAATTGCCCGTCGATTTTTTCGCGAAGCTCCGGCACTCCCTGCCCGGTGTGCCCCGAGACCAGGACCGCTTCTGTCCGATTCTGGCGAGCAGTTTCGCCCAACAGCCGATGAGTTAGAGTTGCCAGGTCTTGCGATCGTTCAGCCTCGGCAAGCCGGTCGCTCTTGTTGAGAACGAGTAACTGGGGAGTGGTTTGCGCGCCGATCTCGCCCAGCACCTTCAGCACATGAGAGGTCTGCTCGGCCGCATTCGGTGATGCGATATCTACCACATGCAGCAGCAGCGCCGCTGCGGTGACTTCTTCGAGTGTCGCGCGGAAGGCATCCACCAGGGTTGTCGGCAGATTGCGAATGAAACCCACGGTATCGCTGATCAGGACGCGGCGCTGCGAAGGTAGCCGGATCTGCCGCACGATCGGGTCGAGCGTAGCGAACATTTTCGCATCCGCCAGGACACCCGCGCCCGTCAGGCGATTGAACAGGGTGGATTTTCCGGCATTTGTGTATCCGACAAGGCTCACGGTGGACAGCGGTACGGCCTGACGCTGAGAGCGCTGGACACCGCGTGTGGCGCGCACGCGCTCGATATCCATCCGCAGTTTCGCGATACGCTTGCCGATCCGCCGGCGGTCCGTCTCAAGTTGCGTTTCGCCCGGTCCGCGCGTTCCGATGCCGCCTCCCAGCCGGGACATCTGGGTGCCCCGTCCGGCGAGCCTTGGCAGCAGGTAATTCAACTGGGCTAGTTCTACCTGCAGCTGGCCTTCGCTGGTCCGCGCCCGCCGGGCAAAAATGTCGAGAATCAGTTGGGTCCGGTCAAGCACCTTGACATCCAGACGCCGCTCCAGATTCCGCAGTTGAGTCGGTGTCAGCTCACGGTCAAAAACTACTGTCTGGATGTCATCGGCGCCGATCAGGCCCTTGATTTCGTCGACTTTTCCGGAACCGACCAGAGTAGCGGCATCCAGAGCCGGACGAATCTGCGTGATTCGGTGGATAACCTTCGCCCCGGCACTCTCAGCGAGAGTTTTCAGCTCTTCCAGCGATTCTTCGGAATCGAGTACGGAATTGCCGATCGCGGCCGGCGACTGTGACCGGCCAGACAGGTGTACGCCCACGACCAGCGTGCGTTCTTCGGGCGCAGGCACTAGTGATCGCTTTCGGCAGGCACGTCCGTAGTTTGTGGGGTCCCGGGGGTCGCCGAGGTCTGGAAGCCGACGGAATGTGGCGATCTGGAAATTACTACCGTGGAAATGGCGTGCTTGAAGATGAGTTGTTCCTGGTTATTTGATTCCAGAATCACTGAATACTTATCGAAGCTCTTGATACGTCCTGACAGTTTAACTCCGCTCATCAGGTAAATCGTGAGAAATACCCGGTCTTTGCGGGCGTTGTTGAGAAACGCCTCTTGAATGTTTTGCGCAAGCTTATCCATTTCTTTTTCCTTTTCATTTGGCAGCGCTTCAGAGACGTGGTCAGTCTGTGCGGGATGTCCTGGATTGGCAGGATGCTGGTGCACGGGCGGACGCCTCTGTCTGCTTTCTGGATTTTGACAGATCCGGTGTTGTTTCCTAAGATCACATTCTCTGCTTCCGGCTGCTTTCGTCCGTCTAATGTGCGCTTTGGGAGCTTATGCGGGACGGACAAGTAGTCCAATTCGGACTAGTTCATTTGAAAACCTTTTCGGGTTGCTTGAGACTGTTAGAGACGGGAAGGCAATCATGCACGCACCTGCACGGACGATCATATTTCTGGGACCGCCGGGAGCCGGCAAGGGAACGCAGGCTGCTCGCATTTCGGCTGCCTTGCGTGTCCCGGCAATTTCGACCGGAGATATGCTCCGGCGCGAATGCCAAACCGGTTCCGAACTCGGCAGACAGCTCGAAAAGGTGCTGCGTGCCGGCCAGCTTGTCAGCGATGCGCTAATGAATCAGATTGTGGAGGCACGGCTTCGCGAACAGGATTGCAAAAGCGGGTGCATTCTCGATGGATTCCCCAGGACTGCCCCGCAGGCCGCCTTCCTTGACGCGCTTCTAGCGAGGCTGCATGCGCCCAGACCCGTCGTTTTCGATTTTGCTGTTTCCGCTGAACAACTCATCGAACGGCTCAAAGGAAGACGGCAGTGCCCTACTTGCGGACGCATTTACGGGGCTGGAAATCCGACGGCGCAAAACAGTATGTCTTCCATACCGCTGCTCTGCCCGAGCGATCATTCCCTCCTGCTTCCACGGGCCGACGACCAGCCCGCCGCCATCCGCGAACGCCTTCGAATCCACGACCGCAACAGCTCCGAAATCGTTCGTTATTATCAGGATCGGGATTATTATCGCATCTCGGCAGAATGCCCGCCGGAAGAAGTGACCGGGCAGATCTTCGAAGCGCTGGGCTGCGCATCATCGCTTCCCGCAGCCGCTCAGACCCGTTACGCTATGTCCAGCTTATAGTTCATGGCGCGCGAGGCAACCTGCGTTAAGTTATCGAATTTCTGTTAAGTTTCCAATGGATTCAGAGTCCATCTAGGCATGAGTCTCATAGTGCTCGTGATCATCTTCCTACTGCTGATAGGAGCATTTCCGGCTTGGCCATATTCGCGGGGTTGGGGCTACTATCCTGCGGGCGGCCTCGGTCTGGTTCTGATCATCGTGCTCACACTCTATCTGCTGCGGATGTTCTAGCCCGCGAGCTAGCCCCAAGTTCGGCTGTGGCGTCGCGGCAACCCAAAACCCGGCGGCCTGCTCGATAAAGGTAGGGTCAACCTGAGTGAGACCCGGAGTGAGAAGCCTGAAGTGAGGAGCGTAGTCTCTCACATAGACAGCGCCAATTGAACCGGCTTACTAGCCGTTAAGCAGCTCCTGCATCGCCGGATCATATCGCGTGCCGGCAGCGGCTCCTCTAGGCAACGCCTGCTCGATTCGCGCGATGTCGCTTTTCGTGAGCCGCACATCGATAGCTTGGACGTTTTCTTCGAGCCTGGCAGTGCTGCTCGTACCCGGAATGGGAATCACATCAGGCTTGGCGAGTAGCCATGCGAGCGCCAGTTGAGCCGGCGTGCAACCTTTTTCGATCCCGAGTTCGCGTACACGATCTGCGAGCGCCAGATTCTTCGTTAAGTTCTCGCCCTGAAAACGAGGATTGTGGCGCCGCCAGTCATCTGGCGCGAGGTCATCGACCGTTCGGATACGTCCAGCCAGAACACCACGGCCCAATGGGCTATACGCGACCAGGGTGACGCCCAAATCGCGAAGTGCCGGGAGAAGTGAATCCTCTGGCTCGCGGCTCCATAGCGAATACTCGCTCTGCACTGCTGCGATCGGATGTACGGCGTGCGCTCGCCGGAGAGTCGCCGGTGAGACCTCCGAGAGGCCAAGGTAGCGCACCTTCCCAGCCCGCACCAAGTCCGCCATTGCACCGACAGTCTCCTCAATGGGTGTTGCCGGATCGACGCGATGTAGATAATACAGATCGATGTAATCGACACCGAGGCGTTGGAGCGAAGCATCGCACGCGTGCTGAACATAATCGGCCTTGCCGTTCACAACACGCTCACTTCCAGGCTGCCCGATGACGAAGCCGAACTTTGTAGCGAGCGTGATGCCTGCGCGGCGGCCTTTTAGCGCTTTGCCGACCTGGATTTCCGAAACGCCATAGATGTCCGCGGTGTCGAGCAGCGTGATCCCCAAATCCATTGCGCGGTGAATCAGTGCGACAGCCGCATGATCGTCTCGCACGCTACTGGTGTAAACATCTGCGATGCCGATGCTCATGCAGCCGAGGCCAAGCGCTGAAACATTGGGTCCCGAACGACTCAATTTCCGTTGCTTCATGTATCCGTTCTACCGCACGCGTGGAGCGTGGCTATCGATTGAGGGCTGCACGGCTGTTTTGACTCGATAAAATGGAGGTGCAAACGTTTACAGTACGTGCGTCAAAAAGGCATGCCAAGACTCAAAAAACTAAATCCAAGCAGGCGCAGTTTTGCGGCAGGACTCGCGGGCGCGATTAGCGCCACGCCCCTGCTCGGAAAGCAAGCCACACCAACCCCGCAGAACACAGGCGCGCCAAAACGAAAGAAGCTTCCTGAAGAAGCTCCTCCGTTCGGGGACACAATTACCTTTACAAAGAAGTTAGTTCCGGCAAAGATAAGCGCTTTTTCGATGACCGAAGTGCGACTTCTGCCCGGCATTTACAAGGACTCGCAGCAGGCCGATCTGGCGTATCTGAAGCGATTGAGTGCAGACCGGCTGCTTCATAATTTCCGCGTCAACGCCGGGTTGCCATCATCGGCTGAGCCGCTGGGCGGTTGGGAAAAACCGGATTGCGAGCTGCGTGGCCACTTCGTGGGGCATTATCTCTCCGCGTGCGCGCTTATGTATTCGTCGACCGGAGATGCCGAGATTAAATCTAAGGCTGACGGGATGGTCGCCGAACTCGCAAAATGCCAGGAAAAGTTAGGCGGCGGGTATCTCAGCGCCTTTCCAACTGAATTCTTCGACCGCCTGAAGGCCCGGCAGAAGGTGTGGGCTCCGTATTACACGCTGCATAAGATCATGGCCGGCATGTACGACATGCATGAGCACTGCGCAAATCAGCAAGCGCTCGAAGTGCTGGAAAATATGGCGAAGTGGACCGACAACTGGACGGCACCCATACCAGAGCCGCAGATGCAGGACATTCTGAACACCGAGTATGGCGGTATGAACGAAGTGCTCTACAATCTGGCTGCGGTGACCGGAAACGATCACTATGCAGAGGTGGGTGACCGCTTCACGAAAAAGATATTCTTCAATCCGCTGGCATTGCGGCGCGATGAACTGCGCGGGCTGCATGTCAACACGCATATTCCTCAGGTAATCGGTGCCGCTCGCCGCTATGAGCTGAGCGGCGATGAGCGTTTTCACGATGTGGCGGACTTCTTCTGGTGGGAGGTGACGAGCGCTCGCGCTTATGTGACCGGCGGAACCAGTAATGCCGAGCTGTGGCTGGTAGAGCCGCGTCACTTGGGTGCGGAGTTGAAAAGAAGCGCGGATACAACGGAATGCTGCTGCGCTTACAACATGCTCAAGCTGACGCGACATCTTTACCAATGGACGGGCGATCCGCGCTACTTCGATTACTACGAACGCACTCTAGTGAATCACCGGATAGCCGCCATCGATCGCGAGAACGGGGCCACTCAATATTACCTGTCGCTCGCGCCAGGCGCTTGGAAAACTTTCAGCAGCGAGAATGGGTCGTTCTGGTGCTGCACAGGGACCGGCGTAGAAGAATTTTCGAAATTGAACAACAGCATTTACTTTCATGATGGCGATGGCCTTTACGTCAATCTTTTTGTTCCCTCTGAGCTGAATTGGAAAGAGAAGAACATGCGGGTCCACCAGGAGACCAGATTTCCTGAATCGACCATCACGGAGTTAGTCATTGACACCCCAGCGCCGCAAAGAATGGCGCTGCGCATTCGGATTCCTTACTGGGTCGGTCCAGATGCATCGGTGAAGATAAATGGACAGATCATAGAGGCTACGCCCAGCCCGGCCAGCTATTTCGTGATTACGCGGACCTGGCGCAGTGGCGATCGCATCGAGGCCAATCTACCGATGTACCTTCATGTAGAAGCCATGCCAGACGAAGCTAGCACGCAAGCTTTCCTATATGGCCCACTGGTGCTTGCTGGAAAACTGGGCAAACAGGACCTCAGCCCGGAAACCATCGTGGGGTTTGGAGGGCCGGCGCTCAAAGAACACCCGATTCGCGTTCCTGCGTTCCGCGCTACAAGTGCTAGTCTCGATTCCTGGTTAAAGCCGGTTTCAGGGGAGACCTTGACGTTCAGGACTGCGGGGCAGGATCAGGATGTGACTTTCGTGCCCTTCGACCGCTTATTCGATGAACGATACTCGGTTTATTGGACTGTTGTTTAACGGAGAAGAACGATGGACTGGAAAGGCGTCATGCCAGCGGTTACGACTTGCTTCGACGATCGGTATCGCGTCGACCATAAGTTCATGGCCGAGCACTGCCGGTGGATGGTAGACAACGGCTGCTCGGGGATTGTAGCGCTTGGTTCGCTCGGCGAGGGCGCGACGCTGACATTCGAGGAGAAGCTCGCGATTCTGCGAAATGTTAAGGCTGCGCTGGCGAACCGGGCGCCGCTGGTCGCCGCCATTTCCGCTCTTTCCACTGACGAAGCGGTGCGATTAGCCGAAGGCGCCGCAGAGACATGCGACGGCCTTATGGTGCTGCCGCCCTACGTTTATCAGGGCGATTGGCGCGAGATGAAGCACCACGTTGCCGCGATCCTGCGAACGACGCCACTTCCCTGCATGCTCTACAACAACCCGATAGCCTATGGAACGGACTTCACGCCCCCACAGATCGCCGAACTCGCAACTGAACACGAGAACCTTCAGGCGGTGAAGGAATCGAGCACGGACACGCGCCGGGTGTCAGGCATTCAGGCGTTAATCGGAAACCGCCTGGCGATCTTAGCGGGCGTAGACGACGGGATTGTAGAAGCTGTCGGCGTGGGCGCGAACGGCTGGATCGCCGGCCTGGCGAATGCACTGCCGCGTGAATCGGTAGAGTTGTTCCGGCTTGCAGCAAACGGAGAGCGGAAAGAGGCATTCAAACTGTATTGCTGGTTCCTGCCGTTGCTGCGACTAGACACCGTTGTGAAGTTTGTCCAGCTAATCAAAATGGTTCAGGCGGAGGTAGGGATGGGCAATCCGCGTGTGCGGCCGCCACGTCTGGAACTCGCTGGAGATGAACGGGAGCAGATTCAAGATCTGATTCGAGAAGCTCTCGCTCGGCGGCCGCAGCAGTACTCATCAAGCTCCCTATCCCACGCGGCCCAGTAAGTGGATTACCTGCCGCGACTAGCTACCACGCTTTCTCATATAGCGAGAGCAGAACATCGCGCGTGCAGGGACGAGGGTTCAACTGGTGACAACCGTCTTGAACCGCCTTATCGGCGAGCGCAGGTAGAGCCTCGCGGGGAACACCGTAGTCACGCAGCCGTGGCTGAATTCCGCAGATCTGGTTCAGCTCCCGAGTACACGATATCGGGTCCGTGGTGAGATAGCGTTCGAGATTCCGAAGTCGATCCGGTACCGCGGTTCGATTGAATTCAAGGACAACGGGCAGCAGCACAGCGTTACTCGTGCCATGATGCATGCCGAACTCACTCGATAAAGGATGCGCCAATGAGTGAACTGCTCCCAATCCCTTTTGAAAAGCGATTGCGCCCATCATGGCGGCTATCATCATTTGCCCGCGCGACTCGATGTCCGACGGATCGCGCATTACACGCGGCAAATGGTCGTAGACTATCTTGGCTCCCCCCAGGGCGATGGCGTCGCAGATCGGATGAAACGGTGTGGCCAAATAGGCCTCCACGCTATGAGTGAAGGCGTCCATTCCCGTTCCGGCCGTGATATGCGGCGGCATGCCGACGGTCAAGAGCGGGTCCGCGATTGCAAGATCGGGGATTAGATAAGGGCTGAAGATGACAGTCTTGCGATTCGTGCTCGCCAGGGTGATCACGGCGGAACGGCCCACCTCACTGCCAGTACCGGCCGTGGTCGGAATCGCGATGGAAGGCGGAAGATCGCTGCGAATCTTCGCCGCGCCGCCGAGATTGTCGTCGTATTCGGCTAGCTCGAGGGGATGTGTCGCTTTCAGGCGGATCGCTTTAGCGGTATCGATGACCGATCCGCCGCCCAGTGCAACAACACCGTCGCAATCATGCGCTTTGAAGAAAGCCAGACCATCCATTACGTTGCGTTCGGAGGGATTCGGATCGACTTCGGAAAATACGTTAGCTCCTGCAGCTAAAGCCTGAACCTTATCGGGAATCCCGGAACGAACCAAACCGCGATCCGTAACCAGAAGCGGCCTGCGCATTTTTCGAGCATTCAGTTCGGCCGGAAGACTGTCTATGGCGCCGGGACCGTACAGAATTGTGGTCGGGAAAGAGAACGTCGACAGATTCATAGAAACTCAAATGGCTTCGAAGTAGCGCTTAAGTTCCCAATCGGTGACATGCCGGTGATATTGCCGAATCTCCCATTCGCGAGTGGCCGCATAATGCTCGACGAATTGATCGCCGAACCATTTGCGCGCAGTCTCAGATTTACGAAAGCGATTCACAGCTTCTCGCAGGTCGCGGGGCAATGCTTCACCTGCGTCCGCTGCATAGCCGTTGCTAACCGGGGCTGGCGGTTCGAGCTGTCGCTCGATTCCTTCAATGCCGGCCGCGAGACTCGCAGCCATGGCAAGATAAGGGTTCATATCGGCAGCGGCGAGCCGGAGCTCGATGCGTGTGCTCTTTGCTGATCCGGGAATAGTTCGCACTGCCGTTGTGCGATTGTCGGAACCCCAACTGGAATTGACCGGCGCCCAGGTGCCCGGAACGGTCCGCTTGTACGAATTGATCGAGGGGGCGATCATCGCCATGAATTCCGGGAGCAGGGCAACAAGCCCGGCAAGATACTGGCGCATCAGAGCCGAAACGCCTCCATCTTCAAAAAATAAATTTCGGGCGTCAGTTGTGGTGTAGAGGCTTTGATGCAGGTGGCCGCTCGAACCCGGCAGATCTGCATTCCATTTCGCCATGAAAGTCGGAATCACTCCATGCCGGGCGGCTATCTCTTTTGCAGCAGTCTTGAAAAGAGAGGCCTTGTCTGCGGCTGCCATCCCTTTATCAACAGCGATGGCCGCCTCGTACACGCCGGGACCGGTCTCGGTGTGAAATCCTTCGAGCGGAATATCGAAGGCCGTAAGCTGGTCGATGAAATCGAGTACGATGGGCGCGTTCTGCGAAGCGCGCAGCACGCTGTAGCCGCACATGCCCGGACTGAGCGGAGTGAGATCACGGAAGCTCTTTTCACGAAGCGTCTGTGGCGTTTCACGAAAAAGCCAGAATTCGTATTCGGCTGCAAACCTGGCATCGTAACCGCGCTCGTGAGCACGATTGACTACCGAACGCAGCACCTGCCGGGGAGAGATCGACAGCGGCTCACCGTTTTTTTGAAACATGTCCAGAAGGAAAAGCGCCGTCCCGGGCTCCCAGGGTATGGTGCGCAGTGTACTCAGATCGATAGCCGCCTGGGCGTCTGGATAACCAGTGTGCCAGCCGGTGTACTGGCAATTGTCGTAGAGGACGTCGGCTATGTCCCAGCCGAAGATCACATCGCAGAAACTCAGACCGGCGGTGGACGCGAAAAACTTATCCAGGCTGATGTACTTGCCCCGCAGAACGCCATCAATATCCGTGATGCCGAGTTTTATCCGCCGGATGCCGTCCTTCGAGAGACGCCGTGCCACCTCGTCGATTGCACTCACAAGCTCACCCAGACGGATTTGACGTTGATGTATTGCTCGAGCGCGTAGCTGCCCAAATCACGTCCGAAGCCGCTTTGCTTGTAGCCTCCAAACGGCGAGGCAGTATCGAATCCGTTATAGGTGTTGATCCAGACCGATCCGGCTTTGAGCTGGGCCGCCATCCGGTGCGCGACCCGGATGTCTTGCGTCCATACGGCCGAGACAAGGCCGTATATGGTCCCGTTGGCGATTTTCGCAGCCTCGTCTTCGCTCTTAAAACGGACGACGGAGAGCACCGGGCCGAAGATCTCCTCCTGCGCAATTCTCATCTCGGGAGTAACATTCGTGAAGATCGCCGGCTTAACGAAAAAGCCTTTTGCGTTAGTTCCCTCGGTATCTCGCATGCCGCCGCAGGCTAACTCCGCACCCTCATCACGTCCCGTTCGGATGTAGCCGAGGATTCGTTCCATTTGCGGCGCTGAAATCTGGGAACCCATTTCCGATGTGGAGTCGAACGGATCACCGATCTTCATTTCTTTCGCTCGATGGACGAGTTTCTCGACGAATTGGTCATGCACGGATTCATGAACAAGCAGGCGCGAGCCGGCACTGCATACTTCTCCTTTATTTGCGTAGATGCCCCAAAATGCGGCATCTATGGCCTGGTCGAAGTTGCAGTCGGGGAATATGATGTTCGGATTTTTTCCGCCAAGTTCGAGACTGAGCCGCTTGAGATTACTCTCGGCTGAGGCTTTCAGCAGACTGCGAGCCGTCCGGATACTGCCGGTGAAGCTGATCTTATCGATATCCATATGGCGGGCCATTGCTTCCCCGGCGGTCGTTCCGTAACCGATGACAACATTGAGAACGCCTTCTGGAAGACCGGCTTCCGAGCACAATTCGCCAAGTTTCAAAGCCGTGAGCGGGGTAAGCTCTGATGGTTTTAAAACGAGAGAACAGCCGCACGCCAGCGCCGGAGCAATTTTCCAGGTCGCAATGCACGTTGGATAGTTCCAGGGAATAATTGCACCGACGACACCGACCGGTTCGCGAAGCGTGTAGTTGAGAAACGGCCCGTCTACCGGGATCGTTTCGCCGCAAATGCGCCGAACTGCGCCGGCGTAATAGCGGAATGAATCGATGCCGGGATTGATATCACCCCTAAGCGCCTCGCGGTAGGTCTTGCCGTTTTCAAGCGACTCGAGTGCCGCGAGTTCCTCCTTGTGTTCTTCCATCAGGTCGGCGATGCGAAGCAGGATCCGCTCCTTCTCGGAAGCGTTCTTGCCACGCCAGCTCTGGTTCTCAAAACTTGTCCGGGCGGCAGTAACGGCTCGGTTTACGTCTTCCTGCGATCCATCTGGCACACTCGTTAGTGCCTCGCCGGTAGCCGGATTACGGACGTCGATACGGCCCGCGGAGGCGCCTTCTACATAGCGGCCGCCGATATAGTGCTGTCCTGGCGGAACGAAGTGAACCGCTTCCGCGGCGGTCATTTCGTAAAGCCCTCGGTCTCTGAGACGACAGTAGACCGCGCCCATTCAGGGCCCGCGAAGTCTCGCCGGACAATGGACCAGTACATGATCAACAGGAAGGCTATCACGGCGCCTAGAGCTTTTCCAGCAAGTTGGTTGGGGGGCATGATCAGTACGACCGAAATGAACAACGTATAGACGATGGCCACCAGATTCAGAAAGCGGCCCCAACTCTTTAGGCCCCACACGCAATGCGTTGTCCAGGGCTGAGGACGGCTGCGCGCTCGAAATCCCAGGATTACCGGAATGACATACGCGAGATAGAGGGCGACCGTGCTCAATGAGGTGACGATTGGAACTGCTCCAGCCCAAGCCATTAGCACAACTGTGGCCACAACGATCAGCCAGATCGCGGGGCCGGGAGTGCCGTGACGCTTATCAACGCGCGCGAAATATCGGGATGCGGGCAGTCCACCGTCACGAGCAAGCGCATAAACGGCGCGGGAAGCCGAACTAACGCAGGCAAGTCCACAGAACCACATTGCCATCGATGCCAACCCGGCGAGCGCAACACCAACGCGCGCACCGAGCGCTGTACTCAGAATGGCAATAGCAGCCGGCACCGTATTCCCCTGTGCGTCCTTGGCCTCAAAAACGGCGGGTAAGGAATGAATGCCGAGAGTAAGCGCGAGAAGAAGAGCATAACCCGCAACGCCGGAGACGGCCACTGAGAGAACAATTCCCCAGGGCGCGCTCTTCCGCGCATTTTCTGTTTCCTCGGCCATATGCGCTGAACCGTCAAATCCTGTGTAAGTCCACTGGGCTTGCAAGAGCCCCAGGAGGAACAGCCAGATGTAAGGCGCACGGACCGAGGGATGCGGCGACGTCGTGAGCAGAAACGAAACTGGTTGAAGCTTCGCAAAAAAGAATAGCGCCGCCACGATCGCGAGCACTCCGGCAATGTGCACCGATACACTCGCGTCGTTCAGCCAGGCTACCAGCTTTACGCCGTATTGATTCAGAAGTCCGTGCACGGCGAGTATCAGCGCAAACACGATGAATACATTGCGCGGCGAGACGGGAAGGTGGAGAAACGGCAGAATAAATTGAGCGCAGCTGTAATCTATGCCTGCCTGAGCGGCGATCAATCCTATGATATTGAGGCACGCCACAAACCAGCCGGTCCCCGCGTTGCCGAGACCGCTGGCCCAGTGGTACATTGCCCCGGAAGTCGGAAAAGCGGAACAGAGCTCCGCCATGCTGGCAGCGAGCGCCAGGGTAAAGATTGTGGCTATCGGCCAGCCAAGGGTCATTTCGCGTGGGCCACCGAGGCCGAGTCCGTAGCCATAGAGCGTTACGGCTCCTGTCAGGATAGAAATGATCGAGAACGAGATGGCGAAATTGGAGAAGCCTCCCATTTCGCGGAAGAGTTCTTGGGCGTAACCGAACCGGCTCAGGTCGTGAGTATCCGCATTTTCCATTCGAGTATCAGCCAGTCTAACTGGTCGCTCAAACCTGCGGCTCGTCAAATAATTCTAATTAATGGTTGGGAGATCGCGCTTCATCTCCAACGTGGCGGGATTCCGTTTGACCCGAGTTGAGGCTTTGCTTCTCTGCGCTCGTGACTACCTGGAGCGTTATCGGGGCTGATGGATGCATGGTTGGTGAATTGGATTCGACCTCGCCCACTACATAGAAAGGTTGGGTTATCGGCTTAGCCCAGTCCTCGGCATGTAGTGTGAAAGTGCGGCTGGACTGGGACTCCGTTACAAGTACACCGTTTAATCCAACATTTACTACGCGCACGCCTGGCGGAAGATTCCTGACTGAACACGGCACCCGGCCCTTGAAGCCGTTCTGCCGTTGAATGTGAAGCGTGACCGTTGTGGATTTACCCGGCTCGATCGCAAGCTGAGCAGGTTCCGCAGTAACCGAGACGTCAGGGGGAGGAATCACGGAAGCGAGCTGCAACGGCACGTCCGCATTTGCCGCTCTGACCAGATCGCGCCCGGCGACACTCGCACGCCCTACGATTTTGATTGATGATGGGAGCGCTCCGACGCTGGCCTCAGGACTCGCAGAAAGAACAACTACCGTCGCAGTCTGTCCGGCCGGAATGAAGGCCCGCGACGCCGAAACACCTGGCGGAAGGTCCTGCACTTGAATCTCGATGGGGCCTTCATAACCGGGAAGCCTGTCTGCTTTGACGGTGATCGGAATGGATCCTCCACGTGGAATGTTGGGGTTTTCCGGATCCGCTTCGAGCCGGAAATCAGGACGCGCATCCCGAATTGTCAGGCGATACGCATAGTCGGGTCCTCCGAGGTCGCGAACATCCTTCAGGTGTAGGACGTAGTCGCCATCTTCGGGTGCGACGAACTCGAGCTTGGAATCCGCTCCGTATCCCGGACCGCCATCATCATTGCGCCACGTCAGGTGGAACACCGGTAAACCGTTTGGAGGGAATTTGGCCTCCGCGGGCAGAATCTCCGCTCTATAGACCGGTGTGTTGATCGCGTGGACATCGGGCGAAGTGCCGAGATAAGCACGCCGCATCTCGTCAACCCCCTCCATCTCGACGTCGGCGTCTGGCTGGTCGGGAATAATGGCGATTCGATCAAGCTCATCGCCGATCATGAGGTAGTCGCCTTCGCGGAGGCCGGAAGTCGACACCAGCCGGATACCGGTTGTTCTCGAATCTCTGTCGGAAAGCGTCGTGGTGGTCTGGTTCAGACATCGAACAGTAGCTCTCGGAATAGGGTGGCCCTGCGCATCGAGTACTTCTATCACGGAATCAAGCGGCGAATTTAATCTTGCAGCCACAACCTGAATGCTCAGGCTCTGGCCCTTTTTGGCGTGAAATCGGAAATAATCCTCGTCGGGTTTCGCACCGGTCTTCGCGCCGGCATCGATGTGGCCATTGATGGCTACTGGTAGGGAAATCGGTTGCGCGGCGGCGGGCGTGTTGTTGGGCTCACGCTCGAGGATCTCAGGCTCGTTTCCGACGGCAACGTCAACCTTGTTCAGCGACCACTCTTCGCCGCTCTTCACCTCAACCGGTAGCGTTGTCCAACCATCCGCGCGTTTCGGTGGATCGACGTTTACTTCGTGAGATCCGCCCAGGTTCACTCCGCTCACCGACACTAGTGCCGGTTTGCCCGAGCTCACACCCAAAGGGAAGACGCCGGTGATATAAGGAAGCGCGCCGGCATTCAGACGATAAAAGTGATCTGGTGACCCGCCCTTCTCGCGATCTGTAATCGAAACGGTATAGACGCCGGCTTGCGGCAGCTTGTGAACGAGTACCGCATCCGGGCTGTTGTCGTTGTCACCGGCTCTGGCCAACTCTCTTCCGGAAGAATCGCGCAAGATCAGAAGCGATTCGAGATCTGACTTCAGGCTCGAGGCAACAACCTGGAACACCAACTCTTCACCAGCCCTGCCATCAAATTCGTAAGTGTGGGTTTCGCCAGGCGTTCCAACTATTCCTATCAGTGTTGCCGGCAAAGCTATACGCTGCGCTTTCGTGATCGACTCCCCGGATGAAGTCTGATCGGCCCTGATCTCTGGTAGAGAGCCGATGTCCATGGCCGCCATATTCGACGTTCCGAGCTGTGTCTGGATTCGAAATTTGTGGATACCGGGTTTGACATCTTTCGCGACCGTAACCTCTAATTCCGCACTTTCTTTCTTTCCCCTAGCCACCTGAGCTACGAGATCCACGCCGGCACGAGGCCCCGTGATCTTCTCAGGCACCTGGTTGATGTTCAATATCTTCGCCGTGATACCGGGCGCATCGAAGATTACGTTCTTTGCGCCTGAGAGACTGCGGCCATCGACGAGAAACGTCGCGGTAGTGCCTCGCTCCATACCCACGGGCCAGATTTCAGAAATGGTTGGCGGAATGATCGGGTTGTCCGCCTGCAAAGGCAATGCGAGTGATGCAGCCACGACACCCACTAGTCCGCTTGCAAGAATGCCGATCTTCATGTCAAAACCTCCCGTTCCGAATACCCGGCACTGTGTTTTGCGCGGCCTTTATCTCCCCCGGGGAACTTTGCGCCTTGGCATCGTACACGGTCAAACTGCCGTTATAGCGCCCGGCCGCGAGCTTACTTCCATCCGGGCTGATGCTGAGGGCCTGCACCCAATCTGGTTGGTGATCGATCACACGCAGGGGATTCAAGGTAGCCGCATCACGAAAACGAATCGAGCCATCCGAAGAACTTGTGATGATCGTTTTGCCGTCCGGCGACCACACCAAAGCGAGAATGCTCCCTTCGTCCGCGATCAATGACTGGAGCAGGCTGGAGTCGCTGTCGCCCAATCGCCAGATGTAAATCGTCTTGTCATAACCCGCTGCTGCAATGCGGTCGCCGGACGGCGAATACTCGACACTCGTGAGGCCATCGGTTGCGTCACCGAGCGTGTACAGGCGCCGGCCGGAAGCAACGTCCCAAATCTTGACACTTCTATCCTGTGAGGCTGAAGCGAGTCGTTTTCCATCCGGGCTGAACTCGACAGCAAATACCGCATCAATGTGATCCTGCAGATTTCGCAGTTCTTTCCCCGAGGCCACATCCCAGAGCTTCACTAACTTGTCGTAGCTGCCGGAAGCGATCAATTTCCCGTCCGGGCTCCAGGCGACGGAGTAAATGCAATCCTTACCGCCCTGCATGGTCTTGAGGAGCTGGTGGGACTGAACATCCCAGATTTTGATCTCGCCTCCTCGCTGAGGTGGACCGCCGCCGGCCGCGAGCATTTTCCCATCCGGGCTGAAGGCGATAGAACGCACATAGTCTGCATGACCGGAAAGGGTGGCTAGCGGTTTGTTGCTTGCGGCATCGATAAGCCGGACCTCTCGATACGCGCCCACCGCAAGAAGCTTTCCATCGGGTGAGAACTTCAACGACGCAATAGGCGAGACGACCGGAACTTCCGGTTTGATATCGGGTATTTTAATGGGAGCAAGAGCGGTTTCGGCTTCCCCAGGCGCCGGACCCACGCCACCCGCATCGATCCAAGCTTTTATCGTCGCTATGTCGGCGTCTGGCAACGGACTGCCTCCAAATGGCATCCGAGGCTGAACCTTTCCCTCCAGCATCAGAACCAAACGGCTTTCACCCGATTTCCCAGGGATGATCACCGGCCCATGAGCGCCGCCCTTCATGAGCAGATCGAATTTTTCCATTACTAAGCCGCCCATTTTGGCTGCGCTGGAGTGGCAAGCGAGACAGTTCTTCTGCAGAATGGGCGCAACGTCGGTAGCGAAGTTGGGCGAGGCGGCGGCTTGCGCTTGATGAGTCGCGAGTAGCACACACATGGCGGGCAGCAAGGCGCGGCTGCCTGTAAGCGATCCGGTCCGGAGAAAATCCAGTACCGGCTCAGTGATTGAACATGAAGGCTTCACTGGTCAGCATGGCCCACATCATGTCGTTCAGCGCGGCGCGGCGTGGGTTGTCAACTCCTGTTGTTTTTTCCTGCTCCGCTGAATGGAGAGCCTTCACCAACGCGGCCCGCTCAGTCTCTGTTGGGTAATAGCTGAAAGATGCGAGGTACAGATCATCCACGATTTGTTCATCGGACAAGCCGCGTTTCATTAGCGCAGCGATGGAGTTATCGGGAGCGCGAAGCTTGTTATTCAAGGTCTCCCCGTTAATGATGTGCAGCGCCTGGGTGATAGTGGGAACGGATGTGCGCTCGCTTTCCCGCGTCTGCTCCCGCGCCGGCCGGCCGAAGGCATCAAGAAAATAGGACTTCACGGCTGTATCCGGCAATTGCAACGCGCGAGTACCGACAGGATAATCCTTAAATTTTTCCGGCTCATGCGTTACCTGCGAATAGGCGTCGAGCAACACCTCAGCGGGCAAACGCTTGATGAGATAATGCGAGCCGTATTTGTCGTCCGCGGTGTTCTCCTTAAGCGGCTCAGAGGAAGTCTGATACGTGGCCGATTGCATGATTGTACGGATCAGGTAATCGATATCGAAATTGTGCGCTTTGAAGTCTTTTACCAGTTCATCGAGCAACTCGTCGTTAGTTGCGGGATTGGTGTTCCGAAGATCGTCGACCGGTTCGATCAGCCCGCGCCCCATGAAATTGCGCCATAGCCGGTTCACGATGTTGCGCGCAAAAAATGGGTTGTCAGTCGAGGTGAGCCACTTCGCAAAGTAAAGGCGTGTATCTCCTGGCGCCGCCTCCGGAAGGGCCTTGGCGTCGAGCGGCTTGGGCGGAAGCACAGTCATGAATCGGTCGTCGGTAAATTCGCCGGTTGGAGCAGAATAAACCGTGACGTTATTAAATAAGGGGCCAATTCCCGGACGCGATCCGCTCGCGGAGAAAGTCTTGAGCCGTACCCGAGCGAACAGATTCGCCATGCCGTAATAGTCCTTCTGGGTCCACTTAGCCAGCGGATGATTGTGGCAGTGCGCGCAAGTGATGGTGATGCCGAGAAACGCCTGGGCCATATTCTCGGAAGTGTCGAGGGGATCGCGATGTATAACCCAGTAGTTGGCTGCGCCATTCCGGATCGTATTGCCCGTTGCCGTGACGATTTGATTGACAAACTCATTCCAAGGCTTGTCGCAGGCAACGCTGTCGCGAATCCACTTGTAATAGCTCCACATCTCCTCGTTAGAGAGACGGTTACTCGAAACCAGCAGAAGATCCGACCACTTGTAGGCCCAATAGTCGATAAATTCGGGCCGCTGCATCAGCGCATCGATTAACCGGTTTTGTTTCTTAGGCGATGAATCCTTCAGATATGCCTTCACCTCGGCTGGAGCCGGTAAAATTCCGGCTGCATCCAGATATGCTCTGCGAATAAATTCGGCGTCGCTTGCCGGACGCGAAGGAGGAATGTGGAGCGCTTCCAGATGCTTCAGTATCGCGTCATCAATGTAGTTGTGTCGCGGCGCATCTTTGAACACAGCCTCCTGGAGATGATACGGATACGGAATCCGCAATCGCGAAAACGTGACCTGGCTCTGATACCACACGGTGACCGGAGCTTCGCCGTAGCTGTGCATCGTGACGTGGCCGTCATTATCGACCGTGGCGACGCCCTCATCGCCGCTATCGTACTTGGCCCAGCGCGTCACGTCCTCTGTGTGGCCGTCCGAAAAAATCGCGGTCACGACTAACTGCTGCTCAGCGCCGGGACGCAGGGAGGCCTCGTGCGGTTGCACTCGTATCCCTGTCACCCTGGCATCCGAATCCAAGGGAGGCGGCATTCCTTGAGCAATCCAGCCGGCAATGATTTGGTATTCGGGCGAGCCCAGCGGGAAACGCCTTCCGCCTCCGTGCGGAATGGTCAGTGTAGGTTTCAGCAGGATCAAACTCTTGGCCGGCTCCATCCTCTCGGTACGTCTGGCCAAGGCCTGGTGAGTCAGAGTGTAGTAATCGGTTTCGGGATCGTAGCCCCGCAGGGTCAACTTGAATCCGTTTTTGCCGGCCGCTGCTCCATGGCATGGCCCGGAATTACAGCCCATTTTCGTCATTACCGGCAATACGTCGTTACGGAAACTCCACTGCGTGTTCGCCGAGTAATCCCTTACATTGAGCGCCGCTGTCGCACGATGGCCGGGAACCGCCGCCGCAATGGTGGTCTGGCCGTCAGCGCGCGGCTGTACAAAATCGGCATTGTCAACGATCGCAATTGTGCTATCCGAACTCGCAATTTTGGCTTGTGAAGTCAAATCTTCTTGGTGTCCGTCGGCGAAAATTCCTTCCACCACCAAACGCTGGCTGTACCGCGGACCGATCAGTTGGATCGATGATGGCAGAAGCTCGATTTTCGTGAGCGAGGATTTCGGATAGGCCGCTTGATCCGCAACCGGCTTCGGATGCGTTGCTGATGGGGTCGTCTTCGGCGCACCCGGTTGATGATAGTTAGCATCACTCTGCTCCGCGTTCGAAGCTCGGGCCGCGTACGGAGCAGCGATGAAAGCTAGTGCTGCGACTATGGACAACGCACTGGGACGCTTCATACCAGCAGCTCGTCTATGGGTTCAAAACCGTGATCTACCAACCGCACTACCCGACCCTGTGCAGTCTTCAACTCTAAATCGAGCGGTATGCCCAGACATTTGTAAACTGTCGCCGCCACGTGAGCCGGCATAACCGGGCGGTCCTTGGGCGCGCTAGCTATCGAGTCAGACGATCCGACGACCTGGCCGCCTTTGACTCCGCCTCCCGCCAAAACCACTGTCCAGCACTGCGGCCAATGATCCCGTCCTCCCGCTGGATTAATGCGCGGCGTCCGCCCAAATTCGCCCGTCGCCAACACCAGAGTGTTATCGAGCAAGCCACTTCGACTTAAATCCTCGAGCAAGGAGCTGTACGCATTATCAAACATGGGACCCACCAGATCGCTGTAACAACTAATCGGACTGAATGGAGCAGAGCCGTGAATGTCCCACGTGATGTCATTGAAGACCGTCTCAAACATGTTGACGGTTACGAAGCGCACGCCCCGTTCGACCAGCCGCCGCGCCAGCAAGCATCCCTGGCCGAATCGGTTGAGCCCGTAACGCTTGCGCATCTCCTCCGTTTCCTGATTGAGTTCGAAGGCTTCGCGCGCCTTGGCGGAAGTCATCAGCGTATAAGCCTGGTCGAAAGTGGAATCCATCAACTTCGCATCCTGATTGGATTCCTCGAAATATTTGACCGATTGATCGATCACTTGCCGCCAGTCCCGCCTGCGGTCCACCCGCACGGCCGATATGTAATCCGGCGGGAGCATGTCAGGCACTTTAAAGTTGGCCTCGGCAGGATCGGCATTCAAAACAAACGGATCGTATCCTTTTCCCAAAAAACCGGCGGTATCTCCATGCGGCAGGTTGCCGCCGAGTTGCCCGATCATATAGGGAATCAGAACGTTCGGCGGCATATCGCCCCTGGGTCCTTTTTCAAACCTCAGAACAGAACCATAATTCGGCGACTCCAGACCTCCCTGAAACAATCTCCCGGTTTGCATCATCTGGCAACCCGTGTCATGCACGGCAGCCGCAGTGTGATAGACGGAACGCAGCAGCGCAAATTTATCGGCGTGCTTCGCCATGCGCGGAAATATTTCCGAGATCTCGATACCCGGAACATTCGTCTTGATGGGTTTGTATGGGCCGCGGATCGAAGCCGGCGCGTCGGGCTTCATGTCCCACGTGTCGAGCTGGCTGGGGCCGCCTACCAGCATCAACTGAATGCAATTCACATCTTTCTTGGGATCTACCGCCCCAGCTGCCTTGAAGGTTAGAAACTCCGGCAGTGTGAGACCTAGAAGGCCAAGCGAACCGGCGTGGAGAAAATCACGCCGCGTTACGCCGTCGCAGAAATGAACTTTCTTATCAGCGTCAAGCCTGAACACCGCCTCTCGCCTCCATGATCGGTCGAGTACAAGGCTCGCGAATGGCTGCCGCTATGGCCTATTCACCTGCCCTCTCATCAACTGGATCGTCCAGCGTCGCAGTGTTCTGCGAGTGCAGAGAAGTAAGCTCAACTCCGTACCGTGTACGGGTCGGCATCCATTGCAGCGGTTTCAGCATATCACACGCTAACGGTCGGACCGTGAACGCGCACGGAAATTACTTTACTGCTTCTCAAAAGCGGCAGTGTTATCGAGCGGCCGGCCCTTCGAATCGACGCCCTTTTCAACTGCCGTTAAGGTTTTGCCATTCTTGGATACGGTCACCCGAACGTCATTAACGACTTTGCCCTGGCTTTTGACATTCACATGAAGCATATGATCGTTGACCTTATGTACAGCTACGGTCATGCCAGGCTCGTTTACGTTGTGGTCGTTACCATCCCAGGCGATCGTGTCATCCTCCTTGAAGGATTCGCCATCGCCCATTACGCCGTCGCGACGCGTTTCACTTGATCGCCAACTGCCTCGAATGTCATGGTCATCTCTTTGATTTCGGTGCCCGGTGAAAACTTAGACTTTGCGGCATCAAGTTTCCATGTGCCGATAAATGGATTATCAGCAGCAATTGCAAAAGTGGAAAAAATACACACAGCAGCGAAAAATTGAAGTCCTCGCATATGAACCCATCCCCATGGGTGTCAGGAAGTATATCTCAAAAAGCACAGGATTTGCTGAGATTCGAGATGCGACCCGCGATGGAACTTGAGAAGAATTACTCGCCGGGCAGACCGAAGCAATAGAGAATGCTATCGAAGGTTCCGATGTACACCCGCCCGTTAGCGACGGAAAGACCGCTGAAATGATTGAACGATTTGATTTGATCGCCGCTGGAGTATAGTTCTTTGCCGGTCTGCGCATCGAGAGCATACAAGACCGCGTGTGTTGAATTCCTGATGCGCTCCGGGCTGTAGTCATAGAGACCCCGTTCCGGATAAGCTTGCTCCGTGTTTTCGCCGTTACCGTAAGCGAACACGACACCATTTGCGACGACGGGAGGCTCGGCGCGGTTCATATCGCCTGACATCCACGCCGGAACGAGCTCGAATGAACCGTTTTTCTCTTCGAGTTTGAAAGCGACTACTGCGCCATGTTCCACCGGACCATACGAAACGGGAACCTTGAAGTTACGATGCACAGGTCCCCAGAAGGGCGTGAGAATCCAGCGTGTTCCGGCCGCGTCTTTCCAGCTTGCCATCGAACCCCAGATGCCCGCGGATGCGAAATTGACTTCCTCATTGCACATCAGTGGAGTCTGATAGAGCGGCGTCTGATGATCCTCCCCTCCGGCGGCTCTCGTATCGAGTAGGTAAACACGGCATTCCTTGCTGCCGGTGACGAGCAGTTCGCGTCCGTTGTAGTCGAAAATCGCCGGCGTAACCTGCATGTCGAGATCGCGCTTGCTCAGCCATGCCCAGTTGGCAGGCTCAAACCAATCGACCAGTTGAAGCTGCTTGTCTTCCACCCTCGCCGCAACCAAACCGTTGCCAAAAACGCGATTCTCAGGATCGTAGACACCGTCACCCGTCGGCGCCCAAGCGGCGCCGGTAGAATCGATCGCCGCCCCCTCCCTGCCCCACATCCCTCCGCTGCGTGGGTTGAACGTCATGACTTTTTTCAGAGGATCGTTGATATCGATCGCCCACATCTGGTTAGGGTTGCCGTTGCAGCTCTGCGAAGTGGTCGTGAAAATTATGCTCTTCCACATGTTCAGGGCGTAGGCTTTTCCGTTGACAAAACTGAATTTGACCGGAGGTGCGGTCTCAACTCCATCGGCCACGTTTACGAAATGCAATCTGCCATCCCCCGACAGCGCGTAGACGGTGCGATTGCCTGAAGCCGTTGGCGGACCGATGATAGGTGTTGCAGTCTGCCCGCCGGGGCACAGAGGATCGCCTGCTTCGAGACCTCGACCTTCTTTTGCAGGCACAAAGTCAAAATGCTTCTGCCAAAGAACCTCTCCCGCTTTGACGTCGATCGCGTAGAGATTGTCAGAGATGCCCGCCTCGATGGCGATTTCTTTCGGGCCGCCCGCGGTCGGCACGTGCGTGGCAATCAGCGGCGGAAAGAGGGAGTGCATCTCGCGAGGCTGATTATTCAGTTGGAGCTTCCACAGGATTTTTAGATTCTTCACGTTCTCAGGCGTGAGAATATGTTCGTCTTTTTGCCAGCCGGTTCGCTGAGCGTTCCCACCATCGGTTGGCCACTCGGCATTCTGGCCGAACATGCAAATCGCAGCGGCCGCAAGGCAACACAAAGTTCGCATCACTGTTTGTTTAGAATCCTTATCATTGTTCGGCCAATTGCGGCTCGTTCTTTGGGAAACCAAAGCAGTAAACCGCATTGCCGTGGGCGGCGAAATAAACGCGCCCATTGGCGACCGCGAGACCGCCGGCGTGAGAAAAAGTAGAGACCGTGTTTCCGCTCGAATAGAGTTGATGGCCTGTCAAAGCATCCAGGCCGTATAGGACCGCGTGGCCCGCCATAGCCTCGCGTTCCGCTGTAGTGTACGGCTCACCGTTTTTCTTGGCGACACGCGGTGATTCGCCCGTGGAGAGCGCGAATACAATGCCATTGGCAATAACCACAGGAGCGGGTGAAGGAATATCGGCAGAAACCCAGAGAGGCTGCAGCCCCGGCTGGTCCTTCTGTCCATCGATTTTGAAAGCGAGAATGCTTCCGGTAGCCGGAACCGAACCAACAAGCGGCAATTTCGTGGCGTTCTCCAGAGGCCCCGAAACGGGCACATAGATCCACCGATTTTGCGTATCGATATCGTTCCAAGTGGAAAATGCACCTCGGAAACCATTTCCGTCGTAATTTTTGGAGCGGCTTGCAATAGGATCCGTTTGAAACAGCGGTGTGCGATGATCTGCTCCGCCGAGCGACTTCGCTTCGAGCAGATATAAGCGACCGTCCGTACCGGCGGCCGCTAGCATCTCTCTTCCTTTCCAGGAAAACACCATGGGTGTAACGCCGGGGGCTGCGAGACTCGCGTGAGTAACCGGTTTACCCGGCAGAAGAAAGTAGTCCTTGACCTTCAAATCTTTTGGAGTCAGAGCGAGAACGGCTTCGTGATAATGGCTCATCGAATCCCCCTCCCCATAGGCAGCCTGGACATAAACCGTGCCATCGTTACCAATGGCCGTGCCGTCCGAACCAGCGAAACTACCGAAGCGCAGAGTGAACGATGAAACCTTCCGGTCGGCGCTTAACAGGTCAACAGCGTATAGCGCGTTCATATAGCCGTCGCAGTTGTTGGCAGTCGTCGCATACACAACGTTTTCGCGTATATTCATGCTCGTCACATTTGCATTGGGCGGCAGGAAGCGGAGAGGAGCGATCAGTTCGCCGCCGGTCGAGCTGTTCACGATGTGCAGGTCGCCGTCAGCGCTGACGGTGTACAGTGCCGCGAGCTCGCTAAGCGTGTGGGGCCGCAACGGATAGATGCTTTGCGACAGCGGAGGGAAATAGGGTGACGGCCGGAGTCTGACTCTCGCGGCGGGGTTGGCGGCAACGGCCGCAGGTATCTGGCTGGCCATTGCGGCGAAATGCATTGGGGCTGAACTGCTGCCCGCCATCAGCACCGGAGATGTCAAGCCGCCTGGACATGCGGAGGTCGCGGTCTGTCGCTGCGGTTTTTCCGCCCGGTACTCGAAATCGGATTTCCAGAGCAGCTTGTTGAGGTCAGCGTCTACGGAAAAGACCTTGTCCGATCTCGCGCTAAAGATTAACATCTCCTTGAAGCCACGGTAGGTGATCAGATTTCCGTTGATAATGGGTGAGGTCAATGCATCCTGAGCGCCGCCCAGATTTTCGGCCTGATACTTGTAGAGCAGCTGAAGAGAAGCAATATTGCTTTTAGTGATGCGACTCTCCGATTTCGCCCATCCGTTGCGCTGTGGACCGCCGCTTCGCATCGGCCAATCGGCGGCAAAAAGAATGGCGCTGGTAAGCGCAGCTAACGGGACTACGAGCCGGAATTTGTACATCTGACTGTTGAATTTCAAAATACTATCCGAGCTTTCCTTGCTTCGATCTTCTGAAAGTCGATTCCCGGAACTTTCTTCAGGTCGTCCAGCGACTTGAAATTCCCATACTGCGTACGGTACTGCACGACTTCTATAGCCTGAGATCTTCTGAGCAGTAATCCGGCCTCCAAATCAACGGCCGTCGCTTTATTGATGTTGATGGGGCCGGGCGCTTCGCGCGCAAAATTCTTGGAAAGATAGCCGAGAATCGCCTCGAATTCCTCGTCGGAACCCTGCGCGCCCAATTTCACCATTTTTGTGATGGTCTCTTCCCATTGGTAATGATCCTGGTGAAGCGAAGCAGCGCGTTCCGGCGAGTGGCATCTTCCGCAGACCCGAATCGTTGCTGCTCTGCCGGGACCCGGAGGCAGGTCGGCATTGGCTGCGACTGCGAAAACAGTCAGACCAGCCAACAGGCTCGCCGTAGAACGAAAAGTATCGCGAATTCCAAAGAATCGAAGAGGCATAGAACACCAAACGCTATTATCTCCGCACTCGAAAGGTATCTCAGGAGCTCATATTTGAAAGGGAATACCGAAGCAGTAGAGCCAACCGTCAGCCGCGCTGAAAGAGATATGGCCATTCGCAATCGCTAGATTCTTCGAAGAAGAGCTAGAGCAGATGCTTTCACCGCTGTTGTACAGTTCTGTTCCCTGCAGTGCATCCACGGCGTGCAAAACCAAGTGATTCGACCCCAATGTTTTGGGAAATGCGCGCAAAACGGGCACGGTGTTGGGCGTGTCGCCCGAAGGGCGAGCGAGATCCTCTCCTGTTTGGCGGCACGCATCCGTGCCCTTTGCGCTTCCCGCGCTCGAAAGAAAATATAGGATTCCGTTCGCCAGGATTGGCGGGCCCGGCGCATCCAACCCAGGTAGCGTCCAGCTTTGGACAAATTCAGGTTGCACTTGGCCTTGCGCTAGACGAAAAGCTTTGATGCTGTCGTCAAGATTGGCGTATAGCCAGCGATTACCTGTGCGATCCTCCCAAGTGGCGAGACTCGGGGAATTCGCATCAGGCGATCCCAAAATCATCATCCTGTGATTTGGCAGCTACAGTGGTCAACTTGCCCTTCGCGCTGATTTCCACGAGGAATTCCTTCCCCTGCCATTCGAATGCGGTCCGAGTACTTGAAATGCTGGCGCCTTCACCGCCCACATTGTCGCGGTCGTAATCCGCTACACGCTGCGATTGCACAGAAAAGCCACTCTGCTCTACCCCACGTGTCAGATCTACTGTCCAAAGGAGCTCCGCAGGTCCGCCACACACGGCTGCGGTCGCGATGTACAAGATATTGCCGGCAACATCCATGCTCATCGGTTTCGCAGTGGCGGGCAGCAGCTTCTCCGGCGGCATAAAATCCTCGCCAGTACGCAGACGAAACAAATGGAGAGTCCCGTTCGCCGACAAAACGTAGAGCGGTTTATTGCCATCCGAAAAATCATCTTCGTAAGCGGTGGACGTTTTCGGTCTGATAACGGAGGGCGCCATAGAAGGCGTTACACGCAAATCGCTGCTGCATGTCGAATCCGAAATGCGCGACTTGCCTGCGAGATCTCTGCTCCAGAAAACCGTGTTTAGGTCGGCATCGATTGCGTAGACGATCTCAGAGCTGGTCTTGGTGAGGACGAGTTCCTTGATGCCGCGATGAGTGATAATCGGCCCTAGGATTAAAGGATCTGCCAGGCCATTCGGGTGATCGCTGAGCTTCCGCTTCCAAAGGAGAGCTAGTTTCCTGACAGTTTGTGCGTTCAGAACTCGCTCGTCTCTTTGCCAGCCGGTCCGCTGAGGGTCGAAACGCCAAGTCGCCCAGTCGGCTCCAAGTGCAAAAGCGCAGGCGAATATTGCGAGCACGAACAGACGGACGCGCATCTTAAAACTTACGATTGACCTGCGGCGTTCAAAACGTCTTTAGGCGGATATTGCGCGTTTCCATTTTCATCGCGCAGCCCGGCAGCCGGTGCAGTTGAATTCCGATTTCGCCCTGCATTTTTCGGTTCACGGAGTCGTCGTCGATCAGCACACTCATGACATGGCCGTTAATCAACTGGATCAGAATGTTGTCACGCGCAATAATGTCCACATCGTTCCAGCCGTTATCGTTGATGAGCCCTCTCAATTGCGCGCTGTCGCCTACCGAGCCGATGCTGCCTGCCTTCTTTCCTTCGGGAACCATCGAAATCTGTCCGCGAAGTGCAAGGAAACCGCGATTACGCTCCTCGTACACTTGGCCGGTGTATTGCTGCTTGAGATCGATATCGGCCTGGTAGCCTTTCATTACCCATTTGGCAATTTCCGGAAGCTCGACGCTGCGGTACTGAATTCCACTATTGCCGTCATTCACGCCCGTCAGTCGATACTGAAGCTTCAATTCGAAGTTCGCCGGTTCACCGCCTTTCCAGATGCAGAACGTATTCTGCTTGGGTTGATGCGTCAGAGTCGATTGACCGACGATTGCCCCATCTTCAACACGCCAGAAATCGGGATCACAGTCCCACCCCTGCAGTGTCTTTCCGTCGAAGATAGGTTGAAATCCCGTCTCTTCGAGAGGTCCGACAGGTGAGTGCTGTCCTCCTTGCGCGAGTGCCGCAGGATAGCCTAACAAGAGCGTGGAACCACAAACAGCCACTAACGCAAGCGGCACCTTAGACTTTCTGATTCTGCAGCTAGTTGGTAATCGCATCCTCTCTATCATCTCTCTCGGCTTGGAACGGACCAGTATCAAGCCGCTTGTCGCCGCCCTCGGATGGCTTCGTCCGTGACCAACCCGCAATTGTGGTCCCAATCCTACCGGATTGCAGGACTCGGAGTGGGATTCTCGACTCTCATCGCGGCCATTCCCGTTTTCACACTTCTTTATCTACTCGGTATACGACGTAAGCCCGCCTGGTTCGCCGGTTTGTGTGGGTTAGGCGTAACCATTCTGATCGCTGCTGTCGCATATCGAATGCCTGTCGTGCCCGCAATCAGTGCCGCCGGATATGGAGCAGCTTTCGGACTCTTCCCAATCTGCTGGATCGTTCTCTGGGCCATCGTTCTCTATCGCATGGTTGCGGACACGGGTCATTTCGAGATCATCAAGGATTCTGTTGCGTCATTGACACCAGACTCGCGCCTCCAGGCGCTGGTAATCGGCTTTGGCTTCGGAGCTTTTCTTGAAGGGGCAGCTGGATTTGGAACACCCGTTGCCGTGGCAGCCGCAATGTTGACCGGTCTCGGATTCTCGCCCTGGAAAGCATCGGCCGTCTGCATGCTGGCCAATACCGCCCCCGTCGTTTTCGGCTCGATCGGCATTCCGGTCACGACACTCGCCGCCATCACGGGGCTCCCATTTGACAAACTAGCTGCAGTAGCAGGACGTCTATCATCACCCGTGTCGTTGGTCTTGCCGCTCTATTTGATATTTGCCTGCGGCGGTCTCACGTCACTCTCCGGCATTTTGCCGGCAACGCTCTTCTATGGTGTCATCTTTGCGGCGGTCCAATTCATTGTTTCGAATTTTCTCAACGCGCAGCTGACCGATATTTTCAGTTCATTGCTTGGCGTCACTGCTCTGGTACTGTTTCTTCGATTTTGGCGGCATGCTGCCTCTCCCTCAGTCAGCGCGACATTCGCCGGCGATCCTGGCAATCCATCTGAAACCGTAATGCTGGAGGGAACGCAAAATCCGCCGCCGCACTCGACGCGCGCCATCGTTTTGGCATGGCTTCCCTATTTCTTCCTCGTGCTGTTCGTGCTTCTTTGGGGCACTAAACCAATCCAGCACATATTGAGCGCGGCCACGTGGAAGTTTGGCTGGCCGGCTCTTCACAATCGCGTCTTGCGGACTCCCCCGGTTGTGGCGGCGGTGGCGCCCTATGCAGCCACGTATACCTTCAACACGCTCTCCGCATCTGGATCTGCTTGCTTCTTCGCCACCCTCGTCTCGTGTTTCTTTCTCCGGCTGGGTCCCGCGAGATACATCCGTATCATTATCTCGACCGCTCGCCAGCTTGCGCTACCGGTTTTAACCACTTGCAGTGTCCTCGCTATGGCTTTTCTCATGAACTACTGCGGCGCGACCGGAACCTTGGGCTTGGCAGCAGCTCGCACAGGAGCTCTTTTTCCGTTCTTCGGCGCGCTGCTCGGCTGGCTAGGCGTGTTCCTGACCGGATCGGACACCGCCGCGAACGCTTTGTTCGGCAGTCTGCAAGTCATTACCGCGCAACGACTGAATCTCGATCCGATTCTCATGGCCGCCAATAACTCGGTAGGGGGCGTTATGGGGAAAATGATTAGCCTGCAGACCATCGCGGTGGCCGCGGCAGCCACCAACATGAACACTGCCGATCAGGCGAGGCTTTTTCGCTTCGCGTTTAAACACAGCCTGCTCCTCGCCACCGTGATTGGCCTGATTGCGTCAATCTATGCGCTGTTGCGGGTCGTTTGAACTCTCCACCTATTTAGGAGGTGCTCCGCCTGGAGCCGGCGGTCCAGCAGCATTTCTTTTGGCGGCTTCGGCTGCAATGCGCGCCTTTTCAGCAGCAGCTTCTTCTGGAAACTGCGGATGTGAGAGTGGGTGCGCATGACCTTCGTGACAGGTAAAACAACGGACTTCGGGGTGACCCTCGAAATGATTCTGATCGATGGCCGCCGCCATATCGATCATCTTGCGCGCCGTGCGCTTCTCTTCCTTATCGTCGGAGTCGAATTTTCTCGCCACATGGCAGAACTCGCAATCCCGATTCAGCGACCAGGCGAAGTACCGCATATCGTTGATAAACTCCGACTCCGGCAAATTCTTTAACGACGCAGTTTTCACATTCTTGAAATGTGCCCCGGCAAGCTCTTCCGGCTTACGAAGCGGCTCGCCCGCTGCATCGGGCTGCTTGACCAGCTCCAAATGGCTTTGCATCTGCTTGCCGTCGTGACTGTTTTCTATCTCGACTGTTAGCGTCTTGCCATCACCGGATAACTTGTACGTGCGTTTGAATGTGTCGAGACGACCGGCAACCTCGCCAGTTACAGTTAGCGTATTACCTTCTGAAGACGCTGTAAGTCGTGTTGGAATGCCTTGATAGGGTCGCACGATGGGCTTATTGTTATCGAATACGCTGAGCACTGAACGCTGCTCGCCGTGCTCTCCCCAAATCCCGGTCGTCTCAATGATCTGCGGCGCCGTCTCCTTAGTGCGCTGGTTGAAGATAGCAGTCTTCTGCTCAATAATTACTAAATAGTTATTAGGGGGTGGACCAGGAGGTCCGGCAATTTTACTTTTCTGTAAATCCGCTTTCCATACTCCGGCGATCTGGGGAGATTGCGCGCACAGCAACGCCGCACTGAACACAATAAGAGGTATCGTCTTCCACATGGATTTTGCAGAAGTATAGCAGGAAGCTCGCGAAAGCCGATTTTCTGACGTTCACCGCAAACTGCCTTGATATCACGCGTCGTCCCGCTCCATGAGGCTGCCGACGCGTGCGGCGAAAATCGGTGGTCGGACAGACCCAACATGCCAGCCCAACAGAAATTCCGTTGCGGGTCCGCAGATGCGGGCCTGACAAGGTCCCATTCCGCAGCGTGTGTGCAGCTTTGCCGCGCGGAAAGAAGGGAAATTGAGTAGCTTCTCATAGGGCACATCCTCGCAGCGGCAAACGAGAGTATCCGCGGATGGCAACGCCTTCAGTTCAGGACGAAGCGCGAATGTTCTATTAATGGAATCGGCGAAACAACGGGCAGAACGACGCTTCTGAAACAGACGAGCGGCCTCATCCCGGCGCCCGCTTGCTGTAAAACCGGCAATCTCGCCTTCGATCAGGGCCAAGTCCAACCCACCGATACCGGCGATTTCCCCTGCGCAGAGTACGTCCGGCTGCGAGGTCTGCTGCCATTCATCGACTCTCACGGCCTCATTTGATATCTCGCAGCCAAGGAGCGCAGCCAACTCCGTATTGGGATAAAGACCGTAAGCTATGCCGGCATAATCACATTCGACATCCCAGCAGCGAGCGCCTTGACGAATCTGCAATGCCTCTAATCGTGAGCTCCCCTTCGCAGCCTCGATCCAGCATCCCAGCTTGTACGGCGTCGGCAGAAGTGCGAATCGCAAGACAGCTGCCTGCCTCATTTTTTCTGTGTATCGGAACAGATGGCAGCCAAACTTCACGATGGCGCTCCGTTCGGCCTGTTCCGCAATCAGGATTATCTGGGCGCCGCGCTTTTTCAGGTATGCGGCCACAGCCAGCAGCAGCGGCCCGCTGCCGCCCACAACGATTCGCCTCCCGGCGACCGGTAAGCCGGATTTCACCAGCGCCTGTAGACCTCCGGCTCCCATGATTCCCGGCAATGTCCAACCGGGGAATGGCAAGAAGAGCTCCCGCGAACCGGTGGCCAGTATCAGCTTTCCAAACCGAAGCTCGCGCACGCCATCAGACGATTCGGTTAACAGAGTACGCGGCCCGGCGCCGCTTGAGATCGCCTGAGCGCCCGCAACCAGACGCAAGCGAGATTGGCGAAAGCGGCGGAACCATTCGGCCGAATCCGAGTCTGGCGGTTTGCTCTCTCCTGAGCGCCAGATTTGCCCGCCTGGCGCGAGGTTATCATCGACGACTGTGACGCGAGCTCCCCTTTCCGAAGCACGGACGGCCGCGGCCATGCCTGCAGGACCGGCGCCGAGAACCACTACATCCGCTTCCATTCGCTCGAGCAGGCTGTTCATATCAGCCGGTCTCGATGATCATTTCGTTTTCTACTGCGATTTGGCATGTGCGGCAGTTTCTCCGTCCATTGACCGTCGCGCGGCACTCGAAGCAGATCCCCATCCCGCAAAGCGGACCTCTCGCTTCGCCTTTGACGGACTCGCGGAAACTCCATTCGCCTGCCAACAGGATCGCCGCCGCAACACTCACTCGCGAGGGCACCCGCAGCGGCTTGCCATTCAAATGAATGGAAACCTCCTCAGGCATGAACGGCGAGGCTTCTCTCGGGATGGTATGGATCTCGCGAGATCTCCGAGCTTCTGCCGAGAATCTCATCTGCGAGCAGGCGTGCCGTCGCGAGGGAGGTTGAAATGCCGAGGCCCTCATGACCGGTCGCGAGATAAACATGCTGATATCCGGGACAAACGCCAATCAGCGGAAGCTTGTCGGCAGTGGCAGCTCGAAAGCCAGTCCAAGTGCGGATCGCCAGAAGATCTCGCAGCGACGGCATGTACTGCTCCGCCCGTTCCAGCATGCGCCCCATCATGCGTTGCTCGACCGCCGCATCTATGGCTCCAAACTGCCGCGACGAGCCAATCAGAATCTGCCCGGTGACTCGCGGCTGCGCGTTAAAGGCAACGGAATCAGCCGTCGCCGAATGCGCGCTCTTTAAATAGCCAAGCTCGATCAATTGGTGGCGCAGAAATCCGGGATACCGATCCGTAATGAGCAGATGTCCCTTTCTCGGACGAACATCTATACCGGGAACCAGCGTCTGAGCTCCTGCGCCGGTCGCAAGTATTACTCTAGCTGCCGCAATCTCTTCACCGCGCTCCGTTTTAATGCCCGAATCGGATACCTCAATCGCGCGGCTATTTAGAAACAAATTTCCACCGCTATCGATGGCCCGTTCAATGAAATAACGGGCAGCACATGGCGGATAACAAACGCTGTCTGCTGCCATCAGGAGCGCACCGGCCAATCCGGGTCTCAGCTTCGGTTCCGCTTCGGCTAGCTGTCGTGAGTCCAGCACCTCAACCGGTACTCCGCGCTCATTGTAGAAACGGAACTTGCGCTCCACTTCGGCAAATTCTTCGGCATTGGCGGCCACCCAGAGAGACCCGCACTGCCAATATTCGGCGTCCGCGGGCAACTCTCGAGCCATTTCTTGCCACAGCCGCTGCGAATAACTGGTTAAAGCAAATTGCGGCTCGGAATCGTCCATTACGGCGAGGTGCCCCATGCCGGCCGCCGTTGCTCCGCCGCCCACGTGATCGCTGGCCTCGCAGATCGCCACTCGCAACCCGTTTCCCGCAAGTTCCCGCGCGCAAGCCGCGCCAACAATTCCCGCGCCTACAATCACCGCGTCGAAGCGTCGAGACGCCATTGACATTTAGCGTATTCTATGGCTTGGCTGCAACCCAAATCGTTCGCGTCATTGATTCGCACACTTGCGGTGAACCGACTCGCATCGTCACGGCGGGAGGTCCCCCGCTCGGCGACGGACCGCTCAGCCAACGCCTGCAATTGTTTCGCAACAGGTACGATCATTTTCGTTCTGCTATCGTCAACGAGCCACGCGGCTCGGATGCCGTAGTTGGTGCGCTGCTATGTGAACCGGTAGATCGTTCGTGCGCTACAGGCGTTATTTTCTTCAACAATGTTGGTTATCTCGGCATGTGCGGACACGGCACGATCGGTTTGATTGTGACGCTCGCGCATTTAGGGAAGATAGAGCCCGGTCAGCATCGGATCGAAACTCCGGTGGGGCTCGTTGCCGCTCGACTTCACGAGAACGGCCAGGTTACTATTACCAACGTTCCAAGTTATCGGCTATCGGCCGGCGTATCCGTCGAGGTACCGGAGATTGGCGTCGTAACAGGCGATGTCGCTTGGGGAGGTAACTGGTTTTTCCTGACTGACGACTCTCCTGCACCGTTGATCTTGTCAAACATCGAAGCTCTTACTCGTTACACGTGGGCAATTCGCCAGGCTCTGGTCCGGGCCGGCGTTACTGGCAAAAGGGGTGCCGAGATCGATCACATAGAGTTGTCAGGCCCGCCTACAATTCCCCGCGCTCACAGCCGGAACTTCGTGCTTTGTCCCGGGAAGAGTTACGATCGCTCGCCTTGTGGTACGGGTACCAGCGCCAAGCTCGCCTGTCTTTACGCGGCGGGGAAAGTGCGCGAAGGCGACGTCTGGGTCCAGGAGAGCATAACCGGTAGCTTGTTCGAGGGCTCGATTACGGTCCGCGACGGCGTAGTCCATCCGCATATCAAAGGCTCCGCCTTCGTTACAGCCGAGAGCGCGTTGATTCTGGATGAGCAGGACCCTCTTTGCTGGGGCATTCGCGGCGCCGAAAAAACCGCTTGAGGGATGAGAGCGCATAGGCGCGCAAGCGCTTGCTTATTTGCCACCAGATCTCTTCCATCGCACTGCCTTGACCGTGATTTTCGCGCTCGATGAAAGCGTATACACTTTTTTGTTGACCTCACCCTCCTTTCGGGTGTATGAATCTATTACGCACGCTCGCACTATCACATCTCGCAAGTTCTCTACGTAGGAGGCACTGTGATCTTCGAAAGTACTCGCTGCCGCTTCCCAGTCGGCGCCACCCTCACCGCCCTTCTTTTTCCTCTCCTCAGCCACGCACAATTCAGCGGCAATATCCAAGGCATAGTGGAAGACCCGAGCGGCGCGCTTGTTTCCAAAGCGAAGGTGACGCTCGCCAACAACGCTACGCAAGTCACGCAAGAGACAACCACCGGCGATCGCGGTGAATACAAATTCGCAAGCTTGGCGCCTGGCTCCTATACGGTCACTGTCACAGCTCCCGGGTTCGCTGCCTCCGAAATCAAGGCCACTCTCGAGACAAGCCAGACGCTGAATCTCCCGATCAGTCTCGCGCTGGCTGGAACTACGCAAGCGGTCCAGGTGACTGGCGAAACGCCCATAGTAAACACCGCCGAAACGCGCAACCAGCTGACGCTTGAAACGGAAACGCTATCTAACCTGCCGCTCGCCGGTAGAAATATGATCTCCCTAGTAACTCTTGCTCCGGGCGCCGTGGGACTTGGTACTGCTGCCGGAGGCAGTCCCGGCTCCGGAGTCGATAACTACTCGACCGAAACACAGGTTGACGCGAGCGCCAACGGCCAGGGCAGCGTCGGCAATATGTTCATCGTAGATGGGCTGGACATTACCAGCGCCATCCGGCCGGGCGTTCTGAATCTCACGCCTAATCCGGATTCAATCCAGGAGACAAGTATACAGACCAACACGTTCACGGTGGATTATGGTCGCGCGAGCTCCATACAGATGGTCATGACCACTAAGTCGGGCACTGACCAGTTTCACGGCAACGTAAGTGATTACTTTACCAATCAGCATCTCTGGGCCGGAACCGAATTTGTGCATAACTATGCACCGTTCCACAGCAACAACATGTCCGCCAGCATCGGCGGCCCCATTATCCCGAAACACGAATTCTTTTTCTTCTTCTCCATCGAGCCGCTCTGGTCTTTGAATTCCACCGGCAATACTCAAACGACTTTCGAAGACCCGGCATTTACGAATTGGGCTAGCCAGAATTATCCAAATACCTTCGGAACCAAATTATTGACTTCCTACAAGCCCAGCGCAGGTACTCCCACCGGGGCTGTACAGACCGCCGCCCAGCTTTTCCCTTCGACTTGCGGAACAGCAGCAGCCGGCAATATTCCGTGCAGCCTTCCGGTCCTCGATACAGGCGTTTTCAACTCCACAAGTTATCGCAACGGGGACCAATGGGATCTGCGAATCGACAAGTATTTCAAAAAGGATCGCCTCTATGGAACCTTCTATAAGACCGGACTAAGTTACGGCAATTCCGCGATTCGACCGGCCTTTACTTCGACGAACCAAACCTACCAGCACGCGGTTCAGGTCAACGAGACGCATACCTTCTCACCGGCGACCCTGAATGAAGCCGTTTTTGGGACTAACTACGTGGAAGGCATCACGCCCAAAACTGGTCTCTTCTCGATTCCGGTAGTAAATGTCACTGGGCTCGGCCAAGGCTTCGGTACAGGTTTCGCGGCAGGAGATTTCATTCAACACAACTATCACTGGCGCGACGTTCTAACTCATATTCGCGGCTCTCACAACATCAAAGCGGGGTACGAAGGCTGGTTTGGAGACGATGTGGAGAAGTTTCAGGGGCCTTATTCCCAACCTACTTTCACGTTCAACAATGTAATCGATCTTGTGCAGGACATCCCGTACACCGAAAGCGGCGTCGCCTATAATCCGCTCACTGGAAAACAAACGTTGTGGAACTGGAATGCCGCCGGAAGCACCTGGGGCTTGTTCGCCGAGGATACCTGGCAAGTTACCAAAAAACTGACGATCAATTACGGTGTCCGCTGGGACGATTTCGGAAATGCATATTCCAGGAGCCCGCAGACCGTATTCGCCAATTTGTACATGGGAGCCGGAACGACGATGACCGAGCGCGTCGCTAACGGTGTGATGAAGCAGAAATCGAATGCATTGACCAACTCGATTACCAACGTCTGGAGTCCGCGTTTGGGTATCGCCTGGGATCCGACCGGAAAGGGCGATTGGGTCATCCGGGGCGGTGCCGGGGTCTATCATAACTGGCCCACGCTGGCGAATATCCAGGAGGAATATCGCGGTAACCCTCCGGGATTGATTATTCCGACTTTCTATTCCACTCAAGGTGTAGCGCCCGTCTTGAGTATTGGAACAAATAATACGACTCCGCCCTTCGGCTATACCTATCCCGCGCTTCCTCCCGCGCAGCTCGATGCTCACGGCGGTTTGACCGGACTCAATTTCGCGGTCGGCGCAATCGATCCAACACTGTCAGCTCCCGTGATCTATAACTGGGCTGGATCCGTGGAACGAAAGTTGACCAGAAATTACGCGGTAAATCTAGGCTACTCGGGATCACGCGCTAACCGTTTGCTATCGGCTGGGGGCCAGACCACTGCCGTGAGTTATGGCGCCGATATCAACGCTTACGCAGGCGACCTGATCCAGCACAACAGCCTGGTGCCGACGCGCCTCAATCCGAGTTTCGGGCCGATCTACTACACCGCGAACGATCGTGAATCACGCTATAACGCGTTCATCGCCAGCTTCAACGGGCGATTCGGCGAGCGCGCCTTTCTGAACATGTCCTACACACGTTCCTCCTCGCGCGACGATACGCAGGTCTATCCCTCGGCTTACAATCCCCAGCAATGGTATGGACCGTCCATCTGGGATGCCCCCAATCGCTTTTCTCTTAGCGGAAGCTATCAATTGCCCGGATTGCAGCAAGGCCATGGCGTAATTGGACATCTTACGGGCGGTTGGTCGCTCAATGGAACAACCATTGTGCAGAGCGGTTACCCCTTCACTGTTTATACGAGCGCTGCTTTCAATCCCATCAAGAACGCGGCAGGCCAGTTTATCGGCTATGCGTCCGGAAGCGGAGACTTTAATGCCGACGGAGATAATTATGACTACCCGAACGTCACCAGCTATCAGCAATCCACCAGCCGGCAAGCCTTCCTGAACGGCGTCTTCGCCGCATCCGACTTTGCTCTCCCCGCGTTCGGAACGAACGGCAACGAGAAGTATGGTCAGTTTCGTAATCCGATGTTTTTCGAGACCGATGCCAGCCTGTTGAAGGATACCTCGATCACTGAACGCGTGAAGCTGCAGCTCCGCTTTGAATTCTTCAATCTGTTCAATCGCGCGAACCTGCAGAACGTCGACGCGGATATGTCAAGTGGTACCTTCGGGAAAGCGACTTCCCAGTACAATCCAAGATGGATTCAGCTTGGCGCAAATCTGCGATTCTAATCTGTTTTCTCCGGCAATACCAAACGTGAAACTCGAGCACCTTTCCCGCATCGCAGGAGCGGCTATCCTGCTACTCTCGGTACCGGCCTGGTCTGCACTTGGCGATTCAACACAAAACATCAAAGCAGCCGATGTCAGCCGCGATTATCCAATCAAGCCCGTCCCGTTCACCGCAGTGCATGTGGACGATCAGTTCTGGGCGCCGCGCATCGAGACAAATCGCAAGGTCAGTATTCCGACGGCCTTCGATCATTGCGAGCGAACCGGGCGGGTGGAGAACTTCGTGCGTGCCGCCGAAGCTATTCGCGGCGAAAATCTGACCGATAAGCACGCTCCCGGCTACCCTTTCGACGACACCGATATTTACAAAGTGATCGAGGGCGCATCTTACACGCTCAGTGTTCACCCGGATCCGAAGCTCGATGCCTACGTCGACAGTTTGATCGCCAAAGTCGCTGCGGCGCAGGAACCCGACGGCTATCTGTACACCGCGCGCGAAATCGACCCACAGCATCCGCACCCCTGGGCAGGCATCGAGCGATGGCAAGACGAAGAGATCCTCAGCCACGAACTCTACAACCTCGGTCATCTTTACGAAGCTGCAGTCGCGCATTACCAAGCGACCGGCAAACGAAGTTTCCTCGACGTCGCTCTCAAGAGCGCCAACCTGCTGGTTCGGACGTTCGGCCCGAATAAGCGCGCAATTTATCCCGGTCACCAGATTGTCGAGATGGGCTTAGTTAAGCTTTATCGGGTTACCGGCAATGAGCAGTATCTGAGCCTCGCAAAATTCATGCTCGACAGCCGCGGCCCCGGAGGCCAAAAATACAACCAGGCTGACTTGCGTGTCATTGATCAGACCGAGGCCGAGGGACATGCCGTGCGCGCCGGCTACATGTACTCAGGTATGGCAGATGTGGCCGCGCTTACGGGAGATAGCGCGTATTCGAGAGCGCTCGACCGTATCTGGGATAACGTGGTCGGCAAGAAGCTGTACATTACCGGAGGAATAGGCGCTATCGGTGCTGGCGAGGCGTTCGGCGCTGATTACGAGCTGCCTAACATGACTGCCTACAACGAGACCTGCGCGGCGGTGGCCAACGATTTCTGGAACCAGCGTCTCTTTCTTCTGCACGGTGACGCTAAGTATGTGGATGTGTTCGAACGCACACTTTACAATGGCCTGCTCTCGGGAGTTTCGCTCGACGGAAAAACATATTTCTATCCCAATCCGCTCGAATCGAATGGTCAGCACCAGCGAAGCCCCTGGTTCGGCGTAGCTTGCTGTCCAGGAAACATCACGCGCTTTATGCCTTCGATCCCCGGCTACGTTTACGCTCACCAGGGCGATTCAATTTACGTAAACCTGTTCATGAGCAACACGGCCGAGATCGAGATCGACGGCGGCCGCAAGGTAAACCTGGTTCAGCAGACGCGCTATCCGTGGGATGGAAACATCAAAATTATGGTGAATCCGGAAAAACCCGGTAAGTTCACCATGAGGGTTCGAATACCCGGTTGGGCGCGGGAGCAGGTTGTACCGAGCGATCTCTATCATTTTGCGCATCCCGCGACGCCCGACATTCAGCTTAAGGTAAACGGCAATAACGAGAAGATTCAACTTGAAAATGGCTACGCAATCGTCACGCGTGTTTGGCACGCGGGAGACTGGATCTCGCTTGAGCTTCCGATGCCGGTGCGACGAGTCTTGGCAAATGAGCAAGTCGCGGCCGACCACGGCCGGGTAGCTCTCGAACGCGGTCCGATTGTATACGCCGCAGAGTGGGCCGACAGTCCCGACAAGCACGTACGCAACATCCTTCTTAGTGATAACGAGAAACTAAGAGCCGAATACAAACCCGAGCTGTTGACCGGTGTCGAAGTGATCGAAGGTAGCGTGGAAGCCTACCGCTACGACGCGCAAGCACGAACTGCAGCACAACCAGGAATCGTTTACTGCGATTCCCTACTATGCCTGGGCAAATCGTGGCCGCGGGCAAATGGAAGTCTGGATCGCTGACGAGAAAGCGGCAGTGCATCCCGTGCATTACCCAACCATCGCCAGCGAGAGCGCGGTAACTACCTCCGGAACTACCGTAGTAGCCAACGGTATCAAGGATCCCAAAATGGTGGCGGACGATGAAGATCCGTCCTCATCCTCCGATACAACCTCCTACTACGACTGGTATCCCCATAAAGGCACGGAAGAATGGATTCAATACGATTTCGGTGGGTCGAAAAAGATTTCGACATCTGAGGTTTACTGGTTTGCCGAGCGTGCGCACGGCGGAGAAATCAAGGCGCCTGCGAGCTGGCGCCTGTTATACAAAGACGGCATTGAATGGAAGCCGGTTGAAACCACTGATCAGTATGGCGTATCACTGGACCAATTCAACCGGATCCATTTCAAACCGATCGAGACACAAGCTCTACGCCTTGAGCTTCAGTTGCAACCCGATGCCTCGGCAGGAATAGAGGAATGGCGGGTTCAATAACTTCGCCCGTTTATTTCTTGTTTTCTGGTTTAGCGACAATCAAATCATTGTCGACAGTGAACGCTCCCGGTACGGATCTGGCCTGCATTTCCGCGATCGCCAAATCTCCGGATGTATCGACCACTCCTACCAGCCGAATGTTCCCGTTCTTCACAATGATGTGGATGGCATGCCAACCAATCGGCGGGTCGTTAGTAATGCCAATTGCGGTTCGCATTGGAGAAATATAACGGCCTCCGCCTCGATTGTTGGTATATCGCTGCAGCCATCCATGTCCATAGATCCTGGCGTAAGTCAGAGCGCGGATACGATCGTCGTTCTGCGATAGCGGAAGCACCTCGATTTCGTTGACAACCTCTTTGACCCCTTCCACTCGTTTGACAACATTCTCACAGCCCGATTTCAGAGTGGGTCGCGAAGCCTGACCACGCAGGATGACCGTGCTGTTGCCCTTTAACGCGAAATGGATATCATCGAAAACACCATATTGCGGAAGCGTGACAATCTGTTTGTAAACATCTTGCGCGATACGCTGGATTTCTGGGGAAGGAGCGGAGGTATCGCTTGCCGGTGCCTGAAAAGGCCGCGCCGCCACAGGCAATGCGGCGAAAGCAAAACCGATCAATCCGAATGCTAACTTACTGTGAAAGTGAATCATGAACATTCCTCCTGCGTATTCTACCTGCATCCGTTAGTATTGTCTGAGTAAGTGAATCTATGGCCGGAGGCGCTACAACCACTATCCGGGCAGCCCGCGGCACCAAGCTCGCCTGTAAGGGTTGGCATCAGGAAGCCGCCTTACGCATGCTGATGAACAACCTCGATCCGGAGGTTGCCGAAAATCCGGATGAACTGGTTGTGTACGGCGGGCGGGGTCGCGCGGCCCGCAGCTGGGAGTGTTTCGATGCAATCGTCCGCTCGCTGCAGAGTCTCGAGAACGATGAAACGCTTCTGATCCAGTCAGGCAAGCCAGTCGGCATCTTTCGTACTCACGCGGAAGCGCCGCGCGTGCTGATCGCCAACTCGAATCTGGTCGGACACTGGTCGAACTGGGATTGCTTCCATCAGTTGGAAAAGCTCGGCCTCACTATGTATGGCCAAATGACCGCAGGTTCCTGGATTTATATCGGCAGCCAGGGCATCGTGCAAGGTACCTACGAGACCTTTGCCGCGGCTGGTCGCAAGCATTTCGCCGGTTCCCTAAAGGGCAAGCTGATCGTCTCGGGCGGCATGGGAGGCATGGGTGGCGCGCAACCGCTGGCCGCTACCATGAACGGCGCGTGTTTCCTGGGCATCGACGTCGACCGCAGCCGCATAGAGAAACGTATCCACACTGGCTACTGCGATCGCATGGTCGAGAACCTGGATGAAGCCTTACAAGTAATCCATAACGCGCGCGCTGCTGGGGATACTGTATCGATCGGACTCGTGGGCAATTGTGCGGATATCATTCCCGAACTTGTTTCGCGGCATGTGGTTCCCGATATCGTAACCGATCAGACCAGCGCTCATGATCCGTTGAACGGGTACGTGCCCAATGAGATGAGTCTTGCCGAAGCAGCCTGCCTGCGCGAGAAAAATCCCGAAGAGTACGTTCGTCGCTCGCTTGCCGCGATGGCTCGACATGTGGAGGGCATGTTGGCCCTGAAGCATGCCGGCTCGGTCGTGTTCGATTACGGAAACAACATCCGCCAGCACGCGACCGAAGGAGGAGTAGAGGGCGCCTTCGAGATTCCCGGCTTCGTGCCGGAGTACATCCGGCCAATGTTCTGCGAAGGACGCGGCCCCTTTCGATGGGCTGCTCTTTCGGGTGATCCGGCCGACATTTACCGGACTGACAAGCTGATCGCCGAGCTTTTCCCCGACAATCTTCAACTGATTCGCTGGATACAACTAGCGCAAAAGCGAATTGCTTTCCAAGGTCTGCCTGCGCGAATCTGCTGGCTGGGTTACGGCGAGCGAGCCAGATTCGGCCTCGCGATGAACGCCTTGGTGCGCTCAGGAGAATTAAAGGCGCCGATCGTAATCGGCAGAGATCATTTGGATGCCGGTTCCGTGGCATCGCCTTATCGCGAGACGGAAGGCATGCAGGACGGCTCCGATGCGATTTCTGACTGGCCGTTACTGAATGCGCTGATCAATACTGCCGCGGGCGCCTCCTGGGTTTCGATCCACAACGGCGGCGGTGTGGGCATCGGCTATTCGCAGCATGCCGGGATGGTCGTGGTGGCCGATGGGTCCGAAGAAAGCGACCGCCGTCTGGAACGGGTTCTGACATCCGATCCCGGTACGGGCATTATCCGGCATGCCGACGCTGGCTATCCGGAGGCGATCGCGGTTGCGCGTCGCGAAGCCATCAAATTGCCTATGTTGCCCTGAATGTCGCTTGCCGTAATTGGCTGTGGTCAGCTGGTGACGCTTGCCGGGCCCAAACGGCCGCGCACCCGCCGCGAGATGAGCGAGCTCTCGATCGTCCAGGATGGTGCGCTGCTGATCCGCGACGGAAAAATCGACCGGATTGGTTCGCACGCGGCCATCGAGCGGTTGATTACTTCTCGTGACACTGTCGTCGATGCAGGTGGACGCGTCGTTCTACCCGGATTCGTCGATGCCCACACGCATCCCGTATTCGCCGGGACTCGTTTGGATGAGTACGAGAAACGGGCGAGCGGCGCAACCTATGAAGAAATCGCGGCTGCCGGCGGTGGCATTCGCTCCACCGTGCGCCGGACGCGTGCGGCTTCCGAAGATGAGTTGTTCGGCCTCGCAAAGCAGCGGCTGAATCTGTTTCTGCGCAACGGAACAACCACCCTGGAAGCAAAATCGGGTTACGGCCTTTCACTGGACTCCGAGTTGAAAATGCTGCGCGTAATTCAACGGCTCGGAGCGGAAGGACCCCTACGCCTTGTTCCAACATTTTTGGGAGCGCATGAAATACCGGACGAATTTCGCGGCGATCCTTCTGGCTACGTGGCTCTGCTTATCCACGAGATGATCCCCGTCGTAACGGCAGCTTCCCTCGCCGAGTACTGCGACATATTCTGCGAGCCCAAGATCTTCGACCTCGAGATGTCACGGCTGATTTTAGAGACTGCTCGCGAAGCAAACCTCGGATTGCGTGTTCATGCCGAACAGCTTTCACGCTCCGGAGCTGCCGAGCTCGCTGCCGAACTGCAGGCCGTAACCGCCGATCATTTGGAACAGATCGATAGCGCCGGAATAGAGGCATTGGCAGCTGGCGGAGTCCAGCCCGTGCTGCTTCCGGGCTCGGTCTACACTCTCGGGTCGAAGCGATTCGCACCAGCACGAGAAATGATTGAGCACGGGCTCGGCCTCGTGCTCGCCACGGACTTCAATCCCGGGTCATCTCCCACTCCATCCATGCCCTTCGTGCTTTCTCTCGCATCCACTCAGATGCGCATGACACCGGCAGAGGCAATTACGGCCACAACAATCAATGCGGCATACAGTCTCGGACGAGGATCGTCCATCGGCTCGCTCGAACCTGGCAAGCAGGCCGATTTTGTAATTCACGATTGCGCCGACTATCGGGAAATCGCCTATTTCGCGGGAGTCGAGCCGGCCGCATCCGTCTACATCGATGGAACCCGAGTCTACTCGCGTCATGCCTGAACCGGAGCGTGGCTGGCTGCCCGATTTCGTTTATCGCGACGGCAGTTTTCAATCTGAAATCGCCTTGTTCGTCAACGCCGAAGGCACCACGATCCGGTTCTCATCTTCTCCAGAAGACCTGGCAAAGGCAAAACGCTTGCCTCGCAAAGTCATTCTGCCGGGCTTTGTCAACGCCCATTCACACGCTTTCCAGCGAGCGATACGAGCTCGCACCGAACATCGGACAGTCGCCGGGCACGACAGTTTCTGGACCTGGCGGGAAGCGATGTATCACACGGCGCGCCAGCTTTCTCCGGAAGATATCTACGACGTGTCCCGCATGGCATTTCTCGAAATGCTGCTCTCTGGAATCACTACTGTTGGAGAGTTTCATTACCTGCACAATGCTCCGGACGGCACGCGCTACGAGGATCCCAACTTGCTGGCCGCGCAGGTCATACGTGCCGCGTCGGATACCGGATTGCGGATTGCTCTTCTGCGGACTGCTTACAACCGCGCTGGATGGCAAAAAGAACTGCATCCGGCACAGGTGCGTTTCCTCACGCAGGGCGCCGACCTTTTTATTAGAGACACCGAAGCGCTCGCTCGCACGTTTTCCTCCGATCGCGTTTGGGTCGGAGTGGCGCCCCATAGCGTGCGCGCGGTGCCTCTGCCATATCTGCTCGAGATCGTACTTTATGCGCGATCGAAAAACCTCCCGGTTCACATGCATGTTGCCGAGCAACCTGCAGAAATAGCGGCATGCGAGGCGGAATACGGCCTCCGGCCCGTCGAGTTGCTTGAAGACAGCGGCGTCCTCGACGCCAATTTCACAGCTGTACACGCTACACACACGACGGCCGAAGAGATCCATTATCTGTCAGGCGCAAGTATTTGCGTTTGCCCGACAACCGAACGCAACCTGGGTGATGGCATCGCCCCTGCGCATGCCTGGCTTGAAGAGGGCGTCAATGTCTGCTTTGGCTCTGACAGCAACATTCAGATAGATCTGCTCGAAGACGCCCGCGAACTGGAGTACCATCTCAGGCTGCAGACCATGGAACGCGCTCTGCTTGACGCTCGCCACCTGTTCGAATACGCAACGCTCGGCGGTGCGAAAAGTCTTGCCGCAAATCAGACCGCTGATTTTGTAACGATTGACCTCGACGATCCGTCGATCGCAGGTGCAGATCGCGAGTCGCTTTTGACGCACATTGTTTTCGCTCTGCATCGAACCGCTATCCGAGACGTCTATGTTGCAGGCCAAGCCGTAATCGAAAACAGACGTCACAAGCACCAGGACGAAATCGTGCGGCGTTTTGCCACTCTTCAAAAGCGCCTCTGGACGTGAACTACGCGAGCGTTATTATGGTCCTCGTTTATGGGCCCTATACCGCAAGACAAACAAATTGCACTCGTGGACCGTCTGACACAAGCCTGCGGCGGCGGCTATTCTCCCGAAGTCCGTAGGCGATATTTCATCACCGGACCTCAGTGGGCTCCGGCTTACGAGGGCCAGGCTGTTTTCCACGCACCCGTGCGGCCCCCCATCAGCTTTGAGCGAGTAATTGAAGAGTACAGCAAGATCGGCGTGGGGTACTGGTGTACGCACGATACAGACGTTATCCGTACGGAAGACCTCTTCACTCCAAAGCAGGACGAAATCGTCGCCCGAATCAAGAGCACTCTGGCCAAATTCGGACTCAAATGTTCGATGGTGACGACCGAGACGTTTCATCACGCTGTCTGGGCAGCGGGTCCGGCAGCCGAGTCGCCCGATGTTCGTACTTACGCAGCTCGGAGGCTCGCCAACACCGTCGGCATCGGGCATGAGCTGGGGGCGCAGTTCTGTGTCTACTGGCCGGGATCGCTCGGCTATTACATCCAGGGCGCAATCGATGAGATGCAGAGCTTGCGTTGGTATGCGGACGGAGTGAATGCCGCGTGCGAAGCAGACATCAAGATCGCCAAGGAACATGGCCGGCCGCCGCTGAAACACTGCCTGGAGGCAAAGCCCTTCGAACCCCAGGCTGAGATCTTGCTCCCCACCTCCGATGCCATGCTGGCGTTTATCTCCTCCGGGTTGCTGACCCATCCCGATATGGTCGGTCTGAATCCGGAATATCTGCACGAGCTGATGTGGGGAGGAGCGCCACGGGCAGCATTGGCGCGCGCGCTGTTATGCAAGAAGCTCTTTCACTTCGATCTCAACGATGGATATCGATTAAAGCACGACGTCGACATCGCGATCGGACTTGTCAATCCGCTCGACTGGCTGAATATCCTCGTGCTGCTGCGCACGCATGACTATAAGGGGCCATTCAACCTTGACTACAAGCCGCCCCGTACAACCAGCCAGCACGCCGTGTTTTCTCTGAGCCTGCCGAGTCAGATCGACCGTTTTATCACGCTCTGGGAAATCGCTGGCGAAGTGCTCTCTGATCCCATCATTAAAGAAGCCACCGACGCTCTGAAAGCAGGCGGCGCCGGCGCAGACGCGAAAGATGTCGCCTCTGTTGTCATCGCTAACAGAGAACTGCTCTCTCTACATGAATTGATCGCCCACCGCTTGTTCCAGATTCTGATCGGAGCGCATCGCGGGCGCACATACACCCTTTAGAAATCGATACAGAACCCCGACCGTCAGGGAGGGTGTCTTCAACAGGAGCGGTCCTACGATGCCATCCTGCTGATCATTTTCCTGGAACTCGCCTCAGCCGGAGCATTTCGGCGACCTGCTCTTCTGTCCGGCTTCAATAGAGATAGCACCAGCTGTTCACTCATGTAATTGCTGCGGCTGTCCTTGAATTTTTCTGCGAACTCCCGAAGCGTACCTGCCTCGAAAGTTTCCAAAACAATGGGATGGATGTAATACTTGCGGCAGGTGGCAGGCTTGTTTCCGAGTTTGCAGGCCACTTCTTTCACCACCTCCACTAACGCGGCCTTGGTCGGGGAATCCGTTTCTGGTAGTTGTGCCAAGAGAAACTCGGCAGCCAGGCAGGTACCACCCCAAGTACGGAAATCCTTCGCGGTAAACTCACCTCCGCTTATCGAACGCAGGTACTCATTCACATCGCCTGATTCCAGGGACTGCGGCTTCCCCTCTTCATCTATGTATTCGAAAAGCGAACTTCCCGGGATATCCTTGCACCGCCGGACAATACGGGCCAGTCGCTTGTCTTCCAGCTTGATCTCATGGCGCTGGCCACTCTTGCCTTTGAATCGAAATTTCAGCAAGTCTCCGAGCACCTCTGCGTGCTGGTTTCGAAGAGTGGTCAATCCGAAGGAGCCGTTCTCCTCTACATACTCTTCGTTGCCAATTCGGATAAACGTCGTCTCTAGAAGCTTCACTACCGCCGCCAAGCACCTTGCGCTTCGGCATGCCTTTTCGCCGGAGATCTCGCCCCACAATGCGCCGAATCCTCGGAAGTACTTTCCCAAAGGCGTGCATCCGATCAAACTTTGCCAGGTCTCGCGCAGCTCGATAGTCAGGATGGTACCGATATTGCTTCCGGCCTTTCGCGTCTCTGCCGACCGCCTGTAGGTGTCCGTTGGGTGAGGGGCAAATCCACACAGAACTCCAGGCCGGCGGGATAACCAAAGAACGAATTCTTGCCAGAATCTGTGGATCATGGATCGGCCTGTTACTCGGATCCAGATATACAAATCCGGCGCCGGCCCTCCTCCTCTTTATTCCGGGGCCTTTCGGCACAATGTACCGGAGCCCAGCCTCATGAGCAGACCGCACTTCATCACGAACTTCCGCCGAAATCTTGAATATCTTTTCGTCCCGCTCTAAAGCCATCTGCAGTTTAGATGCGCAATCTGAAAGAAAGATGACGGTTGAGATCCAAATGCTCGAATAATTGCGTATGTTGCGAACCGGCAGCGCCGAAGTCTGATAGAGGCGAGAAGAATCATGCCGACAACCACCGAAAAGAAGGATCCCAGAAAGGAAGCTCCCAAACCTCCATTCCACGAACCGAGACAATCCCCTCCCGGCCATGAGCGGGCGATGAAAACGAAACCCGATCATGGCGAGGAAACCTATAAGGGAACCGGCAAGCTTGTCGGCCGGAAAGCGCTCATCACCGGCGGCGACAGCGGCATAGGCCGCGCCGTGGCATTAGCGTTCGCCCGTGAAGGAGCCGACGTGTCTTTCTCTTTCCTGTCGGAAGATGATGACGCCAGAGACACTGAGTCTCTTTTGCGGCGAGAAGGCCGCAAAGTACTTTCCATACGCGGCGATTTGACCAGCGAGACACATTGCCGGGAAGTCATCGAGCAAACTTTGAAAGAGCTGGGCGGCCTGGACATTCTGGTGAACAACGCCGCGTTTCAGATGGAGCACGAAACTTTCGACGAACTCACATCCGAAGAGTGGGATCACACGTTCCGAACCAATGTCTATGCGATGTTCTATCTTTGCCGGGCCGCGTGGGATCATTTCCCGGAAGGCACTTCCATCATCAACACCACTTCCGTTCAGGCCTATCAGCCCAGCCCGAAGCTGTTGGCGTATGCCAGCACCAAAGGGGCAATAGTCACGTTTACGAAATCCCTTTCGGCAATCGGCATTAAGAAGGGAATCCGAGTCAATGCGGTTGCGCCCGGACCGGTTTGGACACCGCTGATCCCCTCAACGCTCAGCCCTGATCACGTTAAAGAGTTTGGGAAGAGCGATCAACTGGGACGGCCTGCGCAACCCGCGGAACTTGCCCCGTCCTACGTCTTCCTCGCGAGCAATGACTCGCGTTTCGTAACAGGCGCCGTGCTCGATCTCACCGGCGGAGAAATGTTGCCCTGACTCGCGGCCTGCGTCAGCAAGCAGCACGAAACCTTTACCGCCGAAACTGGTCTCGTCCACGTGTGGGAGTCGATCTGGGCTGGAGTCGGCATTTGTGTCGTCCTGCTGGCGATTCGCGAGGTTTTCCGGGACCTCTTTCATCCTACGGAAACTGGCTCTTTAAGTGATTATCTGGGCCGAACAATTTTCAACCTTCTTCGCCGCACACCATCCTGGCTGCCGCTCGCAGGACCGCTCTCGCTTATCCTGGTTATCTTCAGTTGGGCGCTTTTGCAAGCCACAGGATTCGCCCTCATCTACTGGGCCGTATTTCCGGCCTCATTTCAGCTCTCCAACGGAAGACCCCTGCCAGAACAGCACGATTTCCTGAAGGCCCTCTACTTTTCCATTGAGGCTATGACAACGATGGGTTTCGGAGACTTGATACCAAAGCCGGATTGGCTGCGCCTGGTGGTCGCATTCCAGGCGCTTACAGGGTTCGCATTCCTCACCGCCAGCGTATCCTGGATCGTCCTGCTCTATCCCGCTCTCGCGCGTTTACGAACTCTTGCCCGGAGAACCTCCATTCTGGTAGATGCTTCTCGAAATACTCGCACCCATATTCCGACCGATAACTTCGAGGCGTTAATGAGTGACCTCGCGCTCAGCGTCATTCGTGCCCGGGTTGATTTCGTCTATTTCCCTATCATTTATTACTTTCATGCCAGTCATGCTCGATCGTCCCTCGCATCATCTTTGCCGGACCTGGCTCGCTTCGCCGAGCTTGGTTCGAGACCTGAGGCATCTGAGCCCCTTCGCTTGGCTTCCGCAACTCTGCAGGTCGCCCTTGATGATCTGGCGCAGATTCTTCGCGACCACTTCGTTCCCGGCCACCCTGGCGATACTCAGGCCGTATTCCGAGCTTATGCCGAGCATCACGTGGAGAAGCGACAGTCCGGTGACTAAATCGTCCATTGCTCGAAACATTGCTAGGTGAGATCCGACCTTCAACTCGCATCTACAGCATGCTGTACCACTGCTTCCGGAGGTCACGAACATAACAACGAGCCGGCTGTTCTCACTGCTGACGCTGCTTGTTTTACCGTCCTATTCCCAAATTCAAAATCAGCCGGATGACGGGCAATGGGTAATGGCGGCCAAGAACTACGCCAGCACTCGTTACAGCACTCTGGGTCAGATCAACACCGGAAATGTCAAAGACCTCAAGTTGGCTTGGACGTTTTCAACCGGTCTGACGCACGGCCATGAAGCCGCACCACTCATCGTCAACAACACGATGTATGTGGTTACTCCTTGGCCGAATTATCTTTACGCGCTCGACCTGACACAGCCTGGAGCACCCGTGAAATGGGTCTATCAACCGAACCCTACGCCGGCTTCGCAGGGAGTCGCTTGTTGTGACATCGTAAACCGCGGAGCCGCATACTACAACGGCAAGATTTACTACAACACGCTCGATGTTCAGACCGTCGCCGTTGATGCCAACACCGGCAAAGAAGTGTGGAAAACCAGGCTCGGCGACATCAATCTAGGCGAGTCGATGACCATGGCGCCCATAGTAGCCAAGGGCAAAGTGATCGTCGGCAACAGCGGAGGCGAATTTGGTGTTCGCGGTTGGACCGCGGGCCTTGACGCCGAAACGGGTAAGATCGTCTGGCGCGCATTCTCCACTGGCCCAGACAAGGACGTTCTCATCGGAGACAACTTCAAACCCTACTACCAGTCGGATCGCGCCAGGGACCTCGGCCTGAAGACCTGGTCCGGCGATGCATGGAAAATCGGTGGCGGCACCGGCTGGAGCTGGATCTCCTATGATCCGGAGCTCGATCTCATTTACTACGGCACTTCAAATCCGGGCCCCTGGAATCCCGAACAGCGCCCTGGCGACAACAAATGGACCTGCAGCCTGTTCGCGCGCCGGCCCGAAACTGGCGAAGCTATCTGGGCCTACCAATTCAATCCGCACGATCAACACGACTACGACGGCGTGAACGAAAACGTCCTTCTCGACCTCAACATCGGTGGTCAGGCGCGGAAGGTGCTCGCGCATCCTGATAGAAACGGCCGACTCTACATCATAGATCGAACCGATGGTCAGGTAATCTCAGCCGAGCCCTTCGTTTACGTCAACACTAGCACCGGCGTTGATCTGAAAACCGGGAAGCTCAACTTCAACGAAGCCAAAGCCACTGGTTTCAAAACGGTGCGAGACGCGTGCCCTGCGCCTCCCGGCGGCAAAGATTGGCAGCCCTCCGCCTACTCGCTCAAAACCGGCCTGCTTTATCTTCCGCACAACAATCTGTGTTACGAAAGTGAGGGTGTTCAGGCCAATTACATCTCGGGCACCCCCTTCGTAGGAATGGACGTTCGCATGTATGCCGGTCCGGGCGGCAACCGGGGCGAGTTTTCCGCCTGGGACCCGGTGAAGGCCAAAACGGTTTGGAGCGTCAAGGAAATGTTTCCTGCCTGGAGTGGCGCCGTCGTTACAGCTGGCGACCTAGTCTTCTATGGAACGATGGACGGCTGGTTCAAAGCGCTAGACGATCGCACCGGGGCTCTCCTTTGGCGCTTCAAGGTAGGATCCGGCATCATCGGTCAGCCTGTCACGTACAAGGGTCCCGATAGCAAGCAGTACATCGCTGTTCTCTCCGGAGTGGGAGGCTGGTCGGGTGCAGTCGTTGCAGGCGGCATTAATACGGTGGATGGTACTGCTGCCCTCGGCTTTACCAACGCGATGACGGATCTCGGTAAGTACACCACCAAAGGCGGAATGCTCTATGTTTTCTCGTTGCCCTAGTGTCCTCTGGGACGCAGCGAAACGTGGATGGCACTCCTCCCGCGCGTACTTTGCGCTCCTCTTGCTCGCAGGCGGCGCCTTCGCGAGTGATCGCCCGCCGATCCGGGTTTGCGCCGATCCGAACAATATGCCGTTCTCCGATCGGCAGGGGCAGGGGTTCGAGAACAAGTTGGCCGAGCTGTTAACCGCAACCTTGGGAGCGAAGCTTGAATATACCTGGTGGACGCAACGGAAATCCTTTCTCGCCAGCTCGCTCGAACAAGGCCGTTGCGATCTCGTGATGGGTATTCCGAGCTCGATGTCCTCTGTCGCCGCGACCAGACCTTACTATCGATCCACTTATGTTTTTGTCTCTCGCAAAGACCGCGATCTTCATGTTTCATCCCTCGACGATGCGCGCCTGGCCGGCTGGCGTGTCGGAGTTCAGGTCGTTGGAGACAACTACGCGCCTCCGGCAGCCGCTCTCGCACGCCGGGGCATTACCAGCAACATCGTCGGTTTCAGTCTCTTTGGCAAATATGGTGAGGAGAATCCGCCGCGTAAGATCATTGACTCGGTTGCCAGCGGTGCCATCGATCTCGCCGTAGTTTGGGGACCGTTCGCCGGCTATTTCGCGCAACGCGAGAGCGCGGCGCTTGAGGTCGTTCCCGTCTCTCCTGCCACTTTTCTTGCCGTTCCATTCACCTACGACATTTCGGCTGCCGTTCGAAAGGGGAACAACAGCTTAGAACAGGCCCTGAACCATGCAATAGATGCTGATTCCGCCGCCATCGAGCGGATCCTGAACGACTATGGTGTGCCCCGGGTTCCTAGATGAAAAGAGTATGATCGTGCGGAGCGGGTTTGCCATTCTCGGGTGCTGTTGCATCGTTCTTCTGGCCTCCTGCCAGCGAGAGAAGCGCGACCTCCGTCCTTCGCCCACGCGCTTGGCGATTTTTGGCGATGCCGCACGGGAGAGCCCACTCCGGCCGGGCGGACCCGTGCAACCCCAGGCAGTCGTCACCAATCCCTACAACGGCAGTTCCTACGATATCTCTGAGGGCCAACGCCTTTACAACTGGTATAACTGCTCCGGCTGCCATTCGCACGGCGGCGGCGGTATCGGTCCGCCGCTGATCAAAACTGCGTGGATCTATGGCGGCGAGCCCGAAAATATCTTCGACACGATTGTCAAGGGCCGGCCGAACGGCATGCCGTCTTGGGGTGGACGCATACCCGAGTACCAGATCTGGCAAATCGTCGCCTATGTCCGATCGATGAACGGCTTCCAGCCCAAATCGGCAACACCCGGCCGCCCTGATGAGATCCAGACCAACCCGCAGACGCTCCAGAGCCGCACCACCGGAGCGACGAAATGAAGCCGGCACGCCAACCGCGCCTCTCCTCTTCGGTGTTCGCGCTTCTGTTTGCTTTCTGTGCCGTTGTTCTGACAGGTTGCGCCGGTCATCAACAATCCGCAATTGATCCAAGCGGCCCGCAAGCCGGTAGAATTGCCGGTCTTCTCTGGCTGTTTCTCTCTCTTCTCACAATTATCTTCGTCATTGTGCTGGCTCTCGCGTTGTGGACGCTCACTCGCCGCCATCGCGGCATGGAACAAGAGCCTCTTGAAACCAGCCACCTGCCTTCTCCGCAAACCGAACACACCTTAACGCGAGTAGTCGCGGCGGCCACCATCGCAACCGTCTTAATCCTTTTCTTCCTTCTTGTATCGAGCGTTGTCACCGGCAAAGCCGTCGCGGATCTCGGGGCATCCGGTAAAGGTATGGTCGTTGAACTCACCGGTAATCAGTGGTGGTGGCAAGTGCAATATGACAATCCCGACGCCAGCCGGACGCTGATCACTGCCAACGAAATTCACATCCCCGTCGGCCGCCCCGTCATGATCATGGGCAAATCGAATGATGTGATTCATAGCTTCTGGGTCCCTAACTTGCATGGCAAGCGCGACCTCATTCCATCTCGCGTCACAACGGAATGGATCGAGGCCGCCCAGCCGGGAGCATTCCGAGGCCAATGCGCCGAATTTTGCGGGCTCCAGCACGCTCACATGGCGCTGTGGGTGATCGCCGAGCCGGAAGCAAAATTTGACGCCTGGCTGAATTCACAGTTGCAGCCGTCCGTTGCGCCTGCCGATCCCGTCAAGCAGCACGGCCAGCAGGTGTTCTTGAGCCATGCATGCGTATTCTGCCATGCCATCCGCGGGACCACCGCAGCCGGCCAGATGGCGCCCGATCTGACCCATTTCGGAAGCCGGCGCGGAATCGCTGCCAACACTCTCTCGAACACGATGGGAAATCTCGGCGGCTGGATTCTCGATCCGCAGAGCGTCAAACCCGGAAATCACATGGCCACCATCGCTCTCAACTCTACTGATCTTCAGCCTCTTCTGGAATACCTCGAGAGTTTGAAATGACGCGCACGGAACCCGTCTTCGGAACCACAGAAGTCCCGGAACGGGAACTCGATCTCCTGAAGCGAGCCTGGCGGCATCGCGGTGGCATTTTCGGTTGGTTCACTTACACCACGCATCAGGCGATCGGCATGCGGTATATCGTGACCGCCTTCTTCTTCCTTCTCCTCGGCGGCATCGAAGCACTGCTGATGCGTTTCCAGCTCGCTCATCCGAACGCAACCCTTCTTAATCCCGATCGCTACAACGAGATATTCACCACTCACGGCACTACGATGATGTTCCTCTTCGCGGTTCCCATGATGGAGGGGATGGCGATCTATCTCGTTCCGCTTATGCTCGGAACCAGAAACGTCGCCTTCCCGCGCCTGAATGCCTTCGGGTACTGGATGTATCTGGCAGGCTGCATCTTTCTGTACTGGGGCGTTTTCAGCAACTCCGCTCCCGATGCTGGTTGGTTCTCTTACCCGCCCCTCGCCGGTCCTCAGTTCGACGCCGGCAAGCGCGTCGATTTCTGGTGCCAGATGATCACCTGGACTGAGGTCTCTGCCATGTGTGTGGGTGCCGAGTTGATCGCGACTATCTTCAAGATGCGCGCGCCCGGCATGTCACTCAACCGCATCCCCGTCTACTGCTGGTCCATCCTCGTGCAATCGTTCATGGTGATCTTCGCAATGCCCGCCATCATGATCGCCAGTTCTTTCCTTCTGGTCGATCGCACGAGCGGTACTCAATTCGTAAATCCAGCCGAAGGTAGCGACCCCATTCTTTATCAGCACATCTTCTGGTTCTTCGGGCACCCGGAAGTCTACATCATCTTCGTTCCCGCCCTGGGCTTTGTGTCGTCCATCGTTGTTGCGCATTCGCGGCGCCAAATATTCGGCTACCCGGCCCTGGTCCTCTCGCAAATCGCCACCGGCTTCATCGCGTTTGGCCTCTGGGTACACCATATGTTTGCGACCGGGCTCCCACAGATCGGTGAGGCCTATTTCACCGCGGCAAGCCTGATGATCGCCGTTACGAGTGGTGTACAGATCTTCTGTTGGATCGCAACCATGTGGACCGGACGCCTTCGCATGACCACCGCCATGCACTTCGTCTTTGGCTTTATCGCGATTTTCGTTCTGGGTGGCCTCACAGGCGTCATGCTAGCCTCCGTGCCGCTCGACCTGCAGGTGCATGACACGTTTTTCGTCGTGGCCCATTTTCATTACGTACTGATCGGCGGCGCACTGTTCCCGCTCTTCGGAGCTTTCTACCACTGGTTTCCCAAAATGACTGGCCGCCTTATGAATGAGACACTCGGAAAAATCAACTTTTGGGTCCTGTTCGTCGGCTTCAATTTGACCTTCTTCCCGATGCACATTCTGGGCCTCAAAGGCATGACCCGGCGCATTTACACCTATCCGCCTGAGATGGGTTGGGGACCTCTCAATCTGCTTGCGACCTGGGGAGCCTGCATCATCGCACTCGGCGGCATTATTTTTCTGGTGAATGTTTTCCTAAGCCGTAAAGTCGGTGAAATCGCCGGAGACAATCCATGGGACGCTGATAGTCTCGAGTGGGCTGCTGCATCGCCCCCGGAAAGCTATAACTTCGAATACCTGCCCGTCGCCGGGAGCCGCTATCCGCTTTGGGTTCCGAAAGACGATCGCGCCATTGTCACCGGTCTCCGCAATGATCGGCGCGAGGTCCTGGTCACCACTCTCATGGACGCCGAACCGCATCATCGCTACGTTCTTCCAGGGCCCAGCATCTGGCCCCTGCTTACCGCTATCGGAGTAAGCATCGGATTCGCCGGTTCAGTATTCAACAACTGGTATATCGTTTGGGGTTCGATTGCCACCGGTATCGCCTTGATCGGCTGGTTTTGGCCGCACCGTCCTGTGGAGATGGAAGCGTGAAAACTCTCGACATCAGTCATCTGCCGCCTTACGACATCTCCAGTCAATCCCCACTCTGGTGGGGACAGCTGTGCATCGACTTCATCGAAGGCAGCATGTTCTGCATTCTGATTGGCGCGTTTCTTTATGTCCGGTTGCGCGTCGATGTCTGGCCGCCTCCCGGCGATCAGTTTCCGCATCTCTTGCTCCCCACTCTGGCGCTCATTCCGCTCATCCTGAGCGCGCTGTTCGCATATTGGGCAAGCCAGGCGGCCAAAGCGAATAACCGTCGCGGGATGATCTTGCACATGGCGATGAATCTTGTGCTTGCCGCCATCTTCTTCGTCATGCGAATCTTCGAATGGCATTCGCTGAATTTCAACTGGCAGGCCGACGTGCAAGGCTCTTACGTCTGGGCTTTTCTCGGATTGCACAGCTTCGATTTCATTGCAGACGCCATGTTCACCGTGGTCCTCTTGGTCATCGTTTTGACCGGCCGCTACGGCGAAAAACAGCGTCTCGGAGTTCACGTCGACACCGTAGTCTGGTACTTTCTGGTGGCGATCTGGATACCGATTTACGTAGTCATCTACTGGGGACCGCGTATCTTCGGAAGCGCTCAATGAGGCCGGTAATGCTCGAGTTATGAATCGCGATCTCGCCTTGTGGATGGGGGTACTCGGCGGCCCTTTTGTCTGGCTCGCCAGCTTCCTGACACTCTATGCACTCAATCCGTGGGCCTGCATCTTTCAAACGAAGCTGGCCCTCTATTTGGTATCGATCATTGCTTTCGCGATCTCTCTCGCCTTCGCTCTGATGGCTTGGCGTGAGTGGAACGCGCTCGGTAAAGAAACCGATCCGCGCGGAGGAGATACGCTTTCCCGCAGCCGCACCATGGCCTTTGCCGGCGTTTTGACCAGCGGCTTCACATGCGTCATCATCATCGCTCAGGCGATTCCGGAGCTCGTTCTCGGAGCCTGTCAATGAAGCGCAGTCTTGTCCTCATGGCACTGCTCGCCCCGGCGCTCGCCCACGCTGCCGAGGCACTCCGCCCCGGCGAACTGTGGTCTGCCTGGGAATTTGAGCCCGGAGTCGTTCTCCCGCTCTTGATCTCCGGTCTGCTTTATGCGCGCGGCGCTCGCATTCAGGGTTCGCCACTTCACCGCCAAAGCGTGTTCTTCTGGTCCGGCTGGATCGCGCTCGCCAGTGCGCTTGTTTCACCCCTCCATCCGCTTGGCGAAGCGCTCTTTTCGGCACACATGCTGCAACACGAAGTACTAATGCTGATTGCCGCGCCGCTGTTCGTGCTCTCCCGTCCGCTTGCAACTTTCCTCTTCGCGCTACCACTTGAATGGCGTCGCCATCTCGGCAGATGGGCAAAAGCCGGCTATGTGCGCCGCTCCTGGATGTTCCTTACAGACCCACTAACCGCCTGGTCTCTCCACGCCGCTGCCATCTGGATCTGGCATGCTCCCTTCCTCTTCGATCTCACTTTGCGAAGCGATCTCGTCCACAGCGCACAGCATCTGAGCTTCTTTCTCTCTGCACTTCTCTTCTGGTGGGCGCTGTTCTATGCTCACGGCCGCAAGGCCTATGGGGCCGGAGTGTTCTACCTGTTCACCACCGCGGTCCACACCAGCATTCTCGGGGCGCTTCTTACCTTCGCCCCGCGCCTTTGGTATTCCGGATACGCAACTACAACACAGGCCTGGGGACTAACTCCGCTTCAAGACCAGCAAATCGGCGGGCTGATTATGTGGGTTCCCGGCGGAGTTGTCTATCTGGTCGCCGGCCTCTGGTTGTTTGCCGCCTGGCTGAAAGAAAGCGACGCTATGCTCGAGAGGTCGCGCGGTGTCAAGTAAATCGATATTCGCCGTCTCTTTCGCGCTCTCCGCAATCGCTCTCTCCGGCTGCGGCAATGCCAATCAACGACAGCATATGGCTGATGTCACCACCGGTGGAAACGCCAGCCGCGGAGCACAAAAAATTCAACACTATGGCTGCGGCTCGTGTCACATCATTCCAGGAATCTCCGGCGCCTCCGGTCTCGCCGGGCCGCCTCTTTCCGGAATCGCAAATCGCATCTACATCGCTGGTGTTCTGCAAAACACACCCGATAACATGGTCCGTTGGATCGAAAATCCGAAAGCTGTAGATGAAAAGACCGTTATGCCCAACCTGGGTGTCACGCACAACGATGCCGGCGACATCGCTGGCTATTTGTACACTTTGCAATAGATAAAAAACTGGAGGATTAAACATGGTCACTTTGGCAGATGCCCGACGCGTCATCGCCGCAGCAGAGAAAAAAGCGCAAGAGATCGGTCAACCCATGAACATCGCCGTGGTGGATCAAGGCGGTAATCTCGTTGCGCACGTGCGTATGGATAATGCCTGGATTGGTAGCGTCGATATCGCCATCAATAAGGCCTGGACCTCGCGGGCCTTCGATATCGAAACGAAAGCGCTTGGCGAGAACAGCCAATCAGGCGATCAGTTTTTCGGTATTCACGCTTCGAATCACGGCCGGGTGATGATCTTCGCGGGCGGCATTCCCCTGAAACGCGGCGACCAGGTCATGGGCGCCATCGGCGTCAGCGGAGGCTTGGGCAAGCAGGACCACTCGGTTGCCGAGGCCGGCGCCGCCGCTTTCTGACGCCTCACCGTGATCGGCCGGATCCAGAGCCGCCTTCGTCATTAATTCATTAAATTGATGCCCCTCGCAAACAGTGGAGGGTGTGATCATCGGGATCAAGGAAACAAATGGCAGCATTAGTTCGATCTACATAGGTGCCGGAGCCGGTCCGTCCATAGATCACTCCATCCGCCTCCAGTTGCTCGTACGCGAACAGGACCGTGTTTCGGGAGACCCCAAGAGCCGTGGCAAGTCGCCGGGTTGAGGGTAGAGCGATACCTTCGTCCAGCCGTCCATGAATGATGATCTGATGTAGCGCCCGATACAGTTGCCGTTGCATTGGTAGGGCTGAACTTGGCTCCAGCCGAATCTTCGGGACAACAGCTTTGACGGGCGTCTTCAAAATGGCTCTTTTCAATCTTATTCTGATCCTGAATACTAAGGAGTTGGCCCATCCCGGGCCCTAAGGAGAAGAAGCGATGTTCTCAAATGGAAACGCGACAATCTTCGTGTCGGACATGGATCGATCAGTGGATTTCTACACGAAAATCCTCGGTCTGAATTTGGCCCAAAGGTTTGGCAACCACTGGGCCTCGGTCGAAACCGGCAAGCTGGCTATTGGCCTCCATCCAGCATCCAACACGAACCCGGCAGGCCGAAACGGATCAATCGTAATCGGCCTGGAGTTAGCAGGAAATATCGAAGACTGTGTTGCAATTCTAAAACAACAGGGTGTCCGGTTCCGTGGGCCTATCAGCCAGGATAAGGTCGGCAAAACGGCGTATTTCGAAGATCCAGACGGCCACCTCTTATACATGATTCAGCTGAGCCAAGGGGAAATGGAAGGATCTCCGGAGCACACCTACCAAACAGCCTAAGTCTCAGAAGGATGAGCTTCAACTCGAGTTTGATTAACTGAACCGCTGATCGGCACCTCCGAGCGCAAAGGATCGGCCAAGCTATGATTATCGCCGCCGTGGGATCAAGGCGGCGCATTGGGTCACGTAAACTATCACCGAAGCGGAGGTCCTTGGGTCAGGAAAAAGTCACTGAAGGGGAGTGCTGCCCTTTCCCCGAAACGAAAGATAAAGCAACGCTCTCGCACACTGCCGGCGTCAAGGAAGCAGCTCTTTCTAACGGCTTGCCCATGGGGCCAAGCGCGGGTGTGAAATTTGTTCGCACAGATCGTCCACGGCCCGAACATGGATCCGAACCGTACTCGTTTCAGCGCAGCGTGACCCCCGGCTACTTCGATCTGCTCGATATTCCTATCATGAAGGGGCGCGCCTTCACCGGCAGACTCGTGATATCGGCGTGCGCATCGCTCTGGGTGCTGGCAACGCGCACATTCGGAATTTCGTGCTGCGCCGTATTCTCTCAGTCACCGCAGCAGGCTCGATTGCCGGTTTGTTTATCGCGCTTGCGCTCGGAGCAACGTTTGGTAACAGGTTCTACATGGTCCCGCATGAGCACGACGGAATTCTCTTCGGCGTCGGTATTCGCAACCCGCTTAGTTTTCTCTGCGCCGGCTCAATCATCGCGCTCGTCGCGTGCCTGGCGGCTATCGGACCCGTTCTGCGCGCGATGCGCACGGATCCGAATTCGGCTTTGCGGTGCGAATAGAGGGCCAACTCTCGTCATTACTGCAGCGGTTTGGCCAGCCCGTTCGCTTCGGCACTCCGAATCAGGTCTTTCAGCTTTTCTTCCGCGCGCTTCGCTTCGCGTGCCTGCTGCTCCCCTAGCTTGCCTTGCCGGTCACCCAAACGGCCTTGTTGTTCGCCGAGACGGGCTTGTTGCTCGCCCAGTTTTCCCTGCTCTTCTCCGGCCTTGCTTTGTTCATCGCCCATACGGGATTGCATGTCGCCGAGCAGCGCCTGCAATTCAGCTATCCGCTCTTGCGCATCACTTGCAGTCTTCAGATTCTTCTCGACGTCAATCGATCGAATCTTCCCTTCCAGGTTCCGAAGCTGCTTCTCGAGATCGATGACAGTCGCGCGATCCAGGCTGCGATTCGAAAGCGACTCCTGCTGTTGACCGAGTTTCTCCTGCAGCTCGCCCAGCTTCTCCTGTTGGCTGCCTAACTCCTCCTGCTGCCGGGAAAGTTCCTCTTGGGGCCGCAAAAGCTCCTGCGCGGCGGCCAGCGTCGAATGATCGCGAATGATGTACGAGTTTCCGCTTCGCTCGAAAACTATACTTCCGCGGGGAAATGGTGAATGGCCGGTCCGCTCGTTGCCGTTCTCCTCGAAGGTGATGCTTGACCCGTTCTCCGACGTCACTGCGATGGAATCGATAGAGTCGGATAATCCGCGAGCCTGTTTTGCAGGTACGTCGCCTTGGGTTTGAGCCGTGCTTGGTTGAGCGCTCAGCGCCGGGAGTTCTGGCCTGGATTCAGCGGCGCTCAAAGCAGGGAACGCGAAGAGTGCTGGAGCGCGCAGGCTGAGACAAGCTGCCAATAGGCTAAACATGGCAAAGACTACCAAACGACGAATAGAAATCGCCGGCATGTGTGCCCGTCTCCGATCGAGAATCATCTCGATGCGCGAAGATAGGTGCGATTTGCGCGCCAGGAGCGGAACCGTCAAGGCTGTCGCGGCGCCGAACTCCACAAGCTCCGCAATTTTCGTCAGGCAGGCAGCATACTCTCGCGGCTGGTACGACGAAATCACGCGATCGTCGCATGCCATCTCGCGCTCGAGATCAATACGCCGTGATATCAAGTGCACCAGCGGATGAAACAGAAAAATTGATTGGATCAGCTTCTGAACTCCGATCCACCAATCGTCATACCGGCTGATATGAGCCAGTTCATGCGCGATCACTTGTTCCATTTCGGCGTCGTCGAGTTGGCCCAGCAACTTGCGCGGTAAAAGTATGCACGGCGTCCAGTATCCGATCGCTACGGGCGCGGATATCTGGTCAGAAGTGGCAAGAGAAACTCTGCGGCGCACCCGCAGCGCCCGAATCAATGCGGCAAATCGGGCACTCGCGTCAGGGAAGATTTCCGCTCTTCCCTTCAGTCGCATACCGGCAAGCAATCCAAAAGCGATGCGTGAAAGTTGCCAGAACACGAAGCCGCAATAGATGGCAAAAAGTAGAGCCGGTATCGCGCGAGAAAACCTCGCCGAGTCGGCTCGCATCGGATTCGATGGGGCAATCCTTTCGAGTATTGGCGTCACATCGCTACGCACGAATCGCATATCTACCGTACGAACCGGGACGACGGCCACTCGAGTGCCTCGGGCAGGTGGAGGGAATGCAACAAGCAACACGGGCAACAGGACCAGGAACGCCAACATCAGCCACCATGCCCAGTACCGCGTGGCCGAATTCCAAATCTTCAACCGTGTCACCAGGACCGCCACGGCAACTGCGAGGACGCTCGGAATAGCTGCGTTCGCGCAGGCAGCGGCAATCAACCTTGCAACGCCATCGCATTGGCTGATGAATAACTGGAGCATATTTCCTGTGCCTTTCTCGTACCTTGTTTAATCGCGCTCGCGATCGATCAATCGCGCTCCGCAATCAATCGCTTGAGCCGGTTCAGTTCCTTCCTGCCAAGCGTTTCGTCTTTCAATAAGCTCGCGACGAGCAGTTCCGGGGAATTATTGAAGAAGCGAGACAGTAGATGTTTCACGGCGCCGGTGCTGGCCTCCTCTTGGGCCACGCGCGGCTCGTACACAAATGCCCGCCGTTCTTTCTTGTGCTGCAGATAACCTTTCCCCTCGAGAATGCGAAGTGTTGTTAATACCGTGTTGTAGGCAAGCGGCGGTTGCGTGTGCAGGCTGGCCACAATCTCAGCCACTGTCGCGGGCCCGTCGCGCCAAAGCACATTCATCAGGCGCAACTCTGCTTCCGTCAATTCTCGCGATGGCCGGCGTGACAATTTATAATTTCAGCTTTCCACTAAGGAATTAATAATTGAGTTGTACAGCAGTTCCGCGCCGTTGTCAATTAAAGAATTAATAGTTCGTGCGGCGCGATCATGAAAGCATGCGGCAAAGCCTCAGACTGCCCATTGCCAGGCGATGTGCCAGTTCGAGCTAGGCTGGCGTACTATTCTGCGCTAGCCGCCACCACGCTGCCAGAAACAGCACGCTGAGTCCCAAATCAATGCCGCCGAACCACAGATCATTGTGGTCCAACCTGCCGCGAGAGTATAGCGCCAGGGCGCCTATACCAAAGCTCAGCTTCGCCAGCACGGCAAAAGGAATGACCGGGCGCAAACGCACCGGCTGCTTGGCGATTGCAAAGAACAGCAGTTGCCACGCTAAAGTCACGCCCACGAATCCATAAAAGAACATCGGATGTGTAATCGGCGGTGGCGTTTGCCGGTCAATCGCCTGTTCCATGAAATACAGCGGCGCTACCGAGATCACCCCGTAAGCACCCGCAATGTTGAATACCCAGCGAGCGAATTTCATTTTTCAGCTCGGTGTCTTCCTTGAAGTCCACTCTAGAGCCGCTTGATCTCCGGGCCGCTGATGTGTATGTTGCTCATCAGCATATTGACTATTCAGAACGGGCTCTTCCCTTGCGCCGCCGCTGTCAAACCGATCGCGAGCGCGGCCACTGCCGTAATGCCGATCATCCACACCATGATGTGCTCGTCAGAGGGAAGCCTCTTATGGGCCGGCGCCGCTCCGCTCTGCGCGCTTGCCGCGCTCTGCTGAAAAGACATTCTTGTGCCAGATACGACTCGCGTCAGCATCGCACCGCCGTCGGTAACATTCAGGTTCCCGCCAACCGAGGCCACTTCAACCGTCTTGTTTGTCACACGCACCACGGCCTGGGCGCCCGCATCCGTTGCTTGAATCTGAACCTGTCCGGCATCGACTGTGTACCCGTTGAAGTTATCGACGCGTAGCGAACCTTCTTCCAACACCAGATGGTCGCTGAAAACCGTCCCCGCCGATCTTGGAGATAAGCGTACATTTACACCGTTTTCGAGGCTGACATCGCTCGGGGCCGCCGCGGTTTCGAGTTGCGTTCCCTCCGTGATCGAGGCATTGCCGCCGATAGTGCCGATCGCCGGAGAAGCTCCGAAACAGGAGCCCGCGTAAAGAGCGGCAGCGGTCAAAAGAATTTGGACTCTCACCATTTGAATGACTCCCTAATTATTGACCCTGCATCAATTAGTAAACCACGCTGCCACTATCGGTAGCCAGCCGCCTGCAGCTCGAATAACTCCGCGTATTTTCCGCCGAGCGCCACCAATTGCCGGTGCGAGCCCTGCTCCACAATCCGGCCATGTTCCAGAACCAGGATGCGATCCGCCATCCGGACCGTCGAAAAGCGATGCGAAATCAGGATGGCCATTTTGCCGGCCGTCAAGTCTACGAATCGCTGATACACCTGGAACTCGGCGCGAGCGTCGAGGCTCGCCGTTGGCTCATCCAGGATCAGGATCTCGGCATCCCGCATATATGCGCGGGCCAAGGAGATTTTCTGCCATTGTCCGGTCGAGAGATCGATTCCGCCTTCAAAGCGCCTTCCCAGCATCTGCTGATATCCGCCGGGAAGACTGTCTATCACCGCTGCTGCCAGACTCTTTTCTGCCGAGCGAACGACCCGCTCCTGGTTCCCGAGTTCGTTGATCCGGCCGAATCCGATGTTTTGCAGGGCCAGCGCGTCGTAGCGCATGTAGTCCTGGAAAATTACCCCGATCTCGTGCCGTAAATCTTCGACCTGGTAGTCGCGGAGATCGACGCCGTCGAGCAGAATCCTCCCTTCGGTCGGGTCGTAGAGCCGCGCCAGAAGTTTCACTAGAGTCGTTTTGCCCGCGCCATTTTCTCCCACAAGCGCAATCTTCTCCTCGGGGTAGAAGCGAAAGTTAATGTCTTGCAAAACTTTCTTCGTCGAACCTGTATAGGCGAATGACACATTTGAAAATTCGAAGCCATCCCGGATCGGCCGCGGCGCCGGAATTGCATCCGGGCGCGAGTAAATGGCTGGTTCCGTTTCGAAGAAATCGAAAAGATCCTTGATGAACAGAGCTTGTTCCGAGATCCCTACCAGACCCGAGACCAGGCTCTCCATGATGCCGCGCGCCCTCGAAAACGCACCTACAAGGAGAGTAAGGTCGCCAACACTTAGCCTTCCGGCCAAGGCGCGCAAAATAATCAGTGCGTAGGCGAAATAGTACGCCCCGGTAGGGACGAGATTCAACAGCGTTCCATGCCATGCCCGATGCACCGCCAGATGCTTATTCTCGGCGTAGAAACGATCAAAGAGCGCTCGCGAGCGGTCGATGAGGTATTTCCCTATTCCGAAGATTTTTACTTCTTTGGCGCTCTCGTTACTCGCTCCCAGATAGCGCAGGTAATCCAGTTCCCGCCGCTCAGGGGTGTAGCGGTAAAGCATGGAATAGTTCAGCATGGCAAAGCGCGTCTCACCCCAGAAAACCGGCAGAGTAGCCGCGGCCAGAAGCAGCAGGAGCCAGGGATAGTAGAAAAGAACAGCAGAAAGCAGCGAAATCAGCGTCAGTACCTGCTGGGCCATCGTGGCGAGGCCAGCCAGCATTCCGAGCCGCGCAGTCGTCTGCCGCCTCGCTCGCTCCATCTTGTCGTAGAACACAGGATCCTCGAAGGAAACTAAGTCAAGCGAAGCGGCGTGCTCCATCAGCTTGATGCTGACGTGATTCGTGAACCGGTCGCCTAGCAGGCTGTCCACTAGTGAGACAAACCGCCCGAGTGTATCCGCGCCTATCGCCAGCAACAACTCCAAAATCAGGAGCTTCCAGATGTCGCTGCGGTGATACGGCTGGTGCCGGATCGCCCGCACTACCAGATCCACGATCAGCTTTGAAACCCACAGCGTAGCGAGCGGGAAAAGAGCCGATACACAGCGTAGTAACAGTGTTGAAACAGTCAGCGGGCGGCTGGTTTCCCACACCATCCGCAGCAGTGGTGGTACGTTACCAAGCGCATCGAACCGTTCCCGCCAGGTCTGCGGCTTTTCAGACGGTTTTGCCGGGGCCGGCCTCACCTGCGACTCGGATCAAGGTTTAAATAAAAGAAAATGCTCATTCTTGTGGAATGAGCATCGTTCTTCCTGTTGTCAGGCTCCCGGTCTTCCCGGGAGTTACGTTTGATGGGAGAATCAGATCCGATGGCATCGCAACCATCAAAACCTGTTTGTGATTGGAGTGTAGGGCGAGCGGGGGGTGAAGTCAAGGGCATTTTTCCTGCAATCCGAACCATTGCTGTAAGTACCAGTCTACAAACCATTTAGGCGAAAAGATGTTTTTCTCTTTGCTGAGCGCAGCTTCTGGGAAGCTTGTGGAAAAGGGCTCCCGTCTTGTGCTTAACCGCCGTGGCTGCAATGTGTTACAAGAGATATGACGCACTCGAGGAGCCTAATGATTCGCGCCGGATACTGCCTTTCCCATTTCTTTCTAGGGATGCTCATAATCTCTGCCGCGACGCCTGCTCCGCCCACATTCACCAGGGACATCGCACCCATTCTGCAGGCTCACTGCCAGACTTGTCATCGCCCCGGCGAGGCCGGCCCGTTCTCCATGTTGACGTATCAAGAGACCCGGCCTTGGGCTGCAGCCATCAAAGAAGCAGTGCTGCGCCATAAGATGCCGCCGTGGTTCGCCGACCCGCATTACGGCACATTCAGCAACGCAAATGAACTGAAACAGAGCGAAATCGATACCCTCGCAGCCTGGGCTGACGCCAAAGCGCCTGAAGGCGATCCGAAAAAAATGCCCAAACCAATCGACTGGGTCGAAGGATGGCAGATCGGCAAGCCGGATCTGGTGATGCAATTACCGCTAGCCTTTGATGTGCCCGCTTCCGGCGTTGTCGATTATCAACACATCATCGTCCCTACCGGTTTCACGCGCGACATGTGGGTGCAGGCTGCCGAAGTCCGGCCCACTGATCGCGCCGTCGTGCATCACATCATTGCCTTCGTGAGAGAGCCGCAATCGAACTGGTTTCGAGGAGAGAAACCGGGACAATTCTTCATCGCGCCTCAGGTCAAGACCAAAGAACAACCGGATACCAGCGCGCTGCCCAGCGACTTTCTCGTCGGATACGCGCCCGGGCAGCCCGCGGAGATTCTGCGCCCGGGCCAGGCAAAGCTCATCAAGGCCGGCTCCGATATCGTTTTTCAGGTCCACTACACGCCCAACGGCAAGCCTACTCGCGACCAGACGAGGCTCGGCATTGTCTTCGCGAAAGAGCCGCCGCAACAGCGCGTGCTCACTCTTTCCGCAACAAACGGCACGTTCAAGATTCCTCCTGGCGATCCGGATTATCGTGTCGACGCCAGCTTTGAAGTGGGAACGCAAGTGGAGCTTTCAGGACTGCACCCGCACATGCATGGACGCGGCAAAGATTTTCTGTATAAGCTCATTTACCCGACTGGCGAATCGCAAACCATCTTGAGCGTGCCGCATTACAACTGGCATTGGCAGAACTGGTACACACTCGAGAAACCGATTCTGCTGCCGAAGGGCACGAAGATCGAATGCGTCGCTCACTTCGACAACTCACCGAACAATCCCGATAACGCCGATCCTAAAAAGGAAGTCACCTGGGGTGAACAGAGCTGGGATGAAATGATGGTGGGCTTCTTTAATCTGGTCTTCGACGCGAAGATGCCGGTCAAAGATCTTTTCGCAGATAAGAAAAATGGCGCCGAGATCGCCACTCGATGAGCCGCCCGCGCCGGATCATTCTCGCGTGTCTCGTTCTCGGCTCGATTTGCTTTGGCAGCGCGCAGAATCAGCCGCGCCCGCGCAAGCAATTGCTCGCAGTTGGTGAAGAGAAAGGCTACCGGCACGAGGCCGTCTCGCACGCCCTTTCAACTGTCGAAAGATTAGGTCGCGAAACTGGCCTTTGGGACACCTTCATTCGGACTGACACCGAAGCTCTCACGAAAAGCAAACTCGAGTACAACGCCAAAAACTTGAATGACTTCGACGCCGTGCTCTTCTATACGGGCGGAAATCTGGAGATGACGGATCAGCAGAAGGCTGACTTCCTATCTTTCATTCACGACGACGGCAAAGGCTTTATTGGCGTCCACAGCGCGACCATCACTTTCACGAATTGGCCCGAATACGGAGAGATGGTCGGCGGCTATTTCGATGAACATCCGTGGAAAACGTTCGACGCTCCGATACTCGTCGAAGATCCGAAATTCCCGGGCATGGAGCAATGGCCTTCTGCCTTCACCATTCGAGACGAGATCTACCAGATCAAAGATTTTTCGCGCGACAAATGCCGCGTGTTGATGCGGCTCGATTCCTCCAAGCTCGATCTGAAAAACCCCAAAGTACACCGGACCGATCGGGACTTCGCCGTCGCCTGGGCCAAGATGTACGGCAAAGGACGCGTGTATTACTCGACACTCGGCCATGTCGAAGAGAATTGGGACCGCGCCGATTTCCAGCAGATGTACATAGGAGCCATCAAGTGGGCTCTTGGTCTCGTCGATGCAGATGTAACGCCCCGGCCAGCGCCCAAATAGTCGGCCCAGATGATCACTAGAAGAAGATTTGCAGGCACTGCCGCCGCATTATTTACGGCATCGCGGTCGCCATTACCGGCTGAAAACCGTTTGAACATTGGCGTCGGAACCTTTTCTTATCACAGCCTCTCGATCGACGGCATGATCGTTCAATTACGGAAACTGAAGATCTCCGAAATAGAGATGTCCAGGGGCGAGTTCATGTTATTAACGCCGCCTCCGACAGCTGAAATGTGCAAATCGGCGCGAAGTAAATTCGACGCCGCAGGCATTCGTTGTGTCTCGTACTACACCGCAACCATCAAGACGGAACAACATATTAATGACGCAGTGCGGAATGCGAAGATCTTCGGAGCGCGCAACGTTTCGGGTGACGCCACAGGGCCGATTCTCGCCGAAATCGACGGGCGTTTCACTCGCGAAGGCCTGACATTCGGCATTCACAATCATTGGTTTGCCCACAAATTCGCCTATCAGAGCGTAGACGACGTGCTGCGCGGCCTTGCAGGCCGCTCGAAAACTATCGGTGCCACTCTCGATGTTGGCCAGATGGCAGCATGCGGCCATGATCCGGTCGACGCGGTACGGCGCCTGGCGCCTTATCTCAAGATTGTGCACTTGAAAGATGTTGCTGCCGCTGGTGCAGAACACAATGTCCTGCTCGGCCGTGGCGTCGCGAATATTCCCGAAGTGATGACGGAACTAAAGCAGATTCAATTTCCAGGCTTGGTTGCCATCGAATACGAAAAGGAAGGCGACATAAACGAGGATATGAGAATCGAAGTTGATTACGCGCGTAAGCTGGCGTAGTCTACCGGAGCTGGCTCAGTCCGTCAAATGCAAGGTCGTCATCGCCTCATCTGCCTCGAGCGTTCCGTACCGGCGGCGATAAATCCGCATACCTGCATAGAACAGGCCGGCCAGCAAACAAATCGCCGCTAGAACAAGGCTTAGGTAAATGATATTCAGCAGTAGCTGATACAGAGGCTTTATCGGACTCGGCGGAGGCGCGTCATTCCAGGTAATCTTGGCTTCGTATTGAACCCGGCTTAAAAGCGTATCGCTCTGCTCAGGTGTGGCCGGCGGAAGCGCCAATGCCACCAGAACGTCGGAACGCTTCACGTGAAAACCGGCAAGCCGTTTGAAGCTCGCAGTATGAATTCGCGCCATCTCCGGGGTGGCGTAATAGAAGAGCACCAGCCGCAGAGGTTTGCTCTCATTGCCGATGCGGTAATCGGCCACTTGCGCTTCCGCTCCGTTCTCCAAGCCCGGGTTGGCGGAAGCAAGCTCCGGTGCGAAAGCCGCTAGTGATACAGGGCCAAGAATATAACGGGCGGAATTCGGCACCATGCCGTGTTGTGGCAGGAACGTCAAAATAGCCGGCAGCGAGCTGTCGCGCTTGTTCGGAAGCCCGTTCATGATCTCCGTAACCTGCGCCTTCCCAGGCACAGCGCCCTCGAGTACGAGCACGTAGTTGTCATCGGAGATAACTGTGCGGCTACCGTCTTGATTGCACGCCGGGGCCAGATCGCACGTTTTGCCGTTCGGCGAACGCTGCCATTCCCAGGCAGCCAGCGCGCCCGTGGGGTCTTTCATCTCGTAGGTCGTGATTTTCAGCTTTCCCTGCTGAAGCGTCCCTGAGTGAACCAGCCCGTATTCAGTCCAGAGGGCTTGATCGTCGGCCAGAACTGCGATCGAAAAAAAAACGAGTGCGGCTAGAGTTCTAAAACCTAAGCCGCTGCGCCATGGCATTTCTTGTACTTCTTTCCGCTTCCACATGGGCAGAGATCGTTGCGCCCGACCTTCGGCCCCTTGCTATTGGACGCCGCTTGCGATTGCCCAGTTCCATTGCTGCCCGTGAGGTGCAACTCGGCCATCTCGCGATCCTTTTTGCGCTGAATATTACGAGTGAGGTCGAGCACCGACTTCTGCGCTTCTCTCCGCTTGGCCTCCTCTTCCAGGCGCTTCGCCTCGATGGACGCCGGCGAGGTATCCGCATCCGCAGTATCGGCGCCCTCAAAGATGTCCTCTTCTTCTTCCGTTTCGGGATACGGCAGAGGAGGCGTACTCACTCCCGCTTCAATGCGCATAAAGTACAGGAACTTGATGGTCTCGTCTTCGATCCGGTCCATCATGTCCTGGAACATGTCGAAGGATTCCTTCTTGTACTCGATGAGCGGATCCTTTTGCCCGTAGCCGCGAAGACCGATCCCCTCCTTGAGGTGGTCCATCGAGAGGAGATGGTCCTTCCACTGGTTGTCCACTACGTTGAGCATGATGATGCGCTCCGCCTGGCGCATGTTTTCCGGCCCGATCATGCTTTCTTTCTGGTCGTAGCGCTCCGCAAGAATATCGTTGAGCTTCGCTTCGATATCGCGGCGGTTCAGACCCTGCAACTCGTCCGGATCGAGCTTTGCGCCGAATTGATTGAGAACCGCGGTTTGCAATCCAACCAGATCGTATTGGTCATAGCGCGCATTCTCAGGAACAAACTGGTCCACAAAACCGGCTATGATGCCGCGGACGATGTCCATCATCCGCTCCTTCTGGTTTTCTCCCTCGAGCAGTTGCCGGCGCATTCCATAGACCGCCTGGCGCTGCTTGTTCATGACATCGTCGTATTCGAGTACGTGCTTGCGCGAGGCGAAGTGCTGCGCTTCTACCGCTTGCTGCGCCGCCTTGATTCGGCGCGTAATCAGCTTCGATTCAATCGGCACGTCTTCTTCCATGCCGAGCCGCAACATCAGATTCTGCATTCGCTCGCCGCCGAAAATACGCAGCAGATCGTCTTGCAGCGAAAGATAAAACCGAGAACTGCCGGGATCGCCCTGACGGCCGGCGCGTCCACGCAACTGATTATCGATGCGCCGCGATTCATGGCGCTCCGTCCCCAAAATGTGCAGCCCGCCAAGCGCTATTACTTCGTTATGCTCGGCGTCCATCTCGCTCTTAACCTGGTTCTTGATCCCTTCCAGTTCGGCCGGCGCCAGTAATTCGGGTGATTTGCCGTACTTCTTCAAGCGATCTTCGAGCAGAAAATCCGGATTGCCGCCGAGCAAAATATCCGTCCCGCGGCCCGCCATATTGGTAGATACCGTCACCGCGCCTTTACGGCCCGCCTGCGCCACGATGTGCGCTTCGCGCTCGTGATTCTTGGCATTCAGCACTTCATGCTTCACGCCCATTTTCTTCAGAATGTTGGAGAGCCTCTCGGATTTCTCAACCGAGATGGTGCCGACCAGAACGGGCTGCCCTTTTTCATGCAGCGCTTTGATCTCTTTCGCCGCGTTACGGAATTTTTCTTCTTCTGTGCGGTAAACGATGTCGGAATTTTCTATGCGGATCAGCGGACGATTGGTTGGGATGACCGTAACGTCGAGATTGTAGATTTTGCTGAACTCCGCGGCTTCCGTATCGGCAGTACCCGTCATGCCGGAGAGCTTCTTGTACATGCGGAAGAAGTTCTGGAAAGTGACACTGGCCAGTGTCTGCGTCTCGCGCTCGATCTTGACGCCTTCCTTCGCTTCCACCGCCTGGTGCAGACCATCGCTCCAGCGGCGTCCCGGCATTAGGCGCCCGGTGAACTCGTCCACGATTATGACCTGTCCATCCTGCACCACGTAATCGCGATCGCGCTGGTAAAGAATGTGCGCGCGCAGCGATTGCTGCACGTGATGGTTCATCTCGATATTGGCGGGATCGTAAAGGTTCCCCGTGTTTAGTAACTTCTCAACCTTCAGGACGCCTTCTTCGGTCAGAGCCACGCTACGATGCTTCTCGTCGACCGTGAAGTCACCGGTGGTATACGATTGTCCGGGCTCTTTACCCTCGATCACCTCGCCTCGTTCGAGCGCCGGTATGATGCGATTGACGCGATAGTACTTGTCCGTCGATTCCTCGCTCGGACCGGCAATAATCAGCGGCGTACGTGCTTCGTCGATCAAAATTGAATCGACTTCGTCGACGATCGCGAAGTTGAAATCCCGCTGAGCGTAATCTTCCAAGCGAAATTTCATGTTGTCGCGTAGATAATCGAATCCAAACTCGTTGTTGGTTCCGTACGTAATGTCGGAAAAGTACGCAGTCCGCCGTTCCTGGTCATCCAGGTCATGCACGATAGTCCCAACCGTCAGCCCCAGGAAGCGGTGGATCTTTCCCATCCACTCCGAATCTCGGCGTGCCAGGTAATCGTTGACTGTGACGATGTGGACGCCCTTGCCTTCGAGCGCATTCAAATAGCTCGGCAACGTAGCTACCAGCGTCTTTCCTTCGCCGGTCTTCATTTCCGCAATACGGCCCCGGTGCAGTGTGACACCGCCGATAAGCTGGACATCGAAGTGGCGCATGTTTAAAGTGCGCCGGCCGGCTTCGCGGCATACTGCAAAGGCCTCTACCAGAATGTCGTCTAGAGTCGCCCCATTTGCTAACCGCTGTTTGAAATCCTGCGTCTTGGCGGCTAACTCGGCGTCAGACAGCTTTTGCAATTCGGGCTCGAGATCGTTGATCGCAACGACAAGCGGCCGAATGCGCTTGATCTCGCGATCATGTTTCGTGCCAAATACTTTGGCGAGCGTACGTTCGACCATATGGAATGAAAACTGAGCCGCGACCGCAAGGAAGCGGTTGGGCTCTTACTTACTCAGCTACTAGTGTAGCCGGACTAGGATCCCTGGCGGCCGTATGCCATAACTGAATTGTCCATGACTGTGAAAAAGGTGTCCTCATCGAAGCAAGCTGTCGACACGTTTGCCGGCTTTCCTCAATCCGGAATCCAGTTCCTGAGGGATCTGAAATCGAATAACGATCGAGATTGGTTCCGGGAAAGAAAGCATATCTACCAGGAGCATGTCGAAAAGCCGATGGCGATGCTGGTGACCGAGGCTGCTTCACTCATCCGTAAGCGAGGCCTGCCAATCGGCGCCAAAGGCAAGAATCCAGTCATGCGCGTCTACCGTGATATCCGGTTCAGTCCGGACAAGCGGCCTTTCAAGACTCATGTCGGAGCAAGCTTGGTAGGCACGCAGAAGTCTTCCAAATACGGAGAAATCTATATCCATATTTCGCCCGAGGAATCGTTTCTGGCGGCAGGTTTTTGGATGCCGGAGCGCCCGTTCCTTCAAGCATGGCGCCAATCGATGATCGAGAACCCCGCTGCTTTCTTACGCGTAGTGAAATCGCTGGCAAAATCTAAGCTCGAGTTATCCGTTGAAAACTGCCTCACGCGGCTTCCGCGCGGATACGATGCCTATGCGGACAGCGAATTAGCCAGTTTCCTCAAGCTGACTTCCTATGTCACATCGCGGCGTCTCACGCCGAAAGATTCCCGCTCGGCCCAACTGGCTCACTTGCTCTGCGATTTCGCCCTAGCCAATAAACCGCTGCTCGAGTACGGTTGGAATCTGACACCCACGCAGCAGCGCGACATCCTGGACGAGCGTTGATCGATACTACGCGCCAGCAAGAGAGCGTCCGCTAAGCCGCTCCAGAACACCCAAAGGCGAGTTTTCGGGTTCCGCCAGCGATCGCTGCGCAACGATGAACGTCTGCTCGAGCGCGTGTTGCCCCGAATGCACCGAATGCGGAAGCACGTCCGTAAAGGTGAGCCACGTGGAGCCGGGAGGAAAGTTGAAACGATACTTGGGACAGCTCTGCTGAAATTCGTCGTTTCGTTTCAGATACTCGTGAAAGTGCAGCATGAAACGGTCATAGCCGGAGCGCGGCGCCACCGGCGCGCCCATTCCCCGTAACAGGCGAAGCGAGCTCTTGCGTAATTTGCCTGAGACGGTTTGCGTACTCGCCGCAATTGCATCCAGACCGGCGGCCCGCGCATACTTATCCGCCAGGACGGGAAACGGATCGGTCGTTACCCAGTTACGCGTCTTCGACGGGTGAATATTAGTAAACACTCGCAAGATCAGATCGCCGTTGGTCGGCCGTGATGGAAACGCGTCTGTGTGCAAAAGATCGTTGCGCTTGTTGAGCGGTAGATCTCGGCCTTCCTCTTCGAGCGGCCGGAAACTTGCGTAATCGAGCTTCCAGGCGCCAGCATACTGTGGCAGCAATTCGCTTGTGAACTCGACAACCGCTCGCGAGTAGTTCCGCATAATTTGAAGCAAGCGCTCACCCTGGGCGTTCTCCGCTTCTATTCCTGTTACCCGGTCGCTGATCGGACGGTAGGCTATGTTCTTGTGTACCGCTCCGCCGGCAAAATCGAGACTCCGCAGGAACGCCTGTGACTCCTCCGGCAAGGCAAAGGGCGTTGTCGGAAAGAATAGAACGTTGCCTCTCTCGAGCTCGCTCCGGTAATCTCTCGGCTCCGCTGGTGGCCAGGAGCCGATCGTCACAAAATCCATCACCTTCAGAGTAACGGCCAAGGCACACCGGAGGGCGGAGTTTACTCCGCGCAGGTCTTCAGACCTGCTCTAAATTCCGCTATCCTCAGCTACGCCTCCGCCCACTGTCGTTTCAAATACCCTAAGGCTCGCCCCAAAGCAGCTTCCGGATTATCCGTCGCCCGCGACTCGATCGTGAGCCATCCCGAATAACCCCACTTCTTCAAAGCATGGAAACCTGGCCGGTAGTCGAACGGCAGCGAACCTGGTTCCGTGCGCTTCAAGCCGTCTGCGAGGTGTACGTAGCCGGTGAGGTTCCCGACTTTCGCCAGCGTCTCGCCGATGTCTTTCTCTTCTATCTGCATATGATAAAAATCGCTGAGCAACTTGAACCCGGGCGCGCCCACTTTCTGAATGATTTCCGCGCCATATTCCTGAGTGTTCAGAAAATGCGTTTCCTTGTGATTGCACGGTTCGAGCAATAACACCACTCCGCTATTTGCCACATCCGGAGCCAGCTCTTTCAACTCTGCGACTAGTAGCTTCTCCTCTACTTCTTTCGCAGTCATCACTGGCGAAAGATCCGGAAACTTGTTCTCGCCAAACACCGGAACCTCTATTACAGCCGCCGCTCCCAGCTGTCGCGCCTTCTTCAGTTGCTTTCGATCGGTCTCAATCCCCTCCCTCCTCTTCGCGGGATCGGTGTTCAGCAATTCGATGGAACCCACCACCGCGCTCACCGCGATCCCGGTGCCATCGATTTCATCCCGGATTGTAGCCACAGTTTGCTCTGTCCACTCGTTGCCGAGTTCGATTCCGTCAAAGCCGAGCCTCTTTAGCAGGGTCGCTCTCTGTCGCAAGCTCAATCCATCCGGAAACGGAGTGCGCACCCCAAACTTCACTTCACCTGGTTTACTGGTCCCGAAAGGAGCCATCCAGAGCGCGGCGCCCCACAGCAGATTGCGTCGAGTCATTCTGATACATTAAACACTTCCTGAGAATGACAGATCCGAGACTCGCTTCGTGAACTGGCGTTTCTTGTTCGCGAGCCTTCTGCTTGCCTGTGCAGTTCAGGCTTCCGACAGTCCAGACTACACGACTTGGAGTCACTACGGCGGCGCCGTCGATTCGGCGCAATATTCGGCGCTCGATCAAATCAATCGCACGAACGTCCAAAAGCTCCAGCTAGCCTGGCGCTATCCGACCGGAGACAACAATCGCTATTTCTTCAATCCGCTCCAGGCGCATGGCATGTTGTATGTCCTGGCCAGGAACAATTCCATCGTTGCGCTCGATTCTCATACGGGCAAAGAGATCTGGATTCATCGAACCGATCCGAGCAGCCACCTTCTCACAAACCGGGGAATCAATTACTGGGAGTCGCCAGACGGCAGCGAGAGGCGACTCCTCTTTTCTCAGGACAATTTCCTGCAGGCAATCGACGCGCGCGACGGCAAGCAGATTTTGTCGTTCGGAACAAACGGGCGCGTGGATCTGCGCCAGGGCCTGGGCCGAAATCCCGGCGATATCTTGCTCGTTCAATCGACCACCCCTGGCCGCGTCTTTGAAAATCTATTGATTCTGGGGTCGGCTACAAATCAGGAATATGAATCGGCTCCAGGTGACGTAAGAGCGTACGATGTCCGCACCGGTAAATTGGCGTGGACGTTTCATACCATTCCGCATCCTGGAGAATTCGGCTACGACACCTGGCCGAAAGATGCGTGGAAGAACGTCGGCGGAGCGAATGCATGGGGAGAGCTTTCGGTCGATGTGAAGCGCGGGATAGTCTATGTTCCGACTGGAAGCCCGAAATACAACTTCTACGGCGCGGACCGGCTAGGCGCCGATCTCTTCGGCGATTGCCTGTTGGCGCTTGATGCGCGAACAGGAAAGCGCATCTGGCATTTCCAGATGGTGCACCACGACATCTGGGATTACGACGACGCTACCGGTCCCAAATTGCTGACCGTTCAGCATAACGGGCAGAGCGTGGATATCGTGGCGGAGGTCAGCAAACAGGGTTTCCTCTGGGTATTCAACCGCATCACCGGCGAACCCTTGTGGCCCATTGAGGAGCGTCCGGTACCGCGCTCTGACATGCCGGGAGAAGAGGCTTGGCCCACCCAACCGTTCCCGGTGAAACCGCCTCCTTTTGCGCGCCAGAAATTCACCGCGGATGATTTGAGCCCCTTCATTACTGATCCCGGGGAACGGGCACGCATCCGAGATGAGATGCTGAGCGCGCGCAATGAAGGCCTGTTTACTCCGCCGGGGCTGCGCAATACCGTCGAGATGCCGGGCAACAATGGTGGCGCGAACTGGGGAGGCGCGGCAGTCGATCCCAAGAATGCCACTCTGTATGTCGTCTCAAAAGATCTGCCGGCGATGCTCAAACTCGAGCCGGAGATATCGCTCGCAGTACCGGCAAACGGTTCGCCGGCACAGCAGGGTTTGGCTGTTTACCAGGCAAAGTGCCAGATCTGCCATCATGCCGATCTGAAAGGGCAGCCCCCTACTGTTCCGTCACTCGCAGATATTGGAGCGCGGCGAAGTCCCGAAGAAGTAGAAGACACCGTCCGGCACGGCCGTGGCCAGATGCCCGCGTTCGCCTTGTCGAGAGAGGACCTGAGCCGGTTGAGAGCTTTCCTCTTCAGCAAAAGCACCGTGACTCCGGTAGAAAATGACTCCGAAAAAAATAAACCACCGATAACCACACCGGCGCGCTATCGCAGCGGATTCGGCTTCATGATCGCCAGCAATGGGCTTTCGCCTATAGCTCCTCCTTGGACTTCTCTGACGGCATATGACCTCAACGAAGGAACTATCAAATGGCAGATCCCGTTAGGAGAAGTTCCGGAGCTCGCCGCAAAAGGCTTCAAAAACACGGGCACGCACTTCCCCAAATTGGGGCCGGTGGTCACCGCCGGCGGATTGATTTTCACAGGGACAAGAGACCGCAAAGTCCGCGCACTGGACGAGGAAACCGGCAAGGTCCTCTGGGAAGCCGAGCTGCCGGCAGCGCTCGAAGGAATTCCTGCCGTATTTGAGGCCAGTGGGCGGGAGTACATTGTCTTTTGTGCGGCCGCGCAGTCCAGTACGAAACTTCTCAATGCGGCTGACCCGGGAACCAGCCAGGCCACGTCGCGCGATGGAGCCTATGTAGCGTTCGCGTTACCGGGTTCTTGAATTAGGAGGGGAAACACGATGACTGAGAATGCTAAAACATCTCGAACAACGATCGGACCGGCGCGATTTTCTGCGAAATGCCGGCGCGGGTCTGGGCAGTGCCGTTCTTTTCAGTTCCGGCCGGCTTGCCTCCGGCCAATCCGAGCAGGCAACGCCGGAAACACTGCAACATGCCGGCGTAATTCGTCCTCTCGACGATCAGGAGAAAGCCGCGCGCATCGCTTCGAACAGTTATCCGATCCGCTTCAACTTCAAGACGCACTACCATTCGGAAGATGACACGAAATCGCAGCAGATGAAAAGCAAGTACGGCGAGATCACTCTGCTCGACTTTCCGGAGTTTACAAAGCAACACTTTCCCGGCGTTTACCAGATGGACGTCTGGAGTTCCTTATTCGGAGAACCAGCCGACGAGAGCATGTATGTCGAAACGACGGTCGAATATAACGGTAAGCAGCACAAAATATCCGAGTTCGATCCCAGCAGCGCTTCCGGCAAACAGTGGCTCGAGAAGTTCGCCAACAAGTGCGTGACTACCGGCACGAAAGTTCATCACATTTCCAACAACGCTCCGCGCGATATCTGCGAACTGGATGAGGACAGGCGGCGGGCGGGTATTGAAGTTGCCAAGAAGTGGCTGGATGGCGCGGCGATGATCGGCACGAAATCCATGCGGGTAAACAGCGGCGGTCCGCGCATTGCGCCGAGCCCGAACGCAGACCCCAGTTCCTATCCCAAAAATCCGGAAATCACAAAGTATTTGGCCAACTGCATCGAATCGTTCAAAGAGATGGCGGATTACGGCGGTAAACGCGGGGTAAAGGTGACGCTCGAAAATCACTGGGGGCTGACCGCGAATCCCATCAACATCCGAATCATCGTCGAAGAGGTTAACCATCCGTTCTGCGAAGCTTCGCCGGATTTCTGTAACTGGGAGCACGAGTATCTCCTCTTTCACGGGCTGAATGATCTCGCGCCATATGCGCACACAAATGTGCATGCCAAATACTGGAACCGCTGGAAGAATCCCGACGTACAGCGCAATGTCAGGATCATGCTCAATAACGGCTACACCGGGATCTTTGCGCTCGAATACGAAGACGGCCCCTGGGACGGTGTCGAAGGCGCCAAATATCTGTACCGCGAAGTCATGGCGGCCCTGTAATTCGCATGCCGTAAGGCGGGGTTATTACCGTTTCGCCTCCTTTACGCCGCTGGTTCTCGGATTGTCCCAAAATCAGCTCTTCGCGGCACGAGTTTCGGCCTTAGCGTATAACCGTTCTGTTGCCTGCGCGAGGTCTCTGAGCGAAAATTACAAATCGAATCACGAACGATCGAAATTTTTAGACACCACGAGTACAATGCTTTAGCGCCTGCCGTTAGTGCGAGCCTCTAACGCTTGCCGCGAGAATCTGCGCTTTTGAAATGTTTCACGTGAAACATTCCGTGTTATTTCGGGGTCCGAAAAAGCCCGTGTAACAAGCCCCCTGAAGCAGCCAAAGTTACTACCGCCGCCCCTTTTTATAGACGGTAAAAACCCCCCGGCAGAACCGCGACTCTATCCGGCCGAGCCGCGACTGTAAAGGAGCGGTTCCTCGGCTTTCTTTCACTGCCGCGTAAACGAGCTACGCGCCACAAATTAATCACACGGTAAACAAGGCGAGCCAGAATAGAAGGCAGAACAAATGTTACAGGGTTCGATAAGACCGTTTCCGGGCCGCGGACAATCACAAGCTCATCCCGGTGTCTATCCGCTTTCAGAAGTCGCCGACACGCAGCAGTTCCAACCTTTACCGAAGCCGCTCGGGCAGCCGCCTTATCATTACGATCTGCAAAACGCGCTCCCGGGCATCGACAGCAGTGCTGCCCAGCTTGGAAAGCTTGTCTTTCATGTCGTTGGCGATACCGGAGGCATAAACAACGCAACTCACCAGACCGAGGTCGCCGGGCTGATGGTCAAGGATCTTGCTCTCGGTTCGGGAGCAGCACCCAGCTTCTTTTACCATCTCGGAGATGTCGTCTATTTCAACGGCCAAATTACCGACTACTACGCACAGTTCTACGAGCCCTACGCAAAGTACTCGGCGCCCATCATTTCGATTCCCGGCAATCATGACGGCGATCCGATCAACAGCTCGCAAACATCACTCGACGGCTGGGTCGCTTATTTCATGCAAGCGACACCGCACGTGGATCCCAACTCTCACGACGCGCCCCGTGTGACGATGTCGCTGCCGAACGTCTACTTCACGCTGGATTGCCCGTTCGTCACCATCGTTGGAATGTATACGAATGTTCCCGAGGGCGGTTCGATCGATTCGGTACAGCAGCAGTGGCTCACGAACGAATTTGCTACCGCGCCGGCCGGCAAAGCTTTGATCGTGGCGCTGCATCATCCCATCTATTCGTTTGATGATTTCCATAGTGGCAGCGCCCGCATGGCTGACGCCGTTCAACAAGCCATCAACGATTCCAAGCGGCTCCCTAATCTGGTCCTGACAGCACATGTGCATGACTACCAGCGTGTGGAGCGGGTTGCTGTACCTGGGATCACGACACCGTTTATCGTTGCGGGCATGGGAGGCTACTACAACCTGCACCAGTTGAATTCGCCCGTCGGCACGACCGACAGTACGACCGGTGCCAAGCTGGTCGCTGCTGACGACCAGCACTGGGGCTACATGACGCTCACCGTCGATGCGCAACAGATCTCCGGCGTCACCACGCTCGCGCCAAATGCCGGAGAGTCCGGGCCAATTCAGGTAGATTCTTTCTCCTATCCGGCCACGGCCCAATATCTCCCGAGTGGCACGGTCGTAACCTTATAAGCCGTTCGTACGAAAATAGAAGCAGGTTCCATGCAGAAAGTTCTGAAATTGACGGCCGGTCTTGCTGTCTTCACGCTCGGTGTTCTTCACGCCGAGCCGAGCAAAATTCCTCATGGAACCGTGGAGTTGATTTCTGCTAGCAGCTCGATTCAACCCGGCTCTTCCTTTCAGGTCGGCCTGCTCTTCCGTCTCGAACCGGGCTGGCACATTTATTGGAAGAATCCGGGCGATTCAGGTCAACGTCCACGACTGAAATGGGAGCTTCCGCAGGGTCTAACGGCCGGCGACATTGAATGGCCCACGCCGAAACGCCTGCCCGTCGGCCCGCTTCTGGATTACGGCTACGACGGCGATGTGCTGCTGCCGGTAACCGTAAACGCCGCCGCAGACCTGACAACCGGCCAATCCCAGAATCTGAAGGCCAACCTGCGCGTGCTGGTATGCCGCGAAACCTGCATGCCCGGCAAAGCAGCGCTATCTCTTAATCTGCCCGTTCGCAAAGAAGAACCCAAGCCAATAGAAGCTAACAGCAGACTCTTCGCGCAGGCGAACCATTCCAAGCCGAACGCGCCGCCTCCGGGCTGGACAGTTTCGGCTTCACAATCCCCTTCCTCCATCGTCCTCACTGTAGGCGGAGGCCCACGGACGGAAAACATCAGCTTTATCCCTGCCCACCCGAATCAGATTCAAAACTCTGCTCCGCAGCATGTGACGCTGGGCTCTAAATCCGTGGATCTTGTTTTGAAGCGACCCGCCGATTCGGCAGAATCCGTTTCTTCTCTCGAAGGTTTGCTGCTCACCGAGGAAGGTGGAAAGCCGGTGGCTTACGAGATTACGGCGCGAGTCAACTCTGCTGCGCCTCAAACGGCGGCCGGCGCGCCTCCCCGCCCTGCTCAGACTCAGAGCCTTCTCGTTATTCTCATGCTGGCTTTCGGCGGGGGTTTGATCCTGAACCTGATGCCCTGCGTCTTTCCGGTTCTATCGATAAAGATCCTCAGTCTGCTCGATAATTCGCGAAGCGAGCGAAAAACAATTCAATTGAGCGCCGCGATCTATACGCTCGGAGTCCTGGTTTCGTTCTGGATTTTAGTTGCCGTTCTGCTGGTGCTGCGCGCCGGCGGCCGGAGCCTGGGTTGGGGCTTTCAACTTCAGGCGCCCGGTTTTGTGGCCTTCTTGATCTGCCTGCTCTTCGTCCTCGGCCTCAGCCTCATCGGTGCATTTGAGATCGGATCCTCTCTGATGAACACCGGCAGCAGCTTGACACAACGCGGCAAGTACTCGAGCTCCTTCTTCACTGGCGTGCTGGCGACTGTTGTAGCTACGCCATGCACAGCGCCTCTCATGGGAGTAGCGGTGGGTTTCGCTCTGAGTCAATCTCCTGCCGCTTGCGTGGCAGTGTTCACGTCGATAGCAATCGGCCTCGCGTCTCCGTTCCTTCTGCTGTCCTTCTTTCCTCAGCTCAGCGGATTACTGCCACGACCCGGTGCCTGGATGGAGACGCTCAAGCAGTTGATGTCCTTCCTCGTGTTCGGAACGGTGATTTGGCTGCTTTGGGTTTTAGGCCAGCAGGTCGGGATGAACCAATTGGCTCTTATGCTTTTCGCGCTCTTGGTGTTGTCCGTCGCGGCATGGATCGCTGGTCGATGGCCTCAAAGCCGTATTCCCAGAGTCGCTGCTGCAGTAATCGGAATCGCCGTAACCGTATACTGCTCGGCTGCGCTTACCCCAGTGGCAGCCGCCGATCGCCAAACCACCTCGGAACTATCGAAAGGCGCACTCAAATGGGAGCCCTTCTCGCCCGACAAACTAGCGAGTTATCGCTCCTCCGGTAAGCCGGTGCTGGTCGACTTCACGGCGGCCTGGTGCCTCACCTGCCAGGTGAATGACCGCGTCGTTTTTCATTCCCCTGAAGTGGAGCAACGCCTGAATCGTTCCGACATCGCCCTGCTCCGCGCGGATTGGACCTCGTACGATCCGGTCATCACGGAATGGCTCGCCAAATTCGGCCGGAGCGGCATACCGTTCTACATCATCTATACGCCCGATCAGGGATCGACGCCCACTACCTTGCCCGATGGTCTTCTGACTCCGTCCACCTTCCTCAAGAGTTTGGACAAGCTTAAGATCTGAACAACTATTTCGCTGCGTGATTCCTGAAAGGAGCTGTCAATTCCCGAAAAACGGCGCCGAAGAAGGGTTTGCCAAATATGCCGATGCAGAGGATACCGCCGAACAGCGCCATCGCTTCGTAGCTTTCTCTCCCTTGCCGCTGCCAGTAGACATCGCTCAAATTGAGCCATAACGCAAATTCATCCAGAATCAAAGCGGCCGCGACGCCGTAAAGCATCGAGGTAATGCGTCCGGCAAATTGCCACGAAGCATCGGAGCCCGTGCCGATCTCGAGTAGCCACAGATAGCCCACCAGCAGCAGCAACAGAATCCCCCACACCATGTGATGGATATGCCGCCCGTGCATGCTCACGTCGTGAAATGGGCCGATGTCATTGTGAATGGCAATCGTGATGCCACGCACAACAAGAACTGCCGTAAAGAATCCGAACGACGCCAGAAAAAGACGTTCCCTACGCGGCTCGCCGAACTGTCGCCGGTAAATCCACCTCAGCTTCGTCTTCGAAACAATGAGAGAAAAGATCGCAAGCGTCGCCGCAATCAGCAGCGGCCCGATCCAGAAACTCTTGTGCTCCCACGGCATTCCACAGCTATTTTAGTGGGTCAAACGAACCTTAGAACTGGAAATGCAAGCCGAATTGCATCTGCCGCATCGGCAGTTGGATCGCCGTGATTTGTCCCGCTCCGCTCGAATCGATCTGAGAAGCGGGATTCGCCAGGTTCACGTGATTGAATACGTTGAATGCATCTGCGCGTAGTTCGAGCCGGTAGCGTTCACTCAGCAGGAGATTTTTCGACAGCGAAAGATCGGACTCCCACTGGTTCGGACCCCTGAGCGAATTACGCCCGGCTGTTCCTTGGCGGAACGGCTGCTGCGGTTCGCTGAAGGCGGCGACATTGAACCATTGGCTCGCGTTGGGGTTAGGGACGCTGGGATTTCCCACGACATCAGCCCTCACCTGACTGAAATCCGGATCATTGAGCAGCGGTGCGTTCGCTACCGTTGGTGTGAAAGGAAGTCCGGTTCCCCATGTATGAACACCACTTAACCGCCAGCCACCGAGTATCGCATCTGCGATCGCATTGTTGCCGAGTGTCCAGCGCCGTCCACGGCCGACCGGAATGTCGAGATTATGCGTGAAGGTGATCGTATGCTCGCGGTCCCAACTGGCCGGACCGTAGTCGTTTCTGCCGTCATATATGTTTGAAGGCGAGTTGCCGCTTCCTTCCGACAGCGTAGTCGAGCGCTTTAGACCAGGTATAAGTCAAGAGAAAATCGAGTCCATGCGAGAACTGCTTCTGGATTCGGGTCTGCAGCGCGTTGTAGTTCGATTGGAGCAATTGCAGTACTGGATGAGATATTGCGTTAGACCATACGCATCATAAAAAGGTCGGCGCGGGTCGACGTCGCCGGGCCCGGAACAGCCTGATTGCGGTTGAGACGTTTCGTAAAGGTGCCGTCCTACATTGCCCACATACGCAGCTTGAATCGCGAGCGTAGTGCGTGAGCTGCTGTTGAACTGTGAAGTTCCAGAACTGCAACCTCGAGGAATGCGGTACGAACTCAGCGGGATCTGCGAAGTAAATGATGCCGATTCCGTCAGGAAGAGGATAGCGTCCGTTGGAGCCCACCGGAGGATTTACCGGCACCGGCGGCCCGTTCAACAGATTGAAGGGCGCGAAATAGATGTTGGACTGGTTCACAACCTGCGGATTTACGATCGGCGGATTGTAGTCTGGCCCCTGCCCGAAGACAGAACCCAGGCCCGCCAGGATTCGCGCTGATCCCGTACCCAGCACGGATAACTGTTTTGTCCGTGGCTTGATAAGCGATGCCAAAGCGCGGTTCAAATAATTTGTTATATGCCTGAACCCCCAGGTTGCGCGGTACGCTTCCGACTCCCGCAACGAGAACTTCACCGGTAGACGGATCGAAGCTGCCGATGCCGCCCGGTTTGGCCGCAGTTTGCGGGAGATAATCCTCCCAACGCAGTCCATAGGTCATCGTCAGCTCTGGGCGTAATGCGCCAGGAATCCTGTGCATAAAAGAAAGTACGCGTCTGCCGGATCCCAGGGTAGTAATCGTATGCGGTGTAATAGCGGCCGAAGGTAGCCGGAAGTGCCAGCAGATAGGAGCCCAATCCCAAACCGGTGGAAGCGTTTCCACCGGCAAGTTGGTCGAGATTGTAGTCACCCGTCTCAGAGGCATTGAAGGTGATTTCTCCGGAGCGGTGCGAATCACTAGGGATGCGCTGCTGCTGGGCGCGTCGAATATCAGCGCCGAATTTGATCGTGTGGTTGCCTTTGATTTTCGTCCAGTTATTGACCCACTGAAACTGGTTCTCTGTCTCCTTCAGCGGGCAATTGCACTGATTTACGTTTAGAGCATATCCGAAATTAAACCCGCCGTCTCCATTGATGTAAAAGGCCGGCAGACCGGTCGTCGAGGGTGAACCGGTATTCAATCCTGGTAGCCCCGCATCCTGGGCAGGAGTGGTCCCGGCATCGTTCGGCTGAACGCGAATGCGGTATCGATAGAAACCGAAGCGGGCATCGGTCACCAGATTTGCGTTGAAGGTGTGATCGAATCCCAACGCCAGGCTCTGATTTCGATCTATGGAATCTCCCGAGAAATTGAAAGCCGATGGACCGCCGCCCGCATCGCCGAACGCCGCCGGAGAGTAATTATTGAAATCCGCCAGCGTGTAGCGGCCGAAAATATGAGTGTTGGAGGTCAGGTTGTAGTCGACGCGTCCGTTGTATTGGTCGGTATCGAAGCGTTGTACGACTCCCGTGATGTAGTTGTTGATGAAGCCGCTGCCTGCATTCGGATTCGGAATCAGATTTAAGAGCTTCTGCATCGGCGCGGCGACCGGGATAACATTCACAACGCCGTTTTGCGCGTAGACCTCACGATTCGCCCCGGTATTCGGATCGCCCGTATTCGGATCGAAAACCATGTTGGCACGTGCTGGCGTCATGTTGCCTTGGGTCGTTTTCACCATCACGGAATTGGCGCAGGGGCTCGCGCTCACCGAACCATCGGTACAAATGTAATTCCCCAAAAGACCCGAAAGATCGCCATTACGCTCCGCCGTGGTTGGAACGGTCGTGAGGATCGAACCTCCGGTTCGGCGGCGCGTCCCTTGATAATCGAAGAAGCCGAACAGCTTGTCTTTGATGATCGGAGCGCCCACCGTTCCGCCAAACTGGTTCCATCGCAGCGGAGGGTTCAGCCCGGTAAATGGATCCGTGGCATTCGTAAGATTGTTGCGCAGAAATTCGAATAGCGACCCATGCCACTGGTTGGTGCCCGATTTCGTCGTAGCCTGAATCAATGCGCCGGAAACTGAGCCGAACTCCGCATCGTAGTTACTCGTCGATACTTTGAAGTCCTGCAACGAATCGACATTCGGATTGACTACTGCAATGCCTAGAATCGCGCTCTCATTCTCCGTACCATCGAGAAGGAAGCCATTGGCCGTGAAGAATTGGCCATTCGCATTGACTTGTATGCCGCCCTGCGGGTTTTCGGCCGCCGAATGGGTCCAGGTATTTAATCCAGTACCTGGAACCGTGAGCAGCAGATTGGTGACATTTCGATCGAGCACCGGCAGTTGCTGCACCTGCGCTCCGGTGAGCGTAGTCGACACCTCAGCGCGATCGGTCGTCAACAGCGGAAGAGCATCGGTGACTTGCACGCTGGTTTGAACGTTCGCAGGCGATAGCTTTACTTCGAGTGAAGTAGTCGCGTCCACTTGGACAGTCGCGTTCTCCGTGAACGTTCCGAAGCCGGAGCTCGTGACCTTCACCTGGTAATGCCCGGCAAGCAGGTGAGTCTGCGAAAACTCTCCGCTGCCGCCGCTTTGCAGGTTATAAACGCTGCCGCGATCGAGATCGGTGATCGTGATCGTGGCATTTGGCACAGCGGCGCCGGACGGATCTTGCACCGTTCCTGCGATATTGCCGGAAACTGCTTGTGAAAAAGCCACGCCGGTGATTAAGAGAGCCAGCGTGGCGACGCGATAGAGACGAAGAATCATAAAGCGAGCACCCCTGCCCGGGAATATTCGTTAGTCTATCGAGTTTGTTCAGATGCCGTCAACGCAGATTTGAACAGAAGTGCTATCCGTAAGGGAACGGACACCCTTACTCCGGCATCGCCCCCGCGTCGAGCTCCACACGAATGCGCAGCTCACCCAACTTGCTCCCGTTCGAGGTTGCGTTAATCGCAATGTCGTGCCAGCCGCTAGTCTCCTGCGTACCGGTTTTCACCTCGAGCGGCAAGCTGGCTGTCTCGTGCGGCCCAATCGCCACATTTGCAGGCAGGCGTCGCCTGAATGTCCAGCCTTCCGGCAAATCGACCGAAAAACCCACATCGATTTTGGAATCCGTCGGATTGCCGACGACTACCGGAATCGTAAATCGGCTTCCATAGTTGGCCATAATCTCGGGATTAAGCAGCTTTGCAAGATGCTCGAGATCGTGAGCCTGCCAGAACTGGCGATAGAAGCGCCATGAGCTACCCAACTCGATGAATGGCGAAGTCAAATGAGGCGCAATGTATCCGGAGGCGCGATGATAAGGGATCCCCGCCGCCTGCACACCTTCGAAAAGATCTCCCTGCACACTCGATTCGACGTACGACTTACCGAAGACGAACAGGACAGGCTCGTCGAAGTAATGCAGATCGCCTTTAGTAAGCGCTGTTTTCGCCATTTGACCGGAGTCGCCTTGCGTGAGATGGTAGGCGCACTCTTCTGCTGCAAGCTTTGCGTACGTAACACGTTTGGAAGGAGAGGTGTCTGTGGCCGAGTACGCCGGCCCTTTGTTCTTCAGAAACTCTCGGTGAGCCGCGTCGCTCACGTAATAGATCTTTTCAGGTTGCCAGGGGCGTAAGCCTTCAGTAAGATTGCCGATGTCTTCGCGATCCCGCGGAACGGCGATTTGTTCCGGGAAAACAGTCGGATCGCCTGCCGAGTCAAATGCCTCGGTTGCAATCACGCCAGAGGCCTGATGATCGCCGTGATTTTCACCGGCAACCCAGTCCGGTAGCCAGGTCACTATGACGGAAGGACGCGTCAGCCGCACTATCCTCACCAGCCGCCCAAGAGAGTCGCCATGATTCCAAGTTTCGAGAGACTTCAGCACAACCTGGCTCGGTGTATCGAGCCCGTTGAGAAACCACACATGTGAAATACCGAAGTGCGCGAGCGCCTGCCTCGCCTCAATCTCGCGCTCCAGCCCCAAGGCTGCGGCCTGCTCCTGCCCCTCGGCATTGCCGCCGCTATTCCCGCGTGTGCCGAAGACGACCGCCACGCGTTTCTTCTCGTCGAATACGGCACGCGCCAAGTAAGCTCCAATCTCCGTTTCGTCGTCCGGATGCGCAACAACGAGCAGCAGGTCTGCTTTGAAGCGCGCATCAGGCGGCGGATTCACCGAGATGTCGGCAGAAGCCAGAGGCACAGAGCACATCAAAACGCACAACAATCCTGACAAGTAATGTTTCATTGTTTTCGAACGGTACGCGACGCTGACAGAGACGGCAAAGCGTTCATTATAGCGGCCTCGTCTCTCGCACCAGATGCTAGTGCGCCGCGCTGAGCGGCTGTTCCCCGGGGTGTTTCGGGGGGCGTCGCATGATGAACGGAAGCGGCACCAGACAGATCACGATCGCGCTCATTACCCAAAAGCTGTTCTTAAAGCTGAGCGCATTCGCCTGCGCCTGGACAGTTTGATAGGCCATCATAAGAGCCTTATGTGCGGCGGTAGTGGCATCAAAGCCTTGCGCTCTGAAAGTCGCTTCCAGCCCGCTGATGAATTGCTGGAAGTTTGCGTTGGCGTTACTTGTATGAGCCGCAAAAGTTCTTTGATGCGTCTGGTTCTGTCTCGCAAGAAATGTGGTGAGCAATGACGTCCCGATGGCGCCCCCCATATTACGCGCAAAATTCGACATGCCCGATACCTGGTTATTCTTCTCGCGCGGAACTCCAATGTAGTTGAGCGTGCTGATCGGGATGAAGATCAGCGGCATGAAGATCACCTGAATCATGCGCAAGATCACGATCGTGCTGAAGTCGATCTGCAGATAAATTATTGTCATCAGGCGAAGCGTGAGAGAGGTTCCGAGAAACCCGATCGCCACCAGCAAGCGCGGGTCGACCTTGGTGGCGGTGAGGCGTCCGGCAATCGGCATCATGAACATCAAAACCAGACCACCTGGGGATAGCGCCATGCCGGCGCGCTCAGCCGTGTAGCCTAAACTGCTTTGTAAAAACTCCGGAATCAGAACTGTTGAGCCGAACAGCACGATGCCCAACACGAAGGAAAAGAAAACAGCCGTTCCGAAGTTCCGATTCTTTAGCAATCGCACGTCAACGATCGGATTCTCGTGATACCACTCCCATAGGAAAAATGCCACCAGCACAGGCACTGCAACACACGACATCGCCGTAATCAGGCTGGAAGAAAACCAGTCCTTCTCCTGGCCCTTATCCATTACGATCTGGAAACAAGCGACGCCCAACACGATAAGACCCAGGCCGATGTAATCGATCTTTATTCCCGCGCCCTTCTCTTCCGCAAGCCACGGAGGATCTTCGACCAGGCGATGCGTCAGGAATAATGAAATCAAGCCAATCGGCAGATTGATGAAGAAGATCCAATGCCAGGTATAGTTGTCGGTAATCCAGCCGCCCAGAGTGGGCCCGATCGCGGGCGCAACCACCACGGCCATGCCATACATTGCGAAAGCCATGCCCCGCTTTTCCGGCGGAAAAGTGTCAGCCAGGATCGCCTGTTCGGAGGGCTGCAAACCACCGCCACCTGCCCCCTGGAAAACACGCGCCATAATTAGCATCGGCAGGCTGGAAGCCATGCCGCAGAAGAAGGAACACCCGGTAAACAGCGCGACACATAGCATGTAGAATCGCTTGCGTCCGATTACTGTCGAAAGCCACCCCGAAATCGGCAGCACAATTGCGCTTGAAACCAGATAGCTGGTCAGAACCCAGGTCGCCTCTTCGTAAGTCGCCCCGAGCGAACCGGCAATATGCGGCAGCGACACGTTCGCAATGGAAGAGTCCAGCACTTCCATGAACGTGGCAAGAGTAACCGTCATCGCAACCACCCATGGATTGTGCTTTGGACGCCAGTTGACGTGAGAAATGGTGGGCGAAGCAGGCAAAATCTACCCTCCGATACTCACGTCCGGCTCAACCGACATGCCTGGGCGCAGTCTCTCCAAACCATCCTGGTTCGGTTTGAACCGGATCCGCACCGGAATGCGCTGCACAACTTTGACGAAGTTCCCGGTAGCATTCTCTGGCGGCAATACGCTCGCGACTGCTCCCGTTGATCCACCAATATTCTCGACCGTACCTTCAAAATCACGCTTCAAAGCATCCACGTGAATGGTCACCGATTGGCCAGGTCTGATATTGCGCAGTTGCGTTTCCTTGAAATTGGCGGTAACCCAGACATCGCCGATCTGTGCAATCTGAAATAGCTGTTGCCCTGCCGAGATGTGCGCTCCTACTTCTGCAGAACGTCTCATTACGATCCCGCTCACCGGTGCTGTGATGTGGCAGTAGCTGAGCTTCAGCCGGGCCTGCTCGACCTGTGCGTCGGCGCTTTGAGCGCTCGCCTCATTGGATCTGACGGTGGCACGCTGAATCGCAATTTGCCGCGGTGCATTGTGGCGATACTGTTCTAGTCTGCTTTGCGCTTGCTGTAATTGCGCCCGCCGCTGGTCGACGACCTGTTTTGCCGACTGCACTCCGGCCTGGTTCGCGGCGACGGTTGCCGCTTGCGCTTTGGCGGTGGCCGCAATTTGGTCGTACTCCTGTTGCGAAACCTCCTCTTTGGCGATCAGCAGCTGGTAGCGCATGAGATCCGCTTGCGCGCGCGCATTATTGGCTTCAGATTCGGCAAGCTTGGCCGCAGCAGACTCGCCGTCCCGCTCCGCCGCCGCCAGCGCAGCCTGCGCGTTGGCGACTTCCGCTTCACCCGTCGAAATGTTTGTCGTGCTCTCGACCTGGGTGATGGGAATGTTGGGTTCTTGCGCAATCACCAAGCTTTTCGCCTGAGCGAGCTGCGCGAGAGCCTGATCGAGCGCGGCCTGGTAATCCCGCGAATCGAGATCGACCAGCGGATCGCCGACCTTCACTGTCTCGTTATCGTCGACGTAGACCTTTGTGATCGTGCCATCCACGCGCGCGCTGATCGGGTTCAGGTGCGCATCCACCTGCGCGTCGTCAGTCGATTCGAATTGCCGGGCATGCAGCCAATAGAAGAGCCCGCCGATTGCCAGCACGACCAAAACCACGAAGAAAATGAGGAAAGCCTTACGACGCCCCCGCGTATTTGGTTTATCGCTCCGCGCAGGAACCGCGGGTGGAACGCTCGCCGGTTTCGTACTCATACTCTCTTGTGATTCTTCCTGTGTAATCATGGGCGCTTCCCCTTTAGCAAAGTTGGCAGATCTGCCTCCGCTTCCCCCGTCGCTCTGGCTAAACTCAATCGTGCCAAGTCGAACGAAAAGAGGCTGGAAATGTAGTCGCTTTCGGCGCTCGCTACCTGTTCCTGTGCTTGCACGACTTCAACCGTCGTTGCCACACCTGCGGCAAAGCGGTCCCGTGACTCGGCCAGCGTCTCGTTAGCATATCCGCGATTGCTTTCAGCCAAATGCACCTGGCCGGAGGCTGTCTGAACCTCTATCAGCGCATCGCGTACTTCCTGCTCAACCCGCGCGCGTTGATCGGCTAACTCGGCTTGCCGTTCGTGAAGCGTCGTTTCTGCCTGCTGTATGTCTCCTCTCGTCCGGCCACCCTGCCAGATCGGAACATTCACCGAACCCGTCACGGCAAAGACACCATGATTGCTCACCGGGCTCGGCCCCAGCACACCATAATCGCCATTCACAGATGCCGAGGGCAGACGTTCCGCGTGCGCCGCCGAGAGCGCCTGCTCAGCGGCCTTCACTTGCGCTTCAGCCGATTTAAGATCGGCACGCCAGCGATCAGCCTGTTCGATGGCGCTGGGGGCATCGGGAATAGAGGCGTCACTGGTCGCGAGCGACTCGGCAAGAATAAGTTCGCGATCCTGTGGAAGACCGATCACCCTGGCCAATGCTATTTTTTGCTTCTGCAGGTCCGCCTCGAGCGAGCTCAGCCTCTGCCGTTGGGTTTGTAATTCAACCAGGGAGCGCATGACATCGATCTTCGAATTTGTTCCTGCTGTTTTCCTGACGACCGCCTGATTGTAGACCGCTTGCGCGTTATCCACCTGAGCGCGTTGCGAGGCCACCCGCGCCTCCGCCGCTATCGTTTGCAGATATGTGCCACCGATCGCCAGCGCCACCAGTTCCCGCGCGTCTTTGGACGACAAAATCGAGGCGCGCTCGCTTTCTTTACTGGCTTTCCAGTTGCGCCGCAGAACAGGATCATATATGGACTGGCTGAGCGATCCCTGCAACTGCGAATAGCTGAATGGCCCGACCACAGACGGAATCGAGAAATTCAGACCGGGCGGCAACTTGAACTGAAACCCATAGGCTGCCAGATTGACTTGCGTGACGGTCTCGCTGGCGTTGGCTGAGATATTGGGCAACAGTCCACTGAGTGCCTGTATCCGCTCCGCCCGGGCAGTACGCACAGAATTGCCGGCTGAGATGCTCCCCAGATTCGCCTTCATTCCCAGCCGTAGCGCATCGGCGAGGGTGAGCGTAACCGGGCCAGCCGGCACGTTCAAGATCGGTACACTCCCGCCATAATCGCCCGCAACCTGAATCGAACTGTTCACCGTGGCTACTCCGGTTCCCGGGGCAGCAGATTGTTGCGCTGCAACGGAACCCGATTGGACAGTACGTCCTGAGGCGGGCAACTGTACGGCGCGGCTTGATCCCGAAGCGCCGGCACCGGAAGTCAAAGTCTGCCCGGCAACACATCCGGCCCACAACATGAAGGCGCTCGCCAGCCTCAGCCATTTTTCTTTGCGAAACGTCATCACCAGGTAATCTCGATTATAAATACATACACACATGTATCACAATGCATGCACGGTTGTATATAATTTAGTTTAGATGCCTAGTCACCGTGTGTCCAGTGCTTGGCCGCCGGATCACCCTCCTGGAGATCCACCTGACCCCATCAATAAGCATCAACGGAAAACCCAAGTCACCAAGAGCAAGCTTCTTCGCGCGGCACTCGAAATCTTTGTGCGCGACGGATTCGAAGCGGCGCGTATCGACGATATCGCCCGCGAAGCCGGTTACACGCGAGGCGCCTATTACGCGCATTTCCAGTCCAAAGAAGATCTCTTCTTCGCCATGCTTGAATACGAATCGCGGCGGTATATGGAGCGCATCAGGAAAGCTTTGGACGAATGCGCGACCAATGAAGAGCGAATCCGGACATTGCGCGAGTATTACATCAAGCGCGTCGTCGATCGCCGCTGGTCCATTCTCATGCTGGAATTTAAGCTGTACGCAATCAGGCATCCAAAGCTGAGGGCCAAATTCGCGGAACTGACTCGCAGCATCAGCAGGCGAGTAAAGCTGGAAGGCTTGGCCGCTATGCAGAGCATCATTCCCAATCATCAGACCCTGCGGGTCGCGCTGCAGGCCCTTCTTCAAGGTTTAGTGCTCGAAAATGCATATGACCCTGCCAGCATTACGCAATCGGAAGCAAAAAAAGTTCTGCGCCAGGTATTCAATCTTCTCGTCAGTCCCGAATTAGCTGGCAGTCAGCCGCCGCGAAGCTCATGAATCGAACTTCGATATCATGCCTCTCAAGCATTCTTGCGTGACGCCACATGCAGAAATCGATCGGCGACAATATCTTCCCTAAGGGAATGAGCTTCCCGGATGGGCTGAAGCTCCTCAAACGCTCTGGGTATGACGGTGTCGAACTGTGGCTTGGAGAACGGCCGTGGTTTGGTATGAAAACCACCGATTCCGAGATCCACCAACTCTACCGCCAGATCCAGGACGCGGGCCTCGAAGTTTCAGATATTGCAAATTCACTCGATTGGGATGAAAACGTTTCTTCCCGCGATCCCGCGAAACGCAAGGCGGCGTTTCGACATATAGAGCGCCAGATCGAAGCGGCGCAAATTTGCAACTGCAGAGCTATTCTCGTTGTCGCAGGCCTGGTCACCAGTGACGAGCCGTATAACGAGGTTTACAAACGGTGTCTCGATTCCCTCAACAAGCTTTCCGAAACGGCCGCCAAGGCCAAAGTAAAAATCGGCGTTGAAAACTGCTGTGCGGAACAGAAGTTCTTGCTTAGTCCGCGTGAGTTCAATACGTTCTTGAATGATGTAAACAGCCCCTGGGTCGGTATTCACCTGGACGTTGGCAATATTCACGACACTGGATTCGCGGAGCAGTGGATAGAAATTCTCGGCACGAGAATTACCTGCATGCATCTCAAGGATGTTCTGAAGCACAGAGGCAGGTGCGGCGATCAAAGCGTCTACACAAACATTTTTTTGGGTGACAACAACTGGCGTGCCATTCGCGACGCTCTGACCAAGGTCAGCTATAACAGCTGGCTGGTGGCAGAGATGGAGGCGAAATATCGCTATGCCCCCGATCAACAGATCTATGACACTTCGGCAGCCATGAGCCGCGTTATATCCGGCAATCTCTGAGCGTCCATGCAGAGCCGTCGCCAGCTTCTTCAACAAGCTTTCGTCGTTCCGGTTGCAGTGCGCTCGCTGCATCCCCGAGTCCGACCGTTTGAGTGCCGGATTGTTTCTGAGCTGGATTGTCTCTCGGAGGAATCGGCGGCTGGTTACCGGTTTGCGATCGAACGTCATAAGCCGCGTTTTCCCGTTTCCGGAAGAACTCTCGTCTTCGCAGCGGGACGTACCATTTCGAAAGATCGGCTGCTTTCGCTACACTCGCTGGCAATAAGTGGCGCCTGGCTGGTTTGGGAAAACTCCCCCTCTATTAGGGATGAACAAGAGTTGATTCACCAGCAAGAGCTATTTCGGAATATATTCGATCTTCGGCTTGCGAGACCCAGAGGCGTGGAGCATGGTGCAGGCAACGCGTCCTACATCCGCTACGATTTGCCACGCCCCGCCATGATCAGAACCTTCTTGCGTGTCACTCCGATCGAATGCCCGCCGGAGCAAGCCATTGCTTACTACGAAGGGGAAGCTATCGCTGCCAGGAAACGGTTAGGGCGCGGCGGCATCATCTTCCTCGGAAGCTTGCTTGGGCCGCATTTGCAAGCGGAAGATCGCGATGCATCGCGATTAGCAGTCGCCTTGCTCGAAACCGCTCTTTAATTCGGACTTTTACTCTTCTGGCGGTCCTTTTCGTATTCCGCCAGTTCCTCTTTCGCTTGAGCCTGCTGGTCGGTCTGCGAGTACAAACGCGCCAATGCGTAGTGATACTCGGCTTTTTGCGGGTTAATCGCGATAGCATGCTTCAAGGCATCGATGGCGGATTCCATTTCGCCCAACCCGCGGTACGCCTTTGAAAGTTCGTCGAACTCCTGATCCCAACCGGCATCGATGCGCCTCGCCTCGATCAACAGATCTTTCGCTTTCTTGAAGTTGTTTTGCGAATTGAAATAAGCTGCATAGTCGATTAGCGGCCAAGCGGAAGGCTTTGCCTGTTGGGAATTCAGCCGCAGGCCCTCTTCGAAATTTTCGACCGCCTTCCCGTTGTCTCCGACCGCCGAATAAGCCAATCCGAGGTTGTGATAGACCTTTACCGCTGAAGGATCCAATTCTCTTGCTCGTACGAGTTGTTCGACTGCCTTGACATAAAATCCGGCGTCAAAGTAAATGCGGCCTAACTCGTAATGGCATTCGAAGGATTCTGGCTCTAACGAAATTGCCTTCTGAAGTTCGCTGATCGCAAGATCTTTCCTTCCCAGAATGTTGAGATCGAAGGCCAGGATCTTATGCGCTTCGGCAAAATTATCGTTAATCACGAGGCTCTTCGAAAGCGCGCTCAGCGACTCCTGAAAGAGATGGAGCCGAAAATACACATAGCCCAGCTGGTAAAGAGCCCGCCATGATTGAGGGTGTTCGGTTGCGTAGCTAGCCAGTGATTCCCGTATCTGAGAATACTGCCCGGCCTTAATCGATGCTTCAAAACTCTGGATCCTCTGTCCGTCATCACCCTGCGCAGGCGCCCGCGCCCGCGACTCGTCACTCGGAAGTAATTCCCAACTCACCTTGTCGTCTGTTTCCGCTCGAAGGCGGCTCGCAAGACCCAGCTCTGCCTTGGCGCGCTCCTGCTGCTTGAGCGCGGTAAGCACCAACCCAAGCTGATAATGCGCCTTCTGCGATTGAGGATCCAGTCTTACCGCTTTCTCCAACTCGGCCTCAGCCTGCGGCAGCTTCCCTTGTGAGCGGTACTGCATTCCCAACGCGACATGGGCTCGGGCGTGGTCGGGCTGGCGTTCGATCACGGTATTCAGCAACTTCAAACTTTCTGCATCATCGCCCTGCTGGTGCGCGATCAGGGCGAGATAGTAGAGCGACTCGACTTGGCCGGGCTCTAACTTAACGCTTTCGTCCAAATAGGTCTTCGCGCGTTCGATGTTACTTGCAAGAAAGTAGGTCGCTCCCAGGGCGTAATTCACCTGCGCGTTGCCAGGGTCGCTTTTCAGAAGGTCTTGGTAGATCGTGATTGCGCCCGGCAAGTCATGATCCGCAATTCGCGCTGAGGCAAGCGCATAACGCGCGTTTGCATTCCCCGGCTGCAGCTGAACTGCCCGTTCGAGATTTGCGTTCGCGTCTTTCACCAGGTCCATTTGCAGACATAGAACCCCCACTCCGTAGAGCACATCCGGATCATCTGGCTTGGCCCTTTTCGCGTCAAGTAGCAGCGCCAGCGCGCCTTCGCTGTTTCCCTGCAAATTCCTGACTCGGGCGAGCGATAACAAGACCCGCACATCGTCCGGAGCGATCTTATTTGCTCTCTCCAGCAGTGCCGCCGCGGTTCCGAGCTGGTGCGCCTCCAAATCAAGTTTGCTCAGGTCCAAGAGCGCCGTGAGATTCTTCGAGTCTCGCGAGAGAACTTCGCTGAAAGCTCGTCGAGCTGCCGCTTTGTCGCCCTTCGCCTCAAGCAGGGTGGCCAACGTCAATCTCGTCCCTGGCAGCCCGGGAGACATCGCGAGCGCTTGCCGGAGGTGCTCTTCTGCGGAATCGATGCGCCCTTGTTGCAGCTCTATGCTGCCTAGCAGACTGTAGTCGAGCGCGGACGGCTTTGTCTCAATCGCCTTCAGAAGGACGCCTTGCGCCTGCGCCAGAGACCCCGATTGGTACAGAGCAAAAGCGTCCTTGAATGGCTGGTCCTGGGCGACAGCCGCCACCGCGCAAGAGGCGATCGCTAATGCGAGCTTTACACCAAGATTCACGGTATCAGCATTACAGAACCGCGACTGTGAAGGAGCAGTCTTGAGTCTTACTCCTAGTCAGAACGTAATCTTCGTGTACAGTTGAACCGCCCTCGGCAAATTACATTGCCCGGTGACCGATCCAAACGCGGAGCCGTCACTGAGGTTCGTGTCCGGATCGCACCATTGGTGCCGGTTAAAGAGATTGGCCGCGTTCGCCCCCAGTCTCCATTTCACCCGTTCGCGATAAACGGGAAAGTCTTTGAATAAGGAAACGCTCTCATTGTAATTCGCCCAGCCGCGAAGAACGGAATCGAGTCTACCCTCGTTGCCCAGAGTATTCGGCGCCGGATTCAGAAAAACTCCTGAAGAGATGTAACGGCTGTTGACGATGTCGAAATTGGAGTTACTGGTGTCTACGTATCCGCTAACGCCCGGTACGCGATCCGGCAGTTCGCCAGTGTTGAACAAGACTTGCGAGTACTGATTGGCGCCGATGTAAATGCCGAGAGGTCGGCCGCTTTCATAACGCAGGTTGCCCGCCACTTGCCATCCTCCGAGAATCCAATTCGTTACTCCGCCGTGATTTAACCAGGTTCGACCAGGCCCGAACGGCAACGAATAATAAAACGTCACGGTTACCACGTTGGGCACATTATCGATGGAGACCGCTTTTGTCGGCAAAAACGTGCTGATCGGTGCAGCGCCCCCGAAGCCGCCCGTGAGCCCTGATTCAGCTCCGTTGTTCAGCAGTTTCGACCAAACCCACCCCGCAGTCAACTGCAGGCCGTCGGTGAACCGTTTGTTGACATTCACCTGCAGGGAGTTATATCCACTCCAGCCGTTCGCCCCATTAAATTGGGGCACGGACTGGTACTGCGGATAGGGCCGTAGTGCTTGCGCGACCGTTCCCGTAAACCCGGGATAGGGCGCGGGAAATCCGTTCGCGGCCGGAGTCCCGATCTGAGCTGTCAGCATGCTCAGCGGATACTGCTGCAGGATGAGCGGATTATTTTGGTTCAAGTCGCTCATATCAGCCGGTACAATCAGCCGCGTGCCATGATTGGCGACGTAAGCGACATCAACCATGAGGCTGTTCGTCAGTTGCCGCTGCACCGAGAACGTCCAATTTTGGTACCGGGGCAGGAGCACTCCCTTTGGATTCATATAGAGAACGCTGGTTCCGTTCTCGAGCGTCGGACTGATCTGTGGGGGCAGTTTCACCGCGCTTTGTGGAAAGCCGTTATCCAAAGAGAATACGGCCTGACGGCCGTTCGTCAGATCGGTGACCGATGGGTTCGTACTAAAGCCGTAGTTCGAGTTTGCCTGGAAGCCGTTCATAGTCACCGGGGCGTAATAGATGCCGTAGCCGCCCCGTACGACCGTCTTATCAGTTGCGCGATACGCGAACCCGAAGCGCGGTCCATAGGTATCGGCCTGCAAGTCCTCAAATGTGTTGCCGTGCCCATTCAGCCCGGCGAAGGCGAGAGCGCCGAGCCGGCCGCCGGCGCCTGGATTCGGCAGCGAAGGATCGAAGGATGAGAATTGATTGTGCCGCTCGGTACGTGGAAATTGCAGGTCGAAGCGGAATCCGAAGCTGAGCGTGAGCTTGTCGGTGACTTTCCAATCGTCATTGATCCAAGGGTGCAAAATAAGGTCGCCGGTAATCCGAGAAGGACGGAATAGAAAAATTCGGCCTTGCTCACTTGGCCCAACAGGAACGAAGCATACGGATCGCCAGTTCCGGATAGTGGTGCCCCGGTCGGGCCAAACGCGCCCGTATTTGCCGCGTGGAACGTGAAGGAGCCGGCATCGCCGATGTAACTTCCAGTGAACCAGCGCTCCCACCGGTACTCGAATCCCGCTTTAATCGTGTGTTTGCCGATTAGCTTCGTTGTGTCATCCAGGAACTGCCATCTGTCGGTGCCTTGCAGGCCTCCGGTTCCGTTCACGCCAAAACCAAAATATCGTTCGTCAAAGTTGATATTTGGAAAACCACCCAGGTCCGCGTACGGAATGCCGGTTATGCCGACTTTCGAAGCCCAACCCTTATCCACGATCAATGGATAAGTATCCGGAAGAACCCAGCGGTCATAAGACGCCACGAAATGGGTAAAGAAACTGGGGCTGATGACATCCGTTAATTGCGCGTGCGCGGTATGCGTCGAAATCTCCTGCATGCGTGGATGCCCGATGGGGCCGCCGCAGCCTCCGATATTGTTGCAATCCAGCTCTCTCGGACGGTCGTCGTAGTTGTAGGTCAGCGTGAATCGAATATTGTCGGTGATGTTGTGATCGATGCGGGTGAGGATTGTCCTGCGCATTTAAGAAACTCTGTGGCCGGGCCCGAGCAAGTAATTATTCAGCACCTGCGAATTGAGATGGAGCAGGTAGATAGGATTGGATGTTCTGCGCCACTTTACTCATCTGCGACACGGGAATCATGTTGCCCGCGTACGGCGTCCGGATCGTCACGCCGCTCGGGCCGCCGCAGGTGGATGCATCCCTCCCGGAACTCGGATCAAAGATCTCGCCGCCGAAAATCTTGTTGCCGCAGGCGTCCGTCCCGATCTGCTGGCCGGTCAGAAATTGCGAAAAATCTCCAGAGCGGACCTGGTTATCGGCTACGGTGCCCAATCCGCTGCCGGCTCCGGCATTCGTGTACTTGAACTGATCGAAATTGAAAAAGAAGAAGGTCTTCTTCTTACCGTTGTAAATCTTCGGAATGAATACCGGGCCGCCCAGCGTGAAGCCGTATTGATTCTGCCGGACCGGCGGACGAATCGGCGCGATCTCTCCACGGGCCTGCAATTTGTCGTTGTCGAAATATTCGTAAACTTGCCCGTGGTATTCGGACGTGCCGCTCTTGGTCGTGTATTCTACAAATCCGCCGCTGGTATGGCCATACTGGGCGCTGAAGGTGTTCGTAATAATACGTGCTTCCTGGATTGATTCATACGGCGCTGAGCGTTCCTGCGTGCCGTTATGGCCGCTCACCTCGCCATAGGAAGCGCCATCGAGGAAATTCTCAAAGTCGCTGCGCTGTCCGCCGTTGATGCGAGCTCCGAAGGCGCTGTTTGGATAGATGTTGCCTTGCGTCGGCGCGACAAAGGTCGGGAAGGTATAAAGCTGGGCTTCCGGCACACGATTCTCTCCGGAACCCATCAGGGCCGGTAATGACGCATAAAATCGCTGGTCCACAGAAGCCGAAACCTGCGGGTTATCGGCATTGAGCTGCTCTACTTCTGCGTTTACCTCGACGGACTGCTGAATGGTGCCGACCTGTAGTTGTACATCTTGCCGGAAAGTCTGGCCGGACGCTAAGGTGATACCGCTCGCGTGAAATGGTTTGAACCCTTGGAGCGAGACAGAGACTTCGTAAGTACCAATCACCAGGGGAGGCGTGCTGTAGTTCCCCACCGACGTTGTTTTAACGGTGGTCACCACGCCTGTGTTGGTCTCCTTAACTTGCACTTCGGCGTTCGGTACCGGCGCCCCTTGCGGATCGAGCACCAGTCCGGTGATGATGCCACGATCCGCCTGTGCAAACAGCATGGCCGTCACAAACACAGGGAGAAATACCAGGAGCTTAATCTTCATAATCTGCCAACTCCGCGCCTTTTAGCTAAAGTTTGTGAATGCTCGAAGTAGAAATCAAGCTTGTTAGCCGTTATTTAACGGTTACGAATTCTGCCTGATTGACGGCCCTACTCGCGGTAAAGGGAGTGGATTGTCAATAAAGATAAGCACCCGGCACTTCGTTGCATGGGGTTTTATACAATACGTCTACCGGATGGTTGAGGCGGGGACCTGCACTGAAGATGAGAGACGTACAGCTCTGAATCGGGCGATCGCCAGCCGCACTTTCGCGCGCTCCGAGCAGCTCCGTTCTTTTCTGCGTTATGTCTGCGAAGCCGAGCTTCGCGGCGGCAAAGCCGATCTCACCGAATATGCCATTGGTGTCGAGGTTCTTCATCGCCCTCCCGGGTATTCGCCTGCGGAAGATTCCTCTGTCCGGACTCGTGCGTACGAGCTGCGCCAGAAACTCGAAAAGCTATATTCCACAGAGTTGCCCAACGAGGGCGTTAGAATCGTCGTCCCCAAGGGCGCGTATTCTCCTCAGTTCATCCGCATATCGCCGGAACCAGATCGCGGATCCTCTCAGGGCGAATCCAGAGAGCCAGCCGTAGAGCCCAATTTTGGCATTACGCGCCGCCGGCTTTTCATCCTTATGAGCGCGGTCGCTCTCGTCGCGGTGGCAATCGGAGCGATTTCCTCATGGGCGATCACGGGTAAGGCTGCCGGAGACACTCTAGACCCGGTTGTCATAGAAGCCTGGAAACCCTTTGCGAAGCGGAACGATACGCCGCTGCTGGTTCCCGCAACCCCGCTCTACCTGGTTCTGGGCCCGGAAACTCACGGAGCTTTCGAGACCTCTATCTATCCTGCGCCCGCCGAAGCATACCCTCTCTTTCGGAAGCACCGGCCGCTCGCCCCTGGTGCGCGCCTCGGCATGATCTTTACCAACGACGCGCTCGGTGTCGGCAGCATGAATGCTGTTTTGATCGCTTCCAATACCGTCAGAGCCATGGGCGCGGCCCCGCAAGTGCTGCCTGAACGCCCTGCCATGATGTCGGTTCTGCATGGCCGGGACACCATCCTGTTCGGAGCTCCGGTTGATAGTCAGGCCATCTCTGAAATCCTTGAAAAAACCCCGCTGAGCGTGGTCTACGACGAATCTATTCGTGAATTTGTCGTACGAGACCGAACATACGGGGAGACTTTCGCACCCGAGAAGCAGCCGAATGGCGACTTCAAGTCTGTCTACGGCCTCGTCACCGTGTTAGATACGCGTGAATCGGATCACGGCCGCTTGGGCATGATGGTCTTTTCGGGGATTACTTCTGTTGGCACGCACGGCGCGGCTGAATACTTCGCTTCACCACGATCCCTCAAAGCCCTCCGCGACATTTTCTCTAAGGAGGGAATCAAAGGTTTTCCGGCAGCCTACCAGGTCGTGGTGAAGTGCAGCTTTGAGAATATGCTTCTGGTCTCCGTGGATTACCAGTACCATCACATCTTGAGAAGAGACTGATCTCCATCGCCATTTATTTTGATGCTTCTGAATCGGACTCCTCCCGGCCGGCCGGCCGCAGGCGCATCTCCTCGTAAAGTTTCTGCAGCTGGTTCTTCATTGCCTTGAGCTTTTCGAATTGCGCCAGCTCGCGATGAGCATCATCCGCCCGCCCCACTTCCCGATAGAGCACGCCTAATCGGTAATGCGTTGTTGCATTGAAGGGCTCGAGCTTCGCCGCTCGTTCCAGATAGGGTTCGGCTTCCTTCGGCTTATGCATGGATGTAAGGACTCTGGCCATCCCGAGGTTCGTGTCCGCATCGTTGGGCTGCAACTGAAGCGCCTTGGAATAGTGCGCCGAAGCGCTCTTCAGATCCGAGCGGCGCAGCGCAATATCGCCCAGCCTGCTCTCCGACTTTGCATCGAATGGATTTCCGGCCAATGCAGCCTTGTACTCTTTCTCAGCCTCCGCTTGGGCCGCTGCAGAGGACTGCGTGTTGAGCATCTCGGCAAGCTCAAAATGAATATCCGCCCGATTCGGATCGATCCTCAATGCCGCACGATAGTTCTCGATGGCTGGCTCGTCCTTTGCCTGCCTTGCCAGTTCATGCGCCATTAGCTGATGCATGCGCGCTGAATCGGGAGCCAGCATCGCGATGCTCAACATAGTCTCATCCGATAGCTCTGAATAAATGCGGTGAGCTGCGTAAAGAATGTCGACATTGGCAGGCTCGATCTGGCGCAGCACATTAACCACTTCAGCCGCTTTGCCGAGATCGCTCATCGCGTAATCGACTTCGATCAATTCCAGCCCGGCCTGTACTTGAAGTTTCTGCTCTTCTAAATGAGGAAAGGCTTTTTCCAAATCCGCCTGCGCCTGTGCATTTTCACCCCGGCGCTTCTCGCTCATTCCGAGGAGTGCCTGCAGCTTCCAGAGCTCAGGGTTTGTGTTCAAAGCGGCACGAAGGTCCGGTATCGCTTCGGCATATTGACCTTGAAAGTATTCCAGTACGCCTAGGTTCGCCCGCGCATCCAGGTCTTTCGGATCTATGGTCAGGATCGCTCTGAACTCGCCAATCGCCAGGTCCGGCCTCTTTTCCTGAAGATATTGTTGAGCTTGGCGCAAGTGGGCTTGAATCTGTTCTCCCTCACCGGAATTTTGAGCCGCCAAGGAGGTCGCCACAAACAGCCAGACCGCGGCAAAAATAGACCGCTGGTAAATCATGGATCTAGTTTCGCTTGGAGCCGGGAACGAAGTGACTGGTGTGGACCTGCTTAGAAGCTGAACCGCGCCCCCAGTTGCAGCGTCCGCTGGGCGAAGCTGTTGTTGGTTGTGTTGTAATTACCCGTTGTGCCGGTGATCACTCCCGCGCCGCTGGTTCCAATGCTGTTGCCTGGAAGATCGAAATTCGGATGGTTGAGACCGTTCAGAGCATCGAAGCGAATTTGCAGATTTCCGGTTTCATGCGGCAGAGGGAAGCGGAAGTTTTTGCCGAGCGAGAAATCTACATCCTGAATTCCGGGCCCGAACAAAATATTGCGGCCCGCGGTGCCGAAGTGGCCCGGTGCTGGAACTGCCCACGCCGGATTGGTGCAGCCGGCGGGAAAGTTCGTTCCGTCGAGCAGAGTTGTACAGGTATTGAACCACTGGCCGACTGACGGGTTCGAAATATGGGGGTTCCCGATTAAATCCGGATACAGGCTTCCGCCATTAGGCCCGCCCGACAGAGTTCCCGGCTGGCTCGTCGCCCCGACAATCGGATTGAAGGGAAAACCGGATTCGAACACGAAAGTCGTCCCAATCTGCCATCCTCCAAGAACGGCATCGACGAAAGCCATTATTGTTCAGAAACGCTCGTCCCTTTCCGAACGGCAGATCGTACACCAGATCGCCCTTGAACATGTGAGGTATATCGAAATTCGAAAGTGCGTAATTGAGTTTCGGGTTGTACGCGTCCTGATAGAGCTGGCTACCGGCACGGCTGCCCCAGCCCGAAGAATCCTGCTCATCGAGCATCTTCGACCAGGTATAATTCACACTGAATTGCAGACCATGGCTGAATCGCTTGGTCAGACGTCAGTTGCAAAGCATCGTAATTAGAGATCGCGTTATACCCGTTGCCGCCGAAACTGCTGAATTGCGGGAAAGGCCGCAGATTCTGAGCATTCACGGGTCGCGACGCTCTGCAAAAGCAAGCTCGCCGGCACCTGGTTGGTATCTGCCGGGAACGACAGGTTTGTCCCGTGATTGCCGACGTAGGCTGCCTCTGCCATCATTCCGCCGCCGAACTGCCGCTGAATGCTGAACGACCACTGATACTGCTTCAAAATCGGGGTGTTGCGCAAGTAGTAGGGCGGGCTCTGGCCATTGAACGAATCCGCCGCGCGGCTCGGACCGACATAGTTCAGAGTTGGCATAAGTAGCCTGCGAAAGCACAAATACCGGGTTGATCTGGTCTGTTGATGTCAAACTGCCGTGGCTGTTCGTTCCCAGGCCTTCTGCGCCGCCGGCGTATGTATCTAAGCTCCACGGCCCGTCGTAGATACCGAAACCGCCGCGGAAAACCCAGTTGCTCTTCGGAGACCACGCGAATCCTACCCGCGGCAGAAAGATATCGTATATCGTGTTCTCGAGATTCGTCCGCCCATTCTGGCCGCCGAACCACATTGCGCCCAGAGTATTCGTCGCTGGATTCGTAATTGTCGGGTCAAAATCGCCGATCCGATTCGCGACTTCGTGCCATCCCTGCTGGATCTGATAACGGAGCCCGAGATTGAGCGTCAGCCTTGGCGTAAGCTTAAAATCGTCCTGAATAAAGAACTGCGGAACTTTCTCGCGGAATCCGACTATAGGCGTGTTGCTCGCATTCCAGCTCGCCACTTCGCCTAATAAAAAGTCCGCGTATCCTAACCCTCCCGAACCGCTCGGGGCCTGTTGCGTAAAGGCGCCGCTAAAGAGAAAAGTACCGGAGTTGATATTGCCCCAGGGAGTTGAATTATCCTGATAAGCCAATACTTCGCCGCCGAACTTGAGGATGTGGCGGCCACGGATCATCGTCACGACATCTGCCGTATCGAACGCGTTCTCGACATAAATAGCATTGGTAGCGGGGCCGATCCATGTCGTTCCCGGATTGCCGTCAAATTGCAGCGAGGGAGGCAGGTTCGCTTCCGGATAAGCCCAGCCCAGGCTCTGCGGGATGTTCTTATTCAGGCTCGTCGGTTCGAACCAGTTCCCCTGTCGCGTGAAACCCAACCGAAACTCGTTCACTGTATTGGCGCTCAGGGTGTAGACGTCAGAGACTTGGGTGTTGTAGCGATCGACATCACCGGACTGGTTGCCAATCGAATAGGCTGCCGGATAAAAAGCCGGGTTATCGCTCTGCGTTATCGAAAACGTGATGCGGTTCTTGTCAGAAAGGTTATAATCCAACCGCCCGAACCATTTCAGAAACGGACTCGGCGATTCGAGCGTCCCGACCCAGTTGTTCGAGTAACCGGGCTGGTTCGGCTGCGGGAACAGGGATTGAAACTTCAGCGCCAGCGGATCCAGCATGGTGCTGGGAATCTTGTTGCCGGGAAACGGAATGCGCCCTCTGCCTGCGTCCCTGGCCCAACGTCCCAGGCTGATAAATGATCGGCCATTCCGAAAGATCCGAAAAATCGCCCGTGCGCATAGCCGCCGTCGGAAAAGTATTGGTCGAAACGTAACTTGAGTTGTTGATGGTCTTGTCGACGTTGAAGAAGAAGAAGAACTTGTTCTTGAGAATCGGCCCGGAGATGGTGCCGCCGAAGTTGTCAAACCGCTGGAACGGGACCGTCGCCGAAAAGAAGTTCCTCGCATTCAGAGCGTCATTCTGGAAATACTCGTATGCCGAGCCATGCCAGTCATTGCTCCCACCCTTGCTGATCTGGTTGAAAACAGCTCCTCCCACGCCATACTCGGCCGAAAAAGTCGAGGTATTCATCTGCACTTCGGCAACGTCTTCAAAAACCATCTGGTCGAAATTCGCGCTATGGGGCAGCATGACGTTTGCTCCGTCAGCTAGAAAATTGTTGTAGTACGGCATATTTCCGTTTACGGCAACGCCAGTGCCGGAACCGGCCGCGCCCGGCAAAAGCTTCGTGAAATTCGACCAGCTCTGATTCACGTTCGGCAGTTGCTGCATGGTTTGCGCTTCGAGCGTGGTCGATTGCTGAGCATTGTCGGTTTGCAGCAGTGGCGCTTCAGCCGTCACCTGAACTTCTGACTGAGTTGCCCCCACGGTGAGTTGGGCATCCACAGTCGTAATCCCGACAGTGAGCGTCACCCCGGACCGCACCAGCTTCTCGAAGCCCGGCTTCGCGAACGTGAGTTGATAATTGCCGGGAAGGACCGATACCGCGTCGTATATACCGGCATTGTTGGTCGTTAGGTCCTTCGTAACCCCTGTATCGGTATTTAGAATCGTAACCGTTACGTCAGGAACTACCGCCCCCGTCGGATCACTCACGGTGCCGCGAATCTCGCCCGAATTGGTGTTCTGGGCAAAGCTAAACGCCGGCAAAAGAACAGATAACAGCGCAAATCGATACATTCGGGTCAGACCCGAACTTTTCCCCGACAGCATGAGTACTAAGCCCCCTCTGAGAGCAGCCGCAGGCGTGCTCCACGCTTAACATACTGCGAGCAGCAGCCCGCGCGGAGGTACTCTACGGGACTTTACCGATGTTGGAGGCAGGTTCGCGGCGATGTAACGCGTCGCTTACCAAAAGTAAGTTGCAAGCACTCTCGGTGGTCCTCCGACTCCGGAGAAAACGCGCGTGGAAAGTACAACTTCCATATTTTTCCGGTACCAGTCAGCGGGCGCGTGAACCAGGGCTTTTTCGAAGTATGTCCGATCGCTGACGAACTCCGCCGCCGCGTCCGTACCGTATTGGGCGATGCCGCCAAGAATGACAATGGTTTGTTCGGTAGTGCGATTCACAACGCGCACCACCAGCGCATAATCCATCGAGATGTCCCGGCGAGGTGGCCAGGCGTCCACCAGTTTCCAGTCTGCCGCATCAGGTCTCTGACGGTCACGAATCAACTGCGCATGTTCTTTCTGGTCGGTATCGAAGTAGAAGCGGAGTTCACCGCCGAGATTAAGGGTCCAGTGATTGTCAAACGCTCCGATGAATACTGAGGGCTTGCCGCGCAAATCGGAGAGGGAAACCGATCTGTCGCCGCGCACGTCTGCCCGGATTTGCCTTTGCGCAAACAGGTTCGCCAACCGCGAAAAGGCTTGCGTGTCCGCAACCGCGACCGGAGTGTCCCACATTGGAATGATGTCATTGAGACGCACTGCATTTATCGGGGGTGATACGCCTCGATCCACCGAGTCTTCGGCAAACCAGGAATTCAATACACGCGCCGTATCGGAATGAAATGTATAGAGCTGAGGTTGGCCCATGCAGACCAGCACGCTCTTTTGTGTCAGGACAGGTTCCCAAAACCGATCCAGCGGCCCTGGCCGCAGCCATAACCAGAGGCCCGTTCCGGAAACGGCGGACAAAAAAACAAGTGCCGCGGCCGCGATTTTCATGCGGCTTATGCCCGGAGAGTCCCGCTTCGGTGGGGTCAACACGAGCGGGCGTGCCGGCCGTACTAGCGTTACGTGGTGGGCCTCAGGAACATACGAGCCTGGAGGCAAACTGAATCGAAGTTCGCCGGTCCCCGCTTCAAGATAGTATTGGGCGAGCCGCTTCCGAACCTCCCCGGCAGTACCGCGCACGATGGGGTCCTGATTGGTGTCGTAGTGAGGCTCGCGCCCGAACACATCAATTCCCAAAGTTCGCTCTTTCAGGCGATCGAAGCGCCCTTCCAGGGCTGCTTGAATGAGGTGTCCAAGGAACCGGCTGCACTTCTTGCTGGTGCGAAACTGATGGCTGGACAGAATTCGGTCCAATTCGGCCAGAACTTCATCTTTGGGCAATTCGGACCAGCTGGCCGCGACGCCGACACTCAGACCCGGAGTGTTGTCTAGCGACCCCATTTGGTTGCCCATATTATCACCCGCGGGATTTGAGTTGGGGGTACAGTACCCCGTTCTTTACGGCCGGAAGAGCCGCAAGCCGGGCGCGTGGAACATTGCGAAGGATATAAGCGTACGTAGCAACGTGGACTTCCTTGCAGCTCGCGGCAGCCGACTGGCACTTTTTGGCTTGCCGCTTCTTCTTGCAGCTGTCGCTCATCCACAAAAGCTGGCTGTCTGGAAAGACCCTTCGCCTCACACGACGCAATTCGTCACCGTCGATAAGTCCGTCCAGCTCGAAGTCCTCGACTGGGGAGGCTCGGGAAGGCCGATTGTTCTCCTAGCCGGAGGTGGGAATACCGCCCACGTATTTGACGATTTCGCGCCAAAGCTCACGGCAGACCATCATGTGTACGGGATCACCCGGCGCGGATTCGGCGCTTCCGGCTATTCGGCGACCGACGACCCGAGTGACCGGCTTGGAGATGACGTGCTGGCGGTAATTGACTCACTGAAACTGAGCAGACCCATCCTGGTGGGTCACTCCATCGCCGGCGCGGAATTGAGCTGGATTGCAAACAGTCACGCTGACCGGGTTGCGGGCCTCGCGTATCTCGATGCAGCCTATTCTTACGCCCTCGACAACGGCAAGGGCACAAACATAAAAGACATTCAGGAACTCCGCCCGCCTCAACCTCCGCCGCCAATCTCTGCTGATTTGGCCAGTTTCAACGCTCTACAGAAATACTACGAGCGAGTGGATGGCTTCCGAACGCCCGAAGCCGAACTCCACCAGCAACGTGAATCGACTCCCAACGGAGCCGTCGGAAAAGAACGTGAGTTTCGCGGTGGTTCCCTATTGATGTCGCTGGTCACGAGCGGGAAGAAATACACCAGCATACCGGTACCGGCTCTAATCATCTTTGCCAATCCGCACAGTCAGGGAGCTTGGGTCGACAATAATACGGATCCTTCAATCCAACGAGCGGCCAAAAAATATGCCACAGCACTCTTCACTCTGATCGCGAAACAAGAGAAGTCAGTCGAAGATGCTGTGCCTACCGCGCGTGTAGTTACGGTTCACGGCGCGAATCACTACGTGTTTCTGTCAAACGAGACCGAAGTCATGCGCGAGATGCACGCCTTTCTTGCCGAACTGCATTGATCATGTCATGCCCAAGGCGAGCCGCAGACCCCTGCATGCCGTCGGTTCGCTACTGTCGCTGAGGAGGCGGCGGAGTACCGGCTGGAGGAGCCTCGGGTGGAGCTTGGCTCGGAGGCACCCCAATCTTGACGCCGATCACTTCCCCGGATATCACCAGTTCAACGCGCCGGTTCAGCTTGCGTCCCGCGGCGGTGTCGTTTGAAGCCACGGGATAATTTTCACCGTAGCCGAGAGCCGTCATATTGTTGGTATTCACTCCCTGCGTCAAAAGGAAATCTCTCACCGCATTGGCCCGCTGTTCCGAGAGCTTCTGGTTGAACTCCATCGTTCCCGTACTGTCGGTATAACCTTCCACTTGCAAGTTCAGACCGGGATGGGAAACGACGATTCCACTGATCCGTGCCAGCGCCAGTTGCGCTTGCGGTTTAAGCGTGTATTTGCCGGTATCGAAGAGGACGTCTTGCATGTTCACAACGAGACCGCGCGGGGTTTCGGTAGTCGGCAACACAGAGTTAAACTGCTGTAAAAGCTGCGCACGCAACCGCTCCTTGTCGGCCTCGGCTTGCTTTCGTAATCTGTCGGCCTCCAGTGCTGCTGCCTGGGATTTTTGAGCGTCGGCGTCGGCCTGTGCACGGGCGGCATCCGCCGCTTGCTGAGCTTTTTCAGCCGCTGCCCGCTGCTGCGCTTCTAATTGCATCTGCTCCTGCGCCTCCTTCGCCCGCCGCGCTTCATCCTCCACGCGCCGTTGATCTGCAGCCTGGCGCGCCGCCGCTTCATCGCGCTCTTGCTGCAGGGCCAGCTGCTGCTGCTTGCGGAGGGACACAGTTCGCGCGTCCTCGGCCTTCTGAACTGCCTCGCGAGCGGTCATCACTGCCGGTTTCCATTGCTTGCGATCCCGATAATCCTGCGCCTGCTGCCAGAGTTGCTCCGCCTGCTGATACTGATCCGGCGCGAACTGATCGGCCTTAGCATATTTAGCGATTTGCACCGCGTTCTGCGCCTCATAGAGTTCCAGCGGGCTCTTCTTACTCGAATTGAGATCGACGGGCTTCAATTGGCTTGCTGGCACATGATACGTGTATTGCCCGCGGGCCAGCAGCTCGAACTTCGCATCCACGGTCTGAATCTTGCCGAGCGTGTCTTTGCGAACGATGTTTTCCATCACGACAACATCGCTCGGTTGATGGACATTGAAGTAAGGCTCGGCGGTGATAATAAGCCCGAAAGCCTGCAATTGCGTCGTCAGCTGCCCGCTGTAATTGCCGTTCGAATCCACTAAAATTTCGCCCAGGTTATAAGGACGCCCATCCGGCGTAATCGCCCAGAGAACATAAGTCAAATAGAGAGGCCCGAACATTCGCGCCGATGGCAGATTCTTCACGTCCACCTTGACCTGCATGTATCCCGGCTGGCTCCTCACATTCGCGGTCCCTTTGGCTTTCGGCGCCAGCGATGTGCCCTGGAAATCAACCCTCGTCCATCCGGCACGATCGCGGTAAGTAACGGCCGCTATCGAGCGGGAGACAACCTCAACGCGGAATATCGGGTTGCCTTGGCTGGTCGAACCTGAAGGCTGCTGCCCGATCGTTTGCGCCGGATTGGGTTCTTGCCCCACCAAAATAACCGGTAGAACAGCTAATAAGACATACTTCTGCAAACTCATAACATCACTCTCAGCACGACAAATTCCACCCTCTCAAGTCTCGCATTTTCAATGCAATGAAGAACACCTAAAGGCATCTGGACAGGTATTTTCTACAGTTTGCACTTCCGAGACGAAGTGCTACTTGCACATCCTCATCCTGGCACTCTAGCACCATCCCGCTAAGATCGGATTGTGAATCCGCATTTCCAGGCAGCACAGCAAACTGCCGTTGAGATCCCGCCGCCCCCCAGGACTAGATCGCCCCTGCTGCCAATCTTCCTGATCGTGCTGGTGGACGTGCTCGGCTTCACCATCATCCTGCCCTTGCTTCCGTTCTATTCCGAGCGCCTTGGAGCTTCGCCCGCAGTCGTAGGATTGATCGTAGCAATTTACGCTGCCTTCCAGCTGTTGGCCGGACCGATTCTTGGCCAGCTCTCTGATCAGAGGGGCCGGCGTCCGATCCTCTTGATCAGCCAGGCAGGAACTTTGGCCGGCTTTTTAATATTGGCCTTCTCCACGCGCATATGGATGGTGTTCCTCTCCCGTGCTATCGATGGCGCAACGGCTGGCAACCTGAGCATCGCTCAGGCTTACATCAGCGATGTCACCAAGCCCGAAAACAGAGCGAAAGCCTTTGCCCTGATCGGAGTCGCCTTTGGCTTCGGCTTCTTGGTTGGCCCGGCTATTTCCGCTTTTCTCGCGCGCTATGGTTACACGGCGCCGATCTTCGCAGCCTCGGCACTTTCGCTGACAAGCATTCTTTGCACCTTCTTCCTGCTGCCCAGGCGAGAGGTTCATCACAGTCCAGATGAAGCCGATGCCGGCCCCGGCGGCAAACGTCTATCTCTCATCTCCTGGGGCGAGTATCGCAAATACTTCAGGCACAGCGATCTGGCAAGTCTCCTGGCACAGTGGCTTCTCTTTGCTCTATCTTTTTCTACATTCGTCTCCGGCTTTGCGCTGTTCGCCGAGCGCCGCTATTTTTGGAACGGACATCCGGTCGGCGTCCAGGAAGTTGGCTACATCTTCGCTTTTAACGGCTTCATCGGGATCATCATGCAGGGCGGTGTAGTCGGACGCCTTGTAGAGGTGATGGGTGAAAAGCAAGTAGTCCAGCTCGGTTTCTTGACCTCCATGGTCGGATACGCGGGAATCGGCTTTACCCGTACAATCGGTCAGTTGTTATGGGTTTTGGCGATCTCGTCTGTCGGCGCGGCCGGGTTGCGTCCGGCGCTCACCAGTCTCATCACCCAAAAGGCAGGTAAGCGCGAACAAGGCGTGATTCTGGGCCTCACTCAATCCCTGACCTCGGTGGCTCAAATCACTGCGCCCGTCCTCGCCGGCATCATGATCAACCGTGAGTGGCTCACGCAATGGGCGGTTTGGGCCGGCCTCCTGGCGGGCCTCGCGCTGTTTTTTCAAACCTCACGCAAATCGGACCGGCCTGTCACCGCCTGACGGGAAAAAATGCTCCGGGCGAAGTTGCGAAACGCCGAGTGGGTGTTGATCGTGTTCTTCGGTTATATCGCGCTGCTCATTCCGTTCTTTCGCAATCGTCCAGGAATGAGTTTTCAGCCGGTCATTGTTTTGTTGCTCATTTGCGTGCTGCTCGGCTGTCTCGCCCTGGCGCAAAAGACCCATTTCTCCCAGGCTGTCTCAATAATCCGCGACTGGGTACCCATGGCTCTTACCCTGCTGGCTTTCAGACAGATGGAATTGTTTGTGCCCGCGCAGTACAGCAGCGCGTATGAGCTCGCCTGGATTCGCTGGGACAACGTCGTTTTGTATCAATGGGGACTCAAAAAAGGCATCGAGAGCCTCGGCCCCGTGATCCCCGCTTATCTCGAACTCTGCTACCTGCTGGTCTATGGTCTCGGAACTTTCTGCATCATCGTTCTCTGGGTGAAAATGCACCGCGAGTCCGTCGACCGCTTCTACGTCATCCTTCTGACGGGAACCCTGTTGTCCTACGGCCTGTTCCCTTACTTCCCTACCCGTCCGCCGCGTCTGGCTTTTCCCGCCGTGGGCTTCCCGGTTGCTCAGGATGTTTTTCGGTCATTCAACCTGTTCCTGTTGCGAAAAGCGACAATTCACTCCGGGGTCTTTCCAAGTGCTCATGTCTCTTCTGCATTCGCGGCCGCCTGGGCAATGTTTCTGGTGTTGCCGCGCCGCAAGACTTTAGCCTGGGGACTGCTCGTCTATGCTTTCAGTGTCGCGGTCGCCACCGTCTATGGCCGCTATCATTACGCGGCCGATGCCGTAGCCGGCTTCGCAATTAGCCTGATCGCGGCCGCGATTTGTTTACTTCTTCGGAGGCGACGCCGAAGCTGTTGTGCTTAGTGCACAATCACCGCGCCACCATCATTTTTCCCGTGGCCGTCCGGACCTCATCGCCTGAACCGGTCGTCTTCCAGTCCTTATTGTCGGTCGATTCCTGTTGCTCGAAGTGAATACGTGTTTTGCCGTTGAATGTGTTTGTCGTTTTGTAATAGGTAGTCCTGCCGCCCTGATCCCAGGTGCTCGAATAAGTCCATCGATCGCCTTCTATCTTCAGACTCCCGCGTCCGGCTCCTCGTCCATCCGGCATCACAGATTGCGTGTAATACTGCCCTGGAGCGTTGGCCGGAACAAAGACGAGCAAAGCGCTTACGGCGCCATTCACGGTCTGCTGACAGGTGAAGTATTTCCCCACCAGAGCGCACTGATTCAGCAGCACGTCAGGTTTCGCCGCTCCATTCTTTGTGATCTGCCAGGTACCGTTGTAGAGCCAAAGTGGCGCATAAGTAGCATCCGCAGATCCTGGCGCCTGGACCACCGGCAGACCAAACGCAATCACCGCTAGAACCGTTGCAAACAAGAATCACCTCGGCTACATGTTATCGTGCAATTTCAGCACCTCGGGTGCTCCGAACCTGCCATGCCTGCTTCGGTCGAAACCGAATTTTCCGTCGAAACTCAGACCGTCACCTTCCCGGCGCTGCCCCTTGATTGCGGCATCACGTTACCGAACGTAGACGTGGCTTATGAGACCTACGGCACACTGAATGCCGCTCGTTCCAACGCCATCCTGGTGCTCCATGCCTTCTCTGGAGATGCCCACGCCGCCGGCATCAGCAAGGAAACCGGTCAGCCGGGCTGGTGGTCTCCAATGATCGGCCCCGGTCTCGCGTTCGATACCGATCGCTACTTCATTATTTCGTCAAATGTTCTTGGCGGGTGCCGCGGCACCACGGGCCCTGGCTCCATCGATCCGACCACCGGGAAACTCTATGCGATGCGCTTTCCGGTCATCACCATCAGTGACATGGTGCGGTTGGAGAAAATGCTCGTCGAACATCTCGGCATTGATCGCTTGCTGGCGGTCGCGGGAGGATCGATGGGCGGCATGCAGGCGCTCGAGTGGGCGGTCTCGTATCCGGAAGCGGTCGCAGCGGCTATTCCGATTGCCGCTACTTCGCGGCACACCGCGCAACAGATCGCGTTCAACGAAGTTGGGCGCCAGGCCGTCATGGCCGATCCGGATTGGAATGAGGGAGATTACTACGATGGTCAACGCCCCGGAAGAGGCCTCGCCGTGGCTCGCATGGTCGGGCATATCACTTACATGAGCGATGCCTCCATGCGCCAGAAGTTCGGTCGAAGACTGCGCGACAAGGACGCGTTCGGCTTCGACTTCTCCGTCGATTTTGAAGTAGAAAGCTATTTGCGTTATCGGGGCAGCCAGTTTGTAAGCCGCTTCGACGCCAATTCTTATCTCTACATCACGAAGGCGATGGACTATTTCGACCTCTCTGCCGGACGCACCTCTTTGGCGGAGGCCTTCGATCGAACACGCAGTCGCTTTCTCGTCTTGAGCTTTACATCGGACTGGCTCTATCCGACCTACCAATCGCTTGAAACCGTCAGCGCCCTGCGCAGCCGCAATATAGACGTCTCCTTTTGCGAATTGAATTCGAGCTATGGACATGACGCCTTTCTCCTCGAGACCAAAGAGCAGAGCGAGATGATCTCAGGTTTCCTCGCAAACGTCAGCCGCGACTTGACCGAAAACACACGCCCCGCGGCTCGTCCCTTGCCTCGCGTTGAAGCAACCATCAGCACGCGACCCGATTACGCTATGATCGCCGCACTGGTTGAGCCGGGCTCGCGCGTACTCGATCTCGGTTGTGGCGAGGGCGAGTTATTGGCTTGCCTGCAGGAGCAGAAGAACGTGGACGCGCGCGGTGTCGAAATTGATCCGAACAAAGTTCGCCGGGCGATCTCGCGCGGCGTTTCAGCGTATCAAAGCGACATCGATCACGGCCTGGCCGATTATCCGGACAAGGTTTTCGATTTTGTAATCCTTAGTCAGACCCTGCAGGAAACCCGCTATCCCCTGTCGGTCTTGCGCGAAATGCTGCGCGTCGGCAAACACGGAATCGTTGCGTTTCCCAACTTCGGGCACTGGACAACGCGCTTGGCGCACCTCATGAGCGGCCGCGCCCCGCGCACGAAACTTTTTCCTCACGAGTGGCACGAATCGCCCAACCTGCACTTCCTTACCATCGAGGACTTCATTCAGCTCTGCCGCGCTCAACACTGGACCATAGAGCAGCAGATCTTCTTGAGCGGCGATAGGAAAGTGCGGCGCTGCGCTAACCTGCTGGCCCAAGTGGCCGTATTTTCGATTCGCGCATCTAACTGAGCATTCTTAGGATTCGTTGTGCCCCATCTTTCGTCGCCACGAAAGTAGCTATTGTTCTGAGTCAGAAATATGTTGAATTAATTCGCGGGCCGGCAGATACTTGCGTAGGTCCATCGGAGGCCCGGCTCGAAGAAGAAAATCCGATGAGAAGGTTCATCATCACCGGCGCGCCGGGTGCGGGGAAGACAGCGATTATCCGTCAATTAGAACTCGACGGGTTCAGCGTAGTCGAAGAGGCAGCTACTGATATCATCGCCGCCGCGCATGCTCAAGGAAGACTTGAACCGTGGACACATCCCTCGTTCATCGATGCAATTGCTCGTCTACAAAAGGACCGTCAGATTCGAGCGTCTTATCAACCGGATGAGGTTCAGTTCCACGACCGTTGCGTTGTGTGTACTGCGGCCTTGGCAGTCTACCTGGGGCACACTTTTTCATCGTTTCTTGCCGGCGAGCTGGAGCGCATCAAAAGAGAAGCAATCTACCAAAAACGAGTCTTCTTCATTCGCAATCTTGGCTTCATCACACGTACCGAAGCGCGGCGAATCAGCTTTGAGGAAACGGTGCGTTTCGAGAAAATTCACGAAAAGACTTACCGGGATTTCGGCTTCGAACTGGTTTCAGTCGAGCCAGCAAGTCTGGCCGAGCGGGTCAGCATGATCAAAGCGGCAATTCGTTAGCGATCACGTCTTTCTTGGCCGACGAGTCGCTGTCCAAAAACGATAGCCATGAGTAACATGGTTACCAGCAGAACGTACTTGGGCTCTGGAATCGTGGTGGGGGTGATCGTGTATGTCGACGAAAACACCGCTGGGCTGCGGTCTTGAAACCGTCCGGTAGCAGTGCAGGGAAAGGACGCGCACACAGCAAATGCAAACCGCATCAGATCGACGTCCCTCGTGTTGATGGGTGTAACAGTGCCACTGAGGTTGGTGAACGCCAGCGCAGAGAAGTCCACGGCGAAACCGCTCGGGGTCCCGCTCAGGATGCTAATCGTCGAACTTAGTGATGCCGGCGTATAGTCCGATGGATCGCTGAACGATAGCGTGACCGGTGCGGTATCGCCGGGCGCGGGCGAGTCGGGCAGAGTGAACCTACCTGACAGGATTGAGCCTGCATGAAGCGGGGAAAGGTCCAAACTGATCGTTTCGATAATGCTCGCCTGCATCACTCCAGCGCCGGCGATGAGCAGTGCGATCGGGAGAACTGCCGTCATGTTGTGCTCCACCTTTCTGAAATTTAGATCCGCGGCTTATGGTCCGGCACAGTATATCACCAAGTCTCAACTCTCGATTCTTTGAACGACGGGCTTTAAAAGACGCGCCTCTGTAGCCGTGAACCCGTCAAGTTTTCTTCACTCGAAGATCTGACGCGCAGTACCTTGTGTGGTAACTCCACAGGAGATCATGTTACATCGGGATCCGCGTGGCTCTCGGCGCGACCGCCCGCCACGTGCAAACCGCCGTCATGGGCAGAACCCTACGACTGACCCTCTTCGGGATTGGACTCGGAATGATCATGTCCCTCTCCTTATCGAAAGTCATCGCTTCTCTGCTGTTCGGAACGGAACCCACGGATCCTCTCGCCTTCGGAACAATGATTCTGCTTCTGAGCGCGGTGGCTCTGCTGGCGGGATACATCCCGGCGCGCCGTGCATCGCGGATCGCTCCGATCGTCGCTCTCCGTACTGAATAGACTAGCCCAGGCGAATCCGCCCTGAATTTCAAACTGGCCGTCCGATAACATCTTTGTTCGAGAGCTCAACATGAGTTTCGACTCCTATTCCAGACAAGCCATATGGAAGTTTGCTGCATTCAGCGCTGTAGCTGTGCTCATTTGCCACAGGGCGGCGGCACAGCAGGATCCGGCTACTAGGCTCAAAACGGACCAGGACCATCAGAACATGATGGATCAGCTCGGGATCAAAGCGCTCCGTCCCGGGCCGGCGAGTAGCGAAAAGAACCCGAACCATGCTAATTACGACGAGGCGAAGGCCAATCCCTACGGCGATCTTCCCGACGCGCTGATTTTGAAAAACGGGCAAAAGGTCACGACAGCGGAACAGTGGTGGAAGCAGCGCCGCCCGGAGATCATCGAAGACTTCGAGCGCGAGGTGCTCGGCCGCGTCCCGCCCAATGTGCCGAAAGTGACCTGGACCGCCAAAAACACAACGAACTCGAAGACAGGCGTTTTCCCGGTTGTGGAGAAGCTGTTGGTGGGACACGCGGATAACTCGGCCGATCCCGCAATCAACGTCGATATTCAAATGACGCTGGTGACGCCCGGAAACGCGCGCGGTCCCGTGCCCGTAATGATCATGTTCAGCAGCGCGCTGCTTTTGCGCTTTATCGCCAGCCATCCCGAATTCAAGAAGATGATGGGCACTGATCCGCCTGCTACGGAACAACTCATCGCTGCCGGATGGGGTTACGCGCTGCTTGACACCGATAGTATTCAAGCGGACAACGGCGCCGGTCTGACGAGCGGCATCATCGGCATTACCAACAAAGGGCAACCTCGAAAGCCGGATGACTGGGGCGCTCTACGGGCGTGGGCTTGGGGTGCCTCGCGTGCGCTTGACTATCTGCAGACCGATAAGGCCGTCGACGCGCGCCGTGTCGGCATTGAAGGTGTCTCTCGTTATGGGAAGGCCGCCCTCATCACCATGGCTTTCGATACGCGCTTTGCCGTTACGCTGATCGGTTCCTCCGGCGAAGGCGGCACCAAACCGCACAGGCGCAATTTCGGCGAGGTGGTGGAGAATCTTACTGCCTCTGGCGAATATCACTGGATGGCCGGCAACTTTCTGAAGTACGGCGCTTCCGAGTCTGCGTTTGGAAGCAAGAACGCCGGCGACTTGCCCGTCGATTCCAACGAGCTGATTGCGATGTGCGCGCCCCGGCCGACGTTCATCAGCTATGGAATCCCCGAAATGGGGGACTCTAAATGGCTCGACCAGCACGGCAGCTTCATGGCAGCGGTAGCCGCGGGCGCAGTCTTCCGGTTATTGGGCGCAAAGGACCTTGGCGTGACTGAGGATTATCGCAGCGCCAGAATGCCGCCTGTGAATACGGGGCTCCTCAACGGCCAGCTTGCATGGCGCCAACATGATGGCGGCCACACCGATGCTCCGAACTGGAAGTATTTCATCCCGTGGGCGGACAAACTCCTCAACTACCATGGAACACCTTGGGAATTTCCAGCCGACCAGCCCGTTTTCCGGACCGATCCAAACTCCCTGGTCGCTCATTCCGAGTTGCTCGCCAAAGCAAAACAAGGTGGAATCGATGTCTACTTTGAAGGCGACTCAATCACCCGGCGCTGGGGCGCGACGGATTATCCTGACCTGCTCGCCAATTGGAAAAAGAATTTCTCCGGTTGGAATGTGGCTGACTTTGGCTGGGGCGGCGATCGTACGCAGAACATTCTTTGGCGGCTCGAGAACGGCGAGCTCGATGAAGTGAATCCCAAGGTGGTTGTATTGCTCGCCGGGACAAACAACGTCAGTGATCCCTCGGCTCGAGGCGACGCTCGCAAGCGAGCAGACGAAATTGCCCGCGGCCTACAAGCAATTTTACGTGTGATTCAAAGAAAGGCGCCCTCCGCCACCATCATCTTGATGGCGATCTTCCCGAGGAACGACAACCTGGGCTTCCTCCCGGCCATCGACAGCATCAACGGCGATTTATCGAAGCTCGCGGATGGTCAAAAAATTCGATATCTCAACATCAATAACAGACTCGCGCGCAGCGATGGAAGGCTGTTCGACGGCATGATGAATGCAAAAGACAAGCTTCATCCGACCGCGAACGCCTATCAGCTCTGGGCAGATGCACTGAAACCGATTCTCACGACGCTGCTGGGGCCGCCCGCTGCTGTCGATCACGCCCCACCGCCCACAGGCGATCTCGCTTCACAGCACTAAGCGATCGATAGCTCTGTATTGAATGCTCGTTTTTCGGCATCAAACAGAAAACGATTCCGATCACTGGGAGCGATCCATGCCAGAGAAGAAGACCATCCAACGAGCGAAAAAAGACAAAGCTGAGGGCAAAGCCGCGAGCACTCAAGCTGGTGAATTTGTGCGCGAGGAAATGGAGCACATCCGAGAGGGTAAACACGGAGCGAGCTCTCCCCAACAAGCCATCGCGATTGGACTTTCAAAGGCGCGCCGCGCAGGTGTGGACCTTCCGCCCCCGCGGAAAGGCACAACCTCAGAGGCTACTCGTAAGCGGGCGGAACGGGATCTAGAGAAAGGCCACGACGCCAAGCAGACCAAGCCCTCCGCCAAACGTTCACGGGCGCGGCTCGATGCTCTGAAACGGGAGCCTCGGTCGGCCGCTTCGAAGTCTGCGCTTTCCAAGCAGGCGAAGCAAGCCGCAGCGCGCCGGCGGGTGCGCGGCAAGACCACATCTTCCGGGAAACGCGGCGCCTGACAGACTGAAAAAGGAATGCACGATCATGGCAGAGCTTACCTTCCCGCCGCCGGCCATAACTGGGCTTTGCCGCTATACGACCCCCTTGTAAAGCTGCTCGGCTTCGACACGGTAATGAAGCTACTCCTCAAGCAAGCTGCACTCCAAGCGTCTGACCGGGTACTCGACATCGGTTGCGGAACCGGCACCATGGCCATTCTTATTAAACGGCTTCATCCCGATACCACCGTTCGTGGGCTGGATCCCGATCCGCGAGCGCTCAAACGAGCCCGGCACAAGGCGGAACGCGCAAAGCTGTCCATCCCCTTCGATCAGGGTTTTGGCGCTAGCTTGCCGTATCCGGATGCATCCTTCGATCGCGTATTCTCGTCGTTTATGTTCCACCACCTCCGAGCCGGGGAGCGCGAGACGACCCTGTGCGAGGTGCGGCGTGTCCTTAAATCGGGTGGCTCCTTTCATCTGGTTGACTTTGAGAGGCCGGATGAATCTACGGGCGGCTGCCTCACTCGCCTGCTTCACTCGAGTCACCACCTGCAGGACAACTCCGACCAACGGATTCTCGAACTGATGAACCGGGCTGGTTTTCGCGATGCGAAGAAAGTGCTGACCAGAGGCTTATTTTTCGGAGCTCTGCGTATAGGCTACTTCCGTGCAGCTGCGGCGAGTTCCAGCGCATCTTTCGAAGCGCATCGAATTCCAAATTGACGAAAAGAAGGATACCCGACTATTCACCAGCTTGTGGAAGCTGCGCGAATCCTTGATATGTATACGTCATCGGGCGCGGTCCGGGAAGATAGAGAGTTTTCAGTTCAGTAATTTGAAATCCGGCGGCAGTGACGAGCTCGTCGATTTTGCGATTCAGGTGACAACCTCCTGTGATCCGCTTCCAGGACGGGGTGAGCCGGTCCTGCCAGGCGACCACACCATCATCGGGAGCACGGCCATGCTCGAGAAAGATTAGATGTCCGCTCGATTTCAGGAGCCGCCTCATCTGCTGGAGAGCCTTCCGAGGGTCGGGAATGGAACATAAGGTCCACGTCGTTACAATCGTGTCGATACTTGCATCACTGAGCGGCAGTTTTTCCTCAGCGGACTGTGCCAGGAATTCAACTTGGATGCACCCTGCCGTCAGCTTTTTTCGCGCCATCCGCTGAAGTTCCAGAGACGGATCCACGCCCCAAATATGCTGGACTGCCTGCGAATAGAAGGGCAGATTTAGACCGGATCCGATGCCCACCTCTAATACCTCGCCCCTAGCGCGTGGAATCCAAGCCTCGCGAACACGGGCAGTCTCCTTGTTCCTCATCGCGAGGTCGATGATGCGCGGCAAAATGTATCGCGCGTATAAGCCCATCAATCAAGACCACAATAGCTCGCGCGGAGCCAGCACGGGCGGATCGAGTGGTGCGACCCCGGCGGGGTTGACACTCGGTTTCACGCAATTTGACTTCCGGGCGCGCTGCCCGTAACCTCACGAAATGGATCGCCGCCAATTTTTCTCCGCTGCCGCTGGCCTCACGGCCACCTTTCAAGCCGGCGCCCTGCTGCGCGCCCAGTCCGCCATCTCCAGCATCTCGGACCGCCCCGCCGATTCGGTCGCTGGCGATGAAGACTTTTGGTTCAACATTCGCCACGCCTTCACCGTTGACCGCAACATGATCAACCTGAACAATGGCGGCGTCTCGCCTGCTCCCAAGGTCGTTATGGATACCGAAATACGCTACCTCGAAGTCGAAAATCTGAGCCCGTCCTATTACATGTGGAACATTCTCGATCCCGGCCTCGAAACCGTGCGCCGCCGGCTGGCGGAATCGTTCGGCTGCGATCCCGAAGAAATCGCTATCACGCGCAATGCCAGCGAAGCGCTCGAAATTGTTCAACTTGGTATGGAGCTCAAACGCGGCGATGAGGTCCTCACCACAAACCAGGACTACCCGCGCATGATCACCACTTGGCAGCAGCGCGAGCGCCGTGACGGAATCGTTCTCAAACAAATCAGCTTCCCCGTTCCTCCGCCCAGCCTCGATTACCTCGCTTCCCGCATTGAAGAGAACATCACGCCCAGGACGAAGGTGATCCACATCTGTCACATTACGAACCGCACCGGTCAAATCTTCCCTGTCAAGAGGATCTGTCAAATGGCGCGTTCGCGCAGCATCGAAGTCGTAATCGACGGCGCGCACGCATTCGGCCAGTTCCCGATCCAGCACGATGATCTCGATTGCGATTACTACGGCACTTCTCTTCACAAATGGGTGCTCGCGCCCATCGGCACCGGTTTTCTCTACGTCCGGAAGAACAAGATTCCATCCATCTGGCCCATGATGGCTGCGCCTCCTGAAATGAATGGCAATATTCGTAAATTCGAGGAGATCGGTACGCATCCGGCCTCACAGCGCAACGCCATCACCGAGGCATTGAATTTCAGCGAGAGCATCGGACTCGAGCGCAAGGCGGAGCGGCTTCGCTACCTGCGACGTCGCTGGTCCAACCCCTTGCGCCAGCTGCCTGGCGTCAAAATCCTCAACAGCGATGATCCGGAACAATCCTGCGGCATCGGCTTCATCAGTGTGGATGGCTTCGATGCGCCTAAACTATCCGCCTATCTCTGGCAGAAGTACCGGATCTGGACCGTCGCGGTCGTTACACCCGGCGAATATCAAGGCCTTCGCATCACGCCCAACATCTACACAACACTCGAAGAGATCGACACATTTACCAGTGCAATGACGAAAGTGATAAAGCAGCGCTCAATCCCCGCCGTTTGAAATGCTAAGCAAGCGAAGTGTATCGTAGGGGCAAGCGCACCGACTCGTGCTTTGCGAAAACTCCGAGGCATGATTCCTCCAACGATCTCAGCTTTGACCATCTTTCTTAAATTTGCCTGAAACGTTGTCTCTGGTTCAACCGGCTACGGCTCACGCAAGCAAGCTTTTTGCGCACCAGAGCGGCATGCCGGTGAGCGTCTGGCAGGGCAGTGAGCGCCGCTGGTTAGGGCGGTGATTCCGTACAGATTGCCAATGAAGAGAATGCGCAACCGAACTTCTGGATCGATCGAAGGGCGACCCCCGCATTAAGGGCGCCTGGTTAATGGCGGATACGCTATCTTGATGAAACGGATTGCGCGTACTGCGGAACCGTTAGACGGCTCGGTCGCGCATCGTTTTCAACAGCGGAGTGGCACCATTTTAAAATTCGTCGACAGCCTCATTCGGCCGTATCGTTTCCACCTCGCGGTGGTCCTGGTGGCCATGTTCATCGAGACAGCGATGAGCTTGGCTGCTCCGTGGCCACTCAAAGTAATTCTCGATAGCGTTGTCGGGAATCATAAGCTCTCGCCTTGGCTCGATCATCTGCTCGGCCCGCTGCTCGTCCACGGCAACCGGCTGACTGTCGCGGGAGTGGCTGCTCTGGCGCTGCTGCTATTCGCGGCTGTGGGTGCGCTTGCTTCTTATATCCGACAGCTACTATACCGAGAGCGTGGGGCAGTGGGTAGCGCACGATCTGCGGATGCGGACTTACGACCACTTGCAGCGTCTTTCGCTCGGCTACTACAGCAAACACGCGACCGGCACCATCCTGAGCACTATCACGACTGATATCCAAACGATTCAGGGATTTGCGTCGGGTTCCACACTCGACATCCTGATCGATCTGCTGACGATTTTCTGCATGCTCGGCTTGATGTTCTGGCTGAACTGGGACTTTACCTTAATTGCGGTAGCCATTACGCCGGCTCTGCTGCTGTTTGTTTCGCGTTTCAAAAAAGCTGTGAAGAACGCGACGCGCGAAGTGCGGAAGGAGCAGAGCCAGATCATCGCGGTGGTGCAGGAAGGACTGGAAAACATGCCGGCGGTGATCGCTTTTGGCAGGGAAAAGGCCGAGGTACAGCTCCTAGAAGCGGTGAGTCATGCCACCGTGCAGGCTGCTTTGAAGGCTCGCAGGGTGAAAGCCCTGCTTTCGCCGGTAGTAACAATAACGGTGGCCGCCTGCACGGCCCTCGTCTTGTGGCGCGGTGCGGCCCTGATCCTCCGCGGAGCCATGACAATCGGTTCGCTCACGGTCTATCTCGCCTACCTCAACCGATTCTTCAAGCCAGTCAAGGACCTCGCGACCACGACAAACGCCATTGCGCAGGTGACCGTTGGAGCGGAGCGGGTTCGAGATCTCCTCGATGCGGATACCGTTATTCCGGAGAACCCGAGCGGGCTTGAACCGGAGCATCTGACCGGCAGCATCGAGTTTCGAAACGTTGCCTTCGGCTACGACGGCGTTTCGCCGGTGCTCAAAAATGTCTCTTTCGAAATTCAGTCGGGACAGTTTGTGGGAATCGTCGGTCAGACAGGCTGTGGCAAATCGACCCTTGTCAGTTTGATACCGCGGTTCTATGACGTGCGATCTGGAGCCATTAGGGTAGACGGCGAGGACGTTCGGAATTACCGGCTGGCTGCGCTTCGCGAACAGATCGGATACGTGCTGCAGGACACGGTGCTGTTTCGCGGAACGATCCTTGAAAACATCGCCTTTGGACGGCCGCGGGCAACCCGGGACGAGGTTGTTGAGGCCGCGAAACTGGCAAATGCCCACAGCTTTATAGAAACCCTCCCGGCTGGCTACAAGACGGTAGTTGGCGAACGTGGTTCGACGCTTTCGGGAGGACAACGCCAGCGGATCGGCATCGCACGTGTGATGTTGCGTAACAGCCCTATCCTGCTTCTGGATGAGCCGACAGCGGCTCTAGACAGCGAAACAGAAATGTTAGTAGTAGAGGCCGAAAGATTGAAGAAGGGCAGGACGGTTGTTGCGATTGCTCACCGCCTCAGTACGATTCGCGATGCCGACAAGATCATTGTAATTAACGAAGGAGTGGTCGCGGAGGCCGGCACTCATAGCGAGCTGATGGCTGTCAACAAGCTCTACGCTTCCTTCCATCGCACACAGTTCGAGGCGCAGACTACGACTGGTCAGACATAATCGAAGAATGTCGCGCTCCTTAATCGTTTTGCCCGATGATTCGCCGACGGCGCTCACCAGCGCGATCGACAAGAGTTCGCACTCGCTTCGGATCAAGATGTTCGTTTTTTCAGATCCGGACCTGCTGCGGGCGGTGACTGCAGCACGGAAACGGGGAGTAAAGGTTCGTGTGATGCTGAACCCGGCACGCCGGAGCGGGAAAAACGAGAACGGCGAAGCACATGCTCACTTATCAGCTGCGGGTGTGGAGGTGATTGATAGCAACCCGGCTTTCGATATCACACACGAGAAGTCGCTAGTACTGGATGATACGACGGCATACGTCATGTCCTTCAACTGGCAAACCAGCAACCTAACGGAGCAGCGGGATTACGGGGTTGTCACTTCGCATGCGCACGAGGTCCACGAGATCATCGAATGCTTCGAGGCAGATTGGACCAGAACCCCGTTTAGCTCAGGCGATCACTCGCATCTGGTCTGGTGCATTGGGAACGGCCGGCAGCGATTAGGAAAGCTGATCGACGGAGCCGAACACTCGATCTGGCTCCAGAACGAGAGATACCAGGATCCGACGGTGATCGAGCATCTAGTCCGGGCGGTCCGGCGCGGGGTGAAGGTGCATATCATGGCGCCGCGTCTTCGAAAGCTAAAAAAAGACAAGCTTGTGGAGGCCGTGAGCGGGTTGCGGATTCTGGCCGACGTTGGAGCGAAGCTCCATAAACCACGAGGCATGAGACATCACGGTAAGGCGCTCTTGGCGGACGGTTGCAAGGCAATCATCGGGTCGATGAATATTGCTCCTGGCACCTTCGATAGCCGCCGTGAACTAGCGATCGAGGTCGACGACTCGGCCGTTATAGATCGCCTGCAGAGCATCTTTCATTCTGATTGGGAAAATTCGAAACCATTAGATTT
>CAVTXN010000023.1:0-36138 GCA_963738555.1 Terriglobia bacterium
GCGGCTTTAACCGCCTCTTTCAGGACGGTAATACCTTCGAGTTCTCAACTCCAGAATCCCTTCTCGAAATTGACTTTGCCAAACCTGTCTACATCTTGGCTGACCGCATAGTTATCGATGCCGGCATGCACCAGAGAATTGTAGATACCGTCGAGACGTGTTATCGCGAAGCAGGTGAAATCTACTTCGAGCAGGCAGGTACGGCAGAGCCGCGTACGCTTCACTTCAGTGAAAAATTTGCTTGCAAACTCTGCGGACTGGTTGCGAATCAGCCCGAGCCGACGCTCTTCAGCTTTAATAATCCGATAGGAGCCTGTCCCGCTTGCCAGGGATTTGGGAACACAATCGACTACGATCTGGGCCTGGTCATACCCGATCCGTATCTCTCGGTTGAGGAAGGCGCGATCGACCCCTGGACAAAGCCCCAATACACCTGGTATTACGACGAAGTCTTTAAAGCCAAGTCTCGCGGCAAAGCCCGCTTGAATATCGCGTTCGCCGAGTTGAAACCGGAAGAGAAGGAGTTTGTCCGGACTCATATCCAACGATTCTTTGAGGAGGTGGAAAGGAAGAAATATAAGGTTCACGTGCGCGTGTTTCTGAGCCGGTATCGCTCGTATACGGAGTGTCCCGCCTGCCGCGGAGGACGCCTCCGAAAAGAGGCGCTCTGGGTGCGTCTCGATGGCTGCGACATCGCTCAAGTGTCGCGCATGAATATTGCCGATGCCGCGGCTTTTTTCGATGCTCTACGGCTGAGTCCCGAGGAGTCCGAGATAGCCGAACGCGTTCTGGATGAAATTCGCCAGCGCTGCAAATTTCTCAACGATGTCGGCCTGCAGTACTTGACGCTTGATCGTCTGTCCTCGACTCTTTCGGGCGGCGAGGCTCAAAGAATCCAGCTTGCTACCTGTCTCGGTTCGCGCCTGGTTGGCGCCACATACGTCTTGGACGAGCCATCCATCGGACTTCATAGCCGCGACACTGCTCGCATGGTTCGCATTCTTCAAGATCTGCGCGAACTTGGCAATACGATCATTGTGGTCGAACACGATCCGGAAATCATGGCCGAAGCCGATCACATACTGGACCTTGGTCCGGGTGCTGGCGAGAGCGGCGGAAGAGTCATTTTCTCCGGCACCTACAAGCAACTTCTCCTGCCCACCGCTGGAGTTGATCGGGACAATCAGTCTCTTACCGGCAGGTATCTGCGCGGCGAGCTGTCAGTCTCGCGGCCTCGCGAGAGACGAAAAGTAAACCCGAAACGAACCATTCGCTTTGTTGGCGCTCGTGCCAATAACCTCAAGAACATCGATGTCGATATTCCACTGGGTCTTATGGTTGCGGTAACCGGCGTTTCAGGGTCGGGAAAAACCAGCCTGGTTCATGAAGTGATATTCAAAGCTCTCGATCGGGAAGTCAATAGAGATCGCCAACCCGCTAATGAAAAAGAGGAAGAAGCGGGATCGCGCAAGGTACCGCTGAAACGCGTGGAGCGAGCCAATCTATTAACAAGCGTTGTAATGGTGGATCAGTCACCGATTGGCCGCACGCCCCGTTCAAATCCCGTAACATACATCAAAGCTTTTGATTTGATCCGCGATCTCTTCGCGTCTACACCGGAGGCGCAGCGCCGTGGCTATACCAGCGGTCATTTCTCGTTCAATGTCCCCGGCGGCCGCTGCGAAACTTGCCAGGGCGACGGCACGGTCACAGTCGAAATGCAGTTCCTGGCCGATGTCGAACTGGTCTGCGAAGAATGCAAAGGGACGCGCTACAAACAAAGTATTCTAGATATCCGCTATAAGGGCCTGAACATTCACGAGGTTTTGCAGCTTACGATTCGTGAGGCGCTGTCTCTCTTCGCCAATACGCCACGGCTAGCGGCAAAATTGAAGGTTCTATCGGACGTCGGGCTGTCTTATCTCCGTCTCGGACAATCGGCAACAACCCTGAGCGGCGGCGAAGCACAGCGAGTCAAGCTGGCGGCTCACCTGGCGCAGGCAAGCTGCCAGGGGACACTATTCCTTTTCGATGAGCCAACCACCGGACTCCACTTCGACGACATCGCAAAGCTACTGCAAGCTTTCGAACGCCTGATTCACAATGGCGGAAGTATTTTGATCATCGAGCACAACCTGGATCTTATCCGTGCGGCAGATTGGATCATCGATCTTGGTCCCGAAGGTGGCGAAGCCGGCGGTCGCATTGTAGGCCAGGGGACGCCGGAAGCCATCGCCGGGGTGTCCGAATCCTACACCGGTCAGTATCTGAAAAACGCGCTTGTACAGAGTGCAATTGCCTGACGCTGATGCGGGCGGTGCGAGATCTTCCATCAGTCGATCAAGTACTCCGGAAACTCAAGCCGGTCGATGGTTTGCCCGCTGCGATAATTGCCAGCGAAGTCCGGGCGGTCTTAGCAGAAAAACGGGCCTTGTTGCGCAGCGGCGAAGCCGTGGATGACACGTGTCTCGAGCGTGAAATCGAAGAGCGCTTGCAAAAGCTCAGTACTCTTTGCTTGCGCCGAGTGATCAACGCGACCGGAGTGATTCTGCACACAAATCTCGGGCGAGCGCCGTTGCCGTTTTTCGACCCTGTCCGAGGTTATTCGAACCTCGAGTACGATCTTGTGACCGGACAAAGAGGAAAGCGCGACGATCAGATCACGCCTCTCATCAATCGCCTGCTCGGAAAACCCGCCGTTGTAGTGAACAACAACGCGGCAGCCGTGTATCTGGTTCTGAACGAACTCGCGAACCGCGGCGAGGTAATCGTCTCACGCGGAGAATTGATCGAGATCGGCGACGGATTCCGAATTCCTGACATTATGGAGCGGTCGGGTGCCGTGATCTGCGAAGTGGGAACCACCAATTGGACTCGGATCGAGGATTATCGGAACGCAATCAGCGAGAGAACCCGGCTGATCCTGCGCGTTCACCCGTCGAACTTCCACATCAACGGATTTACCTCGCGGCCTCCTCTCAACGAGTTGGCGTTGCTGGGGCGTGAGAAGGGCGTGCCGGTATATGAAGATCTCGGGAGCGGATGTTTTGTCGATCTGAGGGCAAGTGGCATCGATGAGCCAGTCGTAAAGGAAAGCCTCGCGGCGGGAGTCAATTTGGTATCGTTCAGTTGCGATAAGTTGCTTGGCGGTCCGCAGGCGGGGATTATCGCCGGCGAAGATGGACTGGTGAACCGTCTGAGGCGCAACCCTATGTACCGCGCTTTTCGCGTCGATAAGTTAATCACCCAGTGTCTTCAGACGACACTGCAACATATTCTCAGAAGAGATTGGCAGCAGATCCCCATTTACCGGATGATTTTCACACCGCTCGAGGAGATTCGCGCCCGCGCTGAACGTGTGCAGACCAAGCTGGGCAATATCCATTGCCAATTGCGAAAAACCGAATCGGTGATCGGTGGGGGCTCGACACCCGACCAGAGTCAACCGACGTGGGTGATCGAATTCAGCGATCCCGACGTAGTCGGATTAGAGCGGCGCCTGCGAACAGCCGCGATTCCAGTGATTGCGCGCATAGACAAGGGCAAACTCGTCCTGGATATGAGAACAGTGGCCGACGAGGAAGAGCCGGTTCTGGTCGATTCGCTGATCGCTGCGTTCAGTTAGAGTTGAAACGCCACACGATTTCGCCGGCGACAAGTGTTGCAATCGGACCGCCGCGGAACTTGCGATTGTTAAAAGGCGTGTTGTGGCTTTTTGAGGCGGATTTTTCGACATCGTATAACCATTCGTGATCGAGTCCGAAAATGGTCACGTCGCCTGGAGCGCCAGGGCGCAAAGTTCCACGTCCGGGTAACACAATGTTGGCCGGCCCGAGGGTGAATAATCGAACGAACTGAGATACCTCGATTAGACCGGTATGACAGAGCCGCTCCAGGGCAAGGCCGATCGCTGTTTCGAGTCCGATGATCCCAAATGGGCATCGCTCAAATTCGCGCATCTTCTCCGATCCGGCGTGGGGGGCATGATCTGTCGCGATCGCATCGATGGCGCCATCGACCAAACCCTTAGTTACAGCGTTCACATCGCACGCCTCTCGCAAGGGCGGTTTCATTTTGTAATTGCCGTCATAAGGACGCATTTCTGAATCTGCGAGCACGAAATGATGCGGCGTTGCCTCCGCGGTGACGTGCAAGCCGCGCCGTTTCGCTTCGACCACCATGCCCACCGAGTTTGCGGACGAAATATGCGCAACATGATATCGGACCCCGGTCAATTCGGCCAGAATAATGTCGCGCGCAACCATCACGTCTTCTGAGCTGCGTGGAATGCCCCGCAGACCGAGTCGGACGGACTCGAGCCCTTCATGCATGTCGCCGCCCTCACTCAGATGAAGATCCTCGCAGTGTTCAATCAAAGGTAGATTGAGGGCGGAAGCGAACTCCATGGCGCGCCGGGCGACGCGCGCATTCATCACCGGTTTGCCATCATCGGATAGTGCCACCACGCCGGCCTGTTTCATTGAAGCGAATGCAGCCAGTTCCTCGCCAGCGCTGTTCTTAGTGATGGCGCCGATCGGAAACACATTCACCGTGGCGTAGCGTCGAGCGCGATCAATTATGTAACTTGTGACGGTCGCACTGTCATTAACCGGTTCGGTATTCGGCATGCAGCAGATTGAGGTGAAGCCGCCCGCCGCAGCTGCTCTCGAGCCGCTCTCTATTGTTTCCGCATGTTCGAAGCCGGGCTCACGCAGGTGTACGTGCATGTCTATGAACCCCGGCGCCACGATCAGGCCGCTCGCGTCGAACACCTCGCTCGCGGTGCCATCAATCTCTGGAGCGATCTGGCGAATGGTTCCGTCTTCAATTGCGACATCAGCGACGCGGTCTATGTTTTGCGCCGGGTCGACGATCCGGCCGCCCTTGATGACCAGTTTTTTCACGATGCAAGGACTCTCTCGAGCACAGCCATGCGAACTGCTATGCCGTTTTCCACCTGGTTCAGGATGGCCGAGCGTTGCCCGTCCGCGACTTCGGAGGAGATCTCACGGCCGCGATTGATCGGTCCTGGATGCATGACTATCACGTCCGGCTTTGCGAGCTCCACGTGCTCCGGCCGCAAACCATAGAATTGAAAGTACTCGCTGGCCGGATACGAGGCTTCATTCTGCCGCTCGAGCTGGACCCGGAGCATCATGATGACATCCACGCCCCGAATCGCTTCCTCCATGTCAGAGGTAAGTTCGATGCCGGATGCAATTTTACTCATTTCGCGCGGCAAGAGTGTGGCAGGCCCGCATAATACAACCGCCACGCCAAACTTAGATAACAAAAAAATGTTCGACCGCGCTACGCGGCTGTGGGCAATATCGCCGATTATTGCGACGCGAAGCTTATCGAGGCTGCCTCGACGGTCCAGAATTGTGAGCGCGTCGAGCAGCGCCTGAGTTGGATGTTCGTGCGTTCCATCCCCGGCGTTAATGAAAGGAATGGGCAAATAGCGCGACAAAAAATGCGGCGCTCCTGAAGCCGCGTGCCTCATGACAATGGCGTCGGGCCGCATAGCCCCAAGAGTATTGAGCGTATCGACCAGCGACTCGCCCTTCGAAACACTGGACCCCGAGGCCGTGATAGATATGATCTCGGCGCCCAGGCGACGCGCGGCGATTTCGAAGCTGGTGCGCGTGCGCGTGGAAGCCTCGAAAAATAAGTTCACGACGGTGCGGTTCCGGAGCAAATCGAAGCGTTTGAACGGCTGACCGGGCGGCGGCTGGAAATCTTTCGAGCGGTCCAGGATCGATTCGATCTCCTGGCGGTCTAGAGATTCGATATCAAGCAGGCCGCGTTTTGTCATGTTCAGATGAGGTTTGCTCGGCGGCTTCCGCGACCCGCTCTACCAGCATGACTTTTTCCTGTCCATCGATTTCCTGAAACTTCACCTCGATGATCTCGTTTCTGCTGGTCTGGACCATGCGGCCCACGTAACGCGCCTCGATCGGCAGCTCGCGATGGCCACGATCGATCAGTACCAATAGCTGAACGCGAGCGGGGCGGCCGTGATCGAACAAGGCGTCCAGTGCCGCACGGATGGTACGTCCGGTGTAAAGAACATCGTCCATCAAAATGACGTCTTTGCCGACGATCGAAAAGTCAATCTGTTTGGCGTGGACAACAGGGCGGTCGCCAACCGTCGAGAGATCGTCGCGATAGAGATTTATGTCCAGAATGCCAACCGGAATTTTGAATCCTTCCAGACCTTCAATCTTCGCCGCGAGGCGGTGTGCCAGAGGCGCGCCACGGCGTTTGACGCCAATGAACGCTAGCTGCGGCAGGTCGGTAGTTCGTTCGAGTACCTCGTGTGCAAGGCGCACCAAAGTGCGATCGATCTCCGAGGCACTCATTAACTGTTTTTTCTCGCGAATGGCAGACATGCAGCTTCAGGAAGGGTCTACTTTCAGGCAGCTTATCACGCGTGCATTCCTGTCCTGAGATGTCAATATTTGAGGCGGCCCCGAATTCGCTTGGCGAGTTTTTCTATCTCCTCCGTTTTCTTCACAGATGACAAGGGGACAACGAATCTACCCGCCTGTTTTAGTTCGTCTCTGAGGTCTTGGGCTGCTACGACGAGCTGCTCGGCGTCCTTCAGCGCTTGCTCGTGCTGCTCCTTTGCGATAGCATTCTTCTGCGACTTGCCGTCGGGCAGCCGCGGATCATCATCAAGCTCCGGAAGCTTGGGCCGATGCTCATCCGGACCTTGCTCTTCCTGAAACTCACCAGCTCGCTGACTCGGAGCAAGCGATAGAGAGCCGAGAAGCGTAATGAGAACGTTTCGCCGCGATCGCTTCAAGGAGGTCCGGGAAAACAAGGAGCGGCCCATCTGGTTGCTATGATAAGCCACTTATGAGGACTGCTGAGGAGCTTGGTCGATGGAAGTGACTGTCGGCCTGATTGGGCTCGGAAACGTGGGCCTTGGAGCGCTCGAAATCCTAATAGAGAATGCGCGCGGCATCCAGGATAAATTAGGATTCGCGCTGAAGGTGAAAACGGTTTGCAGCCGCTCGGTAGATCATAAGAAGCTGCCTTTGTGCGCTGAGCCTGTTGGTCGCACGGCCGACTGGCGCGCGGTAGTATCCGATCCCGAAATTGACGTCATTGTCGAGGCTGTTGGCGGAACATCGACGGCCAGCCACATCATCGAGGAAGCTCTTCGGAAACGCAAATCGGTGGTCACGGCGAATAAGGAGCTAATCGCTTGGCGCGGCGCGGAACTCTGGCAGATTGCTCACGAAAACGAGGTGAACCTGGCGATAGAGGCTAGCGTCGCTGGCGGAATTCCGATCCACACCGTTCTACGTGAGGGTATCGCGAGCGATCGTCTAATCGAGTTCTACGGAATTCTCAATGGCACCAGTAATTTCATCCTGACCGAGATTGAGAAGAGCAGTGCAAGCTTTCAATCCGTGCTGGCAGAGGCACAGCAGCTTGGTTACGCCGAGGCCGATCCCTCCGCCGACGTAGATGGCCTGGACGCAGCCTCGAAACTGGCAATATTGTCCGCCCTCGCTTTTGGAGAGAGTCTTACGCCCGCCGACATCTACACCGAAGGTATCCGACGAGTAATGCCGATCGACTTCGAATATGCTCACCAACTCAAACACACCATCCGCCTGTTGTGCCTGGCGCGCCAGAACGAGAGAGGCTTGCTGCTTTCAGTGCGGCCCAGCCTGATTCCGCAAGCCGCTATACTTGCGCAAGTGCAGGGTGCTTATAACGCGATCTGGGTTCGCGGGACTTACGGCGAAGACACGTTTTACTACGGACGCGGAGCAGGATCCAAGCCCACCGGTGTTGCTGTGGTCAGCGATCTGATGAAGGTGGCGCGCGACATTCGCTTCGGCAGCCCGAAACGCGTCAGCCCGTTTGCGCATGAGCAACTGAGAGAGCATAAGCCTAGATCGATTGCTGAGCAGGAGCAACCTTATTATTTGCGCTTCCGCGTGGAAGATAAGCCGGGTATTATCGCCGCGCTGGCCAGTGCTTTGGCGAAGCACAGTATCGGAATTGATGCAGTGCTGCAGCTACCTCGAGAAGATTGGCGCGATCTGCCTTTCGTAATCACCACTCAGCCAGCGAGAGAGCAGGCGATTCGCGATGCCCTGGTCGATATTCGCGATGCCGAATTTCTGGTAGAACCACCGCTTGCAATGCCCATGGAGCGCGGCTTCTGAAACAAATAACCGCGCGTCCGTGCTAGTATGCAAAAGACTGCAGATCAGTCCGCATCGGAGAGGTGGCTGAGTGGTCGAAAGCAGCGGTTTGCTAAACCGTCGTACTGGCAAAACCGGTACCGGGGGTTCGAATCCCCCCCTCTCCGCCAGATTTAATCTCTTAAGATAAATAACTTGTAGACATAGGCGTTCACGTTGTCTGCAAATTCTCTACAATCGAGATCATCGTCGTAGATACGAATGTGCCAGGGCGCGCCGGTTTTAAACTCAATTTTGAGTTCGTGCCCTTTCGAGGTCTTCTGATCTAAGCAGCTTTGTAGAAGCCAAGTGGGCGCTGAAGCGGCAATTCCCGCGTATCGTTCCCAGCGGCCTTGGTGCTCATCTCGTAACCAGAGAATACGACTGCAGGAGGTTACTGCAAGCAGATGGCCCGGACGGAATTCGGTTCTATGAAACATCGGCGCTCTCTTCTCACATTCAAGCGGCGGAATGAAGTATCGCATTAGTACGACTTCATCGCGATCCAACGAATCATGCAGCAGATTCCGGAACTTGATGTCGAGTTCCGGGCCGAAAATCTTCGGTTGCGATTCTTTGGGATCGTGAGGGCGGCAAAACCTTCTCCGGCGCAGGCACGCGACGAAATCGTCCAGTGGCTGGCTGGCACGCGTATTGTAGAGCAGCCGATATCTTGCCTGGCTTGAGCTGAACTGAACCCAGCCAAGCAGCAAAATATTGCCAGTTTCAAGCTGAACGAGTTCATCGAGCGGCAAGTCGATGATCGCTTGGCCAGAAGTCGGGTGAGCAACGATGGACAACTGACGATTAGACAGCAGCAGGAGTCGGGCCGGGTATGCCGGCGGTCGCGCAAACCAATGAGTATCGTCCTGCGGCAGAAACACGCCCACATCAAATGTGAGGCCTTGAATAGTCGCTCGGAAGTCGGACGGTACATCGTCAGGAGTGCGGATCGGAAGTATAAAGACGTACGCGCGCGAATCCATGCCTCACCTGAACTAAGTGATAGCCTGAGCTTCCACTGTGTCGATGGCCTCTTCACGATTGAGCGCACTCTTTAACAGAGCGATGTCCTCTAACAGTGCCTGCCTGTCGATCTCCGGCTGCCGATCGCCGCGCAGCAATCGTTGAAATTGTGCCCTGAAAACCTCCGCATTCGCGTCAAATTCCCGTTGCAGATCGCGAAGTGTAGTTCGAAACCACAGTTCAAGCGCCCGGCCATGGTTGTTGAAGAACTGTGTCAGTGCGGGTTCGGATTGCGAATCGAGTTGTTCCCGTAGTGAGCGGCGCGCGAGCGACACCGAGATTGATAAGATCCGCGGCCGGCGCAAGGTGATTGAGGAGACGGGAAACTCCGCTACGGGTAAACCTTTTACAAGCTGCTGTAAGCGAGCTGGGTCGGAATGCTCGCCCATTGCTGTCGCCTGTGCGGCCGTATTGAGCGCCTCGGAGAGGCGTTGTGCCGCGCGCTGAACGGCACCAGCCAATGCCTCGGCTTTGTTTTGGGCGAGCGAATTGATCGCTGCTTGAGCCGACCGGCCATCGAGTTCGTGAACGGTAGAATCCTTTCGAAAAACATCAACGGTTTTATCCACTAAAGTTGCTGAAGCCGGCTCCGCCGCTTGACGCGTTTGAGCGGTTATTCGGAAACACTCTTCGCTTGTGCTCTCAATAAGACTTGCTGCCTCGCGTAATCGCATTTCCGCATTCTTCAGCTGCTGTTCATCGAATGTCGCGTCGCGATCGCCAGCGGCATTCAACGAACTCTCCAGTGCCTGAAGGACGCGCCGCGCAAGTGTATTCGCTTTCCATTGACTTGATTCCTGCGCAAGGCGCCTTGCATTCGCAATCCGCGGCGCGATTTGGTCGTCAATCCAGGCGTCTAGCAAGTGCGCCATCTCGGGACGGCTGCTTAGGGGGGCAACATCGATGTCCATTCGAAGCTGCTTTGCCGCAGATTCGCGCGTATATTTAACAAGCCGTTCCAAATCGCCCCCAGATACAAGATCAGCCTTACTGACGACAGCGATGGAGGGCACTGAAGCAGCCCGCAGCGCTTCCAGAGTGGCGATATCATCCGGTTGGATGCTGGAGGAAGCATCCACCAGGACCACGCCAAGGTCACATTGAGGCAGATACGCGAGAGTCTCGGCACCGCCTTCCGAGGCGAGCGAGCCCAAGCCGGGGGTATCGACAAACACAATTTCTTCAGGCAGGGTCGCGAGCGGAACTTCGGCAATAAGGCGGATAATGCGCTTCTCATTTCCGGGATTTCGTTGCTCGGTGACGAAATCCGCCAGTCGATTAATCTCGTATCTTGTGAATCGGCCTTCCGCGGTCCACGCCAGCAAGCCGGAATCTGGGCGATTTCGGATTCGCGTAGGCACAGCCGTGATGGGTGTAACTCCTGTAGGAAGCAGATCGATACCGATGATCCGATTTAGTAATGAAGATTTACCGGCGCTGACCCGGCCAAAAAAGGCGATCTCATATGTCGGCGTTGCGATTTTCTCGATCAGCGCCGAAAGCGGAGCCCGGAACTCTACGAAGCCGTACTTCTGAACTAAGCGTGTGAGAACACCCAGCAGATTTGCGATATCGCCGGCATCTGAGAGTCGAGCCAGTCGAGCACTGATATCTGCATCGGCCGGTTGGATCAGATACGAATCCATCTGCCGCACGATGCCCTTCATCTCCTGCAACCCGCCCGCAAGCAGTTGAATCAGATTTTCGGGTAGCTCACCGTAACCCCGCAGCCGTTCGGGCGCGAGTTCTTCGATGGCGACTTCAATGAATTGGAGCGTAACTCGAATCGAGTGGGTACAGTCCAGTTTCGGTCCAGGCAAACTGATATCGATATCATTCAGAACGCGAATGATCTGTTGCCTCAACCGATTGGCATAGTCCCGGACAATCCGGACTTGTGCCGGACTCAACGGATTCTTGTATTTCGGAAAGTCTGACGATGAGGAAGCGGTCAGTATCTGGTCAACGTCAATGAGAAGCTTGTCGATGTAGCTTACGCCAGCTAAGATCCGCGACCGCTGTGGCTCGTTGAATTTCTCTGGCATCATAACTTGCGGCGCCGGCCGGTTGCTACTCAGGGCAGCGAACCAGCAACAGAATCCATCAGAAGCGCTCCGAATCGAATTCGTTCCTGTTTGTCCCAATAGGCTTTATCGGTTGCACGAATACACAGATCAACGATCCGGCCGGGATTCCCACGTGCTGCTTGCGCAATGCGGGCGGCAAAATCGGGTGCAATGGAGCATCCCTCCAGGAAGGTCTTTATAGCGGATTCAATAAGCCTCTCTGCATCCTGCTTGTTGAGCGCGTGCAATGTCACATTCATCTGCGGATTCCAGAAAACGCGATGCAATGCACCAGTGGCCTGGAGTTGAAGCGCGGTTCCAACAAGCACGTTCCCTTTTACCGCCTGAATCCGGTCGAAGAAGCGGAAAAACATCGGTCCCGCATTCCCAACGTCATCCAAAAGCAGGACCCGGGGGTTCGATTCAAGCGCCTTCCAAATCGCACCGCGCAACGCGATGCTTGATTCAGTTCCCGTATCCAGAAAGAGTTTGTTCGCGAAGTCGAGTAGGAAAGCGTGGAGCGGCGGCGAGAACGGTATGTAAAGCGCGTCGACGTTAATAACGGAGAGGCTTTGCTTCAGCTCCAGCAAGAGCCGCGTTTTCCCATGGCCGGGAGAGCCTTCGATCAAAGCTGGACTGCCTGACGCGACAGCAGCTTGCAATTTGCTCAGTTCACGACTGCGGCCCAACAGCGGGATTTCCGAGAGGGCTCTCGCTCGAAATCCGGTTAATGAGTCAAGTCCCGTCGTGAGCGTTTGCATGTTGCAGCTCCTACACGCGATCACGATCAACTACGGCAGAGTACTTCTTGTCCCTTTGGAAACGACCGTTACTTCTACATCTGTTACTGCAATGATTCCGCCATTCATCATGCCTTCAATCACCGGCAATATCTCCACGGCTTTCTCGGGGCGTTCCACAATCGTGATTACAATCGGCTGATCGTCGCGAAAGAGGTGCTGATGGTGCACTTCTGCCGTTTCCCCGAAACCTTCAAAGGCGCGGAAGGCCGTAACGCCCGCGACCTTCAGCTCCCGGCAACGGTCCACAATCGCTTCGTAAAGAGGCTTGCCATTGTGCCGGTCGTATTTGTTGACGTAAATGCGCAGCAGTTTACCCAGCTGGCCGTTCATTAGATATGAGTTCTCCTGAATTTGGTAATTCGTGCGCGATCCGGCGCACGGGAACACAATATTCTTTTTTTTCCGAAGCCGCGGTATTGCTGCCGAAGTTAGTGATTAACTCGTGAGTTGCCGCGGCGGCTGGACTTGCGTTCAGAGCGCGATGGACACGTTCGGGAAGCCCTTGATAGACAACTCGCCACATACGAATGCTTCGTCGTAGGAGTCATTGGCCGCTTACGCGACGGGCAACGGCGAACTCCACCGCCTCCTTCAAGATACACCCTTTTGCGAATTATTTTCATTCATCAAATCATCTCGGCAACAGTGATTGCATTGGGGCTGATGTTTGCGCCATTCACGTTGAAGACTCTCCTCTTTGTGGTCGTTGCCGTGGCTGTATTCGCCACGTTGCCGTTCCTGACGCCGTGGTTCTTCCGCAAGTACGGTGGCCGCGTCTCGGAGCTGGAGGCAAAATACCTGCTGTTGCTTTTGTTCGGCCTCGGCGGACTTGCGAATTGGGCGGGCAGCGAGGCGGTGCTCCCGGCCTACATCATTGGAATGGTCCTCGCAGGTACGGTCGGCAAGGATCACCAGCTAATTCGGCGGCTTCGCACTCTGACCTTCGGTCTGCTGACGCCGTTTTATTTCATCCGGGCCGGTTCACTGGTATCGGTTCCCGCCATCATAGGCGCTCCCCTGGTTTTTTTGCTTCTCCTTGCGGTGAAGATGACAACCAAACTGATCCCGCTTGTTCCAACTGTTCGCTATTTCAACTACATCGGTCACGAAGGACTTTACTACTCGTTGATGATGTCCACCGGCCTGACGTTTGGCACTATCTCGGCATTGTTCGGTTTACAGCACTCAATCATCAGCCAGGCTCAGTATTCGTTCCTCGTAGCGACGGTAATCGGGACAGCGATTATCCCGACGGCGATAGCAAACGCCTACTTCTCGCCGCGGCATCTGTTGATCAAAACAGAAATGATTGCGCGGGAACGCGAGGTGTTCGGAGAGGAAGATCTGCAGGAAATGCCGTAGCGCCGACTCTCTACCGCGAAAATATAAATAGCGCTCAGAAATGTGGCACGGGATGAACGTCACGCTGGCCAAAGCACTGGTTGCATTAGTGGCGGTGTGCCTGTTGGTTTACCGTTCGGCAGTTTCCTTCCTTCGGCAAAAGAGCGCACCTTCTCTTCTACAGCTCGCCGGCGCAGCATCTCTGATCGTGGTTGTTCTTACCCATATTTGCGAAGCCCTTCGCCTATTTCCCTGGATGCATTGGGGCGCGAGCACCAGCGCGGGTCACTACCTAGACTTTTCGAGTGCTGTTGTTGGCGTGACATTGTTTGTCATGGGGTACCTGCTTCGGAAGCGTGCAAAGCGGCACGGCTGATTGATCAAGGAGCCGTTTGCGAATAAGCGGGAAGGTCGAAGTGTGGGTATATCGACCCCTCAAGCTCGGCTTCCTTTCTGTAGACGGTCGCAACGATCCGCGCTTGAGTGCCCGCTCCTTCATCAGCGCAAAGAATACGGGCACAAGAATCAACACATGAATCGTCGAAGTGATCATCCCGCCTGCGATAGGCGCCGCGATCGGCTTCATCACATCGGAACCGATTCCGGTTTCCCACAAGATGGGAACAAGGCTGGCAAGAACCGCACAAACCGTCATCAGCTTCGGACGCAGACGCTGCACAGCGCCCTCAATGGCAGCCGCCTCAATATCTTCATGCCGGAGAGGGTTTCCTGCGGCGAGTTTGCGATCGAGCGCCTCGTGTAAGTAAACGACCATCACAACGCCAGTCTCAACCGCAATGCCAAAGAGCGCAATGTAGCCGACCCAGACTGCCACGCTGAAGTTGTAGCCCAGTAGCCATTGAAGAATCAGCCCTCCGGTCATCGCATACAAGGTAGGAAAGATCAAAACGGCTGCTTCGGTCACGGAATGAAAGACCATGTAGAGCAGCAGAAAAATCACGAAGAACACTATCGGGAGAATAAGCTTCAGCCGCTCTTTGGCGCGCAACTCAAATTCGTATTCTCCGGACCAGCGAAAGGTAAAGCCAGGCGGCAGCCTCAATTTGTCACGCAGCAATCGATCAGCTTGCGCGACAAATCCTCCATAATCGGCCGTATTCAAATCGATGTACACATACCCCGTGAGTTGCGCATCCTCATCGCGAATCATGGAAGGGCCACGCGAGAACGATATCTTTGCCACTTCGCCGATCGGAACCTGCGCACCCCACGGCGTTGCAATCACCACTCTTTCGAGTTCCTGCACATTATCGCGAAAATCGCGGTTGTAACGAACATCAATCGGATACCGCTCGCGGCCTTCGATGTTTTCGGCAATGTTCTCGCCGCCAATGCCGGAGGACACGGCTCGCTGCACATCCGCGACGGTGAACCCATACCGCGCGGCTTCTGCCCGATTGACTTCTATGTTGACGTAAAAGCCTTCTGCCACTCTCTCTGCAAAAACGGAGCGCATCTGCGGCAACTTCGAAAGAATCTGCTGTACTTGAGCGCCAACCTGTTGAATTCCGTCCACGCTCGTTCCTTGAATCTTCAGACCAACAGGTGTTTTGATCCCGGTCAACTCCATGTCAAGCCGGTTCTCCACCGGCATCGTCCAGGTATTCGAAAGGCCTGGAAACTGTAGCTTCTCGTCCATTTCGTGTATGAGTTTTTCATACGTCATCCCTAGCGGCCATTGGTTTGTGGGCTTCAGCATGATCGTTGTGTCATACATGTGGAGGGGTGCGTTGTCCGTGGCACTATCGGAGCGGCCTATCGATCCGAACACGCTTTCCACCTCGGGAAACGAGCGGATGATTCTGTCTTGCTCTTGTAACAACTGCGTTGCCTGAGTAATCGAAATTCCCGGCAGAGCGGTCGGCATGTATAGGGACGAAGCCTCATAAAGAGGTGGCATAAATTGACTGCCGATGCGCGAAGCGAGCGGGAAGGTGACAACCAGGAATGCCAGATTCAGGAACAGTGTTGTCTTGCGATATCGCAGGCAAAGCCGCAGAATCGGTAGATAAAGGGCCGTAGTAAACCGAGAGATCGGGTTCTGCGCTTCGGGCAGCAATCTCCCCCGAATGAAAATCACCATCAAAACCGGAACAAGCGTAATCGACAGAATTGAGGAGAACGCAACCGCCAGAGTCTTGGTCCACGCCAATGGACGAAACATCCGTCCTTCCTGTGCTTCGAGCAAAAACACGGGCAAAAAGGACACCACAATGATCAGCAGCGAAAAGAAAATGGCGGGGCCGACTTGCTTGGCTGCATCGAGTAGAATTTTCCGGCGTTCGCGGTCGGTAGCCGTTCCTCGGTTCGCTCGCTTTGCGGATTCCGTTCCGATAGATGCCGGTATCCGTTCTCCACCATCACGATCGCGGCATCGACCAGGACGCCAATGGCGAGCGCCAGTCCGCCCAACGACATGATGTTGGACGTGACGTGCAGATAGTACATGGGAATGAAAGAGGCGATAACCGCAATGGGCAACGTGAGGATGGGAATGAGGGCCGACCGGAAGTGAAAGAGGAAAACAATGATCACCAGGCTGACGATAATGGCCTCTTCCACGAGATCCCGCTGTAGTGTATGGATCGATGCATCGATAAGTCCGGAGCGATCGTAGCCGGATACGAGGTGGACGCCAGGCGGAAGCGAGGGCTCCAGCGCCGCGATTTTCTTCTTGATGCCATTGATGACCGTCAGCGCATTCATGCCGTACCGCATGACGACGATGCCCCCCACCGTCTCGCCCTCTCCATTCCATTCGGCAACGCCTTGGCGGATATCTGGTCCGTAGGCGACGGTCCCGAGATCTTTGACCAGTACGGGAACGCCGTTCTTTGTGGCAACGGGAACGGTCTCAAGATCAGTCAACGAGCGTAGATAGCCGAGTCCGCGGATCATGTATTCCGCGCCGCTGAGCTCCAGGACGCGGCCGCCGACTTCGTTTGTGCTCGCCTGTACCCGGTCGATTACCGTCGAGAGCGGAATATTGTACGCGCGAAGCCTGTCAGGATCGAGTCGCACCTGATATTGTCGAACGAATCCCCCGATGCTCGCGACTTCGGCAACGCCAGGCACGGTTTCAAGCTGGTATCGCACAAACCAATCCTGCAGGCTCCGAAGATCCGCAAGGCTATGCTGATGCGTTTTGTCCACAATCAGGTACTCGTAAACCCAACCCGCTCCCGTGGCATCGGGACCAATCACCGGGTGCACATTCGCGGGGAGCCGGCCAGCGATTTGCTGCAGATATTCGATCACCCGCGAACGCGCCCAGTAAATATCAGTGCCATCTTCAAACACGACGAAGACATAGGAATCTTCGAACATCGTTTGCGCACGCACGGCCTTCACGTGCGGGCCAGCCAGCAACGCGGTCACGATCGGATACGTGACCTGGTCTTCGATGATGTTCGGCGGCTCCCCTGTCCAGGATGTGTGAATAATGACCTGCACATCCGAGATATCCGGCAGAGCATCCAGCGGAACTCGTTTGAGCGACCAAATGCCTGCCAGGACCAAAAACAAAGTTCCGGTAAACACCAGGAAACGGTTGCGAGCACACCAGTCAATCCAGCGGGCGATCATTCTACATTCCCCCAGTTGCGCTCACGGTGAGCTGTTTGCTGGCCAGAGTCTGCCCGTTCTTCTGCGCCACGATAGTGACCTGCCAAGTGCCGCCGCTTTGGAGCTTTCCTGTTCCCTCGTACTGGCCATTGCCTTTATCGGTCAGATTGGAAACCGTGCGCATGGCAGCCATTCCCATCGCCGGCATCGCCGGCATATAAAAGATCACCGAGACCTGCGCGCCTGCGATGGATGCTTCGTTACGATCGGTAACCTTGACGCGGAACATATTGTCGCCTTTATGCGGCGGTGAGGGCACAGTGGAGAATTCGAGATTCGCCTGCGCCGCCGGGGCATTCATCGCGCTGGCCGCGCCCGCGCCAGGCGGTGGAGGCGCAAACGATCCGAGAGCCGCCTGTAATTGGCTTTCGGAGTCGACGAGGAAGTTCGCGGAGGTCACGATCCTCTCTCCGGCTTTGAGTCCCTTTTCGACAATGAAGTCGTTCCCAACGCGGCTGCCGAGTTGAATTTCGCGCGGTTCCAGATAACCGCCGCCGTGATCCACAAAGGCAATTTGCCGGACTCCTGCTTGAAGCACTCCTGACGCCGGAATGGCCAGGTGCCGGCCCATCGGAATCTTAAGCTGCACGTTGACGAAAATTCCGGGTTTCAACTTCAACTGCGGGTTTGAGAACACGAGTCGGACGCGTTGCGTTCGGGTGTTCATGTCCACTTGCGGCCAAAGATAGTCGATTCGTCCTGGAAATGCTTGCCCTGGATAAGCATCTGTCGTCACGATGGCGGATTGCCCAATCGCCAGGCGGCTGGTATCGGATTGGAACACGTCGGCGTACACCCAAACCGTCGAGAGATTGGCCACTGTGTACAGCTTTGTTTCAGGCTGCACGTACATGTTTGGCAACGCATTTCGTTCCGTGATGTATCCGGTTACCGGCGAATCCACTTCGAGTTCCTGGCGAACGGTACCGGTCGATTTCCAGATTTGCGATCTCGCGGTCTGGCACCTGCCATTGCTTCAGCCGTTCGCTGGCAGCACTGAGCAGCGAAACAGCGCCGCCCGCGACTCCCGGCACCGAGCTATGGGCAAGTTCATCCCGATTTTGTTTCGCGAGAAGATACTCGCGCTCCGTTGTCACCAAATCCGGACTGTAAATCGTAAAGAGCGGCTGCCCTTTGCGAATGTATTGGTACGTTGCATCCGCAAACACCTTTTGGATCCAGCCGGAAAAGCGCAGTTGGATGTAAGCCAATTTCGTCTCATCTACTTCCACATTTCCGACCGTGCGAATTTCGTCGGCAACGTCGCGGATTTCGACTTTGCCGGTCTGAACCCCGATGCTCTGTATGCGCTGCGGCGTCAGTTGAACCGGAGCAAGAGGCGTCTCGGGAGGAGCAGACGGGGTATTTGCCGCTGTTTGCCGAGTGGTCTCCCCCGCTGACTCCCGGCCGGCAGTTTGCGGCTGGGCCCACATGTTCGATCGGTGATGCGAGGACCACCACATATATCCGAGACCTGCCGCGAGCAGCACGTTGAGAACGGCTGCAACGAGAAAAGCGGGACGATAGTTCTTCATGCTGTGCCTCATTTCGCCGTTCCGATCGCACGGCCTGTGATCTGCTCTAGCTCTGCGACTGCGGTCTCGTGGTCGAGCAGATTGCGCCAATATTCTTCGTCCAATCGCAGAACATCCAGGAAGGAATTCAAAAGAGTTTCGAAGTCTTCCTTGTTGACTTCATATGAAGCAAGACCAGCCTTGAACGTATTGGCTGCCTGAGGAATCAATCCTTGGCGATAAATGTTCAGTACGCGAGCAGCGGTTTCAGCCTTTAGGTATTGGTCACGAATGTCGAAATAGGTCTGCTGCACCTGCGCTTCGTAATCACGCCGCGACCGATCTAGCTCCTCGGCGGCTTGTTCCACTTCGGGCCACTGCTTACGGCTCCGGTGAACTGGGATTCGTACTCCGACCGTCAGCATGTAGTAGTCGCGATATTGCTCCGCCGTGTGCTGCCACATATACTGCACATTGAAATCCGGATAGAAATCCTTGTGCGCAATATCTAATTGCAAGCTCTTGCCCTGAACCATCTCTTGTTGGCCACGAATCTCTGGATTCTGGTTGCGCACACCGCTCAGGAGCTCATCCACGGTGACATGCAGGGGCGTTTCCGTCAGGTCGTCCGGAATGATATCGGGCTGATTGGGAGGGCGATTCAGAAGCTGCTTCAGTTTGGCCTGCAGACTTCGATGCTCCTGGTGGTGCATCTCGGTCTCACTGAGAAGCTTGGTTTGCTCCAACTGAGCCTTTAATACATCCTGCTGATTCCCTTTCCCAACCCGATAATTCGCCTCGGCGATCTTTGTAACTTGGTCGAGTAATTTGGCATCGCGTTCCAGCAGTGCTAGTTCCTGATATTCATAAGCAAGTTGAAAGTAAGCCGTTTTTAGTTGCTCAATGACTAAGCGCCGCGTTGCTTCCACGCGATCGCGCTCGACATCAGCATCTTTTTGCGCGGCCTCGCCTTTCAGCCGGAGCTTGCCCGGAAAAGGGAGATCCTGGGAAACGCCGAACCCGATATAAGCGAAATTGCTGTTCGAAAAGCCGGCGAAGGGGCGCGGGCTGCCCACTGCAAACTGCTGTACCGTGAATTGGGGATCAGGCAGTGTCGATACTTGCGACGGGACCTGCGTCGCTGCACGCCAACCGTGTTTCGCGGCGATGATCTGCGGATTGTTTCGTTCCGCTTCTTCGATGAGCGCCGCGAGCGAGAAGCGTACGCCTTCCCAGTGGGCTTGATCGGCTACTGCGGAACTCTGGGCTTGCGCAGCTGGCGATTGTGCAAAAGATTGGCCTAAAGCGACTACCGGGATGCCGTGCAGTATGAGCCACAGACCAAGTCCCTTTATCGTTGATCGCAATGCTTCCGAGCTTCTAATGAATTTCCGCATGCGCTTCTCCTTCGCGGCCCTCGATGTTTAGCCCTTGCGCGTAGAGGTGATCCCAAAGGCGATCGAAGAGATCAACAGAGAGGGGTTGCTTCAGTTCGAAATCGAACGTCTCCAGATAACCCGTAACTCTTAATCGGTACGGCTCCGGATGCGCGACACGTCTGGATATCGGCCCAACGCCAGCTGCGGGAATCATTTCTCTTCGGCGCGAGATAGTCGATGCCGCCGTCGCGAAATCGCAAAACGCCGTTGCTGCCGCCAGTGCGCGTCGCGTGCCGCGCGCCGACTGCGGCAAAGCCGGATAGTTGCGGAACCGGAACGCCGTTGATTGCCGGTTTGGCAACTAAACGGACCAGCTCGGCCGCTACTTCCGCCGGCACGGGGTTCTTCAGATCGAAAACGAACGGCCGGTCTCCTGGGACGTGCCAACGCCGATTCTGGTACGTGATAAGCGATAGCTTTCGAGCCCTGGGAAGATCCACCGTTCGGATATTCTCGACCGCCCAGTGAATGGGCTCTCCCTTGATAGGGCGAAACTCTACGCCCTCGATCGATATTGTGAGACTGCCGCGAGTCGGCTTCGGAAACCGACTCAGCTTCGCATCAGATACCCATTGCAAGGAGCCGGAAGCATCCGTAAGCGGGGGGCTGGCGAGACTCGATCGAATCAGGCCAATAGAAATCGCAACAATCCAAAAGAAAATCCGTGAAGGCATTGTTTCTCCTCTCTCAACCACGACAGAAAGAGAAAGGGCTGTTAGATGACCCTTCCCCGATTTCTTGACTGAGTGTTCAGCGCGCTATCTGGATCTTGGCGATAGTTATGGTTTGGCCATCCGACCCAAGATTTCCAGTTAGCTGCACCAGGCGTGCTGTGCGTAGCGATCAGGCCGAAAACGGCACACCTGTTGCATTAGCTATGTAGAACGGAGAAATGAAGGAGCTAAATCAGAAACGTGGAGAGAAGAGCTTGCCGTTCGTGTGGCGACTTTGGTGGTGAACCCAGGCGCGCTTCAGATGCTCGTATGAATTGTCGTAGTTGCAGCGACCCAATTAACGAAGGCAAAACAGGGTGGATTACTGCGACGAGTGGCACCGGAGAGTGTACTCTTTGCTGAAGTTTCAATTGCTGGAATTGACAAGGCTTTTGCTGCGAAGAATCAGTCTTCGTCCTTTTGCAATGACCAGCGGGGTCGCAGCAGGATTTCTTTACCAGCGGTGACTGGAAGAATTGTGGGCAGGCGACACAACCGCCCCATAGCAACGTTGCAACGAGCAACAGCGAAAGGAGCAGGTTGGCACCAGACCGAAACACTTCTCTCTCATAGTATAGGGAGACGATGCAATTTTGTTAGCCTTCCAAATCCCCTAAGCTCCGTGCCAGAACCTCATGACGACGAGCGGACTTGACATCTTTGATAATTCCACGATAATAGAACTATGGAACAAGCCAGCCGTCCGCGCTCTCTGGCCTGCTGCGCCGTGCATCACGAGCGCATTGCGGTTCAAGATTTTCGAGCAGTCCCTCCGGTATTCACCGATGAGGTCCTGGCTGCGCTTAAGGCGCAGGGCGCACCAGGTTGCTTACTTTGTTCGATAGATGAATGGGAAGAGGACTGGAATGCCTAGAGCGAAGAATGAGCCGGACGTGGCGCGCTACGCCGATATGTTCACAGCCATGGGAACAGAGCCACGGCTACGCATTATGCGTCTCCTGCTGTCCGCACACCCCGAGGGCATGGTAGCCGGCGAGATTGGAGCCGAACTGGACATCCCTGCCTCGACGCTCTCTCACCACCTCGACAAATTAAGAAACGAAGACCTCGTTAACGTGCGGCGTGAAAGCACGTTCCTCTGGTATTCGGCGAACACCGAAGTGCTGCAGGAGTTGCTGGGCTTTCTATACGCCGAATGCTGTACGCGCAACAAGGCAATAGAACCCGCAGCAATCGTTCAAGTTTGCAAGTAGAAGGCCGCCCATGCTCAAGCCGAGGGGTCTTATTTCTGTCAAAACGAAGGAGGAAAAGAACGGACGTGATGGAAGTAAAGGAAATTGTAAAAGAAAAATATGGTGAGGCGGCTCGCCGCGTCACAACCGGTCAAGGCCTGCCCGCAGATTGCTGCGCCGAGGTCTCTTGTTGTAGCGGATCGGCTACGGCGTCGTGCGACCCGATCACGTCGAATCTGTACGATGAGGCACAAGCAGGGCAGATTCCAGAATCCGCATTAAGGGCCTCGCTAGGCTGCGGGAATCCGACTGCTCTGGCCAAACTCAATCCCGGGGACACGGTTCTGGATCTCGGGTCTGGCGGCGGCATCGATGTGCTGTTGTCGGCGCGCCGCGTCGGACCAACCGGCAAGGCATACGGCCTCGATATGACTGATGACATGCTCGCTCTTGCGCGTGAGAACCAGCGCAAATCCGGAGTGGAGAATGTTGAGTTCCTCAAAGGCGAAATCGAACATATTCCGCTGCCGGACAACAGCGTGGACGTGATCATTTCGAACTGCGTCATCAATCTCTCTGGCGACAAGGACCGAGTACTGCGCGAGGCGTTTCGCGTTCTCAAGCCGGGCGGCCGCTTTGCGGTATCCGATGTCGTGGTTCGCGGCGAGGTGCCGGTAGAAATCCGCCGGAGCATGGAGCTATGGGTAGGTTGTGTAGCAGGTGCACTCAAGGACTCCGAATACAGCGACAAGCTCACAAAGGCCGGCTTCGCATCGGTGGAGATCGAACCGACGCGCATTTATGACATTGAGGACGCGCGGCATTTTTTGACCGGTCAAGGCGTGGATGTGGACGCGATTGCGCCTGTGGTTGCCGATAAGTTCATGAGCGCTTTTATTCGCGCGACCAAGCCCGCGGATGAGCCGCGATTTTCGGCGAGGCGAAGACTCAAACGAACGCCTGCTGTGCTCCGGGGTGTTGCTCGTGAACCAGGCGGTTCTCGAGCCGGTAAAAGCCCGTGGCGGGCTCGGCACATTCGAACGCTACTTGTCGGTATGGGTGGCGGTCTGCATGGTGGCCGGTGTCGCGCTCGGCAAGCTCATGCCTACAGCGATTGCGGGCCTACGTGGGATTGAGTTCGGCAAGGGAAGCCAGATCAACGCTCCAATTGCCGTGCTCATCTGGCTGATGATTACGCCCATGATGATGAAAGTCGATTTCTCATCGGTGCGGAATGTAGGCAAGCGCCCCGCGGGACTGCTCGTCACTCTCTTCATCAATTGGGTGGTGAAGCCGTTCTCCATGGCGTTGTTCGCGTGGGCCTTTTTCCGCATTGTATTCGCGCACTTCATCAGCGGGGCGGAAGCCGATCAGTACATAGCGGGCTGTATCATTTTGGCGGCTGCACCGTGCACGGCTATGGTTTTTGTTTGGAGTCACCTGACGAATGGCGATCCGGCGTATACGCTTGTCCAGGTATCGGTGAACGATCTCATCATGTTGCTGCTGTTCGTGCCGATCGTGCAATTTCTGGTGCACGGAGCTTCGTCGTTAACGGTCCCTTTCCAGGTGCTGCTGACATCGGTAATCGTTTTCATTGTTGTGCCGCTGCTCGCGGGAGTACTGTTGCGGTCGTTCCTGCTCCGCCGTCATGGCCGGGCCTGGTTCGAAGGAGTACTGCTGCCGAAGTTCGCGCCTGTCACGATTGCCGCACTCCTGGCAACGCTGGTGCTGATCTTTGCGTTTCAGGCGGAGAACATCACCGGGCGATTCTTCCATGTGGTGCTGATCGCGGTGCCGATCACGCTCCAGGTGTACTTCAACGCGGGCCTTGCCTACAGCCTGATGAAATGGCTGAAGATTGAGCACTCCATTGCAGCGCCGGGAGCGCTGATTGGTGCCTCCAACTTCTTCGAGCTAGCGGTTGCAACCGCAATTGCGCTTTTTGGTCCTGAATCGGGTGCCGCGCTTGCAACAGTTGTGGGTGTACTGGTCGAAGTGCCGGTGATGCTCTCCGTCTGCGCAGCCTGCAATCGCACACGTCATTGGTTCCCAGTGCGGGCCGCGTCAGGAACGGCATGAGATTTGTGATCGTGGGCGGCAGCGATGCCGGAATCAGTGCGGCCCTTCGGGCTCGCGAACTGGATCGATAACGAGCGCTGAAGTGGCAAAGCGCATCGATATATACGCGACGGCGCTCTTGACGCGGCAGCGACCCACGACGTAAGAAAGCGAACGAAGAGTTATGAACAAGAAACGAGTGCTGATTCTCTGCACCGGCAACTCCGCCCGGAGCCAGATGGCTGAAGGACTGCTGCGCCATGATGCTGGCGATCGCTTTGAAGTGGAAAGCGCGGGTAGCAAACCGAGTGTTGTACGTCCGGAGGCCATCCAGGTCATGCGCGAGATCGGGATCGATATCAGCGGCCATCGTTCGAAGCACCTCGATGAGTTCACCGGTCAACACTTCGACTGGGTACTGACTGTATGCGATAACGCGAACGAGAGTTGCCCGATCTTTCCCGGTAGCACGAAACGCATCCATCAAAGCTTCGAAGATCCGCCGCCGCCCTCGGTGGGCTCCGATGAAGAGCGACTTAGTATCTTCCGGCACGTGCGCGATGAACTGCGCTCGTATATGAAGCGTTTTGCGGACGAGGTGTAGACATGCAAAGGACGTTTTTGTGCAAATTTTGCGCAAGGACCCTATCAAAAGGTATTCGCATGGCCGGCTTATCGCTTCGGGTTCTTTGGGAGGCTGAGCATATTCGCCATCAAGCGGTACGCCCCTGGAACGCCTTCCGGTAGCTCCCGGTAGAAGGCATAAGCGTTGTAGATATAGATTCCACGGCCATATTTTGCATAAAGCAGTCCTCCCCTCTGAGGTGCCTGCGATGGATCATGAGTTTCCAGCAATGCCGCGTAATGCGGATCCCAGGTGGTCATGAATTTCGAGCCTCGCTCTTCGATCCAATTCCGGAAGTCGGCCTCGGTGATTTTATTCGGCCACGTGAACACCGGATTGGTCGGGTCAAGGAGATCGACCCGGCTGTTCTCATCAGTCACCTCCTCTGGCTCGTCTCCCATGTGATATGGATAAGGCCCGTAATTCTTGTCATATTCGGGCGTGTTGTATTGGACAATCACGACTCCGCCGTTGTGAACATAATCGAGCAGGCGCTGGTTGTAGGTGATAAGGTCCGGACGCGCCGCATACGTTCGAACACCGAGCAAAATCACGTCGAAGCTACTCAAGTCTGCGGCAGCAAGGTCGGCCGCAGCCAAAAAATTAACGTTGATTCCCAGATTTTGAAGCGAAGCGGGCACGTCATCGCCGGTTCCCGTTATGTACCCGATCTTTAGGCCAGGCGCGATGTTAACATCGACCCCGGTGGTTTTGTAAGTAGATGGCTCGTAGAGAAAATAGGGCCGCAAACCAGGGTACCCGGTTATGTGGTAGCCTTCCCGATACTCTTTGTTTCCATACGTCGCGGTCGCAGTGATCTCATACGCTTTCTCGACGAGATCTCTCGGAAGTACACGGAAGCTAATCGACTCATCCTCACCATCTTTAGAGGTGCTAAACCGCCGCGACGGTGGCTCACTGCGCCAGCCGGCGGGCAAGTGAAGTTCTACCAAACCGTTTGCGGGACCTTTTACGTTGCTGTGAATGATTACCGATAGCGGAAAGGATCTCGACGCCAGAGGAACGATACCAGCACGATCGGATAACTGGACTGAGATGGGAGGAGCCACCGCGAGTGGTTCGTAGACTACGCCGAGCCCATTCGCACGCTGAGCTGTTTGCACTACTTGTCCCAATTTGACCATCACGTCCCGATATCTGAATTCGGCCCAGGCTACTAGCGGGTAAGGTGCAGTGGAACGGCCCAGATACTCAGAATCCAAAATGTCGTAATATGGCTGTTCAATGTTTGGCCGCCGGAAGTAGGGGTTGGTGTACGGGATCGAGTCTGACGCCGTCACTTTGAATTGGGCGTTGAGCGCTTCGCCCGGCCCGAGTTTCCCGGCGGCCGATTTTACTGGATTAACACGCCACCAGTTGTGTTTCCCGGGCGGCGCTGTGACAAACAGACGCGATAATTCTAAGTCCTCTGCCGCTTGATTCGCGAGCGCGACACGCACTCCGAACGATTGCCCAGGGATTGCCAAGCGGAACGTATCAGGATCTCCCATGAACAGCGTGTACAGCGGATTAACTTCCTGGTCCGGCTGAACGAGCGCGCGCATGGTAATGCCGAGCGATTCCACAATTGCGTCGTTGAACTGCTTCTGTTTCGTTTGAAGCTCATGGAGAATGTTGTATCTCTCGTTTGCAGGGAGCGGGCTCATGTTGACGCGCTGAAGCAGCTCGTTTGTTTCCTTGAGGCCGGCCGCAAGAAAAGGAGCACATTTCTCTGGATGGTTCGCGGAAAAACCGGATATCGCCTGCTCGACAGAGTCATTGATCTTTCGAAGTGCTTCCTTCAGGAAACCTCGATCACTCTCAGTGGCGAGACTCGCGATACCGGGAAGGGAGACATCAATGCCATCAAAAAAACTGGTTTCGTGATCCGGCGCAGAAACATTCGAAGCGAAGCGATGATAATCGGAACTAAATTTTCCCGCCAGCGGTATCGATCCACCGTCGTTTTGTGATTTCTGATATCCGAGGCCTTCTCGTGAAATTTGAAAGTATGAGAGACCGAGGAACGGGTCATAGTCACCGATGGGAATTCCTACGGTACGGGTGATCCTGGAGGATTCGGGCCCAGAGAACGGCACGTGGGCGTAATACTTCAGGGGTTTCCACGGCAGCAGGCCTTCGCGGATCTGATCCGGAAATTTTTTTGGGTCTCCGGCCGCTTCGAAGACCTCTTTCGCCATCAATCCTGCAACCTGATGATTCCCGTGGCCATCACTCGGGCCTCCAACAAACACTGAAGTGATGACCAGTGGGCGCGTCAGGCGCACCACGCGAACCACATCTGCCAATACTCGTTCTTTGCCCCATTTCTCGAGGGCCTCTTGAAGGGTTTTGGAAAATCCGTAATCGCAAACCCGCGTCCAATATTGGTTAACTCCGTAATACTGATCAGCCGCGAGCAGCTCCTCCGTTCGAAGAAGGCCGAGCGCATCCCAAAAATCGGATGACATCACGTTTGCTCCGCCTTCACCTCTATTCAGCGTCAGCAAGTCAACTCGTGCGCCGAAACCGCGCGATTCATAGGCGAGCATCCCTCCGTCTTCATCGTCAGGATGAGCGGTAATCATGATGAGGCTTGCGCGTGTGTGCAGTTTCTTCAGGCTTTGCCACACGGCGGCAGCACCGCGGTCCGGCGGAATTTGAACCGGCACTAATGAGGGATCGATGTGCGAATCGAACGGTGTTTCAGCGTTCAGAGCATTTAAAACAAGCAGACCGAAGAAGAGAAGGCGGCGCATGACGAGCCCGTAGAACGGGATTTTCGTTTGTATGGCGCGCCAGCTCAGGCTTGCAGTCGGGACCGCAACACCAACAGGTACCAAAAGGGCCAGTTCAGAACCTTATCCAAAGAGCTTGCCGGCGGCTGTCTTCAACGAGCTGAGAAAACCCGCGTGTTCACTCGATATTGCATTAAGACTCTGCGTCAGTTTGCTCGGGTCACCTGCGGTTTGCTTCGAGAGGAATCCCATGATCAGGGACGCGAGCACAGGCAACATGGTCTGGATCAGTTGCGAGCTGACACCGGTCTTTCCGGCAACCACCGAGGCGATGGAAGTGAGTGCGCTCCCGCCACCTCCAAACAAGCTGCTCAAAATACTCTGCCCTTGCTGCGCTGCTTCCGGGCTGGCGAGAGCCGACGGATTATCCGCATACTTCGTGAGGCTCCCATTGGTTATCATGTCCAGCACGCCACCACCACTGGGATCGGTCGATAGCTTTTCCTTCAAACCATGCGCTAGCAAGGGAGCAACTGCCCCAAGCACGGGACCCAGTTTGCTGGCATCCAACCCAAATTGTGAGCCCAATTGCTGGGCAATACCGCCATTGGCGGCGGACAATAGAGTCTCTGCGAGGTTCATATGTTTCCTCTTTCCTGCTAAGTCTACGATTCATACGGGCGTTTCGCAACATGAACAATGTGTGGGAGGCGCAGTATCCAGCGCAGTGTTAAGAGAAATACGATACGCGCACGTCACCTCTCGCCAACGGATGTGTCGCCGGGCTAAAAGGCGATCGATTGAAAGATCCTCGTAAATGCTGGACGCAACTTCTCGAATTCCGGAGTAGGAGCGACAAAGACGAAATAACGCAAAGAGCCATCCTTTCGCTGAAAAGCGACTATCCAGTCATGTTCGCCCTGCCCGTCATTACCGGAGGGATTATTGCATTCAACGCTCCGCCCGGTCCGGCCATTTGCCGTTGCATCGACCTGCGGACCGGCGACAAGACCCGGATTATCACGTACCACGCTCTCAACCAGGGAATCAAGAGCAGCACCCAGGCTCATGCGTCCTCCCGGCTGGTATCGATCCGTAAGCATGCCGTAAATGACATTGCCCGCGCCACCGTCCGCTGATCGAGCGACGCCGCCTGTGGGAGCGAGCATGGCCGCAGATCTGTTTCCGTAGCCGTTCCACTTAGCCGGAATATCGATTCTGAAGCCATCTCCGCGAAACGTCTTCCATTGGCCCGAGGTATCCAGATCCACTTCTTGCAGCTCAGGTGCCCGCCCAGCGGGTAGGTCAACACCGGCTCCTACCGTTTCGTTCGGGCTCTCTTTCTTCCAAATCCCCGAAGACACTTCGCGAGCGGTATAGGCGTGCATGCCCTTTACTTGTTCGTGAATGCGCGCGAACTCGGGAGTGTTCGTTATATAGTTGCTGCGCGGCACGAAGGAGGCAATCTCTTTGTCCACGTACTCCGAACGGTTTCCCGGATTGGGATGGTCGCTTAGGAACTGCGAGCCGCCGGATCCATATTTGATTTGAAGCGTCTGAAAAAACTGAGGCAAGCCGTTCGGATCGTAGCCCGCATCATAGAGGATACCGACGCCAAGAAGATCAGCTTCCTTCTCCGCGCCACGCGACATTTTCAAAAAACCCAAACCGGCTGTCATTCCAATGCCCTGAGCAGCGGCTTGTCCTGCGATACCGCCGAGCATGACACTCGCTGCGACCTGGCCGAGACCCGAGATCAACCCCACTTTCTGCTGTTTCGCGGCATTACAGACAGAGTGCTGAAGAACGACATGTGAAATTTCATGAGCCATTACGCCGGCTAATTGCGCTTCGTTTGCCGCAGCCCGAATCGTGCCAAGATTTACGAAGATCGCGCCGCCGGGCAGCGCAAAAGCATTGACCTCCGCTATGTCCGCAACGTGGAAGTTGTAAGGCCACTTGTAGCCGGGCGCCTGAGCAGTGAGCTTCTCTCCCAACGCTTGAACATACTTTGTAATTGGACTGGAATCGGACAACACCGGCATTTCGGCATATACCTGTTTCACCGCTTTTTGTCCCAGGGCAATCTGTTGCTCCGGCGAGTAGTTATTTTTGCATGGAGAAATCTCGACGCGTCCTGAAATGCACTCCGCTTGCAGCAAGGAAAATGCAAGAAGCAGCACACATCGGCGATTCTTCTTCATCGAAAGTCTAAACGGAGAAGCGAGACGTCAACTAGACCGGGCGTTTAGCCCATTCCAGTAGCCGCACGTCGGATCTTTAATGATTCCACCGGCCTTGAGCTGATCGATTCTACCTTGGCCAGATCGTACGAATCTGTGTGCCCTTTCGAACACGTAAGTTCGTACGGATTGCGATCGTTTTTTCCATCGTGGACAGGGAGAGGAACAATGACCTGCTCGCCGCAGACTCTGCATTCGATTCGGCCGTACTGCTGCGCCATTTTCAACCCTCTCCTCGCTCTTGTTTAACGGCGACCGGCGTGCTCGCTCGAAGGAGGAATTATGCCCTTCAAACGCATGTAGACGCTCAATGCAGCGTATTGTTCCGTGTCGTGTGTAACTACGCCTGCCAACGCGCCAAGCTTGGTTGCTTCCCCGCGCGGAAGTTTGACCATCTCAGTAGCGTTGCTATCTGTTAATGAATCAAAAGCTTTGTCGCACTCTGCAGAAGACTCTTTCAGAGCCGCTACAATGTTTGCCTTTCCATCGGTTTTGAGCGTAGTACTCTGGTCTCCAGTGACCGAGCTGCAGACTCGCATCTGCGCCGAAGCTGCGTGCCCAAAGACCTCAGCCATACTGCGCATCTCCGGAGTGGGTTTGAAGGAGTAGTCTTCATCAGGCACTTTTTCGGCGGCAGCGACCAGGTTCTTCTTAACCGATTCATATCCACGTTTGATATCGGAACTTAACGGATTTGATTTTGTTTGGGCCTGCACGATGCTGGCGAGACCGAGAAAAACCACAATCGGAAAACAAGACTGTTTCACGTCGGTAAATCCCTTCTTTGCAAAGATGGGGTCTACGCCATTCTACACCCACACCAATGGGCTCGCAGACCCGCAGCCTAGCCATCTAGGGTTGTCCAGGGACCCTGCCTTCACGAGCTACGGTATGTTTCTGAAGACGCAACCGGCAGAAGTCGCCAGATTTCTTGGGCCGATGCGCTCGCTTCATCCCGAATGGAGCGCGCGAGTTCGGCGGTATCATAATCGCTCGCCGCGTCAGACATATTCGCGATCACTTCGCAAAGCGCGGCTTTGCCGTGCTCGGTAGCAAAAGCGGCCATAAGATTCTGTATTGTTCGGTCACCTTTTTGATGCTCGAGATGTGAGGTTTTCGATCCTAATCCGAGAAACTGCGACAACAGACCATAGAGGGCCGACGAACTTCCGCCGAGAATTGTAAGTCTTGCGGCCAACCTCTCGTGCTGCTTCTTTGCTTCCCGGGCGAGCCTCTGAAAGAGTTGTTTTGCCGGGGATTCATTCATTTCGTCGGCAAACTTCTGCAGGTAGGCTTCCGTATTCTTACCGTCGGTGATGGCGACTTCGAGATATCGCCTGATCACCTCTGCGCTTGTTTCGCTCACGATTCAGTTGTACCGTACTTGGCGTTCCGATTTCGCTTGTGAGTAGATCGCTACATAGATACAATTTCAACATGGCAGACTGCCGCGTTCCACAAGGTGTCTAACTCGTCATGCTCAAAGTTCGCGACCTCACCAAACATTACGCCAGCATCCCTGTCGTCGACCATGTCAGCTTCGTGATTCAGCGCGGCGAAACGCTCGGCTATCTCGGTCCCAACGGCGCCGGCAAAAGCACCACGGTCAAGATGATCATCGGCCTGCTTGAGCCCACTTCCGGAGAAATCACGCTGGATGGCCGCAACATTCACAAAGATTCCGAAGCCCGCAAAGCCTTTCAGCGCTGCATCGGCTACGTGCCCGAAGAGCCGCACCTCTATCCGCACCTCAGTGGACGCGAACATCTCCAACTTGTGGGTCGCCTGCGCGGGCTATCGCGGCCCATCCTCGAACGAAAAATGGACGAGCTTCTCCGGCTCGCCGGTTTGTGGGAAGACCGTCACTCCTCTCTGGCCAGCTATTCCAAAGGGATGCGCCAGAAAATTCTCCTCATCGCCGCGCTGTTTCACGACCCCGAGGTCCTCATCCTCGATGAGCCGTTTTCAGGCCTCGACGTGAACGCAGCTATGATTCTCCGCAGCCTTCTTCGCGCCTTCGCCGGGCGCGGCAAGATGGTCCTCTACAGCTCGCATGTCCTCGAGGTAGTCGAGAAGGTCTGCGACAGAGTTCTAATCCTTAATAAAGGCTGCGTTGTCGCGCACGATTCCATCGCCCGTCTCCGCGAACTTAACGATAAATCGTCGCTCGAGGACGTCTTCGCCGGGCTGACGCAAACCGAAGACGCGGATTCGATCGCCAGGCGCATGCTCGAAGTGGTGGCTGCATGAGCGCAAAGGGCACGAGTCCGCATCGCGAACTGCTGCGCCATTTCCTCGACACTTTCTTCGACAGCGAGGCCCTTGCCGTCTCCGGCGAATGGAAGAAGACCGCGATCGGCGTGCTTGCTGCTCTCCTTTCATTCGGTATCGTCGTGTTCAAGGTTTACTGGGACCGATACGCGATCCTGAATTCGACCACCCACTCTACCCTAGCGCTCTATCGATCGGAACTGCGCTCTGATCTTCTTTGGTTCATCGGCCTCGCCTTCGCAGTGACCGCCGTGCTTACGCTGCTTCAATGGCAATCACTATTTCCCAACCGCCGCGATTGCCTCGCGCTTGCCGGTCTTCCTATCAGCGCCCGCGACATTTTCCTGACGAAATCCGTCGCGCTGATGATCCTGTTCACCGGATACGTTCTCTCGATAAATCTTCCCTGGGCAATACTTTTCACCACCGCAACATCAGGCGGCTGGCAAGAGAACCCGAACACGTTATTGCTGATCGCGGCCACCTTCGTCACCATGGCCGCCGCCTGTTGCTTCGCATTTTCGAGTGTCCTCGCCCTCCAGGGACTTCTCCTGAATCTCCTGCCCGTCCGCCTCTTCGACAATGTCTCCCTCTGGGTACAGGGCATTCTCTTCATCTCCACGCTCGGCGCGCTCCCGCTCGCCGGCCGCCAACCTCACGCCGAATGGTGGCCCGGTATCTGGTTTCTCCACCTTTGGGAGTCGATCGTCCTCGGCGATCCCAAACGCGCACGAACAGCGCTCCTGAGCATCGCAATCCCGGCAGTGGTCGCTATCACTGCTTATCTCGCCGGCTATCATCGCCACCAGCGGCTCCTGGTCGAGGGATCGACTCGACGAGACAATACCGGCACGTCCGACAAAATTGCCGGGCTGGGCGCGCGTCTGCTTGGAGCGCAAAGGGCGCGGATGCGCGCCGCCAAACAGGAGAGAAGCTCGCCAGCTTTTCGGGTGGCGCGCTTGATACCGCGCCCGTTTTGCGCGAGTTCCTTAGAAGTCTGGATTCGCCGCCCCCAGGAGCAAGCGGCATTCGCCTTCATTTGGAAAACGCTCGTACGAAGCCGCAGCCATCGTCTTCTCCTCCTGGCCTGGGCCGGACTGGCGGCCGGCTGGATTGTTAAAGGCGTCCTCAATATGCCGGCACCCTCTCTGAAGAATGAGGGCGTCTACGGCATGATCGTTACCGCTTCGCCACTTGCTCTCGCGCTTCTCGCCGTAAACGCCCTGCGCCGTCTCTTCTCGCTTCCAGTCGCGCACAGCGCGAAATGGATTTTCGAAATCGAGGAGCAAAATGGCGCCTCTGCCTGGCTCTCGGCCGTTGATCGCTTCGTTATCTGCTGCGGCATTGCGCCGGTCTGCCTCGCCGGACTCCCTGCATCTGTCGCGGTGCTTGGATGGCAGCGAGGCCTCATCGTCATGGCGCTGGTATTCCTCACCGCCGTGCTTTGGTTCGAAACGCTTTTCCGCAACTGGCACAAGCTGCCTTTCACGTGCAGCTATTCGGCTTCGAGGCGCCCGTTCGCCGTTACGCTTGTGCAGTACGGCATCGCCAGCGGGTTGCTCGCCGCTGTCGCGAGCCTGATTCTCTATTGCTCGCTCGAACCCGCTGCTCTCTTATCACTCTTCACACTTCTGCTCTGGAGCGTCTGGCGGGTGCGGCGAAAACGCAGCGCCGCGTGGTCCAACTGTCGCATCCTATACGACGAAATCGAAGAGGCGGAAGTGAACCCGCTCGAACTCGATGATTTCGAGCTGCATGTGCCGGCTGCGGCACCGGGGTCACCCCGCCCCGAAGCGGAATTCGCCTTCCACCTCACGACTTCACGCTCCGTCATTCCGGAATCCCTGACCAGCGAAATCGCCGAATCCATCCGCAGCCGAACTTTTGTCGAAAGTCTGCGGGATGACCTCCGGCACGGTCTCCGCCTCATTCGCCGCGACCCGATTGTTTCGCTCGTCATTATCGCGACTCTCACCGCTGCGATTGGGCTCAATGCCAGCATCTTCACCGTTGTCAACGGGTATATGCTTCGACCACACATCACGAGCGACCCCGCTACTTTCATCCAAATCTTACCCGCCACCGGATTGACTGGAGCTCCACGCGGAGCCTCTTACGCGGAATATCAGGCCTTTCGAAACAGCACCCGCTCGCTTCGCTCCCTCGCCGCCTTGACCAAATTCGGAATTCAATTCGGTGAAGAGGACCTTACGGGCCCGGAGGTGATTGGGATGGAGGTTTCGTGCAATTTCTTTATGGTAGAAGGTGGCGTGCGTCCCAAGTTGGGCCGGCTTTTTGTGGAAGACGACTGCCACGCGCCGGGCCAGGCTCCGGTGGCTATCCTGAGTGAGAGCGCTTGGCGAAGCCACTTCGCCTCTGATCCGGGGATCATCGGCCGCACCATCCAGATCAACAACCGCCCGGTGCCGGTCGTCGGCATCGTGGCGGCTAACACTTCCAGCTGGACCCCAGGCCTTGCGGTAAGCGCATGGCTCCCTTACACAGCCCAGCCCTGGTTCAACCCAACACTCAATCTCTTCAAAGAGGATCAACACTTCTGGCTGGCCCTCGCCGGACGTATCGCGCCGGGCTACAATCGCGCAGCAGTCCGCGCCGAATTCACCAGGCTGGTCCGGACGCAAGACAGAATGAACCCCGGCCGCAGTACTCGGATTGAGACGACAGATGGTTCCTGGATCGAATGGATTGAGCTCTTTGCGAATACTCGATTTGTTTTGCTCTCTGCTTTCTTCTTCGGTGCGTTCAAGCTGGTCCTTCTGATTGCCTGCGCGAATGCAGCCACTCTGCTGCTTTCGCGCGCGGCGGCCAGAAATCGTGAAATTGCCGTTCGCCTCTCGCTTGGCGCACCGCGCAATCGTCTTGTCCGCATGCTCATAACGGAAAGCCTGGTGCTTGCTGTTGTCGCGGGCGCATTGAGCTGGTTGGTCGTGAACCGGTTACCCGAACCGTTGGCCCGCTACATCATCGTGCGCTCCCACTATTTTTCGCTGACGCCCGATTGGCGCGTGCTCGTCTGGATCTCCGCCCTCGTGCTCGCCACCGGCATCCTCGCCGGTATCGCGCCGGCGACCGAAGCGCTGAAGCTCAACCTGGTCAACTCACTCAAAGGGTTTGGCGGCATGCTCGGTGGCGCAGCGGGAACGAAGCGCGCACTCGGCTATCTGGTCAGCGCACAGGTCGCCTTAAGCATGGTCCTGATCGTGGGCGCCGGACTGCTAAGCCAGGCCGAGAATCGCAATCTCCATGCCGATCCGGGTTACGACTCCAGCCATATCGTGGTCGTGCCGTTCTGGGAATCCGTGCATCTCAATGCGATCAAAGAGAGGATCTTGAGCCTTCCCGGGGTCCGTTCCGTAGCGTTCTCTCGCAGCATTCCGCTCCTCGAGCCTGACACAGTCGAAATCCGCCCGCCCGACAGGCCGGATGCGGTAAGCCGGTAGCCGTTTTCACAGCCTCGCCCCACTTTTTCCAGACCATGGGCATCCCGCTTTTAAGCGGTCGCGAATTTGCTCCAACCGACCAGATGCCGCGATCGTTTCGCAGACGCTCGCCCGACTATTCTGGCGCTGGGAGAGTCCCCTGGGCCGCGAACTGAAACTGCCCGACGGGACTGTACTGACTGTCGTGGGCGTGGTGAAAGACATTGAACCCCTGCGCTTCGGCGGTACAGATAACCCGCCGCTCTATCGATCACTCGCGGCCGGTTCCGAAAACGTCATGGCCATCCACTTCGACCCGCGATTGAACCGGCCCACGCATTCGATCAGCGCCGCGATTCACGAGATCGAACCGGATCTGCTTGTTAGGCCACGCCTCATGCAGGCCTGGATTGATGAGGTGAGCACCGAAATCTGGAATTTCGTCTCGCTCATTCTGGTGCTCGGAATTCTTGCAACCATCCTGTCGGCGGCCGGCATCTACGGAGCTGTTTCCTTCGCCGTGAACCAGAGCACGCGAGAATTTGGAATTCGTACGGCACTGGGCGCCAAGCGCCTCGATATCCTCCGCTCCGTCTATTTCTCAGGCGGCAGGCCCGTCGTCCACGGCCTTCTCGTTGGCTTATGGCTCTCTGTCGCAACGGCCGCAGCTCTTAGCAAGGCGCTCTATACCGGCCCTTTGCGCATCGACAGCCATGATCCGCTTCTGTACATGGCGGCCGTTTTGTTAATGGCCGCCGCCGCAATCGCGGCTATGTTCCTATCCGCCCGACGGGGCGCGAATTCGGACCCCAT
>CAVTXN010000024.1:0-23110 GCA_963738555.1 Terriglobia bacterium
CTACTCGTATCTGAGGGCCACCATTGGGTCGACGCGCATGGCGCGCCGGGACGGAGGCCACGTGGCAATCAGCGAGATGGACAAAAACAAGAGGGAGGCATAAAGAAAGGAGAGGGGATCGACGGTGTGGAGTCCGTAGAGCACGCCGCGCAACAGCTGAGCGGCGCCAACGGCGAGAAGCATCCCGATGACTAACCCGGCAACTACCGGCCGCGTGCTGTCGCGCATCATGAGCCCGAGAATCGTTCGTTTTTGCGCACCCAGTGCCATGCGGATACCGATTTCGCGCGTGCGGGCAACGGCGATATAGCTGACTGTTCCATAAATGCCCATCGCCGCGAGCAGAAGGCCGAAGAGGCCGATCAAAGTCGCAACAGCAGCGGCAAAAGCAGATCCGAGAAAAGACGGCGTCTGGCGAAGCATTTCCTGCAGGGTGGAAGTGGATGCCACCAGATCGGGATCGACGGACGATACTACGGAGTCGAGGGCTCGTGTAATCAGCATTGGATCGGAACGTGTCCGGATGAGGATTGGATAGTCTCGTAACCGGTCTTCAGGCAAGGGCAGATAGACCTGCGCGGAATCGCTGCCATCAGATTCAACGCCGCGCGTGTCGGCGGCGATGCCGATGACCTGCCAGGTAGGTCCATCGGGAAGGAACTCGCCTTTCACGTGGAACTGCTCGCCGGTGCCCAAACGAAGACTGCGTCCGATCGGGTTTCGGCCAGGCCAGAGTTGCCTGGCGGCCGATTCGCTGAGAATGACGGAGTGCTCAGGCTGGCCGGTCTGTGCCGCAAAGCCACTGCCGAGCAGCAGCGGAACGCCTAGAGTCCGGAAATAGTTTGCTTGAACCCAGGTGTAGTAGAGGATGGCTTGCCTGTTCCTTGAGGAGGGCGTATCTCCGTTGAGCGAGACGGAGGCTGATCGAAGGTTGCTGTCGTCGGGCGCACGAGCGCTGGTGATTTCCGCCACTCCGGGTATGGCAGCGACGCGGGAGCGAAGTTCACGAATGACTGCGAGCCTCCGATCGGCGTTGTATTTGGATTCCTCGGGGAAGCGGAAATCGAGATCGACGACATGTTTGCCGTCATAGCCGGTGGGCATTCCAAGAGCGTGAAGCGAGCTGCGAATCAACATGCTTCCCGCGATCAAGAGCAGCAGTGAGACGGCGACCTGGAAACCGATGAGGAGGTCTCGAAGACGGCGGCTACGAACCGGTGATGTTCCCGCATTCCCCCTGATCGTGGAGAAAAGCGCGGACCGGGAACTTTCCAGAGCCGGGGCCAGACCGAACAGGAGGCCAGCGAATACCGAGATCGCGAGGAGGTAGGCGAAAACTTCCACGTCGGGCGTTACGTGGAGGACCATGGTGCCAATCTCAATAGGAAAGGCTTGCCGGAACATCGTCGCTCCTGTCTTCAAGATTGCCCAGGTAAAAGGCAGCGCGATCACACCGGAGAACAGGCCGAGCAACGCGCTCTCCGTCAGCAGCTGCTGGATGACTCGGGCACGGGTCGCGCCCAATGACAGCCGCATGCTCAGTTCGTTCTGGCGGATTGTAGCTCGGGCCAGCTGCAGGCTTGCGACGTTGGCGCAGGCAATGACCAGCACGATGCCGACGGCAATCATGATGAGCAGAATGGTAAACCTCAGGGCGGCGTTTATTCCGGGCAGCGAGGAGCCCGGCGAGAGCGATGCGGTTGCGGGCCTGCTCCATTCCGAGTTGCGATCATGCAGATTGCGCAGGCGCGAGGCGAGCAGATTGACCTCTGCCTGCGCCTGACGCGTAGTAACGCCGGGCGCAAGCCGTCCGAAAAGGCGCAGGCGCAGGTTTTCGCGATCACGAAGCGGGTTGGATTCGGGATGAACCTGCGGTTCGAGGCTCAGCGGAAGCCAGAAATCGGGCACGGCGATGCTGGTGCCTACGAAGTCATGGGGCGTAATTCCGACGATAGTGAATGGCGCGCCATTAAGACGGACGGTTTTGCCCAGCACTGCGGGATCGCCTGTAAATCGCTTTTGCCAGTAGTTTTCACTGATGAGAACGGCAGGGGAAGCCGCGAGTTCACGAGGAGATATGGACTCGAAAGCGCGGCCACGCAAGGGCGGGACTCCGAGAACGGAAAAGTAGTTCTCCGAAACGATGAAAGCGCTGGCAAACTCGGCATTACTGGCGGCCGGAGGCAGTATTCCCAATCTTCCGAACAGAGAGCCGGCCACAGCGGCGCGTTCACTGACGATGCCGCCCGCGCCGGTAAGGCGTAACTGGTCATCAATACAAAACGCAATGAGGCCACTCAAGGCGTGGAGGTTATCCCGATAAGCCTGGTAGTCCGGATAGCTGAACCAGTATGCGTGGGCGCCCGATTGGAGGGTTAGCGCAAGATTCACCATTCTGCCGGGATCGCGCGCATCGAGAGACCGGCCGACCAGCGCTTTATATGCCGTAAAGGCGCCCGTGTTAATTCCAATGCCGAGCGCCAGAGCCAAAACGGAGGCAGCCGTGAACCCGGTATTACGGAGGAGCATACGGGATCCGTACCGCAGGTCTTGGAGTATGGTTTCAGGCAGAATCATCCACTGGACTGAAGACGACGCAAGGCGGCGGTTATTACAAGCGGAAACACATCACAGATGCTTGCGGTAATGGATGCAGCGATCCACAATCTCGTATCCCAGAGCTTCGTGCGCGCGCTGGGAATCTAGTGCGTCCAGCCAGGTATCGGAAGCCATTTCGACGCAACCTTGATTTCGCGCCCAGTTCTCGGCGGCAGCGATTAGTTTCGTGCCGACCTTTTTTCGGCGATATTCCGGCTCGACGTACCAGCCCTCGATGAAACCGACAGGGCGGGACGGATCGCAACCGTCGGCGTGAGATCGGAGAGCGACCTCGACGAAGCCAACAGCCCGGCCGTCTGGTTCCTCGGCTATGAGGACGACAGCAGGCAAGTAACCAGGCGACTCGCCAACCAGCAAAGGAGCGAGATCCCGAGCGTGTTCAGCGGCGCTGGCCTCAGGCCACAAGCGGTGACACATCTCTGCCAATGCTGACGCGTCATGCAGTTGCGCGGGCCGGATAACGAGAGGCTCCACTCCGACATCATAGGCGGCTTGGGCTTACGAGCGCGCCGACAGGCCGACTGTCGCGCTCAAGATGCGGCCCGCAGCGCTACCAATCTGCAATCCGTCTGCACGGTTGGGAAAGTATCGCGCGTTGATTTCCTGCTGCCCCAAATCCTCCAGGCGGGTGAACCCTGAATCGCGAAGGATTTGGGAGATTTCCTGAGGCGCGAGGAACAAGCGAAAAGGTTCGCCGATTCTGGCCACTCTGGCGGATAACATATTGACGCCGATTCTGTCCAATAGACTGAGTGAGGCTGGCGGGACCGCATAATCGAACACAAGGCCGCTCCCCCCGGGCATCGAAGAGATGGCTCCGAGTGTTCCCCAAAGAGCATCCCGGGTGAGATAAGGTGTGACCCCCAGCCATGAGAAGAAAGCCGGCGCCGCTACATTGAATCCTGGCGCCTTCTGAAGCAGTTGTGCGAAGCGTTGGCGCTCAAAGTTCACCGGAACAAATGTCAATGAGTCTGGAATCGTAATACCGGCAGCATGAAGCCGCTCTATCTTCCAGGCCTGAGTATCCGGATGGTCCAGCTCGAAGACCCTCAACTCGGACGCGTAAGGATTGCGATAGGCGAACGTATCGAGACCCGCTCCGAGGACAACATACTGGCGGATTCCTCGCGTGAAGAAGGAGGCGAGTTCGTCCTCCGCGTACCGGCTACGTGCCGACAGAAAGGCGCGTAGCAGCCGCGAGGCGCGGGAATTCGGAGTATTGTCCCAGGGCGACCACACACGCCCTACAGAGCCGGCGATTCTTTCCGCAAGAGGATCTCGGAATACCACCGGACGGTCGTACACCTGGTGCGCTGCTCTGCGCCTTGCGACACCTAGCGCGGTTCTGCTGGGAACGCCCGGATTCATTCAGTTCGGTAATGATGAACCAGCGAAAGCCACAGGCCGATTGTCTCGGCATCTTTGGGTGGATCCATCGGCTTCTCCATGACAGCGGTCTGAACCAGGATCAGTTTCGTTTGGGGATCGACAAAAATTCGCTGGCCGTTCGCGCCAATTAACGCGAACATCCGCCGGAATCCAGGGAAAATCCACAGCTGATACCCATATCCGAAGAATGTCGCTGATTTCCCAGGCTGCAGGTAAGAATCGGATTCCTTGACGGTGGTCGCATCGAGTAACCATTGCTCTGGGACCAGTTGCTTTCCGTTCCAGCTCCCGTTGCCGGCTAGGAGCCGCCCGAAACGGGCATAGTCGCGCAGGGTGGCGTTAAAGCAACAGAAGGCCAGCTCCCGGCCGGAGCCGTCGGTGGTCCATACCGCTTTGGATTCGGTGCCGATGTTCTGCCAGATTTTCTCCTGAAGATAGCGCGCCAGCGGCATCTGTACGGCCCGGCTCACGATGAGGCCCAATACCGTGGAGTCTGCCGCCGAATAGCGAAAGCGCGTTCCCTCGGGGACATCCTGTTTGCAATCTTGAGCGAGGTTGCGAAAGGCAACCGGCCCCTCGGCCGGCTCCGGCACTTGACACGTCACGCCGGAGGACATATGCAACAGGTCTCGAATCGTCACCTTGCCGTAATCGGAATCCTTCAGCTCGGGCACATATTTCGAGGCTGTATCAGCAATAGAAGCTATCGCATGTTCCGATACCGCTATGCCTGCCAGCATGGCGACGATGGTCTTCGCGATGGATTGAGAGGTGAACCGGTCCCGATCGGTACGGGCGTATTGGTAGCCCTCAAACAGAATCTGATCGTCCCTGGCGATGAGCAGGCCGGTGACAGGCATATGTTCGAGGTAGTCTTTCAGCTGATAATGGCTGCCCGCGTGGACATAGGTTAGCTCCGGAGCGGGCGAGACGGGCTGAAACTCCCATGGCTGTGCTGCCGGCGCCACCTCGTGTCCCGGAAAGATGGCATCGAAGTGACTGAAAGAGCCAACTATGAATTTTTTCTCGAAGGCAGTCCGGGCCGAGCCAACCGGAAAATGTTCAGCCGAGCCGTATGCTTCGGCATCAGGGCCGCCGGCCGAGAAGACGGGAAGCTGCGCAGGCAAGAGCGGTGTTGCGCAAAACAGCAATACGCCGGCGGCGACACAGATGCGAACTGTCTTCACTTGATTTTTCCTCTTCTGCCTGCCATGATCGCCAGCCGGAGTTGTTGCTGTCAAAGACAAATTCTGCTCTAGTTAAGACGAAAGGGATCTGAACTCTTGGATTTCCGTCTGCTCGAGTATTTCGTCGCTGTGGCTGAAGAGGAGCATGTGGGCAAAGCTGCGAAACGGCTTCACATCTCCCAATCCCCGTTAAGCAGACAAATCCGCCAGTTGGAGAAGGAGGTTCAGCTAGAGCTATTCGTTCGCGAACGACAGCGCATCCGATTGACGGAATCGGGGCGCTGGCTGCTGAAGCAGGCGCAGGGTCTGCTGGCGCATGTCAACAAGGTTCGCGATGAAGCGGAGCAACGCTCGCGCGGGCAGATCGGTACACTCTCGGTAGGCTTCACAAGCGCGGCGATGTGGAGCGGCATTTTGCCGAAACTGTTGCGCCGATTCCAATCTGAATTTCCGGATGCGACAGTAGAGCTACACAATACGAGGTCGGCTATGCAGTTGGAGGCCGCCCGGTCAGGCCGCATTGACATCGGCTTCGTGTCAGCGTTCACGACCAATAGCGACATCGAAATCAGATGTGTGGCGGAGGAATCTTCCATGCTGGTAATCCCCAACGCTCACGCTTTGGCGCGGAAACGCCGCATTGACCCCAGCGATCTGCACGGGATTCCGTGGATTCTCTTATCGGAATCGTTCTCCCTGGAGAAACATGACCGGTTCTTTGCCGCCTGCGAGAACGCCGGTTTCGTGCCCCGAATCATGCAACGGGTATCGGAGCCACTCACACTTCTGGCTCTGGTGGAGGGCGGTTTAGGCGTGGGTTTGATACGAAGCAGCGCCCGTAACTATGCGCCGCGCACACTCGCCTTCCGAGTCTTATCGTGGTTCTCGTTCAAATCGCGAACGTACATGATCCGCCCCAGAGATGGCCGGCAACCGCTCGCGGAAGCGTTCGCGGCTTATGTGCCGGCAATCGAGGGCTAAAAAGCAGCAGCTTGGAAAACTGGCTGCGGCGAATGTCTCTGGGAGCTATGCGCGCTTCCTGCGGAACACGCCGAATAGAAGGGCGGCTCCTCCGCCAATGAGTATCAGCGAAGACGGTTCGGGGACAGGCGTTGCCAATAAGCCGTTGACGTGCGTTCCGTCGGAATAAAAACCGACCAACTGGCCGAGGTCGTTAATTCCGTTAATGGTTGTTCCGTTGACGCCGAAAGCGGCCGTAGCCGATGCGTGCGGGTCGTTAACTGTCGACCAGCTGCCGTTTAGCACGTTATAAACTAATCCATTTGTAAGCCCGCTGGCATCGACGTAAAATCCGACTGCCCACCCCTTGTTGTTGAGTCCGAAAAACGCGGTGCCACTGGATCCAGGAACTAAAAAGTCCTTGAAAGTAGTGCCGTTATAGTAGTAGCCTTCCATCGTTCCGGCCGCATTTGTCAAGAAACCGGATATGTCTCCAGCGTTATTGATCCCGGTGGCCGTACTGGCTGTTGCGCCTGGCGGGTTGACCGCGGTGAACGCAGCAGTAGCAATGTTGTACGTGTAGCCATGCGCGTTGCCGGCACTATCCACGTAGAAACCGACCGACAGATTACTATCATTGACGCCCAGGAGCTGGTTGGTCGAGGGAACGGCCGCCGGTGTGTTTGGGTCCTTGATTCCGGTGGTGAAGCTGGTGCCGTTGAATGTGAACCCCGTATTATTACCAGCAGCATCGACAGAAAAGCCTACCGTTGTGCCGGTGTTGTTGATACCGGTAACCTGAGTCTGGGTTGCGCCTGATACGTTCTCAGCCACAAAATTGCCTTGTCCATAGGGTGGAGTCACCGTATAGCCATTGTTCGGGACAACAACCGAGTCACCGAAATAACCGGCTATCGTGCCGGCGGTATTGATACCCAGCAGCTGGTTAAAGTTCGGATCAGTGTTGTTATTGATTGTTCGGAATGTATAAGTGGTTGCGGCTCCGGCCAAGGTTGGCAGCAGCAAGCCAGCAACGATCGAGATTTGAAGTCTTCTATAGGAATGCATTTGTCTCATGGATTCTCCTGAAGGCGCTTACCCGAGAGACACTGGTCTGTCACGGTTTTAGGGCCATGATTCAATTTAGGTTTGAAATCAGCCAGCGCTTCGGATAGGATATTTTTTGCCAGTAAGGGAGATGAAGTCCTTGTGGCGAGATTAAGTTTGTCTTATTGAATTCTTAAGCTGTTCTTAAGCCGTTTAAACCGTTGGCGCCCAAACAGTTCCAATTTGGCCCGTTCGTTCTCGATTCTTCGGATCGAGTTCTGCTGCGCGATGGCAAACCTGTTCAATTAGCTCCCAAAGCAGTCGAGACTCTCGCATATTTTGTCGAGAATCCGAGCCGATTGATCAGCCGAGACGAGCTATTGAAGGCAATCTGGCCTGACACCTTCGTCGAGGACGGCAGTATTTCGGTTAATATTTCGCTAATTCGAAGAGCGCTTGGAGAGATGGTGGATGGCGAGCCGTACATCGATACGGTTCCACGGAAGGGCTATCGCTTCCGATCCGAGGTGCGGCGAGTCGAATTCGGCGACTCGCAAATGGTTTCCGGGAATGGTCATATAACAGACGGTGCCGCAATTCTCCGTGCTGCTTCAGGTCCCGAACCGGAAATGAGCTTCGTGGCCACGCACACGGCCAAGACGGGTCACGCCGGCAATACGGCGCGCTTGTTATCAAACCAGAAACTTCGTGCCTGGGTGCTTGGCGTTGCGGTTGCCGGAGCGCTCGCTCTGGCCGGTTGGCGTTTCGCGATTGCTTTCCGGCAAGCGCCGGATTCCCCGGCCTTTGCTTCGATGCAAATCAGCCGGCTGACATGGCTCGGCAAAGTCTCGAACGCCGTCATCACCCCGGATGGCCAATACGTTGTCTACGTGGTTGCTGAACCAACCGGCCAAAGTCTTTGGATCCGGCAAGTGGCTGCGCCGGCCGCCCTTCAGATTGCTCCTTCGCAACGCCTGGTCTACAAACAACTGGCGATTGCCCCAGACGGCAATCATATTTACTTCACGAGCGACGATGACAATGGCGTGACAGTGCTGAAGCGGATGCCGTTGTTCGGCGGGCAGCCCGAGCGAGTATTGGCAGGTGTTACAGGACCAGTGAGTTTTTCTCCAGATGGCAGACAAATCGCGTTTCTGCGAATCGAACCATCCTCCTGGGAAGCTGCCCTGCTGGTTGCGAACAGCGACGGGAGTGGACTCCGTTACATTGCACGCCGGAAGCGCCCAAAGTATTTTTCGCCCTGGGGCCTTGCCTGGCTGCCAGATGGAAAATCCGTTGTTTGCTTCGCCGGAGATGCCGCCGATTACGATGAACACGCCTTTCACATTTTGCAGGTGCGCGTGAATGACGGTAGAGAACGTATTGTTACTTCGCGCAGTTGGGCTTGGGCAGGCTCCATATCGAGTTCGAGCGACTCGAGAAGCCTGATCGTAACCGCGGGGGAGCAATCCCAAGATACCCAGCAGATCTGGCGTGTTTCGTTGCCTGACGGCCGGGTCTCGCGCGTCACTAATGACCTGAGCGACTACGTCCAGCTAAGTTCCTCTCGGGATGCCAATGTGCTTGCCGCGGTTCAGATTAATCGCACGGCAGATCTTTGGGTATCGCCATCAGCGGACGTGAGCGAAGCCGCTACTCCGGTCACCTCCGGCGGAGTCCCAGGACTCGCAGATCTGAACTGGACGCCTGCCAATCAAATTATCTACTCGGCTCGCACCGGCGACTTTCTCGGCACATTCCTGTTACAGAAGGACCTGACGCCGAAGCAATTGAATCCCGCGCCAAAAAACGAGAGTGAAATCGCGGCCACTCCGGACGGGCGTTTCCTGGTTTATCAGAGCAGAGGAAAAATTTGGCGCATGAACCAGGACGGGACGAATCCTGTTCAGCTCACTTTCGGGGCGCACGACGTTCATCCTGAGCCCTCTCCCGATGGTCAATCGGTGCTCTATGCCTCGTTTCTAAACTGGTCGCCTTCAATCGGTGGCAAACCCACACTCTGGTCAGTATCGATAAATGGGGGGCAGCCGAAGCAACTCAGCACGATCTCTACCTCGATGCCCCACTATTCACCCGACGGGAAGTGGATCGCCGCCGCCTACTTTCCGGGTATAGACCCGCGTTTCTCAGAGGAACAAATGGTCGTGTTCCAGAGCAATGGCGGGCAGCCCGTCAGAACATTTGCCGGATTACCGACACCGAGCAACACGGTGCGTTGGGCGCCGAACTCTGCAGCGCTCGACTTCGTTGTCACCAAAGATGGCGTGGGTAATATCTGGCGGCAACCGATCAACGGGGGAAAGCGCGTGCAACTAACTCACTTTACGTCCGAGTTGCTGTTCGATTTCGCCTGGTCTTCCGGCGGCAAGCAACTGGCGACTGCTCGAGGTAAATCTTTGAGCGATATTATCCTGATCCAAAACTGGCGTCGCCGTTGAAGATCGATACCGGGAGTTGTGGTTGACACACTTTGCCTTTAGCGGCGCGCTGATCCTTCCCGATGCAGTCTTAAACGATGCATTTCTGGTTGTTGAAGAAGGAAGAATTAAGGCGATCGAGAGGCAGAAGCCATCGTGGTTTAACGGCCTTGTATTCGAGTCAGAAGGTGGATATGTGTCGCCCGGGTTTATAGACATACACGTTCATGGCGGCGGCGGAGCCGACTTCATGGATGGTCACCCCGAAGCGGTGCGTACTGTCAATCGGGCACATCTTCGACACGGCACGACGACTATTTTTCCGACGACTACGACGGGATCGAACGCTCAACTGAGCCGCATGATCCAGGCATGTATGCAGGTTCGCGGGGAGTGGTCAGTTAGAGACGGCTGCTATATCGGCGGCATACATTTCTACGGCCCTTACTTCGCAGAAGGCAAGGTGGGTTGTCATTCGGCCCAAGGGCGTCGAGATCCCGTTGCGGAGGAGTATGAGCGCTTCTTTGCTTTGAAGGTAATTCGGGTGGCAACCTGCGCCGCGGAGTTACAGGGCGCCGCAAGGTTCTATCGGGCCGCAAGAGAAAACGGCTGCCTGGTCACCTGTGGCCATTCGAACGCGAGCTGGGGAGAAATGACAAAGGCATTCGAATCCGGCGTGCGCCATGTGGATCATTTCTGGTGTGCAATGAGCTCGGTTGCCTCTCTACGGGGCCGCTTTGGAACACCGATGCAGGCGAGCATGGAGCAATTTGTCCTTGCTAATCGCGAGATGAGCACTGAGGTGATTGCGGATGGCCAACACCTCTCGCCCGAACTGCTGGAATTTGCGTTTCAGATGAAAGGTCCATCGAGGCTTTTGCTGGTAACAGATTCGAATCGAGCGATGGACATGCCACCAGGAAGCTATCGTTTCGGTTCTGAAGAAGATGGTCCATGGATCGAGAGTAACGGCAAAGTCGGATTTGTGCCGGGAGACGGTCTGGCCAGTTCAGTTGTCGGGATGGATACCATGGTGCGCACCATGGCGAGCCAAACCTCGGCGCGCTTACCGGAAGTCATTCGCATGGCGAGCCTGACGCCAGCAGAACGCGCCGGCGTGTCGGACGAAACCGGAAGCCTGCAGGTTGGGAAATGGGCAGATATCCTGATCCTGAACTCGGATCTAGAAGTTAAGCAGGTTTTCGTACGGGGGCAAGAAGCTGCGGGGAGCTTCTAAGCAACAGCGGAGTATTCCGGTAAGCTGATGGCGTGAAGAGCTATCGCAAGGAACTGTGGTTCAACGTGCCAACCAGGCGTGGCTTTATCAACATCACTCACGAAGTGGAGGCGTGCCTGCGTGAAAGCGGCGTTCGGGAGGGCCTGGTGTTGGTCAACGCTATGCACATCACGGCATCGGTATTTATCAATGACGACGAATCGGGCCTCCATCAGGATTACGATAAGTGGCTGGAAAAACTTGCGCCGCACGAGCCCGTTTCTCAATACCTACACAACCGAACGGGCGAAGACAACGCCGACGCGCATATGAAGAGACAAGTGATGGGCAGGGAAGTGGTGGTGGCGATAACGGAAAGCAAGCTCGACTTTGGGCCGTGGGAGCAGATTTTCTACGGCGAGTTCGACGGCCGCCGCAACAAACGGGTGCTGGTCAAGATCATTGGGGAATAACGGCCCGAGCAGCGGGTTATTCCTTACCTTCTTCCGGCTCTTTCATCAGCGCGAGTATCTCTGAAAGTTCTCTTCTCAGTTCCTTCTGAAATGAAAAGCCTGCCGAGAATAATTCTGTCTGCTTGTTCGGCATCGCCGGATTGGGAGCGTGCCGTTTGGGCTTCGATTCCAGGACCTTTCGCGCGCCTTCTATCGTGTAGCGCCGGTCATAAAGCAGGCGCTTGATCTCGAGTACCAGTTCGACATCTTTCCGGCGATAGAGACGGTGCCCGGTGCCCGACTTCTTCGGGCCCAGCGCGTGGAACTCGGATTCCCAAAAGCGCAGCACATACGGCTTGATCCCCGCGAGCTTGGCTACTTCGCCGATCCGGAAATAAAGTTTATCGGGGATCTCCGGAATTTCGGCGGCTTTGGCACTTGCTTCTTCCATCGTCAGCGCGGAACAGTCCATTGTATGGCACGAAGCATTCTCGTGCGGCCGCCCGTCGAACCGACTAACGAACTTCGAGGGTAACGATCACGCTGGCCCGTACATCCACGTCACCGGCTTCAATCGGTGTTTCTGCCCGCATGGCCATGGCTGCCGGCGCAGCTTGGAACGACTTCGCGAGCGGCCGGATCACCGGCATCTCCGTCGGCTCGGCTGTAAGCAACCCCACGACTTGCACGTCCAGCGTCTTCGCCAGAGCTTCCGCATTGGCGCGCGCCTTCGTCGCCGCCTCGGAGAGCGCTCGTAGTTTCACAGCCGAATCGTCTTTGAGTGTAAACGAAACTCCGTTGATATTCGTGGCTCCTGTTCCCGTCGCCGCGTCAATTACCTTTCCAAGCAGCGAGAGTTGATCCACGGTTGCGGTAACCGTATTATTCGCTTCGTAGCCCGTCAGACGCGGCGCGTGGCCGTTCGAATAATCGTATTGAGGTGACAGCGAATAGCCGGATGTCTTTACCTCTCCTCCGCTGCCCAAAGCTTGCCTGATCGCAGCCTGTACCTGCGTACTCGCTTCGGCGTTCTTCGAGGCAGCGGCTTGGGCTGACTCGGCGCGGTTTGAAACGCCGATAGTTATTTCCGCGCGATCCGGCTTGGCATGGATCACGGCCTCGCCCGAAGCTCGCACGAAATGCACGCGCAATGATTCCTGAGCCAGGAGAACCGGTGCGATCAAAAGCACGAGGAAAGAAGAGAGCGCAAAGGGCACGCCTGACACCGTGTTCGATTTGCGCGCGTTTCTTAAAAGTCGCAGCAGCATTCGCTAACCTAACTTAACAAAGGTCTCGCCGAATTCTCCGGCAACCAATAGTGAAACCTAGGATTAGTGATACTGGTCTTGTGAGCAGAAACGGCTATTTCTGCGCTCTGACCTGCCTTCTCTCCACAATCCTTCGATGAAAAGAGTACCCCGTTTCGTACTCGTTGCCCTCTGCTTGTTGCTCGTAGGCGGAGGAATCGCCGGCTATTTCTACATCAAGACTCTTGGCCCGAGATCGAAAGAGCGCATCATTCGGGCGCTCGACGACCGCTTCAATGCCGAGGTTTCGATTGGCTCGATCGATGTAACGATTCTGCCGCACCCTGGTGTGACGGTCGAAGGGCTAAGCGTCCGGCACAGAAACTGGCCCACCCGGCATCCTCTGTTTACTGCTCGCCGCTTCAGCGCGCGTTTCGGTTTTCTGACGTTGCTCACCGGCGGAGATGTTGTAGATCTGGTCAAACTGGAGGGCCTTGCCGTCTACTTGCCTCCCCGTGGCGGACCCGCCGGCGTGACCCTCATGAAGCCTCGTTACGGTAAAGCTGGCGAAGCCCAGGCAACGGCCAAGCCTTTGCATTTCCTGATAAAAACGATCGTTGCCGATTCCACCGTGCTCACAATCGAGCCCAGACAGGAAAACAAACAGCCTCTGCGCTTCGACATCGCGAAACTCACGCTGACTTCGACCGCGCCCGGCCGCGAGCTGGCATTTAACGCGCAGCTCACCAACCCTAAACCGCCTGGCCTGATCGACACAACCGGCCACTTCGGACCGTGGCAGGCCGACGATCCGCGATCTACTCCCGTTTCGGGTCAATATACCTTCGAGCATGCGGACCTGGGGGCCTTCAAAGGAATCCGCGGCATCCTCTCTTCCAGCGGAAAGTACAGCGGCGTCCTCGAACGGATCGATGTGCAAGGCTCCACGTCCACCCCCGATTTCGCTTTGAAACGCGGGGGCGAGCCCATGCCCCTCAACACGACCTTCCATTCCATCGTCGACGGCACCGACGGCGACACGATCCTCCAAAGCGTCGACGCCAAGCTCGGCAACTCCGAATTCCTCTGTCAGGGAAGCGTAAGTCACGTACCTGGGTCCGAAGGTAAAACGGTATCGCTCACAGCCACGACCAAAGGAGCGCGAATGGAAGATATTTTGAAGTTGGTTCTTGGCAGCGCCAAAGCCATGATCAAGGGCGACGTGGATTTCCGGAGCAAAATCCTCATCCCGCAGGGTAATCAACCCGTAATCGATAAGCTCCAATTGAATGGCCAATTCAATCTGCCTGCGGCGGTTTTCACCAGTCCCAAGGTCGAGCAGACATTGACGACGCTTAGCTTGCGCGCCCGCGGTGTCGACAAGAAACAAGAGGAGGAAGAGGGCTATATGCCCAAGAACGTGGCTTCTAATTTCAATGGGATTTTCAAACTGAAGAACGGAGTAGCCTCTTTCTCCCGCTGTTTTTTCAGCGTTCCGGGAGCCACCATCGATCTTACGGGCAACTTCAATCTCCGCACCGACCAGATCGATATGAAGGGCCTGTTCCGAATGGAAGCCACTCTGTCCGACACGCAATCCGGCTTCAAAAGCCTGGTGTTAAAGACTCTCGACCCGTTTTTCAAGAAGGATGGGGCAGGATTTCAAATACCGATCACGATCACCGGGACTCGCGACAAACCGCTGATCGGCGCGAGCGTCTTCCATCACAAAATCACAATACATTAAGATGATTAGGCTTATGAAGCGAATCCTGACCGCTGCTTTTTGCTCGCTCCTCTCGCTCGCAGCTGTAGCCCTCCCCGCGCTCGCCGCCTCGCTTCCCAGGGAATCTTTTGGAGCCGCGCCCGACGGCCGTCGTGTCTTTCTTTACACCCTCAAGAATGCCGCGGGTATGGAAGTAAAAATCACCAATTATGGAGGAACGGTCGAATCAATCAAGGTCAAAGACCGCAACGGTAAGTTCGGCGACGTCGTGCTTGGCTTCAGCAGCCTCGACGGCTACACCTCAAAGCTGAATACGGCCTATTTCGGCGCGCTCATCGGACGCTATGGAAATCGCCTCGCCAATGGCACTTTTTCTTTGGACGGCCACACGTATCACGTCCCGACCAACGATGGTCCAAATGCCCTGCATGGTGGAACAGTGGGGTTCAACAAGCGGGTCTGGGAAGCAAAAGATGTCTCCACGGCTGACGAGCCGGCTCTCGAACTGCACTACCTGAGTCCGGATGGCGAAGAGGGCTTTCCCGGCAATTTGAGCGTTACGGTGCGTTACTCAGTCGACGGGGACAACGGGCTCCACATCGACTACACGGCGACTACGGATAAGGACACTGTCCTAAATCTCACCAATCACTCCTACTTCAATTTGATCGGCGCAGGTAGCGCAACCATTCTGACCCACAAACTGACGATTGACGCGGACCGGTTCACTCCGGTCAATAGCAGCTTGATTCCCACGGGCAAGCTCGAGAGCGTCGCCAAAACGCCCTTCGATTTTCGGAAAGCAACCGATATCGGCGCTCGAATTGGCTCCAGATCGCAACAGCTCAAGTTCGCGAAGGGCTACGATCAGAACTTTGTACTCAATCATCCGGGAGATTTGGGTCACGTCGCGGCGATGGTGCAAGAGCCCAAATCCGGCCGTGTGTTGAAGGTGTATACAACTCAGCCCGGTATTCAGTTTTATTCAGGCAATTTCCTCGAGGGCAACATTCATGGTATCGGCGGCGTATACCGTCACCGCTCGGCGCTGTGCCTGGAAACCCAGCACTTCCCGGATTCGCCCAATCATCGGAACTTCCCGACGACTGTCTTGCATCCGGGAGAACAATATCATCAGACGACAATTTACCGATTCTCGACAGAGTAGATTCGCCACCCTCCGGTAAGCGGCTCCGGGATCCGGCACATTGCGGAAGCAACTCGCGTAAGCAGCGATTGACCCGCGTCCAAATCGACGGCTTACCGAGCGCATTCTGGTATAGTTGAGGGTGCAATTCAGGTTGCACCTCGTCCGCAGAAAGGGAAGATCCCGCCTGAATGAGTCTTAGCGCCGAGCACTGACTTCTCTTCTGCCCGTCATAGCGGACACCGGGCCACAGAAAGAGGAGTATATGTCTCGTCAGTTACCTCAAAAACCAAATCTCGAATTTCTCAAGAAGCAAGCCAAGGAACTGTTGCGGCGCATGCAACCAGGCAAATTGGCGGACGCGCAACACAAGCTGGCTAACGAGTACGGTTTCCCGAGTTGGGCAAAGCTGAAATCGCACGTGGAGGCCCAGACGCTCAGTCCGGCGGAGGCCTTAAAAGCGGCAGTATGCGACAGCGATGCGGCGCGCGTCAGCCAGGTTCTGGAGCGCTATCCAGAGCTACGAACCAAGATCGACGATCCGCTGCCGAACTATGGCTTCGGCCAACAGGCGTTGTTCGCGGCTGTACAGCGAAGCGACCGGGCCACGATCGATGTATTGCTGAACGCGGGCGCGGATATCCGGAAACGAACCGAATGGTGGGCCGGCGGATTCGGCGTGCTGGACGATTGCGATCCGAGCATGGTGGATTTTCTAAGGGCGCGCGGAGCGGCGCTCGATGCCCATTCGGCGTCGCGGCTCGGGATGCTCCCGGAGCTTAAAGAGTTTGTGGCGGCCGATGCCAGCGTGGTTCACCAACGCGGGGGAGACGGGCAGACGCCGCTGCACTTCGCCTCGAGTGTGGAGATTGCTGATTTCCTGTTGACCAAGGGGGCCGAAATCGACGCGCGCGATGTAGATCACGAATCGACTCCGGCGCAGTACATGCTTCGCGTGTTGCAGAGGCGCCATTTTCCGAGGGATCGACAGGAGGTAGCACGCCACTTGGTGTCACGCGGATGCCGGACGGACATCCTGATGGCAGCCGCGCTAGGTGATGCGGCTCTGGTGCGGCGGCATTTGGATTCGGACCCTGCGTGCATCCGCATGAGCGTGTCGGAGGAGTGGTTTCCAAAGCAGGATCCGCGCGCCGGCGGAACAATTTACATCTGGACCTTGGGGTCGCATCGTACAGCGCATTCAGTGGCACGCGATTTCGGCCACGAAGAAGTTTTCCAGCTACTGTTGGAGCGGACACCAGAGGATCTCAAGCTGGCATTGGCTTGCGAACTGGGGGACGTAGGGGTGTTCCAAGAATTTCTGTCGAGGCATCCGGATGCGGCAAAATCGTTATCCGACGCTGACCGGCAAAAGCTGCCCAACGCCGCGCAGAACAACAACACCAAAGCAGTTCGCCTGATGCTGCAGGCAGGTTGGCCGGTGGATACGCCTGGAGAAATGGGAGCCACGGCGCTGCACTGGGCCGGGTTCAATGGCAATGCGGAGATGACGCGCGAGATACTGCGGTTCCATCCGGCGCTCGAATTGAAGTCGCGGGAATATGCCGGGACCGCACTCGCATGGGCGATCTACGGTTCCGGGAACGGTTGGCATCGAGACGGAGACTTCGTCGGGACGATGCGGGCATTGATGGAGGCAGGGGCCACTATACCGCCGCATGCGGAGGAATTAGAGCCCAGCGACGCCGTGCTGGAGGTGTTGCCGTGAATTCGACGAAGCGTCCGCTGTCGGTGACAATCCTGGCATGCGTGTACATCGCGGTGGGCGTGATCGGCTTTGCTGCCCACTTTACCGATCTGGTGGCGAGGAATCCGTTTCAATACGATGCCGTGTGGGTGGAACTCACCGAATTGGCGGGGATTATTTGCGGGACATTCATGCTGAGAGGCCGCGATTGGGCGCGCTGGATTGCGCTCGCCTGGATCGCATTTCACGTGGTCCTGAGCGCCTTTCACGCGGTACCGGAATTTGCCATTCACTGTTTGTTCTGCGCGGTGATCGCCTGGTTGCTCTTTCGCCCCGAGGCCACGCGCTATTTTCGCGACGGCTCTTTTTCGGAATAACTGGCGGTGTATAGCTCCAGGATTCGCTGACCTCACAAGCCGGGATTAACCGTTTGGTAACCTCGAAGCCAAATTTTTGGGGGACCTTTCAGTACTAAAACCGAGCCATACGGTACTACTCACGGCCGAAAGTATCTCGTCCTGTAGAGATATTGCACTATACTCCTGCATGTGCGTGAGGAGTACTTCGCTCACACAACGGAGGAAAGCGTGATAAGTGTAATTAATCGTACAGTTAGGGCCATGCTGGTGCTCGGCGCTTTGGCGGCTGTCGCGAGTGCGACAACCGTTCCTGTTGGCACGGTAAACTTTGACCTGACCGGGCTTCCAGGAACGGCAACGGTAGATATCTTTAATCAAACGGGTCCGAATTCGACCGCTGCTCCCGATACAACCTGGCCGGTTTCGACTTCTGTCTCGCTTTCCAGCCTCGGCTTGACATTGAACTTTGTAGGTGGTTTCAGCGAATCCTTTGGGTCAAGTTATTTCACTCTTGCGGGGGACGGACTTTCGTTCAATGGCTCTACAATTTCGATCTCCTTGCCAGTGAAATCGGCCGTCGTAACTGGTGATTTCAGCCCGACTACGTGGACCTTGAATGACGGGTCGACATTCACAGCAGGATCAGCTTTCACCGCGACCATCACAGATTCAAGCGGGACCTTGGTCGATGGCGACTTTGCTGTGATTGTTGGCACCAGCGGAGCCCACATTATTCCGGAACCGGGAACCTGGCTGATGGTCGCTGCAGGATTTGCCATCCTGATGTTGATTCGGTTCGCCCGTAGAAAAGGTTTTCAGAACTTTCTTTTCCTGTTTGTGGCGTTGGCCTGCCTATTCTCGTCTAGCTCTTTTGCGGCGGCATCCGTCAAATTGAATGCCTGGACCGGTCCGAGCACAGGCGTTTCCGGCACGAGCCTGGTATGGGTGACAGGTTCGGGGTTTCCGAGCGGCACCATCAGCCCGGCGAATGTGACGATTGAAGTGCAGAAGACGAGTTGCGGCACAACTACAGGTGAGACGGCGGCCACCGCTCTGAAAGTGGTTCCCATCATCGGTTCTTCCCAGAAGATTCAATTCCAGGTGCCGGCCGGCCTGACGAAGGCAAACTATTTCGTAACTCTTAGCGGTAAGACCACCGGCGGGGCTACCTTCGCGAGCAGCAACTGCTCGGAGATCGCGGTCACGCCCTCAAACGTTTCGTTGGGATCCTGTAATCCGGGCAGTTCGATGGGCATGCTCGTTCCGGCAGCCGGGAACGGCACGAAAACAGTAACCGCCTATGTACCGAACTCGAGTTGGAGCGATTCGGCGACGGGTATCCGGGTCGTTCCTGTCGAGGGAGCCGGCTCACCTAAATCCATTGCTACGACAGATTTTATAAATTCTTGTTCGACCGATTCCTCGACCGGCATAACTGCGTGTACCGCGAATGGCTCTACAGCGCATGTCTTTCTGGTTTCGGGGACCTCGGTATCGAAGACTGTGACTACCGCCAGCAACACCAGCCTGGGTTTTTCCGGCGGGAGCTGTTTTAACTGTGGCGTCGCCGTCAATGCAGTGACGCACCAGGCGGTGATCACGATGGGGCATATCGGCTCCAGCGCGGCGCTTCAATTCCTTAATCTAGCGACCGGAGCTCTCGGTTCCGTGGTGCCGACAACCCACAATGTTTCCGAAGATGTTCTGTGGGACCCATTCCGAAAGCTCGTCCTCTCTCCGACCGAATTTACCTCGAACTATGATCTCTTCCAAATTGCCGGCGCTGGCCTTCCGGGCAGCTCAACAGTGAGTGAATTTGCCAACGACACACTTCCGAGCGAGGCGTATGATTCCGCCGGCGAGGATTGCACGACCGGTATCGCACTCTCGACAGTAGAAGGGACCGGTAACTTGTTCATCGCCGATTTGTCAAAAGTCACGCTCACCCCCGGAACGCCGGGCACGTGGACGGCTCCCAGCCAGACGCAGAACTTCCCTGAGTTTATCGGGCTCGCAGCCGGAACAAGCGCGATCGCTGTCGCTCCGGGTAGCTCGCATCAGGGCGTCGTCGCAGGCGAGTTTGGAGGCAACACGGTGGGAGTGATTCTGCTGCCAAGCAAGTCCGGGACCGGGACGCCGAGCGTGGTCGATTACGCCTACGCCACGCTGCCTAATACTCCGGATGGCTCTGCCTTCTCCAACGGGTTCGATCCCCACACCACGACTGCCTATACCAGTCCCAATACTGGCAAGGCTTACGGTGTATTGGCTAGTTGGGCGAGCGGCCAGCCGCTCTATCTGGGAATTATCGACATCGACGCGATGCTGAAAGCTCCACGCTCGACCGGCCATACGGTAGATCCGACTTACGACTTGCTGGCGCACGGCGTGGTGCGGTATGTGAAGACCCAGTAAGTCACTCTTGGTACAGCCATCAAGAGCCGCGCGGGGGCCTCTGCGCTCCGATTCTGAGGTGTCGCATCGATTTTGACCTCGTTCGCCACGCCTTGCGCTCCCAGTGGCTTCCGCCATCCGCCTGTTGACGCACCACCGCGCATTCGGAGCCAGGAGTCAAACGAGTGGAGGGTTACGGATAGCTGGACTGCGTTCCGATCATGGGTTCTGGGGAGCAATGGGGCAGAAAGTCGGTGTAGCGCTCGCCGGGATCACGCAATCCCAACCGACCGTTTCCGCAACATAGTTTCTCGGACGGGTAATGAGACAGTTTTGGGAGAGGTATCGACTCGCTTTTGAACGTTTTCGACGGTGCCCTGAAAACGAAGGTTTTCGAGACACCGCGTTTTCGGTTCGGGCCGGGAGTCTCGAGTCCAATTTCGGGTGTCATTGCCCAAACCGCATGAAGATCTGTGAGAAACGCTACGTTCTTATGCCGGTTCTCTGTCCGGTTGCTCCCGAACACCCATGTTTCTCTCGGTCGCATACGATACCGAGAAGCGCACATTGTACCTGCGATTCCGCAGCGGCGATGTCTACCGATATTTCCAGTTTTCCGAAGACGACTACCAGCACTTCCTGCGGGCCGAATCCAAGGCCGCCACTTCCTCAACAACATTCGCAACTGCTTCCCATACGAACGCATGGCCAAGCTCCAAGTCGCCTGATCAAGTCAAGACGGCCTTCGCCGTACGGTTACATTTGAATGCCGTGTTGAGACAGTGAACTGGATTTTTTGCACCAGGCTGTTGACCTGGGAGCCAAAGGGTACATCCTGAAGGAAAGCGTGTTGGTCGAAATTGTGAGCGGCGTTCGGGCCGTCGCCGCCGGACGAGGTTACTTCAGTCCGCCGCTGATTGCGCCTTTGCTTGAGCGCCGGGCGCGAGCACAGACCTGCGAGCAGAACACGCCCGCACTCGTGAAGCTGACCGCCTCCGAACCGCGTATTCTCGGCAGGATTGCGGCAGGCCAGTCTACTAAGGAAGTCGCCGCCGAACTCCATATCCATTTCCGTACGGTCGAGACACACCGTGCCAGAATCTGCGGGAAATTGCAGCTTAGCGGCCCCAACACGCTATTGAGATTCGCTTTGGAACATAAATCAGAACTGGTTCAGGTAGACTCGCCTGCCCATTGAAACCGATGCGGATCACCAGTATGACTCATACTATTCTTCCAATAAGAACTGGAGAAGAGTTAGTAATCTCGCCAAAGCATCGCGGAAATAATGCCTTCGTCCTGAAACACTCGAATGACATCATTGATGTTATTAAATGGAACGTTGTTGACGACCAATTCGTAAGCTAGCTTTCTTCCACTTTTGGCCCTGATGTAGCCTGCGAAGGCCTGCCCCCTGATCAGCGAACCCTCAATGAATGAGCCTGGTTTGGAGTGCACGCGTCCCTTCGCTGAAGCGAGAGTTGCGTCCTTTTCGAATTCGTTCACGCTGGCAAGGGAGCCGTCGATACCCATGATTGGAAAGGTAGCAAGATAGTCGCGGAATGTCGGAGCCCTATACATATAAGCGAGGAGCCTGGTTACTGCCGAGTTGGTTGCAGTGGATTCACCACCCCCGCTGCCGTCAATGAAAAAGTATTCGGAGGGATCAATGCCGTAGTCGGTTTGTAAGTTTTTCTTTTCCGCGGCAAGAGCCGCTTGCATGTCGTCAGCGCCCTGAGTCAGTCCATACAGAAGGATGCTCGTGTCCGCCCCGATGTTGTAGCTGACTTTGTTGATGAGCTTGGCATCTTCAGAGTAGGGCAGGCCGCGAAGAGTGGCTACACGCATGTCTTGCTTGTAGCTGTCTTTCGGAGGGAGGAGTTGAGTAGGATTCAACTCCACTGCTGGCGCCTTGACAGTTACACCGTCGGAACGGAGTTTCTCAATGAGAACCGTGCGGGCATAGCTGGACGGGTCGACGATCCGAAATGTGCGGATCAGAGGATAATGGCTGATCAGTGGTGGCACGAAATCAACAGGAAGTTTGCCGCTGAGGGTCGCTACGCAGTTGGGCTGTCCGATGCACTGCGGTAATCCTGGCTCAATGTTGACCTCGGTGCCGGCTGCCGTCATGACGACGTCGTTATCGACGGCGAGCGCCGCAGATTGGGGTCGGTAATCTACAGAAGCGAATTCCCCAACGTTCTTAGGATTGATTATCAGGTCGACTACGTCATCGTTGACGAAGATGGGCTTAACGTCAAACTCGCCACGAAAGTTGAAGGGCTTAAAAAGCCGGTCGTCAATCACGATTTCACCAGTAATCTCATTGATGCCGCTGGCTGCAATTTGATCGGCAAGATCTGCGTATCCCGCTAAGGGATCAGGTCTGGTCAGCATTGCATTGCCAAGCGAGTTCGCCTCGTTGTGATCGAAGTCGCTGAACGCGATGCTGCCGTCAGGCCTGGTGCGGCCGCCCATCGTTAGGTCTCCAGAGGCAACCAGGATGAGATCGCCCTCCAGGATACCCGTATCGCTAATGGAGCCTTAGCGTAAACTGATGTGGTGAATCTGTGGGTGGGACCGACCTGGTTCATTAGCTCACCGACAGAGAAGAGCTTACGGACCGATCCAATGAGGAAATGGTGCTGTGGCTTCAGATTAATCAGCGGCTTACCGGTTTCAAGGTCGATGACGCGGAGACCCCAAATAGCTCCTTTGTAGAGGGGCAGGTCAAAAATGGCCTTGATTTCACGGGGAACCGTTTCCCCGTCGGCGACATACCGTGACTCGGCTCCAATTATAGGCTGGCAAACGAGGACGATGGAAAAGATCAGGGCAGAAAGACGACCTCGAGTCTTAGTCATTTGGCTTCTCCTATACAGTTAGCGTCATTGGTTCTTCGGCGAGAGAGCAGCCTGCGTTGCGTAGGGTCCCGTTGTTACCAGCTGCCCCTTGTAGTAGTACTGAATGCTCTTCATGTCTCGCTTGCGTCTGGGCTTGCCCCCTGGGGTGAGACAAACAGTTAAGACACTGGTTACCGTTCTGACCGATGATAATTGCTTCCCTTCGATTAAGCAATCAAATTATTCTGGTGGCGTCGGTGAAGCGGAGACGGGCTCTGGTGGCGACCAACCCGATCGAGGAATAGCCGGCCGGAACTCATCAAGACGATGGGCGAGAGCGCGATCCTCCCGGCGCGTTCTCGGGCTCGAGTTGGG
>CAVTXN010000025.1:0-73894 GCA_963738555.1 Terriglobia bacterium
CTGCCGGTATCGGCGCAAAGATTCTTGACAGCCAGGATGAAACCGGCTAATATGTCGTCATGCGACATGTTGATGAACGCACTGTTACTACGGAATCCGGTCCACTCACCGAACCCGTCCTGCTCATCCTGATGAGCCTGGCCGATCAACCCCGCCACGGCTACGCATTGCTGAAAGACATCGAGGCTATGAGCGAAGGGCGTGTCCGGCTGAGCACCGGAACGCTTTACGGCGCCCTCCGGCGCCTCCTGGCTGAACACCTGATACAACGTTTCGAACAGGAAGACATCTCGCGAGACAAACAGGCATATCGCCTTACGTCCGCCGGTTTGAAGGCGCTTCGCGGGGAGCTGGATCGCATGAAGCAGTTGACACGAGCCGGCACAGCACGCTTGAAAGCCAGGGAGGTATGAAATGACCCGCGCTTATGGTCTCTTGCTTTGCTTATACCCCAGAAGTTATCGGCAGGAGTTCGCCGCCGAAATGATCAAGGTATTCGAACAATCGGCGGTCGAACGCCGCAAGTTGGGTTGTGTGGCCTTCGCCCGTTTTCTGATGATCGAGGCCGGCGGTCTCCTCAAGGAATTGGGTATTCAGTGGTTCTCGGCCCTCTCGCGGCCGAGCGAACACTCCGGAGATTTTGCGCCCGCAGCAGATGCATCGTTGCCGGCGGAAATCGTAGAGGCTCAACAGCGTATCCGATATAACCTGCGCGGGATGGAATACGCGATTGCCCATCATCAGTTCGAGCGAGCGCGTTTCTTCTCGGTCGCGGACCAGAAAGAACGCGACAAGCTGCGTGCGCTTTGGCTCAGCTATGGACTGTCCGGAGAGCCGCGCACCGACGCCTGATCGTGTCTATTGGCACACTGCTGAGGGAATAACCGAGGGCGGGCGACGATCCAGCAGGCGCATGGCCGACAGGAAATACTTCACCACGTGGGGCGTACCGCCATTCCACATAGATGAAAACGGCTCCACGGCAGCGGTTTCGGGATTTCGATAGAAGACTCGATCGCCCCAGGTGCGGTAGCTCCCGAACGTTTGCGGGTATTCGCGGAGAACGTCAACGATGGAGTGCAGAATGCGCAGCAGTCGTGGTTGCCGGTATTGCGGCATGAATACCATGTGGCTCACGCGGTCGGCTCGCACTTCGCGGATAAAGTCTGGAAGAGTCGAAGCGCGGGAAAGATTGAGAATGGCGTTCGGCTCGAGGCCGTGACGATCTCCCCCTCCGATCACAGGCAGGTTAATCTCTGTAGCGAGACCGAGTACTGCGGCGTTCTCCCGCCACGAGCGGAAGCCGTTCGCCTCCAGAGCATGGAAGCGGTGTCCGTACCGGCGCAGCAGATTACGGAGCACCTGTATATGGTTAGACTTGCCGATCTCTTTTTCATCCCAGAGAGGGTGATTCAGAACGATCAGGACGTCGGGATCGGCGTTCAGCATCGCGAGAATATCGTCAAGTCTGCTGGGGTTGGGGGCGGCAGTAAACGCAGCAAGCTGGTTCATTACAGCGCCAGAATCAGCAGCACGCAGATTGTGAAGGCCCACATGAAAGAAGGTGGGGCCAAATGGTACGCTCCATTCGGTCCCGACAGGCGCAAGGCGGAAGGGGTTGAGTACCTGCAGCAAGGCACCCGCGCGGATATCGTCGTGATCTGTTAAAGAGACCAGTCCAGGAAGTTGCAATTGTGTTTCGATCTGTTGCTGCTCGAGCCGGTAAGCTTGGCGTGGACTCAGTGGAGGAGTCCAAAACGCATCCCGAAGCTGTATTCGCCCGGCGGACTCACCGCTGGGTTTGCGGCGGCGCAAGCAGCCCGTCGCGTAGCACAGGTCGACGATTTGGGACGGAATGACGCCCAGACTCTCTTCCGAGTACATCGTGTGACTGTGAAGGGAAACGCCAGCTTGGAAAGCCGCGGAAACTTTGCGATCCTCCCAGAACAGCTGGACCCGAGTGTTAGCTGTAACGGACATTCGATTTCAGCTCCCGCCAATAAGATGGAGTAATTTTGTTGCGAAATAATGCCGGATTTGTGAATGAAGAATTAAACGTTAGGGACTCAGAATGTTCTGATATGGGCAATAGTTAGGAGTAGACTACGCTCCTGAACTACTACGGTGCAAAGGAACTCGCGTCGAGCTTCGCGGTAGCGGTCCGGCGATGCTATTTAAAGCGTGCGAACAGCAGAGCGGCTGCTAAAAGTGCCGCAACCATGGCCAAAATGAGGCTGAGTTTTCGCCCAGTTCGAAGGTTGACTCTGTCGCGGAGATGCTGAGAGGGAAGGTTCGGATGAAGCGGTCTGAGTCGAATTGGCCGGGGTTGATTTGAAATTACGAATTTTGGCCGCCGCAGGGTCGGCGGAAAGAGGATCCGCAGAGGCGCTATCAATGCGCAGCCCAACAAGCTGCCGTACAGCATTACTGGAAACGGGACGGCGAGACCAGGGTGTGTGTCGAAAAGAAAGGCCTGACCTAAGAAGGCCAGGGCCAGGCTGCCGGCGCTTTGCAGAACCGCCTTATGAAGAGATGGCTTTGCCAGATCAGAATAAGCGTTGCAGAACAGCAGCGCAATGACGGCGACGGTCGTCGGAAGAGCCAAACGGATAAAGCCACCGTGATGATAAAGGAAAGCCCGTTCGCCCAAGTACCAGGCAGCGGTAGTTAGTGAGAGATAGATGGTCAAGGCTTCCATCAGGAAGACCTGGAAATCAGTGGTACGCCGAATTCTACTGATGATTACCGGGCCAAGCACCGAGAGCGCATCCACGAGGTACGACTTTGTGGATGTACAGCGTTCCTGCAAATCTCCCAAAACATGCTCGCGGGAATCTGGAGGGAGAAGCAGGTGTAGAAGATTCTCGAGAAATCTGGGGGCGAGCATCTATCCGGGCTCCTTCTCCCACTCCTTCCTCCATTTGCGAGCCCAATCTTTTCCTAGCGCGTTAGAAATGACTTCCGAGACCCGGAGCGCGGTTGCCGTTGATTCTTGTAGAGCCTGTTCGCCCACGGCTTCTAAGCGATAGCATCTTTTGGCGCGTCCACCGCGTTCGGCGGTTGGGCCGGTTAACCAGGAAGAAATGAGACCTTTGTCCTCCAGCCGATCGAGCGTGACATAGATTGCACCTAGAGACACGTTCCTCGGCTGGGCCAGATCTGCGACTTTGTTCCGAATGGTTACGCCATAGGCGTTGTCGTGCAAACTGAGAATAGCCGCCAAGACAAGTTGCTCAAACTGACCGACGGAAGGAATATCGGACATTTCCCCAACAGTGTAAGGGAAATGGTTTTTCAAGTCAATACTGGCGGAAAAGCCGGCGCTTGGGGATCGACCGTCAGCGGTGTCCACCGCCCGCGTGGCCACCACCGAAGCCGCCCGCGTGGCCACCACCAAATCCTCCGGCGCGCCCCACGAATGCTCCGGCACGGCCATAGCCGGCGGAATATCCGCCGCGACTAGCATAGGCGCGATTTCCATATCCGTAACGAGCACGGTTTCCGTAGGCGTAACCGCCCCTATATCCGGAGCCATAGCCGCCACGGTATCCATATCGATAGGGATAGTAGCCACGATAATACGGCCGATAACCGTAGCCCCAGCCTCTCCAATAACCTCCATAGAAGCCAATGTAGGGATAGGCATACGGTCCATACGGATAACCGCAATAAGGGGAATAGTAGCCGTAAGGATCGCAGGCGTAGGGATACGCATAGGGCGCCGGATAAGGCGCATAGGGATAAGCGGGCCCAAACCCGACTCCAAATCCAACGACACCCGCACTCGCTTTTGCCGGTCCGAGCAGGGTGGCAAACGCCAGAGCGACAGCCGCCCATCCGATTCTCTTGAACATGCCCAAACTCCCAACGGTTAGACGCAGGAAAAGCAGAAATCGGTGCGCATAGGGTCAAATGGTTAAAGCGAATGTTAGATCAAGTGAACTATTGGATGGACATCGGCGGGACGGTCATTGATGGACTCCTGCTGCTGCGAATCCTGCAACTGAAATTACACCGAGTCTACTTTTTCATCACGCTTGCTGCTTTCTTGAGCCTGTTTTTCGATGGAGTCATGCTGTGGTTGGGCCCCAGGTCCCATGAGTTTGTCCTCGTGTTTATCTATTCGCGCTTTCTGTATGCGTTCATTTTCCCCGCGGCTGCCTACGACGTTTGGGAGGAGGCTAAGGCTCAGGTGGCCAATATACGACGGCCTGCCGCGTTCCGCCTGGTCTCGAGTCTACTGATCGCCTCGGTTTTGGGCCTCATCGTCACTGGGTTCGCTGCGAACCAGGAAGCCGGCGAAGGCGTTGTACTTGGCACTTTTGCAGTGATCCTGTGGGCTGCTTCGACGACCGCGAGCCTAGCCTTTCTTTGGTCGGTGCACCGGCTTACGCGCGCTAAGAAGATCGAACTACCTAGCAATACGGCTGTCTGGCTGCTCTTCTATCAACTTTCTTTGGCAGGCGAGGTAGTTGCCTGCGTTTTGATGATTATCGATCAGGAATTCAGCGCTTTTGTGGGAACTGTTCTCGATGTCTCACTTGGGGTATACGAGATAGCGATCACTCTGTGGTGCATCTGGCACCTGAGAGCGCTATCGTCCGACGTCCCTTCCGCTCAGGAGGGGGCCACTCCGTAAGGCGGCACTCGTTGGTTAAAATGCCCCTAAACATCGGTCGATGAAAGTCGTGATCTTGTGTGGCGGGCTCGGAACGCGCATGCGTGAAGAAACCGAGTTTCGGCCGAAGCCTCTAGTGGATGTCGGAGGACGCCCCATTTTGTGGCACATCATGAAGTGCTACGCGCATTATGGTTTCCGCGATTTTGTGCTTTGCCTGGGGTATCGCGGCAACATGATCAAGGAGTACTTTCTCAATTACGAAGCGATGAACAATGACTTCACTATCTGCCTGGGAAAGAAGGCTCGTATTGAGTACAACGACAGGCACGAAGAGCAGGATTTTATCGTCACGCTGGCCGAAACGGGCGGCGAGTCCATGACCGGTGGACGGCTCCGGAGGGCAGCGAGATACTTGGCGGGCGAAGATCGCTTCATGGTGACGTACGGAGATGGCGTAAGCGACGTCGATGTTACGGAGTTGATCAAGTTCCACCGAAAGCATGGCAAGCTTGCAACGGTTACGACTTTTCGTCCGGTTTCCCGCTTCGGCATTCTCGATATAAGCGGAAGCAATGAGGTTCAAAGCTTTATCGAAAAGCCGCGATCGGACGCGTGGGCGAGTGCCGGGTTCTTTGTATTCGAACGAAAAGTTCTCGATTATCTGGATGGCGACGACACGATATTGGAACGGGAGCCGCTCGAACGTCTGGCCGCCGAGGGGCAACTGATGGCCTTCCATCACGAAGGTTTCTTTTATGCGATGGATACCTATCGGGAGTATCAGGCTTTGAACGAGCTCTGGAAAAGCGGCAAAGCGCCGTGGAAAAAGTGGACATGAGCTCTTCGCTATGGCGGGACCGTCCCACGCTGGTGACGGGGGCAACCGGCCTAGTGGGAGGCTGGCTGGTTCGTGAGCTGGTGGAATGCGGAGCGGATATCGTTTGCCTGGTGCGGGACTGGGCGCCGGGCAGCGAGATCATTCGCAGCAAACTGCTGGATCGAGTAAAAACTGTCCGCGGGGACATCCGGGACCGCGATCTCGTGGAGCGCACGATGGGCGAGTACGAGGTCGATACGGTTTTTCACCTAGCTGCGCAGACTATCGTCGGGATTGCCAATCGGAATCCCATTTCGACCTTCCAAAGCAATGTTGAAGGCACCTGGAACGTTCTCGAGGCGGCGAGGCGGTCACCTCTGGTGAAGGCGGTCGTGGTCGCCTCTTCGGATAAGGCTTACGGAGCGCAGGAGAGCATGCCGTATTCGGAGAGCACCCCGCTCGAAGGGCGACATCCATACGACGTGAGCAAATCATGCGCGGATCTGATTGCGCAGGCCTATGGCAAAACCTACGGATTGCCGGTTGCGGTGACGCGCTGCGGTAACTTCTATGGCGGAGGGGATCTGAACTGGAACCGTATTGTCCCCGGGACGATTCGCTCCGTGTTGCGCGGTGAACGGCCTGTAATCCGGTCGGATGGCCAATTCGTTCGCGATTATTTCTACGTTGAAGACGGAGCCGCTTGCTACCTGCTCTTGGCCGAGCGGCTGCTTACAAAGAGCGACGGCTTGCGCGGACAGGCGTTCAATTTCTCGAATGAAATCCAAATCAGTGTGAGCGAACTGGTGAATCTGATTCTCGAGAAGATGGAGTCTTCACTAGAGCCGGAGATACGCAATGAGGCTTCGAACGAGATCCGTCATCAATATCTGAGCGCCGGACGCGCGCGGGAGCAGTTGGGATGGCAGCCGCTATTTACTTTGGATGAGGGGCTCACGCGCACAATTGCCTGGTATCGCGATTTTCTGGGAGGCACCTGTTGAGCGCCAAAGAGGATCTGCGCGCTCGAATCCTCGAATTGATTGCGGAGTATCATGCCGCGGCGTTCGCTCCGGGCGCGTTTGTTCCGGGAGAGAGTCCGGTTCCGGTTTCGGGACGGGTATTCGACGTGGAAGACATGCAGTCGCTGGTGGACTCGTCGCTCGATTTTTGGTTGACGACAGGGCGATTTGCCGGGCAATTCGAGAAACAGTTCGCTCGCTGGTTCGGGATTCGGACTGCGACATTGGTCAATTCGGGCTCATCGGCCGATTTGCTTGCCATCACAGCTTTAACATCACCGAAACTAGGCGAGCGACGGCTGCGGCCAGGTGACGAAGTCATAACGGTTGCAGCGGGTTTTCCGACTACCGTCAATCCGATCATTCAGAATGGTCTGGTTCCGGTCTTCCTCGATGAACATATTCCCACTTACAACATCGATGTGACGAGACTTGAAGACGCGCGTTCCGAACGGACGCGTGCCGTCGTGATCGCGCATACTCTCGGGAATCCGTTCGATCTCGGCGCGGTAATGGAGTTTGTCAGGAAGTACGATTTGTGGTTGGTAGAAGATTGCTGCGATGCCGTAGGAGCAACCTATGCGGGTCAAAAGGTGGGGACGTTCGGCGACCTTGCAACAGTAAGCTTCTATCCGGCACATCACATCACGACGGGCGAGGGCGGATGCGTGCTAGCTGAAAAGCCGTTGCTCAAAACGATTGTCGAATCATTTCGGGATTGGGGACGGGACTGTTGGTGCGAACCAGGTAACGCAAACACCTGCGGTAAGCGCTTCGACTGGGAATTGGGCGAACTGCCCTACGGATACGATCACAAATACACGTACTCGCATATCGGTTACAACCTCAAGATGACGGACATGCAGGCGGCGGTTGGGGTCTCTCAGCTGAAGAAGCTGCCTGGGTTCATCGAAAAGCGGCGTGCGAATTTTCGGGCATTGCGAGAAGGGTTAAAGGATCTGGAGGAGTTCTTTATTTTGCCGGAAGCCACGCCGCGTTCGGAGCCAAGCTGGTTCGGGTTTCCGATCGCAGTGCGTCCCGGAGCCCCTTTCAATCGAAACCAAGCCATCGCGTTTTTGGAGAATCGGAAAATCGCGACACGCCTTCTGTTCGGCGGTAATCTGTTGCGGCAGCCCGCTTATCAGGGCATCCGCCATCGAGTTGTGGGCTCGCTCGAAAACACGGATTTCATCATGAATCAGGTTTTCTGGGTTGGGGTATTCCCAGGAATCAGTTCGGAGATGCTGGCTTACATGGTTGACATGTTTCACCGGCTGCCAGTCGAGCAGTTAGCGGTCATCTAGGAGCTTTTCAAAAAACCGCAAAGCGCTTACTTGCGATTGCTAGGAAACCTTCCTCGCTCGCGAGCGAGGGGGCCAGATGCTGCGAACCAGCTGATTACGAAAGTTGAGCCAGTAGGAACGACGCGATCCAGGACAAGTATTAATTCTCCTGACTAAGAACCTGGTGAACGGCCGTCCAAACTTTCTGCCAATCCTTCTTCTCTTTTGCCAGTTGAAGCTTCCCGGAGGGTGTCAGAGTGTAGAATTTTGCCCTTCTTCCATTTTCGAGCTCTCCCCATTCGCCATCAATCCAGCCCTTTTCCGCCAAGCGATGCAGAGCGGGAAAGAGAGATCCTGGACCAATCGCGAATACTCCCCTGGTCACCTGTTCGATCCGGTCAGCTATACCGACGCCGTGCAGCGGACGAAGTTCCAATGTACGGAGAACCAGTAGATCCAACGTTCCCTGCAGTAGATCAGTGTTTCTTGCCATCAGGAGCCATGATATCGAGATCTGATATCGAATTTCAATATCAGCAGCGACTTTCGCGGGCTGCGGAGCGAGACATATACTCTCAACATCACGAGGAGAAACGACGAGTGACTCTAAAGCACCGATTCGCTATGGGAATTTTGTTCGGGTGGTCGTTGGCTGGAGCGATCACGTACGCGCAGGCTCCGCCCGCGGAACCAGTCTTCACGTCGCCTGAGGTAACTCCGGACAGAAGAATCATTTTTCGCATTCTTGCGCCACATGCCGGGAGCGTGACGCTCAGAGCAAGCGACATTCCGATGCCCGCACATAAGCCCCCAGAGTTCGCGAAGAGCGATCAGGGGATTTGGGAGGCCACGGTGGGGCCAGTTCCGGCAGGAGCATACCGCTACACATTTCTCGTCGACGGAATCACTGTTCTCGACTCGCGAAACCCCGAGGTCAGCGAATCGAATACGACTTCGTGGAGTCTTGCGGTCGTCCCGGGATCAGATTTCGTGGACGTGACAAGATGTGCCGCATGGGGCGGTCGCATCGATTTACTATTATTCAACCGCTCTCCAGCGGATACGCCGCATGCATGTCTACACTCCGCCCGGATATGAAGCAGACAACAGCAAGTATCCCGTGTTCTATCTTCTGCACGGCGCGGGCGACAGCGATGATTCCTGGACTTCCGTAGGGCGAGCGAATTTCATACTAGACAATTTGATTGCCGCGAAAAAAGCTGTTCCAATGATCGTCGTCATGCCCGCCGGCCATACTACGCGTGAAATGCCCAGACCGGCATCACCCGGTGCGACCATGCGCGACGAATTTGCCGAGGATTTCGTACATGACATTATGCCGTACGTCGAAAAGAACTACCGAGTTCTGACGGATCGAGCACACACGGCGATCGCAGGATTGTCGATGGGGGGAGGTCAAACTCTAAACATCTCGATGTCGCATCTCGATCAATTCGCCTACATCGGTGTATTCAGCGCCGGCGTATTCTCACGTGGGCCACGCCGTCCGACCACAGCCGGTGATACCGGACCTAAGCCAACGGTTCCTGCGGAGTGGATCGAGCAACACGCAACTGACCTCGACAACGCCGGCCTGAAGCCGGGACTCAAGCTTCTCTGGTTCAGTACAGGCGGTGAGGACAGATTACTTCCGGTATCCGAGGCAACTGTCGCAATGCTCAAAGAGCATGGATTTACGCCCGTTTTCCGCGAGAGCGGCGGCGGCCACACCTGGTTAAACTGGCGCGATTATCTAGATGAATTTGCGCCGCAGCTGTTTCGACAGTAGGAAAGCGACCCGAGAGGCGGCATTTCTTTCCTAGCTATCGAAGCACAGCGCTTCGCGATCGATTTTGTCGATGTGCTGTCGGTACCAAGCGTACAAGCCGGCGATGCCTTCGTTCATGGGCGTGAAAGCAAAGCCACCCATTTCCTCCATTAACCGTGAGTTGTCACCGCTGTACTCAGGGGCGAAGCCTTGTCGGGTTACTCGGATGGGCGGATTTTTGCCGGAAATCCGGGCAACCATTTCTGCAAGGGACAATAGTTCAGAGACATCGCCACGGCACACGTTGTAGGTTTTGTGTTTCGGCTCGCCTTCGATGAACCAGGCAGTGAGTCTCGCGAGGTCATTGACATAGAGGTAATCGAAGCGCACATTCTGCCGCAGCACGATGGGTAAATCAAACAGCGTCCGGCAGATTGCATTCGATATGAAACGGACATCCCAGGCTTCGTATTTGCCGAAGACCCCAAAAAGGCGCAGATTGTAGATATTGGACTGGACGGCCTCGGTAAATTGCGCCGCGATGTATTTGGCGAAGGCGTAGTCATCGGCGGGAACATAGGTATCAAAAAACTGCTCGGACATTCGTGGCACACGCACACCGAATTCGGCGCCCGACCCGAAGTGAAGCATCTTGCCAAAAAGGCGCCGGTTTCGCGCGAGATTGAAGAACATCCGACAATTGTTCTTGAACAAATCTGGAGCAGTGATTTTACGATTGGAACGACCAGTAGCCGAATGAACTACCACATCGAACCGGTTGGAGGCCAGATAATCGGTCACAGCAGCGTCGTTCAGTAAATCAAGCTGGCTCCGCGAGGGCGCGCTGATTTCATATGAAGAAGCTAGCAATTCTGCGAGATTCCCGCCGATGAAGCCGGAGCCGCCCGTGATGAATAGCTTGAGCGGCACTATTCTTCAACCGGAGGAATGATCATGTTGGCGCGGAATTCATCCCGCGGCAGATAGGGCCAGAGATCCTCGAGAGGCTTGGAGACAAAGCGACCGTCCGGCAACTGCATCGATTGAAGACGAGGCCCGCGCACTTCCTCTTTGATCACCCGTACGTCGACAACTACGGGTCCGGGCATGGCGAGCACTTTGCGGATATCGGCCGGCAGATCCTTTTGATTTTCGATCACGTAAGAAGGAATTCCATAAGAAGCGGCAACTTTGCTGAGATCCGGCAAGGTCAAACCGGTTGTACGATCTCCGCCCATGAAGGCACGCCCGAACCAAGCTTGCTGTGAGGCACGTATAGAGGCATAGCCATCATTGTTTAGAACGAAAAACTTGATGGGCAGATTCAATCGCGCTACAGTTTCCAGCTCCTGGATATTGAACTGAAATCCGCCATCGCCGTCCACACAGATGGTTCTTCTACGATCTTTTGCGAGGCTCACGCCGATGCTGGCAGGCAAACCAAACCCCATAGAGCCGAGTCCGGCGGTGTGATAGACGCGCTGGCCAGAGCGCGTCGGGTAACTGAAAATAAAAATCTCAATGCCGCTTCCCGAGCTGCCGGAGACCACACAGTCGTCAGGCGTGGTCTCCTGACTCAACACCTCGGCTAGATGGAAGATACTGACCAGGCTATCGGGACGGCGGTGATCTTCCGTGATCAGAGGATAACGGAGCTGCCAGTCCTTGACACGTGCTCGCCACGCGGACTGGTCTTTGGGCCGGATCTTTGCTCTTTGCGTCAACAATTCTCGCAGGAATGCTCTCGCATCGGCTTGCATTTTGCCGTCGAGCGAACCATCGAGCTTGGCGATCTCGGCGGCGTCGATATCGACCATTGCCTTCCAGGCGGCGCGCGCGAGATTTTTTGGCGCAAAGCCGGTCAACGGATTGTCCATTCTCGCTCCGAGGATGAGCAAGAAGTCGCAGTTCTGAATGGCGAAGTTGGCCCCGCGCGCGGCAAGAGAGCCGGGCCGGCCGGCAAATAATGGGTCATCACTCGAAATTAAGTCGCTTGCAACCCAGGTTGCAGCGGTAGGAATTCGGAGTAGGTGCATTACTTCTCGGAGCTCCGGCGTGGCGTGTGACAAACGGACGCCATTGCCGATCATGAGCAGCGGACGTTCAGCTTGATTGAATTTCTCAATCACACCCGACACAAACGGCTCGAGAGCTTCGCGTGATTCGGGCTGTGGCAGTTCGTCACGATTGAAGGCCCGGAGAGCGTTGGCGTCAATGAGCGCAGCCTGGACATCGAGCGGTATGTCCAGCCAGACAGGGCCCGGGCGGCCAGTGCGCGCGAGATATACGGCTTTTTCAAGGTGATAACGAATATCCTGGGGCTCGAGTACCGTGACGGCGTATTTGGTAAGCGACTTCACCAACGAGATGATGTCGATTTCCTGAGGGCCGAGCTGCCGGACACCAATCGGCGTTCCATCTGGTTTGAACATGCGGTCGGCGCGCTTCACCTGGCCAGAGATGATCAGCACGGGAGTTGAATCGCACCAAGCACCGGCCAGACCGGTGATGGCATTCGTTCCGCCCGGGCCGGTGGTCACCAGAGCGCAGCCGAGATTGTCAGTCGCTTTGGCGTAGTTCTCGGCGCAGATCGCGCTAGCCTGCTCGTGTGAATTGCAGACAAACTCAATGCGTTTTTCGCGCGCCAGGCCCTCATTGAGATACATCGCGCCGCCTCCGACAACGACGAATACGTGTCTAACTCCTTGATCAGCAATGAATTGGAAGATGTAATCGGAAACTCTCATTGGATCTGGAACTGCGACGCCCGCGGATCCTTCCGCAATTTACTATAGCGACGCGGAACCGACTTTGAGAAAATTCCTTGCCTCGAGACCACATCCATAGTATATTGATGGACAACATGCAGTATGGCCCGCATCAAAGGGATGAAAATGATCAGGAGTGGGAAACGAATGTCCAGCGCGGCTTTGCTTTCCGTCGGCGGTACAACAGCCGACGGAGACGTTGAACAGTTTGGGTTTTCGGCCGGGAAGCCGCTTAGGATTGTGTGTGTTGGCGCACATCCGGACGATCCGGAAACGGGATGCGGCGGAACGCTCGCGAAGTTCGCGTCAAAAGGGCATGATGTTCGGGTCGTTTACCTTACCCGGGGCGAGGCCGGGATTAAGGAAGGGGAGCGGCAGACAACCGCTTGGATCCGGACGGGAGAGTCGCTACGCGCGTGCTCCATTTTGCAAGGGCAAGCCGTTTTCGCCGGTCAGATTGATGGAGAGACAGGAGCCGATCCTGAGCAGTCGCGCCGCTTCACGGATCTGATTCGAGCGCTGCAGCCGGACATTGTTTTCACTCATTGGCCCATTGATACGCATCATGACCACAGGACAGTGGCCCAATTGGTATATAACGCCTGGCAGTCACTTTCAGAGCGGTTCACGCTTGTGTATTACGAAGTGATGACCGGCGTGCAGACGCATCATTTCAGGCCAAATTGCTTCGTCGACATCGGGCGGACGTGGGATCAGAAGCGCTTGGCAATCTACTCACACGAAAGCCAAAAACCGGATCGGTTCTATCCCTATCACGTAGAAATCGAAAAACAAAGAGGAGCCGAAGGGGAGTTCGAGAGAGCGGAAGCATTTGTAGTGGTGCGGGAGAAATGGCCTCAGCCGCTGCTGCCCTTCACCATGTGATCCAGCCGTTGTAAAAGACCCGCTGACCTTCTCGGCTGATAATTCAAAAATGGCCGAGATTCGGATCGGGACCTCAGGCTGGCATTACAAACACTGGGTGGGAAACTTCTATCCCCAGCGATTGCCCAGTTCACGCATGCTGGCCCACTACGTCGAGAAATTCGACACGGTCGAACTCAACAACAGCTTCTATAAGCTCCCGGCAAAAACCAGTCTCTCTAACTGGCGGGCTTCAACACCGATAAACTTTCTGTTCGCTGTAAAAGGGAGTCGCTTCTTGACTCACATGAAGAAGTTGAAGGATGCCGAACAGGGCTTGAATCGTTTTCTCGAAGCTATAAACGTGCTCGGCCCGAAACTGGGGCCTGTACTCTTTCAATTACCACCTAACTGGGAGGTAGACAGAGATCGTTTGGCCGCTTTTCTCGAAATCTTCCCTCGCGACCTGAATTGCGCTTTCGAGTTTCGTAATCCGACCTGGGACACGAAAGAGATCTACGATTTGCTCGCGCGGCATAACGCCGGCTATTGCATTTTCGATCTGGCAGGTCACCGCTCTCCTTGCGAAGTAAGTGCCAATTTCACTTATGTCCGTCTGCATGGCCCGGGGGGCAAATACCAGGGAAGCTATAGCGACACGCAATTGAGGAAATGGGCCCACCAAATAGACAGTTGGAGCAAAACTCTGGTTGCGATTTACGTCTACTTCGACAATGACGATTCCGGCTATGCGCCGCAGAACGCTTTACGGCTGAAAAGCTTCCTTGGTTGAACCTGCGACTCTGTAATGGTATGCGCAGGCTCGTCCAGTTTTGGTGCGTTCTTTCTATTTGCATGGGCTGTTCGAGTCAGAACCTCTCTTTTGGCTCACGCGATGCGCGATCCGAACCGGAGTGGATGAACAAGCTGACCATATACGAAGTTTGGCTGAACGCCTTCAGCCAGGAAGGGACCTTGCGCGGTGCTATACCGAAGCTGAAGCAGGTTGCTGATCTGGGCGCTTCGGTGGTCTATTTGGGTCCAATTGCCAAACGGTCAGCAACGCCGCACGCATCGCCATATAACATCGCCGATTACAACGCGATCGATCCACAATACGGCAACGAACAGGATCTCCACGACTTCGTTTCAGCAGCGCACAAACTCGATATGAAAGTAATGCTCGATATCGTCTACTATCACACGGCTCCGGACGGCGTCATGATCAAACATCCGGACTGGATGATTCACACCAGCGATGGCAAGATTGCGCGCGGTTTCTGGCCCCAGCCACTTCCGGACTTCGCGAATCCAGAAGCCCGAAGATATTTGATCGAAAGCCTGATCCACTGGGTACGCGATTTCAAAGTGGACGGATTCCGCTGCGATGTGGGCGGAGGCGTCCCGATAGCGTTTTGGGAACAGGCGAGGAAGTCGCTCGACCAGGTAAATCCGGATGTCATTCTACTCTCCGAATCGGACCGGCCGGACGATCAACTTCACGCATTCGATATCAACTACGATTTTCAAGGTTACCTGGCACTCCGCTCCGTTATTCGCGAGGGCGAACCTGCAATCAAAATTCGGGAACATTGGGAGCAAGCCAGGAGGACGTATCCGCACGGAGCCAGGCTATTGCGTTTCAGCGACAATCATGACTGGCGCCGGGCAGTGGTGCAGTTCGGCGATAAGGGCGCGATCGTTGCTTCGATCCTCAATTTCACGCTGGATGGAATCCCGTTTCTTTACAACGGACAGGAGATCGCGGACTGCACACCCACACATTGGCTGACGAGCGCGCCTATCCAGTGGCCGCAACACAGCGACCGCAACGACAGTCAGATTGCCGAGCAGACCCTTTCGAAATATGAGCGGCTGTTTTCAGTACGGAAGCAATACGCCGCTCTAACGGAGGGAGATCTCATCTGGATCAACAACAGCGAGCCGGAGAGCGTCTTGAGCTTTCTCCGCAAAAAAGGTGAGGAGGAAATTCTGGTCATTCTGAATCTCTCAAACCGGGATACTCACGTGACTGTCGATTTGCCCGTAATGGATTATTCGTCAGTGCGAAACCTGTTGACAGATAAGGAGACGTATTTCCAGCTTTATTCAGGGCGCGTGTCTGCTGATCTGAGTGCGTACGACGCGATCGTGGGCAAGCGGATCCCGCTAGCGCCTCTCAGAGACACGAAGTGAAGGAGTCAGCTGATCGTATTTCTCCAGCCACGCAAGCTCTTCACGCACCTTGATGTAGCCGTGCCAGGGATTTTTGCCGAGCCCATGGCCTTCGCCGGGAAAAATCAGAAAGTCATGCGGGATGCTGAGCGCATCCAGGGCTCGTTCCAGAAGATACCCTTGTGAAGCGCTAACGCGTATATCGTCGGCGCCCACTACTTCGTGGACCGGCGTTCTGACCTTACTGAACTGAAAGAGCGCGGCTTCGTCTCGATACACCATCGGGTTTTGCCAAGGCGTGCCACCGAGGTACCACGCATCATCGAAGGTGAGATCGTCATTTCCCCAATTGGAAGCATGCTCGACGGCGCCTGCGCCTGTTACCGCAGAGCGAAAGCGCGTCGTTTGGGTAATCAACCAGTTCGTGAGATAACCGCCGTAACTGTAGCCTGCAATGGCGAGATGGTCGGGATCTGCGGAGCCGTCGCTTACCAGCGCGTCGACTCCGGCGAGAATATCGCGGCCGGGGAGGGAGACGATGCGAGGAGAAATGGCGGTCATGAAACTGTCACCGTAGCCGCTCGAGCCGCGGTAGTTCGGTTGAAACACAAGCCAACCTTTGCTGGCAGCCAGGAGCGCCCAACTGTACCAATCGGCGCCGAATTTGTTACCGTCGGCATCGGCGGGACCGCCGTGAATCAAGGTGAGCATCCGGAGATGCTTTTGTTCATACCGGTCGGGTGGATAGAGAAGAACGCCTTCGATGATCTGTCCATCATCTGAGTGCCAGCGATAGGTTTTGAAGTGAGGCAAGTCTCGCGCGGCGAACAGAGTGTTCAGATGAGTAATCTGCCTAGCGGAGTTAAGATGCGAGAGATCATCAGCCAGGAATAGCTCAGGCGCTTCGTTTACAGCAGAGTGTTCAAAGAGGATCGCAGATGTATGATCGGAACCGCTGAGTTCTTCGTAAGTGCCTGGCTGACCACTCACTTTGGCCGGTTTCCCCGCGAGCGAGTAGACCTGGACTTCCGTACCAAGTTGGCCGAGCGCGAAGAGGTTGCCGGACGGGGTGAGCATGTAGTCGGTCCATGAACCGGTGAATTCCTTTCCTTGACGCTCTATCTTGCCCGTTGAAAGATCAAGCGCATATAAACGACCCTGTACATCCTGATACTTGCCTTCCAGGCTTCCACTCGCGGCGAAAACACCAAAATGTAAACGCCTGCCGTCGGGACTCCAACGCAACTGACGTTCGAGGGCTTCGTTGCGCGTGATTTGCCGGGCTGTCGTTTCGTCTTTTGAAGAAGCATCGAGCAAATAGATCTCGTACGCTTCGAGATGCTCGAGACGACCGGAAATTGAGTTTGTCAGAAATGCGACTTGGTTACCAACTGGCGCAGGCGCGATTTCGTCAATGGCGAACCGGCTGCGGGTGACAATGCGACTGAGCTTCGGAATTTCCGTTGCTGATTCCTGTTTACCGCTTTTGCTTATCGCTTCATTTGCAGACGACTCGTCCGCTTCGACAGGAAACGGGTAGGCGCTTGGTGCGGCCTGCGCCACGCTGAGTTCTAATAGCAGATCGCCACGCTCGTCTTTCCGCCAGCGATTAACATCCTTCCATTCATGCCGCTTCGCCTCCTGTGCCGATTTCGAAAGCGGCTCTTCCACGCTAAAGAAAATGCCGGAGCCATCCCGCGACCAGGCAAAGCTGTGGACTTTCAGCGGTTCCCGGTAGAGCGGAAACGCTTCACCACCATCGACGTCGATGACCCAAACACGGCCTATTTCTTTACTACTCTCCTCCTTGCTGTCGTCTGAGGCGGCGGGAAATTCAAGCGTTCGGTCCGATATAAAAGCGATCTGTCTTCCATCGGGTGACCATCGCGGATCACTATCGTGACCGGATTGAGTGAGCGGAAGCAGATTCTCCTGCCCGTTTCTCCAAAGCCAGATGTCTTCGCGGAATCGATCGTGCTTCCAGTCCGGTCTTGCAGTGACAAATACGGCAGCCGATCCGTCAGGAGAAAGCCTGGCGGATCGGATCTCTACGAGGCTGAATAAATCGTCGAGCGTTAGCAGCGGCTTGGTCTGCGCTGCCACCGTGCTAGCGAACAGTAGAGCCCCGAGGCAGCGCACCGAAGATGCGGTCATCCAGTTAGAATCGCAGATGCAGAGCTAGCTGGAGGATGCGCGGATCATAGGTGGTTGAGATCTGGCCAAAGGTTTGATCGGTGATGATGGTGTCCGGATTTTGAAACTCGGTGTGATTCAAAATATTAAAGGCGTCACCGCGGAGCTCAAGATCCATACCTTCACGAATGATGAAGTGTTTCGAGATGGAGAGGTCGAGGTTGACTTGTCCTGGTCCGCGGATGCCGTTTCGAGGAAACGTTCCGTAAGGGTAAAAGCTGGTGATGCCCGACGGATCACCATTGCTCGTCAGGCTGTCTAGCGCATTCAAGCGGGCAACGCTGAAATTGGCCGGATTGAACCAATAGTTCCCTACACTCGTGCTATTTGAATTATTCGGATTCGCCAACTGCTGAGGTTTACTCGGATTCAGAAGCTGGACGTTGGTACCCGCTAAATCGGCATGAGCAATTCCTGGATCGCCTGCACCGGATGGCCCCAAATCACCGAGAGTGGTCTCTAAGTCGCCGAAGACATCGATGGGAAAACCGGTATGCATGGTGAGAATGGGATAAAGACTCCATCCTCGCGTAAGCAGCTTAGGACCGCGCTCCCATAGCTTGTCGAAGGGTAGATCCCAGCCTCCCGAGACGACGAACGTATGGCGGACGTCGGTATCACCTGAGGCCCTATATAATTCGTGATCGTACGCGGGCACGATCGAGTTACGATTGCGGAAACCAGAGACATTATCTATCTCATGCCCATAGGTATAGCCGATGGTGAAGAAACTGCTACCAAGCAAACTGCTGGAGAATCGCCGGGTCAAATTGACTTCAAGGCTGTTATAGTTGGCGCGCGATATGTTCTGAAACTCTTCGAGATAACTATAATTGGGACCGAAGAGGCGAGTTGTACTTCCGATCGGATAAGGATTGATGTCCACCAGGCTGGTTAGCCCATGCGCAGAATAGCCTACATAACCTGCCTCTAACATGATGCTCGAGGGAAGTTGCTGTTGGACGGAAAGGTTGTATTGATAGACGTAGGGCGTCTTGAGATTGGGATCAACCAAGTAGAGCGAGCCTCCGCCTACGGGCAGATATCCTGCATCCGCCCAATTCAGGTTCTTGGAAGGCGGTTTAGAGGGAAAAGGATTAAGAACGCCTGCCTCCGCGAATGGATCTTGCAGACCAGTAGGACCAGAACCGGGGTATGGAACGAGATTGAAATCTGTTGACGCGAAGAAGGGAGGCTGGCCATTGAATTGGAGATTGTCCTCGCCTTTCAAGATGTCGTAGAACATGCCAAAGCCACCGCGGATGCTGGTTTTGGCGTTGCCGAAGACATCGTAGGCAAAGCCGAAACGCGGGCTGAAATTCGTTTTATCGGGGAAATTCGACCCTCTGGGGGCACCTGGATCCCCGGGAAAAACGAGTCCATTCGGAGCGTTCGGAAAGACTTGTGACTGAAGGCCCGGGATGAAGCTGAAAGTGCGGCCTTGAGTATCGTACTTGGGCTCGGCGTATTCGTACCGTAGGCCGAGGGTGAGCGTGAGACGTTTTGAAGCGTGCCATGTGTCTTGAGCGAAGGCAGCGTATTGGTTTGAACGAATATTAGAAGGGGCCTTGGGATATTGCGTGTATTCGTCCGGATTTCCCATCAGGAAGTCAGCAAGATCCAAGCCCGATCCCACGCCGGTGCTCGGTCCGTAAAACAGGAACAAACCGTTGACGATGAAATCGTAAGTCGTGTTGTTCTGGTAAGGGGAGAAAAAGAAACCGAACTTAAAATTGTGCGAGCCCCTGGTCCAAGACAGGTTGTCATAGAACGCGTACGTGTTATTGGCTAGAGTAGTAGGACCTTGGATACTAGGGCCAGTGATGATATTGGAGCCTACGAAATCCAGTTGCGGTGGACCCGTCGGATCATCCGAAGGGAGATTCATTCCGAGCTGAGTTGCGGTTGGATTCTTGGTAGCCGGAACAGCCTGATCACTGAGGCGGCGTTGAGCGGTAACGCGAAGTTCATTCAACAGAGCGGGAGTGAAGGTATGCGTGTAGGCCACCGAACCGAAATATGTGTTCGACGTGTAAGTAACCGGAAAGCCGACGACGTTATAGGGCGGACTTGGACTGGGACCAAACGGCCAGAGAACGGGATTACCCCTGTATGTGAAAGTACCACTGAGAGTGTCTTTGGTAGTGATGTTGTAGTCGAACTTACCTAGATACTCATCAAAGTTATTGGTGGCTGCCGCCTCGGGAAAGACATAACCAGCGGCCGATACAGGCAGAAGATTGTTCGCGAAATAAGCTTTTGCGACCGGGTCAATCTTAGTTGGATCGATAATACCTTGGGCAGCAAGGACAGGGTTGGATTGGTAGTACGGATTATTTGACAGAAATGCCGCAACCAGCCCAGCTCCGGGTGATTGCGAAAAATCGCCATTTTCTTCAGCCGGCGTAAAGGCGGTTACTTTGCCTGGACTGGTATCCAGCGATGTCTGACGTTGTCCTTCATAGGAGAAGAAGAAGAATAGTTTGTTCTTGACGATCGGCCCGCCAATAGTGCCGCCAAATTGGTTGCGCTTCAGCACTGGTACAGGCAGGCTTTGTTGATTGTTGAAGAACGAGTTAGCGTCGAAAAAATTGTTACGCAGGTAATCATAGCCGGTACCGTGGAACTGGTTAGTGCCGCTCTTGGTGACTACGCTGACGATACCCCCCGCATTCCTACCGTACTCGGCACTGTAATTATTTTCCAGCACGCGAAATTCGGCGACCGCATCGGGATTCGGATCCGCGACTACGCTGTTATCGAGTAGATCATTATTCAGGCCGCCATCCAGGAGATACGTGACAGAGTCAGTGCGCATACCGCCAATGCTGTAAGCGCCGGCAGCAGATGAATCCGGATTAGTCGGACTCACGCCAGGTTGTGTTTTTAGCAGGTCGAGTGTGTCGCGCCCGTTGAGCGGAAGTTCGAAGATCGCCTGACCCGTTACGGTAGCGCCAATGGTCGAGTTCTCTGTTTCGACCTGTGAACCGGCGCTCTCAACCGTTACCGTATTGCTGAGCTTTCCGATGTTTAAGGTCACGTCGATGCGAAGAGTTTGATTGATCTGCAACGCAGTATTCGACTGAACCGTTGTCTGTTCAAAGCCTGGCGCCGATACGGTCACGCGGTAGGAACCGATCGGTAGTTGCAATGCTTGATAGACGCCGGAGTTATCGGTGGTCGTTTGTTTCGTCTGATTGGTCGCGATATTGGTGACCGTCACCGTGGCATTGGGAATCACAGCTCCGGAGGAGTCCGTGACAACGCCGGTAATCTTACCTGTGGTGTCTTGAGCCCAAAGAGATGATGAAACTGCTGCTAGAAGAGCAAGCGTAGGAAGCAGCCGCCCAATCCTGTGCATACGATACCCCTGAAAATGAGAAGTCGCGAGCGAGCAACTCGGCTCGTCACGCCAGATTGCGCTAGCGTACCACGTTTCAGCCACGAGAGAGCAGCATGAACGGCTTAAAAGAACAGCTTTGGATGAGCTCACAGGGCCACGTGCTTCTCCTTTTGTTCGCAAGGCTGGGCAGGCGACTGTGAAGAACTGGGCAAGCTACTGTAGAAGAAGTGGCGAGCCGAACTGATTTTGGCGAACTCTCTGCTCCGTCTCCGGCGAGCGTCCAGGAGAAGACCGTATTTTCCATCCTAGCTGCCATTAGTGTCTGTCATCTCCTCAACGACATGATGCAGTCACTACTTCCTGCAATCTATCCGATTCTGAAGCGTTCGTTTCATCTTGATTTTGGACAGATTGGTCTCATCACACTGACCTACAATTTGACGGCCTCCTTGCTGCAACCCTTTGTCGGACTCTACACGGACCGGCGCCCCTATCCTTACTCGCTGCCGATCGGAATGAGCTTCACGTTTTTCGGATTATTACTACTTGGGTTCGCTCCGAATTACGGCATACTACTCGGCGGAGCAGCGCTGGTAGGGATGGGATCAGCTGTTTTTCATCCTGAGTCTTCGCGGTTGGCGAGACACGCCTCGGGCGGCCAGCACGGTTTGGCTCAATCTGTTTTTCAGGTCGGAGGCAATGGTGGAACCGCAATCGGACCATTGGTTGCCGCGTTCATCGTGCTTCCACAGGGACAGAGGAGCATGGCTTGGTTCTGCCTGGTATCGCTGCTCGGTATCATGATTCTTTTGTACGTCGGGAGCTGGTACAAGAGGAACCCGTTCAAGAAAAAATTGAGCGCTCGTGAGCGGCACGCGGCGGGTCTACCTCGCAAAAGAGTGATCTTCGCAATTGCGATTCTGATTGCGCTGATCTTCTCGAAATATTTTTATCTGGCGAGTATCTCCAGTTACTACACGTTCTATCTGATTTCTAAATTCCACGTTTCCGTTCGAGAATCACAGCTCTATTTGGCCGTATTTCTTGGCGCGGCGGCCATCGGCACATTTGCCGGAGGACCAATCGGGGACCGCATCGGCCGCAAACTTGTCATTTGGTGGTCGATCCTGGGAGTTCTTCCATTCACGCTGCTGCTGCCATACGTGAACCTTGGCTGGACGGTGCTCCTCACAGTGATCATCGGCTTGGTCATCGCATCGGCGTTCTCGGCGATTCTTGTCTACGCCCAGGAGCTAATGCCGGGCAATATCGGGATGATCTCCGGTATCTTCTTCGGATTTGCTTTCGGCATGGGCGGCATCGGGGCAGCAATTCTTGGCGAAGTGGCGGACCACACGAATATTTATTTCGTTTACCATATCTGCTCGTTCTTGCCGGCAATAGGAATTCTGACCGCGTTCTTGCCTAACCTCAGGCACGAGAGGGCGGCAGACGCCGCATGAGTCGCGCCAAAACCGGCATCCCGAGTGGCTACAAGACTCCGGCGCTTAGGATCTGCTCGAACTGCCTTGCGTTTGAGATCGCCGAGCAGAGCAGTCACGACCTCAAGAGAATTTTCTAAGGCCACCCTTTCTCGCTACAAGTAACTGAGGTCGAGAGACTTCCGCAACGATGGCTCTCGACCGGCTCTGAATGACCACATACCGAAGAACAACGGCCACGTGCTGCGATGAGCCTTGAAAGGAACAGGTTCGCACTTTATGGATATGTATTGGTCGGCCGTTGCACAGCTGATATATGAGAAATACCGCGAAGCGAGCGTGGCACATCGGACGCCGGTGTGGTCCGAACTCAACGCATTCGCGAGAGAACGCTGGGTCAGACTAGCACAGTCCTCTGCCGAAGTCCTGTCCAATCTACCCCGATGAAAAAATTACTCGCTCTTCTTCTGTGGCCAATTGGCGCGTTTGCGCTGACTCCCATCGCCGATACGGTTTATACTGCTTCCGGCGCCACGGCCGCGCCTGGATCCTATCTGGTGATTGAGTGGCCGCGCTTCACATCAAGCGGGAGCCATGTCGTTCCACCGAACGTGCAGAAGGTACCTTTGGCTAACGGCACCTTTTCCATTTCGCTCGAATCAACGGCCACTGCCCAGTTTCCTTTTCATTACACGGTCGAGTATCATCTGATTTCGGCTGGGCAAGAACTGCCGCCCTACACGGAAACCTGGGATGTCCCGGACAGCGCCACACCGCAAAGGATTGCGAGCGTGCTGGTGGTTGCCCCTCCGCCATTACCCCCACCCGCAGCTAAAGGTGATCTGGCAGCGTCGGACGGTATCAGCACGGTTTGGTTACCGGCTCCTGTCACAGCGGGGTATGTGCTGCAGACCGACCCGACACAGCCCACCGGGTTAGCGTACGCTTCTATTAGTTCGCTCGGTTCCAATTTTGATCCGGCAGGGGCCGCGAATACAGCGCAATCCAATGCCAAGGCATACACCGACGCATCGATTGCGGGACTTTCGAACGTTTACGATCAGGCCGGAGCAGCCGCAGCAGTGCAATCCGCTTTTCAGACTTCGCTATCCAGCGCTATTAGCACGCTAAACCTGGGGACTGCTTCTACGCATTCCGCCTCGGATTTCGACGCGGCTGGCTCGGCGAGTGCCGCTCAAGCAGCCGCTGAAGCCTACACAGACAATGCAGTCGCCGGGGCTGGCGTGACGAGCTCATACGTGAGCAACGCGATCACGAATGCAATCTCAAGCCTAAATCTTCTTTCGGCTTCGCAGCATGCGGCATCCGATTTCGATTCTGCAGGCGCCGCTGTGGCGGCTGTCAATACCATTCCGACGGCCAGCGCCTCGATCAGCGGGCTGCTCTCTAAAACGGACTGGGCCACCTTCAATGGCAAACAGAATGCGATAACGCCGAACACTTATGACACTTACGGAGCAGCCGCAACCGCACAGGCGAATGCCATTGCTACCGCACAAACGAACGCGAACGCGGCCATCACTGCGCTAAATCTCAAGAGTGCCTCGCAGCATTCGGCAACGGATTTTGATGCGGCTGGTTCGGCTGGATCTGCGGTTGCAGCAATCCCGTCTTCCAGTTCCTCGCAGACCTATCCGGCTTTGATCACGCCTACCGATTGGGCAACTTTCAATGGCAAACAGGCAGCACTAGGATTCACTCCGGAGAATAGCGCGAAAAAAGGTGTTTCGTCCGGTTATGCACCGCTCGACGGCAACGCAAATGTGCCAGTCGCAAATCTCGGCAATCTTGGTAGTGCCGCATTCCAGGCTGCTTCCAGCTTTGACACTGTTGGCTCAGCCGCATCTGCGCAGAGCGCAGCGCAGTCTTTTGCAACCAATTCCATTACTGCCCTTGGCCTGAAATCTGCCTCGCAACACCTGGCCACGGATTTTGATGCCGCCGGTACGGCCACCAGTGCGGTCGCCGCCATACCAACCAGCGGTTCATCACAGACGAAGGCAGCTTTGATAACTCCAGCTGACTGGACAATTTTCAATAACAAACAGGCGGCTCTGGGCTTTACACCTCTTAGCGCTGCCAACAACCTTTCAGAGATTGCGAGCGCCCCTCAAGCGCGGACAAATCTCGGGCTCGGATCAGCTGCTACCCAGGCGACGAGCGCTTTCGATCCGGCAGGCGCAGCGACGGCAGTAGCGGCGGCGTTCAAAGGCCCGTATATCGTCCAGGGATCGAACACTTTCATCGCAGGTTCGGGTAAGCAGACATCATCCACTCTCCCTAGCTCTGTCTCTCTCGTCGGTCCTCACCGGTTCGACTGCGATTTCATCGGCGACCGTAACGACTGGCACCAACGGAAATCTTTTGCTCGCCGATCCGAACAGCGCCGGGCCGTTCTATTACGGCGCTCCAGCTACGTCGTCGATCGAGATGGAATTCACCGCTAACGGCACGGCTGTCACCGGTGGCCAAGTCGGCCTTTATGCGTGGGACTCAGCCCACAATCTGCTTTATCTGTGGATCTTCTATCCGAACGGCGGCACGCAGAACTCGATCGAAACAGGCAGCTACACAGGTAGCGCGGCTCCCTCTGGCATCGCCGGAACGAAGTCATTTACTAGCACGCCGCAGGCCATCATCGCCTTCAAAATTCAGGTGATCAACGGCCAGTTTCACTATCTATTCAGCATTGATGGCGGCAACAATTTTACAGATTTCTTCACGACAGCGCAGACGTCGGTAAACCTGGCAAATGCCGGCATTTACTTCACGAAGGCCTATGTCAACGTGCTGAATCTCGTAATTCAGTGAGGCCATCGCTCAAGCTTTAATAGGTCGGCCCCGTCCTAGCGGTGCTCGACAGCTGGCGCTTAGGAAAGGCTTATTCAACAGACCGTAAAGCTAAACCGCTTGCTACCGAGGTGAACTCGTCGCCGGTGCGGATCTTTTCCGCACCGAATTTTGTGGTGAAGATTTGCCGGACCGCCGGTACGAACGACGAGCCACCCGTAAGGAAGACCCTGTCGACATCTTTCGGATCGATAGCCGTGGTGGCTAGCAAAGCATCGACACTTCCCTCGATAGCGTGTAACTCCTCGGCGATCCATCGCTCGAATTCAGCGCGCGTAATCTCGGATCTCAATTCCACATCACCGTCGACGAAATGGAACTCGCTGCTCTCTTGCCGGGAAAGTTCGACCTTCACTCGCTGTACGGCTCGGTGTAAGTGGTAACCCAGATCGTGCTTAACCAGATAAAGGAAGTGCAGAATCTTGTAAGGTTCAAGCGCTTGTCGAGCAACGCTCCGCAGCATGTTGAGCGTCTCTTGAGATTTCAGCAGTGACAAATGGTGCCAGCGCTCAAGTTTGTGATAGACCCATCCAGGAACAGGCAGAAGTTTGCTGCCGGATCTTAGCATTGTGCCCGCGCCCAATTCTGGCGAAACCAGATGCCGAACAATTTTCGCGTCGAAGGCGTCTCCTGCCAATCCCAATCCTTGATTACCGAGCACAACTCGCGGCTCGTTGCTGCGTTTCCGATAATTCGGGCCGACATTTAACAGAGAGAAATCGCTTGTGCCACCCCCGAAGTCGCCGATCAGGATTAATTCGTCATGATCGAGGCGTGTCTCGTAGTGATACGCAGCGGCAATCGGCTCAAATTCAAATCGCACATGCTCGAAACCCGCTCTGGAAAGCGCATCGGACAGACGCGCGACCGCATAGTCGTCATCCTCCGCTGTTCGCGATCCGACAAAGCGGACCGGACGTCCGACAACTGCCTGCCGCACTGCGCACCCAAACCGTCTTTCCGAGTGTAGGCGGATATCTGTGAGAATTCTGGCGACGAGATCTTCGAGCTGGATCCGCCGGCCAAATACTTCAGTGCTCTGTAGGCCTCGACTTGACAGGAAAGATTTCAGGGATTGTATGAGGCGGCCTTTTTCGTCATCGGCATTCAAGTAGCGCTCGATGCCCTGGGGACCGCTCCAGGACTGAATCGTCTTTTTGCCTGCTTCCTGAAGAAGCTGTAAATAAAGAAGGGATCGGTAGGATTGCGTAGCCCTGTTTTCCTCGGTTGGGAAATCGAGCACTGTCACGTTGCCAGATTCTGTGGCGAGCGCGAGAGAGCTGTTAGTCGTCCCAAAGTCAAGTCCAAATCCCATCTCATATAGTGTGAACTTGCGCGCACACCATTGTCCGTCAAACGGCTTGCGCGTGCTCTACGCGACTTCGCGACGGGTTCCCACAGTCGGGTCCACATCGATCTCGGGATGGCCGGCTTCGCAATTATCACAGTTGCGGCAAGGACCGGTGAACTCGTCGCCGAAGTAACGTAATAAGTGTTCCCGGCGGCAGGTGGTGAGATCGGCATACGCTCGCATCTGCTCGAGCGCTTCCTTGTTGGCCTCGGTCCGCTCTAGCTGCCGCTCGGCCGCCGCTTCCGCTGCCTGCTCTAAATCGACGTGCCTAGCAAGCTGCACATCGCCGGAGGGAAGTACCTCAACGGCTTCAACCTCTTCGAGTTGCTGTAGCGCCGAAGTGAATTTGCGGGCAGAAAGATCCGTTCTTTCGGCAAGGTCTTCGGGTGAAGCGGGCTGGTGCTCTTCGGCAATCACTTCCGCCACCTGAGTCAGATGTTCAGGATCGATTTTGCCGCTTCCGGTATGAAAGGCCTGTGAGCCGATATCTTCTTTACGGAAGAAAAGGATCGCGTCGGCCCTTTCGCCGTCGCGGCCGGCACGCCCGATCTCTTGGTAATACGAATCAAGCGAGTCGGGAGCATCGTAGTGGTAAACGAATCGGATATCGGGTTTATCGATGCCCATCCCAAAGGCATTAGTGGCGACGATTACTTCAGCATCACCCGACATAAATCGGTCCTGAATATTGCGACGGTCGGAACCGTTCAGGCCGCCATGATAGAAGAGCGCGTTGATACCTTCCTCCGCGAGCCGATGCATAATGCCTTCGGCAGCTCTGCGCGTTCCCGCGTAAACGATTCCTGGTTTTTCGGCCCACCGCGTGCGGTGGATCACCGCTTCCAGCTTTTTAGCTTGCTCCTCAAAATGATCCACTCGCAAATGGATGTTTGGGCGATCAAATCCGCCGATGAAGATAGAAGGTTTCTTCATTGCAAGGCGTTCGATTATTTCCTCGCGTACGCGCTGAGATGCCGTCGCGGTCATGGCAATGATTACGGGGTGCCTCAACGATTCAATAACCCTTCCGAGTTGGAGGTAGTCAGGGCGGAAGTCATGGCCCCACTCGCTGATACAGTGCGCCTCGTCAATGGCGATCATCGAGATTTTGGTTTGGCCTAGCGCTTGGATCGTCTCGTCTTTCTGAAGTTGTTCGGGCGCGAGAAAAATGAATTTGCAAGATCCGTTCGCAACACAGTCGAGGTTTTCGCGAAGCTCCGTCCTTTTCAGTAACGAATTAATCACCACGGCAGAGCAGGCGCCCTCGCTTCTGTTGATGGAATCCACCTGGTCCTTCTGTAAGGCGATAAGAGGGGATATCACCAAGACCGAGCCTGGAAGCAGGATGCCGGCGATTTGGTAGATGGCAGATTTGCCAGAACCGGTGGGCATCACGACCAGTGTGTCGCGTTTGGCGAGAAGCGAACGAATGGCCTCTTCTTGCCCAGGACGTAGACGTTCGAACCCGAAATCCTTCTTAGCCAGCGAGAGTATGTCCGCACTCTTGGGCGGCGAGGCCCGCCTGGAGCGCTGTCTGGAGCGTTTGGCAGTTGTTGCTTGAGACCTTTTTTTTGGCATGAAGAAGTGTGACCTTTGCATAACGCTCGCGGTTTCAGGGGAGCTAAGAAGAACTCGTAGCATTCGCGCCCGATTTAGGATCGAACAGGCATGATTGACATCAGCAAGCTTGACCATGAACTCGATTCGAAGAAGTACCAGTGCCGGGTCATTGTCGAGACTCCGCGTGGAAGCAGGATCAAGTTCAAGTTTGGATCCGATTCCCGCATGTTCGAGATTTCCAAGTTCTTGCCGAAGGGCTTTGTGTTTCCTTTCGACTTCGGGTTCGTGCCGAAAACGGTCGCGGAAGATGGCGACCCGCTCGATGCGATTGTGCTGATGGATGAACCGGCGCACGTCGGCTGCTTGTTGACAGTGCGGCTGATCGGTGTGCTCCAACTGGTCCAAACTGCTGATAAGGACAAGAAGAAGACGGCCGACCCGCGATTAGTTGTAATTCCGGTGCAGTCGTTCGATTATGCCGACGTTCAAACATTAGAGGATCTGAATAAGGATCTGAAGCAGCAGATGATTGAGTTTCTCGAGATTTACAACAAAAATACCGACAAGCAAGATGAAGTAACACGAATCGGGACTCCCCAACGAGCCGTGGAACTGGTCCGAGAGGCCAGCCGCCGTTTGCAAGAGTCCCGTTCGTAATCGGCCATCGACTCAGGATGCCGGTGCACCGAGAGGAAAATAAGTGAACAAACAGTCGAGGCCCACGGTCTTAGCTGATGGACTGTCACATGGATGTGGATCTTTATCCAAAAGCGCTGGCGGGCGAGTGGGAAGGCTTGCTAAGGTCGGACCTGTCCGCCGCGGACGAAAGACAGTTCGCGTTATTGGTAGAGCGGCAATCGCGATTTGTCTTCCGCGTCGCCTATGCCGTCTTGCACAGTGTCGAAGACGCCGAAGATGTGGTTCAGGAAACTTTTTTCAAGCTCTTCCGAAGCGGCGCCTGGCGAGGTGTGCAGGATGAAAAGGCGTTCCTGGCACGCGCTTCCTGGCGGCTGGCAGTAGCGAGGCGGCCGAAAGGTCATACCGAAAACGATCTCGCCGATGCTCCTGCGAAAGAACATAGTCCGGAGTCAGCGCTCATTGAGTCCGATTGGAAACGAAGCGTACATCGTCTCATTGATGCTCTTCCGGAGAAACTGCGGGAACCCTTGGTTTTGTTTGCCAGCGAAGAGCTGAACACTCGCGAGATAGCGGTGCTGTTATCTGTGCCTGAAGGCACTGTCCGGAGGCGGATTATGCAGGCCCGCGAGATCCTCAAAAGGAAGATGGAACGCTTGGGAGTTGGCTGCTGTGAAAGATAGACCGTTAAGCAGATTGGAGGAGTTGCTGGACAAGACTCTTGCGGAGTATGTATCCGCAGAGCCAAGACCCGGGTTGGAGCGGCGAGTACTCGAATATGCGAGGAGCCCGATTGGGAGCCGCGGGACTTTTTGGAACCATCCGCTGAGCTCCTGGCTGAGCGCGGTAACCATCCTGCTGGTGGCGGCCAGCACGCTTTGGCTGGGGCATCGAGCACAACCACCAACACCGGCGTTGCACGACCAAAAGCCCTCGCGGGTGCAACGCGCGCTTTTGAAACCGGATAGCCCGTCGCTAGCGGAGCGCGTACCGGTCGCCTTGCACCAGCGGCGGAAGAATCGCCTGAATCGGGTACTGCCAAAACGCGATCTCTTCCCTTCCCCATCTCCGCTCAGCAGCGAGGAACGAGCGCTCCTGGCGTACGCCGAGCATCCTCCCAAGAAACTTCCACCGGAATTGACTGAGCTGGGAGGCCCAATCAAACCCATTCAGATTGCGGCTATCGAGATCCAACCGCTGGATCGGATCACTGCTGGTAAGGAAAATTGAAAATGACGAGATTATTGGCAATTGTTTTGCTCGCCGGCACTCTGGCTGTTCCGGGTTTCGGACAAGAGGAGAAGAGCGCGGACGCCAAGAGCACAGCAGCAGCAAAGGACCGGTTTTATCATTTGGACTTCTCCGTGCGCGAAGTTGACGGCGAACGGACTATTAACAATAGAGAGTACTCAATGATTCTCTCCAACAACGGGGAATCAAGTTCGATAAGGGCGGGGGCTCATGTACCGGTCAACACCGGAGGAGGAATGTGGCAGGAGATCAACGTCGGAGTAAGTATTGACTGCAAAGCTGCTAGAGAAATCGCTAATCAGTTTCTGGCGAATATCCGAGCGGACATCACTAGCATGGCGGAAGGGACAGAAAGAGGGCTGGAGAAGCCAATCACGCGCAACAATTCCTGGCAATCAGAGGTGGTAGCACCTATGCGGAAACCTACCCTCTTATTCTCGTCCGACGATCCTGTTACCAAGCGCAAGATGCAGCTTGTGCTCACGGTCACGCCGGTCCTCTAAGCATTCTGGCGGCCCATCTCGCTATAATCGGTTAGAAAGCGCTTCTCATTCCAGTGGCTAGAAGTGCGCCAGAACTGGAATCGAGGCGTCCACCAACCTCCAGCGATGTTCGACAGCCTATCCGACAAACTGCAACGCGTCTTCAAGAACCTGCGCGGGGAAGGAAAGCTTAGCGCGGCCAACATGGAAGAGGCTCTACGCGAAATACGAATCGCCTTGCTGGAAGCGGACGTTCACTTTAAAGTCGTTAAGCAGTTCATTGAAGAGGTGAAAGTTAAAGCGATGGGTGAGGAAGTTCTCACCGCGCTTTCTCCCAGTCAACAAGTAATCAAGATCGTTCGCGACGAGCTAACCAAGATGCTAGGCAGCCATCAGTCGCGGCTTCGTTTCGCGAACGAGCCTCCCACGGTCATTCTCATCGTTGGGCTCCAGGGTTCGGGAAAGACCACCAGCGCGGCGAAACTCGCCCGGTTTCTGGGTAAAGAGGGGAGTAAGCCACAGCTCGTCAGCGTTGATGTGTACCGCCCCGCGGCGCGCCGTCAGTTAAGCATTCTGGCAAAGACAGTTGCCGCGCCGATTTATGAGGGCACAGCGGAAGAAACAAAGCCGCTGGATCTGGCCCGTTCCGCCCGGCGTGAGTCGATCCAAACGGGACGTGATGTGCTCTTGGTCGATACCGCCGGACGCCAGCATATTGACGAGCAGTTAATGACTGAGCTTCATGAGCTCAAGGAGGCGCTTCAGCCGACTGAGATTCTGTTCGTCGCCGATGCGATGACAGGACAGGACGCGGTCCGCTCGGCAGATGAATTCCATAAGCGGCTTGGGATCACGGGCGTGATTCTGACAAAGATGGATGGTGATGCGCGCGGCGGCGCGGCGCTTTCGATCCGTTCGATTACGGGCCAGCCGTTAAAGTTCGTCGGTGTTGGCGAAAAAACAGATGCACTCGAGGCTTTCTTCCCGGATCGCGTTGCTTCGCGCATTCTCGGGATGGGAGATGTACTTTCGCTGATTGATAAGGTTCAGGAATCGATCGATCAGGAAACAGCCGAGAAGATGCAGGAGAAGCTGCTTGGCGATGACTTTACGCTGGAAGACTTCCGTGATCAGATCAAGCAGCTCCAAAAGCTCGGTCCCTTAGGCAAGCTGCTTGACATGATGCCGCAAATGGGACCTCTGAAAGATCTAAAGAACGCCCAGATTGACGAAAACGAAGTGGGGCGGGTTGTGGCGATCATCGATTCCATGACTCCGAAGGAGCGCCGCAATCACATGCTGATCAACGGTTCGCGCCGGAGGAGGATCGCCAAGGGCAGCGGTACTTCCGTCCAGGATGTAAATAATCTGCTCAAACAATACGCGCAGGCGCGTAAAATGATGAAGAGCTTCACCGGTCAGGCCGGCTTTCTCGGCAAGAAATTAGCGAAAATGAAGCTGCCCGGTTTGCCAGGGTTCTAGGCGAAGCGGCCTGGAGGGCGGACCGCCCTCGCACGTAGATACGTCAGAACCAGCACGAAACAAGTTTGTAACAATAGGAAAAAGAAAAGGTTACGATGTTAGCAATTCGCCTGGCGCGGTTTGGCGCCAAGAAGAAACCAACCTATCGAGTGGTGATAATCGAGAAAGACCGGGCACGCAACAGCCGGTCGATCGAGGTAGTCGGGCATTACAATCCTGTATCAAAGCCGGCACAGGTGCATCTGGATCGTGAGCGGATCGAGCATTGGATAAAGAATGGAGCACAGCCTTCCGAAACCGTGAGCCGTCTGTTGAAGTCCGCTCCCGCAGAAGCACCCGCTGTGGCCTGACAGTGAGCATTTCTGAAAGCTGAGGCGCGCTGCAATCTGCGCAGTCTCTAAAAGAAAACGGAACGACATGAACGAGAACAACGGCGTAAAAGCGCTGGTCGAAGAGATAGCCAAGGCGCTGGTCGATACGCCCAATGGCGTATCGGTGAATGAAATCGCCGGGGAGCACGCGACGGTTTTCGAACTGCGGGTGGCAGAGGGCGATCTAGGAAAAGTCATTGGCAAGCAGGGACGGACCGCGCGTTCGATCCGGACGCTGCTGGGCGCGGTTGGAACGAAGCTCAATCGCCGCTTCTCGCTCGAAATTCTCGAATAATCTTGGCATGAACCCGGAGAAAGTCGTGGTCGCAGAGATCCTTCGTACCCGGGGGATTCGCGGCGAGGTCGTTGCAAAATGCCAGAGTGATGTTCCTCAGCGGTTAGAACATTTGAGAAGCGCGCAGGCGGAACTGGCGGACGGGTCGAGTGTTCCGGTCGAAATCGCCTCGGCATGGCGACACAAGGCTGACTGGATCCTGAAGTTTTCCGGAATCGATACTGTCGAGGCCGCTGAGGGATTTCGTGGGGCGGATCTTTGGGTACCGTTCTCCAGCCGGGGAACGCTGAGCGAAGGCGATTTCTTTCGTTCGGATTTGATCGGATTTCAGGTAATCGATACGCGAACAGGTGATTGCGTGGGAATTGTGCAAGGTTGGCAAGATTACGGAGGACCGCCACTCATGCAAGTTAGCGATCGAGGGCGGGATCGGTTGCTGCCGTTCGTTCGATCTGAATCGGAGGTAGATCTTGCCGCTCGCAGGATACGGATGAATTTGCCGGAAGGTTTGCTGGATTTATGAGGCAGGTTTGTGAGATTTGATGTGATCACAATCTTTCCGGAATATTTCGTCGGACCGTTCGAGCACGGCGTGATCGGACGGGCCCGGGCGACCGGGTCTTTGCAGATTCAGATTCACGATTTGCGACACTGGACATACGATCGTCACAAAACGGTGGATGATCGTCCTTTCGGTGGCGGCGAAGGAATGTTGCTGAAGCCTCAACCCTTGTTCGAGGCGGTAGAAGCAATTTTGCCGGTTCGCGGTGAGCGGTCGCGGGTTGTGCTGCTTTCGGCACAGGGGCGACGATTCACTCAGTCTGTAGCCCGCGGATACGCTGCCCTTGATCGGCTGGTACTAATTTGCGGGCGATATGAAGGTATTGACGAGCGTGTGGCCCAACATCTCGTGGATGACGAGATTTCGGTGGGCGATTTCGTCTTGAGTGGCGGTGAATTAGCTGCTGCCATCGTGGTAGACGCCGTCGGGCGGTTATTGCCGGGCGTTCTAGGTAATGAAGAATCCTCGCGAAACGAAAGTTTCAGTGGAGACAATGAAAGCAGTTTGGATTGTCCGCAGTACACCAGACCAGCGGAGTTCCGTGGCTGGAAGGTTCCAGACGTGCTGCTGGGCGGTAATCACGAAGAGATCAAGCGATGGCGGCGAAACGCCTCGCATGAAAAAACACAGCGCCTGCGACCCGATCTGATCGGCAGCGGCGAGAAGCAGACTTAGCATATGCAGAACGCACTTGTTTCCAAATTCATCAGTAAGAACGTCCGAACTAACCCGCATCCGGAATTTCGTCCAGGTGACACAATCCGCGTCCACGTCAAAATCCGAGAGGGCGAAAAGGAGCGGCTGCAAGCCTTCGAAGGCACTGTTATCGCTCGCAAGAACACCGGAATGGGAGAAACCATAACCGTTCGGAAGGTCAGCTTCGGCCAGGGTGTAGAGAGAATTTTCCCCGTACACGCGCCGGTGATCGACCATATCGACCTGGTTCGTACAGGTCGAGTTCGCCGGGCAAAGCTTTATTATTTACGAGGGCTAAAGGGCAAGGCGGCGCGTCTCCGCGAACGCGAATAGCCCGCGCTGCACGGCGATTGTGGCTATCGCAAACCAGTCCGGGCGTCGAAGCGGGGGAGAATTGAGCGCGCAAGCTCCGGTCAAACGCCAATCGAAGGCGCCGGAGAGCAGGTCTATTCGCTGCCTGAGCTCTTACGAGCGCCAAGCTCGAGAACGTGGTTTCTCTCGAATCGCCGGAGTGGACGAAGTCGGTCGCGGGTGTCTGTTCGGTCCCGTGATTGCCGCGGCCGTTATCCTTGACTCAGATCGTCCCATCAAGCATCTTCGTGATAGCAAAATCATCGATGCCGAAGAACGCGCAAAACTTGCCCGGCACATCAAATCACGCTGCCTGAGCTGGGCGGTGGGTGGCGCAGATGCTTATGAGATCGATCAGATCAATATCTATCAGGCTTCGCGGCTAGCCATGCGCCGTGCCGTCGATGCTCTCTCGATTCGACCGGATTACCTGCTGATTGACGCCGTTAAGATTGATCTTCCCATTGAGCAGCTTCCTATGATTGACGGCGACGCGCGCTGCCGGGCGATTGCTGCGGCATCAATTATTGCGAAGGTTCATCGGGATGAATGTCTCGCCCACTGGGACAAGGTCTTCCCGCGATTTAATCTCGCCGCGAACAAAGGATATGCCACTCCCGATCACCGCAAGGCGCTTAATGAATATGGCCCGACGCTGCTGCATCGATACAGTTTTCTTCCCGTGCGTGCAAACTCGTCCCATCCATATTGGACCGGTTACGTTACAGCCGCAGATGCGCAAGGGAATCTCTTCGCGGAAATGGAAACCGCGGAAATTCTTTCGGCCGGAGCTTCGGTTTGAGCGTTCCTTCTCCCGCTGCTCCGCCGCCGGTTAAACCTGGTAAATTCGCCACTTGGCAGCGTCGTTTCCTCGGCGTTTGCCTGGTAGTCTTCGCTTTCGAGCTTGGATTGTTCCTCTTGATTTTTCCATGGCTCCGCGCCTGGGAAATGAGTTGGATACCAATGCACGCGCCGCATCTGGCGCATGTCTGGATGAGCCGTTACTTCCGCGGCGCGCTCAGCGGCCTGGGACTGCTAAATGTCTATGTAGCGCTGGCGGAAGCTGGCAAACAACTCAAGTCACTATTCGGTAGTCACGGCGCGCCTTAGCTCTCCAAAGCCCGTCGCGTGTGCCGGGTGTAAGCTGCTGCTAGGGAAATATGCCTTCTTCAAGACGAGATGTTTGCAAACTGGCGCTGTTCGGTGTGCCATTCTCGGCCGCGCTGGCGAAGTGGATCGATTCGAAGATTGATGGCGTTCAGCTAGGCGTTCAATCGTATAGTTTTCGCGACCTCCCGCTGGATCAGGCGATTCAAGCGATGGTCAAAGACGGCTTAGGCGATTGTGAGCTCTTTTCGCCGCACGTCGAAGACGGCGGGATCGACGCCATTCGGGATATTCTGCGACCATCTAATGGACCGAGGCCCACACGCGAGCAACAAGCCGCGGCCATGAAAGCTTACGAGGAAAAACTTACCCAATGGCGCCTGACAGTGCCGCTCAATTATTTCACCGGTGTCAAGAAGAAATTCGACAACGCTGGAATCCGGCTCTATGCGTATAACTTGAGCTTGAGCGAGAAAGCTCCTGACCAGGTAATCGATCGCGGATTTCTCATGGCAAAAGCTCTCGGTGTTGGTATCATTACGTCCTCTACTACGCTACCTATGGCTCAGCGGATGATTCCCTTTGCTGAAAAACACAAAATGATCGTCGCCTTTCATGGCCACTCGGATACGAAGGACCCGAATCAATTTGCCACGCCCGAAAGTTTTGCTAAAGCGATGGCAATGTCGGAGCAGTACCGCATTAACCTCGACATCGGCCACTTCACCGCTGCCGGCTACGATGCTGTCGATTACATTCAGCAGCAACACGAGAAGATCGTTCTATTGCATCTGAAAGATCGCAAGAAGAACGACGGTCCGAATATGCCTTGGGGCGAGGGCGACACGCCAATCAAGCAGGTATTGCTTCTTCTGAAAGAGAAACGATACCCCATTCCAGCCTTTATCGAGTACGAATACAAAGGGACAGGAAGTTCCGTAGAGGAAGTAGCAAAGTGCTATCAGTACTGCAAGGATGCCTTGAATGGTTCGGCGTAACCTCCGGCCCAGCCGCGATCGATTTCGTCCGTGATAAGTGAACGGATCAGGCCTCCACATCGAATTTGACGCCCTGTGCAAGTGGAAGTTCGCGGCCATAGTTGATGGTGTTTGTAGCGCGCCGCATATACAACTTCCAGCTATCGGAACCGGATTCCCGTCCGCCACCCGTCTCTTTTTCGCCGCCAAATGCGCCGCCGATTTCCGCGCCAGAGGGTCCGATATTCACGTTGGCAATGCCACAATCCGAGCCCTCTGAAGACAAAAATCTTTCTGCTTCCCGCAGATCGGTCGTAAAAATTGACGAAGCGAGACCTTGCGGAACATCGTTATGCAAGGCAATTGCTTCGTCGAAATCTCGATAACGAAGCACATAGAGAATCGGGGCAAACGTCTCGCGTTTTACTGTAGAGGTCTGGCACGGCATTTCGACCAGCGCAGGCCGAACATAGCAGCCGCCGCTCAAGCCATCAACCTGCACAGGGTCGCCGCCCGTGACCTTGCCGCCATCAGCCGCCGCCTCGGCCAAGGTCTTCCGCATTGCTTCCATCGCTCGACCGTCGATCAACGGTCCAACTAAAGTGCCGGTTTGTCGCGGATCACCGACGGTAACCGATTCGTAGACCCGCTTCAGTCTCGGAAGGAGCTCTTCAACGGCGTCTTCGTGGATAATGAGCCTCCTCAACGTCGTGCAGCGTTGGCCGGCTGTGCCCATAGCCGCAAAGGCGATCGCGCGGAGGGCCAGCTCCATATCCGCCGATGGACAAACGATAGCAGCATTATTTCCTCCGAGTTCGAGGATACTGCGCGCAAAACGTGCTGCCAGACGCGGCGCCACTTGCCGCCCCATGGACGTAGATCCCGTGGCAGAGACCAACGGAACCAACGGATCTTCTACCAAAACTTCCCCTGTCTCTCGGCCCCCGATTAAAACGGTCGACAGTCCGTCCGGCGCATCCCCGAATTTCCGGGCCGCTCGTTCGAAGAGCGCCTGAGTCGCAAGCGCGGTCAACGGAGTTTTCTCAGAGGGCTTCCAGACAGTCGAATTCCCGCAAACGAGCGCTAGCGCTGCGTTCCAGGACCACACAGCCACTGGAAAATTGAATGCAGAGATGATGCCAGTCACTCCCAGGGGAAGCCAGGTCTCCATCATTCTGTGCTGGGGGCGCTCGGTCGTGATCGTCAATCCGCAGAGCTGCCGCGACAGACCCGCGGCAAAGGTACAAATATCGATCATCTCCTGAACTTCACCCAATCCTTCGGATTGGATCTTTCCCGCCTCAATCGTGACCAGGCGGCCGAGCGCGGATTTCGAGGCACGCAGCTCTTCGCCCAGCAGCCTGGCTAATTCACCACGCTGTGGCGCGGGAACTCTTCGCCATTTTAGAAATGCGCGATGCGCCTTCTGTATCAACACCCGCGCGTCTTGAGCAGATGTTGTCCGGCAAGCTCCGATGCACTCACCATTAATCGGAGACTTCACCTGAAGTTCTCCTCCGCGAAACGCGGCTTCCTTGACTCCGACCTCTTTCAGGATGTTCGCGGCTTCACCCGCTATCGTCTGCAATCGTCACTCCTCTCTATTACTATGGCAGTCTACTTGCTCATGGGCCGGTATGCCCGCAACCGTTTGGAAAGGCTATGTAACGTTTGGCTTAGTGTCATTTCCGGTCCGCTTGTATTCCGCCGCCAGAGCCGAGGCCGTGCATTTTCATCTGCTTCATAAGAAGGATCTTTCGCGGGTTAAAGAGGTGATGTACTGCGCCAAGGAGGATAAGCCTCTGGACCGTTCAGAACTGGTGAAGGGATTTGAGTATGAGAAGGGTCAATACGTGGTTGTCGAGCCGGAAGAACTGGAAAAAATAGCTCCCCCGACGGCAACTGCCATGGAAATTCTTCAATTCGTTCGCATCGACGAAGTGGATCCTATCTTTCTGGAAACCTCCTACTACGTTGCGCCCGAGACCTCGGTCGCTCGCCCGTATTCGCTTCTCTTCGAAGCCATGAAGGAAACCGGATATGATGCTCTTGCCAAATTGACGATGCACAATCGCGAACACATCGTAATTTTGAGGCCTGCAGCCCACGGCATCGTGCTTCACACCATGTACTTTGTCAACGAGCTGCATGCGGAGAAGAATATCGCGGCTCCCAAAGCGGCGAAATTCGAGAAAAAGGAAATGGAGTTAGCCAAGAAGCTGATTGACACTCTCGCAGCGCCGTTCAAGCCCGATCAGTTTTATGACGAATACAAGCAAAACGTCGAGAAGCTGATCGAGGCAAAGCGCAAAGGCCGCAAGGTAACCCCGATTACGCAGCCCAAGAAGGCGCCCGTCATCGATCTGATGAAAGCTTTACAGCAGAGTTTGGCGAAAAACGCCGGGAAATCGTCGCCGGTATCGGCCAAGAAGACAGCGCGCAAGCGTAGCGCGGTAGCGTAAGCGGCCTTCGATAATGGAGACAGGATTTACTCTTCTCCGATTCAATGGCCGAAACCGAAACGCAACTATCACCACCTATTGCTCCTGTTATCGAACATAACGAAGTTCATCACGGGTCACTTGTAACAGACGATTATTATTGGCTTCGTGAGAAATCGAATCCAGAGGTCGTTCGCTATCTCGAGGCGGAGAACGCCTATACCAAGGAGAGCACGAAGCACCTACAGCCCTTCGTCGACTCGCTCTACGAAGAGATGCTGAGCCATATCAAGCAGACAGATCTCAGCGTTCCTGTTCGACGCCGCAATTACTTTTACTACACGCGCACCGAGGAAGGCAAACAGTATCCGATCCACTGCCGGCGAAAAGACAGTATGGAGGCGCCGGAAGAAGTTCTGCTTGATCTGAATGAGCTCGCAATCGAGCACAAATTCGTTGGTCTCGGAGCGTTTGCCGTAAGTGACGATCAGAACCTGCTCGCGTACACGCTTGACTATAGCGGTTTCCGCCAATACCGGCTCGAACTCAAAGACCTCCGCAGTGGCGAAACGCTACGTGATACGGCCGAGCGCGTCACCTCCGTGGAGTGGGCTGCCGGCGACAGCATGCTTTTCTTTACAACGGAAGATCCCGTTACCAAACGCTCCGACACATTATTCCGGCATGTTCTCGGATCCGTGGAGTCCGCGTCTATCTATCATGAGCCGGATGAACTCTACGACATCGAGTTGCACAAGTCGCGCGATAAAAAATATCTCTTTCTGCTTATCCAGAGCAAAGACACCACCGAATGCCATTTTCGCCGCGCCGATACGTTAAACGATGAGTTCTCTATTTTTCTGTCTCGCAGGAGCAAACACCGTTACTATGTCGATCACCGCGAAGATCTTTTCTATATCCGTACGAACCGGAACGCGAAAGACTTCGAGGTTGTCACCGCGCCGGAAGCCGATCCGGTTGAGCGAAATTGGTCACCGTTCATCCCCGCCCGCAGCGGCACCTTGATTGAAGATATCGATCTCTTCAAGGGTTTCGGTGTTGCCGTAGAGAAATCGGAGGCATTGAACCATCTTCGGCTGTACGATTTTCAATCACAGCAGTGGACTTCGATTCAAGTTTCAGAGCCCATTTACTCACTGTTTCCGGCTAGTACGCCCGATTATGAATCACCCACTTATCGCTACACCTATCAGAGCTTCATCACACCGCCCAGCGTCTACGATTACAATGTCGCGAGCGGGCAATCGCAGCTGCTGAAGCAGCAGGAGGTTCCTGGCGGCTACGACCCGAATTGCTACGCCTCCGAAAGGCTCTGGGCGCCCGCGCGCGATGGCGCCAGGATTCCGATTTCGATCGTTTACAGGAAAGACTTCGTGCGCGATGGAAACGGAGCGCTGTTCCTCTACGGATACGGCTCATATGGGATCGGCATGCCGGTTCAGTTTTCGAGCACCCGTATCACACTGCTGGATCGCGGAATGGCTTATGCGATCGCGCACATACGCGGCGGCGACGAAATGGGCGAACAGTGGCGCGAAGATGGCATGTTGATGAAGAAGAAGAACACGTTCTACGATTTCATCGATTGTGCCGAATATCTCATCGAGCAGAAATGGGCATCGAGCAACCGCCTCGTGATAGAAGGCGGCAGCGCCGGCGGCCTCTTGATGGGAGCCGCAGTAAACATGCGCCCTGAACTGTTTGGAGCCGTTCATGCTGCCGTGCCATTTGTGGACGTCATGAACACCATGATGGACGCTTCGCTTCCATTAACCGTTGGCGAGTATCTGGAGTGGGGTAATCCGAATGAACTTGCAGCTTACGACTACATGCGCAGTTACAGCCCCTATGACAATCTGGAAAAACGCGAGTATCCGGCAATGTTACTGACAACCAGCTTCAACGACAGCCAGGTAATGTACTGGGAGCCTGCTAAATACGTCGCCAGGCTGCGTCGCCTGAAGACAAACGACACCCCGCTCCTTCTTAAAACAAAGATGGAGCCCGCCGGCCACGGCGGTGCTTCCGGACGCTACGATCGCCTCAAGGATACGGCGTTTGAATACGCTTGGCTCTTGAGCCAGGCCGGTATAACGAAGTAATTGCACTTTTGCACGACAGCGCCTCTGTGATAGCATTCGTGTGGTTCGGGATAGCGATTACATGCCGTCTGATTGGACTCGACGAAACTTTTTAGGTGCGAGCGCGGCTGCGGCGCCTTTTCTGGTCACCTCCATCGAGGCTGCGCCTCGCACCGAATCGAAGCACGCGAATCTCCGGGCGGTGATGGATGAGATCATCCCGGCAGGCAACGGAATGCCGGCTGCTTCGGAAGTGGGTGGCGTCGGTTATATCGAAAAACTGATGATCGACGAACCCGCCATGGGTCGGGTAATAGAAGAGTGCCTCAGGATTCTTAACGGGAATGCGTCGTCGCCGGATGCGTTCAGTAAATTGCCCGCAGCCGATCGGATAGCCGCGCTCAAGGACCTCGAGCGAACATCTGCCGCGCACTTTGCCCTTCTACGGGACTCGGTTTATGAAGCGTATTACACGCGGCCGCAGGTTTGGAAACTGATCGGATACGAACTGTTTCCGACAGATCATCCCGGGCCATATATGAAGCCTTTTGACAAGTCAGCTATCGAGGTTGTAAGTAAGAAGCCTCGCTATTATCGTGAGGTCTAGCGATGGCTCAGGAGATAGCGGATGTGCTGGTCATCGGCGCCGGAGCAGCCGGCGCAGCACTCTCTAAGCGTTTGACCGATTTAGGCGCAAAAGTCACCTGCCTGGAGCAAGGCGGCTGGATCAAGCCGTCGGATTATCCTTCAACCCGTCCCGATTGGGAGATTCAACTGCATCGCGGCGCTTTTCATTTCAGCCCCAATGTGCGCAAGCGATGGGAAGACTATCCCGTAGTCGAGAAGGGGCCCAATCCGCCGGACATCCTCATGTTCAACGCGGTCGGCGGAAGCACACATCATTGGACGGGACATTTCCCGCGTTTCCATCCTTCCGATTTCCGTGTTCGAGATCTGGATGGAGCTGCGGAAAATTGGCCGATCAGTTATGCGGAGCTCGAGCGCTACTACGACATGAACGACCGCGAGATGGGCGTCTCGGGAATCGCCGGTGATCCTGCCAATCCGCCGCGCGCCCACAGACCTACCCCATGTCTTCCACTGGGCGTGCTGGGCGAGACAATCGGGAAAGGATTCGACAAGCTCGGTTGGTATTGGTGGCCTTCCGACAACGCCATCATCTCCCAGGATTATCAGAATCGCCCGGCCTGCGGACTTCACGGCAAATGCATGTTTGGATGCCCGATTGGCGCGAAAGCTTCCGTCGATGTCACCTACTGGCGCAAGGCCGTTCGCGGCGGCGCTGTCGTCAAGCCCTGGTCACGCGTTCGTGAAATCACGGTCGACAAATCGGGCCTCGCGCGCAGCGCAGTCTACTACGACCGTGAAGGTAAACTTCACGAGCAGCTTGCCAAAATCGTTGTCGTTTGCGGGAACGGTATCGGCACTCCCAGGCTGCTGCTCAATTCCAAATCCAACGCTTTCCCGGATGGCCTCGCTAACTCCTCGGGACTCGTCGGCAAGAATTTCATGCTGCATCCCTTTCGCTTTCTCGAAGGAATTTTCGAAGCGCGCATGGATGGGCAGAAAGGGCCATTCGGTATACCGGCCTTCAGCCAGCAGTTCTATGAAACAGATACCAAGCGCGGCTTCCTGCGTGGCTATTCTTTCTTGCTCGAGCGTTCGTTTGGTCCGTTGCACTACGCCTGGGGCGGTTTCGTGAATAAGCCGGTTCCCTGGGGCGCCGATCATCACGAGGTCATGCGGAAGCGCTTCCCGCACATCATTCGGATCTCAGTACTCGGCGAAGATCTTCCTGAGGCGGAAAATCGGGTAGAACTGGATCCCGAGATAAAGGATACGAGCGGAATACCAGCGCCACGCGTTGTCTATGCATATAGTCAAAACAGTTTGAAAATGCTGGAACACGGCAGGGCCATGGCTCACCAGGCGCTGCAGGCAGCGGGAGCTGTAGAGATTCTGGATAGCGGAATCATTCAGCCTGCCTTCCATCTGCTGGGAACAGCTCGAATGGGCACAGATCCGAGGAAATCGGTAATCAACGCACATCATCGCGCTCATGATGTGAAAAATCTCTACATAGTGGACGGCAGTTCATTTGTCACGAGCGCCGCGGTAAATCCTACTTCAACGATCGGTGCGCTAGCACTGCGCGCAGCAGACATGATCTGGCAAGACCGCCCCGTTTGAGCTTGCTTCAATTTCGGTTTTTCAGCAGCGCTCGGCGTCACAAGATCGCCCAACCAGCAATCGTTCTGCGGCCAATTCACGAGCGTGATAACCGAGCGATAAACTATCAGTCGGAAGATCTGTTCCTCATCGCCGGTAACAGCGTGTATTTTTGATGCCTCTGAAGTTCACTCCTGCTCCGGCCATTCCCAGGAGCCGACGCGCGCCATCGTGGTTACATCGCGGCAGCGTGTTTAGACCGCTTTTCCTCGCCATCGCACTTGTTTTTTCATTGTTCGTTGGGTCCGCGGACTCAAAGGATCACTGGACCGAGTTGAACATCGGCCCGTATTATGTCGCCACCGACGGGGACGTAGCGGCGGCCCGCGACGACCTCACCCAACTCGAGCAACTGCGCTGGGTGCTCGGCAATTTACTTGAAACAAAAGACCTGCAAAGCCTGTGGCCCATCCGCGTCATGCTCACGGGTGCAAAGAATGAGAGAAACACCGGGAAGCCGCAGTTCATTCTACAGAACTCGCAGTATTTGTTGATCGAGGCGCCGGCTGCCCGACTGCCTTTAGGTGACATCGCGGGCCTGCTGCTCGACGCTAACACGCCGCGCCTGCCCGCTGAAGTAGAATCCGGTCTTCGCCAGCTGTTTTCAACTCTGCAAGCGCATGGCAGCCGCGTTACTTGGGGCTCTGCTCCTGATAAACCCACGCTCGACTGGGCACGTATGCAGCTTTTCGCAACCAAGTTCGAGTACGGGGCCAGTTTTCACATTTTTCTGACATCTCTCCGCGATGGCAGTACGCTAGCAGCTGCCGAACGGAACGCGCTCGGTAAGTCTTCAGCGACACTGGAACAAGAGGCCCAGGCCAACCTTGCTGCAGGTAAGTGGGAGGCTACTCCAGTTTCCGGCCGGCCGCTCGATCCCAAGCGCGATTTCGGTGAGCATTCGCTCGATTCCGCTATTGCTGCGGTGTATCTGGCCGATTGGCGTCTTTCGGCCGATCCAAAGGCGGCGGAGCAGAGCTACAAAGCCGCCGTCGAGGCAGGCGACTCGGCGGCTCCTCTGGGCTACGAAGGTTTAGCTGCGGTTGCCGAAGTCACCGGCGGCGATCCCAAAGTTTTCTGGGATGACGCCATTCGTGCCGGAACTCACAGCGCTCAAGTTTACGTGAACGCTGCGAAAGATCTATCCGCCACAGAGGCCCTGCCGCTTTTGAAAAGGGCTGCTCAACTCAACGAACGCTGGGCGGAACCCGTCTACCTGCAAGTCCAATTCGCTCAAACTCCCGCCGAGAAAGAGTCGCTTTTAAAAACGGCGCTTAGGCTTGAGCCGCGCAATACAGCACGCTGGATCGAACTCGCGCAATTGCAGACTGCCGCCGGCCAGGCGAGCGCCGCTCAAGGCTCGTGGCTGCGCGCCGAAGACTCCGCTCCGAACCCTGCCGAACGCGACCGTGTTCACCAACTCCGGGTGTCTTCTGAACAGGAGAGACTGGATGCCGCCGAGGCGGCCGAACGCCGCGAGCGGGATGCTGCGCATCTTGCCGACGAACAAGCGCAGCAAGCGGAGGCCGACCGCATACACGCGGCCGAGCAAAAAGCCAATCAAGCTCTGGCTGCAGCTTCAGGCGAGCAGAAACCCGACGCAGCTGTGGCATGGGATTCTCTTGTGCAGGAGAAGAAGCTAACCGGCACGCTCACCCGCATCGATTGCCTGAAAAATGGTTGGCGATTATCAGTAAAAGATAAGACCGGCCATCAGAGCCAGCTTTTTCTTTCGAAAGACACAAACGCGGATCTCACCTGCGGTCCACAGGCTCGTCCGCTGCGAGTCTCTCTCGAGTACCGAGCCACACCCGATGACGAACTTCATACTGAGGGCGAGATTACGCGTTTAGAGATTCAGTGACTCCGCGCCTCCGCCGTGCCACTCGCGCCGACATGCACGTGCTGCTCGAAATCGAGTCCAAATGCTTTCCGCAGCCGCATTGGATCTCCGAAGATTTCTTTCGTTATCCATGTACTGTGGCAGAGCTGGATAGCCAGATCGTTGGATTCATCGTGGTTCGCGAAACCTTTCGCGGCGATAAGAATTCGCCGGCCGAACGCGAAATCCTGAATCTTGCTGTCGAGTCCCGATTTCGCCATCTCGGGCTGGCTACTTGCTTACTACAGAATGAAATTGAGTCCGGCGCGGTCTACTTCCTGGAAGTGCGGGAGTCGAATGCGGCCGCCAGAGCGCTCTACAGCAAATTGGGTTTTGTCGAGATTGGCCGCCGCGAAGAGTACTACGGTAACCCGACCGAAACGGCTATTGTCATGCGCCTGAAATAGTGCTAACTATTGGACGTGGCGGCTACCGCTGACACACTGACGGCAGAGTGAATTAATGCACTCATACACGCGGGCCAGATTCTTCCCTCAGCCAAAACACAGAACCAGACTCGCTCCGCCTGCTCCGCCAGCGCAAACGGCCGCTTTCGCCCCCTGTCCGCGATTGCATGAGACCCAAAGGAGAAATGCCTTACACATGGAGAATCACAAGCAAGACGAAGAATTGAAAGCGCATCTGCTTACCACGAATGAGGAGTTCCGGACGCTTGCCGAGCAGCATGCGCAACTGAAGCGTCAGATTCAAGCGATCGAGTCCAAACCGCACGTTACGGAAGAAGACGAACTTGAGGAGCAACGCCTCAAGAAGCTGAAGCTTCACATAAAAGATGAGATGCTCGGAATCATCGAGCATTACAAGCACGCAAGCGTCAATTGAGCTTCATAGCCAGGGATTCCGCTTGGATTCCCTGGCTGTTGCTCTTCCTATTTCACAAATCCTAGTTTCTTCAGGTCGGGCTCAGGCAGCGGAGCGTTGAACTGGGCCTGACCGAAAGTTTCTGCGACTCTGCCGTCTTCCAGAGCCACACCGAACGGCGGATCCACGAAGGGAAACGCCTTCTTCAACTTGTCCAGTTCCAGGCTGGTGCCTGCCTTCAAATGCGTGTCGTGGAGAAAACTAGCAGCCCATTGCGGATTAATGGTCGGTATGGCTACGATCCGGCTATCGCCCCAGTTCAATGTAGACATGAACTTTGATGCCGCATCGCAGTGCATGCACGAAGGATCGTAGAAAAATAAGAATACCTTCCCGGTCGAGAGATTCGCCGGCTTACCATCCACGATAATGGGTACTGGAACCTGTGCGTGGGAACGCTGAGACGCATTGACTCCAAAACTGATTGCCGCAATCGCGACCAACCCCGCCAAGACGAACGCCGGAATCTTAAAGCGCGAGACGCGTGGGGACCAGGCGAATGCGACAAGAGCGAGCAGTAGCATGATGCCGTCACCCACGAAAAATCCCGGCCCCACCGTGCGTTTGATAATCGGGAAACAGCTGCACTCATGCCCGACCAGCACGTTGTAGTAATAGCCGATCCAGCCGATGAAAAAAAACAGCATGCCTGCGCCAAGCAGACCGCCCCACCGCCGGAAACGAGACGTGAACAGCAAGAATGCCGTAAACAATTCGAGTGTGCCAAGCGCCGCCGCGCCAACTGCACCCCAACCGGCATGAACCTGCGCCTGCTCCAGAAGCTCGCCGGTCTTGAATGGGCTCAGAACTTTCCAGCCGCCGGACACCAGAAACACGATACCGAGAAGAATCGCGGCGATCGCTGCGACATTGTTCTCCCAGCTAGCCCTCTTCACTCCCGACGAGAAGTCGTGCGAATCCACGATTGCTGCTTGCATCTTCTACCTAATTGTATTCTGAGTTCTCTGCCCTAGGCCTTGCACTCGCTGCTTCGCCTCCTGCCAGAGTTCCTCCATCCGCTCGAGCGAACTCTCTTCCAAGGTCGACCCGCTGGCCTTTACAGTGCGCTCGATATATCCGAAACGAGCGCGAAACTTTGCGTTCGTTTTTCGTAGAGCTTGCTCCGGATCGACTTTCAGATAGCGCGCGAGGTTCACCACATTGAATAACAGATCGCCGATCTCATCTTGTATATGTTCTGCGTTCTCGTTTGCGCGAGCCTCGGCCAGTTCCGCCGCTTCCTCCTGCAGTTTCTGAATTACGCCGCTCACATTTGGCCACTCGAAGCCGACCTTCCCAACTCTCTGTCCTATCTTGTCCGCTTCTACAAGAGCCGGCATATTTCGCGGTACGCCGTCCAGAATCGAGCCGCGGTCTTCCCTACCCCGAGCGCTTTGCTCTTCTTTCTTGATTTCGTCCCAACGGACTTTCACATCCTCCGCAGTTTCCGCCAAAGCATCGGCGAACACATGCGGATGTCGCCGGACCAGTTTTTGATTGATCGCCTCGAGCGAATCGCCGATGCCAAACAGGCCCTGCTCGCGCGCCATTTCCGCAAAGAAAACCGGCTGCAGGAGCAGATCGCCCAATTCTTCTTTCAGTCCAGGCCAGTCGCGAGCGTCGATTGCGTCCATCACCTCATACGCTTCTTCGAGGAGGTAACCTTTGATCGTTTCAAAAGTCTGCTTGCGATCCCAAGGGCAGCCACCCGGAGCGCGCAGCCGCGCCATAATTCGCAGAAGCTCCGCAAATTTCGCGCCCTCTTCGTCAAATTGATCTGTCACCGGCGACCTCGCTAAGAATATAGCGAGTCAGCTTTCGACTCCTCTGCCGCCGGATATCATAGATATGTTGTATGGCAGAGAACACTGAAACTCCGCAGGATATTCCGCTGCCGCCGGCCAGCTTCGAATTTCTCGTCGAATCGGTACTGATGCAAACCCAAATGCACTTGGGTTTATTTCATCTGCGCGGGGAAGAAGAGAAGCCAGAACCCAATCTGCCGCTCGCCAGGCACTCGATAGACATGCTTGCCATGCTCCAGGAAAAGACGCGCGGCAACCTGTCGGTCGACGAACAGCGTTTACTTGAAAATGGCATTACCGAGCTCCGCTTTCGCTATGTTCAGGTAGCAGATGAGCAGAAACGCGCCGCTCAGGACAAATCCGCTACCGCAGACAAGAAAGACGATAAGAGTCCGCTGATTGTCACCGCCGACGGCGGAAAGGGAAGCAAAACCGAATAGATGCTCGACGCGTTCGAGCATGCGTCCATACTCGTGCTAGGGTCTGGTACAAGCGTGGGCGTGCCCATGATCGGCTGTCGTTGCAGGGCCTGTATTTCACAAGATCCCCGCGATAAGCGCCTGCGACCGTCAGTTTTATTAAGGCTGGGCGAAAAGCGGATTCTGGTCGACACCTCTCCCGATTTCCGTTATCAGGCGTTGCACTACAAAATAGAGCGTCTCGACGCCATTCTCTACACTCATGGCCACGCCGATCATATTCTGGGCCTCGATGACGTGCGGCCCTTCAACTTCATGCAAAGGGAGGTCATTCCCTTCTACGCAAGCGCGGAGGCTTGGGCGGTTATCGAGCGTACCTTTGGCTACGTTTTCGATTCCTCGCCCTCCGAATCAAGCCGCCCACATCTGAAGCCGAACATCTTCAATGGTGAACCTATTTTGGTCGCCGGCACTTGCATCCAACCGATTCGAGCTCTTCATGGCAAAGGTACGGTTTATGGTTTTCGTTTTGGAGACTGCGCGTATCTCACCGACCACAGCCACATTCCGCGGGACAGTGAACTGCTGCTCCAGGGTCTGGATGTCCTGTTTCTTGACGCCCTGCGCCACAATCCGCACCCGACGCACTCGACCGTCGAAGAGTCATTGCGCACAGTCGAGCGATTGGGGCCGAAACGAGCGTTCTTCACGCATATCTCCCACGATCTTGTGCATGCGGCCACTGAAGCTCGTTTTCCCGCCCATGTGCGCCTGGCTTACGACGGGCTCGAAATCTTTATTGGCCGGGCCGACGTCGCATGAGTGCTGAAATTTTTCACACGCTTGAGGAAGCGCGTGGCCGCTTCGGACCATGCGCCCTGGCAATCGGCAATTTCGACGGCGTGCACATTGGGCATCGAGCACTGATTGGCGAAGCTGTCCGTTGTGCGCAGAAAAACGGCTTCACGCCCGCCGTACTGACTTTCGATCCGCATCCAACAGCGATCGTCGCTCCCGATCGCATTCCGCCGCTTATCTGCACGATGGAGCAGCGCTTTGAGCTCCTTGCCGCCGCCGGCGCGCAGCGGATTTTCGTCCTGAACTTCACTGCGGATCTCGCTCGATTATCTCCGGAGGAGTTTGTCTCACAAATTCTGGTCGGTTGCCTCGACACGAAGGCCGTGTTTGTCGGCGATAACTTTCGTTTCGGCTACCGGCAGACCGGTACTCCGGATGTGTTTGCTGCATTGGGGCAATCCTACGGTTTCTCAACGTGCTTCATGGAGCCGGTCAAATTCCGCGGCTGCGTTGTTTCAAGCACTGCCGTACGGACAGAACTGGCGCGGGGCAATGTCATGCAAGCCGCGCGCCTGCTGGGGCGCTGCTATTCGATAAGCGGGCTTATTGTTCCAGGGCGCGGTATCGGCTCGCGGAAAACCGTTCCTACCCTTAATCTCCGACCGGAACCCCAGCTTCTGGTCCCGCACGGTATTTTTGTCACTGAAACCTTCGAGACTGCCACGGGCAAGCGATGGCCCTCAGTAACGAGTTGCGGATACAATCCGACCTTCGGCGCGACAGACCTTACGGTGGAGACCTACTTACTTGAAGCGCTAAACGGATCGGCTCCAGACTCAATTGAAGTTCAGTTTCGCCACTTCCTGCGTCGAGAAGAGAAGTATCCGGATGCCGAATCGCTCAGAGCACAAATCATCAAAGATGTCGCGCGTTCGAAGACCTACTGGCGTCGCGTAGAGAATCTGAGCAAGCCAAGTCCTTCGATATACTGATTTTTCGGGCTCCTACGCGTTTGGGAGGAATAATATGCAGCTTTCCGAGAGTAAGATCAAGCATCTCAATGCTCTGTCGAATAAGAACGGGGTGATTGCCGCCGCCGCTATGGATCAGCGCGGAAGTTTGCGCAAGATGATCGCCCAGGCAAAGGGCGTTTCCCAGGAACAGGTGGGCGATGAAATGCTCGAGGAGTTCAAGACCGCCGTTACCAAAGTGTTGACTCCTCACGCGAGCGCCATTCTGCTCGATCCCGAATACGGCTTGCCGGCGGCTAAAGCGCGCTCCAAGAATGCTGGTCTTCTGCTGGCCTACGAGGAGAGTGGTTACGACAATACAAAGCCCGGGCGTCTCCCGGATTTATTACCTAAGCTCTCCGTTAAGAGAATCGTTGATGAAGGCGCGAATGCCGTGAAGATTCTCCTCTACTACACGCCATTCGAAAAAACCGAAATCAATGACGTCAAGCATGCCTTCATCGAGCGCGTCGGTGCAGAGTGCGAGGCGTATCAGATTCCTTTCTTTTGTGAATTCGTCGGATACGATCCGCAAGGCGGAGATGAAAAGGGATTCGAATACGCAAAAAAGAAGCCGGATGTAGTAATCGGGTCGATGAAGGAATTCGGAAAACCTCAATACAAGATCGATGTACTGAAGGTAGAGGTCCCGGTAAATTCCAATTTCGTAGAAGGGAGCCGCGGCTACAAGGGCCAGAAAGCCTATTCCAGGCAAGAGGCGCTTGATCTCTTTCGCAAGGCGTCGGACATCGCGCAAAAGCCGTTCATTTATTTGAGTGCTGGAGTCAGCAACCCGGAATTTGTAGAGTCGCTTGGAATGGCGGCCGAAGCAGGCACAGATTACTCGGGGGTTTTGTGCGGACGCGCGACTTGGAAGGACGGCGTCGGTGTGTACGGGAAGCAGGGTGTCGGCGCGCTCGAAGATTGGCTCTCGAATCAGGGTGTAAAGAACATCGAATCCGTCAACGAAGCCATCAAGAGTGCCAAGCCTTGGCGAACCAAGGCAGGAGTTGCTACCGCGGCTGCCTAGCAGATGTTATTCCCAATAGTCTGCGCGCCTGGTGGAGACGTGAGCTAAACCCTCATGAATTTCGCCTCCATTCCGGAAGCTATTGAAGATTTTCGGCAGGGCAAAGTCCTTATCGTCGTTGACGACGAAGATCGCGAAAACGAAGGCGACCTCACCATAGCGGCCGAGAAAATCACGCCGGAAGCTATAAACTTCATGGCTACGCATGGGCGGGGGCTCATCTGCCTGGCGCTCGACGCCGATATCTGCAAACGCCTCGACCTGCAGCCGATGTCGGCGGTGAACACCGCACGTTTTTCCACTGCGTTTTGCGAAGCGATCGATGCTGCAGAGGGTATCACCACCGGGATCTCGGCGTACGATCGCGCCCACACAATTCGGGTTGCGATGGATCCGGAGACCCGCCCACAGGATCTGGCACGTCCGGGCCATGTTTTTCCTCTACGCGCGCGTCCAGGCGGCGTGTTGGTGCGTTCGGGACAAACTGAAGCAGCCGTGGACCTGGCGCGCTTAGCGGGTCTTTCCCTCGGTGGGGTGATCTGCGAAGTCATGAATGAGGACGGGACGATGGCGCGCGTCCCGCAACTTGTGGAATTCTGCCGGCGCTATGGCCTCAAGATGATATCGGTCGCTGATCTGATCCGCTATCGCATGCACACCGAGAGCTTCGTCGAACCCGACGGATCAGGTCACATTCGCACCGCGCACGGTAATTTTAAAGTGCTTCGTTTTGTCAGCCGTATTGATAACGAAGCACATTTGGCCTTGGTTCATGGAAATGTGGCCGGAAAGAGCGACGTACTGGTGCGCGTGCATTCGCACTGCGTCTACGGCGATATTCTTCATTCTCTAGAATGCGATTGTTATCAGCTGGTCCACGCGGCATTAGAGCGGATCGCGCAAGCTGAATGCGGAGTTTTTGTCTATCTCCATCAGACCGGCTCCGGACTGAAGGTCGCTTGGCGCGAGGGCGAGCGGGAAATCATCACTCACCGCCGCGACCAATCCACTTTCATCTCCTCTGAGCGGCATCAACCTTTGCAACATGAAATCGGACTCGGGGCCCAGATCCTCTCCGCCCTGGGTCTTTCGACTATTCATCTGCTGACAAACCATCCCCGCAAGGTTGTAGGGCTGGAAGGTTTCGGTATTCAGATCACAAGCCAAATACCCTTTCCTATCGCTGCAGCAAATGAAGAGGAGGCTACGAAGGTTGTCTTTTGAGGGGACCGCCACCATTCGTGGACGGGAACAGGTATCCGAGCTCAATGCCTGTCCCTTTTAAACTGCCCCGATTCTATCCGATTCTCGATACCGCATCACTTCAAGCTCGAGAGTGTTCTGTACAAACAGCAGCTGATGCCCTCTTTGAAGCCGGCGTTAGAATTCTGCAGTATCGTCACAAGGATATTTGGACGCAAGCTCATTTCGATCAGGCAAAGGCTCTGGCGCAGCGTTGTCAGGATCTCGGAGTACTTTTCGTCTTGAACGATCGCGCCGACTTTGCGCACCTGCTGAAAACGGCTCTCCACGTCGGACAGAACGATCTCCCGCCGGTTGCGGCGCGCGCAATTATCAGCGACGAAGTGATGGGCTTTTCGACCCATAATCGCTTACAGCTTAAGCGCGGAGATGAGGAGCCAGTTGAGTATCTGTCGCTCGGTCCCATCTTTTCTACCGGATCAAAACAGCGCCCCGATCCTACACTGGGGCTCGAACAGTTGCTGAAACTTCGCGAGTTGACAGCCAAGCCGCTGGTAGCGATTGGCGGCATCACTCTGCAGAATGCGCGCGATACGCTGGATGCGAAGGCGGATTCGCTCGCAGTGATTGCCGGGCTGCTGCCGGAAAACGTCGATAAAAAATCGATTCGCCGGCGTGCGGACGAATGGCTGGCACTAACCGCCTGATGCCACACAAATAATTTATGCTTTTTGGAATTCGAGACTCTTCCTGCCCTCTACTTGCGTTGATAGTTGTTGCATCGATTGCTCGCGCCTCCGATCAGCCTCCAAAGCTACGCCTCCCCGACTCAGTCGCACCTACCGGCTATCGTGTCGCTCTGAAGCTCGATCCCGACCAGACGACCTTCAGCGGTCAAATCACGATTCAGGTGGACATAAAGAGTCCGCAGAATGTGCTGTGGCTGAATGCCAGCGGACTCACCATCTCAGACACGAAACTGACGATGAATGGCCGAACTCTTCCGGCGAAAATCATACCGGGCGGTGATGATTTTGTAGGGCTGCGATCCGATTCCAAGTTAGCTTCAGGATCTGCAGAAATCGATATCGCCTACACGGGCAAGCTAAGATTGCGAGACAGCTCGGGCGTTTTTCGGATGGAGGAGGATGGCAATCGCTATATCTTCACTCAATTTGAAGATACCGACGCCCGGGCGGCTTTTCCCTGTTTTGACGAGCCTTCCTTTAAAGTGCCCTGGCAGCTCACGCTCCAGATCCCACAGAAATACGACGCTGTCAGCAACACGCCTGTTGAGAAGCAAGAAACGGATGAAAATTCGAAAATTCTGCACTTCAAGCAGACGAAACCGTTGCCAAGTTACCTGGTCGCGTTTGCTGTCGGTCACTTCGATTTTGTGCCGGCAGGTTTCGCGGGTGTAAATCGCGCGCCTGTGCGCATCGTCACCCCGAAAGGGCATGCCAGCGAAGCAAAGTACGCAGCTGAAGTGACTGCCACCATTCTGACCCGGTTGGAAGACTACTTCGGCATTCCCTTCCCTTACGAGAAATCCGATCAAGTGGCAATTCCAGTGACCTACGGATTCGGCGCCATGGAAAATGCCGGCATGGTGACGTATGCGCAAGACATCCTGCTGGCGAGTCCTGACCGAGACACCACGACGAGGCAGCGGCTCTATGCCACGGTTGCCGCCCACGAGCTGGCACATCAATGGTTCGGAGATCTTGTCACGACTGCATGGTGGAACGACATTTGGTTGAACGAAGCGTTCGCAACCTGGATGGAGCAGAAGCTGGTGGCCGAGTGGAAGCCGGAGTGGCAAACGAGAGTCGGCGAGGTCGATTCGAAGCTAGGGGCGGAAGTGGAAGATACGCTTACGTCGGCGCGAAAAATCCGCCAGGAGATCGAAACCAAAGACGATATCAGCAACGCCTTTGACGGAATTACGTATGAGAAAGGCGCGGCTGTTATCGGCATGTTCGAGAGTTGGGTGGGACCGGCGGACTTTCGGAGAGGCGTTCAAAGCTATCTCAGGAAATACGCATTCAAGAATGCAAACGCGACGGACTTTCTGGCTGCCATCAGCTCTGCCACAAACAAGTCTGTTTCCGAGCCTTTCTCCAGTTTCCTGAATCAAGCCGGAGTACCGCTGGTTTCCGTCGCGCTCGACTGTAAAGGAAAATCGCCGGTTCTTCACCTCGAGCAAGAGCGCTCTTTGCCGGAGCATGTCAAGCGCATGCAAAGTCAGCTCTGGCAAATTCCCGTGTGCATCCGCTACGACGATCGCGCAGGCACCAAGAGAGCTTGTACGCTGATGAGCGATCCACGGAGCGATTGGAAGTTTGAGGTCGATAGCTGCCCAACGTGGGTAGAAGCGAACGACCAGGCAGTGGGTTACTATCGCGTGGCCTATGAAGGCGAGTTGCTGAAGTCGCTTACCGACGGCGACGTTGAACAGCGGTTGAGTGCTCCTGAACGAGTGGACCTGATGGGCAACGTGCAGGCATTGTCGAACACCGGGAAAATAGACGACGCCGAAATGTTGAGTTTAGTTCCCAAATTCCACGCCGATCCTAATCGCTACGTAATTGAGCGCGCAATTAGCATCGCGCAGTCCCCCCGCGAGCATCTTGTTCCGGACGATTTAATGGGGAATTATCAGCGTTTCATCCTGAAGAATTTCCAGGAGCGCGCGCATGAGCTTGGATGGATGCCGAAATCCGACGATACTGACGACACGAAGCTGCTACGCCCCAATCTGCTCAGCTTTGTCGCAACGACCGGCGGAGATCAAGAGCTGGCCAGGCAGGCACGCACTCTGACGGACAAATGGTTTGAAGATCGCAGTGCTATACCTGCCGAAGAAACTGCCGCCGTGCTCCGAACCGCCGCTTACTACGGCGACAAAGCTCTGTTCGAGCGTTTCCTGCAGCAGTTCAAGCAGGCGAAGGACCGTCAGGAGAAAAACCGGATCCTAAGGGCCATGGAAAGCTTTCGCGATCCGGCTGCCGTGGAAGCCGGCATGGAGGCGGTGCTGCACGGAGATATTGCTTTCATTGAGGGTCAGGCGCTCCTCTATGCCGGACAGGAGTCGGCCAAAACCCGCCAGCTTGCTTTCAATTTCATGAAGGCGCACATCGATGAGCTTGCCGCGAAGCGGCCCACCGGCGGAGGTATGGATGCGGGCGCCAGGTTCGTACGCGTCGGCTCATCATTCTGTGACGCGCAATCGGAACAGCAATTGAAAGCCTTCTTCGAACCGCGCGTCGACAAATTCGTCGGAGCCCCGCGTGTGCTCGCACAAACTCTGGAACGGATCAATGACTGTATCGCAAACAAATCCGCACAGGAAGCAAGTGTCGAAGAGTTCCTGAAAGGCTACTAGTCCGCATGAGTGTCACCATTAGAACATTTGTTTGCGGCGTTGCTGCCCTCGCATTACTTTTGGGCGCCGATGATGCGCAAAAACCTGCCCTGGATGGTTACCGTGCGGATTCGAGTCGATCCGAGCGTGTCTGGGAAAGCAAGTTTCGGGCCTTGCCTTCGCCGGATTTGCAGCGCGAGTACATGAAGCGGCTTTCAGCGCGTCCGCATCATGTGGGTTCACCTTACGACAAGGAAAACGCCGAATGGCTTCTCGGCAAGTTTAAGGAATGGGGCTTTGATGCTCATATTGAGCAGTTTGATGTTCTGTTTCCAACTCCGCGAGGCAACCGTTTGGAGATGATCGAGCCGAAGAAGTTTGTGGCAGCCCTCGCTGAGCCGGTTTTGAGTGTCGATCCGACCACATCGCAAAAGGATGAACAGTTGCCCACCTATAACGCGTATTCGATTGACGGCGACGTTACGGGACCCTTGGTGTACGTCAATCACGGCATGCCCGACGATTACCGGGAACTGGCTCGCTACGGCGTTTCAGTAAAAGGCGCGATTGTGATTGCGCGCTACGGCGGCGGTTGGCGCGGAGTGAAGCCAAAGGTTGCGGCTGAACATGGCGCAATCGGCTGTATCATCTATTCCGATCCGCACGATGACGGTTTCGCGCACGGCGCTGTTTTTCCCGAAGGGCCTTTCCGGCCGCCATTTGGAGTGCAACGTGGGTCGGTGATGGACACCGAGTATCCCGGCGATCCGCTCACGCCCGGCGTTGCTGCAACCCCGGAAGCAAAGCGCTTGAGTTTGAAAGATGCCGAAACAATTACCAAGATTCCAGTGCTGCCGATCTCCTATGGAGATGCCGAGCCTCTGCTGGCGGCGTTAGGCGGGAGGGTAGTTCCACAAGCGTGGCGCGGCAGTCTGGCAATCACTTATCGGTTTGGGCCAGGTCCTGCAAAGATTCATCTGGTCGTGAAATCGAATTGGGATCAGAAACCGCTGTATGACGTGATCGCAAGGTTGCAGGGTGCAGAGCTGCCGGAGGAATGGGTAATTCGCGGCAATCATCACGACGCGTGGGTAAACGGCGCGGAAGACCCGATATCCGGGCTAGTAAGCGAGCTCGAGGAAGCACGCGGATTCGCGGAATTAGCCAAACAAGGATGGAAGCCCAGGCGAACGATTATCTATTGTGCCTGGGACGGTGAAGAGCCGGGGCTGCTTGGCTCAACGGAGTGGGTGGAGGCTCATGGCGAAGAACTCCGGCAACACGCTGTCGCGTATTTCAATAGCGATTCGAATGCGCGCGGCTACTTCGGGGCGGACGGCTCTCACGTGCTGCAGAAATTCATAAACGATGTTGCGCGGGAGATACCAGATCCCGAGAAGAAGATGTCCGTTCTGGAACGTGCCCGGTTGCGCGAAGTGGAGCAGGCCGGAACGACCGAAGAACGCGCCGCCGCGCTGAAGCGTGGTGATTTGCATATCGGCGCGTTAGGTGATGGTTCCGACTACACGGCGTTTATCAATCACATTGGTATTCCGGCGGCAGATATGGGATTCGGCGGGGAAGCAAGCGAGGGGATCTATCACTCGATATACGACGATTTCTATTGGTATACACATTTCGGCGACCCGAATTTCCTTTACGAAAAAGCAGAATCGCAGCTGATGGGGACAGCCGTGATGCGGCTGGCGGACGCTGAGGTTCTGCCATTTGATTTCGTTGGATTTTCGGATACCGTGAAGAAGTTTCTGTCCAACGTGCAGGAGCTGCTCGAAACCGATCAGGCGGAGACGAGACAACGGAATGCCGAGATCGAGGACGGCGTTTTCGATGCAACCAGCGACCCAACGAAACCGCTTTTGCCACCGCCGCCGGCAAAGGTTCCTCCTTACTTCGATTTCGCGCCGTTGCAAAATGCTTTGGAGGGATTATCGGACAGCGCGAACAAGCTCTCGGCCGCGTGGACCAAAGCTCAGGCGAACAACTGGCCGCTGCCTGAGAGCACGATTGCACGCATTAACCGGTTAGTGATGGAGAGCGGGCCAGCCCTGACCGACCCTGCCGGGCTGCCACACAGACCGTGGTTCAAAAACATGATTTACGCGCCGGGCGCCTACACCGGGTACGAAGCCAAACCGCTGCCTGGCGTACTGGAAGCGATGGACCGGAAAGACTGGGCCGAGGCGCAATCGCAGGTTCCGCGGGAAGCAGAGGCGCTGGTGCGCGAAACTAAAATCGTCGATCAGATTACGGCAGCGCTCAGAAACGAGACAGCTCAAACAGCCTCTCGATAAACAAAAGATCGATCTGTCAACATGTCTCTCTCGATTGTCATTCTTCGTTGGGTGATACGCCTGGCCTTCCTGGCTGGATTGCTGCTGGGGATCGTTCTCTGGCTGGGCCACGGTTACTCCCTTCTGCGTTTGCACATGTGGCTTGGGTTTATCCTCGACGTTCGCGCTGTTGGCGATTGTAATCCTGAGTCTGCTGGCCAAAGTGAAGCCGGTTCTTCCTGTCATCGCGCTGTTGTGGGCGGTGGCGCTCCCGGTCATCGGCATTGCGCAGCTGCACATGATGCCGGGCGCCAATCACTGGGTTATTCAGGTAATCCATCTCATTCTGGGGCTCGGAGCGATCGGTCTGGGCGAGGCGCTCAGTAAGAGGAGTCTCCTGTTTTTGCCCCATAAATGATCTTCTCCGTTGTTCGCACGCGTTTCGCATTCAAATCGTCAAAACGGTAAGAACCCTCGCCTGGAAATTGGGAGCGGAAGGTGAGCTGGCGGCGCAGCGCACGCAGCGGGAAGGTTCATTCCATCGGTGTGGGCAGAGTAAAAACCCCTTTTAAAAACAGAGACTTCCGTCAGTTGAAGCCGGCCGCTGGACAGGAGTTGGATGGGAAGCGTCAGGGGGCAAAGGGGAGGTCCGGATCGAAAGTTTCAGGGCCGCGAAGTGGGGGTTTTTACCGCCTATAAAAAAGGGCCCGGCAGACGGTAAATAAAGCTATCTATCTAAGCGGAGACTATCTCCGTTTTATCCCGTTCAGTGGCACGGGTTACCGCAACGCATGAAAGAAACTCCGAATCTCCTGCGATAAACTCTGCGGTTCTTCAGCAGCCGGGAAATGACCGCCTCGCGGCATCTCTGTCCAGCGTTGTACATTGTAGCCGCGCTCGACGTACTCACGCGGCGGGAATGGCGCCTCTTTTGGGAAGCGAGCGATCGCACAGGGGACCGAAACAAAGTCGCCTTCCCGGAATTGCATCGGCGCTCGCGCGCCTTCCCAATACAGGCGAAATGAGGAGTGAATCGTTTCGGTCATCCAGTAGAGGGTCACGTTGGCAAGCAATTCGTCACGCGTAAACGCGCTCCACAGATCGCCGTTGCAATCCGACCAGTCGCGAAATTTTTCGAGAATCCAGGCCGCGATTGCCGCCGGGGAATCGTTGAGACCGTAAGCGGCGGTTTGTGGATGCGTTCGCTGAATATGAGCGTACGCGCCATTCTGCTCGAACCAGCGAGCCCTCTCTTTGAGGAACTCTTGCTCGCCCGCCGCGAGCCTCGCGTGGGGCGGTACATAAGGCTGATACGAGCCGGGGATGTAGTTCAGCTGAATGCCGACGATGCAGTCTGGATGACGCAGGCCCAAAGCGGTGCTCACACCCGCGCCCAGGTCTCCGCCCTGAGCCGCGAAGCGTTCATAGCCAAGTTCTCGCATGAGCCGAACCCAAATTTCTGCGATACGCCACACGTTCATGCCGGGTCTGTTCGGACGATCTGAATAGCCATAGCCCGGCAGCGAGGGAACAACGACATCGAAACAATCGGCAGCATCGCCTCGAGATCCAGCAGGGTTGGCGAGCAAGGGGATGAGGCGAAGCATTTCGACGAATGAGCCCGGCCAGCCATGCGTGACGATAATCGGAAGAGGATTCTTTCCGGAGCTGCGTTGGTGGATGAAATGAATTCCGAGGCCGTCATAGGTGAAGCGGTAGTGGGGGAATGACGAGATCTTCTCGATCTGAGCCTTCCAATCGAAGGTATCCCGCCAGTAGCGACAGAGCTCTTTAAGGAATTCAACATTGAACCCGTACTGCCAGCCAGAGCCAGGGATTTCATCGATCCAGCGCGTGCGCGCCAAGCGTTCACGGAGCTCATCGACCGCTGCTTGCGAGAAGGGCGGCGAGAACGGTTCGACCGACATGCAGCAATTCGATTCGCACGAACGGGATAGAGATTCGGGAAGGCGGGGACTACCGCGCGGCGCGCAGAATCGCGGCAATACTTCTGTCTATATCCTGGTCGGTTGTCGACCAGTTAGAGATGCTGATGCGCATAGCGGTTCGGCCCTTCCAGACCGTTCCTCCGCACCAGCATGTACCGTCCTCCTGAACGGCCGCAATCGTGCGCTGGGTCTGTTCCGGTGTTCCGAACGAAACCAAAACCTGGTTGAGCACTACGGCATTGAGCACTTCGTAGCCGGCGGCTCGCAAAGCGTCAGCAAACCGGCTTGCTTGCCGGCAGTTTCGTTCGATCAGCTCGGCAAAGCCTTTTCCTCCAAGAGAGCGCAAGGCTGCATACACAGGGACTGCTCTGGCTCGGCGCGACTCTTCCGGGACAAATTCATGGGGATCCCGTTCACTTTGGGTGGCGACAATGTAGGCCGCCGAGAGCGACATCGCACTGCGGTGGGCCGTCTCATCGGCACAGAAGACAATTCCGCAATCGTAGGGAACGTTGAGCCACTTGTGCGCATCGGCAGCGACGGAATCGGCCTTCTCGATGCCGCGAACCAGGGCCGCCCGCTCGGGCGAAGCTGCAGCCCAGAGGCCGAACGCGGCATCGACGTGGAGCCACGCTCCGCGCGTCCTTGCCAGATCTGCGATTTCGTTGAGGGGATCGAATGCGCCGGTGTTCACATTGCCGGCTTGCGCACAGATGATGCACGGCCCCGGGCCGGTGCGCAGCGCGGCCGCGAGTTCGTCAGCGCGCATGCGGCCCTGGCTATCTGTAGAAATTCGGCGAACTCGATTGGCGCCGAGACCTAACAAACGAAGCGCTATGAATATCGTATAGTGCGCTTCGTCACTCACCATTACGTCAATAGGCGGTGCTCCGAAGAGGCCTTCTGCCTCAACATCCCATCCGGCGGTACGCAATACACGATGCCGCCCGGCCGCCAGTCCAGTAAAATTCGCCATCTGAGCGCCGGTTACAAACCCAAAACTCATTGCCGGAGGAAGTCCGGCAAGTTCCCGCAACCAGGATCCCGTGATCTGCTCGATTACAGAGGTCAGCGGCGACAACGCGTAGATGCCACTGTTCTGATCCCAGGCCGACACGAGCCAGTCCGCAGCGAGTGCGGCAGGAAGGCTGCCCCCCACCACAAAGCCGAAGTATCGCGGTCCAGCTGAGGCTACCGTGCCGCTCATGCCAACGCGGGCAAGTATGTCAATGACGGCCTCCGGAGGCGTTCCTTCGCGCGGAAGCGGGCCGTCCAGCAGCTTCCGCAACTCACCGGCCGGTACCGTTGCGCGCACCGGACGATCGGAAAGCGATTCGAACCAGGCGGAGGCATGGCGCTGAACGCTGGCAAGAAGAGCAGAGACGCTGCCGGACACTACACCCGGTTGCGCCGACGCCAGAACATCCGTCGCGCGATGGTCCGCAGAAACCGTGTCGATAAAGACGACGTCACCTTCAGAGTTTCGCGTGCGGAGCGAACAAATAGCCTGGTAAGCATCCGATCTGTACCAGGTCTCGGGCCTTTTCGCGATCGGGAAATTCGATGATGACGAGGTGCCCCTGCCAACTTCCCTCGAGCAGTTCAACCTCACCGCCATGGACAACGAAGCGGCCCCCGAACGGTTCCAATGTCGCATCGATCCGTTCAAGGTATTCGATAATTTCTTGACCCATGTTCACGCGGTGCAGGTGTGCAACGGCAAATGTAGGCATAAAAACATCCTCCACTATATGGTGGCGGTAAGGGTTCCTTCCAAAAACGTAGAGCTGTTCATCGCTGCTACGGCGGCGGAGGCGGAGTACGATAACTCAACAAAGCCGTTCCTGTACGCAACGACATTCTTCAAATTCCACCTTTCCTCCGTCAGAGAACCACCGAATAGCCGCAGTCCGTCACCCAATAGGACGGGAGCTATGGTCAACCTGATTTCGTCCACCAAGCCGAGTTCGAGAAAACGCTGGGACAACAGGGCGCCGCCCACGAGCCAGATGTTTCGATATCGGGGCGCTAGCTTCTCATCAAGGAGCGTCTTGAGATCGCCCGAGTAGAACTCGACGCTCTTTTTTGCCGACGGTAATTTCCTTCCCGTCACCACCACGGCCGGGGTATCGCCGTACGGCCAGCCCAGTTCAAGCGCGTGTTCATACGTGCGAGAACCGAGCACATAGCAGTCTATGGCTTTGACGAAGGCGGCAGCTTCTTCCTCGGAAATGGAAACTCCGGCTTCATAGACGCTTCCATTGGCATTTAGCCAGGAGACACTGTTATCCTTCCTTGCGATGAACCCATCAAGGCTTGAAACTACGTGCAAGGTTACTCTTGATCCTGTTGCATTTCTTTCGCTCGACATAATTCCTCCTGGCTTTCGCCGACCTCGATCTGCACGCGGGGCAGACTGGGACAACGCCTCGTTGCCCAAGAAAGATCGTACAAGAACATGAAAAACGAGTTCATGGGAGGCGGTTTCAGGTGGCAGTGCTGGCTGGAGTGGTTAGCTCTTGGTTTCGGGTTGCCGGCGTTGATCGCGGGACTCTCAAAGCTCGTTGCGGTATCGGTGCCCACGGCTCAAACCGGCACACTCGGGCAACGCTATCTCTGGAGTCTTGCCGGGCCGATCATAGCGGAGTGGGTATTCGTTGCGGCAGCCTTTTTTGTGCTGAGGCGTCGCGGCGAGTCGCTGCGCGAGATCGGTTTGTGGCGGATGAGCAACTGGGCTGGATGGATCACGGCGTTGACTTTTGCAGCGATCACAATTGCAAGCAATCTAAGATTTTTCCCGCGAATGGGCATACCGATTCACTATGCCTTTGCCCCCACAGGATTTCACCTTGCTGCGTCGCTTCTTACAGGCATAACTGCGGGATTTTGTGAAGAGCTGCTCTTTCGCGGACTGCTCATGACCCACTTCGGCAAAGCAGGATACAGCAAGACCACGCAGGTCATTGTTCCCGGAATTTCCTTCGGCTTTTCCCATCTTGGATACGCGGTACATGGATTCGTGGCGGCAGTCGGAATTATGGCGCCTACCGCTGTTCTCGGAATGTTGTGGGGTATTTCGTATCTTCTCGGACGGCGAGCTTTACTCCCGTGTATGGCCGCGCATTTTCTGAACGACGCGACTGCCTTATCCTGGGTCGGATTTTTCATGTTTAAAGGCAGCATGGGCTAACCGAAAAGAATTCAGTCACTCTGAGCTGCGCCCGCGCGGGCCGCGCAAGCGATGATCACTCGTGACGTAGAGCAACCAGAGGATCAACCTTAATTGCTCGCTGTGCCGGAACGAACGTGGCAATCGCGGCAATCAAGACGAAGAGGGTGGAAAGGCCCAGGAAAGCGCGTCTAACTTCCAAGGGAGCCCCGGCGGGGTCCATACCGCGCCATATCAAGTCATCTTGAATAAGAGCTAAATGAGATTCCAGCTCGCGCGCAAGTTCCTTTTCGCGCGGCGGGGATTAAGCAGACTACAAATTTTCGCGAGAAATCTGTTCAGCCGCCACATATCCAGCCTTGCTGTCCGAGCTGCGCACGCGAAGCCTGTAAAGGCTGAATACCCTGTTCTTCAGTTGACATTCCAGTGGAAACCTCTCGCATTAGAGTTTCCCGCAACTTCACTAGCGCGTCAAGTAGAGACGTTGCGCTCTTTCTGAGCGCCGTCAAGCCGAGTTTACGAGTGATTTTGTTCACCTAAGCAGCGATAGCGCAAATCAGGCGATCCAGATGCGCTCTTATGGGTTTTCCGATTGTTACGCTTGAAAACGGCGTGCGGAGATTCCGCGATTCATTACAGAAGCCGAGGTGAAGGCAGTTCTGCAATTTGAAGAGCTTATTCCGGCAATTGAGCGAGTTTGATGGATTTTTCGGCGGGCCGAATACAACAGCCGGTACGTACGGCACTGCGGATTGCCGAACACAACGGCTGGTTCGGAGTGATGCCAGCAGTGGTTGACGATGTAATGGGCGCGAAGTTGGTGACCGTGTTTCCCGAGAATGCAGCACGCGGGATAGCCACGCATCTGGCAAGCATCGAGTTATACAGCAGCCGCACGGGCGAGCTACTGGCGATGATGGATGGGCGCCTGATCACAGAAATGCGAACGGCGGCCGTTTCGGCGGTAGCAACTCGATTACTCGCTCCAAAAGAGCCGCGCGTTTTGGCGATTCTGGGGAGTGGAGTGCAAGCGAAATCGCATTGGGAAGTACTGAGGAATTTGCGGAGATTTGAAGAGATCCGGGTATGGAGCCGGACAGCGGAGCATGCACTGCGTTTCGCGCGGGAAAACGCGATACGGAGGATGGAATCAGCCGAGCGCGCGGTGCGGGGCGCGGACGTAATCGTTACCGTGACCGGAGCAGCCGAGCCTATTGTACGCGGGGAGTGGCTCAAGCCTGTCTGGCCCGGAACACAGGTGACACTTCGGTCCCAGAACACGGGGTAGGGGTCTTCTTTCATTATCTGGAAGCGGTGTCGCGGAGCCGGAGGCGGAGCGACACTGCTTCTTAGTGTCCGGATGGCCGAAGAATCGGGCAGAACCCGGTCACAAGCCGTTGTTGAGTTGTTGATCGGTCAAGAAAAGTTAGGATGGAACTTTCTTGCAAGGGCGTCGGCTTTGTCTAGCTGGAGCTTCGCCGGTTTCTTTTTCGGATCCCGCCGCACTTCGGTTTGTGCGTGGAGATGATGCTGCTCGATACAAAACTTGAGGTGATTCCATTCTTCGTTGCCAGGGCTATAGTCTGCATCCTCCGCATCGAGGCGTAAAAGCAGCTGCGATTTGATGGGGTCGTGTGCGAACTTTGCGACTGCTTTTTTGAGAGTGTCACGCTCGTCCGAGCTCGGTCTGAAGTGGGACATTTTTGACCGCTGCCGATGGTATCACTTATTCGAGATCGCCGCTCATCCATAACGATAAGCAGGAAACGATCTTTTTTTTTTTTTTTTTTTTTTTTTTTTTTTTTTATCGATCTGATCTGCCGAATAAATGTCGGCGCGCCGAGGTTTAGAGGCTAAGGGCTTCAAGGAAGGAGACGCGAGAACTGGATGCTACCTTCATGCATGGCTCCAAGGCTACTCGCATTCACATTTTGCTCGCAGTCACCGCATTCGGACAAGGCCGCTGCCGCGACGGCTACGGTACGCCCGCGTGTCCTTTGACACGGGAACTCGCTACGGCTCCGATCAAACCTGTGTTTGCCCCTACTGGTTGGAAGACCGTTGCGCTCGACCACCTCACTTTTCTGGTGTCTGACTATCGAAGAGAGGCCGCCTTCTACATTACGCTGATGGGCTGGAAGCTGCGAGGCGACGACGGAAAGCAAGCCGTGCTCGATATCGGCAGCTGGACCTCGGTCGTATTCAAAGAGGCGCCGGAACGCGCCAGGGCTGCCGTTGATAGCATCTGCTGGGTTATCGAGCCATGGAACGCGAAGACGGTCGAAGCGGAACTTCTGGCCCGCGGCTTAACGCCCAAGCCTGATAACGGCGGCAAGGGCTTCGAAAGCTTCCACGTGAGAGATCCGAACGGCTTCGATCTACAAATGAGTAACGGCAGCGGTCTCGCCAAAGCTCGCAAGACACGAGCAACCTCGAAACTCTCCGCATCGACGCCTTTATCGGCGCCCTTTGTAGCCACCGGCTGGAACACAGTCTGGCTAGACCACCTCTCCTACAATGCGGCCAACTACAAGGAAGCCGCTTCCTTCTATACCAACCTCCTCGGCTGGAAAGAGACCTACGATGAAGGCAGCCAGCACGAGTTGATGATCGGTGACATCGGCGACATCATTATCCGCGGAGGCAACCCTAACAACCCAGCTTCCCCCCGCCGAGCCGCCGCGAGCGCATCGATCACATCTCGTTCGGTATTGCGCCCTGGAATACAGACGGCGTGAAAGCTGAGCTCAAAAAGCAGGGACTCAGAGCTCGCATTGACACCTCTACCAAGGACGACATCCACGTAGCCGCTTTCAAGAGCTATCACACAACCACTCCCAACGGCTTCGATCTACAGATCAGCTACGTAACGCACGATAACCGCTTGGCTCTGTCGAACGCCGTCAAGCCGGGGCCGTAAAGAATCTTTCCGCCGCTGGCCAAAATGGTTTGGTATCGCTTGCCAGGCGGAAGCTAGCCAGAGTGTCGTATCGCGAACAAGGGTGATCAGTACAATGTCCAGATTGCCGACGATAGTTGAAGTGATCAGTAAAGAAGGCTGGCCGGTCGCTCAGGTTCGCATGACCGCGAAATACGGACCGAACAGCGTTACTGAATGTAAATGAAATCTTCCCGCTGCAAGGATGACATTGCAAAGAAAGGATGCTGTTGAAAAACTCCTGCTCGCACGTCCGGATTTCGGATTCCTGACTCATTTTGTTAGCGCATCCCGATTGAGCAGGCTCGCTGCATAGAGTAAGGTCGGTAATTAGTGTTGGCGGGCTTACCAGATCCCATTCAGATTGATGGAACTGCTGCTGCATCCGGCTCGTATACCTTATGAGCACACGCAAGTTTGAACTGAGTGCCGGAATCTTATGGAGCGAGCGAAGGGTGCGCAGGTCGCAATTGGGATTCTCCGGATTTTGCTGGCGCTCGCATTTCTGGTAATCGGGACAGCGAAGCTCACTTCATCGCTGCAAACTGTGCAACTGTTCGCAGCGATCGGCTCGGGTCAGTGGTTCCGCTACGTAACGGGTCTGCTCGATGTAATCGGCGCACTACTATTGTTTGTGCCACGCTGGACGGGCTATGGAGCACTGCTAATTGTCTGCACCATTGGATTGGCAACCTTGCTTTCTGTCGTGCTCTTGCACCAAAACCCAGCAGTGCCACTGGTGCTTACGCTGCTTGCGGCTGCTCTCGCCTGGCTTGCATGGCCTCGTCACGCGCTCTGAGAGGGCCGTCAGATCGGTTGGCTTCAAACTCAGCTAACGGGTTTCAAGCTGGGCGCTGGTCGATTAAAGAAACTCTCAGGATTCAGTACACGTCTCTAAAACATTTTTTGGAAGAGATGTCTTTGGGTGACTTTCGCGTCTTCGCAAGCGTCTATGCATCGAGTTCCTTCGTGACGTTCACGATTGAAATCTGCGGAGGCGTATGATTCATGATGGGTCAACAAACTCGCTCTGAGTCGTTGTTCTACTACTTCCGGATCGAAGACCACATTCCTGAAGATCATCTGCTGCGGCTTGTCGATCGGCACGTTGACTTCGCTTTTGTGCGCGAGACCTTGAAGGCGAGCTATAGCCACACAGGTCGGCCTTCAATTGATAGAAGTCTTGTTGCGCATCCTTCTGATTGGTTATCTTTACGGAATCACCAGTGAGCGCCGCCTGGTCGAGGACGTCGGGATGCATCTCGCTTATCGCTGGTTCACCGGGCTGAGCTTTAATCAGGAGGTTCCGCATCACTCGACATTCTCAAAGAATCGGCATGGGCGTTTTAGGAGTCGTCGCTATTTCTGGAACTTTCGAACGGATCGTTCAGCAGTGTATGAGTGTCGGCCTCTTGGAAGGCAGGGACCTTTCAGTGGATAGCACGCAGATCCGCAAATGCCAGCCCTGACCGCACGATCACTCGCGAACAACTCGCGGAGGTCGCCAAAGTCAATCGCACTGTGCGCGAGTACGTGGAGCAGGTCGAGCGCGAGAACGTTATCGTGGAGCCGGAGCAACTTGAACCTTCCGCCACCGAAGCGGAAGGTAAACCCGAACTGCGCCGCACGTATCGGAACTCGCCACCCATGAAGATCTCGACGACCGATCCGGAAGCAGCCCTATCGAGCAAGCGGGGAGCTTCAGAGTTCGCTTATTACGACAACTATCTGATCGACAATCGAAGCTGCATCATCGCGGGCGTTATGGCTACCCCAGCACGCCTCAGCCAAGAAATTATTGCGGCCCGGCAGATGTTGGAACGGACGAAAGAACGCTTCGGGCTGCAACCAGCCAGCGTCACTGCCGACAAGAGCTATGGCACCGGTGAATTTCTGTCTTGGCTTTGAATCGGCAGATGACGCCGTACATCCCGGTGTTGGATCGAAAGCAACAAACAAAGGGCTTCTACACGCAGAATGACTTCATTCATGTCCCGGAAGAAAACGCCTATCGCTGTCCAGCAGGCCATTTGCTTCACTACATCGGGTTGAGTCGAGGTGCACAGGGCTTTACGTACGGCGCGAAGCCATCGCAATGCCAAAACTGTTCTCATAAGCCGCCTGCACTCCGTCGTCGACTCATCGCACTTAGATGAATTGTATAGGATTGCGCGAGCACGTTCGAAAGCTCAGCCAAACACCGGAATTTGCGATTGCTCGCCGCGCTCGAAACAAGATCGAGGCGTTGTTCTCCGAATTACGCAATCAAATCCGGCTCCGTAAGGTACGGCTGCGCGGCCTGCGAAATGCGAAGGAGCAATTCATCTTGGCGGCAACGGCACAGAACGTTAAACGGCTAATGAGATTTCTGGGCCAACCAAAAGAACCGGCATAGGGAATCGCCTGAAAAGGCCATTCACGGAACGGTAGCCGTGCCAAATAGTCGATCGAGTCCGGTCACCTCGCCAATAATAGTTTTTCAACAGCATCGAAGGTTTAATGCAAACACGTCAGATCGCCCGCTTCGAAGCGGATGATGCTCATGAAACTAGAACGGTCGGTTCCCGGATCCGTACACGAGCAGCTGGCCTCAGATACTCGACAGCGCAGGCGAGAGAGCGAGTGCCGTGCACGCCACATCAGTTTGATTGAAACGTCAATGACTCTCATACAACACGATCCTTGGATTGGGATGAGTACACGAGTACCGGTCTTGACGCACAGAAGATCGCGGTCATAGGCTATTCGCGCTGGAATGGTGAACTGGATGGTGAGTACATCCACGGTTCACGATTGACATTGTCAACGCCGTGATCGCGGGCACCTTGCCACGTGTGAACTTTTTCACTTGCATTAGGAACTACTGCGGCTTTGCTATGCACGCCGAATTTTGGCACAGGGGGATGTTCTTCAATACATGCCGCGTTGCATCAGAGGGCCGCATGCACGGTTCAATGAAGCGTCGCCCGAGCAGCACGACGAGGGACACTTACGGTTCTTTTCCACCACAGGCGGACACAGGCCCCACAAGGTGATTTTTTTACGAATAAGGCGTGGGAACGAGGTAGGCTGCCGAATTTTATCGAGCGATTGCTTTCAATACGACCGACATAGAGCAAGTTGTGCTCGCCAATCGGTGCGGATTCTATGAATCGAACGGGCACAGATTCATCACTTTTGGCCTTGGCATCCGTAGGGCGCGCCAAGCGATCAGATGACGCTCGCGGTCGAGCGGATCAAAGGCCCATCCAACGTCGTCGAATCGATGCCACCTGTTTCAATCAACACTTGCCTTTCGTTTTAGAAGCAATCTGCACGACCCTAGCCTGGACGCCACATGAATGGGTTTTTGGAAGGAATCCTTACCGCCGCCCTCATTCAGAAGCTGTCCGCTGAGAATCGTCGGCGTCCTATGGATGAGCCAATAGAGGGCGCGCTGGCCTTTGACGGAGCGTCTCTATTTGTTGAGCCATGGCGGCCAGACTGGCCTCGACCTCTCGCGGCGAATCTTCCTCAAGTCGCCCAATTCCGTTGCGTACAGTCGAGCCAACGAATGCCGCGATCGAGGCGGAGTCGCAGCTGCCAGTTCGCTGCATGCTAATCCTTGTGGTCGCTCACCACCTCGGGATGCGCACAGGTGAACTGCTCGCCCTTAAGCGCAGCAAATGGTGCCCTGGGACGGGACTTGAACCCGCTAAGCCGCTTGCGCGAAAAAGAATTTCAGGCCTATTCTACAAGCGCCTTCTGCCATTGAAGCGCCTTGTTTTCAAAAACACACCGGGCGCGGGTGCGCGTCAACTAGTCCAGACGGGAACTCCGCCTGTGCTAGGCTGGCGCGCTGGATGTCGCCTTCGCTTGCTCAGTTGCAAAAGAATGCTACTTTGCAGGTACTGCAAGCGCAACAACACCTATACCTCCGCTGCGTGCCAATATCTCCGGGTTCTCGTGTTTCGGTTGCCCGTAGGTATAGGTCCGTCCCACCGCGGCTAGATGCAGCGAGCGAATCCGGCCTTGGACAAGGGTCATAAAGCTTGGGCCGGAAGTACTCCCTGTCCCGTAGCCGGTCAGCGACATCACTGAAGTGACCAGCCGGTTTCCTTGACGGATGGTGAAGGTTTGCTTGGTGTTTGTGTCGTCCAATCTGAACGTATAGTCGCCAGGCGGCAATACGGTGTTTGCCAGTTTGGTCTGATAGGGCAAGGTAAATTTGCCGTTGAAATCCGCTCCCTTGAGACAAAGCGCGGAGCATGCGATGAGCAGTAGATTGAAAAATCTGGCACGTACAACTAATTTCATGGTGAATCTCTTTTCTGAGGTGGACTGAATCTTCCTCACCCGTACGTGCGGAAATGACCTTCCAAAACTGTCATTCCCGTGAATATAATTCGAGCGTTGTGAATCGGCGAGCGAAGGAAGTGCGAAGCATTGAACATCCGGGTGAGTTTTAAGCGGATACTGGTGGGTATCGCTGAAGCCGTTTTATGAGCAGGCCGCCACATGAGATAACACAGCTACTTCGGGCCTGGAGCCAAGGAGACGCGAGTGCTTTGGAAAGATTGGCGCCGCTTGTATACGACGAGCTTCACCGGCTGGCGCGGAGATATATGGCCGGCGAACGAGCCGGTCGCACATTGGAGACAGCGGCGCTGCTAAACGAAGCCTACCTGCGGCTGCTCGACTCTCCGGAAGCCGGCTCTAAGGATCGCACTTATTTCTTTGGCGCCTGCGCACAATTGATGCGGCGAATCCTGGTGGACTCGGCTCGTCAGCGCCACGCTTTGAAACGTGGGGCCAACGTTCGGCCGCTCGAGTTGGAGGAAGCGCTGGTAACGTCGCACTCTTTGGGTCCGGACCTGGTTGCCTTAGATGAGGCGCTGGATGCTTTGGCCGCGGTCGACCCTCGCCGGGCGAAGGTGGTCGAATTGCGCTTCTTTGGCGGGATGAGTGTGCAAGAAACGGCGGAGATATTGGAAGTTTCCGTAGAAACTGTTATGCGCGATTGGAAACTGGCAAAGGGTTGGCTCCGGTGCGAGTTGACGAGAGGACACGCGAGTGGATCCTGAACGCTGGGCGTGCATCGAGCGGCTGTATTCCTCTGCGCTGGAGCAGGACGAGCGCCAGCGGCCCGCCTTCCTGGAACGAGGCTGCGAGGGCGACGAAGAACTACGGCGAGAGGTTGAATCGCTCTTGCTCTCGACCGAGACGAACGGCCCTTTTCTGGAAGTGAACGCGTTGGAACTGGAGGCGCGTGCCCTGGCTAAAGAGCAGAATCATTCACAAGAAACTCCCGCTCGAGGGCCCGTTGCACTCATCGGTACGACCATTTCCCGCTATCAAGTGATCGAACATCTGGGCGGCGGCGGCATGGGGGTTGTGTATAAAGCGAAGGATACCCGATTGGGGCGGCTCGTTGCACTCAAGTTTCTGGCCGACTCGGTCACCAAAAGTCCAGATGCACTGGAACGTTTTGAGCGGGAGACGCGCGCTGCCTCGGCGCTGAATCACCCGAACATTTGCACGGTTCACGATACTGGCCAGCACGAGGGGTACCCATTCCTTGTCATGGAACTGCTCGAGGGCCAGAGTCTCGAGAACCGGATTAGCAAGGGACCTGTTCCGCTCGATGAAAGTATGGAATTGGCGATTCAGATTGCCGACGCGCTAGACGCCGCCCACAAGAAAGGGATCATCCACCGTGATATTAAGCCGGCTAACATCTTCGTAACCACGCGTGGGCAAGCGAAAATTCTGGATTTCGGCATTGCGAAACTGATGCTTGGCAACGCGGTCTCGACAGTGGTGGTCGATTCCAACTATGTCGTGGGGACAGAGATAACGACGCAGATCGGCTGGGACGATACTCCTCATCTGACGCGACCAGGCTTTATGGTGGGGACAGCCGCTTATATGTCGCCAGAACAAATACGGTGCGCAGAACTCGACGGCCGCACAGACATTTTTTCGTTTGGCGCGGTCCTGTATGAAATGGTGACGAACAAGCCGGCCTTCTCGGGCAACGTGACGGCAACCGTACTTGATGCAATCCTCAATCGAAACCCCGCCTCGCTGCGCGACCTGCTTCCTGAAGCCCCCGCCCAACTCGAAACGACCATAAGCCGATGTCTTGCGAAGGATCGCGAGCGCCGATACCCAAATGCTTTAAGTGTGCTGGCCGATCTGCGGCATGTAAAACGGCAGCTTGTGAATGCCCGAGAGATTGAGGGATACGGACTAGCAGTCGGCATTCCTCAGTTCGATGATTCCATCGCCGTTTTGCCATTTAAGACGGTTGGAGCCGAAGCAGACATAGAATTTTTGGGTGAGGGCATCGCCGAGACTATCATCAATAACCTTTCACAACTGATAAGATTGCGAGTCATCCCCTCGAGCGTCATCTTTTCGATACAAAGATGCCGGCCTTGATGCCGTTCAAATCGGCCGTGAACTTGGCGCACGTCTCGTTCTGACTGGAAGAGTGATGGAGCGAGCGGGCCACGTCGTTGCCGGTGCAGAACTGATTGATTGCAGTGTGGAATCACAAGTCTGGGGAGCGAAATACGACCGCAGCCGGGACGACATTCTCGCAATGGAAGGTGAAATCACGCAGGAGATCGCCAACAGATTGCGCGTTCCGCTCGATGCAAATGACAGAGCGCATCTTGCGAAACGGCCGACCACAAATGTAGAAGCGTATAAGTTGTACATCAAGGCGATGTACCACACCAATAAGTGGAGCGCCGAGGGACTCCAAAAAGGCATTGAATTCCTTCGACAGGCTATTGAGACGGACCCCGCGTATCCAAACGCTTATTCCGGTCTCGCTTATGTGTACCTGATGTTGGGCTTTTTGGGGATTGCGCCGTCACGCGAAGCCTTCCCGAGGGCCAAATCAGCGGCACTCAAAGCATTGGAGATTGAAGAGCACCATCCGCGCGCCCATCTGATGCTAGGAATGGTTGCCCTATCGTTCGACTGGGATTGGAATGAGGCGGAAACACACTTTCGAACTGCGCTTGAACTAGCACCGAATTTCGCCGGCTGTCACTGGGGTTTCGGCTATTGGTTACTGGCCATGGGGCAGGTGCGAGAGGCGGTTCGTGAGATGGAGCGAGCCCTGCAACTGGATCCGTTGTCCGCTCCGATTAGCATGGGCCTGGCGAATACGTACTACTGCGCTCGTGACTACGAGATGGCTCTTAAGACTTGCAGGAGGACTATGGAACTCGATCCATCTTTTGCCGCCGCGCATCAACAGCGGGCGGTCCTGTATGCGCAGATGAACAGATATGAAGACGCATTCGCCGAACTCGAACCGTTTCTCAGCAAACCTCAGTCGAGCGAGCGGGAGCAAATAGTGCAAGCCATGGTTTATGGAATCGCCGGTCAAACGGGCAGGGTGCGAAAGCTGCTCTCCGACTTCGAGCGAGGAGACTCGCCTCGATCCGTCGTCGTGCTCGGCTGGGCGGCTGTTTACGCGCTTCTAGGCGACCGTGATCAGGCTTTCGATTTGCTGGAGGAGTCTTATCAAGAACGCGTGGCATCTCTCATCTTCATAGCTCACCAGCCAGAATTCGAAAGCCTTCACGATGATCCTCGTTTTAAGGACCTGCTGCGCCGAATCGGTCTGCCTAACTGAAGAACCCGCCCGCAGAGTACGATACTCCGGAGAGAGCGCGTTTGTTCGCGCCCCACTTTCCCATACAACAGACTTGCCTCACTCACGGACGTGAATGGCGAACTGTTGGGAGTGGATGCTCCGCCATATAGACGCAATGCCTTTTTGATTTGTGCTCGAAATACAGGATTGTCGGAAACACTGGCCAATATCGTTGCCCAAACCAGCGTTTATGCAATTAATCTGCGACGGTCCTGTTCCCTCCGTTTCGGGGTTGCATAACTGTATTGCACAACGGCATCGCTTGACAACAGGTTTGCGCAATTGCCTGGGTAAGGCCCGAATAGCTTAAAGGGGTTCTGAGCGGCAAATCTTATTTGCCGTTTACCAGAGTTGTGGCTCGGGAAACGGGTTCGCCAGAAACTAGTACACGCCATTTCCAAGTAGCTCCCGAAATA